>NZ_JAIOUO010000003.1 GCF_019931195.1 Marinobacter sp. F4216 | reverse complement strand
CGTGATTTCTTCATGCTGTTCTCCGTTTGCCTCATTGTAGGCCGGAGAACTCTAATTACGCATGCACCGATTTTAGGGGATGGTTACACTTTAGCTTGTTTTCCCCACGATTTTGATCTGAATTTTAGCACTTCATCAATTGACATCGAGTCCAATATTACTTCATCCAGAAACTCCTCATGACAAAGATCTAGTATGCGATTCCTCTTCATCCAAAATGGATCTTCTTTAACATCAGAAAGGACTATACGTGCATTTTCAAGAACTTTAGCCACAATACTTCCGTATGTAATCCCGTTAAATACTGGAACAAGTTCTTTAGCCTCACAGTAACCCGAATACTTTATAACGGAAGCAAGTCTCGCACGGGAAATTTCTGTTAGGTATTCTCTTTGGTTGTCGTTTAGATTGACATCATCTATCAGTGGTAACGCGTCGAAATTTATTACTTTTCCGTCTCCGACGCCTTTTAATGCTATGTCGTAGGAAGTTTCCATGTTGGATAGCAGTTCTGTTTTACTATTGGAAATAGCACTTGATAAAAAATCTTGATCCTGAGCCATGCTCCGATATAGCCAAAAAACGAACTGAGTATCGAGTGGGTAGCCCCCAGTTGGTACAGTTCCTACTGAAATCGTGCCTTTCGTATCCGCCATATTGTATGTTGTTATTACTTCGATCAAACCTTGCTTAATAGCGGGCCGGCAAGATTCGATTATTTTCTCAAAAATATCGTCATAGCCAATTGTCTTTCCCATTGGCCTAACTGCCCCAATATCGAATCCAAATAAAGGCATACCCATGATAGCGCTTACATATGCAATACTCGGTATAACATCTCTATCACTAGGATCAATCAGTTTGACTTTATCGTAGGTCAGTAGCGCTCTTTTTATCTCCAACAGAGTGTTGGGGGTTTCTGACGGTGCTATTAGGGCCTCGTAAATCATACGTCCTCTGTATCATTTGTAGTGCTAGCAGCAATTGGTCGGAGGTCATCGCTATTGCGATCTTTGTATTTTTTATCAACCTGACCAGTCCCTAACTGTAGTTGACCCTACTAAACCTAAAACCTAGCGCAAAAAGTTGGACGGCTTAGCCCTCCCGAACTCAGAGCTGGGATCAGTTCCGCCCATATCGAGCCGCAGCTAGCCCGAGTAAACCTAAGCTCAGCAATACCATTGAGCTTGGCTCAGGAACCCTCGTAATGAATGTGTCGTCGATTGAAAGCACAGCAGCCCCTGATCCGCTCCCGCTGATTCGAAACTCAATGTTCGCCGTCCCCGGGGGGCCTCGGAAAATAAAATTCGATGCGAACAAATACATGTCTTGGGGGGTTGAACCTGTAGGAAAGTTATTTACAGGATGGCGCTCTGTGAAGGGAACATAAACGCCATTTATGAAGATGCCCAGTTGATGGCGCTCGATCGCAAAATCAATACCGATCTTGAATCTGTCATCGGGATCAGTCCCCAACCAATAGTCACCACCGGTAGCATGCCCCATATAAAAGCCAATCGTATGTAGTCCTGGTCTAACATTTACGGTTTGCGACAGTGACAAGAACTCCCCGTAATGCGCAGCCGTTGTGCCGTAGGCTGCGTATTGACCACTATGGACATTGACATGCGACGGTTGAAAAGAAAAATGGGCCGATGATATCGGCGTGCCATCTACAGCTACGCCATGGTCACGAGCGGTACCACCGACCGTCCACCCGGTAAAATCTCCCGTCTCGAAACCGGAATTTATAAAGCCAGCTGAAGCAGCGCCCGAGAACACAAATAGAGAAAACGCCAAAATCTTATTTATTGTTGCTTTGAGTCCTTTCATGACCATCCCTCAAGTGTAGGTCGTATTTAAATTAGCAAGATTTACGCAAGCAATGGACCAAAAATGCTTTTATCAAGCTAATTCGTAATCTTATACTGACTTATCCAATTTTAGCGTTAGCTGGATATGTAAAAAATATCGACACACAGTTGGGTTTGCGTGGACCGGGATATTCTTTAACAAAAGCAAAAGTGCAGACTCATTTAAACTGCATTAAACCTCACGTTTTCAAAAAACGATGCCAGATTTGAGTCGTGCTATTACAGTGGAAAGCTCCTGCTAGTACTTTTTGTAATACAGAATCTTCTCCTCAGGAATTGGGGCTTTGGCAAGCCCGAGCTTCATCGCTGGCGTAACCTTCCTGGACGACCTCCCGCAGTAGTTGTAATGAACCCGGAATATATCGCCAATGATCGTATACATTTCAGGGTTATAGGCCGAGTATCCATGCCAAATCCGACTCATGCTCGTGCCTGATTGAAAAGGCCTCTCAAAGTACGTCGACATTCGCCGAATGTTCATGAAGAACCGATCTGCCGGAGCGAGAGTCACCTTTCGGTAGAGATTGGCCTGATGCATGACATCGTACTTTGACAGGTCGGTCACAGCGGCCACCATTTTCTCGGGTTCTGCTTTTGAAACCCACGGGTGCTCTATCCACCGCTCCGGAGAATTTGGAATTCTAATAGGCAGTTCCAGGCGCTCGACGATGAGATTGTTCGTGACTCCCTTCAGGTCTTGGTGTGTCAGTTTTCTCACTGGTATACCCGTCGACTCAGAGGCCATTTTGCGAAATTCGGCAACCAGCTTTTCTTTTTCATCATTCGTCTTGTTCTTTGAGGTTCGCACCAGAAATCCATCTGAGCGTCCCTCAGCGATCTCTTCGCGAAACGCTGAGATATAAGCGGTCTTCATACCGCTGTCGAGATCGAGGAAGAAGCGAGTCTTCTCAGTATTTTTAAAAAAGCGCTTCAGCAAAAAGAAGTGAGCGAGCATGGTGTATTCGTTATGCACCATGGCTCCGCGAGCAGGTAATTGCTTCGTTGGATCGATTTGCTCTGATCCACCTGAAGCATTGTATTTTGCGTCGACCAACACCTTAATCTGAATTTCGTCCCTCAGACTTCCGGCCACCGGAAGTTTTTCTTTCGTCGGTCGGCTCTTAGCGGCTTCGTTAAACTCTTGGCTCAGCCAGATCCTGGCGTGCTTTCTGTGGTGTTTTGCGAGTTCGTGGTCTCCCGTTTCCTTGGAGTCATTCTCCGCCTCAGAGAGGCTTACAGCCCCGTCAAAGTTGAAGTTAAAAGCAAAAACGTAACTTGAATCGAGGCAGGCAGTCGCAATTCCGTAAAGATCGGAGTTCCGCTTGTCGTTCCTCCGAAACCAGTTCGTCATAAGAATTATGCGGTCGGTCGACAGGTACAGCCTCTCAAAATCGATTTTCTCTAGCTTTTTTTCACGACTCTTGGCAAATGCCAGACACTGTCGGTGAATGAATCTTATCTTGTCGTACACGGTGCTTTCCGAGATTTTGAGCAGTTCTGCAATTCTTCGGATTGGCTCCTTGTTGACCAAAAGCCTGAATAAAAGCTTGTTTAAGTGAGGTTTCGTCTGCTTTCGGGTTTTCGGTTTCTCGGAAAAGCTTTTGCCACAATGAAGGCACTGATAGCGCTGATTGCCAGTACTCGTTTTGCCATTTTTCTTGACGGCTTTCGGCTTTTTCCCTATGTTGCTGTCACAGGCTTCATTCGGGCAAACAAGCGGATTTTCTTCCAGATAGCTTGCGATCCTAGACAGTTCTTCATGAACGGCTTGATTGCTCTTTAGGGTTGTCGATACAGCGGTAATGTTCTCACCCTGTTTTTTTCGACCCGAGCAGATTTCACAAACTAGAGAGGCGGTATGTTTTCCTGTTCCGGCAACCCGGTAGGAGCCGCCGCGCTGATAGGCCTCTGGCAACTCTTTTTCATCTCCATCAAACTTTTTGATCGAGTTGAGCGACAAAAAGTTCTTACACGTCGGGTTTCGACAACCATTGACCTGGATGCCTTCAACAGGAAGGGGGATTCTGGGCGGTTGTTTTTGGAAAGATTTCTTCCCCATATTTGAAAGCACCTACACTGTCTGGATGTACAGTATTGTAGGTGCTTTCGGTCGGGTTGTCAGTGAAGCTAGCCACACTTAAGCCAAACGGCTTGGTCAGTGACGGGGCTTTTTCTGCTCAGGGCAGTCCGGTCAATCAGCCGTTGCCCTTCTTCATTTCCTCATACTCATCCTCGAAGAAGAATTTCTCCTCTCCGAACGCCGGCTCCAGTTCGTGCAGCCAGGTGGCGGTGTCTGAGTACTTGGCGAAGAACGGGCGCTGGAACCAGTCCGGGTTCCGGCCTTGCAGGAAGCGAAGGACGAACACTTTCTCGCCGTTGATTTCGGTAATGCCCTGGACTTCTACCTTGCCCGGGCCCGCGCTCATCGAGGGGCCGCGGGCGGTGCGGGCCAGGCCACTGACCTGCTTCATGGCGTCGCGATAGATGTGGTAGGCCTCGGCCAGTGGCACTTCGAAGTAGTTCTTGGCGCCAGTATCCCGCTCGACAAACATGTAGTAGGGGATGATGCCCAGTTGGACTTCTTTCTTCCACAGCTTGGCCCAGTCGTCGGCGTTGTCGTTGACGTGCTTGATCAGTGGGCCCTGGGCTCGGATTTCGGCACCGGTGGCACGGATGCGGCGAATGGCTTCTTCGGCGATGTCGGTGCTGATTTCCTGCCAGTGGTTGTAGTGGGCCATGATGGCCACGTGCTTGCCGCCGTCCACGAGGCGGGCCAGCAGGTCCATCAGTTCATCCGAATCCTTGTCAGTCACAAAGCGGTACGGCCAGAAGGTGAGGGCCTTGGTGCCGATTCGGATGCTCTGGATGTGGTCAAACTCCGGATCCAGCAGCGGTTCCAGGTACTGCACCAGGTTCTTGGTTTTCATCACCATGGGGTCGCCACCGGTCACCAGCAAATCGGTGACTTCGGTGTGCTCCTTCAGGTAGCTGTGCAACTTCTCGGCTTCGGTGCTGGCCATTTTCAGGTCTTTGTCGCCCACGAACTGTGCCCAGCGGAAGCAGAAGGTGCAGTAGGAGTGACAGGTCTGGCCCTGGGCCGGGAAAAACAGCACGGTCTCCCGGTACTTGTGCTGAACGCCATCCAGAACTTCACCATCCAGGGTCGGCATGTTCATTTCCATCTGGCCGGCCGGGTGCGGGTTCAGTTCGTCGCGGATTTCCTTGGCAACCGCCTGAATCTCTTTCTTGTCGGCACCGCTGCGGTGCAGCTCGGCCATGCGCTCGTAGTGTTCGTCTTTGAGCATGCCCTTCTGGGGGAAGACCAGCTGGTAGATCGGGTCGTTGGGCACCTTGTTCCAGTTGATCAGTTCGTTGATCACGTACTCGTTGACCCGGAATGGCAGCACGCTGGCGACAACCTTCATTTCGAACAGGGTGTCTTCCGGGAGGCTCTGGATCGCCTCGATTTTGTCGAGCTGGCGGTCTGTGTAGACCTTAAAGCGCCTCTCTTCGAACTCGGTAGTAGGAATCCGGTTCGGGAAGGTGACGATGGAGTTCATAGATCGCCCTCAGGGTTAAGTGTCATTGGAGCGGGAGCGCGGGATGGTGTGGCGCCCCCGTGGAAAAGTGGGCAGCGAGTATACAAAAGTTGGATTTTGTTTTCAGGTCTAATTAAAAAAATCTTTGTCACTAAAGAGTTGGTTTCTGTGAGTGAAGGGTAAGCCATCGAAAGAGCGAGGTTTTTAGCAAAGCTGGTGGGCGTTCGTTCGTAATTTTTGTTTAGAGTTTGAACTAATTGTGTAACCGGCGCTGGACTAAGACATTGGTCTGAGTCCGGTTGCTTGAGGGGGGTAAAGTCGTCATTCTTCCGTAAGTAATCTAAACAAAAGCAATTTGGCTGCGGAAGGTTTGCTCAAATAAGCGCATTTTTGTTCATCCTGATGTAAAAATTACTACATTTTGTGGGGCGCTTTGCCTCTTCGTGGGATCTCTCGCTGGCATTTGTGGCGAGTGGGCCATTCTGTAAAGGGTGCGCGGCAGGAAAAGTGGCAAAGCTGTTCTATGCTTGTTGAGAGCTTTGTGTTCGCAAAATGGCGCGGATGAGTACGCTAAAACAAGAGCATAGCAACACCCTGTAATCCAACGCAGCTATTCAAACAGGTCGTGCGCCGAGTCGGAAACGGGCGCCAGCATCTTCTTTATATAGGTCTTAGGGGGAGGGTTTGATGTACCAGGACGATGATCCCATCGAAACCAGTGAATGGCTGGATGCGCTTGAGTCGCTGATTGAGAATGAGGGCGTTGATCGCGCCAAGTTTATTCTTGAGCGGTTATCGGAGCGCGCCAGTCGGGACGGCACCGAGTTGCCGTACTCTATCAACACGCCCTTCCGAAACACGATTCCTGTTACCCAGGAAGCCCGGATGCCCGGCGATCTGTTCATGGAGCGCCGCATCCGTTCGTTGATCCGGTGGAACGCCATGGCCATGGTGTTGCGGGCGAACCAGCGCCCGGGCGAACTTGGGGGGCACGTATCGTCGTTCTCCTCCGCAGCGACCCTGTACGATGTGGGTTTCAACTACTTCTTCCACGGCGGTGACGACGAGCGCGAATCGGATCTGGTGTATTTCCAGGGGCACTCGTCGCCCGGCATCTATGCCCGTTCTTTCCTGGAAGGGCGTTTTGAAGAAGAGCAGCTGGATAAATACCGTGAAGAAGTGGATGGCAACGGGCTGTCTTCCTATCCGCACCCCTGGCTCATGCCGGACTACTGGCAATTCCCCACCGTCTCCATGGGGCTTGGGCCAATCCAGGCCATCTATCAGGCCCACGTTATGAAGTACCTGCACAGCCGGGAACTCATTGATATGGGTGACCGGAAAGTCTGGTGTTTCGTGGGCGATGGTGAGTGTGACGAACCGGAAACCCTGGGCTCCATTTCGATGGCGGGACGGGAGAACCTCGGCAACCTGATCTTCGTGGTCAACTGCAACCTGCAGCGCCTGGACGGGCCGGTACGGGGTAACGGCAAGATCATCCAGGAGCTCGAAGGTATCTTCCGTGGTGCTGGCTGGAACGTGCTCAAAGTGGTCTGGGGCCGCATGTGGGATCCACTGTTCGAGAAGGACAAGGACGGCATCATGCAGCGGGTCATGGACGAAGTGGTCGATGGTGACCTGCAGAACTTCAAGAGTAACGGCCCGGCCTACACCCGCAAGCACTTCTTCGGTAAGTATCCGGAGCTGTCCAAGCTGGTCGAGACTCTGTCGGACGAGGACATCGGGAAGCTCAATCGCGGCGGTCACGATCCGTACAAAATCTACGCGGCCTACCACAAGGCGGTGAACGATCATGGCAACCGTCCGACCGTCATTCTTGCCCACACCATCAAGGGCTATGGCTTCGGCACGGCTGGTGAAGCGCAGAATACGGCGCACTCCCTGAAGAAGCTCGACATGGACCAGCTGAAAGCCTTCCGTGATCGTTTTGGCGTGCCGATTAAAGATGAAGATCTTAAAAAGGTGCCTTACTACCGTCCGGCGCCGGACAGCCCTGAAATGGTCTACATGAAGAAGCGGCGTCAGGAACTGGGTGGCTTCTATCCCAAGCGGCGCAAAGACTGCCAGCCGCTGGATGCGCCGCCGCTGGATACGTTCAAGGCACTGCTGGAAGGTTCCGGCGACCGGAAGATTTCCACCACCATGGCCTTCGTGCGCCTGCTGACCGCGCTGACCAAGGACAAACGCATTGGCAAGCGTGTGGTCCCCATCGTGCCGGATGAGGCTCGGACCTTCGGTATGGAAGGCATGTTCCGTCAGCTCGGTATTTACACGTCCGAGGGTCAGAAATACGTCCCGGAAGACCGTGACCAGATCATGTACTACCGGGAAGACAAGAAAGGCCAGATCCTTGAAGAGGGCATCAACGAAGATGGCTCCATGGCGGCCTGGATGGCGGCGGCCACCTCTTACAGCACCAACAACTTTGCGCTGGTGCCGTTCTACATCTTCTACTCCATGTTCGGCTTCCAGCGGGTTGGCGATCTGGCGTGGGCGTCTGGTGATATCCAGGCCCGGGGCTTCCTGGTGGGTGGCACGGCAGGCCGCACCACACTGAACGGCGAGGGGCTGCAGCACCAGGATGGCCACAGTCACATCCTGGCGCAAACCATCCCGAGCTGTAAGTCCTATGATCCGGCCTACGGATATGAGCTGGCGGTGGTGGTTCAGCACGGCATCAAGGAGATGTTCGAGGATAACCAGAACGTCTTCTATTACCTGACCATTGAGAACGAGAATTACGAGCAGCCGGCCATGCCGAAAGGCAAGAAGGTCGAAGAGGGCATCATCAAGGGGATGTACCAGCTTGAGTCGGTCGAGACCAAGGGCCGTAAGAAATCACCGCGTGTCCAGTTGCTGGGCGCCGGTTCCATCCTGAACGAAGTCCGGGCGGCGGCTGAACTGCTGAAAGACGACTTTGGTGTGGCCAGTGATGTCTGGAGCGTGACCAGCTTCAACGAGCTGGCGCGGGATGGTTTGCACATCGAGCGCTGGAACCGGCTGCATCCGGACGATACGCCCAAGAAGCCGTTCATCACCCAGTGCCTGGAGAAGCAGGACGGTCCGGTCGTGTCCTCCACCGACTACATGAAGCTGCTGTCTGAACAGGTTCGTGCCTACATTCCGAAGACCTATCTGACCCTGGGCACCGATGGTTTCGGTCGCAGCGATACCCGGGAGCGACTGCGCAGCCACTTTGAAGTGGATCGCTACCATGTGGCCGTGACCGCGCTTGCAGCCCTGGCCCGGGACGGCGACATCAAACAGGATGTGGTCCTTGAAGCGATGCGTAAGTACGGAATCGATCGTAATAAAACGAACCCGGTGCTGAGCTAAGGAGTCCGCCATGAGTGAACAGGAAATCAAGGTTCCCGATCTCGGCGGAGCGGATGAGGTCGAGGTTATTGAAGTTCTCGTCAGCGAAGGTGACTCGGTTGAAGCCGAAGACCCGATTCTGGCCGTCGAGTCGGACAAGGCATCGGTAGAGTTGCCAGCGCCTGCGGCCGGCAAAATCACGGGCATTTCCGTGAAAGTCGGCGATAAGGTGAAGGAAGGAGATGTGGTAGGTACCCTGGATGCGTCTGGTGGTGGTGACGACGATTCTTCTGACACCGAAAGCGCCGATTCGGGCGATGCCAGTGCCTCCGAAGGCGGCGACGAAGCATCAAGCGTTTCGGAGGAGACGAAAGAAGAGGCGCCAAAGCCGGCCAAGTCTTCTGGTGGTTCCCGCAAGGAAACCGTCAAGGTGCCCTCGCTGGACGGCTTTGAAGATGTTCCGGTTATTGAGATCAACGTGTCGGAAGGTGACACGATTGAAGCCGAGGACCCGCTGGTCACGGTGGAATCCGACAAGGCCACCATGGAAATCCCGTCGCCCTTTGGGGGCAAGGTTGGCAAGATCCTCGTCTCGGAGGGCGACAAGCTGTCCGAAGGGGATGATCTGCTGGAGATGACCATTGAGGAAGAGGGTGGTGAAGGTGAAGCTTCTGAAGAGGCAGAACCGGCATCCAAGTCCGAGTCGAAGTCTGGATCCAGGGCGTCTGAGTCGGGTGGTGGTGAGTCGAAGGCCGATGCTGTCGAGCCGCAGCGTTCGACTTATGAGCCGCCATCGCCCGGTGCCAAGGTCCACGCAGGACCCGCAGTCCGAAAACTGGCCCGGGAGTTGGGGGCGGATCTCGCCCGGGTGAAGGGCTCGGGACCCAGGAGCCGAATCCTGAAAGACGACGTTCACGCCTACGTGAAGAGCCAGCTTCAGCAGGTCCAGCAGGGCGGTGGTGTTGCCACCGGTTCCGGCATACCGGGTGTGAAACTGCCGGACTTCAGCCAGTTTGGCGATATCGAGCGGGAGCCTATGTCCCGCATGATGTCGGCAACCGCAACGAACATGCAGAGAAGCTGGCTGAACGTTCCGCACGTTACCCAGTTCGACGAAGCGGACATCACCGATATGGAGTCGTTCCGCAAGGCCCAGAAGGCCGCAGGCGAAAAGCGTGGCGTGAAAATGACCCCGCTGCCATTCCTGCTCAAGGCCTGTGCCGTTGCGCTGGCGGAACTGCCCCAGTTCAATGTGTCGCTGGACATGGACAAGAAGGAAGTGGTCCGCAAGAAGTACATCCACATTGGTATTGCCGTGGATACGCCTCACGGGCTGATGGTTCCCGTCATCCGTGATGTGGATCAGAAGGGCTTGTGGGAGCTGGCGGCCGAAAGTGCCGAGCTGGCACAGAAGGCGCGGGACAAGCAGCTCAAACCGAAGGAAATGCAGGGTGCCTGCTTTACCATTACCAGCTTGGGCGGTATTGGCGGCACGGCGTTCACGCCGATCGTGAATACACCAGAGGTGGCTATTCTTGGGGTGTCCAAGGCGGCTATGAAACCGGTGTGGGACGGTGGCGATTTCCTGCCGCGGCTAATGCTGCCGTTGTCCCTGTCCTACGACCACCGTGCGGTGAACGGGGCCGATGCGGCGCGCTTCACCAGCGTGTTGTCTCAATTGCTCAGTGATATCCGCACCCTGCTTCTCTAGGCGCGGGTGAGGAGCGTTGCTGGCGTCGCGCTCCCAAATTAAAAAGGCCGGTGAGCTGTTGGCTCCCGGCCTTTTTTGTGTCCTCTGGCATATCAGTTTGCAAAGAACATCCAGTCGAAATAGTCGTGCATGGCTTGCAGCGCATCCTCTTCCCAGGATTGAGTCAGCTCAAACAGCAGGTCGGAATCTTTAGCTTGTTTCATGGTGTCACCTCTCTGAATCTGTTGCTGAGGGCGAAATCCTTCCGCTCTCTGCCTGTTCTGATGCATTCGTCATGCCAGAGATGGTGAATTTAGTAAGCTGATGAAAAGTCACGTGTTTTGGGGGGGGTGGCTTGAGGGCTGGGCTGGCCAGACCAGCGAATGCACCGGTCTGGAGCCAAAAGGCCCCGGCATAGTGCCGGGGCAAATCCTGAGGTAACTTCTAAAGGGGGTTTAGAAGTTATACTGCGCAGCGAACAGGACGCGGCTGGCGTCGCCATCGCTGCCGTCAACGTTTTCACGGCTCAGGAGTTGGTATTCAACGCCCATCATGACGTTGTTTACCGGGGTCCACTGATAGTTAGCCATAATGGCTGAGTTGGTTTCGCTCTCGTCGGCAACGGCAGCTGCACCGAGGTCAGCTTCGGCGTCATCCCAGTCTACAGTAGCGAGACCGTAGCCGATGTTAACGCTGCGACCGCCACCGAGGCTTATGCCAGTACCGACAGAGGCGCCGTAGCCCGAGATGGTTTCCAGATCACCGCCGGAAAGATAGGCACTGGCAGCACCGAAGTTATCGCCGGAGCGATACAGGTAGCTGTTGGCACCATCGGTGTAAGACACCGTGCCCTGGATGGTGAACATGTCAGACAGTGCGATCTTGGCGGCGCCGAAGGTGGCGAAACCGAAAGTGGATTCGTCTACGGTGCCATCATCAATGCCGACCTGATGCGCCAGCACAGCGGCAGCGTACGAGAATCCGCCCTGCGAGTCTTCCAGGCGCGCCGTCAGAGCTGGCATGCCGTCTTTTTCAATACCGCCGGAGTCCAGAACAAAGTTGTTGGGCTGCTCCAGAGAGAAAGACAGCGGGCCTGTCGTGTAACGAGCCTGGGCAACACGGCCCTGCAGACCAGCGAGGCCCGGCAGTGAGTCGAAGTCCAGAGTCGAAGTATTACCCACGAAGCTGTTGAAGTTGGACCAGGTCTGCCCCATCAAAACGCCGTTGTATTCGCCGAAGCCGTGGCGCAGACGAAGCGTGCCGCCACGGAAGTCACCTTCAACGGTAATGTTGACGCCTTCCGGAGTGGTGGTTTTTACCCCGATTCGGGTTTGTACTGCGTCAGCACCAAAAACGCCGGTCGGTTCGTCGGCATCGGTGGTGTTGATAGCGCTGTATGCGCCTGAGCGCGTTGAAATACCTACTTCTTCGTCAATATCGTAACTGGCATTGAGGCGTGCATAGCCGTATACAGACATGTCGTATTCGCCAGCGCTGAAGTTCGCTGCGCTAGCCTGTCCAGCAACACCCAGCACTAACACTGCTGTTGTCGCCTTAATCGCGGTTCTTAGCTTGTTGCTCTGCATGTTTTTATCTCCACTGGTTTTATTGTTGTTGGACCCCACGACAAGGTATTGCCACTGGGACTGTCATTCAAATGAAATCAGGCGTTGCTTAGACCAATGTCTAAGGAAAGTGCGTACACAGATGGATCTGACCGGCTTGCCGCGGGGATATATGATGAGATATGGCCAAACAGACAGAACACCTCAAAAAGACCACCTTCGCCTTCCTGGACATTGAAACCACGGGCGGAAGTTCTGCGCGGGACCGCATCACCGAAATCGGCATCCGGTTCTGGCGGCAGGGGGAGCAGGTAGGCGAGTGGCAGACCCTGCTCAATCCGGACGTTCGAATCTCTGCCTTTATCGAACACTTCACCGGCATCACCAACGAGATGGTTGCCGATGCCCCCCGGTTCGAGGACATCGCCGATGAACTGGAATCGCAGCTGGAGGGCACCGTGTTCGTCGCCCACAACGCGCGCTTTGACTACGGCTTTATAAAGCAGGAGTTCCGCCGGCTGGGGCGACTGTTTACGGCGAGAGTGCTGTGCACGGTGAAGTTGTCCCGGCGGCTGTACCCGGAGTTCCGTCGCCACAACATGGACTCGCTGATCGAGCGGCACGGTTTGGGTCAGGTGCAGCGTCACAGGGCCATGGGCGACGTCGAAGCCATGCTGTCGTTTTTCCTCCATGCCCGGGTGGAAAAGGGTGATGAGGTTTTGGAGCGCGCTATCGGTGACCTGCTGCAAACCCCCAGTGTGCCTTCTCATCTGCCTCCGGATATCCTGCATGAACTGCCGACCGGTCCCGGGGTGTATCGTTTCTACGGGGAAAACGACGCGCTGCTCTACGTAGGCAAGAGCACCCACATCGCCCAGCGGGTGGCATCGCACTTTTCCGGAGATCACAACTCCAGTCGTGGTGTTCGGATGTCGGAGAGTCTCCGGCGGGTGGAGTGGACGGAAACCGCTGGCGAACTGGGGGCGCTGTTGCTGGAGCTGAAACAGATCAAGAGCCTGAACCCGCTCTACAATCGTCGCTCCCGGGCTGCCAAGCGACTGGTCACCATTGAGCTGGTGGAGAATGAGCAGGGTTTCCTGCAGGCGCACCTGGTGCGTGAACTGGAACCGCATCGACTGGGTGAGTATTTCGGACTGTTCCGCAGCAAGCGGGATGCCGAAAAGGCGCTCAGTGGCATCGCGGCAAAGAACGAGCTGTGCAACAAACTGCTGGGTCTGGAACCCGACCACGATGGCCCCTGTTTTCAGCGTACTCTGGGGCGCTGCAAGGGGGCCTGCGAGGGCGGTGAGGATCGCACCCGTTACAACCTGCGAATGCAGATTGCGTTTCACGGGCTGCGGCTGAAAACCTGGCCCTGGGAGGGGCCGGTCAGTGTGGTGGAGCACAACCAGTTTACCGGCCAGACCGACTTCCTGGTGATCTACAACTGGATCCATGTAACCACGGTGCACGAGGAGCAGGATCTGCAGGACCTGGCCCTTGGCGGAGCGTCGGTTACCTTTGATCTGGATTCCTACAAGTTACTGGTAAAAGCGCTTCTCGGGCGCGATGGTCATGACCGCAGGATTATCGAGTTGCCTGCCCTGAAACGCCCCGATGTGGTAATGCCATGAGTGTCCTATAGTTAGGTGAATATCCGGAAAGGTACCTACTTGTGACTTGCGTCACTTTCACTATGGTTATGCTTCCATCCGTGTATCCCGAGAGAAACAGTAATGAATAAAGAAAGCTTAACTCGAGAACTTTTTAATGAGGTCATGGTTCCCAACTACGCTCCTGGCTCCATTATTCCAGTGCGTGGCGAGGGCTCCCGGATCTGGGATCAGGAAGGACGGGAATTCATCGATCTGCAGGGCGGTATTGCGGTTACCTGCCTCGGCCACACTCACCCGGGGCTGATTGGTGCACTGCAGGAGCAGGCCGGCAAGCTGTGGCATTTGTCCAATGTCATGACCAATGAGCCGGCGCTGCGCCTGGCCAAGACTCTGTGTGACCAGACCTTCGCAGAGCGCGTATTCTTTGCCAACTCCGGCGCCGAAGCCAACGAGGCTGCCCTGAAACTGGCCCGTCGTTATGCCTGGGAGCACTACGGCGAGCAGAAGAACGAGATCATCGCGTTCAAAAAATCCTTCCACGGCCGCACCCTGTTCACCGTAAGTGTGGGTGGCCAGCCCAAGTATCGTGAAGGCTTTGAGCCGGCACCTGGTGGTGTAGTTCATGCCGATTTCAACGACCTGGAGTCTGTGAAGCAGCTGATCTCCAAGGACAAGACCTGCGCGGTCATCGTTGAGCCGATCCAGGGTGAAGGCGGCGTTATTCCGGCTGACCCCGAGTTCCTGAAAGGTCTGCGTGAGCTGTGTGATGAGAATGACGCCCTGCTGGTCTTCGACGAAGTTCAGACTGGCGTAGGCCGTACCGGCCACCTGTTCGCCTACCAGATGTACGATGTGGTTCCGGACATCCTGTCCAGCGCCAAGAGCCTGGGCGGCGGCTTCCCGATTGCGGCCATGCTGACCACCGCCAAAGTGGCTGCCAGTCTGGGTGTTGGCACCCACGGTAGTACCTACGGTGGTAACGCACTGGCGTGTGCCGTTGGCCAGAAGGTCATCGACACCGTTAGCCAGCCGGAGATCCTGAAAGGCGTTGTCGCCCGTTCCGAGCGCCTGCAAAAAGGCATGATGGAAATCGGTGAGCGTTACGGCGTGTTCAGCGAGGTTCGTGGTGCGGGCATGCTGCTCGGCTGCGTACTGACCGACGCGTGGAAAGGCCGTGCCAAGGACTTCCTCAACGCTGGCCTCGATGAAGGCGTAATGATTCTGGTTGCGGGTATGGACGTGGTCCGTCTGGCACCGTCGCTGATCATCCCGGAAGCAGATATTGATGAGGCATTGGAGCGCTTCGAAACCGCCGTCAAGAAGCTGACTGCGGCCTAAGGAGTCTTTATGTGGCTTGTCCGTCCGGCGCAGCTGGATGACTTGAAGCAGATCCTCACGATAGCGGGCACCCAGGGTGCCCGTCTATCGTCTACGCTGCCGAAAGAATCCGATAGCCTTGCGCGTAAAATTGAATTGTCGGTGGCCTCGTTCGAGAGCTCATTGCCCGAAGACCAGGCTCCCCGATTTCTGTTTGTTCTGGAAAACACCGACGACGGTACCATCGGCGGTGTGGCAGGTATCGATGCCCGTGCCGGCAGCGGCGAGCCGTTCTACAGCTACCGCAAGGATGCCCTGATTCATGCCTCTCACGAACTGGGTGTATCCCGGCGGGTCGAGGTGCTGTATCCCTCCCATTCGCTGACTGACCAGACCCTGTTGTGTTCGTTCGTGATCCGTCCGGAGTTGCGCGGCACCGAGGCTTTTGAGCTTCTGTCCCGGGCCCGGATTCTGTTCATCGCGGAACACCGTGACCTGTTCACCTCCCGTGTGGTGGTGGAAATTCAGGGCGTGCAGAGCGACGACGGTAGTGTGCCGTTCTGGGATAGCCTGGGCCGTCATTTCTTCAATATGACGTTCGAAGACGCTGACCGGTATTCCGCCTCACTCAGCAAGACGTTCCTTGCCGAGATGATGCCTCATAACCCGATCTACGTGAGCCTGTTGTCTGATGCGGCACGGGAGGCGCTGGGCAAACCCCACGACGTCACTTCCGGCAATTACGAGCTGTTGCGTAGGGAAGGGTTCCAGGAGGGATGTTACCTCGACATCTTTGACGCCGGCCCGGTTCTGGAAGCTCGCACCGACAGCCTCCATACCCTGGTCACCAGTCACCGGAAAATCCTGCACGGACGCCATGACGATGATGGCGAAAACTGCCTGGTTGCCGCTGGTGAAGGTGCTGACTTCCGGTGTGTTCTGGCAGGCATTGAAGACACCCTTGAGAATGAGCTGAAAGTGCCTGTGAAAACCTGGAACCTGCTGGGCAAGAGCGCCGGCGAAGCAGTGAGGGTTGCGCCGTTATGACTATGATTACCAGGAAGGAGACCGCGACATGCTGGTGATCCGTCCATTGCAGCAGGAAGACCTCGACGACCTGTACGAAATGGCTCAAAAGGCCGGTAAGGGCCTGACCACACTGCCGGCCGATCGGGAGCTGCTGCAGCGCAAGATCGACATGGCCCGTGAAAGTTTCCGGCAGCGGTGCGCGCCGGAAGCGGCCCTGTACCTGTTCGCCATGGAAGACGTGGAAGCCAAGAAAACGGTTGGTATCAGCGGTATCCAGGCCCGTGTTGGTCTGGATGAAGTGTTTTACAACTACCGTCTCAGCGTCACCGTGAACGCGTCCAGCGAGCTGGGCGTCCATGTGCGTACGCCCACGCTGCACCTTTCCAACGACATGACGGACGTGAGTGAAATTTGCTCGCTTTTGCTGTCCAAGGATTATCAGGGCGGTGGTAACGGCCTGTTGTTGTCCCGTTCGCGGTTTATGTACCTGGACGAGTTCCGCAGCCACTTCTCGGAGAAAGTGTTTGCGGAAATGCGGGGGGTATCCGACGAAGAGGGTAACAGCCCCCTGTGGGACGCATTGGGCAGCAAGTTCTTCGATATGGAGTTCAGCAAGGCCGATGTGTTGTCCGGTCTGGGCAACAAGGCGTTTATTGCAGAGTTGATGCCCAAGTACCCGATCTACCTGCCGATGCTGCCGAGTTCCGCCCGTGCGGTGATTGGCCGGGTGCACGACAACACCGCCCCCGCGCTGAAGATGCTCCAGGCGGAAGGGTTCAACTTCAACGGGCTGGTGGACATCTTCGACGGCGGTCCGGTGGTGGAAGCGTTCATTCCGAGCATTCGTACCGTCCGGGATTCCGCCAATCGCCATGTCATGGTGACGCGCAAGCCGGTGGAACTGGACGTGCCAGCTGACGAGAAAGTGATGGTGTCCAACCGGTCGTTCCGGGATTTCCGGGTGACCACAGTGCCGGCCACGTGCGTGGGGCCGGATACGGTCAAGTTACCGCCAGAGGTGGCCGAAGCGCTGCAGGTAGAGTCCGGTGATTCCGTGCGCGTGACATCATTGAAAGACAGAGGCTCCCGGTCCCTGAGTGGTACCCGGGGCGCAAGGCAGGGCCGACGACTGGGGGCATAGTCACCGCGTTAGCAGTGATGTTCCGGTCGTCAGGAGAGTGCCCTGACGTTACAAGAATTCTGATTTTGGAGGTGCGTTTTCATGGCAAACCTGACAGGTGAGCTTTACATCGATGGTCTCTGGTTGCAGGGCCACGGGGCTCCGTTTGAGTCTATTCAGCCGGTCACCGGCGAAACCGTCTGGGACGGCAACAGCGCAAATCTGGAAGATGTGGATGCCGCCGTGCGCGAAGCACGCAAAGCCTTCCTGGGCTGGCGTCGAAAGAGCTTTGAAGAGCGCCAGGCCATTGTCGAGGCGTTCCGCGATCAGCTGGAGGCCCATAAGGAAGAACTGGCCCATCAGATTGGCCTGGAAACCGGCAAGCCGCTGTGGGAATCCCGCACTGAAGTTGCGGCGATGATTGGCAAGGTGGCGATTTCCGTCAAGGCGTATCACGATCGCACTGGTCATACGGAAAATGAAGCGCCGGGTGGCCGCGCCATCCTGCGTCACCGTCCGCACGGCGTGGTCGCGGTGTTTGGCCCCTACAACTTCCCGGGACACCTGCCGAACGGGCACATTGTTCCGGCGTTGCTGGCGGGTAACACCGTGGTGTTCAAGCCCAGCGAGCAGACGCCGGGCGTGGCTGAAATGACCATCAAGCTGTGGGAAAAGGCCGGCATTCCGGAAGGCGTGATTAACCTGGTTCAGGGTGCCATGGAAACCGGTAAGTCGCTGGCGGGGCATCCGATGATCGATGGCCTGTTCTTTACCGGCAGCTCCAACGTTGGCCACATTCTGCATAAGCAGTTTGGCGGTCAGCCGGAGAAAATCCTGGCCCTGGAAATGGGTGGTAATAACCCGCTGATCGTGCAGCACGTGTCTGATATCGATGGCGCAGTTCATCACACCCTGCAGTCGGCCTTTCTGTCCGCCGGACAGCGCTGCACCTGTGCCCGCCGCCTGATGGTGCCCAAGGGAACCAAGGGCGATGAATTCCTGGATCGCCTGATCGAGCTGGCCGGCCGTATTCGCGTGGGTGAGTTTGATGCAGACCCTCAGCCGTACATGGGGTCGGTGGTGTCTCCGGAGGCCGCACAGACGATCCTTCAGGCCCAGGCCAGCATGCTGGAAAAAGGGTGCAAATCTCTGCTTGAGGTTAAATTGCTCAAAGAAGGTACCGGACTGCTCAGCCCGGGTATCGTCGACGCCACGGGCGTTGAACTGCCGGATCAGGAGTACTTCGGCCCGCTGCTGACGGTATACCGCTACAAGAGCTTCGATGAAGCCCTGGAGCTGGCCAATAACACCCGTTATGGCCTGTCCGCTGGTCTGCTGAGTGACGACCGCAAACTCTACGACCGTATGGTGGAAGAGATCCGTGCCGGTATCGTGAACTGGAACCGTCCGACCAACGGCGCCAGCAGCGCAGCACCGTTTGGTGGTGTGGGTGCCAGCGGTAACCACCGCCCGAGTGCCTACTATGCAGCCGATTACTGCGCATGGCCGATGGCCTCGGTAGAAGCGACCAAGACCGAAATGCCAGAGGCGTTGTCGCCCGGCCTGAACTTCGACAAGTAACAGGGGATTACCAGCAATGGTAAAGCACGCAGTAGAAGCGAACTTTGACGGCCTTGTGGGACCTACTCACAACTACGCCGGGTTGTCCTGGGGTAACGTGGCGTCCAAGTCCAACGAGTCGGCGGTGTCCAACCCCAAGGAAGCCGCGCTTCAGGGGCTGGCAAAAATGAAGGCGCTGGCGGACCGTGGTTTCGTGCAGGGCATTCTGCCGCCGCACGAGCGGCCCCACATCCCGACCCTGCGTGGCCTGGGCTTTGAGGGATCGGACCAGAAAATACTGGAAGACGCGGCGAAGCAGTGCCCGACCATTCTGGCGGCGGTTTCCTCAGCCTCCACCATGTGGACGGCGAATGCGGCCACGGTGTCGCCGAGTGCCGACACCAAAGACCGTCGCGTGCACTTCACGCCGGCAAACCTGAGCGCCAAGTTCCACCGCTCGATCGAGCATGTGGTGACGGGCCGCGCACTGAAGTCCATCTTTGCCGATGACGCCTACTTTGCCCATCATCCGGCGCTGCCGTCGGTCAGTCACTTCGGTGACGAAGGTGCGGCCAACCATACCCGCCTGTGCGGGGGCTATGGTGAGCCGGGTGTGGAGCTGTTTGTTTACGGTCAGGTGGCGTTCAATGAACAGGCTCCGGCGCCGAAGAAGTTCCCGGCCCGCCAGACCCTGGAAGCTTCTCAGGCGATTGCCCGCCTGCACGGCCTGTCTGACGCCCACGCGGTGTTTGCCCAGCAGAATCCGGAGGCCATTGACGCTGGCGTCTTCCACAACGACGTCATTGCGGTGGGTAACGGCAACACGCTGTTCTATCACGACATGGCGTTCCTGGATGAGCAGAAAGTTCTCGATGATATCCGGGCCCGTCTGAAGGGTACCGAGCTTCAGGCCGTCAAGGTCAGCAGTGCGGAGGTGCCCATTCAGGATGCGGTGGCGTCCTACCTGTTCAACAGTCAGCTGCTGAACACGCCGGATGGCATGATGCTGGCCGTGCCCGGCGAGTGCCGCGAGGTCAAGTCGGTGAGCAACTACCTGGATCAGCTGGTTCAGTCCGGTGGCCCGATCACGGCGGTAGAAGTATTCGACGTGAAGCAGTCCATGCGCAATGGCGGTGGGCCGGCGTGCCTGCGTCTGCGTGTGGTGCTGAATGACGACGAACTGAAAGCCATGCACCAGGGGGTCTTGCTGACGGACGCCTTGTACGAGCGTCTGACCACCTGGGTGAATGCTCACTACCGTGATCAACTGACTCGTGAGGACCTGGCGGATCCGATGCTGCTGGACGAGGTTCGCAAAGCGCTGGACGAGCTGACCGGTATCCTGGGGCTCGGTTCCATCTACGACTTCCAGCTCTGAGACACCTCTGCCTGATCAGAGAGGGCCTGTCGAGAGCCCGATAAGTGAAGAGGCGAGGGAAGGGTGACGCGGTTTGCGCCAATCCTTGCCTCGCCTCTTCGTTTTTCAGGGCCGATCCGCTAGGGATCAGAGCAGCCTGTTCAATCTCAAATCCAACGGGCTCCTTCCTTCCGTTGCCCGCGGTTCAGCGCAGCGTCTCCATCAGGCGGTAGTACCACATGCCGATGGCCAGAAACTGATTGCCCAGCCATTCACTGCCGGGAATCCGGATATGGCTGCACGCCGCAAAGGTGTCGAAGTCCCGCAGATGTCCGTCGATGGCCTTGGCCATCACTTCAGACACAATGTGTGATGTGGCGATGCCGTGACCGGAATAGCCCTGGGCGTAGAACACATTCTCTGACAGCTTGCCGAGCTGCGGGATCCGGTTGATGACGATGCCCATCATGCCGCTCCAGGCAAAATCAATGTCGACGCCTTTCAGTCGAGGGAAGGTGCGTTCCAGTGCCGGGCGCAGTTCCGCTTCGATGTCGCGGCTTTCGCGTCCGCTGTAATTGGCGCCACCACCGAACAGCAGACGCTTGTCCGCCGTCAGGCGGTAGTAGTCGAGCACGAAACGGCAGTCGTACACCGCCAGGTCTTTCGGGTTGATCGCCTGGGCGACTTCGTCAGACAGCGGCGCTGTTGCGACAATGCCACCGGCGGCCGGGAAGATCTTCCCGCTCATTTTTCGCCGTTCCAGACGGTGATAGGCGTTGCCCGCCAACACCACACGGTTTGCCGTGATCCGACCTCCGTCGGTAATAACCACCGGCTTTTCACCATGCTCAATGTCGATGACTTTGGACTGTTCAAAGATTTGCGCACCCAGCTGAACCGCAGCCCGTGCTTCGCCCAGCACCAGGTTCAGCGAGTGCACGTGCATGTTTTTGCGGTTGTAGAGCGCACCGTGGTAGATGTCGGTTTCCAGGTAATCCGGAATATCTTCGCGCTCCAGCAGCGTGACCTCGTCACCCATGCCTCGTTTGAGGGCTTCCTCATAACTGGCCTGCAGCTCTTTCATGTGCGACGGCTTGTAGGCCGCATGCAGGTGGCCGTGTTTCAGGTCGCAGTCGATACCATATTTCGCCACCCGGTTTCGGATAATGTCGTGCCCGCGCCAGCGCAGCTGCCAGACAAAATCCTCAGCCTCACTGCCCAGCGTCTTGCGCATCTGTTTGCGCATGGCTTCGTCGCCGGACAGCGAGCCGGTAATCTGGCCGCCATTGCGCCCGGTGGCGCCCCAGCCAATGCGGTTCGCCTCGACCAGAGCCACTTTGTAGCCACGCTCGGAGAGCTCAAGTGCGGTGTTTACACCAGTAAAGCCACCGCCGACGATGGCAACATCCACCTGGATATCGCCGGTCAATGGTGGGTAGTTGGAATCTTCTTTGATGGTCGCCGTGTAATAGGCGCCCGTTCTTGGTTCACTCATGCGCGCTTCTTATTCTGACTGTCGGGTAATGGATAAAGGCAGGGAGGCAGCAGCGGTGAATCGGGGGCAGGGGTCACGAAACCCTGCTCCCGATCCGCTGTGGTTCAGAGCTTGAACCAGGTGGCCTTCACTTCGCTGTATTTTTCGAAGGCGTGCAGCGACTTGTCACGGCCGTTACCGGACTGCTTGTAGCCACCGAACGGTGCCGTCATGTCGCCAAGGTCGTATTCGTTGACCCAGACGGAGCCTGCGCGCAGTTTGCGGGCAACCCGATGCGCACGTGACAGATTGTTGGTCCACAGGCCGGCAGCCAGCCCGTAAATGGAGTCGTTGGCAATCTGCAGCGCCTCGTCTTCATCCTTGAAGCGAATGACCGACAGAACCGGTCCGAAGATCTCTTCCCGGGCAATGGTCATGTCGTTGTTCACGTTTTCGAATACGGTCGGTTCGACAAACAGGCCGCCTTCCACCGGCATGACCTGCTGGCCGCCGACGGTCATCTTTGCGCCTTCCTTCTGACCGATCTGGATGAAGCTCAGTACGCGCTCCATCTGCGCGTTATCGACAATCGCGCCGACATTCGTGTTCGGATCCAGCGGGTGCCCCGGGCGCCATTTCGCCACCAGTGCGCGCACCTTCTCCATGAACTCGTCGGCCACGCTTTCTTCCACCAGCAAGCGGGAACCGGCGGTGCAGACTTCGCCGGCGTTGAAGCAGATGCCACCGGCAGCACCGGCTGCTGCGGCATCCAGGTCCGCATCGGCGAAGACAATGTTGGCCGACTTGCCGCCTGCTTCGGTCCATACCCGTTTCATGTTGGACTCGCCGGCATAGATCATCAGCTGCTTGGCAATGGCGGTTGAACCGGTAAAGGCCAGGGTGTCGACGTCCATATGCAGGGCCAGTGCTTTACCGGCCGTGTGCCCGAAACCGGGCAGAACGTTGAACACACCGTCCGGAATACCAGCTTCGGTTGCCAGCTGCGCCAGGCGCAGGGCGGTCAGCGGCGATTTTTCCGAAGGCTTCAGAATGAAGGAGTTACCCATGGCCAGCGCGGGCGCAAACTTCCAGGTCGCCATAATCATCGGGAAGTTCCAGGGTACGATGGCCGCTACCACGCCCACGGCCTCGCGGGTAATCATGCCCAGCTGGTCGTGCGGGGTCGGTGCGATTTCGTCGTACAGCTTATCGATGGCTTCTGCAGTCCAGCGCAGGGCGCGCACGGTGGCGTTAACGTCCACAGCGCGGGAGTCGCCAATGGGCTTGCCCATGTCCAGCGTTTCCAGCAGCGCCAGCTCGTCGGCGTTGGCCGCGATCAGATCGGCCCACTTGAGCAACACCGATTTGCGCTTGGCTGGCGCCAGTTCGCTCCAGACACCACGGTTGAACGCGTCACGCGCGGCTTCCACGGCGACGTTCACATCCGCTTCCTGGCAGGAAGCAACCTTGGCCAGCACGCGATTGTCGATTGGGGAGACGGTATCAAAGGTCTCGCCGCCCAGCGCATCAACATAATGGCCATTTATATAGGCGCGACCCTCGGGTTCGAGGCTTGCCGCTAGGGATTGCCAGTGTTCGAAGGTGTGCTTTTCTGCCATGTCATGCCTCGACTGTTGCATTGTTTAAATAAGAGCAGTCGCCAACATACTGCAATTCGGGGGGTTGTTTCAATATATTGAACATAATTCAACATTAAGCTGAAAATGACCGCTTATCTCACAATAAAATTCAGTTTTTTTGACGTTTAGGTTGGGGTTAGGGTTGATGTTTATTTTATTTAACATACACTCGGGTCAAATCGTTCAAAAAAAAGAACACGGCATGTAAAAACACAGCAGGTGCAAGAAATGAGTATGACTTCAGCCCCCTCTATGGACTCTTTCTGGATGCCGTTCACGGCAAACCGTCAATTCAAAGCCAATCCCCGGATGTTCGAGTCTGCCGAAGGTATGTACTACAAAACGCCGGACGGGCGTTCCGTGCTCGACAGCACCGCCGGTCTCTGGTGTGTGAACGCCGGGCATTGTCGCACGCAGATCTCGGAAGCCGTCAGTCGTCAGGTTCAGAATCTGGACTTTGCACCGACGTTCCAGCTCTGCCATCCGATGGCCTTTGAACTGGCTGAGCGTCTGAGTAAGTTGTCGCCGGAAGGCATGGATCATGTCTTCTTCTGTAACTCCGGTTCCGAGTCGGTGGATACTGCGCTGAAAATTGCTCTGGCGTATCACCGGGCAAAAGGGGATTCCGGTCGGACGCGTCTTATCGGTCGGGAAAAGGGGTATCACGGCACCGGCTTCGGTGGCATCTCCGTAGGCGGTCTGGTGAACAACCGTCGGGCGTTTGGCTCACTGCTGACTGGCGTGGATCATCTGAAGCATGCCTGGACTCCGGGCACTGAGTTCACCAAAGGCCAGCCAGAGGTGGGAGCCAACCTGGCCGATGAACTGGAAGGCATCATTGCCCTGCACGGCGCGGAAACCATCGCCGCGGTTATTGTTGAGCCGATTGCCGGTTCCGGCGGTGTGTGGATTCCACCCAAGGGCTATCTGCAGCGTCTGCGCGACATCACCCGCAAGCACGGCATCCTGCTGATCTTTGATGAAGTCATCACTGGCTTTGGTCGCATCGGCGGCGCCTTCGCCTCCACCCATTTCGACATCACGCCGGACCTGATGACCTCGGCCAAAGGCCTCACCAACGGTGCGATTCCGATGGGCGCGGTGTTTGTCAGTAACGACATTCACGATGCGTTCATGACCGGCCCGGAAGAAGCCATTGAGTTGTTCCACGGCTACACCTATTCCGCGCATCCGGTCGCCTGCGCAGCAGCGCTGGCCACCCTCGATATTTATGAGCGGGAAAACCTGTTCAACAAGGCTTATGAGCTGGGCGAGTACTGGCAGGAACAGTTGCACAGTCTGAAAGAGTTTGATGTGGTCAAGGACATCCGCAATTACGGCCTGGTCGGTGGCATTGAATTCCACACCGGCGACAAACCGGGGCAGCGTGGCTACGACGTATTCGAACACTGCTTCTGGAAAGGCAACGTGATGGTTCGCTACACCATGGACATTCTTGCCATGTCGCCTCCGCTCATCGTCGAGAAAGAGCATATCGATGAAGCCATTACGGCCCTGCGAAATGGCATCAAGGCGCTGTATTGATCACCCGAATTTTTTAACCAGTAAAAGAGAGTGAGAATCCGGAATCGTCCGGACATCAGGAGAATTATGAAAACGATCAACCACTTTATTAACGGAGAGCTGACGTCAGCCAGTGAACGGCACGCGCCGGTATTCAATCCAGCCCTGGGCGCACAGACTGCGAACGTGTCACTGGCCTCTGCCGGTGAAGTTGAGCAGGCCATCGCGTCGGCGAAAGCCGCGTTCCTGGCCTGGTCCAATACCAGCCCGCTGGTTCGCTCGCGCATCCTGTTCCGCTTCAAGATGATGCTGGAAGAGCGCATCGATGAACTGGCCAAGATCGTCACCGCTGAGCATGGCAAGGTCTTTGAAGATGCCAAGGGCGAAATTATCCGCGGTATGGAAGTGGTTGAGTTTGCCTGTGGTGCACCGTCGATTCTGAAAGGTGAAATCACCGAACAGGTCGGTACCGGTGTCGATGCCTACTCGGTAAATCAGGCTCTGGGTGTTGTGGCGGGTATTACGCCATTCAACTTCCCGGCCATGGTGCCGATGTGGATGTGGCCGGTGGCGATTGCCTGCGGTAACACTTTTGTCCTGAAGCCGTCTGAAAAGAACCCGACGGCGGCACTGGTCGTCGCCGAGTGGCTGAAAGAAGCCGGTCTGCCCGACGGTGTGTTCAACGTGGTTAACGGCGACAAGGAAGCGGTGGACGTTCTGCTGAGCCATCAGGATATTGAAGCGGTTTCCTTCGTTGGCTCCACGCCGATTGCCGAATACATCTACAGCACTGCAAGCAGCCACGGCAAGCGTGTGCAGGCTCTGGGTGGTGCGAAAAACCACATGATCGTGATGCCGGATGCCGACATCGACGCGGCCGTTAACGCACTGACCGGGGCCGCCTACGGTTCGGCGGGTGAACGCTGCATGGCCATTTCCGTGGCCGTTGCGGTGGGTGATATTGCCGACGAGCTGGTCGACAAGCTGGCGGCGAAAGCCCGTGGCCTCAAGATCGGCAACGGTGAAAACCACGGCCTGGATATGGGCCCGCTGATCAGCAAAGAGCACTATGAGAAGGTTAAGGGCTATGTTGACGCCGGTGTGGAACAGGGCGCCACACTCGTTGTCGATGGCCGTAATCTGGTCGTTGACGGCTGTGAGGAAGGTTACTTCCTGGGTGGTTGCCTGTTCGATAACGTTACCCCGGACATGACCATCTATCAGGAAGAGATTTTCGGCCCGGTTCTGTGTGTGGTACGCGTGGATGACTACGCGACGGCCGCAAAGCTGATTAACGATCACGAATACGGCAACGGCACCTCTATCTTTACCCGCAGCGGTTCCGTGGCGCGCAAGTTCACCCACGACATTCAGGTGGGCATGGTTGGCGTAAACGTGCCGATTCCGGTCCCCATGGCGTTCCACTCCTTCGGTGGCTGGAAGCGTTCACTCTTCGGTGGTCATCACATGCATGGTCCGGAAGGCGTGAAATTCTATACCCGCCGCAAGGCCGTGACAGCACGCTGGCCGGAAGGCGATATCGGTACCGCAGAATTCGTGATGCCGACCATGAAATAAGATGAAAAGGTCACCCCTGACAGGGTCGGGGGTGACCTTTTCTGCGTTTCATCATCAGACTCTCCGTTAGCCATAAAGAACAGGACTGGTTATGAGCCTAATCTCTGGCATCGTCGATGTCGCAACTACTGGCATCGACGCTGAAAACTTCCTGCCGGACGCCGGCAAAATTCTTTCCGGAAAACCCGAGCAGAATGTCTGGAACTGTTTCTCGTCAGGCGATGAGAAGTTCCACGTCGGCACCTGGGACTCTCAGGCCGGCGAATGGACCGTCAGCTACAGCGAAAACGAATTCTGTCTGATTCTGGAAGGCGAATCCGTCATTTCCGACAAAGACGGCCATCAGAAAACCGTGAAGGCAGGGGATCAGTTTGTCATGCCTGCCGGGTTCGAGGGTACCTGGTCAGTGCCATCGTACTGCAAGAAAATCTATGTCGTTTACGAGGCCTGATTGACTATGACACAACGCACCGAACATACGGGCTCCTATTACGCCGCCACACGTAACGACAAGACCGATCGTCCGGCGCTAAACGAAGCCATCGAAGCCGATGTCTGTATTGTCGGCGGCGGATTTACCGGGATTTCATCGGCCCTGCACCTGGCCGAAGCCGGTTTCAAAGTCGTGGTTCTGGAAGCGGCACGTATCGGCTTTGGAGCCAGCGGTCGCAATGGTGGTCAGCTGGTTAACAGCTACAGTCGTGACATCGACACCATCGAAAACAACTATGGCGCAGAGCTTGGCAAGGCGCTGGGTGACATGGCGTTTGAAGGCGGCAACATCATCCGCGAACGCATCGAAAAATATAACATTCAGTGCGACTACAAGCCGGGTGGCATTTTCGCCGCGTTCAACAAGCGCCAGATGCATGAACTGAGCGAACAGAAAAAGCTCTGGGAGCGCTTCGGTCACAGCAACCTGGAACTGCTGGATGCCGAGGGCATTCGCAAGCACATTGCCAGTGATGCCTACCTCGGCGGCCTGCTTGATCATACCGGCGGGCATATTCATCCGCTGAACCTGTTGCTGGGCGAAGTGGCTGCGTTTGAAAGCCTGGGTGGCCAGGTGTTCGAAGATTCCAAAGTGGTCGACCTGGTGCGCAGCGAACGTCCTGTGGTCAAGACCGAGACCGGCCAGGTAACCGCCGACTATGTTCTGCTGGCTGGCAACGCCTACATGGGTGGGCTGGTTCCGGAGCTTGACGCCAAGGCCATGCCCTGTGGCACCCAGATCGTCACCACCGAAGTGCTTGACGAGTCGGTGGCGAAGTCACTGATTCCGGGCGGCCACTGTGTCGAAGACTGCAACTACAAGCTCGATTACTACCGTGTCACCGGGGATAACCGACTGCTGTACGGTGGCGGTGTGACCTACGGTGGAGGCGATCCGGCGTCGATCGAGCGCTTCGTGCGTGGACATCTGGAAAAAACCTTCCCGCAGCTCAAAGGTGTGAAGTTTGACTATGCCTGGGGTGGCGACTTCCTGCTGACCATGAGCCGCTTGCCGCAGTTTGGCCGTCTGACACCCAAGATCTTCTACGCGCAGGGATACTCCGGTCACGGTGTGACCACCACGCATCTGGCCGGTCGTCTCGTTGCAGAAGCTCTAAAAGGCCAGGCTGAGCGATTCGATGCCTTCGGGCAGCTGAAGCACTTCCCGTTCCCTGGCGGGCGTCTGTTCCGGGCGCCTTATACCGCGATTGGTGCAGTTTATTACGGGCTGCGCGACAAGCTCGGTATTTAAGGTGGAGTGCAGGTTGTGACAGCTGTAGTGCGCGCAATTCAAGACTCAGATTGGACTGCCATTGATAAGATTCAATGGCAGTCTTACCCCGACGACCTGCATGAAGATATTGCGGTTCTGCGTCACAAGCAGCAGCTGTCACCCGACACTTGCTGGGTGGTCGTGGATGGTGGTGGCGAGGTTCAGGGCTATCTGCTCGCCCATCGCTGGCAAAGCACAACGGAGGTGCCAGCGCTCGATCAGCCATTGCCAGCCGTTGGCGGTAATGTTATGTATATCCACGACATGGCGCTCGCACCGAGCGCCCGAGGGAGGAGGCTTTCAAGGTTGCTTTGGCAGGCATTAATAGAACAGGTTCGACGAGAAAACCTGACAACCCTTGCTCTGGTGGCCGTGAACGATTCCCAGGATTACTGGCAGCACCGGGGGTTTGAAATCACGACCCCTGTGGCGGCGGAAAAAGGCTATGGAGCCCGCGCTGTACAGATGATCATGACACTCTAAATCAGGGCCTTGGCCCTGATTTTTTTTGTCTGAACCCAGGCGATGGCATGGATGCCATCGTTTACATAAAAAAAGAGAAACGCAGGGACGTACTCGTCAACAGCAACGATCTATAAATTATTAAAAAAAGGAACGTAAAAGCATGTTGAAACAGAAACTCACCACACTGGCCACCACGTCACTGCTCGGCGTAACGATGGCTGGCAACGCCATGGCAGCGGGTAACGTTAATTTTTACAACTGGTCCGATTACATCGCTGAGGAAACCCTGCCCGGGTTTACCGAGAAAACCGGAATCAATGTCAAATACGATGTTTTTGACAGCAACGAGGTTCTGGAGGCGAAGCTGCTGGCCGGTTCATCCGGTTATGATGTGGTTGTGCCTTCTGCATCGTTCATGGGCAAACAGATCACCGCTGGCGCGTATCAGAAGCTGGATAAGAGCAAGCTCACCAACTGGGATAATCTCAACCCGGTGATCATGAAAGTGATCGAAACCATCGATCCGGGCAACCAGTACTCCGTCCCTTACCTGTGGGGTACCACCGGTATCGGTTATAACCCTGAAAAGGTGGCTGAGGTGCTGGGCGAAGATGCACCGACCGACTCATGGGATCTTGTGTTCAAGCCGGAGAACCTGGCCAAGCTCAACAGCTGTGGTGTTGCGTTCCTGGACGCGCCGGCGGAAGTTATTCCCGCCGCGCTGCACTACCTGGGGCTGGATCCGAACTCCGAAAACCCGAAAGACTATGAGAAATCCGAAGCATTGCTGAGCGAGCTGGCGCCGCACATTACGTACTTCCACAGCTCTCGCTTCATTTCCGATCTCGCGAATGGTGACATCTGTGTTGCCGTGGGCTGGAGTGGTGACATTCTTCAGGCTGCCACGCGTGCAGAAGAGGCGGCTAACGGTGTTGAAGTGGCGTACACCATTCCGAAAGAAGGCGCAGGCATGTGGTTCGATATGCTGACCATCCCGGCGGATGCCTCCAACGTAGACGAAGCTCACCAGCTGATTAACTACCTGATGGATGCCGAAGTCATTGCCGGCGTTTCCAACTACGTCTGGTACGCCAACGGCAACAGCGCTTCCACGCCGCTGATCGATGAGGAAGTGACGGGTGACCCGAGCATTTACCCAACCCCGGAAGTCGAAGCAAAGCTTTACACGTTCAAGGTTTTGCCGCGCAAGATCGATCGCATCGTGACGCGCTCCTGGCAGACCATTAAATCTGGTAACTGATCAGGTTTAAGTTCTGACAAAAAAGCCGGTAGCACAGACGTGTGACCGGCTTTCTTATTTCTGGGGGTTAGCTGATCAGTCCGCTCGCGAAACGACTCAGAGTGTTGAGGGGCTTATGCAGCCACGGCAGTTTCTTCTCATGGCAAAGCCAGTCTTCCAGCGCGAACAGTCGTCCGAGGGTGTGAAAACCCAGCCAGGGCATCGGTTCGGCTTCCCAGTTTTTTAGTTGGCTGGGTTTACCCCGAATCACCCAGGGCTGTTCCGTAAAGACGCTGCCGGTCTCTGTGATCAGCTCGGCCAGCGTCTGTCCAAACAGGTGTGAGGCACCAACGCCTTCACCACCATAGCCGCCGGCATAGGCAATGCCGCTGTCTTTATCGAATCCTGCGAAAGGTCGGAAGCCTCTGCTCATGGCCAGCGAGCCGGCCCAGCGGTACTGGATGTCCTGTTCGGTCAGGCTGGGGAACAAACGCTGGAGGAAGGTGGTCGGTGCACGGAAAGCCGGGTCGTTCTGTGTGAATTCAAACCGTGCTTTGGCACCAAACTGATAGCCACCTCGCGCGCCAAACACCATGTGACCACCCTGGCTTCGCTGGCCATAGGTAATGCTCCGGCACAGGTCACTGAAGGCGAGTCCCGGTTTCTTGACGGTCTGCTGCCATTCGTGGTCCGACAGGCTCCGGGTCGCAATCACATTGGAGTAAACCGGCAATCGCTTTCTGGACAGCGGTTGCCAGGCAGGAGGAAAGGCTTCGCTGGCCAGCACAATGTGGCCACACAGAAGGGGTTGGGAGTTCACCGTCACACGTCGGTTCGATACTTCTTCAACCCGTGCCCGTTCAACAATCTGAACGCCCATCTCCCTCAGGGTGGAAGCCAATCCCAGGCAGAGTTTCACCGGGTTGATCGTGGCACAGTGGGGTGAGTACAGGCCGCCATAGAGATCGGGCATGTGCAGAAGGTTTTCTGCGTCCGGTTTGGCTAGCCAGTGGAAGGCTGACTCCGGCTGTCCGCTGGCCTGAATCGCTTTCAGCCAGGCATGGGCCGAGTGGGCTTGTTCGGGGTAGCGTGCGGCGGCGTACAGTACGCCGGCGTGGTTGAAGTCGCAATCGATCTGATGGGCATCACAGACAGCGCGAACGCTCTCAACAATGCCATACAGGAGCTGTTGGCTTTGCTGCCGCTGACTGTCCGGTAGGCTGCCAAGCCAATCCTCCTGGCCGGCCATGCCGCCAATCAGCCAGCCACCATTGCGCCCGGAGGCCCCATAGCCCACGTAGTGTTGTTCAAAAATGGCGATGCGCCACGTCGGACGCAGTTGCTTGAGAAAGTAGGCGGTCCAGAGACCGGTGAAGCCGCCACCGACGATGGCGGCATCTAGAGACTGCAGGTCGGGGCAGGGGGCTGCGGACTCGGGTTCCGGCAGCCCCTGCCACCAGAGAAGGTTCTGGGGAACCGCTGTTGACTCAGGCATAACCCAGGAGCAGATCGTACTCCATCTGAGTGACCTGTTGTTCAAACAGGTGCAGGTCGTGCCATTTGCAGGTTTTATAGACCTTCACAAAGGATTCGCCGAACCAGTCCGCGACGCGTACGTCCTTTTCCATGTTGCGCAAGGCATCACGAAGGTTGTCGGCCACGTGCGGATGTGTCTGATCGTAGGCATTGCCGGTGACCGGTTCGGGCGGTTCCATCCGATGGCGGATACCTTCGGCCACACCGGCAATCAACGCTGTTGCTACCAGGTAGGGGTTGGCGTCGGCGCCGGCCATGCGATGTTCAATGCGGGTGGCTGCTTTGCCGCCGGAGGGGATGCGCAACGCGACCGTGCGGTTATCGTAGCCCCAGTTTTTGGCGGTCGGCGCGAAGGCGCCCGGTGCCAGGCGCCGGTAGCTGTTGATGTTCGGGGCCATGAACGCCTGGGTGCTGTCGGCCATGCTCAACAGGCCTGCGACCAGATGACGCATGGTCGGATTGTTCACCGGGTTGTCCGCGGCCAGGATGTTCTTCCCATCCTGCATCAGGCTCAGGTGCATGTGCAGGCCGTTGCCCGATTCTTCGATATAGGGTTTTGCCATAAAGGTGGCTTCCATTCCGTGCCGCTTGGCAACATGACGGATAACCCGCTTGAGCAGAATGGCATGATCCACCGACCGTACGATGTTGTCCGAGTGGTGCAGATTCACCTCGAACTGACCGGGTGCGTACTCGGCAATTACGGTGTCAGCCGGAATGTCCTGGGCCCGGGCCGTCTGGATGACATCCTGGATAAAGGCATCGTACTCGTTCAGATCGTCAATGGAGTAAACTTGACAGGAGCCCATACGGCGACCGGTCTTCGACGATGCCGGTGGCTGTAACCGGCCGTCGGCATCCCGGTCGATATCCACCAGGTAAAATTCCAGTTCGGCGGCAAAGCCCACCTGATAGTTCAGTTCGTCAAAACGTTCCAGGGCGTTACAGAGAATCTGGCGGGGGTCGCTGAAGAACGGTTCATCGTTGTCATCAACCATGGTGCACAGTGCCTGCGCACGACTGCCGTCCTCAATCCAGGGAACGATGGCCAGGGTTTCCGGAATCAGGCAGCATTTCTGATCGCGATCGCCAACGTTCACGCCCAGGCCTGCCTCTTCCACGGTGGTTCCGGTGGCGTCCAGAGACATCACGGAGCCGGGCAGATAGAAGCCCTTGGTGGCTACCTTTTCCAGCAGATTGCGTTCGATTCGCTTTCCGCGCAGAACCCCATTGAGGTCACTGATCAGCAGCTCGATGGTGGTGACCTTCGGATAACGTTTTAAAAAAGCAGAGACTTCATTCTCAGTCATAGAGTTCGGCCCGTGTTATTCCGCAGCCTGGCTGCGCATGCTTGCGTTACAAGTGATCTATATATTGAACATAAGTTAACGCCATTTCTGGGTGAGTTCAAACAAAACCCACACCTTTCGATCAATATAATGCACAAAATGGGGACTGCTCGCCCAATAATGGGGCAGTCGAATTCAGTATTCTGCACGTGTAACCGTTTTTTCAACAAAAAGACGAAATTGGTGTTTAAAATAATTTATGGTTGTGTATGCTGAGGGTGTTCAAGATTTGAGTGCAGCCTACAATGATGAATTTAAATCGAAAACCGCTGGTTGGGGTCGTCAGCGACACCCAGACGATTGATCCGCATGTGTTTCACACGGCGGGCGACAAATATCTCAACGCACTGGCGCAGGCGTCTGGCGTGGTGCCGGTCATTCTGCCTTCCTTATTGCCAGATGTTCAGGTCACCGATTATCTTAGCCGCCTGGATGGCATCTTCCTGACCGGTTCGTATTCAATGGCCGAGCCCTCCCTGTACGGCGAATCCCGAATCGACCTTCCTTACCGCTACGACACCCGTCGCGATGCGTTGGCGAAGGCGCTGATCGATGCAGTGATTGCGTCGGATCTGCCCCTGTTCGGTGTCTGCCGTGGTTTCCAGGATATTAATGTGGCGTTGGGCGGGTCCTTGCACCAGGCAGTGCAGGACGTTGACGGGCTGAACGATCACCGGGAAGACAAGTCGCTTTCTCTTCCAGAGCAGTATGCCGCCGCACATCAGGTCGACGTTGTGTCCGGCGGCCTGCTGGAGCGCATCGTCGACCGTCCGTCCATGAATGTGAATTCGCTTCACTCCCAGGGCATTAACCGCTTGGGGTCGGGTCTGTCCGTGGAGGCGAATGCTCCGGATGGACTCATTGAAGCCCTTTCCATCGACGCCCTGTCCTTTGGCCTGGCCGTGCAGTGGCATCCGGAATGGAAAGTCATGGAAAACCAAGAACAAAAGCTAATTTTCGAGGCCTTTGGCGATGCGTGTCGTGCGCGACAGTCAAAGTAGGATGTATGGAAGAACTTAAGAAGTGGTTAACCGAGCACAAGATTACTGAGATCGAATGCATCACGCCGGACCAGACCGGAATCGCCCGCGGCAAGATCATGCCGACGGACAAGTTCCTGGCGGAAGGCGGTATTCGTCTGCCCGAGAGTATTTTGCTGCAGACCGCGACGGGTGATTATCCCGACGATGACGTTTTCTACAGACTGCTCGATCCACGTGACATTGATATGTTGCTGCGCCCGGACGGTGTTCCCTTTACCATTCCCTGGGCCGCAGAACCTTCTGCGCAGATCATTCATGATTGTCACGACTCCATGGGTAACCTGATGGAGCTCTCGCCGCGGGCGGTCCTGAAGAAGATTCTCAATCTGTATGAAGAGAAAGGCTGGCAGCCGATTGTTGCGCCGGAAGTGGAGTTTTATCTGACCAAGCGCTGCACGGATCCGGATATCCCTCTGGAGCCTCCCTATGGCCGCAGCGGTCGCCAGGAGAGCGGGCGTCAGAGTTTCAGCATCGATGCCGCTAACGAGTTTGATCCGATTGTTGAAGATATCTATGACTGGGCCGAGGACATGGGCCTGGACATTGACACCCTGATTCATGAAGAAGGGGCCGCCCAGCTGGAGTTCAACTTCCGCCATGGCGATGCACTGAAGCTGGCCGACCAGGTGTTTATCTTCAAGCGTCTGGTTCGCGAAGCCGCCCTGAAGCACAAGATGAATGCCACCTTTATGGCCAAGCCGGTTTCCGGTGAGCCTGGCAGTTCTATGCACGTGCACCAGTCGCTGGTCGATGCGAAATCCGGCCACAACCTGTTCTCCAATAAGGACGGCACTGCATCGACACTGTTCCATCACTACATCGGTGGCCTTCAGGCCTATATCCCGAGCGTCATGCCGATGCTGGCACCGAACGTGAACAGCTATCGCCGTTACCTGCCGGGTGCCGATGGCAACTCACCGGTGAATATTGAGTGGGCTGAAGAGAACCGCACGGTTGGCCTGCGGGTACCCGATGCGCCGCCTGCCGCGCGTCGTGTCGAAAACCGCCTGCCGGGCTCCGACGTCAACCCGTACCTGGCGCTGGCAGCTAACCTGCTGTGTGGCTACCTGGGCATGCTCAACGAAGTGAAGCCCAGAACGCCGGCGACCGGTCGCATGGGCAATGAAGCCGACGATACCATGCCATGGAACCTCGAGGCTGCCCTGGAGAACATGAGCAATTGCGAAGAAATCCGCGAGATCCTCGGTAACGACTTCGTCGATGGTTACGTGGCCACCCGTTGGGCGGAATACGAAGGGTTCAAGAAGGTGATCAGTTCCTGGGAGCGTCAGTACCTGCTCTCCACTGTCTGATCCATGACCCGGATGCGTTTGAACACATCCGGGCGTTAGCGGTTATAAACGATAAAAAAGGCAGAGGATGTGGCACCGCTGCCGAAAGTGAATTAGTTCGACCCAACTTGTTGCGCCGAACTATCGACTGGGAAAAACAAGCACATCAGTGCCCAGACAGTAAAAAACCAATAAAGGTGAGATGCACAATGAAAGCAGTAATGAAGCCCATTCTCGGGTTAGCTGTCGCAAGCACCGTCGCCTCAGCTGCCATAGCTGACGATCGCGTTGTTCGCGTCTACAACTGGTCCGACTACATCGCCGAAGACACCATCGAAAAATTTGAAGCCGCCACCGGCATCAAAGTGACCTACGACGTCTTTGACTCCAACGAAGTACTGGAAGCCAAGGTCCTGTCCGGTCAGTCCGGCTACGATGTTGTGGTACCCACATCCGACTACCTGGCTCGCCACGTTATTGCTGGTGCCTACCAGAAGCTCGACAAGTCCAAGATCCCCAACTGGGACAACCTGAGCGACGAGCTGCTGGCCAACCTGGAAAACTACGACAAGGGCAACCAGTACGGTGTTCCTTACCAGTGGGGTACCACCGGTATCGGTTACAACGTTGCCAAGGTTGAAGAAGCCCTGGGTGAAGATGCACCGACCGACAGCTGGGACCTGTTCTTCAACCCGGAGTACGCGTCAAAGCTGGCCGACTGCGGCGTAGCGGTTCTCGACTCGCCGGGTGAAGTCCTGCCTCTGGCCCTGTCCTACCTGGGGCTGGACCCCAACTCAAAGGATCGTGCGGATTACGACAAAGCCGGCGAGCTGATGAAGTCCATCAAGCCGAGCATCACTTACTTCCACAGCTCTCGCTACATCTCTGACCTGGCCAATGGCGACATCTGTCTGGCCATCGGCTGGAGCGGTGACGTGTTCCAGGCTATGGCACGTGCAGAAGAAGCCGAAAATGGTGTTGAAATCGCTTACTACATTCCGAAGGAAGGTACGGCGATGTGGTCCGACATGATGGCGATTCCGAAAGACGCCAACAATGTCGACGAGGCACACGAGTTCATCAACTTCGTTCTGGACGCCCAGATCGGCGCCGACATTACCAACTATGTCTGGTACGGCTCCCCGAACGAAGCGGCCAAGGAGTTCATCGACCCGGAAATCCTGGCCAATCCAGGTATTTACCCGGCCGAAGGTACCAAGCTGTTCACGTTTGAAGTTCTGCCAGAGAAAATCAATCGTTACATGACGCGTACCTGGACTTCGGTCAAATCTGACTAAGCATCTGTGCCGGGCACATCAGTGCCCGGCGTTCACTGTGGTGTTTTTTGAAAAGATTTTGTTATGACTTCTGATGAACTTGCTCGAAAAGACGGCCGTAAGCACGACGAAATTCTGCTGAGTATCCGTAACCTCAACAAATACTACGGCAACGTACTTGCAGTTGATGACACCAATCTGGATATCCGTCAGGGCGAAATCTTTGCTCTGCTGGGGGCATCCGGTTCCGGTAAATCCACGCTGCTGAGAATGCTGGCCGGATTCGAAGTGCCCTCGTCCGGTTCGATTATGCTGCACGGCAACGACATTGCCCATCTGCCGCCAAATGAACGTCCGTTCAATATGATGTTCCAGTCCTATGCACTGTTCCCGCATATGTCCGTGGAGAAAAACATTGCCTACGGTCTGAAGCACGACGGCATGTCGAAAGACGAAATCCACGATCGTGTGCAGAGCATGCTCAAGCTGGTTCATATGGAAAAGTATGCCAGCCGCAAACCTCATCAGCTTTCCGGCGGTCAGCGTCAGCGTGTTGCGCTGGTTCGCTCACTGGCCAAACACCCGAAGTTGCTCCTGCTTGATGAGCCTATGGGGGCTCTCGACAAGAAGCTGCGGACTGAAATGCAGCTCGAAGTGGTCGACATCATTGAACGGGTCGGCGTGACCTGTGTGATGGTCACCCACGACCAGGAAGAAGCCATGACCATGGCAGACCGCATTGCCATCATGGACGAAGGCCAGATTCAGCAGATTGGTTCACCGGTGGATATCTATGAAAGCCCGATGAACCGCATGGTGGCTGAATTCATCGGCTCGGTGAACGTATTTGAATCCGAAATCGTCGACGACCAGGAAAACTACATGGTCCTGCGTTCACCGGATGTCGAGAGCGACATCTTCGTGGGCCGTGGCGTGTCGTCTGCCGTTGACGATAAGAGCATGCTGTTCGCCCTGCGTCCCGAGAAGACGTTCATCAGCATGGATCGTCCGGACAAGGATAAGAATGTGACCCGCGGTGTGGTCGAGGACATCGCCTACCTGGGCGGGCACACGGTTTACTACGTCAAACTGCCATCTGGAAAAATCGTCCATTGCTTCCTGGCCAATACCGAACGTCGTGCTGAACGTCCGGATTGGGAGCAGGACGTCTGGGTTTACTGGCAGGACGACGCTGGCATGGTGATGCGCTCATGAATACGTATCCGACGCTGAAAAAGTTTGTGCCTCAGGGTAGGTATACCCTGATGGCCGCGCCCTTCCTCTGGCTCGGCATATTCTTTCTGCTGCCGTTCCTGTTCGTCGCCAAGATTTCCGTCGCCGAAGGCGCGCTGGCAATCCCGCCATACACCGCCTTGATCGAATGGCTCGACGGTGTACTGAACATCCGCGTCAGCTTCTACAACTTTCAGTGGCTGCTGGACGATCCGCTGTACATCCAGGCCTACTGGAATTCCATCAAGATGGCGTTCTGGTCGACGGTCTACTGCCTGCTGATCGGCTATCCGATGGCCTATGCCATCGCCAAGGCGCCTAAGGACAAGCAGACGGTATTGCTGTTGCTGGTGCTGCTGCCGAGCTGGACGTCCTTCCTGATCCGGGTCTATGCCTGGATGGGCTTGCTGAAGAACAACGGCCTCATCAACAACGCGCTGATGTGGCTGGGGGTGATTAACGAGCCGATTCAGATGCTGAACACCAACTTCGCCGTCTACATCGGCGTGGTGTATTCCTACCTGCCGTTTATGGTGCTGCCCCTGTACGCCAACCTGGTGAAGCACGATAACAGCCTGCTGGAAGCGGCCGCTGATCTCGGTGCTGGCCACATCAAACGCTTTTTCACCGTCACCTTCCCGTTGTCGATGAACGGTGTGATTGCGGGCTCGATGCTGGTCTTTATTCCTGTGGTGGGTGAGTACGTGATCCCTGAACTGCTTGGCGGTACTGAAACCATCATGATCGGTAAGGTGTTGTGGCAGGAATTCTTCAACAATCGTGACTGGCCAGTGGCGTCTGCCTTGGCGTTGATCATGGTCTTGATCCTGCTGGTTCCGATCGGCCTGTTCCACCGCATTCAGAACAAAGAGGGGGGCTTGTAATGCCACAGCGATTCAGTTTTTCCCGCTTGATGTTCTGGGTTGGTATCGCGTTTCTTTATGTGCCGATGCTCGTGCTGGTGGTGTACTCGTTTAACGAAAGCCGGCTGGTGACCGTATGGGCAGGCTTTTCGGGCAAATGGTACGTCGAACTGTTCCAGGATCAGCAGATCATGACGGCAGTCTGGAGATCCCTGCAGATCGCCTTCCTGTCGGCCTCGGCGGCGGTTGTACTGGCCATCCTGGGCTCGCTGATCATGGTTCGGCACCGCAATTTCAAAGGGCGTACGCTGTTCTCGGGCATGATCACCGCGCCGCTGGTAATGCCCGATGTCATCATCGGTCTGTCCATGTTGCTGCTGTTTGTGGCCATGGGGCAGATGATCGGCTGGCCGGAAAACCGGGGCATGCTGACCGTCTGGATTGCGCATACCACCTTCTGTCTGGCCTATTCCACGGTGGTGATCAGTTCACGCCTGCGTGAAATGGATCGCTCCCTTGAAGAGGCGTCGCTGGATCTGGGTGCCAATCAGATTCGTACCTTTTTCCAGGTGACCCTGCCGATCATTGCGCCGGCAATCGTTTCCGCCTGGCTGCTGTCGTTCACGCTGTCTCTGGACGATGTGGTTATCGCCAGCTTTGTGACCGGACCTGGCGCGACGACCCTGCCGATCGAAGTGTTCAGTTCGGTTCGCCTGGGTGTTACACCGAAGATCAATGCGTTGGCCACATTGATTATTGCCGCTGTCTCGTTGGTGGCCATCGGAAGTTGGTACCTCACCAAACGGATGAATGATCGAGTCAGTGCTCAGTTAGCCACGTCCTGATTTCAATTGACGGGGCAGTCAGTCAGGGTATATCCATGTCTGAATCCTTTGACCAATACGGAAACGGAGATCTGGCGTTTACGCGCCAGAGCAACTACGGAACTACGATAGAAGCCATGTACGCCGGCGCCACCAGCTTTATGCGCCGGCGGTACTCCCGGGATCTCACCGACGTCGACGTTGCCGTCGTCGGTGTTCCCTACGATCTGGCCACCTCCAACCGACCCGGCGCCCGGTTCGGGCCCCGTGGGGTCCGAGCGGCGTCCACCCAGCTGTCCTGGGCGCGCCCCTGGCCCTGGAGCAAGGACCCGTTCCGCACCCTCAATGTGGTCGACTACGGCGACTGTGTGTTCGACCCCGGCCGTCCAGACCGCATCGTGGAAGAGGTCATGGCATGGTATCAGCCGATCCTCGAGGCGGGCGTGACGCCCCTGAGCATCGGAGGAGACCACTTCGTGACCTATCCGATCATCCGGGCGCTGTCTGAAAAGCACGGTCCGATCTCGCTGATCCACTTCGACGCGCACTGCGACACCTGGGCCGACGAAGACGGGCGGATCGATCATGGCACCATGTTCTATCACGCCGCCAAGCAGGGGCTGGTGTCGCCGGAGGATTCCGTTCAGATCGGCATGCGTACCGTGAATGAGCGCAACCCCGGCTTTAACGTGTTTGATGCCATGTGGTTGCATGAAAACGGCGTTGATGCGGCGGTTGAACAGATCCGGTCCATCGTCGGCGACCGGCCTGCCTACCTGACGTTCGACATCGACTTCCTCGATCCTTCCTGCGCACCGGGCACCGGTACGCCGGTATGCGGTGGCTTTGATACGCTGATCGCGATCAAACTGCTGAAGGGATTGAAAGGGTTGAACCTGGTCGGCTGCGATGTGGTGGAGGTGGCACCGCCGTACGACCACGCCGAGGTTACCGCCCTGGCCGGTGCGACGGTGGCTACCAACCTGGTGTGTCTGCTGGCATCGGCTAAAGATCCGGAGTTCAGCTAGGAACGCTGGCGTAGAGTCAAACCTGTGTGAGCAGGTGAGTGACGGATTGAAAGCCCCGGATGAATAGCGTCCGGGGCTTTTTTCGTTTTGATGTTGTGTAAATCGATATTTAAAAAGCTGAGCGCGCCTTGATGCTGGGACTAGGTGCGACTGCGGTGCTGATTAAGGATAAAGCGCAACCAACAACATAAGCACAGCGTAATAGCGGCTCGGCCTCGCTACGAGGCCGAGAAGATGAACCTTCACGGCTTTAGTCTGAAAACCTGGGAAGCCAGTCCTAGGCCCTCACAATTAGCAGTAATCCAGTGACCAGCAACACACCATATACGGCCTTCCTAAACCGTGTTTCGTCAAGGCGGTGGTGGAAAAACTCTCCTGCCAGAACACCAACCACCAGCAAAGGCAGATACCACACTAGCCGACCAAAACTGCTGACCAGGCTGCCATCAAATAGGTAAAGCACACTCAGGGTCAGATTCAGAGTAAACCAAACCGCTAGCAAGGTAGCGCGGGTGCGGCTTTTGTCCTGCTGGATACCGGTCAAAGCATAGACAAGCAGTGGGCCGCCGGAGGCGAACAGACCATGGGTTATTCCAGCGCCGAAGGTGAGAATGCGGCTGGTCGTCCGGCCGTGAAGCTCGGCCACATGGCCACTGAACAGTCGCCAGAGTTCCTTACCGGCAAACCACACTACCAGTGCGCCAAATAGCGCTTTGAGAAGGCTGGTCCCGAGCCAGGGCGTGAGCACATATCCGGTAAAAGTACCGGCTACCATCAATGGAAGAATCAGGGCTGTGAGAAGGTGCCAGTCGATGTGCTGGCGGTGTTTCCAGGTCAGATAGCCGCTCATGAACACGTTCAGGGGCACCAGTACTGGCAGCATTTCCGGAATAGGCAGAACTATGGCACCCAGGGACAGGGCGATGACAATAGAGCCGAACCCGGTTATGGCCTCAATGGTGTAGGCAAGCAATATGGCCAAGCCAAGCCACAGCCATGGGTCATTCATGTGGCGGGTTCCCGTATGAGGTGGTGGTTGCTGGAGCTGTACGGTCCGCAATGTCACCTGCGAATTTTCGGCGCACGACTCTAAGGTACAGCGACGGGGCAATGCGCCACAGAAGGCTGCCGAAACGGGATATTCGATCCGGCAGTAGCCAGCGCTTGCGACTGGCAAGGGCCACGGCGATCAATCGCGCAATATCATCCGCACTGGCCATGGTGCCAACGGTGGAGCGGGCATGAGTTGCCCTGTTGCCATCGGCCCCCAGGGCACTCTGCTCTATGGGCGTATCCAGAAAGCTGGGGTAGACCATGAGCAGATGAATGCCTTTGTGCTCCAGCTCCAGCCGAAGCACCTCAAAGAACTGGGTCAGGGCACTCTTGGCCGCGCAATATCCGGCCCGACCCGGCACCGGCATCCAGCCAGCCATGGAGCCTATGCAGATAATCTGACCTTTGCTACGTTCCAGCAGCGGCAAGGCCAGCTGCGTCAGTTCCACTGGCCCCTGCCAGTCGACGGCCATTACTTTGCGGAATACATCTGGCTTTGTGCTGATAGCCGGGGAGCGGTGAGTAATGCCTGCGTTGTTTACCAGCAGGTCGAGGCGACCGAATGCAGCCTCCGTCTCCCGTACCAGTCGCTCAAGATCCGGTGTGTTGGTGACATCCACGGTAACAATATGCACCCGGGAGTCGTCGCCCAGTTCCGTCTGCCGTCGCAGCAAAGCATCAGTGTTGATATCCGCCAGCACGAGGCAGTGGCCGGCCTGGAACCAGTGTTGGGCCATGGCCCAACCCAGGCCGCTGGCGGCGCCGGTGATCAGAGTAACGGTCATAGATCGCCCTTCTTTCTCGCTTGTTCGATGAAGAACTCGAAGGTCTCAGCAGAGGTTTTTTCCAGTCGATAGCCGAACTCCTCCTTCAGCCGGCGGTTGCTCAAAACCGGTCGGTAACGGAGGAAGTTGACCTGCTCCGGACTTACCGGTTTACCCAGCCATTTGGCCACCTGCAATGCGCCTTTCACCACACTCGCAGGTATGGTCAGTAAGGACTTGTCCAGCCTGCGGGCGATCTCCTGAATGGTAAGGGCACCATCACCGGCCATGTTGTACCGGCCAACCCTGTCATCCCGTATGCCCTGCTCCATGGCTCCGATGACATCCTGGTCCCAGATAAACACGAACGGCGAGTTACTGCCTCGGATGGCCAACAGGCGCGGTGCCAGAAACAGGCCGGTGATCTGGTTGCGGGTTTCGGCCCCCAGCACCGTGCCGGGTCGGAAGACCAGTTGTTGTAGTTCCGGGTGTTCGTCCAGGTATTTCCGCAGCAGTTCCTCCACCTGGCGCTTGTGGTCCGAGTAGGCAAACTCCGGGTTGCCCCGCAGAGGATCATCCTCATCGATCCAGGCCGGGTTGTCCGGGTGGTAACCGTAAGCGGCACCGGAGCTCGTGACGGTGATGTGCTTCACCTTGGCGGCGACACACGCCTGCAGTACGTTGCGGGTACCGTTTACGTCAATATCGTAGTCACGCTGTCGGTCTGGCGATGCCTGGAGTATCGACGCAAGGTGGATCACATGGGTAATCCGGTTTTCCGTCAGAGTGTGCACGAGTTTGTTGTCCCGCACATCCAGCACTTCCAGCGGGAAATCCAGGTCATCCCTTGTTCTTATATCGGTGCCAAGGACGAAATAATCCTTGGCGAGCCGCTTGCCCAGCTGGTGGCCAATGTAGCCGGCAGCGCCGGTAATGAGTATCCGTTTTTCTGTGGTCATGGGGTCAGGAGTATTGCTCAATTGGATTAGGGAGAGGTCGCCGGGCCCAGATCTGTGACAGGGTTAAGCCGGACACCAGGTGCCAGACGCCCCAGAAGGCAGTGATCAGCATCATGCCACCGGCATCAGGGAAGAAGGTAAACAGGATAACCAGCCCGAGTCCTGAGTTCTGGATGCCCACCTCCATGGTCACCGCACGCTGATCCGGCACTGACAGCTTCATCAGCCGCGCCATGGCATAGCCTAGCCCCAGAGCCAGCAGGTTGTGCCCTACGACGAGCCAGAAGAAGCTATGGAAACGGGCCAGGAACAGCTCCATATTGTTCAGGAAGGCAATAGCCACGAACACCATGAAGATCAACAGCGAGAGAACGCGCAGTGGCTTCTCGCTGCGCATGGCCAGCTTGGGAAACCGTCCGCCCGTGATCATGCCCAGTACCAGCGGCAAGGCCAGCACCAGTAACACCAGCAGCAGGATATTGCCCGGCTCCAGGGTAATTTCTTGAAGGTAGGCCCGGGTATGAGGGTTAAGCCAGCCGTAAAGGGCAAAGTTGAAGGGAGTCATCACCGTAGCCGCCAGACTGGAGACTGCCGACATACTCACTGACACCGCCACATTGCCCCTACCCAGCCAGGTCATGATGTTCGAAAAGCTGCCGCCAGGGCAGGAGGCCACCAGAATCATACCCAGTGCCAGGTCCGGGTCGATGCGGAAGAACCAGGTGAACATGCAGGTGGCCATGGGCAACAGGAAAAACTGGGCGAACAGTCCGGCCACTGGTGCACGAGGTATGGTGAGTACCCGCCGGAAGTCTGCCGGCTTCAAGGTCATGGACACCCCGAACATCATCAGCGCAAGAATGAGGTTCAAAAGAACCAGGCTGGTGGGGTCAAACTGCACCGTCATGGACGATTGCATACGACGTTACCCCTTACTGCTAGGTTCGAGGTCTGCAATGTGCCTGGCCAGGCTGTCCAAATAGGCGTCTTTGTTCACATAGTAGGCCATACGGGCCAGTTTGATGTAGTTGTAGCCACCGTCCAGCCGCTCCCCGGCACGGGTTTTCTTTTTCTGGCACAGGTCGGCGGCAGCAGCAGAGCCCCGCTGTTGTTCCCGGATGAACAGGGAAGCCAGCCGGGCCTGCTGGTTGCGGCCTTCCCAGCCCAGGCCGGTGGCCTCGACCATCCCCATGATGAACAGGTTGTCGTAATCCGGGTGCATCATGTTCTGGTACAGTTGGGGCGCGTCTTCGTGCTCAGGCCAGTTCAGGTGCTTCCGGTCGATGAAGGGATAGTCCAGTAGATAACCGGTAGCCATCAGGATCAGGTCATAGTCTCCGGACTCGCCGTCGCGGAAGTGCACTGTATGGCCTTCGATCCGGTCGATGGACCTGCGAGGCTGGATGTCGCCATGACCGAGGTGGTGAAGAATCAGGGAGTTGATCACCGGGTGCGACTCGTACATAAGATATTCCGGGTCCGGTAAGCCGTAGTCGGATGGCTTGCCGATCACCATGCGCATCAGCCGGGCATCGAGCTTTTGTTTAATGGGGCGGGGCAGTTTCAACTTGCTACCGAGGGTATCGACCGGTCGACCGTTGATGAACTTGGGCAGGAAGTAGTAGCCCCGGCGCAGGCTCAAGTCCACCGAGCGGGCATGGTGCACGGCGTCCACCGCAATGTCCGCCCCGGAATTGCCGCAGCCGATGATGAGCACGCGTTTGTTCTTGAAGACCTCCGGGCTGCGGTAATCGGCGGAATGCATCACCTCGCCGGCAAAGTCGCCAGGGAGTGTCGGCATGTTAGGGGTGTGCAGGGTCCCGTTGGCAATCATCACACCATCAAAGTTGCGGGTCTGTTGTTGCCCGTCATGTTCAGTAGTGATTGCCCACTGATCTCCGTCCGGTTCAACCCTGACCACCCGGGTATTGAACTCGTAGTGTTCCCGCAGGCCAAAATGATCTACGAAGTCCCGGAAATACGCTTTCAGCTCAATATGGCTCGGGTACTGGGCTACGGAATCCTTCATGGGGAACTCTGCGAATTCCGTCATCCGTTTTGATGAGATCAGATGGGCGGTATCGTACATGGTGCTGTGGGGGTTATCGATGTCCCACAGGCCACCCACGTCGCTGTGGAGTTCGAATCCGGTAAAGGGGATATTCTGCTTCTGAAGGTTGCGAGCACAGGCCAAGCCCATGGGGCCGGCGCCGATTACTGCGTACATAATGGTATTCCTGCTTTTATTACTAAGTTGCTGCATCTTACGATTTCAAGCGCTGCTTTTTCTGACAAGAAGGGACACAAGTCATGACAATTCGAGCCATGACATGACGCTGCCGGAGCCGATTGCCTACAACTTGCTACTGTGCCAAAAGGTATGTCTGGCTTTGCAAGACAGGTTTTACATGCCGGAGTACGGAGTAAGTAATCCATATATTCGGTACTTGGAGAAAGCTGAGGGGGAAAGTGCCGAGGGGAGGGCGTGATGGGTAACCCCCTAATTTTTATCTATTTCTGCCTTCAATCAGCTCGGGTTGTGAATGGTCGTCTTTGTCGGAGAGGAGCCGTCGGCGCAACTTGGCAGGAGAGGTGCCGGTCCAGCGTCTGAATGCCTTGGCGAATGAACTTTCGCCCGAGAAGCCCAGCGCGTCTGCAATATCAACAAGCCGCTCATGCCGCTGAAGACGCTCCAGAGCCAACCGGTGCAGCGTACTGTCACGCAAGGATTTGAACGAACAACCTTCCTCCGCCAATTTGCGGTTGAGGTGTCGGCCACTCAAGTTCATCTCCGCCGCAATACGATCCTTTCCCCAGCGTGGATGCCGCTCAATGAGTCGCTGAGTCTCAGCGCTCAAACCCTGGCACCCCAGTTCAGCCAATGTGCGGTCAGTAAGATGTCGAAGGTAGTTGTGCAGGTTATTGTTGGCCTGAACCAGAGGCAGGGCAAGCTGCTCTTCAGAAAAAACCAGTGAATTGTTTGCTGACTGGAAATAGGTCTTCACGCCCAACAGGCTGCTGTAGCTCTCTCTGGATGCCAGTGGCGAGTGCATGAAATGAAATTCGCTCACCTCAAATTTATCTCCACTGGCCCAGCGGCCCAGATTGAGAATCGCCGCCAGGGCCGCCTCCACTCGCTCTGCCTGACGCCTGGCAAGACGGGGCTGATAATGAATCGCGGCCTTGCCATCGTTTTTACGCACAAATATAAAGTCACCCCCTCCACCAACGATTGGAGCAACCTCAGTCAGTTGTTCCAGCGCCTCTCCCAGTGTGGTACAGGTCATCAGCAGAAGCCCCGCACTGTCAAGGTGACCAGGTTGCAGTTCGAGCCCGATACGAAGCCCGAACAATGGATCGTTGCTGGTTTTGCAACAGACATCCCAAAGCTGATCCAGTAACGCCAACGGAAGGCGGTTGTTCTGGTCAACCATTTGCTGGAGGGGTGGGGGAATTGCAAGGCCTGCACGTTCTGCGTATTGCGACAGCGCTTTGGCGTAAAGGTTGTTGACTGTATTCATATTGCCATTTGTGGCTCGAATTTCCGCCTTACTGTCCTATTTAAACCGTCTTTGGGAAGGTCTGTTATTTATACTGGCCAATGCGATCGAACATAACAACAAGCCGGATACGTGTCCAGAACGACGGGAGAACGTGGTGGTAGCAGCGAGTGGTGGCGCACTGCTAGCGCTGATGATGCATCAGAAACCTCAAGGCTGATCAGTGTGCTCGATGGCGCCAGCTACAATGTCGGCATTATGAGTGCTATGAATGGCACCTCCAATCATCGTGTACACCAATAATGAGCAAAGCAACTTATAACAACAATGGAGAAACCTGCCAGTGACAAGAAAAACAGAACAACGGCACCACTGGATCAAATTTCCGCTGGCCGTAGCTGTTGCAGCGGGAGTATCCGGGCAGGCAGGCGCCTATTCCTTCAATCAGGCAGACTGGGAACTCGTGCGCCCGGGCGACTGTGGCACCTTCTTTCTACCAGCGATTTCGCCGCTGACGGCTGTGGCCCTGTACTTCTTGCAGGCCAGTTGCCAGACTCGCAACCGCAGGGCTTTATCACTCCTCGACTGGGGAATAAAAAAGCGGATTCCAAGGATCAATTTGGCGTAGCGTTACGTTGGTAGGTGCCTGAACTGAATGATTCTGAAGTCGGTTTTTATTGCATCATCGGGTGCGGCTTGTGCGCGCACCCTTGAGAGACGGCGACGGTCATGTATATGCCAAGCGTGACCTATCCATATAGGAAGCTCCTGGCAAGCGGCGGTCATTGATCACTGCGATGGGCGTGGAGAACTCGGGTGCGTTGCTGAAGCGCACGGCATGCACTTTTCCGACCTTAAGTGTTTCCGTCCGCCTCAAAAAGTGTTCGAGGCGGACAGCGCTGGTGAGTCCGCTGAAAGCGCTCCCGCGCCCTCAGACCAGATCTTTCGCCCGATGGTAGAGCATCCCGACAGCCAGCAGCGGCGAGCGGAATCTCCGGCCGCCAGGGAAGCGCATGTGATGGATGCTTTCAAACGTCAGCATCCGGTCGGACTCACCCGCGATGTGCTCAGCAATCACTCGCGCCGCCATATGCGTCGCATTGATGCCATGGCCGGAATAGGCCTGGGCAAAGTAGACGTTTTCCATCAGGCGGCCGATCTGCGGCATACGATTGGCGCCGATACCGATCATGCCTCCCCACTGGTAGTCGACCTTGATGTCCTTGAGATAGGGAAAGACCTTGTCCATGTTCGGTTTCAGGGCGCCGACAATGGAGGCGGGATCGCGGCCGGAATAGTTGCACAGGCCGCCGAAGATCAGGCGGTTGTCGGCACTGAGGCGGTAGTAGTCCAGAGCCACCCGCTGGTCGCAGACGGCCATGTTCTGCGGCAGGAGTTTCCGCGCCAGATCTTCGGGCAATTGCTCGGTGGCAATCACGTAGCTGCCGGCCGGCAGGACCCGACCTTCAAGCTTGGGGTTGAGGCCCGCGACGTGGGCGTTGCCGCAGATAATCAGTTTGTCGCAGCGAACCGAGCCACTGGCTGTTTTCACGTGAACGGTTGGGCCGTACTCAATCTCGGTGACCGCCGACTGTTCAAATAACTGAGCACCGCAGTCCATGGCCGCTTTTGCTTCGCCAAGAACCAGGTTCAATGGATGCAGGTGGCCGCTGCCCATGTCCACCATGCCGCCGACGTAGTTGTCGGAGCCGACAATGGTGTGCAGCTCTTCCTTTTGAACCATGCGAACTTCGTGCGTATAGCCCATGCTTTCGAGCCAGGCCTTGTCTTCTTCCAGGGCCTTCAGTTGGCGGGGCTTGTGGGCAACATCACAGTAGCCCATGACCAGATCGCAGTTGATGTCGTAGCGTTTGATGCGTTCGCGCACAATGTCGACGGCTTCCAGTCCCATCTTCTTGATGGAATCAACACCGGAGCGTCCGATCTGGTTTTCAAACTTGTCGACATCCTCGCCAATGCCCCGGATCATCTGCCCGCCGTTCCGCCCGGTGGCGCCCCAGCCGATCTGGTAGGCTTCGAGCAGGACAACCTTGTGGCCGCGCTCCGCCAGTTCCAGGGCGGTATTCACGCCGCTGAATCCGCCGCCGATGACGCAGATTTCTGTCTGAATGTCCTCCGCCAGGCTGGAGAGGTTCAGGTTCAGATTTTTACTGGCGGCATAGTAGGAGTCGGGATAGGTGGGGCGATGGGTCTTTGGGTTCAGCATCATCTCTCGGCCGATTTTTACTGCAGGGACTGGTGAATATTTTGAGCGATCTTAACAAAGCTATGTGGGATAACAAGGCATAATTGTTAATTATTATTGACAACCGTTCTTGATTTTGGTCAATTGAAATCGTGCTGACCGATAGAAAATCACTTCACGAATTGGGAAAGGAGCAAGCCGTTGGATGATGTAGGTAGCCAGCTGCGCGCCGTGCGCCAAGCCGCTGGGCTTTCACAACGAGAGCTGGCCAAACGAGCTGGTGTCACCAACTCAATGATCTCCATGATCGAAAAGAACAAGGTCTCACCGAGCGTCGGCTCGCTCAAAAAAGTCCTGTCAGGCATCCCCATTTCGTTACTCGATTTCTTCATGACCGAGGAAACCGAACATCCCTCGGCGCCCGTGGTGTATCGCCGGGATGAGATGCAGTCTATTGATGCCGAAGACGGTATTCTCTGGAAGCTTGTCGGCAACAACTTTCCAAACCGAAAAATGGCCTTCATGGAAGAGCGCTATCCGCCGGGCTCCGATACCGGACGAGAGCTATTTGAGCACGAGGGAGAGGAAGCCGGATTGATCATCTCCGGAAAGCTGGAGCTGACCATTGACGGCCAGGATTACGTATTGGAGCCCGGCGACGGTTACTACTTCGAAACCACCCGACCACATCGCTTCCGCAACCCGTTCGAAGAAACCTGTGTGCTGGTGTCTGCGTTAACGCCACCAAAACTCTGATATCTCTCGGCGGGGGGTCGTTGAATCATCCCCGGTAGCCTGGATCTGTTCGGCGCGAACCTGCCGCAATTCCGGCCTGTTCCGGATTAAACCGCGCTAGGCGGAGATCGACGACGTCAGCATATCGATCGTGTGGCGGATCAGCTGCTCGGCGGGAAAGTCCGGATTGCCTTCGCCCATTTCCGACTGGCAGAGAAGAATGACCCCGTGGAGGGCACCGCGCAGATACAGGGCGGTCTGGAGGGGGTTGGTGATGCGCTCTCGGTTGATCGTGCCGTCCTCAAGCCCCTGTTCAATGGCTCCCGCCATAAGCTCCATCAGATCGGATTCGGAGCAGAGCATTGCTTCAGCCTGGTTCTCGTCGGCATCTGCCATGGCGGTTGACGCCGTCGTCAGCGCCGAGAAATAGTCCGATTCCTCCAGATAGAAGCGATAGTAGGACTCTCCAATCGCCCGAACCTGATCCAGGCCGTTATCGGCGGTCTGTCTCGCCTCTTCAAATCTCCGGAACAGGCTGTGCCCGGCCCTGACCATGATGCCCCGCTGTATTGCCGCCTTGTCCTTGAAGTACACATACAACAACGCCCGGCTCAGGCTCGCTGTGCGGGCGATATCGTCCATAGACGTGCGTTCGTACCCCTTTTCAGAAAACACGAGTTCTGCCGCGTCCAGAATGGCGTCGTAGCGGGCCTGCTTTTCTCGTTCCCGGCGGGTTTTCAGGGTATCGGTCATGGAATGCGTCCGTTTTACTGCGATTGTTCGGAATTTTAGTTGAATAGATTAAATACTGAACATTGACAAGGTGTCAATAAGTGACATCATGTCCGAATATTCATTCGGGTGTCCGACGGAGAGGGCATTCGCCACCGAACAGAGCAGGGATGAAAGGACGAGCCATGAAACCACGAGCCAAACTTTACGCTGCAACCCTTCTGATTGTGTTTCCGTGGATACTCGCCGGCTGCAAGGCTGGTGATGTCAGTGCGGGGTCGACGCCTGAGGCGGTAACGGTGCGGGTCGCGGAAGTGACTGGGGGTGAGTCCGCGGGTGTGCCCCTGAGGTTTTCCGGCATTGTTCGGGCCAGCCAGCGGGCAACGCTGACCTTCCAGGTCAGTGGACGGCTGGAAGAGCAGGCGGTCGAGCTGGGGCAGAAAGTGGCGGCGGGTGATGTGCTGGCTCAAGTCTATAGCCCGGCATTGGCGCCTGCGCGGGACTCGGCAAAGGCCCGGTTGGCAGAGCTGAATACGCAGTACGAACAGGCTCGTCGGGAGTGGTTGCGTTCAAATCGCCTGCATGAGCGGGGCGTGGTTTCCGAACAGAGCCTGGAACAGATTGCCGCTCGCCGGGATGCCCTGAAAGCGAGCGTGGCAACGGCCAAAGCCTCGCTCGCAGAAGCCACGCAGCTGTTGGAAGAAAGCACTCTGCGGGCCCCGTTTGCCGGCCGGGTGGAAGCGTTGCTGGTGGAGCGGGACGAATTTGTGGCGGCCGGCCAGCCGGTGATGCGGCTGTCCTCACCCCAGGGCAGGGAAGTCGAGGTCCGGGTGCCTGCCTATTTGCTGGATCACGTTGCCCTTGGGCAGGAGTTATCCATCTGGTCCGTACAGGATCGAAGCCTGCCGGTGCTCACCGGTTCGGTACTGGAAATCGCCCAGGCCGGAGCCATTCGCGGTGAACTCCACCCGATACTGGTCAGCCTGCCGGTCGATTCCCTGGAACCGGGTGAGCCGGTGGAAGTGGGCATTACGCCCGAGGGTACTGCCGCTGCATCCGTACCGTTGGTGGCGGTGACCCGAACGGCAGAGGGCACGGGGGTGTTCCGGGTTCGTGATGGCCAGGCTCTTCGGGTTCCGGTCACCGTGGATCGGATTCTGGGCGAGCGTGCCCTGGTCAGTTCCGACTTTCTGGTTCCGGGCGACCAGGTGGTCTACGCCGGCATGACCCGTCTGACCGACGGGGATCGGGTGGAGGTGCACTGATGGTCCGTTACCTTCTCCGCTGTCAGCGCCTGCTGGGCATGGTGGTCACCATGCTCTGCCTGCTGGGGATTGCGGCTTACGTCACCATGCCCCGGCAGGAAGATCCCTCATTCCCTTACCGGGCCGGTATGGTCACGGTCAGCTACCCCGGCGCCAGCGCGGATGCGGTCGAGCGTCTGGTCATGCGTCCCCTGGCGGATGAACTTCGTCAGGTCGAAGAGGTCGACTTTGCCCAGGGTACCGCCCGCACCGGCGTTGCCCTTGTCCGGGTGCGTCTGCATGACGACATCTACGAAACCGATGCCGCCTGGGACCGGGTGCGCCTTGCCATGGATCGTGCCCGTCAGGACTTCCCCGATGACGTCGGCCAGATGTCCCTGGATGACCGGCTCATTGATATCCCGGCCATCGTGCTGGCGGTTGGTGGCTCGCCCTCGGTGACAGAGCTGTCCTCCGTTGCTGAACGTCTGAAACAGGAATTGCTGGACATTCAGGGCGTGTCCCGGATCGAACTGGATGGCGATGCGGACGAGCAGATTACCCTGGCGCTGGATGACGCCGCCCTGTATCGGCTGGGTATTTCACCCACACGGGTGATGGACACCCTGGCGCGACGGAACCAGACCATTCCGGGTGGTTTTGTGGTGGTGGACGGCCGCCGCCTGTCGGTACTGCCGAACAGCGAATTTGCCGATATCGAGGCCATTCGGGCCACGCCCATCGAATTGCCGGATGGCTCCCAGGTGCCCCTGGCTGCCGCCGCCGAAGTCTGGCGTGGGCCGGTCGAGCCCAGGCAGCCGGAAACCTGGTTCGACGGTGAGCGAGTGGTGCTGGTAAACCTCATCATGGAGGAGGGCAGTACCGATGCCATCCGCTTTGGTGAGCGGGTCCGTGAGCGACTGGACCTGATCCGGTCAGAGTTTGAGCCTTACGACATTAGGGAAATGTTTTTCCAGCCGGACAAGGTGGAAGACCGCCTGGATAACCTGGCCTGGAGCCTGCTGTTCTCGGTGATGATCATCGTGACCGTGGTGTTCCTTGGTATGGGCATTCGCATGGGGCTGCTGGTGGCGTCCATTCTGCCCATGGTGGCCATGATCAGCGTCGGGCTTTACGACCTCGGCGGCGGGGTTCTGCATCAGATTGCGGTGATCGGTATGGTCATCTCGCTGGGCATTCTCATCGACAACGCCATTGTCATCGTCGAGAACATTCAGGGGCATCTGGAAGCTGGCATGGCACGCCTGGATGCCCTGAAGACCGCTATTGCGGAGTTGGCCGGACCGCTGGGCGCCTCTACCGCCACCACACTGGCAGCCTTTGCACCCTTGTTGCTAGCGACCGGGGGCACCGCCGACTTTACCCGGGGTATCCCGGTCATGATCATGCTGACTCTGTCGGTGAGCTACCTGCTGGCTATTTCCGCGGTTCCCCTGCTGGCGGTGCGCTTCCTGAAGCCCAGAGCGCAGACTGGCAAGGATCGGTTGGCCGGGCTGGCGGTGTTTCTTGGCCAGCTGGTGGCTCGTTACCCCAGCCGGCTGATCGCCGTTGGTGGTCTGCTGGTTGTCGTGAGCATGGCCATGGCGCCGTTTATGGCGAAACAGTTTTTCCCGAATGCTGATCGGCCTCGGGTGATTGTCGAAATGTACATGCCCGAGGGGACGGACCAGGAGCGCACGGCCGAGGCTGCGGCCAAGCTTGAGCGTGCTATCCGGACCCAGCCGGATGCCCTGGAAGTGCATCGGTTTGTTGGCTTTTCAGGCCCGGCGTTCTATTACAATCTGCAGCGTGCGCCCCAGGCACCGAACCGGGCGAGACTGGTTGTGCGCACCCCGGCCCTGGAAGATACCGCGGTAATGATGGAATGGGTAAGAGCCTTCGTGAAGGAGGACATGCCCGAACTGGATGTGAGTGTCAGCATACTGGGGCAGGGGCCTCCCCGGGCGGCACCGGTCGAGATCCGGCTCTACCATCCGGATGACGCGGTTCGCACCCGGGCGGTGGAGCAGGTGTTTTCAATCCTTCGGAATGTGGAAGGCACGGCGGATGTCCGCAATGACATCGACCTGGGTGTGCCCAGTATCGCGATCAATGTGGATGATGCCTCGGCAGCTCGTTACGGGCTGACCCGTGCCGATGTGGCCCAGAGCCTGTATGGGCAGAGTTTCGGGGTGGTTGCTGAGCGTTACCGGCAGGAAGACGATCCGATCCCACTGGTCCTTCGGTCCCGTGAAGGCACGGCGTTACCCTTGTCCCGCCTGTTGTCTGTGAACATCTACAACGACCGTGGCGATGCGGTGCCCCTGTCGGCCATTGCCTCGGTGGACACCATCTGGGAGCCAGCGGTGCGCTACCTGCGGGATGGCGTGCGGACCAATACGGTCACCGCCAACCTGCTGACCGGTTACAGTTTCAGTCAGGCACTGGATGGCCTCAACCGGGGGCTGGAGAGCAATCCGTTGCCCGGCGGGACACGGATGGAACTGGGTGGCGATGCAGAAGGATCCGGCGATGCCAACACCGCACTGCTCACTGCCGCACCCATTGGCGTGCTTCTGCTGCTGTTCTTCCTGCTGCTGCAGTTCAACTCGTTCCGCCGGGTGGGCATTATTCTGCTGACGGTGCCACTGGCTGCCGTGGGCATTATTCCCGGGCTGGTGCTGTCCGGCTCGCCCTTTGGCTTCCAGTCGATGCTGGGGGTGATTGCCCTGGTGGGCATCGTGGTGAACAACGCCATTGTCTTGCTGGATGTGATGGACCGGAAACTGACGGAAGGTAAGGGGATTCGGGATGCGGTGCGCATCGCCGTCGAGCAGAGAACCCGGCCGATATTGCTGACCACGGCGACGACCGTTGCCGGACTCTTGCCGCTGGCCTTCTCCAGTTCAACTCTCTGGCCGCCCATGGCCTGGGCCATTATCTCCGGCCTGCTGGCGTCCACCATGCTCACGCTGCTGATGATCCCTGCCTTGTGCAGCAAGGTCATCAGCACCCGTGTACCACAGCCGGTGAACGCTCCTGCCTGATCGTCTGTCTGATCAGGCTTGCTCGTTACCGAGGGGCCTGATCAGCAGTCCTACCCGTTGGCCAACCGGCACCTTGCGGTTCGGGAAGACGATGGATTCCGGAATGTCGCCTACCCGGTAGCTGGTTTCGTTGTCTTCCCAGATCACCTCGCCGGTGGCGTACTCGGTGAAGTTGGCGACATCGTCCGGAATGTGGAACTGGAAGCTGTCGCCGGTGTTCAGAATTTCAAAGACCACCTTGAATACCGTCATCCGGTCGCTGTCCTGGGCGGGTGCCGGCTGGCCCCGGAAACGGCGGCGCAGGGCATCCCGGATGCCGGTGAAGCGGTTCAGGTCGTTCTCGCCGAACGGGCGGACCTTGCCCAGTTCGATAGTGAAACTCTCGGCACCCAGCTGGGAGGACGTGAAGGATGAGAACGTGGTGCCCTCTTTGTGTTGCAGCAGCAGGGTGTCCACGTCGGCTTCCAGCAGGAAGTCGCACTGGTCCTTGGGCGCGTTGCGGCCTTCCACAAACGGATACAGGGCGAACTTCTCCCTTTGTGAAGGCCGGATTGCGGTGTGCAGGTCGTAGTGGTTCAGGGCACCCTCATGGCGGCTGGCGAAATCCCGGCAGAAGTCTTCGAGCTGTTTGGCCCGGCCCGCCTCGGGTAGCCCTTGGTACTCCGGTTTGCCGTGGGCGCCATGGAACAGCCGGTTCATGTTCGCTTCGGTAAATCGATCACCCTGGACCATGGCTGGCGGGTTGCCCAGTATCAGCAGCAGCGGGCAGGCCACCTGCCATTCGCCGTTCAGCAACTCACTGACCAGACCGTTCAGTACTTCAATCGGAGCGGTTTCGTTACCGTGTACACCTGCGGAGATGATCAGGGCTTCATTGTTGGGGTTTGGTCTGTCCGCTGGCGGGATGACTTCCAGAACGCCCAGTGCCTTGCGGTTAATCCGGGTGCCGTCGGCCAGTTGCGTATGGGTTTCCGTAATGTCTTTCGAGGCGTGCTCAAGGGTATGCGCGAGCCAGTCTGAGGCCGTGTCGAAAAGGGTGTGATCAATCGTCATGGTGCGTCCCCGTCATGATCGATAGGAGAGCAGGGTGTTGCTTGCCTGGGGTTCAGTCCGAAATGGTTCAGGAGTTGGGTTCAGAGACCCGAAGACAGGTAGATGGTTCCCGGGGGGCAACACCCTGCCAGCCCGGGAACCATACCGAACGGCTGCTCCCTCAGGAGCTGCCGGCCGGGCGCTGGTGCCGCAGGAGGTGGTTTTCCAGCTTGCGGAAGAGGAATACCAGCAGGAACGTCAGTGCCATGTAGATCAGCGCCACGGCAATAAAGGCATCAAACGGCGCGTAGAAGCGCGAGTAGATGTTTCTCGCTGCGCCGGTCAGGTCGACGATGGTCACCACACTGGCAATCGCACTGGAATGCAGCATGAAGATGACCTCGTTGGAGTAGGCCTGAACCGCTCGACGTGCCGCGCTCGGCAGGATGATGCGGCGCATGCGCATGAACCAGTTCATGCCATAAGCCTTGGCTGCTTCGATCTCACCGTTTGGTGTAGCCACGATGGCGCCCCGAATGATCTCGGTGGTGTAGGCTGCGGTGTTCAGGACAAAGGCCAGCAGAGCCGGGTAGAACGGTTCTTTGAAAATATCCCACCAGAAGGTGTCCTGGATGCCGGGAATCTGCGCGATGCCGTAGTAAATGATGTACAGCTGGATCAGCAGTGGTGTACCCCGGAATACATAGGTAAAGATCCACACCGGGCCGGACACAAAGTGGTTTTTGCTGGTCCGCATGATGGCCAGCGGGATGGCCAGAACCAGGCCGATCACCAGGGACAGAAAGACCAGTTGAACCGTACTCACCAGACCATCCCAGTATTCCATCATGGTCATGGCGGTGAAAATTTCGTTTTGATTCAGCCACTCGGTAATAAATTCAGGCATGTCTTATCCCCCCTTAACCACGCCGGCATTCGCCCGCTTGTCGAGCCACTTGATGAACAGCTCGGAGCCGGCTGTCAGCAGCAGGTACATCGCCGCTACGGGAATGAAGAAGTGGAACGGCATGCGCTCGGCCTTGGCCGCTTCCTCGGCAACCCGGACCATGTCAGTCAGGCCAATGATGGATACCAGTGCCGTGGTTTTCAGCAGTACCTGCCAGTTGTTGCCCAGGCCGGGGAGGGCGTGGCGCAGCATCTGCGGGAACATGATCCGCCGGAAGGTGTGCCAGTTGGAAAATCCGTACGCCTTGGCCGCTTCAATCTGACCTTTTTCCACCGCCAGGAACGCGCCCCGGAACGTTTCGGTCATGTATGCGCCAAAGATCAGGCCAATGGTCACGACGCCTGAAATGAACGGATTGAACTGGAAGAAGAAATCAATCTCGTACTTGTCCCAGAGAAAATCCGACAGGTTGTTCACTGCCACCTGGCCGCCGTAATAGAACAGCAGCATCATGACCAGGTCAGGTACACCTCGGATGAGGGTTGTGTACGCCGTTGCGATGCCTCTGGCTACCCGGTTGTTAGACAGCTTGGAGGTCGCACCTATCAAGCCAATGAATAACGCCAGGGCTAGGGAGAGGAAGGCCAGTTCAACGGTAACAATGGCCCCTTCAAAGAGAGCCGGGCCATAGCCTTTCAGATCGAGCATGGAATAGTCCGGTAGGTCAGGGGTGGCCTAGGCGGCCACCCCCGGAGGTTTACATCTTGATGTCGTAGCTGAAGTACTTCTGCATGATGGTGTCGTAGGTACCATCGTTTTTCAGCTTCTTCAGGGCGGCGTTTACTTTGCCGGCCAGGTCTTTGTCACGCTGACGCATGGCAACGCCGACACCTTCGCCCAGCTTCACAGGCTCACCAACTTCTTTGAAGCCTTCTTTGCTCAGGATGGTCTGTTCACCAACCGGGTAGTCAACGAAGACTACGTCCAGACGCTGACCTTCGAGGTCCAGCACCATGTCGTCGGCGGTGGTGTAACGCTTGATGGTTACCACGTCAGCCATTTCTTCGGTCACGTAAGTGTCCATGGTAGTGCCGCGCTGAACACCAACGGTCTTGCCCTTCATGGCTTCCATGTCGGTTACGTCGGTGTTGAAGTCGGTACGGCCGAACCAGCCACCCGGGGTGTTGTAGTACGGCTCGGAGAACAGAACACGCTCAGCACGCTCAGGGGTGATGGACATGGAGGACATGATGGCGTCGAACTTACGAGCCAGCAGTCCCGGGATCATGCCGTCCCAAGCCTGGATAACAAATTCGCAGTCAGCCTTCATCTGTTCGCACATGGCTTCAGCCAGTTCTACTTCAAAGCCGGTCAGTTCGCCGTTCTCATCTTTGTATTCGAACGGTGCGTAAGGCACGTCAAATGCGATGCGAACTTCTTTCCAGTCTTTTGCCTGGACGGTGCCGGCCGCCATGGCCAGGGCACAACTTGCTGCAACAAACAGTTTTTTCATGTGTCACTTCTCCTAGTGGTCTGCCTTTTCGGCTTATTTCTTATGAAAATTTCACACTAAAGCTCGTGATCAAGATAGCACCGGGAATCAGAACTTGGGAGCAAGGAATTGCTTCATCCGTTCAGAATCCGGGTTATCAAACACCTTGTCAGGGGTGCCTTGTTCCTCGATCTTGCCTTGGTGTAAATACAGGACCTGCGTTGACACATCCCTTGCAAACGCCATCTCGTGGGTAACCACGATCATGGTCCGGCCTTCCTCGGCCAGGCTCTGCATGACCTTAAGGACTTCACCAACCAGCTCAGGGTCCAGGGCAGAAGTCGGCTCATCGAACAGCATGACTTCCGGCTCCATGGCCAGAGCACGGGCAATCGCTGCACGCTGCTGCTGACCGCCAGACATCTGGGCGGGGTAGTAGTCCTTACGCTCATAGATGCCTACCTTTTGCAGGTAAGCCTCTGCGCGTTCGATCGCCTCTTTCTTGGGAACCTTCAGCACGTTAACCGGTGCTTCAATGATGTTCTCCAGAACCGTCATGTGGGACCAGAGGTTGAAGCTCTGGAACACCATGGACAGTTTTGAGCGAATCTGTTCCACCTGCCGGTTATCCGCCGGTACACGCTCGCCGCGACGATTCTCGGTGAACCGGATCGGATCACCGTGGACAATAATGTCGCCGGAAGTGGGGGTTTCAAGAAGGTTGATGCACCGCAGGAAAGTACTCTTTCCGGAACCCGAACTTCCAATAAGGGAGACAACGTCTCCTTTGCGGGTTTCCAGGGACACGCCCTTCAAGACTTCAAGTTCGCCGAAGGTTTTGTGGATATCCCTGCAGATCAAAGGCGCTTGGTCCGCCATGGGTAGCTCCTGAAGCTGTCATTTAAAGCCGCATGTTTTACGGATTGAGTTGATAGAAATCAAGACCTGAAATGCAGGGTTTTGTTTCAGAACCCCGCTGTAAGGCCCGTCCCTACAGGCTTCGTCATTCTGGCCAATCCCGCGCCACAATTGGCTCACAGGCTTGTCAAGTGCTGCTGATCGGGCGATGTTTTCATGGCTGGCATCCGGATGACTTCCCGCCCTTCCATCTCCAGCTTCTTCATAGCATTGCTCACAAAACGTACATGAGCAACGGCTGCTTTTTGAGCAGCATTGGCTTTTCCCGCCAGAATGGCGTTATAGAGTTGCTTGTGCTGGCGGATGATCTGTCCGCGCATTTCCTGGCGCGGGTTGAGATTCACTACGGACGCATGGACTGTCATCAGCATCATGTTCTTCAGGCTGCTCAGCACGTGCACAAGCACCGGGTTGTGGGAGGCTTCGACGATGGCCTGGTGAAAATTGTGGTCGGGCCGGGCGTTGCTGAGCGGGTCGGTTTCTTCCAGCGCCCGGAAGGCCTTGGAAATGCGGTGTTTGTCCAGACTGGTCGCCCGCTGCGCCGCCAGATAGGCTGCTTGTCCCTCCAGCTGCTCCCGGACTTCCAGTAAGTCGTACAGGGTGCGTGGGTGCCCTTCATATAGATGCATCAGGGGGCTCTGCTCGTTCAGTTCTTCCGGTTCCGGAACCATGCTGGCAACAAAGGAACCCTTGCCGTGCCGGGTTTCGATAACGCCACGCCCCTGCAATTCGTGCAGGGCTTCCCGAATCACTGAGCGGGACACTCCCAGTCGCGTCGACAATTGCCGTTCGGAAGGGATTTTTTGTCCCGGAGCCAGCCCTCCATCAAGGATGAGTCGTTCCAGTCGGTATGAAATTTCCTGGGAAATAGCCATGAATGATTCCATGATTGCGTGCTGGTCTGACCAGTGAGGCGGCACATAGTCAGCCGGTATTGTTGTTCTGTTTCCGGGCCAGAGCGCTGTAAATATGGCTGATTTAAGGGAATTCGTCCATTTTCCTGATTGGAAAAACTGGTCTGACCAGTTCTCTGTTTACTGGACTAAAACCGAATTGGTGACGAATATCTTGTTAATGTCGGCAGTTGCGATGCATCGCGCCGGCGTTGATCCGACATAGATAAAAACAACGCTAACGGAGATGTGGCAATGAAACCCAACACAATAACGTGGACCACGTGTGATCAGGCAGAGGCACCGCCTCGCCGAAGCTTTCTGAAAACCGCGGCCCTCGGGCTGTCCATGGCTGGTGCTTTAATGCTGGGGAGTGGTCAGGCTCAGGCCGCCACCACCTGGAAAATCCAGTCCGTCTGGGACGCCGGCACCGTCGGGTATGATCTGTTCGAAGAGTGGTGTCAGAGCATTGAAGAAAAATCCGGCGGTGAGCTGATTTTCAAACCCTTCCCGGCCAAGGCTGTTGCGGCGGATAACAACGCGCTTTTCGACGCGGTTCGTAACGGCGTATTGCAGGGCATGAACCCGTTTACCCTGTACTGGTCCGGTAAAATCCCCGCGTCTGTCTTCCTGTCATCTTATCCGGCCGGTCCGGACCAGCCCCACCAGTGGGACACCATGTTCTATTCCATGGGCATGCTGGAAAAAACCCGGGAAATCTACGAGAAGTTCGGTCTGTTTTACGTCGGACCGATCCAGCACGACGCTAACATTATTCACTCCAAGCAGCCGGTTAACAGCCTTGCAGACCTGAAAGGCATGAAAATCCGTGTGCCGGGCGGCATGGTTGCCGAAGTATTCCAGCAGTTCGGTGTGTCCACCGTGAGCCTGCCGGGTTCCGACATTTTCCCGGCGCTGGAAAAGGGCACCATTGATGCGGCCGACTATGTGGGACCGGCGGTGAACTGGGAACTGGGTTTCTCCCAGGTGACCGATTACATCCTGTTCGGACCTCCCGGTGTGATGTCCATCTACCAGCCGGTTGACCTGATGGACCTGACCGTGAACCTGCGGGCCTGGAACGCGCTGGATCCGAAGCTGCAGCAGCTGGTGGAAGACGAAGTGCGTAACTACTCCCAGAAGCACTACCTGACCATCCAGAAGCGCAATATCGAGGCGATGGAGAAGTTCAAGGAATCCGGCGATACCGTCAGCCGCCTGAGTCAGGAAGACCTGCAGGAGTTCCGTCGTGCTGCCATCCCGATCTGGTACAAGTGGGCCAACAAGGACGAGGATGCCCGTGCGATCTTCGACATGCAGCTGGAATACATGATGAACGACACCGTCGGGTATATCGACGAGTCTGATCTTGAGGGTGTAGAGGGTAAATAACCCTTTGGATCAACAACAAAAATCGATAGGGAAGGAGCGGCGCTGCTCCGGAAGGATGCAGCCCACCTTCCCTCTTTTGTGGCTGAGGTAGCAACAACATGTCAGATCTTGAAGGCTTCGGATTTGTGTTGCCACATTGGTTTTACTGGGGCTGGCTGGCGGTGATGCCCCTGATCATGATGGCTTGGGACAAATGGAGCAGTAATCACGGTGGCGCGGACAGCGCACCGGAAAAAACGCCAGCGGAAATTCAGGCAGAGGAGGACGATCCTCTGCTGTCACTTCATTTCGAGGGCAACTGGTTTACCAAGACCGTTGACTGGATTTGCGAAAAATCCGGTGTGTTCGTGTCCTTCTGGACCATCAACGCGGTGGTGTTTTATTTCTTCGAAGTGGTGATGCGCTACCTGTTCAACATGCCGACCATCTGGGTGCATGAGGCCAGCTTCCTGTTGCTGGGGATGCAGTATCTGCTGGCGGGTGGTTTTGCCTTGTTGCACGGTGCTCACGTTCGGGTGGATGTTCTTTACAACCTGCTGCCGGTGCGTGGCCGGGTGGGCATGGACATCTTCACCTCGCTGTTCTTCTTTATGTTTGCCCTGATCCTTCTTATTACATCATGGACGTTCTTCCAGAATTCCTACTCCATGAACGAAACGACCGTTGAGACCTGGGGCATCCAGTACTGGCCGGTTAAGGGCATGATGGTACTCGGTTCTCTGCTGCTCTTGCTGGCGGGGATTTCGAAACTGATCAAGGACATCGTTCTTTTCATTCGACTGGGCCAGGAGCGCAACGCATGAGCAGTGATATCGCAACCGCGCCGGGCAGCAACCTCTGGGGGAAGCTGGGTACCTGGCTAATGATTCTGGGCACAGCGGCACTGGCTTTCGTGCTCTGTGTGGAACTGATCAACATTCTTTTCTACGACCCGTTCAGTGACGAGAAATTCCTGTTCAAGCTGGCGGGCAGTTTGTCTAACGTCCAGATAGGACCGCTGACTTATCTAATGTTTGGTTCACTGGCCGTGGCCTTGATGATGGGGCTGCCACTGGCGTTTGTGACCGGCGGCCTTGGGGTCATGTTCATCTATCTGGTTGGCGATTCGCTGATGCTGAACATCGTGCCCAGCCGGATCTTCCCGATGATGACCAACTCGGACCTGGCGGCGATTCCGTTGTTCATTTTCATGGCGTCCATGCTCGAGCGGGCTGGCCTGATCGAGGAAATGTTCAGCGTGGTCTACAAGTGGATGGGGGGCCTGAGCGGCGGTCTGGCGACAGCAACCATCCTGGCCTCCACCATTCTGGCTGCCATGGTTGGGGTGATTGGTGCGGCCGTGGTTACCATGGGGATTATCGCCCTGCCGGCGATGCTCAAGCGAGGCTACGATCACAAGATTGCGCTCGGTTCGATCATGGCAGGGGGCACCCTTGGGATCCTGATTCCACCGTCTATTCTGGCCATCCTGTACGCCGTGGTGGCCCAGCAATCGGTGGGCGAACTTTACCTTGGTTCTGTACTGCCTGGCCTGCTGTTGTCCGGCCTCTACATCACTTATGTGCTGGTCCGCAGTTGGCTCAACCCCAAGTTGGGGCCGCCGGTTCCTGTTGAAGAGCGGATCTCACTGAAGGAAAAGCTGATTCTGCTGCGTGGACTGATTGCGCCGTTGATTCTGGTGGGGCTGGTTCTGGGGCTGCTGTTCGGGGGTATCGCCACACCGGTTGAGGCCGCGGGTATCGGCTCATTTGGCGCTATTGTCGTGGCGCTGATGCATGGCAAGTTCTCCATCAGCGGCCTGCGCGAGGCCTCCGTGACCACCGCCAAGGCTTCCGCCATGGTGCTGTGGATCATGTTTGGTGCCTCGGTGTTTGTCGGTTTCTATATCCTCCAGGGCGGGCAGCAGTTCGTCACCGACGCCATTCTCGGCACCGGGCTCTCGGCCTACGGCATCCTGTTCCTGCTGATGGTGTTGCTGGTGATTCTGGGCATGTTCCTGGATTGGGTTGGCATTTTGCTACTGGCTGTACCTATCTTTATTCCGATCGTCGAGGCTCTGGAATTCCCGGGGCTGATGGGTTTTCCGCCGGTGAGCGGTGAGGATGTGGTGCTCTGGTTCGGTGTGCTCTATTTGGTGAATATGCAGATGTCGTTCCTTAGTCCACCCTTTGGCTATGCGCTGTTTTATATTCGCGGCGTGTGTCCGCCGGAAATCTCCATGGGTACAATCTTCAAGTCTTCCCTGGTGTTCCTGGCGATCCAGGCCTTCGGGTTGTTTATGTGCATCCTGATTCCGGGCATCGTTACCTGGCTGCCCAATCAGGTATATGGCTGATTTTTAAGAGGAGTATTTCACTATGTTGACGGTTAAACGGTTGGATCTGGACGACGCCCGGATCCTGATTGAGGGCGCGGCTAACAAGGCCAGGGAAATTGGCGTGCCCATGTGCATTGCGGTGGTGGACGAATCCGGCAACCTGATTGCCTTCGAGCGGATGGACGGCGGCAAGGTCACCAGTATTACCATTGCCCAGGACAAGGCGTTCACGGCAGCAGCAGCACGCAAAGCCACCCACGAATACAACCAGGTGAATGTGCCGGGCAGTCTCGCGTTCGGTATCCACACCGAAGTGGGTGGCCGTATCAGCTCGGTGGGCGGTGGTTTGCCGGTGGCTGTTGGCGGCGAAGTGGTTGGCGGTATCGGCATCAGTTCCGGTACGCCCCAGCAGGACATGGATTGTGCCCAGGCGGGTATCGACCATTTTGAAACCAAACGCGCTTGATGCCTGTCATACCGGAATGCCCGGGGCTAGTCCCCGGGCATTCCGGTGACGTCCCCCGGCCTTATTCAACGCTACACAATCCCCGAGAATGTTATGACTACCAAGCCGACAGTCAGCAAAGCTCAGCTGGCGGAGCAGTTCAGGTCGTTTATTGACCCGCGCTTCGTCATTACCGACGAAGAAACCAAAAAGCCCTATGAATGCGACGGCATGTCGATGTACTGCGAGATGCCGTTGCTGGTGGTGTTACCGGAAACGGTGGAACAGGTTCAGCGGGTGATGCGCATCTGTAACGAGCATCAGGTGCCCGTGGTGGCCCGTGGTGCCGGCACTGGCCTGAGTGCGGGTGCTATGCCTCATAAAGAGGGCGTGGTGCTGTCGCTGGCCAAGTTCAACCGCATCATGGAAATCGACCCGCTGGCCCGGACGGCGCGCCTGCAGCCGGGTGTGCGCAATCTCGCCATCAGCGAGGAAGCGGCCCAGTATGGCCTGTATTACGGCCCCGATCCTTCTTCGCAAATTGCCTGCACCATTGGCGGCAACGTGGCGGAGAACTCCGGTGGGGTGCACTGCCTGAAGTATGGTCTGACAGTACATAACCTCCTGAGTGTCGAAATGGTCACGGCTGAGGGCGATGTTGTGACCGTGGGCAGTGATGGTCTGGATGCCTGCGGCATGGATCTGCTGGCACTGGTGACGGGCTCCGAAGGTTTGCTGGGGGTGGTTACGGAAGTGAAGGTCAAGCTGCTTCCCAAGCCGGAAGTGGCCCGGGTGGTGATGGCTGGTTTCGACAGTGTGCAAAACGGTGGGGACGCAGTCGGCGGTGTGATTTCCCATGGCATTATTCCCGGCGGGCTGGAAATGATGGATAGCCACGCCATCGTGGCGGCGGACGATTTTGCCAAGGCAGGTTATCCCCGTGAGGCCAAGGCGCTCTTGCTGTGTGAGGTGGACGGCACCGAAGAGGAAGTGGACGAGCACATCGCCCAGGCCGAAGAGGTGTTCCGCAAGTTTGGCGCGACCACCGTGCGCACTTCCCGGAGTGAAGAGGAGCGGGCGCTGCTGTGGAAGGGACGAAAATCTGCGTTCCCTGCGGTAGGCCGGATATCCCCGGACTACTACTGCATGGACGGCACCATCCCTCGCCGCGAACTGGCCAATGTATTGACCCGAATGGAAGAAATGTCGGAAGAGTTCGGCCTGCGTGTGGCCAACGTGTTCCATGCCGGCGACGGCAATCTGCATCCGCTCATTCTGTTCGATGCCAACGTGCCCGGTGAGTTTGAACGTACCGAGGCATTCGGCAGCAGCATCCTCAAGCTGTGCGTGGATGTGGGCGGTTGCATCACCGGGGAACACGGGGTCGGCGTCGAGAAAATTCGCCAGATGGCGATTCAGTTCAGTGACGAGGAGCTGCAACAGTTCCACGACGTGAAGGCCGCTTTCGACCCCGCCGGTATTCTGAACCCGGGCAAGGGAGTACCCGCCCTGAGGTTCTGCCAGGAATACCGTTCACTCGAACACAAACAACACAAGCAGGAACAGACGGAAGCCGCCCATGGCTGATATTTCCAAGCAGTTGCAAGATGAGGTTCTCAAGGCCCGGGACAGCGGGCACAAGCTTAACATCGTTGGAGGTAATACCAAGGCCTTCATGGGGCGCGACGCCGACCCGGATGCCGGAACGCTCAACGTGGGCGAGCACACTGGTATCGTCGAATATCATCCGGTGGAGCTGGTGTTGACGGTTCGGGCCGGCACCACCATCCGAGAAATTGAAGCCGCCCTGGCAGAGCACGGGCAGGCCCTTCACTTCGAACCGCCGCATCTGGGGGAGGGGGCCACCATTGGCGGAACTTTCGCCGCCAACCTGTCGGGCCCGGCGCGTCCCTGGGCGGGGTCCGTCCGGGACCAGGTGTTGGGTGTCCGGCTGATAAACGGCAAAGGCGAACATCTGCGTTTCGGTGGCCAGGTGATGAAGAACGTGGCGGGGTACGATGTGTCCCGGCTGCAGGCTGGCGCCTTGGGCACCCTTGGGGTGATGACGGAGATCAGCCTGAAAGTGATGCCCAAACCGGCAGCCACGATGACCCTGGTGCAGGACATGTCTCTGGAAGGCGCGATTCCCTACATGAACCAGCGTGCGGCGGAGCCAAAGCCGATTACCGGGGCCTGCTGGGTGGATGGCAAGGTGTACCTGCGATTGTCGGGGGCCCGCTCGGCGGTCGAGGCAACGGCGAACAAGTGGCCGGGCGCGATCCTGGAGGATGATGGGGCGTTCTGGCGTTCGATTCAGGACTTCCAGCACGAGTTCTTTGCCGGCAATGATGTCCCGTTGTGGCGTTTTTCAGTCGGCTCGATCGCCGATAATCCGGGCTTGGAAGGCTCCTGGCTGATCGACTGGGCGGGTTCCCAGCGCTGGTTCCGCGGTGATGCCGAGCAGAGCGACCTTGAGCCCATGGCTCGCGCAGCCGGGGGACAGGTGAGCCTTTTCCGGGGCGGAGACCGTTCCGGAGAAGTGATGCACCATCAGCCCGAGGCCTTGAAGGGTATTCAGCGCCGGGTAAAAAACGCGTTCGATCCGGACAATATCTTTAACCCCGGACGTCTATACAGCTGGTTGTAAGAGCAGGAGTAAGATGCAAACTAATCTCGTTCAACAATTCGCCAATACTCCCGAAGGCCAGGAAGCCGAGTCCATCCTGCGTGCCTGTGTGCACTGTGGATTCTGCACCGCAACCTGCCCGACGTATCAGGAGCTGAACGATGAGCGTGACGGTCCCAGGGGCCGAATCTACCTCATGAAGATGTTCCTCGAGGGGGAGGAGGTTACCGAGAAAACCCGGGAGCACCTGGATCGGTGCCTGACGTGCCGAAGCTGTGAAACCACCTGTCCGTCGGGCGTTCAGTACGGCCGGCTGGTGGACATCAGCCGTGGGTTGATGGAAAAAGAGCTGCCTCGTTCCAGTACGGATAAGTGGATGCGCTGGGCGCTGGGCAGGGTTATTCCCAACCGGAAGCTGTTTGGTGCGTTGCTCCGGCTCGGGCAGTTTTTCAGCCCAATCCTGCCGGGGAAGCTGCGTACCAAAGTGCCGCCGAAGAAACAGGCGAGCCCCTGGCCGGCGGCCAGTCACGAGCGCAAGGTGCTGGCGCTGGCTGGTTGTGCCCAACCGACGGCCACGCCCAACACCAACGCGGCAGCAGCACGGGTACTCGACAAGCTGGGTATCACCATGGTGGAAGCGCCGGAGGCTGGTTGCTGCGGGGCGGTGAACTATCACCTGTCCGAACACGAACTGGGCCTTGAGCGCATGCGCCAGAATATCGATGCCTGGTGGCCGGCCATCGAAGCCGGGGCTGAGGCCATCGTTATGACGGCCTCCGGATGCGGTGCCATGGTTCAGGACTACGGACACCTGCTCAAAGACGATCCTGCCTACAAAGACAAGGCGAAGAAAGTCAGCGAACTGTGCACCGACATCGGTGCGTTCCTGCTCAAGCAGGACCTGGACAAGCTCAAGATTCGCCAGAATCCCGGCAAGGTTGCCTTCCACTGCCCATGCACCCTTCAGCACGCCATGAAGCAGAGCGGTGTGGTGGAACAGGTGCTGACCAGCGCCGGCGTTGACCTGGCCCAGACCCGTGACAAGCACCTGTGCTGCGGATCGGCTGGTACTTATTCCGTCCTGCAGCCAGAGATGAGCCAGCAGCTGCTGAGCAACAAGCTGGACGCCCTGACCATGGATAATCCGGACCGCATCGTGACCGCCAACATTGGCTGCCAGATGCACCTGGAAACCAAAGCCAGGGTGCCGGTTCAGCACTGGATAGAATTGCTGGATCAGTAGGGCGCGGGACTGGCTGTTGCACTGAGCCATAAACGAAAAGGCCGGAGATGAACCTCCGGCCTTTGTTATTTTTTGATTAAGGTTTTACAGGTTGCTGAAGAACTCTTGGTAGCTCACTCCGATAGCACCTTCGAAAGCTTCCTTGACTCCCTCTTTGATCTCTTCCTCGGAGATGGGCTCTCCGGTCCCATCAGGGACTAACCACTCGGCCTTGATATTGGAAGATTTCCGATACCAGTCCATGATCTTATCAAGGTCATTGCCAGTGACGGTCAAGAGCTCCAAATAAGCGTACTTGAACTTGTTGAGTATCTCGGGTTCAGCCTCGTTAGCGTTGATTATGTTTTCACTGATGCTTGCGGGATCCTCCACAACCGGCGGAGCCCCCTCGCCCAGCTGCGTGTGTGTCTGACCTTCCTTGGCCCAGAACGCGGGATACTGGGATACCTGATCAATAATCAAATGTATTGCTTCGTGGCGGTAGACATCGTTGGCAAAGTCCGGAGAAATCTTGATCCCGCTGCTTGATGATCTGCCGATGCGATCGTTGCCGGATGCGCATATCTGGATTTTGTCGTAAATCGGCGTTGGCTCCGTTATGTCCGGGTTATCCGCAATGAACTGGTTGATAACAGAAAGAACGGCGGCTGGGTCTTCTTCGTTGATGAGGGTGTTATAGATAAATGCCTGCTGCTGTGTTTCGGTGCCATCCTCAATGTTCGGAAAATAGGTGGCAAGTTCAGCTGTGCTTAAGCCAAGCTGGCTTGCTTCAATGGCAAACTGATCAATATCGCTGTAACTGACGACCCTCTTCATCGCCCGGAAAGCATCCCAGTCCATGCCAAACTGCGGCAGAACCCGGTCCATTGCGTCCTGGGCCTTGCTGGCGGCCGTTCTGTAATCTTCGTCCGAGTGGGTCGTGAGATTCGAATACACGAGGAAATTGTCAGACTCGAAATAGCGATCGCTGTCAAAACACCCCTCTTCCAGGCGTTTTGCATCCTCACCGGCATCCGGGTTCTGGTATGTCCAACCTGTTGTTGAAGAGAACTTAAAATCCCCGTCGACCAGTTCCACGGTATCGGTTCCGCCGCCCCCTCCGCCGGAGCCGCCTCCACCACCGCCAGAGCCACTGCTGCCGCCACCCCCACAGGCTGACAGAGCAACGGAAACCGCAAGCGCACCACTAACACTCCAGATAATTCTGTTCATCGACGTTCCCTATCGTTGGTATGGATACTGAACTTACATTTCTCTTATTGGGCCGGCCGGTATTCAACATCCTGCTGGTCGGGCCACAGTTTGATAATTCGCACCTCTGCAAATTAATACTTAAAAAGTAGTCCTAAATGGGCGAGTGCTCAAATGCTGCCGGTGCCACAAAGGGGATTTGCCGGGTTCGTTATACTGCGCTGGTACGAAAAGAAACCACAGGGAGTGGATAGTTATGCCAAGGATACTGGCGTGTTTCGTTTTTGCCGGCATTTACAGTGCGTCGTTACAGGCGGAGGTTTATTCATGGACAGATCGCGAGGGGATAGCGCATTTCTCGGATCGGCCTCCTGATACGGAGGGCCATCAAAAGCTCAGGATGGGGCAGCCCTCGATTGTGCCCATGTCCGAAAACCTTGAGCAGGAACGGCGCGTCCGCGGGATTCGGGACGATGTTCGCAATCTGCTTTCCGCCCGGCCTCAAGCCGCGCCGACCAGTGACAGTGACCTCTCAGAAGCCCGAGCAAGGCGCCAGCAGGCTTGTGAACAATACCGGCGCCGTTTGAGCAACATACAGTCCGAGCTCCGGGCCGGTTATACCAACAAAAGGGGAAACACCTTGCGGCGGCAGCGGCGTGAACTGAGTCAGCAGCTCAGCCGCGACTGTATTCTGCGTTAGCAGACGAAACCTAGGTTTGTATTCTGCCGCCATCAGGGAATGTCGACCGAGTGCATTCCCGGCGGGTGAAAACCCAAGTTTGGAGGGAGAGCGTACAGGCGCTCGAGATTCGTGCGGCCATGATTCACGGGCCCAGCAAATATCCCATCGGTGTCCGGCGCCGTTTCCATCTTCGGCAGCGCAACGGCACCTGCGTGTATCCGCAGAACATCCACTCGGAACAACTGGTGCGTCGACGGGACCAAAAGGAGGTGGTTCAATGGGTGGAGCAGGAATTGAATCCAAAGCATGTCGGCAGTTCGGAATCCGATAGCTCGGATCAGTCTTCCCGTTCCACCAATGCCGAAGGAGAGTCCCGATCATGACCCAGTTACCGCCGCTGACCGACGCGCTTCTGACCCTGGAGCAGGGCGTAGCCCTGCTGACGCTGGATCGCCATGATGTGCGCAACGCCCTGACGGGCACGCATCTGATTGACGATCTCGTAGCGACTGCCGAATGGGTGAACGGCTGCGAAGAGGTCTCGGTGCTGGTGATCACCGGGGCTGGCTCTGCGTTCTGCGCCGGTGGAAACATCCGGGACATGGCTGAGCGGAGCGGGGATTTTGCCGGAGACGTAGCCGAATGCGCCGAGCGCTATCGCAAAGGTATTCAGCGCATCCCTCTGGCCATGCAGGCCGTCGAAGTGCCCATTATTGCGGCGGTGAATGGCCCGGCCATTGGTGCCGGGTTTGATCTGGCGAACATGGCCGATATCCGCATCGCATCGGAAAGTGCCTCGTTCGGCGAAACCTTCCTCAATCTCGGCATCATCCCGGGCGATGGGGGCGCCTGGTTCCTGCAGCGCCTGATCGGTTACCAGCTGGCAGCGGAGCTGACCTTCAGTGGTCGTGTCGTGCAGGCTGTCGAGGCGAAAGAGTTGGGCATTGTGATGAGCGTGGTTCCGCCGGATAACCTGATGCCCGAGGCGCTCAAACTCGCCAACCAGATTGCTCGCCAACCCCCGAAAGCCACCCGGCTTACCAAGCGCTTGATGAAAATGGCCCAGCGAATGGAGCTGAAAGACTTCCTGGAGGTGTGTGCCTGTTTTCAGGGAATGAGTCACAATGAGCCGGAGCACATAGAGGCAGTGGAGCGCATGCTCGCGGCGATGGGCCGGAAGTGAAGTTTCGATTCTGGCTTTTGGTGGGACTGATATGGCTGTTTACGGCGAATATAAGCCACGCCGACAAGCCCTCAGGTAATGGAATACTCGTGGTTGGTGGCGACCATAATTACCCCCCGTACGAATTTATCAATGAGCAGGGCCAGCCCGATGGTTACAACACCGAGCTGACCCGTGCCATTGCTGAGGTCATGGGGATTGAAATTGAGATTCGCCTTGGGCCCTGGGAGGAAATGCGCGCGCGCCTTGATAAAGGTGAGATCGACGTGCTCCAGGGCATGGTTCTCTCTGAGCGCAGGCTGGACAGTTATGATTTCTCGCCTCCTCACGCTGTCATCAATGAATCCGTGTTCGCACGCAAGGGCGATGATCCGATTGAGGCACTGCCCGAGCTCGCCGGTAAATCGGTGATCGTACAAGCGGGCGGCATCATGCAGGATTACCTGGCCCAGAACGTGCCGGAAGCCAGAACCGTCACAGTGGAAACCCACGCAGATGCTTTGCGTCTGCTTGCCTCAGGGCAACACGACTATGCGCTGGTAGCGAATCTCCCGGGCCTGTACCTGGAGCGTGAACTGGAACTCTCCAATATCTATGCGGCAGGCAAACCCTTCGCCGCGCTGGACTATGGTTATGCGGTGCCCAAGGGGGATCGGGCCGTGCTGGCCCAGTTCAGCGAGGGGCTGGCCATATTGAAGAACACCGGCCGCCAGCAGGCGATCTATGATAAGTGGCTGGGACCTCTTGAGCAGCCAGGCATGGACTGGAAGAAAGTTGGTCTGGCGGCGGGTGTGCTGTCCGCCCTTCTCTTGCTGGTGCTGGGCGGTAGCATCGTCTGGAACCGGATGTTGAAGAGGGAGGTGGCGCGTCGCACTGCCGAGCTTGAACTGCAGCAGCAACGATTGATTCAGGCCGATAAGATGGCATCCCTAGGAATTCTGGTATCCGGAGTGGCTCACGAAATCAACAATCCCTGCGGTTTGCTGCTGCTGAATTTGCCCGTGCTGAAAGAAAGCTTTGATGATCTGGAGGAGGTTCTGGACCAGTACTACGATGCCCACGGGGACTTTTACGTAGCTGGTCTGGCTTACAGCCGGATGCGGGAAGAAATTCCCATGATGCTGGATGATATGTTGGCAGGCACCCAGCGTATTCGGGGGATTGTGGATGATTTGCGGGATTTTGCCCGTCAGGGTACGTCCAGCCTGGACGAATCCGTTGATCTTAATGAGGTCGTTGCGACCTCTGTTCGACTACTGGATAACACCATTCGCCGCTCTACCGATCACTTTGAAGTGGACTATGGAAAGGACCTGCCAGAGTTTTCGGGCAACAGCCAGCGAATTGAGCAGGTCATTGTGAACCTTATTGTGAACGCATGCCAGGCACTGGAATCGCCGGAAAAAGGGATTCGGGTAATAACACGTTTCTTGCCAAAGCCTGGGGAACTTCGGCTGGAGGTTGCCGATCAGGGCAAGGGAATAGATCCGGATCATCTGTCTGCGATCTTTGATCCATTTTTTACCACCAAGCGCGAGCAAGGGGGAACGGGATTGGGTCTGTCGATATCAGCCAATATCCTGGAAGACCACGGCGGTCGGCTGGAATATGAGTCGGAACCGGGCAAGGGCACACGGGCGATTCTCTCGCTGCCGGTAAAACCATGAGCGCTTCAGTCACTCCCGCCAACCGCAATCCGGGATTCGGCATCCTGATGGTGGATGACGAGGCGTCTTTTCTGCGCAGTCTGAGTATGGTGCTGGAGCGGCGGGGCGGCTACAACCACTTGTATCGCTGCCAGGACAGTCGGGATGCTCTGGCGATGATTGCCCGGGAGCCTATCGGCCTCGTGTTGCTTGATCTGACCATGCCCCATATCTCGGGGGAGGAACTGCTGAAGCAAATCACCGAGCAGCATCCGGGTGTCGGGGTGATCATCATCAGTGGGCTGAACCAGGTCGAAAAGGCGGTGCATTGCATTCGCCTCGGCGCGTTCGACTATTTTGTCAAAACGACCGAAGAAGACCGGCTGATTGAGGGGGTGCGCCGCGCTGTCGAGATGCAGGAAATGCGCCTGGAGAATCAGGCAATGCGCAGAAAGTTCCTGACCGATACGCTCGAACGCCCCGAGGTGTTTTCCCCCATCATTACCAGGGACAAAGGTATGCGCTCGGTGTTCCAGTACCTTGAGTCGGTGGCACCCAGTGGCCAGCCCGTGCTGGTTTCCGGAGAGAGTGGCGTAGGCAAGGAACTGATCGCCCATGCCATTCATGAGCTCAGTAACCGGCCGGGCAAGCTGGTGTGCGTTAACGTGGCGGGGCTGGACGACAACGTGTTCGCAGATACCCTTTTTGGCCACAGTCGTGGAGCGTTTACCGGGGCTGACCAGGCCAGGGAGGGTATGGTGGAACAGGCTGGTGAAGGCACCCTGTTTCTGGATGAGATCGGGGACCTGAGCATGGCCTCCCAGGTCAAGCTGCTGAGGTTACTTCAGGAAGGGGAGTATTATCCCCTGGGTAGCGATAAACCCAAGCGTATCCGTGCACGAGTAGTCGTTGCCACACACCGCGACTTGGAACAAAAACAGCTTGCTGGTGAATTCCGGAAAGATCTTTACTACCGCTTGAGAATCCATCAGGTTGAGATTCCGTCCCTGCGCCAGAGGAAGGGTGACATTCCATTGTTGCTGGATCACTTCCTGGCTGAGGCGGCGACAGAGCTGGAGAAGAGTAAGCCGACAGTGCCCAAGGAGCTGGCAGTGCTGTTGGACAATTACAGTTTTCCCGGCAATGTCCGGGAATTGCGGGCCTTGGCGTACGATGCCATGAGTCAGCATCGAACCGGGGTCTTGTCGATGGATAGCTTCCGGCGCGCCCTCGACCAGAATTCTATCAGTCGGGACGTAACGAGCGAGCCTAGCGTGGCCCTTTTTAGCCCGGATCAACCGCTACCAACCCTCCAGGAAATGGCTGATATGCTGGTGGACGAGGCCATGCGAAGATCGCAGGGCAACCAGTCGATTGCTTCCAGCCTGCTCGGTATTTCACAGCCTGCATTGAGCAAGAGACTCAAGAAAAAAGCAGAGGACTCATCGTCATAACCCTGTGGTTAGCTGGCCAGCGCTGGAAAGAAAAGAACCCTTTCGTCAGCCTTGAGCTGTGGCTCGCATCGCCACGGTAGCCCCTATAACTAAAGTAAGGTTATAACTGATCGAATACGGTGGTCGTAAGGTGCTGGTATTTCTGATTTATTTTTATGATTGGTTGATTTTTTCTTAATCTCTATTCTTTTGGTTATACCCTAGTAGAGTTCCGACCAAAAAATGATCTGAATGGAGTTTTGATTTATTTTCAATGACCTATTGTGATTTTTGTTGAGTTGGCATTGCGTTTGCTGCTTCACAGCCTGTTTTTTAGTAGCAAAATAGGTAATCGCAATGGAACAGACCATGCAAACACAGTCTAGCGCTGGCTTCTGGAGTGATATGGCTCTCTGGAAGAAAATTCTGATCGGGATGGTTCTTGGCTGTATCGTCGGCGCTGTCATGGGGCCGGACGCAGAAGTTCTGAAGCCCATCGGAACCCTTTTTATCAACGCTATCAAAATGCTGATTGTGCCGCTGGTGTTCTGCTCGCTGATCGTTGGCGTCACTTCCATGAAAGACACCCGAAAGATGGGCCGCATAGGTCTTAAATCGGTCGCTTTGTATCTCGGAACCACCGCTGTGGCCATCAGCATTGGCCTGGGTCTGGGTGCCATTGTTGCTCCGGGTGCGGGTGTGAACATGGTGGTTGACGCAGCCGCCCCTGCCGCCCAGGATGCGCCGTCACTGGTTCAAACCCTGCTGAACATGATTCCCAAAAACCCGGTTGATGCGCTTGCGGCAGGTAACATTCTGCAGATCATCGTTTTCGCCCTGGGCCTTGGTATTTCCCTGAACCTGGTGGGGGAGAAAGCCGAGCCGACCATCAAGGTATTTGAGGGCCTGGCCGAAGGTATGTACAAACTTACCGAGCTGGTGATGAAGCTTGCACCTTACGGTGTTTTCGGCCTGATGGCCTGGGTTGCTGGCAAATACGGTATGGATATCCTGATGCCGTTGATCAAAGTGGTAGGCGCTGTTTATCTGGGCGCGCTGGTTCACGTAGTGGTGTTTTACTCCCTACTGGTCAGCACCGTTGGCCGTCTGAACCCGATGCAGTACCTGAAGGGTTTGGTTAACCCTGCGGCGGTGGCGTTCACCACCACCAGCAGCTCCGGCACCCTGCCGGCGACTATCAAGGCCGCCCGTGAGGAAATGGGTGTGTCCAAGGGAATTTCCAGCTTCGTACTGCCACTGGGTGCGACCATCAATATGGATGGTACCGCTCTGTATCAGGGTGTTTGTGCGCTCTTTATTGCCCAGGCGTTCGGTGTGGATCTTGCTTTTACTGACTACTTGCTGATCATTGCCACCTCTACTCTGGCGTCTGTCGGTACTGCCGGCGTTCCGGGCGCGGGCCTGATCATGCTGTCACTGGTTCTGACCACTGTCGGCCTGCCGATGGAAGGCCTCGCCATTGTGGCCGGTATCGACCGTATCCTGGATATGGCGCGCACCACTGTAAACGTGTGTGGCGATATGATGGTGTCGGTACTCGTTAGCAAGAGCGAAAATGAGCTGGACGAGACGGTTTATAACAAGACCGCTCCAGAGTCCGGTGAAGTTCTGGCCTGACTTCGGCCCTCACGCTGAACACAACAAACCCCGGTTTCCGGGGTTTGTTGTGTTCAGGCCTTCTGAAGCCTGAAAGGCGAACCCGGTTCCGGTCAGAACCGGCGTATACGCCTATCAGCAGGGGCTTGAACCGGGATGTGACGAAGTGAGAACCAAAATTTGAGAGGTTGATCGTCAACGCTGACGGTTTTTTTGACTAACCTGATAGCAAATTAGGCCTGTTAAGCGGGCACTTGAGCGCCAGGGATGGAAGCAATAATGGGTAGATTCGGAACCACGGCAGGGCTGCTGTTGGCAGTGTTGCTTTTTGCGGCAAAGGCCAGTGCCATACAGTTGCCGGATCAATCCAGTCCCCCCTTCACTGACCAGTATGGATGGCTCTCCCCCGAACTCACCGACCTGACCCCTCAATGGGTATCCTTGCTGCAAGATTGGGGGGTTCTTTCCGCTGACATTGAAACGCCATCGGAAGAAGAAATAAACACAGCGACCAAAAAGGTGTTGGCGCTGAGGGCCGAATTGCGGTCCGAACGAAATGGGCCGTCGCCAGACGAGATATTGTCCAGGGCGATAAAGCAGCATCGCCTACCCGAACTGGTTAACGAACTCACACCGGAATACGCCGGTTTTTCTCGCCTTCGGAAGGCGATCTCCGCCGAGATACGCCGTCAGACAGTGCCACTGCCGGAGTTCGGGTTGCTGACCGGGTTAAGCCTCGGGCAGTCACACCCAGAGGTGGCGGTCTTTCGAACCTACCTGGCAAATATTCTCGACCATGCCTTGCCACCGGGAATGCAAGAGCGAACGGTCTGGGATCCGTCCCTGGTGCTTCTCTTGAAAGATTACCAGAGACAGCACAATCTCGACGTCAGCGGTCACCTGGATGAGCACACCCTTCGCCACCTGAAATTCAGAGGTAATCCGCTCCCAGCCATGCGTTACAGTCTCAGGCAGTGGCTGCAGTTGCCAAAACGTATGCCTGATCGAACTGTGTTGGTGAACATTCCGCATTTCGAGTTGCTATTTATCGAGGCGGGTCGGGTTGAGTTGGTCATGCCCGTCATCGTCGGGAAGCCCGACAGCCCGACACCAAGGCTCAACAGCCGTTTCGGAAGCGTTACTTTCAATCCCAGTTGGACCCCACCGGTCAGCATACTGAAGACAGAGTTGTTGCCCTTACTGCAAAAAGACCCTTTTGCTCTCAAGAAGCGCGGGTTCGAACTGTTTCCGCTCGATGCCAGTAACGTTACTTCGCCTCTGGGCTGGGAAGACTTCTGGCAGCATGAAAATACCCGGATCCTTGGCCGTTATGTGCTCAGACAGATGCCCGGCAACAACAACCCCTTGGGCAGGGTTCGTTTTAACCTGCAACAGACTCAGGCCATTTACTTACACGATACTCCGCAGAAGCAACTTTTTGGTGAGTCCCGGCGGGCACTCAGCCATGGGTGTGTCAGGGTGGCCGATGCTGGGTCCCTAGTCGATGCGATATTTAAACAACCTGGGAGATACCGGGGGCTTTCCTTTCAAAAACAGCCTGATTGGCATGAGGCCCTTGAAAGCGACGTTTCCGTCCATTTTGTGTATATGCCAGTTTGGGTAGACACCTCGGGAAGCGTGCTGGTGGCGAACGACATATACGGGAAAGCATCTTAGGTAGATTGTGATACGTGTCACAGTTTGGAGCTGTCTTCGATTGTAACAAAAAGATACATGCCCTAAGTTTAAAGTGAGGTTGGCGTTTGGCGTCAGCGGTACTCAGGGATGTGGCTCGAGCCTGAATTCGAGCATCTTGTATCTAGCTTTACATTTTGAGGGACCAAAAAATGAAAGAATTTCTGAAGGCTCTGTGGAAGGATGAGGATGGCTTGACTGCGGTTGAGTACGCAATTGCAGGTGGTTTGGTTGTTGGTGGAATGGTTGGTGCCTTCCAGTTGCTCGGGGGTCGGGCTACGGCCAGAATCGGCGAACTTGCTGACGCGGTAAGCTAAGTTTTTGGCGAAACCCCAGCCCAGGAATTCTGGGCTGGGCGTTTTTAGTCAGGAGGCGGCGTGGAATCAATTTCTTTCAAGGTAGTTTTGGTGATTTTTTTGCTCGCTGTGACGAGCGATATTTTTCGGGAAAAAATTCCGAATGCTCTGTCTGTTGTAGGTCTTTTGATGGGTTTGGTATTCCAGAGTTACTCGTCGGGTATTTCTGGAATGCTAAGCGGTCTGGGGGGGGCACTCTGTGCTTTGTTTATATTTGGCACACTTTTCCGCTTCAGGTGGGTAGGCGGGGGCGATGTTAAGTTGATGATGGCTGTGTGCAGTTTTTACGATCCTGTCCAGGCACTGATGATTTCCGCGCTCGGGATTGCTTTCGGGGCTGTTACCTCGCCTTTGATCGCAACCCTTCGGATGGGGTGGCAGCCCTTGTTGGTTACCCTCAAACGTTACCGGATGATGGCGGCTTTTCGTACCTACATTGCGCCCGAGAGTTCTGAAATCGCAGGCGTGAGGGTGCCCTACGCGCCTGCGCTGGCGCTGGGATGGCTGTTTTATGTATTACAGATCGGGTAAGCAGGCCCGATGCACAAGGGAAGTCAGAAGTTTGCTCCAAATTAATGGTGTGTATTTTTGACTAGGTTTTATTGCTCCAACTGGAAGGAGCTTGCCGTTGAAGTCAATTCAGCTAGAAGAATCCAAGGTTACTGAGCCAGTTGGTGCCCCGCCTGCGGTGTCCCTTCCTACGCCTCATACTGTTTCCGAAACCAGTTTGCCTGGCCCGTTGCTTCGGGGTCTTTTGCTCAAGCACCTGTTAAAGCGCGAAGTGGCTTCCATCAAATTGTTGGCCGAGTTGATGGGGCTCAGCGGCAACGTGATTGCTGAACTGGTCGCAGAGGCCAAAGCCAACAGCCTGGTTGAAAATCGAAACAGCGAGCAAGGTCAAATGCGAGTGGCGCTGAGCGCTGTGGGGCGGCAACAGGCGCGTCAGGCCCTTGAGCTGAGCGGCTATGTTGGCAAGGCCCCTGTTCCTCTCGAGGAATACCGTCGCATTTGTATCCAGCAATCCAGTCGGCGTCAGGCTGTCAGCCGTCAACGCCTGCTGGAAGTCTTTGATACCACGGTGGTGCAGCCCGATTTGATCGATCAGATCGGTCCTGCCATAAATTCCCGGCGCCCGGTGTTGATCTATGGTGCCGCTGGCACGGGAAAGAGCTTTATCTGTCGTCAGCTGAATCGTCTCTTCGGTGACGAGGTCATGATTCCCCATGCCATAGAGATGGGTGGGGAAATCGTGCAGATTTTTGATCCTCAGATACACCAGAGAATTGATAGCACTTTTCGAGACGACGATCTTTTTGCGCAAGTCAGTGATCCCCGCTGGTATCGCTGCCATCGCCCCCTGGTGGTCGTGGGAGGGGAGCTTGAGCTCTCTATGCTCGACATCAGTCATGACCCAAAAGCAAGGCTTCACAAGGCGCCCATTGGCCTTCTGGCCAATAACGGCGTGCTTTTGATTGACGATCTTGGCCGACAGAAAATCAGTGCCAAGGAGGTGTTTAATCGATGGATCGTGCCTTTAGAAGAGGCTCGTGATTTTCTGTCGTTACCCAGTGGGGCGCACTTTGAGGTGCCCTTCGAGCAGAACCTTTTGTTTTCCACCAACCTCAGCCCCCAGGACATCTTTGATCCGGCCTTCCTTAGGCGCCTGGGTTACAAGATTGAATTCAAAGCCATAGATGATGAAGCGTTTGTTGCAATCTGGCAGCAGCAATGCCGTGTGATGGGCCTCAATGACAAATATCATCTTGGCCGGTGGTTGGTTCAGCAGTGTTACCCCACGAATCAGGTAGACATGCTTCCGTCTCATCCTCGGGACCTGCTTTCCATCGTGTCAGATCAAATTCGGTTTAACGAACTATCCAGCATTATTGAACCAGAGCTGCTCGAGCGAGCCTGGAATATCTATTTCGTGGAAGCCAGTCGCTGTCCGTTTCCGGCTGCTGTGGCCACATTCAATGAGGAGGGCGGATCATGATGAATTCTCGATCACTAGGCTTCACCGTATTGTCGGTGCTGTTTGCGGGCATAGCCGTATTCATGGCCAAGAACTGGCTTGATAATAATCGGCCGAAAGACGTCAAGGTGGATGAAGTGCAGGCCATTGCCATGTCTGTGTCTGTGTCGGCGGGAACGGTTCTGGAGCAGAAGCATCTCTCTGTACGCAGCTTTCCCCGGTCTATGGCGCCGAAGAATGTGAGTCAGAGCATGGAGGCGGTTGTGGGTAAAGTGGCCAGGCACCCGATGCTGGAAGGGGATTTCGTTCGCCCCGAAAAGTTGGCGGAAAAGGGGGAAGGAAGTGTTCTGGCCAGTCTGATCGAATCCAACATGCGTGCGGTCACCATCCGGGTTGACGATGTTGTGGGGGTTGCCGGTTTTCTTCTTCCGGGTAATCGAGTCGATGTGTTGATGACTCGCAGTTCCCGGGAGAACGCATCTACGGATGTTGTTCTCAGTAATCTAAAGGTGCTGGCCGTCGATCAGGTGACCGGAACCGATGCCAACAAGCCTATTTTGGTGAGGGCTGTCACTCTGGAAGTTTCCCTGGAACAGGCCGAGGTGCTGATGAACGCCAGAAGTCGGGGCAGTATTCAGCTCGCTCTGCGGAATCCCAACGACAAGAGCGCGGTAGAGTTGGCTGAGGCGAAACCGGAACCTGTGGTTGCGGCTGTGGAGCCTCGCCGGCTGGCACCCAGTTACGAGAAACGAAAGATTGAAGTGATTCGTGGTGTTTCGATGCAAACCGTCACCGTGGACTGAGGATGTGCACCAAACTTTAGGAAGAAGTAGCTATGAATAACTCGTTGTGGAGAAGTTCAAAGAATCAGCTTGCGCGATTTTTCCAGGCGGCTGTGATGGTTGTGGTTGCGGGGCTGTATTTCACCCCCGCCTGGGCTGGTGGCGGTTCAGGGCTGGGGGTTTCGGTCAACCTTATTCCCATCTACAAGTCCCGAACCATTCCGATTCAAAGTACACCTGCCCGCGTGTCTGTGGGTAATCCGGATATCGCAGACATTCTGGTGACCGAACGCTCTGAGCTTTACGTTGTGGGAAAGAGACTGGGAAGCACTAACATCCTGGTTTGGGATAAAAACGATCGCCTGGTTGACTCTATCGATATAGAAGTCACCCACGATCTGAATGGACTGAAAGACAAACTTTATCGCTTCCTGCCGGACGAAAATATTAGCGTGCTCAGTTCTCAGGGGCATTTGGTCCTGTCAGGCCAAGTATCGAGCCCGGAGCGTATGGAAGCCGCAAGACGCCTCGCCGATGGCTATGCACTCGCGGCCGGTGGAGAAGACGCTAACAGCGAAGTTCTCAATATGATGTCAGTTGGCGGCGGCCAGCAGGTGATGCTGGAAGTCACCGTGGCTGAGGTTCAGCGGGAGCTCGCCCACAGGCTCAATAGTGACTTTGCCTTGGTCGGCCAGGACGGCAACTTCCTGGGAGGGCTTATTGGTGGGGATGGCCTGATTAGTGAATTCGGAATCTTCGGCTCATACGTGACCAACAGTTTTCTCTACGATTTTGCTATCGATGCAGCCAAGGAACAGGGGCTTGCTCGCGTTCTGGCCGAGCCCAACATTACAGCCTTGAGTGGTCAACAGGCTGACTTTTTGTCCGGTGGCGAGTTCCCCGTGCCGGTGCCGGATGATGACGGAATAAAGATTTCTTACAAGGAATTCGGTGTTGGTGTGTCATTCGTTCCCACAATTCTTGGGGATGGAAATATTAATCTGAACCTCGATGTGCTGGTCAGTGAGCTGAGTAATGCGAATGCGGTAGGGATCGCGCCCACGGGGACAACTGCAACCATTATTACTCCGTCAATTGTGAAGCGAAGCGCTCGGACTACGGTTGAGCTTGCTGACGGGCAGACTATTGCTATTGCCGGCTTGCTCAGCAATCGCGTTCGTGAGTCTGTTAATCAATTACCTGGATTGGGCGATGTGCCTATTCTTGGACAGTTGTTCCGCAGTGAGGAATACCTGAATGGGGAAACCGAGCTGGTTATTCTTGTTACTCCTCGACTGGCCCAGCCGATTACCCGCGAAGGCTTGCAGTTGCCGACGGATGGCTTTGTGCCGCCCACTGATTTGGAGTTTTATCTGCTCGGCCGAATGTTTAAACGCGAAACTGAGGGAGATTCGGGGCAGCGTAGCACTGGTGGGGCATCATCCTCGGCGGTGCAACCCGGCATGCGAGCGGCTGAAATGGCTGGTACAGGCAATAAATACGGACATGCGCTGTAAATTGCGCTCAGGAGGAACTTAAATGAACAAGCCTATTTTATTGTCTTGTATCGCTGTCTTTCTAACCGCTTGCAGCAACAACAATGTTCTGGAGAAAGTTGAACTTGGTGGCACGATTGCTGAGGTGAAGCAGCGCCAAATTCTGGATCCCGGAGCGGAGTACCGGAATGCCGGAAAAGTTCACACGTTGAACGGAAACGTCACCTCCCGAGTCATAACGAACTATGAAAAATCCACGTATCCGCCAGCATCTGCTCGTGGGAAAACGCTGGCGATCGGTGAAGACTAGGAAGCGTCCGATCGCGCCGTATTAGGGTCTCTACTCCAGGGAAAGGGAGAAAGGATGATCGTCGAACAATGCCATCGGTATCCTGACACCAAAAGACAGCGTGGTGCTGTTGCCATTCTGGTGACGGTTTCTCTGGCGGCCATTTTAGCTGTTGGTGCGTTGACGCTGGACGGTGGGTATTTATTCCTTAACAAGGCTCGGCTACAGAATGCCGTTGATGCGACGGCGCTCCATGCGGCGAAGGAGCGTGACCTGGGAGCAGATCACGCTGCGGTACGTCGGGAAGTCGTGACGATGTTGACTAACGTACTCGCCTCCGATGACTACGAGGCGTTAAGAGATGAGATTGATCTGGCCGGGGCGACGTTTGATGGGCCCGATGTTACCGATCAGCTCAAGGTGGAATTTTCCCTCCAGCCAGACCCTTTCATTCCAACCGGCGACCTGGCGGCTGACTATGTCCGGGTGCGTTTGCAAGATATTGGGCAACCTGCCTTTCTCGCAGGTATTGCGGGTTTTAATGAGCTTCCCGTTCGCGCTTCCGCGGTGGCCGGTCCCAGTACGCCCTTGCTCAGCTGCTCCAATAACCTTTTGCCGATGGTGGTGTGCCAGGGAGGGGACCCCAGCACCCCTTCCGGATATCCCAATAACACCATCATGCAGATGAAGATCAGCAGCAACACAGATAGTGCAATCGGAGATGGAAATTTTCAGCTGGCCAGGCTTCCGGGCTTAACTGGCGGGGCGGATATCCGGAATGCCATGGCTGGCGCGGCAGTAGGGGCGGAAACCTGCTTCGGACCGGGAACGGTCAACGAAGATATTGAAACCGAGCCGGGAAATACTGTGGGCCCCGTTGCAACGGGTATGAATACCCGTCTGGGTCGCTATGCCAATGGCACCGTTAATCCGACGGATCATCCATCGGACAAAGATGTGTGTGTGGGCGCACCGCTTGATGTTGTCGATGGACAAGTGGTCTACGAGGAGAGTGGTGCGCTCGTTGATAACGCCGATTCTCCTTCCCTGTACCGCTATGCGGATTACGCAGATGCCTATTCGAATAGTCTAAGTGGAGAGGGATATTCCTGTCCCCATAATCCGGCCCAATCGTGGAGGGAGGACGGAAATAGTGCTCGGCGGGAATTTACGATACTGGTTGGGCAGTGTGATGGCGAAGCTAACGGACAGAATAATCTTGCGTTCGAAGGTATGGCCTGTTTTTTCCTGATGCAGGAGGTCATCCAGAAAGGAAATGAAGCTTTTGTGATTGGAGAGTTTATTGAGGATTGCAGTGGCACTGGCCCGGCAGTCGTTGATGCGGTTGATCAGAATGGGCCCTATACAATCGTTTTGTATCGTGACCCGGGAAGTAATGACTCATGACGGCGACTATTCAACATTCCATGAGGCGTCAACGTGGTTTGGCCGCGATCGAAGCGACTCTGGTTTTGCCGTTGCTGTTCTTGCTGTTCTTTGCCTTTGCGGAGTTGGGGCGGGCGTTCTATCAGTATCATGAGTTGTACGGTGCCGCCCGAAACGCGTCTCGATACCTCATTAATGTGGCGCGACCGGGCAGTCTCGGGGATGTGGTCGTGACCGATGCGGTTCGATCTGCCGCCACTCGATTGATAGTCTATGGCTCGACTGCCCAGCCAGCTGATGGTGCCGAGTCAATTTTACCTGGACTGAATGAGGACGATGTTCAAATTGGCGTGGATCCGGTCTCAGAGCAAGTTACTGTACAGGTCAATTACGACTGGACGCCTATCTTCGGGAATTCAATACCAGCCTTCTACGGTAACCCAATATCCTTGTCATGGAATATGGACGTTAACCTCTCGATGAGGGTGCTATGAAGAAGATATACGCTCTAAAAAAGCAGGGCGGAGTATATGCCGTCGAGTTTGCGATCGTGGCGTCGGTCGTTTTGGTGATGATCTTCGCGGCATTTGAAACAGGGCGCTTAATGTTTACTTTCAATACCCTTGAAGAGGTTTCCCGGCGGGCAGCGCGTTTGGCGGTGGTGTGCCAGCCTGACCTCGAAGTCGTCCCCGAAGCGCCCGATGGCCTGAAAGCACTCGCACTTGATGGCATGGATGAGCTTGTGACCGGCCTCACACTGAATAACCTTAATATCCGCTACCTCGCAGAAAACGGGGCAGTTGCGAATACGGCAATGCAGATTGACCTTGTTTCTGCGAGTGTTGAGAACTACCAGCATCAACTGATTATTCCGGGCTTTTTCATCACCCTGAATGCTCCTGGTTTTACGACAACCTTGCCAAGAGAGAGCCTTGGGGCGACCCGTTTCGGCATGACGGTGTGTGCATGAGCAGTTATAAGGAGAGAACTGTGAACGACCTGATCGTACAGCCTTTGCAAAGCAAGGCCGAGAATCAAATCAAACCTCGGGTTCCTCTGGCCGTTCCTGTTTCTGTCCTTGTTATTGCGATACAGCCGGAAGCTGCGCGGGAGACGGCCAGAGAGCTTGAGTCGATTCCAAACCTCACCGTGACCCATGCTGGATTTAAACACCTGAATCCGTCACAGCTTCAAGATCATCAGACGGTTCTTCTGCATATGCCTGACGATTCGGCTCATGCCTTGCACCTTGTGCAAGAGCTGGCACCCCAGGTAAAGAACTGTATTGTGATCGGCAATAATGTCACACCGGAGCTCACCCGCAGCGCGTTGCGAGCGGGCGTAATCGATTTCGTATCAGGCAAGCCGGAAGATCTGGATGACCTGATTCAGGCCATTTACAGCATTGCTGACCATCTCGTGACGGAAGTGAAGCTGGCGCCACTGAATGTGGTCATTAATGCCAAGGGCGGCTCGGGGGCAAGCTTTTTAAGTATGTCGCTGGCAGACCAGTTATCCTTGATGACCGGCGGTAAGGCGGCGTTGGCAGACGGCGACCACCTTAATGCCAGTCAGTCAGCAATGCTTAAAGGAGCCCCCGAGTATCATTTTCAGGATGCCCTGCGCGAGGCCTCCTCACTGGATGATTCGGCAATCAAAGGGCTGATGAGCCAGTTTTCCGGTATTGCGCTCCTGCCAGCAGCGCCGTTTGGGATGCTGCGGCCGAATCATTTCGACTTCTCTCAGCTTCCAACCTTACTTTTCAAATTGCGTACTTCCTTTGAGTCCGTTGTCTTTGATCTCTCCCGCGGGGCAGAGCACTGGTCACTACCTGTCCTGAAGCAGGCGGATAATATTTTCATCGTCGTGCAGGACAACGTGGTTTGTCTGCGAGACGCTGCCAATCTGATTCGCTACGCAGTGCGTGAGCTGGACATTCCGAAAGAGCGAATGCAGGTCGTCGTGAACCGATACCTCAAGAATCCCAACAGTCTGAAGTTGGAAGAAATCGAAAAGGCGCTCGGAACGGATCAGATCGTGACGGTACGGAATGACTACAAACTGGCCAGTCTGGCTATGGAGCAAGGAAAACCCCTGTCTGTGATTGCCCCCAAAAAGGGGATAACCAAGCAAATTAAGGAAATCGCCCAGCAGGCACAGTTCGGGAAAGACCAGCAGCCCCAAAAATCTATTTGGCGGCGGTGGTTCGGTTGAGCCTGACCGTCACTTAACGCGCGATCCGAGCCGGAGAACGAGACATGGAAGTATTCGCAGGAGGGAGTCTGATGGGGACAATGGAAAATGTCGGTAGCGACTACGCAAGACACGTGCTTACCGATCAGGAGCAGGCGGTCAAGCTCGAATTATTCGAAAAACTCATGCCTTTGTTGGATGTTTCCCGATTATCCGATGTGGAAGAGTCCAGTGCCAGGGACCAGATCACCAAGACATGTCACCAGTTACTGGATGCCGATCCCCGTCCGGTTAATCGTGTTGCCCGTGAGAAAATAATCAATCAAATCAATGACGAGTTGCTTGGGCTTGGCCCTCTGGAGGCTTTGCTGGCGGACGATAGCATTTCAGATATTCTGGTCAACGGCTTCGACAATGTGTACGTCGAGCGATTTGGCCGACTTCAGCGGCTCCCGCTCCGGTTCAATGATAATCAGCATTTACTCGGCATTATCGACAAAATCGTGTCCAGCGTCGGGCGGCGTGTCGATGAATCCAGCCCCATGGTGGATGCCCGCTTGAAGGATGGGTCCCGGGTCAACGCAATCATTGGTCCTCTGGCCTTAGACGGGCCTGCGCTATCCATTCGCCGGTTTACCGTAGACAAACTGAGAGCGGAGCAATTGATTGAAAGAGGCTCCATGTCTGATGCGATGGGGCAGTTACTTCATGCGGCTGTGGTTGGGAAGTTGAATGTTCTGGTTTCCGGCGGCACAGGCAGCGGGAAGACCACGCTTCTTAATATCCTGTCTGGCTACATTCCCTCTGATGAGCGAATAATCACGGTAGAAGACTCTGCTGAATTACAGCTCCAGCAGCCACATGTGGTTCGCCTCGAAACCCGTCCACCCAATATTGAGGGCAGGGGGGAAATCAACGCCAGGGATCTGGTAAAGAACTGTTTGCGGATGCGCCCGAACCGGGTGGTTGTTGGGGAAGTTCGGGGTGGGGAGGCGCTCGATATGCTCACCGCCATGAATACGGGTCATGAAGGTTCCCTTACCACATTGCATGCCAACACCCCCCGCGATGCACTCAGCCGACTTGAGAATATGGTGTGTATGACGGGTATGGATATCCCGGTGAAAAATATTCGTACTCAAATTGCTTCGGCGATTGACCTGGTGGTCCAGCTGCAGCGGCACGAAGACGGTCGAAGGCGCGTTGTCAGCATTTCAGAAATATGTGGCATGGAGGGAGAGGTTATTACGCTTTCGGAAATCTTTGCTTTTAAGAGAAAGGGCAGGGATGAGCAGGGCAATGTGTTGGGGGAGTACGGCGCCACTGGTGTGATTCCGCATTTTCATGAAAAGCTTTCGAGCTGTGGTGTCGAAATCCCCATTGGTATGTTCGAGTCGAAAATGGACTTCGGCTTTTAAGGGAGGCCCACAAAATGTCTGTGGATTTGATGATTCTGCTCAGTGTGTTCGTGGCCGTCATTCTGCTGTCACAGGCACTGATGCTGCCGGTTTATCGTCCCCAGCGTGGTGACACTCGATACATCAAAGAGCGCCTTGAGGCCATTCGCGAGGAGCGTGGCGGAAAAGAGGCAGAAATATCGGTATTCCGAAAGAATAGGCTGGAAAAGGCCAGTGCCTGGGGACGTCAGCTGGAAGCACTCCCCTTTATCGCAAATATCACCCTGCGCCTGGAACAGTCCGGCTCGGACGATTTGGGCTATCGATACATTGCCAAGGCCCTACTGTTGGCAGCTTTCGCGGCTGTGGGTGTTTTTGTCTGGAAGAACTCGATTGGGCTTGCCGCGATTGCGTTCGTTGTAATTCCCGCTGCCTTTTACACCAGCCTTAACAAGCGCTTTGCCAAGCGCATAGACAAAATTGAAGAACAGTTTCCCGAGGCACTCGGAATTATCGGGCGAAGTCTGCAGGCAGGTCATGCCTTTCCAGATGCGATAAAAATGACGTATGAGGAACTTGAGGGGCCTATTGCTGAAGAGTTCTTTAAGATTTTCAATGACATAAATTACCGGAAAAGCGTCAAGGCCGCGTTGCTGTTCTTTGTTGAGCGGGTGCCGACAGTGTCCGCCATGGCCTTCAGCAGCGCGGTGATCGTTCAAAAGGAAACCGGTGGAAATCTGGCTGAAAATGTTAAAAACCTGTCTAAAATCATTCGCCAGCGGTTTGCCTTCAAGCGGAAAGTCAAAACCCTCTCAGCTGAGGGGCGGATGTCGGCTTGGGTTCTGGTTCTGATGCCCATCGCACTGTTTGCATTTCTTTACTTGACCAGCCCTGACTATGCGCAGGAACTCACCGGCACGGAGCAGGGAAGAGAGCTTTTGCTTTACGGGTTTCTGGGAATGGGGGCCGGTGTGTTCTGGTTGGGTAGATTGATTCGCTTGGATGTATGACCTATGGATTTTCTAGTTGGCTTAATCAATGACTTTACTCAGAACGAAACCTATTCTGCGTTCGGCATTTATGTGATCGCGGGTGTTGCTGGGCTCAGTCTTGCCATTGCGGTTCAATATTTTGTCTCGGGTGTTTATTCTCCGCGAAGTAAGCGGGTTGGCGCTCTGGTGAGTCAGGGTGAGTCATACCAGCAAGAGCTGAAGGGACGGCTTGAGGGCAGTCTCACGTTTAATCACAAGAAAACGTTTCTCGGGTCGTTTTCGATCGGTGGCGATGAGGTCAAGCGTACTCTGATCCAGGCTGGCTTCCATAATGATTCAGCGCTGGCCATCTACAACGGGGTTAGAATCGTTTTAGTGTTGTTCAGTCTGGTGGCGGTGTACGTCTTTTTGCGGGCGTTTCCTGACCTGTCAAAAGCCGTCACGATGTATGCTGTTGCTGGGTTCCTCGGTATTGCCTTTCTGCTTCCGAGTTTGGTCCTTGATCGAATTGCTTCGAATCGAAAGAGCCTGATGCGCAGGGGGTTTCCTGACGCGCTGGATCTCCTTGTGGTTTGCTGTGAGTCCGGATTGACGCTGATGGGAGCGTTGCAGCGGGTGGCCGGTGAAATAAAACTGAGTCATTTCGAACTTGCCCATGAGCTTGACCTGGTCTGCAAAAAGGTTCGTGGAGGTATTAGTCTTGAAAGGTCTCTGGCGGAGTTTTCCGAACGGACAGGGCTGGAGGACATCCGCGGCTTGAACGGAGCCATTACCCAGAGTATTCGTTTGGGTACGGGAATCGCGGAGACACTAAAAATCTACGCGGAAGAGCTCAGGGATAAGCGCCAGCAGGCGGCAGAGGAGAAGGCTGCAAAACTGGGCGTAAAAATGATTTTCCCCACCATTTTCTGTATCTGGCCATCATTTTTCATCGTTGCGGTCGGGCCCTCAATCCTGAAAGTCGCGCAAGTATGGGATAAGGCGTTCTAAGCTGCTCTTTATCAAACAAAAAAGTCGTAGGAGTTCAGGCCAATGAAGTTTAAGGCGCAAATTTTTCGGAGTGTTGCCGTCGCGGTGATGTCTGCTCAGCTTTTATTAGTGGGCTGCGCGAGCACAGGGAAAACAGTTGGCAATCTGAGTGAGCCGGAAGATTCCGAACAACTGCGCTTGCGGGCCGACACGGCTTATGAGGCAGGAAATTACAACCTGGCACTGAAACACTACATCAAGGTACTGGCCCAGGCGCCCGAAAGTGCGGAAGTGCTCTATCGGGTTGGCTTTATTCAGGAGCAAAAGGAGTCCTTCCGGGAGGCGGAGCAAGCCTACTCGGATGCTTTGGAGCTTCAGCCCGAATATACTCCTGCACGCCTGGGTCAAGCTCTGCTTCGGTTGCGAAAAGGTCAGGTCCACAGAGCATTTTCAGACCTCGAAGCGATTCGTGAACAGGATCAGGAACGGTTGGCTGCCAAGCTGTTTCCGGCAAACGAGAAAAACTCCCCTGAGAGGGGGGAGTCAAAAAAAACGCCTGCATATCGTTCCAGTTTAAATCGCCTTGAAAAAGGCGGTGCGGGGCTGAGACAGTACAGTGCGGCCGAGACCAGTGACGCAGATTTGGCTGAGCCGGCGGTGGTACCACATGCAGACAATCAAAAGGTTAAAATCAGGGGCGCAGAGCAGGATGGTCCGCTCTTAGCTCTGGATGAGCACTCACCGCTGGCATGCTACAGCGCACTGGGTATCATTTTTGACCTCTGGGAACGCTATGGCGAGGCGCGTGATCATTATAGTTTGGTCCTTGTTGTCAATCGTGATGATGCCAAAACACTAAACAATATGGGGTATTCGCATTATTTGGAGGGTGACCTGATATTGGCTGAGCATTACTTCCAGCGGTCTGTGCGTGCGAAGCCAGAGTTCAAGCGGGCATGGTCAAATCTGGCGTTACTTTATGCCCGCCTTGGTAAGCATCAGCAGGCCGAGCGGACATTGAGGAGGGTGGCCGACACCCCTGATGCGATGAACGATATAGGTTATTTCGCCTTGCTCCAGGGGCAGACTGATGTCGCAAAGCGGTACCTCCAGCGAGCGATAGATAGCTCTCCCACTTATTTTGGTCTCGCCCAGGACAATCTGCGTTATGCACAACAAGGTTGGGACGACGGCAACTAATCGGAAGTGCTCGCTTTGACTTTGGCAATTTGGTTGAGCGTAACGCAAACATTTTTTGTTTAGCTGTTGTGGTACTAGCGTGCAGATAAACTACCGGATATACCCCGCCTCATTCGGGATTTTGGCGACCAGCGTGGTGGTGGTCGTATTGTTTGGAGGCTTCTTTTCTTCGGACTTTGACTTATATGCCATTCAGCGCTTCCTCCTCGTGGGCATATTAGCCGGTCTCACTCTAGTTTTGCTTCCTCGTCTAATTTGTAATTTCCAGTCGTTAAATGGTTATAGAAATGCCCTGGGGTTTTGCTGCCTTTTGTTGGGTGCAATGAGCATTTCCGGGACGAGTGGCGGAGCGCTTTATGGCTGGGTTGAACCGGTTATGTTTGGCGGTTTTTTTATTCTTCCGATTCTCTTGGCGGCCTGGCTTGGACGTGCAGGGATGACGAATGTTCAGTCCCTGGCAGAGAGCTTCCTTTACCCTTTGGTTGTTGGGTGTCTGTTGTATGGTTATGTGGCTTTAATCATCTATGCGGGCAAAATGCAGGAAGGTGAATTCAGAGTAATCGATTACCTGCCTTGGGGCTTTAACAATATCCGTTACTGGAGTCATATCGCCTCCTGGGCGCTTCCTCTTCTACCCTTGGCTGTGTTTGTTGGTCCTTTGAAACGCTCGGGGCTATGGCGCCTCTGTGTGCTGATAGCGGGCGGTCTCTGGTGGTGGGTTCTTATATTATCTTCTGCGAGAGGTAGTATGGTAGGTCTTGTTGCCAGTGTGTTTTTTTCAGTGGTGTTAATGGGGCGCCAGGCTTTTCCATGGTTGAAAGAGTTGCTTCGTCACTTTTCACTCGGGATTTTGTTTTGGCTAACTCTCTCTCTCGGGCTTCCTGCGATTTTGGCTGGGGATGCTGGGACATTGAGCTTGGATATAGATACTGGTGATTCGGGTAGAATCCCGATGTTTGCAGAGGCCTTTGCCATGAGCATGGTCCATGCGCCCTTTGGAATGGGGGCACAATCATGGCTGACTCATGAGTTACTGACCGATAGTTATCAGAATGCGTCCAAGTTTTCGCACCCACATAATATGTATCTTTTCTGGGCAGCTGAATACGGTTGGATTTTTGTCTTTGGGGTCCTTGGATTGGTTGCCGTCGCGTTTGGGAAGTTGCTGCGAAAGAGAGCGATTGTCCAAAGCGGGAGCAACCAGGAGTACGCGCTTTGCTTAATCGCCTTTACGGCTTCCGTTGTTGCTGCTTTGGTTCATGCAAGTGTTTCTGCGGTGTTTCTTGCCCCTGCATCCATGCTGGTTGGCTTGTTTATAATCACAATCTTTTGGATGCTCCTCGGGGAGAATAAAGAGGCTGGAAATCGAACAGGGAAAGGAACGATCACCCGTGCTATCGCTGCCTTGGTCGTTTTTACAATAAGCCTTTCATCGTCGGGGATTTGGTCATATGAAGTCTGGCAGTACCACCAGGCGATGCTCGAAGATAAAGCATCTTTTGAAGATGATCGGTGGGCACCAAGATTCTGGCTGCATGGGAATTTCCCGCGAGCCCAGTGACTTAATTTACTGCCTTCTGATCTGGGTAAGTTGGGCTTTTATAGGCAGTAATAATTGCATCGATGAGAAATGACAAAGCCCGCTAAAAAGCGGGCTTTGTCATGGAATTCGGATGGTGCCCGGAGGCGGAATCGAACCACCGACACGGGGATTTTCAATCTGTCTAATGTCAAGCTGGGTAAAATGAAGCGACAAATAATAACACTAAAAACAAAGTGCTAATGTGCTTCCGTGTTGTCTTTGTTCGCCTTATGCTGCCATTTTTTCTGACTTGGCGTCCCATGAGTGCCCCATGGAGCAATGCCCATCTAATCAATCCGATTTGAGGTTGGCGACGATTGAAATGGGTGCAATAAGCCGGAATTTCGTAACAAGTACATAGAGGGGAATAAAGCGTTATAAAATCAGTTTTTAAAGCCCGTTCCCCAACGTGCATGAGCTTGATTGAAATGGGGTGGAACTCATCGATTATGGTGCAAACGGTGGCTGTAGTAGGAGTGGTGTAGATTATGCACCTGTAAGCTAGTGGAAAAGCATGCCTAGGTGGCAAATGCGATACCTGAAGAGTGAATTAGCGAATGCAATGGTGCATATATGATACCCCTAGGGTGGCTAGGAGTTACAAATATGCACCGGTTCGTTTATTAAGGCGGCTGTTCCTCCCATTCATTTGTCGGCTCTCTATGTCTCCAGCATGGCATCCAAGTAAGTCTCCATGTTCGGGTCCTTGACTGCTGTCGGGAGCAAAATAGACTTTCGTCCTGCATGACGATAAAACCAGCTTCCTGTAGCTCTCTAAAAGCCCTCATAGCTGTTCGTCTTGCACATGGAATCTCTTGCTCAGCTTGCCTAACCCCAAAGCCTACTGGGCCTTTGGGAGTCCAGTGTCGCTGCATTAGCGCTATCAGAGACTTCGCATACGGAGACAGACCGAGGTACGCAGGGGAGGCCAGTAGGCGGCGCTGGATGGCCACTACTCCCCCTTTCCTGTCGAATGGAAGTTTGGATTTTTTCTTAGCCATCTTTGAGCCCTTACGGGAGGGCCAAAATAGTTCTAGCTAGTTCTCTAGAATCCGGTTCTAAGTGATACACGCCTGGGTGGGTAATAAAGCCGTCTCTATCGGCGACCGTCAGCCGTCTTGTAGTTATATTGAGATGATATCTATTCCTTAGATCTTGAATGTGACGTGGGCTATTGCTCGATCCAGCAACACGATCAGCGTCCTCGCGTGGCAAAGGTCCATTAAGCAGCGCGGATATTAAGCGACGATTCCTCGGGCTAAGGCGGTGTTTCACGTTCATGATTGATTTGGCGGCCATTAATTGTTTCATGATGCGCTACCTCCACCAATTTTTGCTGTAGCTCCCTTTTTTATTCCTTGAACAAACTCTGCGCGGTCGAAAAGTAGCTTTCTACCGAAACGGTAAACGCCCGGTATGTTATGGCCTTTGGTGAATAACAGATGCCGAATACCACCGACAGTGAGCGCAGATTCAAGCTGACAAAGCTGATGAATAGTCAAAAGGAGTGGCTCGGTAGTTTTGGCGTCACTCAGGCCCGAATGGTCGGTGGAAGAAATGAATTCTGGAAACGGTAAAGGTGATTTGACTTCGTTGTTTAAAGCTTGCGGTTTTTTCTGATTCCTGGCTCTCATATGTTGATTCCACCCTTTTGAGATTGAGCGTGTCCCTGCCCAGTGAAGAGCATTCCAGTTTATTTGGGATTGGGAAATTTTTGAGAGGTTTAGAGCCGGCAATCTCGTTCTGAAATACGGCCCTGTACCCACCTAGTAACCTCTGACTCAATCCATCCAACACCATTGCCATGTTGGGAGAGCTTTACGGAGCCTGGGAATTCACCAGCAGCTTGAAGCTCGTATAGTTTGGTTCGGCTCAGTCCTGTGCGGCGAAGGGTTTCTGGAAGTCTAAGAATGGAAAAATGTTGGTCTGACATAACTTGTCTCTCTGTTTTGAGTTTTGGTTATGCCGAAATCAGGGTAGGGGCTAGCAACCGCCAGCTGAATTTGTCTGAAGGCACTCTGGCTGTTATCTTCAGGTTGCTATGTGGAGTGGATTCTCAATAGCACCCAACCTGAAACGGCTTTGGGTTCGGGCGGGTACGGTGGTGTTGGAGCACTTCCGTATCCCGCTTATTTAGTCCGAACATGTCCCTACCTTGCCGCTTTTCGGTGCTGCTGGCAAACCGTAATCTAGGTGGTGTTTTTTCTTTAGGTATTTGTTTTAATTTTGTTTTTTTTGCTGGCGTTAGGTTTTTGTGCAGCCATTATTGTTGCCACGAATTCTCATAATTCTGCCTTATAAATTTTCTTTTCTTCTATAAAAAATGATCATGAATTTTGGTTTCTGGAGTTAGTCCACGGGGCTCGAATCATGCCTAGTCATTGAATATTGCGTTGGCCATCCGTTCTACGATTGAGCTCTTATGGTCTTCGGTTAGGTGGCTGTACCTCTGGACCATGGCCATTGTTTTGTGGCCGAGAATGTCGGCGATCTCCCGAAGCCCCGCTCCGTTCATCGCGAGATAGCTTGCCGCAGTATGTCGAAGGTCGTGGAATTTAAAATCAGACAGTTCTGCTCGCTGTATTGCGGTTCTCCAGGGCCGCTCAAAATCCAATGGCTTGTTCTTCGTTTTCTCGGACCTACCGGGAAAAACGTAGGCGCTTTCATTTAATGGCCGTACTTTCGCCCAAGCTTGCATAGCATCAAGAGCAGGCCCTACGAGCGGTGCGGAGCGGGTTTCGCCATTCTTTGTGTCAGCGAAGGTTATTCTGTGGCGCTTGAGGTCAACATCACGCCAGCGAAGCCCGGCGATCTCTCCTCGTCTTCCTCCTGTTGTTATGGCTAAAAGGACAATGATTTTTAGCTCAGGAGTGTCTGTCGCTCTGTCGCAAGCCGCCAGCAAGGCTTTTCGCTCTTCATTTGATAGAAAGCGTGTGCGGCCGCGACTTTCACCGCCTCGCCGTACCTTCTGACAAGGGTTGTTCGATATCCAGCCCCATTCGTTTGCTGCAGCGGCCATTACTGGGCTGAGTGATGCCACGTAGCGATTGACGGTTGCATCAGATCGAGCCTTTAGAGTCTCACCAACTTTGTATGGTGTGGCTTTTAATTCGTCTTTGTATTCCATAATGAGAATGGAGGTAATGTCACCAATCTCTGTTTGGCCAAGCTTCTTGCGCCACCACTCTAAGTGGGCAAGACGATGCTTCTGATCCTTTAGGTTGGGCAAGATGTCTCGGGAGTAGCGGTCGATGGCGTCTGAGAGAGTTTTTCCTTTACCCGCTGCGGAATGAAAATACCTACCCTCTCGGATGGCAGCCTCAGTCTGTGTCGCCCAGCGTTTTGCATCGGTCAGACGTTTAAAGGTTGCTGTTTCAGGCTGCCTCCCTTTCAAGCGTATTTTTACACGGTAGCTGGTTTTGCCATCTTTACTGGTCCGTTTCTCGATATTCGCCACGGCGCACTTCTCCTTGTGATGCAAGTCCTTGTGAAATGGGGGGTAGAGGGGGCCTCACATACTTATTTTGCTGGCAGAACGTCGTCTGCGCATGGGCTGCTGGATACCGGGTGAGTAGCTGTCTAGTAACCCGCCTCTCTTTTTAACTGTATCCATAGCATCCATGTCATGGCAACCATGGGATACGTAATCCCCGTGAAATGTCTCAAAAACAGATAAAAAACAGTTGTTTATGTATTTGCTGAGTTAGGGTGGGGCACGTGAGGGGCGGAGGGATTGAGATTCGCTCGGTTTATCAGAATTTGGGAGGCTGGCTAGGAGGGGTGGAGAGAGCCCTTCCCAAGCCTAAAGGCATTACGATGAAACATCGCCGTCCTTGGCTGGTCATGCATTTGAATTACTGGCAAGCACTGCATTTTCTAGGCAGTCAGAATTATTCAGTTTCACACTTAAATAGTATGACCTGATTATGGTTTTTCATCGCGTTACCGGACCCATATGATGACGTTGTCGCTGTACCGTATATAGAACTGCCATATGAGTTTGCACTGAGATTCGTTGTGGATTGGCTAGAGCCTAGGACGATAAATCCAAGGTCCTTTTGCCTATGATCAACAATTACCGGATACCCACCATTTTCCTCTTTACAGGTCGACGCCATCATCTCATCAGCTTTCTTGAGTTGATGGGAAAAATTGGAGCGTCCCTCGTAACGAAAAACCTTTCCAATTCCCTCAATATGCATTGGCGTTGAAGAGACGTGGGCAAATGTACAGCCTGCTAATAGGGGCAGCATCCCTACTGAAAAGAGGACATTCTTCAAAATATTCAAATCCGTTGGTTGGTGAATCGGCCGATCGTCGCCTGCATTTTCAACTGGTTTGGCGCTCAGCGGAAAACCAGTCCGACATCTGGCGCTTGTTGTAGACCTCGGTGCGGACTTATTTTAACCATGGAGGTCCCCCACTTCCTTTTCAGGAGGCAATTCCATGTTTAGTTTTTGTATTGCTTGGAAACATTGCAGCGCGCCGTAACCCGATACCATCTCAGAGTCTGTCGTTCCTTTTGGGGTAGGCCTGGGTAGTGGCGCCGCTAATACTTCGATCTTAAGTCAGCGTTGCGTTAACCGAGAGCGACATCTCTCTTGGAGGTCAGACTAATGGCTACTGGGCAAGTCCACACTATTATGGAGAACTGCTTTTAAATTGCCTCGGGAGTGGGCGGCGGGACGTTACGAAAGCAGGGTTCGATTTATCAAGTGGCAATAGCTCTGCCCACATTGCCCCTTTGATTCTTCTATTGCTAAGGTGAAGGAGAAAAATAAAAAGGAAAAGGAATGTCCGACACGGCAGTCAGATACCTCGCTATGCTGAAGTTGGTGCCACGGTACCCGAACAGCATTACAACGACAGCTCTTGCTGGCCGCCTCAATGATAACGGTTTTGGAGTCAGCATTCGCTCGATTCAGCGAGACTTGGAAAAGCTTTCCACCTATTTCCCTTTGGTCGTAGATGAAGACGTGCGCCCCCACCAATGGTCGTTCGAACGAGACGCGACTGTTGAGATTATTCCCGCGCTTGACTTGCCTGCTGCACTTACGTTTGAGCTCGCTAGGGCTTATTTAACGCCAGTGCTTCCTCAACGTGCGCTGTCACACATGGAGGCCCATTTCAAAGGCTCAAGAAAAGCACTTGCGCATGACGAGGAGCTTTTTGGTAAATGGCCTGAGCGGGTGAGAGTCATCAACCGGGGACTTAGCGGTCGGCGTCCTGATATAGACCCGGACGTCCTGGAAGCCGTCACCGAAGCTTTGCTGACAGAACGGTGTTGCGAGTTGAACTACCAGGCCCGCAACTGGCCGGCACCTGAGATAGTCACCGTTCATCCTTATGGACTGGTCTTTCGGGATCCCAATGTCTATCTGATCGGTCGCATCGACGGGCGCGATGGCATCCGGCAGTTGGTTCTGCACAGGGCGCGCTCGGGGATTCGGTTGGACGAGCCGGCTGAGCTTCCTGAGAACTTCAACTTGGATTTGTTCATCCGCTCGGGCGCTATGGGCATCCTCAAATCCACCGACCCTATATTGCTAAGAATTCGGTGCGACAAACCTGCGATGAATCATGTGCTTGAGGCCCCGCTGGGCCTGGATCAGTGTGAGCTCCGAAACACCGATACCGATTTTGAAATTTCTGTCACTGTGCGGGATACCCAGGACTTGCGGTGGTGGCTCATTGCTCAGTCCACGAACATCGACATCCTTGAGCCCGACTGGCTTCGTGATCAAATTCGACAAGAGTTGCAGGCTGGCTTGGATCGCTTGAGCAAAAATTGAGCAAAAGTTGTTTTAAAGCGACACTATTTGTCGTCAACGGCGGGTAAGGTTTGTGCAGGTCTTTGGGAGAACTCAGCTGAACGCAGCAGAATACTCAACGCATTAAGGAAAGCCGTGCCCAAGCGATCGTTGTCTTAGTTTGTGCTTGTACAGAACTGGATGAAATAAAGGGGCATTCTGCGGTTTATTGGGCTGATGAACTCACGGAGGGGGACTCGTGCCTGAAGAATCTTTTTACGCACACTCGACATCAAACCCTGATAAGCAGGACTGGCAGCGTCTGGCGGACCACTTGATCTCTGTCGGTGAGCTTGCCTACAGGAAGGCACAGTACTTCGGTGGTGGAGAGTGTGCAGAACTCGCCGGATTGCTCCACGATCTTGGAAAGTATACCGATGAATTCCAGGGCCGCCTCAGTGGCGATCTGACGCGCGTGGATCATGCGACCCATGGGGCGATTGTTGTCCGTGAGCGATACGGTATGCTGGGGGCACTGATCGCTTATGGGATTGCTGGTCATCACGCGGGGCTCCCAAATGGTCTCGATGGGAAGCGACGCAGTAGTTTGAAGGATCGGCTGCGTAAAGAACTTCCAGTTCTGCTGTCCGTTTGGGAACAGGAGTTGAGCTTGCGCTCCGCTCCGAAACCGCCCGATTTGAAGGCAGTAGCGGAACGGCGCTTCTTTCAGTATGCCTTCTTTGGCCGAATGCTTTTCTCCACTCTCGTCGATGCGGACTACCTGGACACGGAAGCTTTCTACGCACGCACGGAAGGAAAGATCTTGCTCCGCGATCAGGAACCCCCTTCGCTCTATGCTCTGAAGGAACAACTTGATCATCACCTGAATCAATTTGATACAGAGACGCTCGTTAACAAGGAGAGGGCACGCATCCTCCAGCACGTGCGCAAACAGGCCCCCAAAGAGGCGGGTTTGTTCTCGCTGAATGTGCCGACGGGCGGTGGTAAGACACTCAGTTCATTGGCCTTCGCTCTAGATCATGCCATTCACCATGGGTTGCGGCGGGTCATTTACGTGATCCCCTTCACTAGCATTGTTGAGCAAAACGCCGCTGTGTTCCGAGACGCTTTGGGGAAACTTGGTGAGGATACCGTGCTTGAGCATCACAGCGCGTTTAGGGATGACACCAATAAAGACCCTCAAGCACGCGAAAAACTGAAACTGGCGATGGAAAATTGGGATGCCCCGATCGTCGTAACAACCGCAGTCCAGTTCTTCGAAAGCTTGTTCGCTGATCGGCCCTCCAAGTGTCGAAAACTCCACAACATTACTGGCAGTGTGGTGATACTGGACGAGGCCCAAACCTTACCACTTAAGTTGCTCCGCCCCTGTGTCGCAGCAATGAACGAACTGGCGTTGAATTACCAAACCAGTCTTGTGCTTTGCACTGCCACTCAGCCGGCTCTGCAGCGGGTGGAGGGGTTTGAGGGGGGGCTTGAGGATGTCCGCGAGCTCGCCCCAGAACCGCAAGCGCTTCACGCGCGATTGAATAGGGTCTCCTTGCATCACCGCGGGACACTGACTGACGAAGCGCTTGTGGCTGAGCTGAAAGTCCACCCCCAAGTGTTATGCATCGTCAACAACCGCCGGCATGCGCGCTTCTTGTATGAAGCCATCAGCCAGGAACCCGGTGCTCGACATCTCACCACACTGATGTGCGCAAAACACAGGAGTGATGCCCTGGCGGAGATACGGCAGCGTCTTCATGAGGGTAAACCCTGTCGTTTGATATCGACTTCCTTGATCGAAGCGGGTGTGGACGTGGATTTTCCGGCCGTCTATCGGGCAGAAGCCGGATTGGATTCGATCGCTCAAGCTGCGGGTCGATGCAATCGCGAAGGCCGCTGGCCTCCTGAAGAAAGTAATGTGAGTGTCTTTGGTGTGGGTAGCGATTGGTCGACGCCTCCGGAACTGAAGCAGTTCGCCCAAGCCGCCCGCGCAATCTTCCGTCGTTACGGCGACGACGTTTTTTGTCTCGAAGCGATTAATGATTATTTCGCTGAACTGTACTGGCAAAAAGGCGCTAAACACCTTGATGCGCACGATCTTCTCGGCTTGTCGGAGGAGGGGCAAATTGAGGGCATCCCCTATGAAACTATCGCGTCAAAATTCCGGATGATCGAGAGTGTAATGCTGCCCGTGATCGTGCCGTACGATGCCGCGGCTAAAGAAGCACTGCGTGGGCTCAAGTACGCAGAACACTGCGGTTCATTGGCCAGAGCGCTTCAACCTTACCTCGTCCAGGTGCCGGAACAGGGCTTTAGAGAGCTGCAACAAGCGAGAGCGATCGAGGCCGTTCAGCCGGACCGATTCGGTACGCAGTTTATGGAGTTAGTGAATCAGGATCTGTACCACCCAAGGTACGGCCTGAATTGGGACAACAATGTGTTTATCAATGCAGAGCGTTCAGTGATATGAGTCGTTGCGTTGTCGGCAGCGTGGATTGAGAGGAGAAAGCAAATGGCGTACGGCATCAGGTTATTGGTCTGGGGCGATAGAGCTTGTTTTTCCCGACCGGAAATGAAGGTTGAACGAGTCAGCTATGACGTCATCACCCCATCGGCTGCCCGCGGTGTTTTGGAGGCTATCCATTGGAAGCCCGCCATTCGTTGGGTGATTGATCGGATTCAGGTTTTAAATTCGATTCGTTTCGAGACGATTCGTCGTAATGAAGTGGGTAGCAAGATATCGGCGAAAAAAGTTGCCTCGGCCATGAAAGCAAAATCTACGGTCGGACTTGCCAACTATGTAGACCGAGACCGGCAGCAACGAGCGGCAACCATCCTGCGTGACGTGGCTTATGTGATTGAAGCGCATTTCGAACTAACTGATAAGGCCGGTGCCGACGACACAGAAGGCAAACATCTGGATATTTTTAACCGGCGCGCCCGGAAAGGACAATGTTTCCATGCACCTTGCCTCGGCGTAAGGGAATTCCCCGCCAACTTCCAGCTTTTGGAACAGGATGAGCCGGAGAAAACAGTTGATTCCTCCTTAACGGGTGTTATCGATCTTGGCTGGATGCTTCACGACTTTGATTTCAAAAACGACTGCACCCCGCATTTCTTCAGGGCCCGAATGATTGATGGTGTTATTGATGTGCCTCCACTGATGGGCGAGGAGGTGAAGGCATGATCATTTCTGCATTGAATGATTACTACAACCACTTGTTGGAACGTGGGGATAGCATCGCAATATTTGGTTACAGCCAGGAGCAAATAAGTTATGCGTTAGTTCTTTCGGTAGGTGGAGAGCTTGTGGATGTGCAAGATCTCCGGGACACGTCGGGTAATAAACCCAGGCCCAGAAGTCTGATGGTCCCCCAGCCTGAGAAGCGCACGTCGGGAGTGAAATCCAATTTCTTGTGGGACAAATCCAGTTATGTATTGGGCGTGGCTTCGAAAGGAGGCGAGAGGGCCACGCAAGAGCATAACGCCTTCAAAGAGCTGCATGGTGAACTACTGAAAAATGAACTGGACACATCTCTGCAAGCTGTCCGGATTTTTTTGGAGCAATGGGTTCCAGAGCAATTTACAGCGTCTGGATTGTTTAACGCTGAGATGCTGGATGCCAGGTTTGTTTTTCGGATCGATGGAGAAAAGGCCTTTGTTCACGAGTCTCCTGCTGCCAAAAAAATACGCGCTGAGATGGTCAAGATCGCGGCGGGCGATGTGGCTCAATGTTTGGTCACCGGCAATCAGCAGCCTATTTCGAGGTTGCATCCGGCTATCAAAGGCGTAGATGGTGCACAAAGCTCTGGGGCGTCCATTGTTTGTTTTAACCTTGACGCGTTTTGTTCCTTTCAAAAATCGCAAGGAAACAATGCCCCGGTTTCCGAGCAGGTCGCCTTTGCCTATACCACTGCTCTTAATCACTTACTTCGGAGAGAAGAAGGCAACCGTCAACGCCTTCGGATTGGTGACACAACCGTTGTGTTCTGGGCAAAAGCTCAAAATGTCAAAGAGGCTGAAGCGGCAGAGATGCTTTTTGGTGACTTTCTTCAGCCGCCAGCGGAAACCGACGTGTCAGAAACGTCCCGCCTACGCTCCGCATTGGATGCTATCGCAAAAGGTCGCCCCCTTAATAAGCTTAACCCTGAGCTGGCACCGGATACGGAAATTTTCGTGCTGGGACTCGCCCCCAACGCGTCCCGGCTCTCCGTTCGATTCTGGGAGCGTGGAAATTTGGAAGTGTTTGCCAAGCGATTGGCGCAGCACTACCAGGACCTGAACCTTGTTCCCTCTCCCTGGAAAACGGAGCCTGCAGTCTGGCGTCTTCTGCGAGAAACCGTTCCGCACCGTGATGGAGTTAAACCAAAGCTCGATGATGTTCAGCCCTTGATAGCTGGGGAGATGACCAGGTCCATTCTGACAGGCAAGCGCTATCCAAGAAGTCTGCTAACCAATCTGATTATGAGAATGCGCGCGGACGGTGATATCTCGCCTCTGCGCGTAGCAATGTGCAAAGGCGTCCTGGCCCGTGATTGGCGCTTGGGCGTTAGAGGCATCGAAACGGAGGTCCCTGTGAGTCTAGATACCGAAAATAATGATCCCGGCTATTTGCTGGGAAGGCTGTTTGCGACGCTTGAAAGCGTCCAGCGGTCTGCCCAAGGGAGAGATGTAAATGCCACCATACGAGATCGATACTATGGAGCCGCTTCGGCAACACCCGCTAGTGTGTTTCCCGTTCTGATCCGTAACGCTCAGAATCATTTGGGAAAAATCCGGAAAGGCAAGCCCGGTCTCGCGGTCAACCTTCAAAAACAACTGGGGGAAATCCTAGATCGCTTAGCTAGCAGCTTTCCTCGCAGCTTGAGGATTGAGGCTCAGGGACGATTCGCAATCGGTTATTACCATCAAACACAAGCTCATTACACGAAAGCTGAGGCCAATGCCGAGGAAGGAGAAGAATAATGTCGGTCATTTCAAATCGCTACGAATTCGTTTACCTGTTCGAAGTCACCAATGGCAACCCTAATGGAGACCCAGACGCTGGCAATATGCCCCGACTAGATCCGGAAACTAACCAGGGGTTGGTTACGGATGTTTGCCTTAAGCGAAAGGTGCGCAACTATGTTGCAATGGAGAAAGAAAGTGAGCCGGGCTTTGCCATCTACATGCAGGAAAAATCTGTGTTGAACAATCAGCACAAGAGAGCATACGAAGCTCTGGAAATCGAGCCGGAGCCCAAGAAGCTTCCAAGAAACGAGGCCAAAGCTCGCGAGCTGACGGCATGGATGTCCAAGAACTTTTTCGATATCCGTACGTTCGGAGCAGTGATGACTACAGAAGTTAACGCCGGCCAGGTCAGGGGGCCTATCCAGATGGCTTTTGCCAGCTCCATAGATCCTATTGTTCCGATGGAAGTGACGATCACGCGGATGGCGGTGACCAATGAGCGAGATCTTGAAAAAGAGAGGACCATGGGGCGCAAACATATCGTTCCTTACGGCCTTTACCGCGTCCACGGGTTCATTTCAGCGAAGTTGGCGGAGAAATCCGGCTTCTCCGAGGAAGACCTGGAAGTTTTCTGGCGGTCACTGATAAATATGTTCGAGCATGATCGATCTGCAGCCCGGGGAGAAATGGCCGCACGCAAACTCATCATCTTCAAACATGAGAATGCTTTAGGAAATGCCCCTGCACATGTTTTGTTCGATACGGTCAAAGTCGAACGTGTTGAAGGGGAGCCGGGTTCACCCGCGAGAAGCTTTTCAGACTACAAAGTTTCGATCGATGCTGAACGCTTGCCCGAAGGGGTCAGTGTTGAAGAGAAGTTGTAACTGATAGATGGTGTTTTGCTTACTGCTGCTCTGCAACACTGCGCAAAACCGCGACCTATTTGGGCGCGTGGATAGAAACCATTAATTGCCGAGCCCGGCTTTGTGAATGCCAAGTCGCGCCCCATGCGGGCGTGTGGATTGAAACTTCTTCGTGTAGAAGTCGAAGGCTGCGTTTGCGCGCCTCGCCCCTTGGGGCGTGCGGATAGAAACGGGTATCAGGAGCGATTTGCGGAATACCATTACAAGGTCGCGCCCCAAGAGGGCGCGTGGATAGAAACATGCCGCCGCGTCATGGTAAGTGCCAGCTCGCGCAGTCGCGCCCTTCGCGGGCGCGCGGATCGAAACAAGCGTAAGGACATGGAAGGCACAATCACGAAGTTTCGCGCCCTATGAGGGCGCGTGGATAGAAACGTTAAACGGGTTGGGGAAGCGCGTAACGGGTTCGGGCCTCACGCGGGCGCGTGGATAGAAACCACTGGAACATATACTCCGCTGTGGAGAGGCGTGGGTCGCGCCCTTTGGGGGGCGCGCGGATAGAAATGGCTAACAGGATCGATACGCGGAATATCGCTACAAGGTCGTGCCTCCGTTAGGGCGCGTGGATAGAAACTATCGGCCGGATTGGGCAACCGAGGAAGATCGAAGGTCGCGCCCGTAGCGCGGGGCCGTGGGTAGAAACATGTCTTCGCCCTCAATCGGGCTAAGCTTCATGGGTCGTGCCCCATGCGGGCGCGTGGATTGAAACAATCACACCCGCGAAGTCGTGCATCTGATCAACAGGTCGCGCTCTGTGTGGGCGCGTGGATAGAAACTTCGCTTGGGCTACGTACTACGTCGCTTTGGAGGCTGTCGCGCCCCATGAGGGCGCGCGGATAGAAACGACCTGCGCAAATCGCTGATGCGGTTGAAGGACAGTCGCTCCCCGCACGGGCGCATGGATAGAAATCAGACCGACCTCGAGGCGGTGCTGCCGTACTGGTTATTTGTCGTGCCTCGCGGGGCGCGTGGATAGAAACCTGAAAGGAACCATTGAAGCGGCATCAGCCATGGTCGCGCTCCACGCGGGCGCCTGATTAACTGCTTGCCTTAACTAGTCATCGGTTTCAGGTAATCGAGCGCTGCTAGCAGTATCAATCGCTGAGGGGATTTGGGCAGGGGGCGAACGCATTTGGATGGCTAAGTTATAGCGTGGTGCCCCATCAGTGTCCCATGAGGCCATCCAGAAACGAAAAAGCCCGCTAGAAAGCGGGCTAATTCACTGAATTCGTTGGTGCCCGGAGGCGGAATCGAACCACCGACACGGGGATTTTCAATCCCCTGCTCTACCAACTGAGCTATCCGGGCATGTTGCAGTGCTGTCGTGCAACGGGGCGCTATTAAACCGGTTTCGCTGTTTTGAGTCAAGGCTGAGTGGCAAAAAAATCCGAATCTTTTCGGTGCTGTTCAGCCCTTGACCAATGAGCGGTTATTGCTCCGGTGGCACGTACCCTTCGGCCTTGTCGAACGGTTCGTTGTCGAGGAAGTGTTCCATCTGTGCCTGCAGGTATTTGCGGGTGTTCGGGTCCATCAGGCTCAGGTGCTTTTCGTTAATCAGCATGGTTTGCTGGGACTGCCATTCTTCCCACGCCTGTTTGGAGACGGTTTCGAACAGTTCCTGGCCTTTTTTGCCGGGCATGGGGGGGAAGTCCAGGCCTTCGAGTTCCTTCTGATACTTGCGGCAGAAAACGGTGCGGCTCATGGTCGCTCCTTCAGGTGAATGAATCTGCGGGCATGATACCAGAAAGGGGAGGGGCTCTGGCGCACCCCGGTGCGTCAGAGCAGCGCTGCCTGTTCGGCGTCAGTGAGCAGGGTGCGAATGGGGGCCGGCAAGCCCAGGGTAAGCGCTTCGTCCCGGTGCAGCCAGCGCAGGTTGTCGCTATCAGCAACGACGTGGCTGCTGTGTACGCGCAGCCGGGCTGGCTGAATGTGCAAATGATAGTGGCTGAAGGTATGCCGGAAGCCGCTGATCAGTTGAGGCGTTTCGCAGGCAATGCCGAGCTTCCGCTCACAGGCATCCTGTAGTTCGTCTGCGCCGAAAGCCGGGTCCAGTTCTGGCAGGCTCCACAGGCCGCCCCAAATGCCGGACGGTGGACGTCGCTCCAGCATAATTCTGCCTTGTGAGTCTTCCAAAATGACCATCCAGGTGGTTTTTTCCGGTTTGGCCTTCTTGGGCTTGGAACCAGGATAAAGAGTGGCCTCCCCACGAGCGTAGGCGGTGCAGTCCGCCTGCAGAGGGCAGGAGTCGCACTGTGGTCGCGTTCGGGTGCACACCATGGCGCCCAGGTCCATGATGGCCTGGGTGTAGTCGCGCACACGATCGTGTGGCGTGTGTTGTTCCGCGTATTCCCACAACCTGTTCAGGACGCTGGTCCGGCCCGGCCATCCGGGTACGGCGTGGTAGCGGGCCAGAACCCGCTTGACGTTGCCATCCAGAATGGCGGCCCGCTTGCCGAAGGCCTGGGCCAGGATAGCGGCGGCGGTTGAGCGCCCGATGCCTGTCAGGCTCTCGAGTTTGTCCTGATCTTGTGGGAATTCACCTCCGAACTCAGCCATGACCGTTTTCGCGGCTTTTTGCAGGTTCCGGGCGCGGGCGTAGTAGCCCAGTCCGGACCAGTGGCCGAGCACATCATCTTCCGGCGCCTCTGCCAGAGCGCGGGCATCCGGGAAACGCCGCATAAAGGCATTGAAGTAGGGGATGACCGTGGTCACCTGGGTTTGCTGAAGCATGATTTCAGACACCCAGACCCGGTAAGCATTGCGGTTGTGGTGCCACGGCAGGTCGTGCCTGCCGTGCTGGTCGTACCATTCGAGCAAGCGCCCGGCGAAGCTGTCAGGCATTACTTGAACAGACCTTTCAGTTTGTCACCCAGCTCCTCCTCGAGCTTTTCCTGGATTTTCTTTTCGGCTTTTTCTTGGGCGCGGTCCAGCTCTTCTTCCGCTTTGGCCTTGGCGGCATTGGCGGCCATATCCTTGAGTGTGTCGCGGAAACGGGAACCGTCAAAAGAGCACAGCTTGGCAGGGTCGTCGGTCAGACTGCCCCGGCATTCAACCGGGATAACCACGTTCTGGACGACATCGCTGACGCGGCAGGCTTCGTCCCGGTGGATTTCGCCGGTGATGCGAAGGCCGGCCTCGTAATCCAGGTTTTTCTGCTCGAGGTTTACAGTGCCGTCACCTTCCAGCGTCATGCCGGCGAGGGCGGCTACCAGGTCGGTGTTTTCAAGGGTGCTGCCATCGATCTTCAGGGTACCGCGCATGTCGTTGAACGGGGTAGTGGTGCCCCAGCCACTGTTGCCGAGGCTTTCCTGATTGGCCAGTGCAATGCCCTGGCAGGCCATGCGGGTAAGGTTCATTCTGCGGAACTCACCTTCGGCCAGATTGAATCCGATCTCGCCTTTCGCGTTATCACGAAGCACGGTAGTCCGGTTTCCTTTGGTGGTGACGTTGACCTTCAGATTGGCGCCCCCGGCGAGCATGTCCACTTCCGCCAGGTCGGTCAGCAATGTCAGGGTCTGCACATTGGTGACGTTAGCGCTTACTTTCCAGTCGGGGGCATCGTTGCGCGCATCCAGCGTGACGTTGGCGCCGAAGCTACCGTCGTAAAGCTTGCCGCTGAACTCGTCGACTTTCAGCAAGCCGTCTTTGGCAGTGGTGCTGGCCTTGATGTCATTGATGGTGAGGTTGCTGGCGATCAGTTCACCGAGGCCGAGGTCGATATCCAGCAGCAGGGCGCGCAGGGCTTCCAGCGGCAGGAGGTCGGATTCTCCGGAGTTGCTGCTGGCGGTCTTGCTGGTTGCTGTCTCTTCAGGTGCCGGCTCGGTGGTGTCGCCTTCCGCCTCCGGTGCCAGGTAACGGTCAAGGTTCAGCTTGTCGCCGGTCAGGTTCAGGGTTGTCGCCTGGTTGGTCAGGTTGAAGCTGCCTGAGCCCTCAAACGTGGTGTCGTCCAGTGCCAGCTTGATATCGGACATTTCGATGTTGCCCTCGGCGCCACCGATGCTGGTTGAAAATGCCACGGACTCAAGCACGTCCGGATCTCGCGTTTCGATCGGTGCCTGGCCCAGGGTTTCCAGCAAGGCCTTCGGAGAGAATTCGTTCAGGGCGAAGGTGCCGCTGACCGTGGGTTTGTCGCCAAAGCCTTTCACGTTTAGATCGGTGGTAACGGAGAGGTTGGCCAGGCCAAGGGTGAAGTCGCTCAAAGTCGCGGTTTCATTTTCAAGATCAGCGCTGGCGGAGCCTTCGAGTTCGGCGGTCACGGACTTGCCGCCCAAGGGTTCTCCCGCCATATCGAACACCGCTTTCAGTCCGGAAATGGCGAAGGCATTGAGTGCTTCGTTGGCTTCAATGCGGGTGCTGATGTCGCCGTCCAGCTCGAACTGGGGCTTGGCGGTTTCGACACGGAAGGTCACATCCAGAGGGAATTCGGAATCCAGCGCAATGTCACTGGCATTCACGGTGAAGTTCTCCAGCGTGACGGCCTGGCCTGTGCGCTTATCCGTGTAATGTACCTGGGCGTTGGTGATTTCAATGTTCTCGACGTTGAACGCCAGGGGTTCGCCGCCGGACTCCTGAGCCGGTTCACTGTCTGTTTCGGCGGGCTGCTCCTGCGCCGGCTGTTCGGCCTCGGCGGTGCTTGTGCCTTCCGGCATGATCCGTGTCCAGTTGCCTTCGCCCTGCTCATTGACTTCCAGGCGGGCATCCAGCCCACTCAGGGCAAAGGTGCCGACCCGGGGCGACATGGTGACAAGGGACATGAAATCCACCTGCGCCACCAGTTGTTCCAGTGCCACCAGGCGACCACCCTCAAGATTGGCTTCCACATCGTTCAGTTCGATGCCAAGAGGGATAAAGGACCAGCTGATGTCGCCGTCCAGTACCAGGTCCAGGTTGGTGTGTTTTTCCACCGCATTTTCAATTTGTGGTTTGTAATTGTTGGGGTCGATCACTGCCATGGCGATGGCAATTGCCACTGCGGCGAGGACGATCAGTGCAACAATGGCGATCAGCAAATAACGAACAACTTTCATGATCGTGGCTTCCTTTTCCCGGGAATGTGTTGCCAAGTGTGCGACGGTGGTCGCCGATTAACGAAAGGATACCGCAGGGTTAACAAATTAACAGCGGGGGAGTATGAAAATGCGGTAGTGTTAAGTCACAATACGAACCTTCTTATTTTCAACAAGTTTGATGCGTATAAGCACAATAAAAGGAGCGACCGTGGCCATTACTGTAACCATCGAGCTGAATCGGGAAATTGAAATACCAGGCGGCTTTGACGAGGTGTTTGAGCTGCTGGCGGATGTTCCCCGTTCTGCCAGTCATTTCCCCAAAGTTCATCAGCTGACCGATCTGGGGGATAACACCTACCGCTGGGAAATGGAAAAAGTGGGGATCGACAAACACGCGATTCAGTCTGTTTACGCGTGCAAGTATCACGCGGACAAAGACGCCGGCAGGATTACCTGGGAGCCCATCAAGGGCGAGGGTAACGGTATTGTCCGCGGAGCCTGGGAGCTGAGCGCCAAGGGCGATAACGCCACTGTTGCCAAGTTCCGCACCAATGCGGAGCTGACCCTCCCGCTGCCGAGCCTGCTCAAGCTTGCCATCAGCCCGGTGGTGAAGCACGAGTTCAACGGTCTGGTTGATATCTACATGAACAACCTGAAGTCGGCGTTCTAAAACCGCTGGTCAAACAGCGTGGTTGATCAGCCTGTGGGACTCCGGCGGGCTTAGACTGTATAATCCGCGGATTGAAACTTTGCGGCATTATGTCGCCCAAAAGTGACGGAGTCCCTAATGGCCGAACGCAAGGCTCGGGTAGAGCGTAATACCCTTGAAACCCAGATTACCGTTGAGATTGATCTCGACGGCACCGGTAAGGCTACTTTTGATACCGGCGTTCCCTTCCTCGAACACATGATGGATCAGATCGCCCGTCACGGGCTGGTCGATCTCAACATCGTCTGCAAAGGCGACCTGCACATCGACGATCACCACACCGTGGAAGACATCGGTATCACGCTGGGTCAGGCCTTCAAACAGGCCGTCGGGGATAAAAAAGGTATTCGCCGTTACGGTCACGCCTATGTTCCGCTGGATGAGGCCCTGTCACGGGTGGTGATGGACCTGTCTGGCCGCCCCGGCCTGTTGATGGATGTGCCCTACACCCGTGCGGTGGTGGGTGGCTTCGACGTGGATCTGTTTGGCGAGTTTTTCCAGGGCTTCGTGAACCACTCCATGGTGACCCTCCACATTGACAACCTGAAGGGCAAGAATACCCACCACCAGATCGAGACGGTCTTCAAGGCCTTTGGTCGCGCCCTGCGTATGGCCATCGAGATGGATGAGCGGATGGCCGGTATTACACCGTCCACCAAGGGCTCCCTGTAATCGTTCAAGGACAGCGAAGCGCACTATGAAAACCGTTGCCATTATCGATTACGGTATGGGGAATCTGCACTCTGCCCGAAAAGCGGTCGAGCACGTTGCACCCGATGTGAACGTGCTGGTTACCGATAACGCCGACCAGATCCGTGAAGCCGACCATGTGATCCTGCCCGGCGTCGGCGCCATCCGTGACTGTATGCACGAAATTCGCCGGCTGGGCGTGGATGTGCTGGTTCGGGAAGTTTCCCGGGACCGCCCGTTTCTCGGCATCTGTGTTGGTATGCAGGCGCTCATGTCCCGCAGCGAAGAAAACGGTGGTGTCGAGGGTATCGGTCTGTTCCCGTCAGAGGTCCGTTTCTTCGGTGACAACCTGGTTGAGGACGGTGAACGCCTGAAAGTGCCGCACATGGGGTGGAACGAGGTTTACCAGACCGTCGATCATCCCCTGTGGCATAACATTCCGGATGGTGACCGTTTCTACTTCGTGCACAGCTATTATGCCGAGGCCGAAGGCAATGCCGACATGGCGGGCCGGAGTCATTACGGCGTCGACCTGGCGGTGGCCGTTGCCCGGGAGAATATCTTCGCGGTGCAGTTTCACCCCGAAAAAAGCGCCCGCGCCGGTCTCCAGCTTCTGAAAAACTTCGTTGACTGGTCCGGTCAGTAACCGGACGGTCTGACTCGCTAACACGGATTCTGTTTTATGCTGATTATTCCCGCCATTGATCTCAAAGACGGCAAATGCGTTCGTTTGCGCCAGGGCCGAATGGACGATTCCACGGTGTTTGGTGATGACCCGGTTGATATGGCTACCCGCTGGGTAGACGCTGGAGCCCGCCGACTGCACCTGGTGGATCTGAACGGCGCCTTTGCCGGTGAGCCGGTCAACGGTGAGATCGTTCAGGCGATCGCGCGCAAATACCCCGACCTGCCCATTCAGATTGGTGGCGGTATCCGCTCGGTGGACACCATCGAGGCTTACCTTAAAGCCGGTGTCCAGTGGGTGATTATCGGCACCAAGGCTGTCAAAGAGCCCGAATTCGTAACCGAGATGTGCAAGCGTTTTCCAGGCCACATTATTGTGGGCCTGGATGCCAAGGACGGGCGGGTCGCCACCGACGGCTGGGCGGAAGTGTCCGAAGTGATGGCGACTGACCTGGCCAAGCGATTTGCTGACGACGGCGTCGATTCCATTGTTTATACCGACATCAGCCGCGATGGCATGATGCAGGGCGTGAACGTGGAGGCCACTGCCGCACTGGCCCGCGAAGGCGGCATTCCCGTTATTGCATCCGGTGGTGTAACCAATATGGATGACCTGAAGCGCCTGGCCACGGTGGCCGATCAGGGCGTGCTGGGCGCCATCACCGGGCGAGCGATTTACGAAGGCACACTGGACGTGGCGGAAGCTCAGGCCTACTGCGATAGCCTGAAGGCGTAAGGGGGGCTGTCATGGCACTGGCAAAGCGCATTATTCCATGTCTGGATGTTGATAAGGGCCGGGTGGTCAAGGGTGTTAACTTTGTTGATATCCGTGACGCCGGAGATCCGGTTGAGGTGGCCCGTCGCTACAACGAACAGGGCGCCGATGAAATTACCTTTCTCGATATCACGGCCAGTCATGAGAGTCGCGATACCACGTACGAAACCGTCGAGCGCATGGCGGCGGAAGTCTTTATTCCACTGACCGTGGGTGGGGGCGTGCGTACCGTCGATGACATCCGCAAGCTACTGAATGCGGGTGCCGACAAGGTGTCCATCAACACTGCGGCGGTGTTCAATCCGGAGTTCGTTCGTGAGGCTGCCGACCGGTTTGGCAGTCAGTGCATTGTCGTGGCCATTGATGCCAAGCAGGTGAGCGCCGAGGGCGAAAAGCCGCGCTGGGAAATCTTTACCCACGGTGGCCGCAAGCCAACTGGCCTGGATGCTGTGGATTGGGCAAGGAAAATGGTCGAACTGGGTGCGGGCGAGCTTCTGTTAACCAGTATGGACCGTGATGGCACCAAAATTGGTTTCGATCTCGGCCTGACGCGGGCTATCAGTGATGCCGTCAGTGTTCCGGTGATTGCCTCAGGTGGCGTCGGAGAGCTCCAGCATCTGGCGGACGGGGTCACCAAAGGGGGTGCCGATGCGGTGCTGGCGGCGTCCATTTTCCACTTTGGCCAGCACACCATTCCCGAGGCCAAGGCCTTCATGAAAAATCAGGGGATTGAAGTCCGGGACTGAGGCTTTCCTCTACGGATTCCGGGCCAGGGCAGGCGAAATGGCCTGCTTTTCCCCGTCGGCGAACATTTCCCGATTACCATTCCGAATCGCCCACAGGCCACTGATGGTCGCAATGGCTACGCCCTGGGCATCCAGCTCGGGCAGGTGTTTATCCAGGTAATCGACCGTCACCTTGTGTGGATGACCGATGCCAATGGCGGTGCCATTTTCCTTCGCGCGCCGGATCAGCTTCTTGAATTGACGGTCAACGAATTCTTCAGACTGCTCGTGGTCGAGGAAGATATCCCGGGTCATGCTCGGAATCTGGTAGGCCTGAGCCACGTCCCCGGCGATCGAAGTAGCGATGGTGCGACTATCCACGAAGTAGACCGGGTACTTGGTCAGCTCCTTCATTACCCAGTCCATCATTTCCAGCCTCTGGGTCAGCAGGCTGCCCATATGATTGTTCACGCCCCGCACATGGGGAATAGCCTGCAGGGAACGACGAAGGGTGGTGGCAATGCTGGCTTCATCCATGTCGGAGGTCAGTCCGCCGGCACCCAGTGAGAAGTTTCGGGTGTTGGCCATGGGGGAGTGCAGCATGATTTCCTTGCGCTGACGGTGTGCCAGCTCAGCCAGCGACACGGTGTGGCGGCGGAAGGGCAGGAACGCCAGCGTCAGGGGCTGTTCCATATTGGCCAGGCGTTCGCCCTGTTCCCGGTTGTGCCCCATATCATCGATGATGATGGCGATGGTCGGAAGCAGGGCCTTGTCGGCTGGTTTGTCCGGGGTATCTGAGTTACCCGTTGCGAATGGGGCGGCCAGTATGGCCGCCAGGACCGTCGTAAGGCGGAACAACTTCACTGGCTGATATCCTGTCCCTCTATGGCGGTGTTTCCATCTTTACTGCCAAAAATATGAAGGCCCTTCAACAGGTTCAGGGCGGAGCGAAGCTGATAATCCTGTTCAGCTGGCGAAGGGCCGTTTTTTTCCTTGGCTGTCTCGCCATCCTTGTTTTCGTTCTGGCCCTCCAGATGGCCGCTCAGGTCCGCCTCGGTAAAGAAGGGCTGGCTGTCGAGCTCTGTCAGTTCAGCCGGGCGAACCTCGATGTCCGGCTTGATTCCGGTAGCCTGAATGGAGCGACCATCGGGGGTGTAGTAACGGGCGGTGGTCATCTTGATGGCGTGAGCCTCGTCCAGCGGGATAACCGTCTGTACGCTGCCCTTGCCAAAGGATTGGGTGCCCATGATCACGGCACGTCCATGGTCTTGGAGAGCGCCGGCCAGAATTTCGGAGGCAGACGCGGATCCGCCGTTGATCAGCACAACCACCGGCGTGCTTGGCATGAAATCTCCTGCAGTTGCACTGAAGCGCAGGCGGGAGCTCTGGATACGGCCTTCGGTGTAAACGATCAATCCCTGGTCCAGCAGGGCATCGGCGGTCTCAACCGCAGCCTGGAGGACGCCGCCCGGGTTGTTGCGCAGATCAATAATCAGCCCGTCCAGGGTGTTGCCATTCTCTTCTTCCAGCGACTCAAGTGCCTGGCGGAACTGGTTGCCGGTTTCGGCCTGGAACTGGGTGATGCGGACGTAGCCGTAGCCGTTCTCGATCATGCGGGATTTCACGCTGGTGACCTTGATGATGTCCCGCTCGACATCGATTTCGATTGGGGCGCTTTCACCCTCGCGCATGATGGTCAGGGTGAGGATGCTGCCTGGTTTGCCCCGCATCAATGACACGGCCTCTTCGAGGGTCATGCCCTTAACTGGCTTCTCGTCCAGCTTGATGATCAGGTCGCCGGCCTGCACGCCGGCCTTCTGGGCCGGGGTGTCATCAATCGGTGCGATGACTTTGACGAAGCCGTTCTCCATGCCAACCTCAATGCCCAGGCCACCAAATTCGCCGGAGGTGCTTTCCTCCAGTTCCTCGTAGTCTTTGGGGGCAAGGTAGGTGGAGTGCGGGTCCAGGTCGGAAAGCATGCCCTTGATGGCGCTTTCCAGCAGTTGCTGGTCATCCACCTCTTCCACATAAGCATCCTTGATACGGGCAAAGACCTCGGTGAACTTGCGCAGGTCTTCCAGCGGAAGCTGCTTCTCCGGGTCCGGCAGGGTGACTTCGACCTGCTGTCCATTAACGGTGCCTTGGTAGGTCTGACTACCATCATCTTCCTGATCCTGGGCAAGTGCCAGTCCGGGGATAGCGGTAAAAAAAGTGCTTAGGACAATGGCACTCAGAGGAAGAGCATGGGATGGACGTCTGGCCCGCTTCATTCACATATCCTGTTTTTATTCCAATAGTTGGACTTGTTTCCCTGATGTCAGACAGTATGGCGTCCAGCGCTTCGTTTGTCAGCCCTGTTGGGAGTACTCAGTTCGCAAGCCAGCGCCTGGGATTGACCGGCTTGCCATTGTGGCGAACTTCAAAGTACACCGCGGGGCTTTCAGCCTCGCCGGTACGCCCTGCAACAGCGATGGGCTCGCCTGCTGCCACCCAGTCGCCCGGGCTGGTGAACAGGCTGCTGTTATGGCCGTAGAGTGTCATGTAGCCATCGCCATGATCAATGATGGTCATCAAGCCGAAGCCACGAAGCCAGTTGGCAAAAACGACTCGTCCGTAGTGGATGGCCCTGATCTCGGTGCCCTCGCCGGTGCCGATCAGCAGGCCGCTTCGTTTCAGCTTGCCACCGGCGTATTGATCGCCGTAGTTACTGACGATTTTGCCCTGCACGGGCCAGGGAAGCTTGTTGCGCAATGAGCTGAATGGCTGGGATTCGTTGGGGGCAGGGATGTTGGCGATCGCCTGCTGGACTTCCCTGAGCAGCTTTTCCAGCCGCTGGCGGTCAGCTTCCAGATTCTCCCGCTCGCTTTTACGGGTACGGATGTCGCTGTTGAGTTTGGCCAGGGTTTGCTGGCGTTCCTTGCGGCTTTCGTCCAGCTCGGCTTGCCGGCTGGCAATGTCTGCGGCGGTGCGGGCCAGGTTGGTGCGAGTGGTCTGGATGCTGGCTCTGGCGTCTTTCAGTTCCCGGAGACTGGCGCGGAAGGCTTCCAGGCTCTCAACCGTATGCCGGCTGAGATACTCGTAGTAGGTCATGGTGCGAGCGACCCGGTCCGGATCGACTTCATTAAGCAGAACCTTGATGGCCGGAGTGTCACCTTCCATCCAGGCGGCCCGGATCTGACGTTTCAGGCTGTCCCGCTGTCGATTCAGGTTGGTAACGAGCTGGCGTTCTTCCTGCTCCAGTTCTTTCAGGCGGGCCTTCAGTTTTTCCGTGCGTTGCTCCAGATCCCGGCGCTCACGGGTCAGGCGGCCTATTTTCCGCTCCGTTGCAGCAAGCTGGCGTTCAAGCGCTGAGCGATCTCGTTCTGCATCGCTCAGCCACTCGTCGATGCCCGCTATGCGTTCCTTCAGTTCTCGCACCTGGGACGGCGTAACCTCATCCTGGGCCAGAGCTGCCGAGGTGCCTGCCAGAAGCGTGATGAGCAGAGCCGGTATTAACCGCAACACGGCTGTCAGTTCGCAGCGGTCAGTCAGCTTTTACCAGGCTGTGCCCGGTCATTTCGCTGGGCTGCTCCAGTCCCATCAGGGCCAGGAGCGTGGGCGCTACGTCGCTCAGGCTGCCATCATCCAGCAAGGAAACCTTGCGCGGGCCGGTGTAGACCAGCGGCACAGGATCGCTGGTGTGGGCCGTGTGAACCTGTCCGGTTTCCGGATCGGTCATCTGCTCGCAGTTGCCATGGTCGGCCGTAATCAGGGCCTCGCCGCCGACCTCGTCAAGCGCTTCAATAACGCGCTTCACGCAGGTGTCGAGGCATTCAGCTGCCTTGATGGCGGCATCCAGCTTGCCGGTGTGTCCGACCATGTCGCCGTTGGCGTAGTTGCACACGATCAGGTCATACTTCCCGCTCTTGATGGCGTCCACCAGCTTGTCGGTGACTTCCGGTGCGCTCATTTCCGGCTTCAGGTCATAGGTGGCCACCTGAGGGGAGGGGACCAGAATGCGGTCTTCGCCGTCAAACGGAGTTTCCATTCCGCCGTTGAAGAAGAAAGTCACGTGAGCGTACTTTTCGGTTTCGGAGATGCGAAGCTGGGTCTTGTTCAGCTTGGCCATGTACTCGCCGAGGCCATTGGACAGCTGCTCGGGCGGGTAGGCGCAGCTGGTTTTGATGTCTGCCGCATACTCAGTGAGCATGACGAAATCCGCCAGTTCAGGATGCTTGATCCGATCAAAACCATCGAAATCCTGCTCGACGAACGCGCGGGTCATTTCCCGGGCACGGTCGGCCCGGAAGTTCATGAACAGAACCGTGTCGCCGTCGTTGATGGTGCCTTCCGGCTGACCCGCGGAATAAATTCGGGTCGGTTGCACGAACTCGTCGTTCTCTTCCCTGGCATAGGCTTGCTCAAGGGCGCTGACCGGGTCGGTTGCGGTGAACGCTGCTTTGCCCTGGGTCATCAGGTTGTAGGCGCCTTCGACACGGTCCCAGCGGTTGTCCCGGTCCATGGCAAAGTAGCGGCCGACGATGGAGGCAACGCGCCCCACGCCCAGGCTTTCCAGCTTGGCTGCGGCCTTTTCCAGGGATGGTTTGGCGCTGCGCGGCGGCATGTCCCGGCCATCGAGGAAGGCGTGGATGTAGACTTCTTTCGCTCCGCGATTCGCCGCCATCTCGGCAGCAGCGAGAATGTGATCTTCGTGGCTGTGAACGCCACCTGGTGACAGCAGGCCCATCAGGTGAACCGCCCGACCACCGCTGACGGCTTTGTCGATGGCGGCACACAGCGTCTCATTTTTCTGGAAGCTGCCGTCTTCCAGTTCTTTGTCGATACGGGTCAGGCTCTGATACACCACGCGTCCCGCGCCCAGGTTCATGTGGCCCACTTCCGAGTTGCCCATCTGACCCTGGGGCAGCCCCACGAACATGCCGGAGGTGTTGATCAGGGTCTTTGGCTGGGATTGCCAGAGTTTGTCCCAGAACGGCGTGTTGGCGTTGCTGATGGCATTGTCTTCAGCCGGGTCACGGTGGCCCCAGCCATCCAGGATAATCAGTGCAGTCGGCTTGCGCGTCGCGGTCATCAGTCCTTCCGATCGAATAAAAAATGGGAAAATAGAGACCCCGGATTCTAACCGGTTTGGCACAGACAAGCCATGCTGCCTGCCTTCTGTGACTCGGCCGGTGCGTGTATAATCCAGCCAAAATTTTTCTTCAGGGTATTTTCATGGATCGCTTTTTCGAGTTCGTTGTTAACCATTACATCCTTGCTTCACTGTTTGTTGCCTTTCTGGTTGCTATCGTCATTCTGGAATCCCGTCGTGGTGGCAGCAAAGTATCGGCACAGGAAGTGATCCGGCTGATTAACGGTGATCAGGCGGTGGTGCTGGATATCCGGGATCGCAAGGAATATGGCGAGGGGCGTATCACCGGTGCCATCAACATCCCTCTCAACAGTCTGAAAAGCCGGGTGAGTGAGCTGTCCAAGCACAAGGACAAACAGATCATTGTGGCGGACAAGATGGGCCAGCATTCGGCCATGGCGGTGAAGCAGCTGAACGCCGAAGGTTTCACCAATGTGGCGCGCCTGAACGGTGGGATCACCGATTGGAAAGCCAACAATCTGCCGCTGGTGAAAAAGTAAGGCGTGCAAGAGGCCTTGATCTGGAGCGCATTCTGCCGCACTGTTTCACATCAGTCGGCGGAGCCAGTCGGTACACGGCTCCGGTAGCACATTTTATTAACAAGGGCGTCAGGCCCACGAAAGAGAACAAAAGGAAAGACCATGGCTGAGAACCAGCAGGCCGCCGCAGGCAGTCAAAACGAGAACCAACCCCAGTTTGCCCTTCAGCGCATCTACGTGAAGGACCTGTCCTTTGAATCACCAAACTCCCCACTGGTGTTTCAGGAGCAGTGGAAGCCTCAGGTGAACCTCGATCTCAACACGTCTCACAACAAACTGAGCGACAACCAGTACGAAGTGGTTCTGTCACTGACGGTTACTGCCAAGATCGGCGAGAAAACCGCGTACCTGGTTGAGATCCAGCAGGCCGGTGTTTTCCTGGTGAGTGGTATTGAAGGCCCTCAGCTGGGTCAGATGCTCGGTGCCTACTGCCCGAACATTCTGTTTCCCTACGCCCGCGAAGCCATCGACGGCATCGTCGGCAAGGGCAGCTTCCCGGCCCTTATGCTGGCACCGGTCAACTTTGATGCCATCTACGCCCAGGCGCTGAAGCGCAAGCAGGAAGAGGGTGGCGAAGAAGCGGGCAAGCAAGAGTCGCAGACACACTGATTCGCGTTCTTCCGTATAGAAAAAACCGGCCTTGTGGCCGGTTTTTTTGTGCTGGCGTTCCAGGCGTGCAGAGTCAGATCGAGCCGGCAAATCCCATTTGACGCCAGGCTTCATAGACCACGAGCGCTGCCGTGTTGGACAGGTTCAGGCTACGGCTTTCCGGTCGCATGGGCACCCTTAGCCGGTTTCCGGCGGGTAATGCCTCCCGAACCTCAATCGGCAGCCCCCGGGTTTCCGGGCCGAACATCAGGTAATCACCGTCTTCGAACGCCACTTCATGGTAATGGCGCTGGCCTTTGGTCGTGAACCCGAACAGCCGGGTTGGGCGTTCGGCCTCCAGAAAGGCGTCATAGTCCGGGTGTACCTTCACCGTGGCGTATTCGCTGTAATCCAGCCCCGCGCGCCGCATCTGTTTGTCCTCGAGGTTGAACCCCAGCGGTTCAATCAGATGCAGCTGACAGCCTGTGTTGGCACAGAGCCGGATGATGTTACCTGTGTTGGGCGGAATCTCCGGCTCGTACAGCACCACGTTCAGCATCAAGGTTACCGCTCGACCGCCAGGGCAACGCCCATACCGCCACCAATGCACAGGGTGGCCAGGCCTTTGTTGGCGTCCCGGCGCACCATTTCGTGCAGCAGGGTGACCAGAATGCGGCAGCCGGAGGCACCAATGGGGTGACCCAGGGCGATGGCACCGCCATTCACATTCACTTTGTCCGTATCCCAACCCAGGTCCCGGTTCACAGAGATCGCCTGGGCAGCGAACGCTTCGTTAGCTTCGATCAGGTCCAGGTCATCCACGCTCCAGCCGGCACGCTGCAGACAGCGCTGACTGGCCGGAATCGGACCGGTGCCCATGATCGTGGGGTCGACCCCCGCGTTCGCATACGCCTTGATGGTGACCAGTGGTGTCAGGCCCAGTTCGCGGGCCTTGTCGGCGCTGCAGACCATCACCGCCGCAGCACCATCGTTCAGGGAGGAGGCGTTGCCGGCGGTCACGGAACCGTCCTTCTTGAAGGCGGGGCGGAGCTTGCCCAGCCCGTCGCCGGTCACGCCATCGCGCGGACATTCGTCCTTGTCGACCACGATCGGGTCGCCTTTACGCTGAGGCACGGAAACCGGCACAATCTGGCTGTCGAAGTGTCCGGCAGACTGGGCGGCAACCGCCTTCTGCTGGGAGGCTGCGGCGAAGGCGTCCTGCTCGTCCCGGCTGATTCCATACTTTTCCACGATGTTCTCGGCGGTGATGCCCATGTGGTAGTCGTTGAAGGCATCCCAGAGTCCGTCGGTGATCATGGTGTCGACCATGCTCCAGTTGCCCATGCGCTGGCCGTTGCGGCTGTTGGGCAGAACGTGGGGCGACTGGCTCATGCTTTCCTGGCCACCGGCAATCAGTAGCTCAGCATCGCCGCAGCTGATCGCCTGAACGGCCATGTGAACCGCTTTCAGGCCGGAGCCGCACACCTTGTTGATGGTCATGGCGGGCACAGAAGCCGGCAGCCCCGCGTTGATAGAGGCCTGGCGAGCCGGATTCTGGCCGCAGCCGGCAGTTAGAACCTGACCGAGAATCACCTCGTTTACCTGGTCGCCGGCAATCCCCGTTTCTTCCATCAGGGCTTTGATCACTGTGGTGCCAAGCTGATCGGCCTTGAGGCTGGACAGGGCGCCACCAAAGGCGCCAATGGCGGTACGTTTGGCGGCAACAATGACAACATCACGCATAAGATCTCTCCGATTCGCTGGGCGCGGGTCTGGCTCCATTCGCGCAAGTTTTAGAATGACGGCATTGTAGCCGGAAAGTTGCACCCGGCCCAAGGTAGCCGGTGTGGTTAGCGGTTCTTACCCGTCAGTGCCTGTTCAACGCATTTCAGCCGTTCCTGCTGAATGGCCTGGCCCAGGGCTTTGCCTTTGAACCCTTTGTCCAGGAGCTGCCTTGGTTCGACCCCTGCGGCTGCCGTCGCTGCTCGCTGAAGCGCATCAAGGTTGGTGATGGCCATTTCCGGCAACGTACACCTCAGGACCTCCAGCAGGGTGTGAAACCGGTCAGCCCGGCGCCAGACATCGGCGCGGTCGAGCAGATCAAGCAATTCACTGGCACCGGGAGCTGTGCCGGTGCTTTCGCCAAGTATCGGTTGGGTCGTGGCCAGTAGCTGTGCCAGGGCGGTGCAGTCGTTGGGTGCTTTCAGTGCCCTGGCTCGTTCAGACATCTCCTGTGGTGGAACCGGAGACATCAAAGCGGCAAAGCGCTGGGTCAGGTTTCCGTCGTGGCGGTGGACGCAGTGCAGGGCGGCCATGGCGGCATCGAAACGCTCAGGCGGGCTGAGTTCCGGGATCAGCACGTCGAGGGCACCACAGGCCCGAAGTACCTCAAAAAAGGTTCCGGGCTCTTTCTCCTGCAGAGCTCTCTGGATTTCCTGCCAAACCCGTTCGGCCACCAGATGATGCACCTCGCCATCGTTGACCATGGTTTGCATCAGTTCCATGGTGTTCTGGCACACCTCGAAGCCCATGGGGGCAAACCGGGCGGCAAACCGGGCGATTCGCAGTATCCGCAGTGGGTCCTCGGCAAAGGCCTCCGACACGTGGCGCAACTGACGGTCCCGGATGTCTTGCTGGCCGTTGAACGGGTCGATGATATGGCCCTGGTTGTCCCGGGCCATGGCGTTGATCGTGAGGTCCCGCCGCTTCAGGTCTTCTTCCAGGGTGACGTCCGGCGCACTGTAGATCTCAAAGCCATGGTAGCCATGCCCCTGCTTCCGTTCAGTGCGGGCCAGGGCGTATTCCTCCCGGCTTCCGGGGTGAAGGAAGACGGGGAAGTCAGCGCCTACTTGCTTGAAACCCTCTGCCAGCATCTGGTCCGGTGTTGCACCGACAACCACCCAGTCCCGGTCTTTGACCTCAAGGCCAAGAAGTTCATCTCGGACGGCGCCGCCAACCAGATAAGTGTGCATGGAAGGTCTGTTCCCTGATTAAAGATGGTCCGGGAATTATCCGGTTCGACGTGTCCAGAGGCAAACCCGGAATCAGCATAAAAAAGCCCGCGCGGCGTGGCCGGGCGGGCTCTGGCTGTTTCCGTCGGAAAATCAGAACGCGGTGCCAAACTCCAGGGCGGCGCCCACATCGGCATCGCTGTAGAGTGCGCCCAGGTCGAATCGGACGCCCATCAGGTTGACGCCCAGGCCTGCGGTAAACTGGGTTTCTTCGGCAATGCCGTCGTTGTCGTCATTGCTGGCCAGGTTCTGGCGAACACCAACGCGCAGTTGGGGCTGAGGCCGAGGGCTGACTGGCAGTAAGGTCAAGGCGTTAGTGGAGGTGGGTTGAGCCACCACGGACAGGCTGTCCAGTCAGTCGTGAATGGCTCGAATGGCTCGGATTGATGGTCGTCGGGTAATGTTTACCGCTGCGGCTCAGGCAGCCTGAGCTGCAGCAATATCCCGGATCTTGCTAACCATGGCCCGCAACCCGTTACCGCGAGTCGGGGAGATGTGGCGGAACAGGTCCAGCTCTTCGAACAATTCATCGATGTCCGTGGTGAGCAGTTCCCTTGGGGACTTGCCATTCAGCGCCACCAGGATGATGGCGGCCAGGCCGCGCACGATCATAGCGTCGGAATCGATCAGCAGGTACAGCTTGCCGGTGTCTTCGTCGTAGTGGTGAATCAGCCACACCTGGCTTTGACAGCCGTGCACGTAATTCTCTTCCATCCGGGCGTCATCGGGGAACGCCGGTAGCTGCTTGCCCAGATCGATGATGTAGGCGTAACGCTCTTCCCAGTCATCCAGGAATTCGAAAGCGTCGGTGACGTCTTCCAGGGTCGTCTTGGTGCCCAGCGGGTTGTTCTTGAAATCCTGTTCGCTTGCGGTCATCAGAGCATTCCCAGTTCAAGCTTGGCTTCGTCGGTGAGCATGTCGTTGCTCCAGGGCGGGTCGAAGGTCAGTTCCACCGTCACCTTGTCCACGTTGGGAACATGCTCGGTCTTGCGTTTCACATCATCGCAGATCACCGGTCCCATGCCGCAACCGGCGGCGGTCAGCGTCATCTTGATGTAGACGTGGTTGCCATCGTCGGTGCCGTTTTCGATCTTGCATTCGTAGATCAGGCCCAGATCCACGACGTTCACGGGAATTTCCGGGTCGTAGCAGTTACGGAGTGCTTCCCACACCTGGTTTTCATTGATGGATCCGTCTTCCGGGGTGTCGAAGCTGCTTTCCAGCGGCTTCTTGCCCAGGGCGTCGGCATTGTGGCCTTCGATGCGGGCCAGGTTGCCGTTGACCGCGACGGTAAAGCTACCGCCCAGTGACTGTGTGATGGTCACAAAGGTGTCCGCCGGAATCATGATTTCGGTGCCGGCAGGGACAAGGCGCGCCTCTACTTCGCGCTTGGTCAGGACCACTTCCCGTTCTTGCATGCCCAAAATGGCCTCGCTGATGTCAGTTGGCTACCCGAGCAGGCTCAGGCAACGGTAAAACTTTCCCCGCAGCCACATTCGGCGGTGGCGTTGGGATTGCGATACTGGAACATAGAGTTTACGCCGACGGTGACGAAATCAATCTCGATGCCGTTCACCAGTGGCAGGTGTTCTTCCTTCACGATGATGTCCACACCGTCCACATGGAACACCCGGTCATCGGCCTCGATGGACTCTGCCCAGAGCGTCTCGTACTTGAAGCCGGAGCAGCCGCTTTTCCTGATGGCCAGGCGAATGCCCTTGGCCTCTGGCTTTTTCTCCAGCTGCTTGCGTACATGCTTAACCGCGCTATCGGTCATGGTCACGGCGACGGTCGGTGTAAAGACTTCGGCTGTCATGGGTCGACCTCCCTCAGGCAAACAGGCGCTGGATTTTCTGCAAGGCGGAAAACAACTGGTCCACCTCTTCCATAGTATTGTAAAACGCAAAGGAGGCCCGTGCTGTACCGGGAACTCCATAGAAGTCCATCAGTGGCATGGCGCAATGGTGGCCAGTGCGGATGGCAATGCCTTGCTGGTCCAGCAGGGTGCCGATGTCACTGGGGTGCAGGCCGGCGATTTTGAACGACATCACCGGCACCTTCTTCTTTGCCGTGCCAATGATTTCCATGCCGGGTACGGTTTCAACCAGCTGGTTGGCGCGTTCAAGCAGTGAACGTTCGGCGGCCTCCATGGCGGCCCGGTCAAGACCGTTCAGGTACTTGATGGCTGCGCCCAATCCGACCGCTTCGGCAATCGCCGGTGTTCCGGCTTCGAATTTGTAGGGCAGGGTGTTCCAGGTGGTTTTCTCGAACGACACCCGCTCGATCATCTCGCCGCCGCCCTGATAAGGGGGCATGTCTTCCAGAAGCCGGGCCTTGCCGTACAGCACACCGATGCCGGTGGGGCCGAACAGTTTATGGGATGAAAACGCGTAGAAGTCGCAGTCCAGTGCCTGCACATCCGGCTGATAGTGCGGTACGGCCTGGGCACCGTCCACGACGGTCAGAACGTTACGCGCCCTGGCTTTCTGGATCAGCTCGGCCACCGGGTTCACAGTGCCCAGTACGTTCGACACGTGGGTGATGGCCAGGATCTTGGTTCGATCCCCAAGCAGGCGGTTGAACGAATCTAGGTCCAGATCACCTTCCGGGGTGATGTCGATGGGAACCACCTTCGCACCGGTGCGCTCGGCCACCATCTGCCAGGGCACGATGTTGGCGTGGTGCTCCATCCGGCTGACGAGAATTTCATCGCCTTCGTTCAGGCGCGGGGCCAGACCGTTGGCAATCAGGTTGATCGCCTCGGTGGTGCCCCGGGTCCAGATGATTTCCCGGGTGCTGCCGGCGTTCAGGAACTGGCGAACGGTTTCACGGGCGCCTTCGAAGGCGGTCGTGGCCCGGTCGCCCAGCGTATGAGCGCCACGGTGCACGTTGGAATGCATCTCCCGGTAGTAACGGTCCATGGCGTCCAGCACGGCCAGCGGCTTCTGGGCCGATGCGCCGTTGTCCAGATACACCAGCGGCTTGCCGTTGACCTGCTGGGCGAGGATTGGAAAGTCCTGCCGGATGGCCGCTACGTCGAACGCTGGCTTGTTGGCTGAGTTTGCCACGGACAGATCCGTCATACCCGGTTACGCCTCCTGAAAGGTGTGTTCGAAGAACTGGTTGAGCTGCACTTGAACCGTTTCCTTCACGGCGTCCACCGGAATCTCTTCCACCAGTTCATTAATAAACGCCATGGTCAGCAGCACATTGGCCTCTCGCCTGCCAATGCCGCGAGACACCAGATAGAACAGTGAGGTTTCGTCCAGCTGGCCGATGGTGGCACCGTGGGCACATTTCACATCGTCTGCGTAGATTTCCAGCTCGGGCTTCGTATCGATTTCTGCACCGTTGGACAACAACAGGTTCTTGTTGTTCATGTCCGCATTGGACTTCTGCGCATCCTGATGGATGTGAATGCGACCGTTGAACACCGCGTGGGAGGTATCTGCCGCAATATTGCGGTAGGTTTCCTCGCTGTTGCAGTGGGCGGCCACATGCTCGATGCAGGTGTGGTTGTCGTAATGCTGCTTGTCCTGGGTCACCACCACGCCGTTCAGCTTGCATTCGGCACCTTCGCCTTCCAGGCGAACCTGCAGGTCATGGCGGCGCAGGGGGCCGCCGAAGCCAACGGTGTGGCTTTCAAAGCGGGAGTCGCGTTGCTGACGAACGCCGGTGGCGCCAATGTGCTGAACGCTGTCGCCTTCGGTATTCAGGCGCACACTGGTGATGCTGGCGCCGTCGGCCAGGTCAAACTCGGTCACGGTGTTGACCATCACCGGCTCGCTGCCGCTGGAGATGTATTCTTCCACCAGGGTGATCTGGCTGTGGCGCGCCGCCTCGACGAAAATGCGCGGGAATGCAGAGCCGCTGGCGTCGGCTGTCACTTCGTGCACGATGAACAGCGGCTGGTCGAGCCGGGCCTCCGGCTTCAGCTGAATCAGCAGGCCGTCTTCAAACCGGGCCGAATTCAGGCGCGCCATCTGTACGGCATCGGTGTCCAGGGTGCTGTCCAGTCGCGAGGCGAGCGTTTTGGCCTCGTCATCCGACAGGTCCCTGAAGCTGCGAATTCGAATGTCGTCCAGATCCGGGTAATCGCTGGCCTCCGGCATCATCACGCCGTTCAGGAAAACCACCTTGTAGCCGGGCGCAGGAAGGCTCGGGCCGGGCTTGCCCTCATTCGAGAGAGAAGTGGCCATCTCGTCGGCCAGCTTCAGGTATTTGCTGGAGTACTTCCAGTTCTCGGTTTTGCGCGTCGGCAGCGGCATGTCCACAAGGCCAGTGCCGCGCTCTTCGCGCAGTGCCAGCAGCGGAGCCGGCAGAGATTGCCCGCCCGGCTTCAGAAAGGCCGATGAGAGAGTCGGGGCTGGTTTCATTCCGTGACCTCCTTACTGACCCGTCTCGTTGGCTGTATCTTCGTCCCGGATGCCGAGCCAGCCGTAGCCGCGCTCTTCCAGTTCCAGGGCCAGTTCGCGGCCACCGGACTTGATGATCCTGCCTCCGGCCAGTACATGAACGTGGTCCGGCACAATGTGATTCAGCAGACGCTGGTAGTGGGTCACCATCAGGATCGCACGATCTTCGGAACGCAGAGCGTTGACACCGTCGGACACGACTTTTAGGGCGTCAATGTCCAGGCCGGAGTCGGTTTCGTCCAGAATGGCCAGCTTCGGCTGCAGCAGCAGGGCCTGCATGATTTCGTTACGCTTCTTTTCGCCACCGGAGAAACCTTCGTTCACGCCGCGCTTCAGGAACGCCGGATCCAGGTCCACCTGCTTGGAAACTTCTTTCGCCAGCTTCATGAATTCAGCGGCGTTGATTTCCGGCTCACCCCTGTGCGTGCGCATGGCGTTCACCGCAGTACGCAGGAACTGAAGGTTGCTGACGCCGGGGATTTCCACCGGGTACTGGAACGCCAGGAAGATGCCTTCGCGGGCGCGCTCCTCGGTTTCCTGCTCCAGCAGGTTTTTGCCGTTGAGGGTGATTTCACCGCCGGTGACCTCATACGCTTCGTTGCCTGCCAGCACCTGGGACAGGGTGCTTTTGCCGGAACCGTTCGGGCCCATGATGGCGTGTACTTCGCCCGCCTTTACTTCCAGGTTGATGCCCTTGAGGATCTCTTTGCCCTCAACCGATGCGTGCAGGTTTTTGATGCTCAGCATGTATGGGGTTCTCTCTGTTTTAAACTCTTTGAATTCGTGTGTCGGCGTTTGTTCGCGGCCTTTAGCCCACGGAACCTTCCAGGCTGACTTCCAGCAGCTTGCCGGCTTCTACGGCGAACTCCATGGGCAGCTCTTTGAATACTTCCTTACAGAAGCCGTTGACGATCATGGACACCGCCTGCTCCGGGTCGATACCACGTTGACGGCACAGAAACATCTGCTCGTCACTGACCTTGGAGGTAGTGGCCTCGTGCTCAACGATGGCCGACTTGTTCTTGCTCTCGATGTACGGGAAGGTGTGCGCCGCACAACGATCACCGATCAGCAAGGAGTCGCACTGGGTGAAGTTGCGGGCACCTTCGGCGCCCGGGCCAAATTTCACCAGGCCGCGGTAAGCGTTGGAGCTCTTGCCGGCCGAAATACCCTTGGAAATGATGGTGCTACGGGTGTTCTTGCCCAGATGGACCATCTTGGTACCGGTGTCGGCCTGCTGGAAGTTGTTGGTCAGCGCCACGGAGTAGAACTCGCCCACGCTGTTCTCGCCCCGCAGCACACAGCTGGGGTACTTCCAGGTGACGGCGGAACCGGTTTCTACCTGGGTCCAGGAGATCTTGCTGTTCCTGCCGATGCAGGCGCCCCGCTTGGTAACGAAGTTGTAGATACCGCCTTTGCCGTTCTCGTCGCCCGGGTACCAGTTCTGCACGGTGGAGTACTTGATCTGGGCATCGTCCAGCGCCACCAACTCTACCACCGCCGCGTGCAGCTGATTTTCATCCCGCATAGGCGCGGTGCAACCTTCCAGGTAGCTGACGTAGCTGCTGTCTTCGGCAATGATCAGCGTGCGTTCGAACTGACCGGTATTGGCGGCGTTTATCCGGAAGTAGGTTGACAGCTCCATCGGGCAGCGAACGCCCTTGGGCACATACACGAAGGTACCATCTGAGAATACCGCGGAGTTCAGGGCGGCGAAGAAGTTGTCACCCTGGGGAACCACCGAACCGAGGTACTTCTGCACGAGTTCCGGATAATCGCGAATGGCTTCGGAGATGGAGCAGAACACCACGCCGGCCTTGGCCAGCGGCTCTTTAAAGGTTGTCGCAACGGAGACGGAATCGAAGACCGCATCGACCGCAACACCGGCGAGCTTTTCCCGCTCGTGCAGGGGGATGCCCAGCTTTTCATAGGTCTTGAGCAGCTCCGGATCCACTTCATCCAGGCTCTGAGGCATGTCCTCTTTGCGCTTGGGCGCCGAGTAGTAGGAGATCGCGTTGTAATCGATTTTCGGATAGCCAACGTGGGCCCAGTCCGGCTCGTCCATTTCGAGCCAACGACGATAGGCTTTCAGACGCCACTCCAGCATCCACTCGGGCTCACCCTTAATCTGGGAAAGCCGGGCAATGACGTCTTCGTTCAGGCCGGGTTCGAAGGTATCGGCCTCAATCTCGGTTACGAAACCGTGCTCGTACCCTTTTTTGATCAGCTCGTTCACCTCTTGATCGGTGGTCGCCATGATCGTCGCTCCGTATTCTCTCATCGCGGGCGCTGTCGCCCTTGGTGTGCCGCCGGCCTTTGGTGTCTGGCCGCCGGGCGGATGTCTTAAGTTTGGGTGTTGCAGTGGTCGCTCATCTTGTGAGTACGCCCTGCAATCGTTTTTTGGATGACGGGTTCGTGAAAGGCCGGCTGCAGTGCTAAAAAAGCATAAAAAACCGGCGCGCCCGTCAGTTCTGGCGAGCGATTATACAATACCATAGTAATTTAGTCAGGTATTAAATCGTGCGTGGCCGGATTATACCGCATCCGGAGGCGCGGGTACCAAGGCGTGAAAACCGAAGCGGGCCCTGTGGCGCTCAGTCAACGATTTCGTAGAGGTCTTGCAGATCGGTTGAGTAGCTTACGCCGACCAGTCGCCAGCCATTGCCTGCTGGCGGATGGCTTCATCTTTCCTGGTTCAGGATGCGGGTCAGGTAGCTGTATTCCAGATTAGCCGGCGTGCCTTCCGGTCGCGGGATTCGAACAACATAACCGCTGCCGGGGGCGTAATCCAGAGACCTTCCTTCGCGGGTTTCCATTCTGTGGATCGCAAAGCGGATGTTGCCGTCCGGTGTCATCAGCTCCAGTGGGTCGTTGCAGCCAAAGCGGTTCTTGACATCAATGGTGATGGTCTGGTCGTCGGCGTCGACAATTTGCCCCACCACCTGCTGGGTGCCCTGAATCGAGGAGCCCTGCTCGTAAGTCTGGTATTCCTGGGGCAGATGCCGGCGCAGGAAACCTTCGGTGTAGCCTCGGTTGGAGAGCGCTTCCAGCTCATCCATCTGGCCCATATCGAACGGCAGGCCTGTCACGGCGCGGTTAATAGCCCGGCGATACACCTGGGTGGTTCGGGCCACGTAGTAGGGGCTCTTGGTGCGGCCTTCAATCTTCAGGGAGTGGACACCCATCCGGCACAGGGCTTCCACATGCTGCACAGCCCGAAGGTCGCGGGAGTTCATGATGTAGGTACCGTGTTCGTCTTCATAGGCAGGTATGAAACTGCCCGGACGGTTGGGTTCCTCCAGCAGGATTTCCCGGGTGTTTGCGTCGGGATCGAACTGCTGTACCGGAATCAGGTCGCCGCTCTGGTCATGGGTGCTTTGGACTTCCCGATAATTCCAGCGACAGGCGTTGGTGCAGGTGCCCTGATTGGCGTCCCGGTGATTCATATAGCCCGACAGCAGACAGCGACCGGAATAGGCCATGCACAGGGCGCCGTGGACAAAGACTTCCAGTTCCATCTCCGGCACCCGCTCGCGAATCTCGGCGATCTCTTTCAGGTCCAGCTCCCGGGACAGGATCACCCGGCTGATGCCCTGCCGACGCCAGAATTCCACCGTCGCCCAGTTGACGGTGTTGGCCTGCACCGACAGGTGAATAGGCTGGTCCGGCCACTTGTCCCGGATCATCATGATCAGGCCCGGGTCAGACATAATCAGGGCATCGGGCTTCAGCTCAATCACCGATGCCATGTCATCCACAAAGGTTTTCACCTTGCTGTTGTGGGGCGCGATATTCGACACCACGTATAGCTGTTTGCCGAGCGCCCGTGCCCGCTCAATCCCGGTGGCCAGGGTGTCCACGGTTTTGAAACTGTTGTTTCTGGCGCGCAGGGAATAACGGGGCTGGCCCGCATAGACGGCATCTGCGCCATAGGCAAAGGCGGTTTCAAGGTGCTCAAGGGTGCCGGCAGGGCAGAGGAGTTCAGGCGTTCGCATGGTGATTCCGGAATTGCTGGGACAGGGAAATAAAAAGCGCGCCAGTCTGCCAGTGGCCGAAGATTCAGGTCTTGATCTGGCTCAATGTTGATGCAGGTCAATCTGCGTGAGCGTGCTTCAGGAGGGCTGTACTAAACTGGCTAATTGCTCTCTGGCGGTGACGTAGTTCGCCGACTGCACGTGGGGGCACACAGACACTTCTCTCAGAGGGATTTGCCATGCGTCGCCGTTACTCAGATTCTACGCCGGGCGGAAAGGGCTCCACCTTAAAGTACGTGGTCATTCAGTTGGTTCTATTGTGTGGCCTGATGATGGCCAGTATCGCGTGGGGCCAGTCAGGGCGGGGATATGAAATGTCGGACGCCGAGATGGAGGAGCTTGTACTCCGATCCTACCCGTACATAGCCATGTTCAACGTCAATAACAAGTTTGCGCTGGATGCCCGCAACCCAATGAATACCGGTGGCTACAACCGGGTGAAAGCCAACACGGCGCTGGCGGATCACACGCTCAAGGGCATTGCGCGTCCGAACAACGACACTCTCTATATCGGGGCTATGATCGATGTCACGGCGGAGCCCGTTGTGCTGGAGATTCCCGCCTTCGACTCCACGTACGTGTCACTGATGGTCACGGCCTATGATCATTACGTGAATATCCCGATGTCCACCGGGCAGGGTGACTTCGATGAGCCGGCCACGATGTTGTTCTACAGCCAGCGCACGCCAGGCTACCAGGGCGAACCGGTCGACGGTGTGGACGAGGTGTTTGAGGTCACCGGTGATTTTGTCAGTGCTGTGTTCCGGGTGATGCCGCACGCCGCTGAGCCTGAGCGGCTGAAGGCCAACCTGGCCGCCATGCGCAGCGTCGATGTGGAGCCGCTATCCGAGTTTCTTGGCCGGCGCGGCAATGAAAGTCATTTCGTGCCCTGGGACAGCCCATCCGGCATCGCAAGAAATCTGGATGTGAAAGAGGACCTTGCTCGTTTCCCGGAGTTTGGCTCGGATTTCGAGATCTTTGAGGATCGCTTCCTGGAAGTGATGCAATTTGTGGTCAATCACACCACCTTTGATCCCGAAAACGAACTGGACCAGGCGCTGCTTGATGCCCTCAAGCCCCTGGGTGTTGAACCGGGTAAGGTGTTTGACCCCGATGCCGTGGCACAGATCGATGGTGCCGCGCTGCGTTCGGTGGCCGAGGACTTCGCGACCCAGCGCCTTGCGAGCATGGACGACGCGGAATTCACCTCTAGCAACCTCACGAAACTGTTCCAGCCCAAGGGGCAGATGACCGCAGAATTGCTGGCGCTCCAGTCGGTCATTGGGCCGATTGGCCAACCTGCCCGTGAGGCGCTCTATCCGCCCATCGGCACGGAGGACGGTGCGCCGATGAATGCGATGTTCGATTATGAACTGGTCATGGCCGCCGAGGATCTTCCGCCGGTCAAGGCGTTCTGGTCGGTCACGCTGTACGACCTGGATAACGGTTTTTTCATCCCTAACGCCCGCAAGAAATACAGCGTCGGCGAGAACGCCGGTTTTCAGCTCGACGAGGAGGGTGGCATCCGCATTGTGATTGCGGCCGAACAACCGGAGGGGGTGCCAGAGGAAAACTGGCTGCCCATCGAGCGTAAGGATGAGGACCTGGGTCTGATCATGCGGCTGTACTCGCCAGACCTCGAACAGTACGAGAGTTGGTCGCCGGCGAAGGCGAAAAAGTTATAGAACAATACTGCAGGCCGCCTACGGAGAAGTGTGGTGTTTCGTTCAGCCTGAATTTCGATTGCGAAACAAGGAGCGAAACGTGAACGTGACACTCAGAACCTGCCTGATCCCCGCTTTGACGATGCTGTTTGTGCCATGGGCATCGGCGGAAGATTCCTACGCCGGCTATGGCTCGGGGCCCACAGAGAAGGATCATGTCGGCGAGAAAGAGTACTCGCCTTACCTGAATATCGGTTATCCCCAACGTGTGTTCTGGGGCGACACTCACCTGCACACAGCCCTTTCAACGGATGCCGGTATGGTCGGCAATACCCTTGGGCTGGAAGAGGCGTACCGCTTTGCGCTGGGCGACATGGTTGTGGCGAGTAACGGTGTCCGGGCCCGGCTGCAGCGCCCACTGGATTTCCTGGTTGTGGCCGATCACGCCGAGAACCTCGGGCTGGCCCCAATGATCGCCGAGCGTAACCCGGACTTGCTGGCAACGGACTTCGGCCGGAAGATTGCCCAACTGGTTTACGATGGCAAATTTGGCGATGCCTATGCGCTCTGGGGAGAAGGCATGACCCTGGGCGAGGACCCGCTGGCCGAGGAAACCGAACTGCTCCGTACCATGTGGGAGCGGGTGACAAAAGCGGCGGAACAGTACAATGATCCCGGCAAGTTCACCGCGCTGATTGGCTTTGAGTGGACGGCGAGCCCTAACGGGAACAACATGCATCGAAATGTGATCTTCCGGGATGGCAAGGACGAGGCGGACCAGATTGTTCCTATCTCCAATTACGACTCCTCAGACCCCGAAGATCTCTGGGCCTGGATGCAGGCTTACGAGGAAAAAACCGGTGGCCGGGCGTTGGCTATCCCGCACAATGGTAACCTTTCCAACGGCCTGATGTTCGACGATGAAACACTCTCCGGCAAAGGCATCGACCGTGATTACGCCGAGCGGCGGATGCGCTGGGAACCCGTGTACGAAGTCACGCAAATGAAGGGCGACGGTGAGGCCCACCCGGCTTTGTCACCGAATGACGAGTTCGCCGATTATGGCACCTGGGATAAAGGCAGTTTTGGCACGGAACCCAAGACGCAGGACATGTTGCCCCGTGAATATGCCCGGGAAGCCTACAAACGAGGGTTGCAGTACGAAGAAGATCTGGGCGTTAATCCGTTCAAGTTCGGCATGATCGGTTCCACCGATAGCCATACCTCGCTGGCGACAACCGAAGAGAACAATTATTTCGGCAAAGCCACGCCGGTAGAGCCGACGGCAAGCCCTGAACGTTTCGAGGAAAAAATCACCGGCTTCTTGCAGGAGCCCGGCGGCCCGGATGTCACCATTCGCCATCTGAACTCACTGTCTTCGGGCTTGGCGGCGGTCTGGGCGACGGATAATACCCGCGAAGCGATCTGGGATGCCCTGAACCGCAAAGAAGTGTACGCCACCACCGGCACACGCATCACCGTGCGGATGTTCGCCGGGTGGGACTTCGAAGAATCCGAAGTGCAACGGCCGGACTTTGCCAAAACGGGGTATGTCCGCGGCGTGCCCATGGGCGGAGACCTGAAAAATGCACCGGACGGCAAGGCACCCACCTTTATGATCCGGGCACTGCGCGATGTGGACGGCGCCAATCTGGATCGTATCCTGATCGTTAAAGGCTGGATGGATGGCGATGGCGAACTGCATGAGCAGGTGTATGACGTGCTGTGTTCGGACGACCGAGCGACCAACGATCAGCATCAATGCGAAAAGCCGGTTGGCAATACCGTTGACGTGGAAGAGGCGACCTACAGCAACAGCATTGGTGACGCGCTGATGTTGGCGTACTGGAAGGATCCTGACTTTGACGCCCAGCAACGTGCGTTCTACTACGTGCGCGTGCTGGAGATTCCAACCCCGCGCTGGAGCACCTACGACGCGGCGTTTTTCGGTGTTGATTTGCCAGAGGACGTCGAGCCCACCCATCAGGAGCGGGCGTATACGTCACCGGTCTGGTACACGCCCGGTGGTTGATGCTTTGCGCTTTGGAACAATGTTGTCCAATCTGTTTTAAACGGACTTGGCCGCTGAGGTGAGAGGGAATGGAAAAGAGTGGTGTCATCTTGTTTATCGTGTTTGCGTTGACTGCATGCTCCTCCTCTTTTCATGGCTCCTACGCGCCCATCAGCTACGTTGCCGGCGGTGTTATCGAAGGGTCAGAGCCGCTGGGCAAGGTAGAGGGCAGTAGCTGTCAGACAAAGTTCCTCTATGTGTTGCCCATGGGGGAAGGCGTTTCGACCAGCGAAGCGGTTCTGGCGGCCAAGAATGCCCGCGACGGAACTCAATACCTCGCCGATATAGCGATCGACGATCGTACGAACTGGCAGATTGGGTATCTGGAGCAGTGTATAACCGTCGAGGCTATCGCCTACTGACGACGAACGTACAATCCCGCGAACCGCACCCCCGTGCTTGATGGCGGGCATTTGGGAGAGTGGCCATGAGGTGCAGTAACGCCGTTGACTGCCAGAGGTTTTTGCGGGGCTCCCTTCTGGTTCTGCTGTTGCAGCTGGTTGTTGCTTGCGCTCAGAAGCCTGTCGGCCAACTGGAGCTCATGCCGCCACCGGACGTTTATGGTGATGGGTTGTTTAATCCATTGCCCAAGAGCAATCCCTTCCTGGATATTCCCTACGACGGCATTCTCTACGCCACCGATCGCGAGCCGGCGGGCCCTGACGACGAAGAGCTCTTCTATCGCAACGAGCGTGGGCAGGTGCTGCGTTTGGGTTACGCGGAAATCCAGATGGGCGAGGGCGACCTGACCTGGGAGCAAGCAAGGCAGGTTTCGCTGTTGAAAGCGAGAACGGCGGAATTTCCGGTGAAGATTGGCAAGGTCACGGAGTGGGGCATTGTCGGTGAGACCATTCCCTACTGGGTGGATGCCGGTTTACCCGAAGAAGCCCCGCTGCCCCCGGATGCAGTCGATCAGTTTGCACAAGCCATTAACGACCAACTGGCGAATTCGGACTCGAAAGATATCTACCTGTATACCCACGGTTATCTGGTGACGTTCGTTAATCCGCTGCTGGTATCGGCGGAGCTCTGGCACTTCTTGGGCTATCGAGGGGCGTTTATTGCCTACGCCTGGCCGTCGACACCGCACCGGCTGGCCTACATCAAGGACTCGGATACGGCTGTGGGCTATGCTCGAAATCTGCGGCTGCTGCTTGAAGTACTGGCGGAGAAAACCAACGCCGAAGAAATTCACATCATCGGCTACAGCAACGGCACCCGCTTGGTGGTACAGGCTCTGGAACAGTTGGCGCTCATTAACCAGCACCGGACTGAGGAAGAGATTCAGGAAACCCTTCGTATCGGCAACGTGATTCTGCTGGGCAGCGATATTGACCGGGCCGCCTTCGGCAACTCGCTGGCGGACGGTTTGCTGAAGGTGTGCCGGCATCTCTCCGTCTACGTATCCGCAGAAGACAAGGCTTTGGGCATTTCCAGATTCCTGACCAATAAACGACGCCTTGGCGAACTCTGGACGGGGGATGGCAACGAGATACACCCGCAAGCGCGGCAGGCGCTGGAAAACCTGCGGGGGCAGATGAGCTTTATCAACGTGACGGAAGCCGAGGGCGCAACCGATGGAAATGGACATCACTATTTCCGGCAAAGCCCCTGGGCCAGCAGCGACATTCTGATGACGCTTTACTACGGGCTGGAGCCCGAGCAGCGAGGCCTGGTTCGGCAAACCGATCTGCCCGTCTACACCTTTCCGCCGGATTACATATCCCGCCTTTGGGGCAACATCCAGCGCCTGAATCCTGACTGGGCAGAGGGAGATCAAGCCCCTTCAGAATAAGTCGGGTGGTCGAACTGCAAGAACTCAGAACTCTGGGGTTGCAACATCATCACCGCGCCCGGGTTTGGACGGTTCTGGGGGATTGAACTAGGCTTTTCTGATCCCGCTGCAAAGCGTGGACCCACCGGAGACTGGCCTGTGAAGACGATCCTACAGGGCTTCAATTCACTCTGCATCGTGCTGTTGGCAGCGTCCATTTTCTACCTCGGCTATGCCTTGCTCCAGACCGCAGACCGGGTTGAACTGATCGTGACGCAGTCTGAGGGGGTTGTGGAATCCCTGACTCCAGTGGTTGAGCTGGTGCCGGATTTTCTTGAGGAAGCGAAACAGGCCAGGAGTCTGGCCGAAGATGCGGTTGCCGAGGTGGAGGCGGTCCGCTTGCTGGTTCCGGATGTGCTGGATGAATCGGCCGCCATCCGGCAGAGTCTGCCGGCTATTCTGGAGCAAACGGACTTGATGAGGAAGGAAGCGGAGCAGATTCGGGCCGAGGCCGCCCGGATCCGTGCGCAGATTCCGGATTTGATCATCGAAGCAGAGGCCTATCGGCTTCTGGTGCCTCAGGTACTGGACGAAAGCCGACGTATTCGCGAAACCATCCCGCCAACGCTTAATCGGATCGAAGGGATTGTTCTGGAAGCCGATGAAATTGCCTCATCGGCTGGCGAGAACGTCTTCACCGGCATGATCTCGGGTATCTTCAAGGCACCGGTCAAACTTCTGGGGAATGTCACGGACTTTCTGCTGCCCTCGAACGCCAAGCTGTCGGACAGCGATGAGGCTGAACTCAAAAATCGCATGCGAGGGTTTGTGAATACCGCGGAGATCGGCGATATGCAGACCTTTGTGACCGAAGATCCAAACATTTCCCTGCAGTACGAACTGCTTTCCAATCGGGTGATCGACGGAATGGATTGTCGGCTCGTGGCACTCAGAAGCCGCAAGGGGGATGAGCTGTTCAAGCAAACCGAGCTGCAGATTTGCCGGGATTCGGAAGGGGGGTGGTTTCTGCACCGGTCGGAAAAACGCTAGGGGCGATGTGGGAATCCCATCACCATACGGGAGCGATGGGATTCCCTGAAGCTCAACGGTGAGTGTCTATCGTTCCAGCCTTTGGGACAGCTCATCCAGCTTGCGCTGAACGGCGTGCAGCTGTTTCACGATTTCGTCCCGTTCGTCATGGGCTTTCTGCGCCTGCTGGGCGTTCTGCTCCTCGCCCATTACTTCCAGAATCGCGCCGATCATCATGTTAAGGAACACGAAGGCCGTGAGGAAGATAAAGGTCAGGTAGTACAGCCAGCTCATCGGGTACTGTTCCATGGTGGCGTACATGACGTCGGTCCAGTCCTCAAAGGTGGCCACCCGGAACAGGGTCAGCATGGAAATGGCCACGTCTCCCCACAATTCCTGATCCACCTCGGCGAAGAAGATCGCGCCCATGGCGGCGTAGATGTAGAAGATGATGAACATCAGCAGGGCGATGTAGCCCATGCGCGGAATGGCCTTGAGCAGGGCGTTGATCAGTTGCCTCAGTTCCGGCACCACCGATACCAGACGCAGTACCCGGAACACCCGAAGCAGCCGGCCGAGCAGGACCGCTTCGGAGTTGTCCAGCGGAATCAAACTACCAATCACCACAATGGTGTCGAACAGGTTCCAGCCATCCAGCAGGAACTTGCGCTTATTGGGGCAGGCGGCGAACCGGAAGAGGATCTCTACCAGAAAGAACAGGGTAATGGCGTTGTCCGTCAGGATCAGGCTCTGCTCAGCCCAGACCGGAAGGTCGTAGGTTTTTGCACCGATCGTCAGGGCCGACAGGATGATGATGGCGATGACGACGCTCTGAAAGATCTTGCTCGATTCTATGCGGCGCAATTGGTTGAAGCCCTGCGAGGGACTCATTTCCGGGGACATGCGGGAACTCCAGGTAACGTCGGAACGGGCAATTCTAATGATCCTTGAAAGGGCATTCTAGAGCGGGGATGTCGGGGTGGCTGCGCGAACAGGTCGCTACGCATTAACGCAGCACTTCAATTTTCACATCAATCAAACCGAGCGACGTATTTCCAATGCTCTTAAACGCCGATTTTGAGAGATCGATGATGCGGCCTTTAACAAACGGGCCCCGATCATTCACTTCAACCACGACACTCTTGCCATTCGTGGTGTTGGTGACTCGGACCGTCGAGCCAAACGGTAAGGTCTTATGTGCGGCGGTATAAAGGTCGTGCTTGTAAAGGGCGCCGCTGGCTGTCTGTCGACCCTGAAATTTGTCCGCGTAAAACGATGCTTGGCCGGTTTCTGTGAAACCTTCTGTGTTGCCTCCGGCCCCCGGGTGAGCCGTTGAGCATCCAGCGATCAGGCTAAGGAGCGCAGCCGCCGCACCGTTTCTGAGAGTGGTCATCATAGTTTGAGTTCTCTTCAACTGTCTGTGTTTGAGTCGAGTGGGTTTGATGTGACCCGTTGGGCTGATAGTCCCGGATACTCCGGGTTCAGTGTCCGCGCCGCTGGGCATCTGAAAGCCTTGTTGGAGAAAGCTGGCCGCTAGACCTGTTGAAGGATGATCTGCCATTCCTCCTCACTGACGGGCATAACCGACAGGCGGTTAACTTTGCGAACCAGCGGCAGTTGCTCAAGCCCGGGCAGAGATTTGAGCTCATCCAGAGGAATCAGTCTCGGGAGCTTTTTGACGAAGGCAAAATCGACCGCCTGCCAGCGGGGGTTCTCCGGTGTGCTCTTCGGGTCGTGGTAGGGAGAGTTTGCATTGAACTGGGCCGGGTCCGGGTAGGCGTCTCGGACTACTTTGACGATGCCGGCGATGCCGATGTGCTTGCAGCTGGAGTGGTACAGGAATACTTCGTCGTCTACTGCCATCTGTGCCAGGAAATTACGGGCCTGGTAGTTCCGTACGCCATCCCACGGGATGACGGATTCCGGTGACTGTGCGAAGTCGTCAATACCGCACTCATCCGGTTCCGATTTAACCAGCCACTTTGCCATTGCGCGTTCCGTCCGTTGATTCTGGGCGGAGTATAGCGGATCCCGGTTTGCAGGATTAAACCTGGTAACCGGGATCAGGCAACGTGGGGCAGTACCCCGTAATACACGGCACTGAAGTGGCAAGCGCTGCCGCCAATGACGAACAGGTGCCATACGGCGTGCATGTAAGGGATGCGATCGGCCAGGTAAAACGCCACGCCCCCGGTGTACGCGATTCCGCCGGCGATCATCAGTGTCAGGGCCGTGTCGCTGAGACTTGCGACGAGGTCTGAGGAGGCAAAGATAATCAGCCAGCCCATGGCGATATAGATGCCAACCCGTGCCAGCTCATAGCGGTTCTTGAAGATGATCTTCAGTACCACCCCGGTTATCGCAAGTGACCAGATGATCGCAAACAGGGTCCATCCCACCGTTCCCCGCATGTTGACCAGAAGAAAGGGGGTGTAGGTTCCGGCGATCAATAAAAAGATGGCGCAATGATCGAGAGTTTTGAATAACTTTTTAAGCTCCGGGTGCCGGGTGCCGTGGTACAGGGTGGACGCCAGGTAGAGCAGGATCAGGGATGCGCCGAAGATGCTGAAGCTGACCAGCTTCCAGTTGTCTTCCAGCTGGCTGGCACCGACCACGAGCACAATGGTTCCGATGACACTCAGGAGTGCGCCAATCCCATGAGTGGCGCTGTTCAGCCATTCTTCGATGCGATGGTGTATGGAGTTGGCTGGAGAGTCAGGCATGGATTCCGGGTTTTGTTGATTCATAAGTGCACCCTACTTGAGCGTACACTTGTACGCAAACTGTTTTTGATGACGAGGTGTTCACTTGCTCAGAAACTTTGATCAAGGCACCCTGAATTTTCATTTTGTGATGTTGATCTCATTTGGCGAGCACCTGCGTATAAGGTTAGTAGATCCACCATGAAGTGCGTTGACCTCTGTGCGTTGTTTGTTGTGTACCCCTGGCGGCAGGCTCTCCTGCCGCCTTTTTTATGTGTGGCCGGTGACGACTGTGTGTAGCTAATTTCAAGATCGCGTTAAACTGCGCGCTTCCTTCGTGATTGGTTTTACCGGAGCCCCCATGACCGCCGCGCTGGCTTTGTTCATTAAGCTGATTCCCCTGTATGTCACCGTGGTGCTCGGATGGATCGCGGGTCGCTTTCTGGAGGCCAGCGGTAAGCATATCGCCGGGATCATGCTGTACATCGTCACCCCGTCGGTGGTGTTCTCCGGTGTTATGGCTGCGCCACTCTCGCTTGAAGTGATTTTTCTGCCGTTTCTGGTCTTCGGTATTGCTTCACTGCTGGCGGTGATCCACCTCAAGCTTGGGCAGTCGGTGCTTGGCGATGGCAGCGAGCGTATCCTGGCTCTGTGTGTGGGGTCAGGCAATACCGGTTATTTCGGGATACCGGTGGCGTTGCTGCTGTTCGGGGAAGAGGGCCTGGCGCTTTATATTGTGTGCATGCTCGGTTGCACTCTGTTCGAAACGTCGGTGGGTTTTTATCTGGCGGCGCGCGGGCGCTACGACTTCAAGGATGCCCTGCTGCGGGTTGCGCGGTTGCCCGCGGTCTATGCCTTTGTGCTGGCCGTTGTCCTGAATCTCTCGGGTGCGGGCATTCCGGAAACCTTTGTTCCTCTGTTCGACAATCTACGCGGGGCGTACAGCGTGCTGGGGATGATGATCATCGGTATGAGCATTTCCAGTTTCCGGGGGCTGGCGGGCAACATCAAATTCACGGCACTGGCCTTCTGGGGCAAGTTTGCCTCTTGGCCGATTCTGGTTGGGCTGTTCTGGTGGCTGGATGTCCACGTACTGGGTTTGTACGAGCCCGCCGTGCATCAGGCGCTGTTCCTGATTTCCATCACTCCGATTGCCGCCAATGCGGTGGTCATTGCCACGCTGCTGGATACTCATCCCAGACAAGTCGCGGGTACCGTACTATTGACCACTCTGTTTGCGCTGGTTTATATCCCGGTGATGGTTTCACTGGCCTTCTAGTTTGTGCCGGCTGACGAGCTGCAGGGTTCAACTTGCACAGAACTGGCTGTGGCTCGGGCGTTTGCAGCATCCGTGCGGGCGTGACGCACCACACTGATTCCGGCGGTGACGGCGAGGGTACCCATGATCGCGGCGACGATCAGGTCGGGCCAGGCGCTGCCGGTGCCGAATACGCCAAATGCGGCGGCCATGACGGCCAGGTTTCCGATGGCGTCATTGCGGCTGCACAGCCACACTGAGCGCATATCCGAATCACCTTCCCGGAACTTGTACAGCAGCAGAGCAACGTTCACGTTTGCAAATAATGCAAGCAGACCCACGGCTCCCATGGTCAAAGGTTCGGGCGTTGTGCCGCTGTTGGCAATCCAGATTGCTCGCCCCCAGACCACCAGGCCAAATATCGCCATGGTCAGCCCCTTGACCATGGCCGCACGACTGCGCCACAGCATACCCATGGACAGCACACTCAGGGACAAAATGTAGTTGGCGCTGTCGCCAAAAAAGTCGATGGCATCGGCTAGTAGAGAGACGGAACCGGATTGGAAGCTGGCCACGCCCTCGACCACGAACATGGCAAGGTTGACCCAAAGTGCGATCCACAGAGCCCGCCGAAATCCTGGGGCCGGTGAATTGGACTCTGGAGCGGAACAACTGCACGCCATGAAACATCTCCTACTGAAAGTTTGGAGCCGTGTGTCTACAACCATAGCGCTCCGTGATTTTTGGAACAACACACAAGCAAGACAGGGAGCCGTCGATGGTGGCGGGCGGTCCTGCCCATGTCATAACTGACGCAGATCAAGCCTGAGTCAATCGGGTGCATTCTTGCATTTTCGGTTCCGCAGTTGGCATCTACTCTTGAGTGACAGAAACAGCCGTAGGCAAGGAGATTGAACATGAATACCGTAATGCGCTTTATCGCTGTCGGTGCCCTGGCCGTTGTGCCGGTGCTGGTGCTGGCTCATGGCAGTGAAGGGCCTGCCTCGGGCCATGGGCCCGGCATGATGATGAACCCGGAACAAATGGAGCAGATGCATCAGAACTGGTCACGCATGGACGAGATGATGCAGCAAATTCCCAACAGCTCTGCGGATGAACGCCAGCGCCTGATGGAAGAGCATTGGAAGGCTATGGAGGAACAGATGGGCTTGATGCACGAAGGCATGATGGGCCCGGGAATGATGGGACAGAGCGGACATGGGATGATGCACGGTAATCAGGGCCAAGGCATGATGCAAGGGCAGCCTGAATCGGGTAAACAGTCTAAGGGTGCTAATCAGCCGAGCGTCGATCAGCGAATGCGGATGATGGAAGAGCGCATGAACCAGATGCAGTTGATGATGGAGCAGATGTTCCGCCGTCAACAGCAGATGCACCAGAACTGAATGTCGTGACTGCTTAGCTCAACCTCACCGTTGCACAGAACTGAAAGCCAGAGGGTTAGTCGAACAGGGACAGCTGTGAGTCGGCAGACGTCTTGTTCGACGGTGGCCGGGGCCTGCGTTGGGTCGGCCCCCTCCGGCTACCGTGGCGTTGCAGTACCCGCTGGGTTTCCTCCCGTGACACGCGGGCTTTATAGAACGCCCCCATAGCCTTGCGGGCGGCCCGTGCGGCCTGTTCGTGGTCACTCACCGGCGGAACGTAGGTGTTGCCGCCGTGGCGTTTTTTCTGCGGAGGTGTCATGAGCCAGGGAGTGTGAACGAATTCGGTGGGCAGGCCCTGGAGTTCTGGCACCCAGCGACGGATAAACTCGCCCTCCGGATCCAGTTTCTGGCTCTGTAAAACGGGATTGTAAATGCGCCAGACGTTGATGCCAGTCAGCCCGGACTGCATCTGTGCCTGTGGGTAATGGATGCCGGGCTCAAAGTCGGTGAACTGCCGGGCCAGGTGAAGCGCCGGCGCCCGCCAGTGCAGCCAGAGATGGTAGCTGGCAACCGCCATTAACATGGCTCGCATACGGAAGTTGATCCAGCCGGTGTGCTGCAGTGCCCGCATACTGGCGTCCACCAGCGGCCAGCCCGTTTCTCCCTCCTGCCAGCGCTGAAGGCGTTCCGATTCATCCCCTGCCGTTTTCAGATGCTCCAGTTCCCGGTGCATGGCGCGGAATTCCAGTTCCGGTTCATCTTCCAGCTTCTGGATAAAGTGGCAGTGCCAGTGCAGTCGGGAACGGAAACTGGTCAGGCTGCGCTTTTTTCTGGGCAGGCTGCCGGCGTCTTGTCCCGCGGCCTTGGCGGCCTGATAGACCTCGCGCAGGCTCAGTGTCCCATAAGCCAGATGCGGGCTCAGGCGGGAACAGGACCGCACGGCGGTGAGCGGGCTGGAAATGTTGTACTGGTAACCCACACAGCGCCGCTCCAGAAAGGAGTTAAGCAGTTTTCGGGCATGCTGACTGCCGCCGATCTGGCGGTCCGGGCAGGGTGACGCATCTGCCAGTTGGGGCGTTTCGATCGGCTGGATCAGAGGGTCGAGACCATCGGGTTTGGCCAGGTGGTTGGGGGGCGATAACAGTGCCTGCTTCATCAGGCTGTTCCAGGCACGATCCCAGAGGTCTCTGTCCTGCAGGCGCCGAACCACGCCGTAGGGCTGCCATTCCCGAAACTCGATGTTCTGTTCCTGGCACCAGCCAATCACCGCTTTATCCCGCTCGAAGGTCCAGTGCCCGCCCGTCTCCTGATGACAAAAGACCCGGCGGAAAGGCATTGAGCGGTGCAGCTGCGCCAGCACGTCCCGGGCATTCCCTGTCAGTACCAGCAGATCGGTGCCAAGGCCGCGCAGTTGTCGGCGCAGATCATCCAGGGATTCTTCAATAAACGCCCATTGGCGGGCGGAGGTATCGGGCAGTTGCCAGTAGTCTGGCTCCACGATGTACAGGGGGATGACGGCTTCATTCAGCTCGGCAGCGGCAGTCAGAGGGCCATGGTCGTCAATTCTCAGGTCCCGTTTAAACCAGACCAGCGTGGTCATGATGCGCGGCTCCGGTCACGCCGGCAGCGCTCGCTGCAATAGCGAACCTGCTCCCAGTCTCTGGCCCATTTCTTTCGCCAGCTGAACGGTCGGTGGCATACCGGGCAGAGTTTGGAGGGAAGGTGGGATTTGGTGTGCACGGCACTCCGTCGTTCATTGGTGGCTTCTAGAGCAATTACGTTGTGGCACTGGGCGGGGATTACCCGCCGGTCGAATGTGCAAGGAACGGCAACTGTGTTTATCTTTACGGACAGGTTGTTACGAGTCCGGCCGGTTCCTGCAGGGAGACAGTGTATGGCCCGATTTTCCGAATCCCTTCCGGCACCGTCGGTGCTGATCTTCGACTGGCATGGCACCCTGGTGGATACCCACGACGCCATGTTCAGCGCTATGGAAGAAATGCTGCCCCAGCTGGAAGAGCTGAATCTGGTGGAGCGGCTGCTGCCGGAAGACCAGTGCCGCACCGAAGACGATGCCCGGCTGGTGCGTTACATCCGGATCTTCCGCCGGCTGCACCCACGGATACTGGCCGAACGCCGGGTTTCCCGGACCGATATCTTTAATGCCATTTTCGGCGAGGACCGGGACGCCAAACTCATCGCCCACAAAGCCTACAACACCGCTTACCGGCGCTTCTTTGGGCAGGTGAAACCGTTCCAGCCCGGTGCCTATGAATACCTGTCTGCCCTCAAGGAAATGGGGATCAGGCTGGCGGTGTCCACCAACCGTAACCGGGAATTCCTGGACAAGGAGCTTCGCACGGTCGATGAAGGGCGCTGGCAGCACCTGTTCGACGCTACGGTCTGCGCGGACGATGTGACCGAGTACAAACCTGACCCTCAGGTGATTCTGAAAGTGCTTGAGCAGCTCGGCGTTCCGGCGGACGAACGGGCCTGGTATGTGGGCGACAGTTTCGTCGACATGCTGACCGCACACCGGGCGGGTGTGGCCGGCGTATTCTACAATGGCGCCGGCTGGGATCAGGCCCGGATCGACAGCTGGTTTTCTTCCAAGGATGCTCCGGCCGCCATTCTTGAAAGCTTCGAAGAATTGCTGGATCTGTTGGCCTTGCTGGAGCGCCAGGAGCCCCGTGCGTTCCAGCAGACCCCGGCCGAGGTGCGCCCCAGGCCCTTCCCACCACCCGAGCGCCCGGAGCCCCGGATCGAGGCCGATTGGCACCCGGCACTGGTCAAGCTGATCCGCCCGTCGGTGGTGCTGTTCGACTGGCACGCCACGCTGGTGGATACCCTGGACGCCATGTACCACGCCGTGGATGACATGCTGCCGGATTTCCACAAGCTCGACCTGATGGGGCGTATGGTGGCACCGGAGGACAGCAAGACGCCGGAAGACGCCCGGCTGGTGGCCTACGTCCGGGAGTTCGCCCGGCTGCACCCCAAGGTGAAGGCGGACCGTAAAATTTCCCGCACCGATATCTTTGAAGTGCTGTTTGGTGAGGATCAGGAAGCCAAGCAGATTGCCCACAAGGCCTTCAATTACCACTACCGTACCCATTACGGCACGGTGAAAGCCTTTGAACCCCGGGTGCGGGATGTGCTCGAAGGGCTGCACCGGCTGCATATGCAGGTGGGGGTGATCACCAACCGGGACCGGGAGTTTTTCGAACACGAGCTGGCGGCAGTCGAGGAAACCGGCTGGACACACCTGTTCGATGTGAACGTCTGCGGGGACGATACACCGCTGAGGAAACCCCATCCGGATCAGCTTCTTCTGGCGGTACAGAGGCTGGATTATCCGCCGGACCCGAGCGTCTGGTACGTGGGCGACAGCACCACGGATGTGATTGCCGCCAAGCAGGCCGGCATGACGTCAGTGTTCTTCAACGGTGCCCAGTGGGACCAGCCCTGGCTGAACCGGATCTTTCCCGGCACCCACAAGCACCCCCACAAACCGGATGTGGTGGTAAACGATTTTTCCGAGTTCTGGGCGCTGGTACTGGCCTGTGAGATCGGTCCTCCTTGACGGTTTGCCACGTTGAACAGCGGCTTCTTCGGCATGGCCGGCCATTCATTTTACGTCTGGTTTCGCTTCAGGTCGGTTGTCGTTTCTGGCGAATCCATCCAGGTTTAATGACGGGTTCTCTCCGGGCAACTACTACATCTGGCACTCCAAACAGGTCAAATTAATTGGACAACTGTCCAGAAAAAATGATTAGCTAAAAGCACAATCGGAAAACCAAGGGTTGTCCGCCACTAACGAACTGACAGCAGTGGTGGGGCGCCACCTGCGTTCTGGGCGCAAAGCCAGCGAGCCAGACCCGACATCGTCGCTGGCGCGGCGGAGTTCGGAGGCTACATACAACAATTAATCGGTGAGCCTTCCATATGAAAAACGAACAGCATGATTATGATTACGTCGTCGTTGGTTCCGGGTTTGGCGGCAGCGTTTCAGCCTATCGTCTGAGCCAGAAAGGCTATCGGGTCCTGGTATTGGAACAAGGGCGCCGATGGACTCCCGAGAACCTGCCCCGCACCAACTGGAAAGCCTGGGATTACCTCTGGCGCCCCTTCCTCGGCCTGAAGGGATTCCTGAGCCTTCGACTCTTCAAACACGTTATGGTTCTCCATGGCAATGCCGTCGGTGGTGGTTCTATCACGTACGCCCAGACACTGCTTGTCCCCAAGGACAGCGTTTGGAGCGATGGCAACTGGGCCGGGCTGGATGACTGGAAAGGCACCATGCCTGCCCACTACCAGACCGCCAAGCAGATGCTGGGCGTCACCGAAAACCGTCGCCCCGGACCGGCGGATCATAAACTCCGCGAAATGGCGAAAGCCGCCAACATCGAGGACAGTTTCTACTACACCGACGTGGGGGTATTTTTCGGCAACGACGACGAGCCTGAGGGCACCGAGCATCCAGATCCGTATTTCGGCGGCGAGGGTCCGGCGCGGAATTCCTGCATCGGCTGCGGCGGCTGCATGGTGGGCTGCCGCTACAATGCCAAGAATACCCTGGACAAAAATTACCTGTATCTGGCTGAAAAACTGGGTACGGAAGTGCGGGCGGAAACCGAATGCGTGGATGTTCGACCCTTGGGCGCCTCAGATGGCTCGGAGGGTTACGAGGTGATCACGGCCCCGGCGTTCAAACGCTTTAACCGCCCCAAGACCCGTATCACCGCCAAGAGCGTCGTTTTTGCCGCCTCTTCCCTGGGTACCCAGCAACTCCTGTTCAAGCTGAAGGAGTCCGGGTCGCTGCCAAACGTGTCCGACGACCTTGGCAAGCGGGTCCGCACCAATTCCGAGTCGATCCTTGGGGTTCGCTACCCCGGCACCGACGAGGATATGTCCCGTGGAATCGCCATTGGCTCTGGCATCTATGTTGACGAGCACACTCATATCGAGGCGGTTCGTTATCCCGAGGGCTCCAACCTGATGAGCAGTCTGTTCACCGTGTTGACCGGTGGCCGACCGGGGCCGACCCGGATACTGAACTGGATGGGCGCTCTCACCAAGCTGATCGCCACCCGGGGTATCACTGGCATCCGCAGTATGCTGCCCTATCGGTGGGCTTCTGAAACGGTGATTTTCCTGGTCATGCAGACCCTCGACGGTCACATCAACATGCGCTGGAAACGGGCGTGGTACTGGCCATTCACCAAACGGCTGGCGACCGAGGGCGATCGTATTCCCACGTTCATCCCGGAAGCCAATGCCTTTGCGGAGAAGGCGGCCAAGGCCACCGGGGGGGTGGGCCTCAGCTCCATGAGCGAGATTCTGTTCAACGTACCCATGACCGCGCATTGCATGGGTGGTTGCGCCATGGCGGACTCACCGGAGAACGGAGTGATCGACGCCCAAAACCGGGTATTCAATTATCAGAATCTTTATGTGGTGGATGCCTCGATGCTATCGGCCAACCTGGGTGTGAATCCGAGCCTGACCATCACAGCACTTGCGGAACGAGCCATGTCGTTTATTCCGGAGAAAGCGAATGATTCAAAGGCCCCAATGTGACTGATTCGCCAATGGGTTAAGGATGGGGAGGTTCGCGCCCCATCAGGGTACTGAAGCGCCCCACGCCGCATCATCCGTTTGAGGAAATACCCAATGAGTTCCGATGTGTCCGAAAAATTACTGGTCCGCGCCGAGCGCAAAAGCCGTAAGCGACAGCAGAAGAAGGATCAGATTGCCAGCAGCGCTCTGGAAGCTCTGCAGGAGCTGGGGTATGCCAACACAAGCCTGAGGGATATTGCCGAGAAAGCCAATCTGTCGCTTGGCATGCTGCACTACTACTTCGAAGATCGCACAGAACTGATCCTGTACTGCGTAACCGCCTACAAAACGTCATTCACCTCGCAGCTCGCAGATGCCATCAGCGGCGCAGAGGGCCGGGAACAGGTGCTGGACACCCTGACCAATGCACTGGCCAACAGCATTGCTGATGATGCCCTGATACACCGGCTCTGGTATGACCTGCGGAGCCAGGCTCTGTTCGACCCTGCCTTCCGGCCGGTGGTCAAGGATATCGAGAGAACGTTGATTGATATGGTCGCTCTTGCCGCTAGCCGTTCCGGCAGCAATGAAAAAACCAATGCCGAAATTGGTTATGCACTGATTGACGGCCTCTTCCGCTACCAGCTGCAAAACCAGGTCACGGGCACCCCCCGTAGCCGGGCGTCACTCGCTGAGGAAATGCGGGCAGCATTGGACACCTTTATGTAGGGTTAAGAGGGACGAATTCCGGCCCACCAATACAGCACTCAGTCCATATCGAGAAACACCTCAGACGCCAGGGTCTTCAGCTGCAATTTGTACAGAAATGGGATCTTACCCATTGGTGCCATAAACCTGGCCCGGAACAGTCCAGGAAGTTTATTGTCCGATTGATACAGGGGGCTAAGAAAGCGGCTCCGCTTTACTCGTTGGTGGCCGGTACAGAAACTGACGGCGAAGCCCCCAGCGGATGACAGTTCTTAAGCACGACACGCCCTTGCAACAGGTCGCCCCGAGAGTATTCCCGGAAAATGCATTCGTTAGTTTCCGGGTTGTAGTCCTCAATCCAAAGGTTATCGTCCTTCCAGGTGGAGCCAATATGCTGCAGGCCCTGAGGGATAGTAATACTCATCACGCCGCCATAGCGCTTCACGAATATCTGCTGAAGCCAAAAGTAATAGGCCATGGTGCCGAGCATCGCGATGACCACCGCCAGAATCACTGCCAGTTGCCACTTCCCCAGCCTGACACCGATTCCAAACAGGGCGCCACACACGAGGGCAAGAATAATGAACCAATACAGGTAGGTAACCATGGATAGAGACATCCTTGTGACGATGAAAGACTATGACAGGATAGCAGCCCATCGCTCGTTCAGCGCACTTAGCCAGGGCCAACTCGCTTGGCGATTTACTTCCGCAAGGTCGCCAGTCAAAGCAGGTATGGCTATGTCCTATAGGACGAAAATCAACTTTCCCTCCTCTGAACGGTGCCCCACCACCATGCCGTTTACAGTGGAATGGCCTTTATTAATAGCATTGGCAGCGCATCTAAAACCGGATCGGTGTGTACTTGAACGTAATCGCCTGGAGCTTCTTCATCAGAGGAGCCGCCGGTCGCAAAGCGGACATTGAGAGTGTGCGAAACCGCCCCCAACAGGCAAAACCCAGAGCACTCGGTGCCAGCCCGGACACCGATCGTTGCGAATTGTACCCACGCTTTCAGTGCTTAAGCATGGACATCCAGCACTATTTCTTTGAAAAAGCACTCAAAAACAACAAACGCCTCAGTTAGAGGCGTAACCCAAGTTCCAAAATTTGGTATAAAACGGTGCGGCAAATCGATATTTGCCTTCAAAAGAGACATATCTGGCGGCCGAAATGTTGAGTGTAATGTCGCCCCAGAGGAACTGCCGGCAAGGAGCCCAAATGAAGTCTGCCAACAAACGTTTTGCATTAACATTCATAGCACTGACTCTTTTTTCCACCAACACACAGGCTGTGTCGCCTTCTTATAGCTTTGTCTCGGTTGACTACCTGAGGACCGAACTACAAGATGTGCCACTCAATATCGGGACGTTTGTCTCGATACCTGACAAAGATGTGACGTTTGATGGCTTTCAGCTAACGGCCAGCTTCGATTTCGGAAACAACTGGTTTGGGCAAGCCCGTTTCCAGGAAATCACCGGTGACGCCGATCACATCATTGAAACGCCGCTCAGCAGTTTCGCTCCGGGCTCTCTACCTCCGGGGGCGACATTAATGCAACAAGTTATTGACTTTGATCTTAGCGGCTCGTTGGTGACGATATCCGCAGGCTACCGTTTCTTCCAAGATGACCTGAGCAGCGCCTACCTTGCGGGCGGCTACGCACACACAGAAGTCGAAACCGAACTTACCTACACCATTGTGTACCGGGATGCGAACGGCGACAGGGTTACCAATCCGCCCGGCCGTTGGGATTCAGGCGCAGGATCTGAAAGTGGCGATGATTCCGGCGCAATTCTATCCATTGGATACCGACGAAACCTCACTGACACGCTTGAGCTGGATTTGCGAGCAGACCACTACACGGTAGGAGATTCTTCCACCGAGTTCACCATGCAAGGTGTCTATTTCCTGACTACAAGCTTGGGGCTCCAGCTTGGTGGCAACTTCTATGATGATGGCAGCCAATATAATCTCGGCATTCGCTACAAGTTCTAAATGAAAAAGCTCTCGGTGCCTTTTGCGCCGGGAGTGTGCCGACCACGTTGCACTGCACTTGCTCACATCAGCCTTATCCACGACCGAAACGGGACATAGCGAGCGTATCCGTGATTCTGCCGAGAGATAGACTTCCTTCATTGTTCCTGATGCCCACGAGGTCTATCGTCTTTCTCCGCTCTGTTCCAGCCTGTACCAGACCTCATCGATAAATCCACTGACCCAATGTCCGCTTCTGTTTAGATTCGGTAAGAAAATAGAGGGACGGCCACAATATGGCGGCATAACCTTCCATGCCGGCCAGTGTTCCGGCAGCATCAAAGGTTCTCTACGTTGTCCAAGAGCCATTCCGCTCTTGTTAGTAACGCCTCCCGCCGATCTGGGCTCTGCTTGTCCCAGTTGCGGTACATCATGCCCATGCGGGGGTTGTTTTCGAAGTCATCCCGGTGCCGGTCGATGAAATGCCAGTAAAGGGCGTTGAACGGGCAGGCGTCGTCCTCGGTGCTTTTGTTGACGTTGTAGTGGCAGTTGGCGCAGTGATCGGACATGCGATGGATGTACTTGCCGCTGGCGGCGTAGGGCTTGGAGCCCAGATGTCCTCCATCGGCGTGCATCACCATACCCAGCACGTTGGGCAGCTCCACCCAGTCGTAGGCGTCGGCATACACCGCCAGATACCAGTCGCAGATTTCTTCGGGCTTGATGCCGGTTAGCAGGGCGAAATTGCCGGTGACCATCAGACGTTGGATATGATGGGCGTAGGCATTTCGGCGGGTGGCATCGATGGCTTTGTGCATGCAGCGCATGTGGGTTTTCCCGGTCCAATAGAGCCAGGGAAGGGGTCGGCTATTCCCCAGACGGTTTTCCTTCGCGTAATCGGGCATATGCAGCCAGTAGATACCACGGACGAACTCCCGCCAGCCGATGATCTGACGTATAAATCCTTCCACTGCGTTGATTGGCGCGCGACCGGAATACCAGGCTTGAGCGGCGGCTTCACATGCCGCCAGCGGGTCCAGCAGGCCGCAGTTGATGTAGGGGGAGAGAATGGCGTGGAACAGCCAGTCCTCGGTATCGGAGATGGCGTCCTGGTAGTCGCCGAAACAGGGCAGGGCGTAGTCAATGAAATGTTCCAGAGCGGCCTCGGCATCTTTTCGGGTGACCGCAAAGTGAAAGTCTTCGGTGGTGCCGAAGTGGTCGGCAAAGTGCCTGTTCACCAGTTCGATGACTTGCCGGGTGATGTCATCCGGTTCCACCCGGAAGGGGGCGGGTGCGGCGGGCTTGCCTGTCCACTTCTTCCGGTTGTCGGCGTCGAAGTTCCAATGGCCGCCTTCCGGGTCACCGTCGGCGGTCATCAGCAGTCCAGTCTTGCGGCGCATCTCCCGGTAGAAAAACTCCATCCGTAGCTGTTTCCTGCCCTCGGCCCAGTCGGCGAACTCCTTTTTGCCGGCGATGAAGCGGGTGTCCGGTCGGATTTCCACCGGCACACCGAGCCGGGTGTGCCATTGGCTGATCTGTTCGTGCAGGCGCCATTCGCCGCACTCGGTGGTAATGACTCGTTCGCAGGACTGTGCCGTCAGCTGTCCGGCAACCACGTCTTCCAGGCTTTTATACTCTGAGTCCGCTGCAAAGTCATGGTAGTGGACTCGCCAGCCATCCGCTTTCAGTTGCTCTGCAAAGTGGCGCATGGCGCTGAACAGCAGAACCAGCTTCTTCTTGTGGTGATTGGTATAGCCGGCCTCGTCGGCCACTTCAGCCATCACGATACGGTCACCCGCGGGATTCGCATTTTCAAGGGCACTGATCTGCGGGCTGAGCTGGTCGCCGAGGATCAGAATCAGGTTGGCCATCGGGTGAGGCTCCGGCGTCTACACTATGGAAGTAAGGCTAGCCAGAGTACGCCCATTGTGCGCTGCTGGTTCAGGCGAAGTGCTTGGGGGCGATGCCCAAAGTGTTGCGCATCTGACTCTGGTCAAGTGCGTCAGCACGGGATTAGGCGACAATGGCGGCCCTTGTTAATGCACACCATTCACTTAACCATACCGAGTTTTCTATGGCCCCTGATTCCGCAGCCGTTGCCGTTTCCAATGAACTTCCGGATTTTCTCTGGGACGATGCCCTGATCCGCCGTTATGACCTCAGCGGGCCTCGTTACACGTCCTACCCGACGGCGGTGGAGTTCACTCCCAAATTCGGTATTGAGGATATGGTCAAAGCGGCGGGCCGGAGTCGCGCCAAAGGCGGAGCCATTTCACTCTATACCCACCTGCCGTTCTGCGCTCACCTCTGCTACTACTGCGCCTGTAACAAGGTGATTACCAAGAAGCGGGACAAGGCGATGCCTTACGTGGAGCGCCTGCTGAAAGAAGCGGCCATGCAGGCAAAAATGTTCGGTGCCGACCGGCCGGTGAGCCAGCTTCACTGGGGCGGCGGTACACCCACGTTCCTACCCACCGATGTCATGCGTCACCTCATGGCCGGCTATGGTGAGCTGTTCAACCTGCAAACCTCGGATGAGCGGGATTACAGCGTGGAAATCGATCCGCGGGAAGTGGATCACGATACCCTCTCCACCCTGTGGGAGCTGGGCTTCAACCGTATCAGTCTGGGTGTACAGGATGTGAATCCGGCGGTTCAGAAAGCGGTGAACCGGGTTCAGCCCCAGGACATGACCGAGGCGGTGCTGAATGAAGCTCGTCGAATTGGTTTCCGGTCTATCAATCTCGACCTGATCTACGGGCTGCCGCACCAGACGCCGGAGAGCTTCGCGGAGACGCTGGACGCGGTGATCGACATGTCACCGGATCGGTTGTCCGTGTTCAGTTATGCGCACCTGCCGGATCGGTTCTATCCCCAGACGCGCATTCAGGCGGACACTCTACCCAGTCCCCAGCAGAAGTTGACTATTCTGCACAACACGATCAACCGGTTGCTGGAGGCAGGTTACGATTACATCGGCATGGATCATTTCGCCAAGCCGGACGACAGTCTCTCGGTGGCACAGCGCGAGGGCCGGTTGCACCGGAATTTCCAGGGTTACACCACCCACTCGGATTGCGATCTGGTATCCCTGGGGGTCTCGGCCATCGGGCAGACCGACGACGCCTATTTCCAGAATCATCATGATTTATCGGCCTGGGAATCGGCCGTCGATGCAGGCCAGTTGGCGATTACCCGAGGTGTGGGGTTGTCACGGGATGATCGCATTCGCCGCTGGGTCATCGGGCAGTTGATCTGCCAGTTCGGGCTGGATCGAAGCCAGTTTTCAGCGCAGTGGAATGAGGACTTCGATCGGTACTTTGCCGATGAGCTGAGCCGGCTTCAGCCGATGATGGAGGATGGTCTGGTAGCCGATCTTGGCACGGCATTGAGGGTGCAGCCCGCAGGCCGGTTGCTGATTAGGGCGATTTGCCAGATTTTTGATCTGTACCGAAAGGAAGGCGCCAGCCAGCGCTTTTCCCGAATCATCTGAACCGGCGGATCAGCCGCCGGTCATGTTCATGAATCGCAGGATCTGAACGTCCCCATTACTGGCAAAGTGGTGGCGTTCGGGCTTGAGATCCATCGCTTCGATGATCGTTTGCCGCAGTTTGTCGTCCGAATCCGGATGGCTTCGCAATACCCGTCGCAAGTCCATCGAGTGCTCATTGCCCAGGCACAGCAGCAGCCGTCCTTCCACGGTGACCCGTACACGGTTACAGGTCGAGCAGAAGTTGTGGGAGTGGGGCGAGATAAAACCCACTTTGGTGTTGCTGTCAGGCATCCGGTAGTAGCGGGCCGGGCCTCCGGAGTCTTCTGCGGTGGGGATCAGTTCGTGTCGTTCGCGGATGATGTCCCGGACTTCATCGCTGGTGCACAGGGTCAGGCCGCGGTCGTGCTCGGAAATCTCGCCCAGGGGCATTTCCTCGATGAAGGTAATGTCGATGTTCTTTTGCCGGGCGAAATCCACCAGATCCGGGATCTCTTCGTGGTTACGACCTTTCAGAACCACCGTGTTGAGCTTGATGCCTTCAAAACCCGCTTCCCGGGCAGCGTCAATACCATCCAGCACCTGCGACAGCTTGCCGGTGCGGGTGATGCGGTGGAATTTGTCGGCGTCCAGTGAGTCGAGGCTGATGTTCAGGCGCTTCAGTCCCGCTTCCCTGAGTGACTCCGCCATGGTGGGCAGCTGACTGCCGTTGGTGGTCATGGCGAAATCACGTAAACCAAAGGTACCTATTTCCCTGACCAGTTCGAGAATGTCCCTGCGTACCAGGGGCTCGCCTCCGGTCAGGCGTATTTTCTGGGTACCAAGGTCAACGAAGGTACGAGCCACTTTGGCAAGCTCTTCCAGGGTCAGAACCTGCTCTCGGGGAACGAATGTCATGTCTTCTGACATGCAGTAGACACACCGGAAATCACATCGGTCAGTCACCGACAGGCGCACGTAGTTTACCGTGCGACCAAAACGATCTGTCAGCGGGGTCCGTGCCATTATGTCGCATTCCTGTCCAGGTTAACGGGTCACTTTACCGAAGCATAGCTGATATATGGCAGGTTAGCGCGTTGAGGGGACGTTCGAAAAGGAAGAATTCTGACCCATTTCGGGCAAAATCCCGGAGAGGTGATATTCTGCTTTTAAGGTATTCCTTTTATTTGGCGGTGCCGCAGTGTCCGGTTTTGCTCTGCCAGGGAAGTTGAGACCAAAGGGGCTCAGACTCATCTGTTCAGAAATCGGGGAGGCATCCGATGCACATCACCCGCTATACCGATTATTCATTACGCGTACTTATTTACCTCGCAGTCCAGAAAAGCCGGCTGGTCACCATCCAGGAAATTGCCAACCAGTACGACATTTCCAGGAACCATCTGATGAAAGTGGTTCACCAGCTTAACAGGCACGGCTACATCGAAACGGTTCGCGGCAAGAAAGGGGGCATGCGGCTCAATATGGAGCCTCCTGATATCAATATCGGAGTGCTGGTGCGGGAAACCGAACAGGATCTCAAAATGGTGGAGTGCTTCGCACCCAAGACCGCCTGCAGGATTGCCCCGGTCTGTGGCCTGAAACCTATGTTTGCGGAGGCCCTGCAGGCTTTTCTGGATGTACTGGATAACTACACGCTGGCCGATGTGATCCAGGATCATCACCGGCCTCAGCTGTTACGGCTGCTTCACGTGGCATGAGCCATGCTCAGGGCGGGCAGCCGGGTGCGAATCCGGTCGGGCAGAGAAAAGGCGGCAATTCGTTTGAGGACGGAACCGTATTGTCGGGCAAAACTGCCGGTGTTGTAGGGCAGGCCGTGCTTTTGGCACACGGCCTGGACCTGCTCCGAGATCTCCGGATAGCGGTGCGCGGGCAGGTCCGGGAACAGGTGATGTTCGACCTGGAAACTCAGATGGCCGCTCAGCAGATGAACCCACTTGCCACCGGTAAAGTTGGACGAACCGGTAAGCTGGCGCAGGTACCAGTGCCCCCGGCTTTCACCTTCACACTCCGCCTCGGTAAACGTCTCGGCTTGCTGGGTGAAGTGCCCGCAGAAAATGACCGTGGATGACCACAGGTTGCGAATGAGGTTGGCGCCGATGTTCCCGGCCAGGACAATGGGGGCAACCGGCAGGGTCACCAGGGGAAAGAACACGTAATCCTTGAACGCCTGGCGCCCGCCTTTGCGAAAGAAGTCTTTCAGGAATGGCAGCTTGTCCTTCACGCGGATTTCGCCCCGACGAATGCGCTCGCTTTCCAGTTCGTGCAAACCCACGCCCCACTGAAAGAAGACACTCAGCAGGATGTAGTTGATGAACTGGAGGCTGTGCCTTGGGCGCCATTGTTCGTCATCGTCCAAACGCAGCAATGCGTAGCCGTAGTCCCGGTCTTTACCGATGATGTTGGTGTAGGTGTGGTGTTCGTAGTTGTGGGTCCGGCGCCAGGATTCGCCGGTACAGACGGTGTCCCATTCGTAGCTCTGCGAGTGCAGGCTGGAATCGTTCATCCAGTCGTACTGGCCGTGCATGACGTTGTGGCCGATTTCCATGTTCTCGATGATTTTGGAAAGGCCCAGTGCGAGGGTTGCGCCGACAAAGACCGGCGGAATGAAACCAAAGGGCATGGTAATCCGACCGGCCACTTCCAGGGTGCGATGCAGACGGACAATGCGGCGTATATAGGTCGCGTCCCGCTCGCCAAGATCCGCGACAACCTGGTCGCGAATGGCATTGAAATCCTGCTCCAGTTCGCTGAGCTGTGCTTCGGTCATCCGTTTCATTGTCTTACTCCTTGTGGTGCTTCAGTTGCACCGCGTTGGTATTCGCTGAGGGGCTAGGCTTCAATGGAAACCGGACCCTGGGGTACCGAAATACATAGTTGGACCATCTCTTCGCCGCGGCCGGATGGTTGGCCCGTCAGCCGGTTGATGACGGTGCCGCTGGTCTTTCTGCAGCTGCACTGATGGCAGATGCCCATGCGGCAACCGTAGCGTGGTGACAGGCCGGCGGCCTCGGCAATCTCCAGCAGATTGGCGTCGCCTTGGGAGCCGACTTCCAGGCTGCTTTCAGTGAACTGCACCTGGCCGCCGACGGCTTGATCTGAAAGCCCGGCACTGGGCGCAGCGAAGAACGTGCAATGAATGTCGCTCTGTCGGATGCCACGACCCCTGAGCAGATGTTCCGCCAGTTCCATCAGTCCTCTGGGGCCGCACAGGAAGGCCTTGCGGGCTTTCAGTCCGGGCACGGTATCCAGATCCTTGTCCGACAGGTAGCGTGGGGATGCACCCAAGTGGGTGGCGACGATGTTCAGGGTGAGGGCCGGGTAACGGGCTGCCAGGGCATTTAGCTGGGAACCGGCAATCACATCTTCGTGGGTTCGCACGAAATAGAGCAGGGTGATCGGTGCCCGGTAATCCTGCGTCGCCATGGTTTCCAACTGACTCAGAATCGGTGTGATCCCGCTGCCGCCGGCAATGAACAGCACCGGGGCGGCGGGTTCCGGAATCAGAAAGTCACCAAAGGCGTCGCTCATCCCCAGTACGGCACCCACCTCTAGCCGATCGTGCAGCCAGTTGGTCACCAGCCCTCCGGGCAGGCGCTTGATGGTCAGCGTTATCACGCCCTGCTCTTGCCAGAGAACCGGTGAACTGGACAGGCTGAATGGGCGGGTATGGCGTCTGCCATCAATTTCGGTACAGATGTTCACATGCTGTCCCGCTTCGAATCCGCTCCAGCGTTGAGTTGGTTTCAGAATGAAGGTCTTGGTTTCTGCGGTTTCCTTAAGGACCTGTTCTACCCTTGCCGGTGTGTAACCACGCACCCACATCGGGTTGAGGCTTTCCAGTAGTGGGTCAAAAAAGGCAGCGGGATTTTCCCGGTTAAACAGTTGCTTGCCCAGCCACCGGAGTGCTTTGCTTGGTTTCTCTCTCGCTAACATCGCGTTTCTCCATGGTATTGCCTGCACTCTAGTGTACAGTTGTTCACTTATGTGTACGACTGTACACAGGGATTGGTCGAGCAACAACAAGGACGCAGTTTTTGGCGTGGAATGACAAGTCGCCGGTTCATTTCTCCAGGCGGATGTGTACACTTGTTACGTTGTTTTGTTGATAACTGATGTGAGCAGTTCATGGCGGAAAAAAGGCGCAGGAAACCGGGAGAAACCCGCGAAAAACTGATGGGCGCGGCGCTGAGCCTGGTGGGGAGTGGGCGTCATTTTGACAGCCTGGGGATTCGGGAGGTGACCCGCCAGGCGGGTGTGGTGCCAACCTCTTTTTACCGGCATTTCCGAAGCATGGACGACCTTGGCTTGCAGCTGGTGGACGAGCTTGGGCTGGTATTACGCCGGATGATGCGGGAAGCCCGGGCGCACGTGTCACAGGCAGACAAGTTAATCGCCGAGTCGGTGGATATTTTTATCAGCCACGGACGGGCGAATCAGAGTTTCTTCCTGTTTATGGCCCAGGGGCTGGCCGGCGAAAGCCGGGCGGTTCAGGATGGCATTCGAAGCGAGATTCGGTTCTTTGCCACTGAACTGGCGAATGATCTCAGACGATTAAAGCTGCTTGATCATCTGAGCGACGGCGATTTGGATATGGCCTGTGATCTGGTGGTTCGAACCGTTGCATTCAGCCTGACGGATCTACTGAGGGTGTCTGCCAACGATGACTACCAGATGGATCAGATCCGGAAGCGGACGATCCGCTTCCTTCAACTGATCTTTGTCGGTGCCAATCATTGGCAGAGTGGCACGGGTTAGGCCGATTTGCGTGCCTTTCTCCGGGTCTGCTTAGGTTTCGGCGGCATCACCAGGCTTTCCAGTTCATCCAGTGCTTCACCGGTGTACACCGCCAGCTTCTGCATGCTGGGCAAGGTGTCCCGGCAGCCGGTGTAGCCAAAGTTCAGGGAACCATGGTAGCTCAGGCAGGTAATGTTGAGTGCGCCGCCATGGGTGATCAGGGACACCGGGTACATGGCTTCCAGTTTGGCGCCCTCGTAGTAATGGCTTTCCTGTGGGCCCGGTACGTTCGAAATAGTGACGTTGAACGCCGGACGCATGCGCCCGCCAAGCCCGGACATCAGCTGCAGGATGTAAGGCGACATCATCAACATGGTGTACTGGGTGAGCGCCGCTTTCGGCAGTTTCTGCAGGTGCTCCTTGGCTATACGGGTGGAATTCTTGATCTGCTGCAGGCGATTCAGCGGGTCTGGCTCGTCCGTCGCCAGCGACGCAATCATGAAGCTGATCTGGGTGCCCGTGCCCTGATCGTCCGCCGGACGGACGTTCACTGGAATGCCTGCCGTCAGGGACGTATCCGGCAGTTCACCCTGTTCCAGCAGGAAGCGGCGCAGGGCCGTACCGCACAGGTACAGTACGATGTCGTTCAGCGAGCCTCCGGACTCGCGGGCCAGCTCCTTGATCCGCTCCAGCTGATAATGCTGGGTAGCAAAGCGACGCTGACCGGTGACACGATGATTCAGCTTGGAAACCGGGCCCATGAACGGGAATGGCAGCCCATCTTCCGGGTGGCGTGCCGAATGCAGAAGCCGGCTGCCTGCCTTTACAAGCCGCGGGGCCATACCTGCCTGAAGCTTCAGGGCTTCCATTGCCTGAGAAACGGCGGCAGGAATGCTGGCTTCGGTATCGGTTTTGCTGGCGCGCCGGGATGCGGGTTTTACACACCATGGCGGGGTCATGTTGGTTTTGTTTGGATCGGTGGTCAGCACTCGCTGCAAAAGCCTGACGCCGCTGATACCATCGATCAGGGAGTGATGCATCTTGGTATAGAGCGCGAAGCGGTTATTTTCCAGCCCCTCAATTACGTGACACTCCCAGAGTGGCCGGTGGAAATCCAGCGGGTTGGAGTGCAGGCGCGATACCAGTATCCCCAGTTCCCGTTCGCCGCCGGGGCGGGGCAGGGCCGAGTGGCGCACGTGGTAATCCAGATCAATGGCCTTGTCTTCTTTCCAGGCGGGGGCCACTAACTTACCGAAGGCTCCAGGCCAGGCCAGCTTGTAGCTCCAGGGCGGTGCGACATCACCAGCTTCTTTCATGCGGGTCACCATGTCCCGCAGAAAGGTATCGGGAGCGCCTTCTGGCAGTGAAAAAATCTGCAGGTTGCCCACGTGCATGGGGGTGTCTTCAGATTCAACTGCCAGCCATGAGGCATCCAATGTTCCCAGGCGTTTCATTCCTTGTCTTACTCCACGAATATTAAAAGTTAAAAGGTGTGTTCCCTCAGTATACTGATATCAAGATCGGTTCACGATGATGCGGTCGATAATCCGATAGGGTTTTTCGACATTTCACAGTTGTCGCAAATGCCCCTATTTGCTGTTCGCCAGTGCCTTGTCCGGCTATGCTCTGATCATAAAGGACTTTCTTAGCGAACAGGCCTTCTGCCTATGTCATTTATCCATGGCATTACCTGGTTACTGGTTTACCAGTTGATCGGTGAAGTGACGGTGCGTCTTGCGGACGTCCCCATTCCGGGGCCGGTGCTCGGCATGGTGTTGTTGTTTATTACCCTGTGGATTCGGGGGCGAACGGCGGAGTCACTGGATCAGGCTTCGTCGGCATTGCTTTCCCACCTTTCCCTGCTGTTCGTGCCGGCGGGCGTGGGAATGATGGTGCACTTTGATCGCATCGCCGCAGAGTGGTTGCCGATCACCATTGCCTTGCTACTGAGCACTGTCCTTACCATGGTCGCTACCGCGTTGATCATGCAGTTGACCACCCGCTGGCTGGCACGGCCTCAGGATAACGGGGCGGGAGCTGATGATGACTGATCCGAACCTGAGGGATATCTGGGTTTACCTGTCCGCATCGCCGCTGCTTGGACTGACCATCACTATGGTGGCCTACGCGCTCGCCTATCGGTTGTATCTTCGTGCCAACTCCAATCCGCTGACCAATCCGGTGGTCACGTCCGTGGCCATGCTCATTGGTGTCTTGCTGCTGACTGGGACCTCCTACGACGATTATTTCGAAGGCGGGCAGTTTGTGCACTTCCTGCTGGGGCCTGCGACAGTGGCCCTGGCGGTGCCGCTTTACGAGCAATTCAGTCGGCTTCAGCAACTGTGGCTTCCCGTTACCATTTCGCTGGTGTGCGGTGTAATTATTGCGGCCGGCAGCTCCATAGGGCTGGCCTGGTTACTGGGTGGCTCGACGGAAATCCAGATGTCCCTGGCACCCAAGTCGGCAACGGCTCCGGTGGCCATGGGGATCTCGGAGAAAATTGGCGGGCTGCCCTCACTGACGGCTGTGCTGGTGGTGATTACAGGCATCACTGGAGCGGTTCTGGGCACCAAGCTGTTTGAGTGGCTGCGTATCAAGGATGACACCGCCAAAGGCATTGCCATGGGGGTTGCCGCCCACGGTATTGGGACGGCCCGGGCGTTTCAGGTCAGCTCCCAGATGGGGGCTTTCTCGGGATTGGCGATGGCCTTGTCCGCATTTGCCACCGCCCTGATCGTGCCCTGGATGGTGGACTGGCTCCAAAGTCTGTTGTGAGTAAGAAACTCAGTCGGTTGGGGCATTGGCCTGTGACTGAGGGCAGTGAAACTCCTCCACAACCTTGTCGTTGTCGACGCTCTCCAGATGCACATCGAATCCCCACAGACGGTGCACGTGGCGCAGCACTTCATCGGTATCTTCGCCCAGTGGCACCCGGTCAACGGGAACGTGACGCAGGGTCAGTGACCGGTCGCCGCGCACATCGACGTTCCAGACCTGGATGTTGGGCTCCCGGTAGCTGAGGTTGTACTGGCGGGCCAGCTTTTCCCGCAGCGGTCGATAGCCCGGATCGTCATGGATGGCGGTAACGCGGTAAACGTCTTCCTGATCATCGTTCTGAACCGAAAACAGCTTCAGATCCCGCATGACTTTGGGTGACAGGAACTGCAGGATAAAACTCTCGTCCTTGAAGTTCTTCATGGCGAAGTGCAGGGTTTCCAACCAGTTTGAACCCGCGATGTCGGGAAACCACTCCCGATCTTCCTCGGTAGGATTTTCACAGATCCGGCGCAGATCGGTGAAGATGGAAAAACCCAGGGTGTAGGGGTTGATGCCCGAATACCAGGGGCTGTTGAACGGAGGTTGGTATACCACGGCCGTGTGGCTTTGCAGGAACTCCATCATGAAGCCGTCGTTGACCAGCCCTTTCTCGTACATCCGGTGGGTGAGGGTGTAATGCCAGAAGGTAGCCCAGCCCTCGTTCATGACCTGGGTCTGGCGCTGGGGGTAGAAGTACTGCCCCAGCTTGCGAACGATACGGACAATCTCCCGCTGCCAGGTTTCCAGCAGAGGCGCGTTCTTTTCGATGAAATAGAGAATGTTCTCGTGGGGTTCCTCGGGGAACCGCTTTTTCTGCTCGACGGGATCAATGTCATCGTGGTGAGGAATGGTGCGCCAGAGATCGTTGATCCTGCGCTGTTGGTACTCCTCCCGTTCCTGCTGTCGGCGCTGCTCTTCCACGGCAGAAATCGGGGCCGGGCGCTTGTACCGGTCCACGCCGTAGTTCATCAGCGCATGGCAGGAATCCAGGATTTCCTCCACCGCTTCGACGCCGTGGCGTTCCTCGCACTCGGCAACAAAGTTCCGGGCGAATACGAGGTAATCAATGATCGCGCTGGCATCGGTCCAGGTACGGAACAGGTAATTGCCCTTGAAAAAGGAGTTGTGGCCGTAACAGGCGTGGGCAATCACCAGCGCCTGCATGGGCAGGGTGTTTTCCTCCATCAGGTAGGCGATGCAGGGGTTTGAGTTGATCACGATCTCGTAGGCCAGCCCCATCTGCCCGCGCTGGTAGCTCTTGGAAGTGCTCAGGAACTGCTTGCCGAATGACCAGTGGTGATAGCCCACTGGCATGCCCACGGAGCTGTAAGCGTCCATCATCTGTTCGGCGCTGATCACTTCAATCTGATTGGGGTAGGTGTCCAGCCCGAACTCCTGTGCGCACCTGGCGATTTCCTCGTCGTACTGCTGAATCAGTTCGAAGGTCCATTCGGAGCTGCTGGATATCGGCTCATTGGCTCTGGGTTGCCCCGGCTCCTCCGGAGCGTTGGGGCGATCCACGAAATCGGTCATGCGGCTTTCCTCTCAAACAACTGGCGGAACACCGGGTAAATCTCGCCCGGGTCGGCTATCTGCTGCATGGCAAAACTTTGTGGGAACTCCTGCATGATCTTTTCGTACTCGTACCAGAGCATCTGGTGATCCTGCGGCGTTATCTCAATATAGGCGTAGTACTGAACCAGCGGCAGCAGGCTTTCTGCCAGAATCTTGCTGCACACGGGGGAATCGTCATTCCAGTTGTCGCCATCGGATGCCTGGGCGGCATAGATGTTCCACTCTGAAGACGGGTAGCGGGCGTCGACGATTTTCTTCATCAGCTTCAGTGCGCTCGAGACGATGGTGCCGCCGGTTTCCCGGGAGTAGAAGAACTCCTCTTCATCCACTTCCTTGGCGCTGGTGTGATGGCGAATGAAGACAACGTCAATCTTCTTGTAGTTCTTCTTGAGGAACAAGTAGAGCAGGATGAAAAAACGCTTGGCAATGTCCTTGTGCATCTGGGTCATGGACCCGGATACATCCATCAGGCAGAACATCACGGCACTGGTGGCCGGCTGGGGGTGCTTCAGGTGCTGGCGGTAGCGCAGGTCGATTTCGTCAATGAAGGGAATGCGACGTACATTGGCCTTCAGGCGAGCGATTTCTTCCTCCAGCGCCTGCACCTGATCTTCGTGACTGAACGCGGGGTCCAGCTCCGCCGGGGCGGCTTTCAGTGCCTCCAGCTGCGCTTCCATTTCCCGGATCTTTTTCTTCCGGGCACCGCCCAGACCCAGGCGGCGGGCATGGGCGCCACGGAGTGAACGCACAACGTCCAGCTTGGCGGGCACGCCCTGAGTGGTGAAGCCCGAGCGGACGTACTTGAACGACTCGGTATCCTTGAGCTTTTTACGGGCAAGGTTGGGCAGTTCCAGGTCATCGAACAGGAAGTCCAGGAATTCGTCCTGGGTGATCTGGAACGCAAACTCGTCCATGCCTTCGCCATCCGGACTGGCGCTGCCTTGTCCCTGGCCTTTGCCACCGCCCCCGGGCTTGGGGATGGTGTCGCCAGCGACAAACTCCTGGTTGCCCGGATGCACGACTTCCCGACTACCTCCCTGCCCGTGGTGGAAGATCGGTTCTTCGATATCCCGGGTGGGAATGCTGACGTGCTCACCCCGCTCAATGTCCGTGATGGAGCGGCGCTGCACCGCATCCGACACGGCTTTCTTGATGTGGTGCCGGTAGCGGCGCAGAAACCGTTCCCGGTTCACAGCGCTCTTGTTCTTGCCGTTCAGTCGCCGGTCGACGACGTGAGTCATACCCATAGCGTAACTCCCGTTCAGCGCTCGGTCACAGGCTTAGTGAGACTTGCGAACCCGCAAGTACCACTCGGCCAGCAGGCGTACCTGCTTCTCGGTATAACCCCGGTCGACCATGCGTTCCACGAATTGCTTGTGCTTTTTCTGGTCTTCCTGACTTGCTTTCGGGTTGAACGAGATGACAGGAAGCAGATCCTCGGTATTGGAGAACATCTTCTTCTCGATCACAGCGCGCAGCTTTTCGTAGCTGAGCCAGGACGGGTTGCGGCCCTGATTGTTGGCCCGAGCCCGCAGAACAAAGTTGACCACCTCGTTGCGGAAGTCTTTCGGGTTGCTGATGCCGGCCGGCTTCTCAATTTTTTCCAGTTCGTCATTGATGGAAGAACGGTCGAGAATCTCCCCGGTTTCCGGATCCCGGTATTCCTGATCCTGAATCCAGAAGTCCGCATAGGTGACGTAACGGTCGAACAGGTTCTGGCCATACTCACTGTAGCTTTCCAGATACGCGGTCTGGATTTCCTTGCCGATGAATTCGACGTAGTGGGGCGCCAGAAACTCCTTGATGTAGCGCAGGTAGCGCTCCTGGGTTTCGGTCGGGAACTGTTCCTGCTCGATCTGCTTCTCGAGGACATACAGCAGGTGGACCGGGTTGGCGGCCACTTCGGTGGTGTCGAAGTTGAAGACCTTGGACAGGATCTTGAACGCAAAGCGGGTCGACAGACCGTCCATGCCCTCGTTCACACCGGCAGAGTCCCGGTACTCCTGAATGGACTTGGCCTTGGGATCGGTGTCCTTGATGTTCTGGCCATCGTATACACGCATCTTGGAGAAAATACTGGAATTATCCGGCTCCTTAACACGTGAGAGCACGGAAAACTGGGCCAGCATGTCCAGGGTGTCCGGGGCACAGGGCGCGCCGGACAGTGAACTGTTCTTGAGCAGCTTCTTGTAGATCTCGATCTCTTCTGTTACCCGCACACAGTAGGGCACCTTGACGATGTATACCCGATCCAGGAATGCCTCATTGTGTTTGTTGTTACGGAAGGTCTGCCACTCGGATTCGTTGGAGTGGGCGAGAATCACGCCATCGAAGGGCACAGAACCCATGCCCTCGGTGGTGTTGTAGTTGCCTTCCTGGGTGGCGGTCAGCAGGGGATGCAGAACCTTGATCGGTGCCTTGAACATCTCCACGAATTCCAGCAGGCCCTGGTTGGCCTTGCACAGGCCACCGCTGAAGCTGTAGGCATCCGGATCGTCCTGGGAAAAATCTTCCAGCATGCGGATGTTGACCTTGCCCACCAGGGCGGAGATGTCCTGGTTGTTGTCATCGCCCGGCTCGGTTTTGGACACGCCCACCTGATCGAGCACGGACGGGTAACGTTTCACGACCCGGAACTGGCTGACGTCACCCCCGTATTCGTGGAGCCGTTTGACGGCCCAGGGGGACATAATGGACGTCAGGTAGCGGGAGGGAATGCCGTATTCTTCTTCAAGAATCTGCGCGTCTTCGGCCGGGTCGAACAGGCCGAGCGGCGATTCGTTCACCGGCGAGCCTTTGATGGCGTAGAAGGGGACCTTCTGCATGAGTGCCTTGAGCTTTTCAGCCAGAGAGGACTTACCGCCGCCGACGGGGCCAAGCAGATACAGAATCTGTTTCTTTTCTTCCAGGCCCTGGGCAGCATGCCGGAAGAAGGACACGATGTTTTCGACTGCTTCCTCCATCCCGTAGAACTCGGAAAACTCCGGGTAGCGCTTGATGACCTTGTTGGAAAAGATGCGCGACAGGCGGGAGTCACGTGAGGTGTCAATCAGTTCGGGTTCGCCGATGGCAATCAGCATTCGTTCAGCGGCCGTGGCATAGGCCGTTGGGTCCTTTTTGCAGATTTCCAGGTACTCCTCCAGGGTAAATTCTTCCTCCTGGGTGCTGGCATACCGGTCCTTGAAGTGCTGCATGATGGTCATAGATGGCGCCTCGCTTGCTCTCTGAAAAAGTCAGTACTCAGTTCACGCAATATCCCCGTTGCATCGGTTCCGCCGTTCAGGGCGGTCTGTTTCGTTATGGGTGAAAAGGAAGGTGTTTACGAGCTGCCTGGCGTTTTTGCTCTTGTGGCAGCTACTTATCCTGAGCTTAGTTCACGCTCGAAAATTAGGACAGCAGGGAAGTGGTTAAGGTTCATTAAAATATGTTAGGCGCGGCGCCTTTTTGTAGCGCTGTGGCCGGGGCGCACAAAAAATTCCTGCGCCCCGACAAACTGTCGCCGAAGGGGACTACTGCTTGATCAGCCGGAACACGCTTTCCGTAGCGCCATCCAGCCCTTTGCGCTTGGTGAACGGGTGGTCCCGGGGCAGGGTGTTGGTGAGCAGGAGTTCAATGTCGTAATCGTCGGCGTAGAGTTCCCGGACTTCATCGTCACTGACATTGAACGGAGGGCCTTGCAGTTGCCCGTCGTAGTCCAGGGTGATCAGCAGGATGCGGGTGCCGTCCGGAATGATGGCGGTCAGATGCTCAACGTAGCCCCTGCGCATATTGGGTGGCAGGGCAATCAGCGCGGCTCGGTCATAGACCAGACGAACGTGCTTGAGGTCCGACGGCACCAGTTGGAAAAAATCACCGCACCAGAGTTCGAGATCATCGTGCTTGAAGGTGGTGAAGGGTTCGCCGGGATGCACCCTGGCTTTCTCCTGTCCCTCCTCAAAAAAGTCCTTGCAGGCGACCGGGCTCAGCTCGACACCAATCACCGGATGGCCCCTGTCGTGCAGCCACCACATGTCGTGGGCTTTGCCACAGAGTGGAACAAGAACCGCATCGGACGAGGCTCCGGCCAGATCCGGCCAGTGGTCGTGAAGGTACTGGTTCACCGTTCCTTCGTGAAAACCGATTTCCTTTTTAGCCCAGCGCTCGTGCCAGAATTGATGCTCCATGATCGAGGCCCTCATTTGCACGTTTGCTTCAGTCTAACCTAATCTGTGCGTGTCTGAATGGAGGAGAAAAGAAAAGCATGAAAGCCGTCTTTCTCGACGCCGATACACTGGGAAGCGACGTCGACCTGTCGCCCATCGAGCAGGCCACCGGTTCGCTGGTGAAACATGGACGAACGACACCGGAGCAGGTGTTGGATCGAATTCGCGGATTCGACACTGTTATCACCAACAAAGTGGTGTTGCAGCGATCCCATTTCGAAACCTGTCCCGAATTGAAGCACATCGCCGTGGTCGCCACCGGTCTGAATAACATCGATCAGGCGGCCGCCAGGGACCATGACATTCGCGTGATGAACGTGACCAACTATGGCCGTTCGACGGTCGCCCAGCACACCCTGGCGCTTATGCTGGCATTGGCGACTCGTCTACTGGATTACGACCGGGACGTTCGCGAAGGGCGATGGGCCAAAAGCGATATGTTCTGTTTGATGGACCATCCCATTCTAGAGCTGGAAGGCCGGACACTGGGGGTCATTGGTTACGGTGATCTGGGGCAGGGCGTGGTCGAACGAGCCAGGGCCTTCGGAATGAATATTCTGCTTGGGGCCAGGCCGGGGCAGGAGGCCGGGGAAGTGGATGGCATTCCACGGGTTCCCCTGGACGAGCTGTTGCCGAAAGTGGATGTACTGTCACTGCATTGCTTGCTGACAGAGGAGACCCGCAATCTTATCGGCGCCCGTGAGCTGGGCATGATGAAAAACGACGCGTTGCTGATCAACACCAGCCGCGGTGGGTTAGTGGACGAGCAGGCGCTGGCCGATGCGCTTCGTTCAGGCCAGATCGGTGGTGCAGGATTTGATGTGCTGACCGAAGAGCCGCCCCGCAATGGGAATCCGTTGCTGGCGGATGACATCCCCAATCTCATCGTTACACCGCACTCAGCCTGGGCAAGCCGGGAGGCACGACAGCGCATCGTGAATATCACAGCGGGCAATCTCAATTCCGTCGCCTAGACGCCGCCCAAATAAAAAAGCCCCGGCAGTGCCGGGGCGAGTGAGATCGTCCGTTGTTTATCTCAATTTCTATACCGTCCTAGAAGCTCCAGCCGACGCTGGCGGAGGCGCCGACCTGGTACATCTCCAGAGCAATGGTCTGGTTAGGTGACAGCGGATTGGGGCCCTTCACTTCTTTGGCTGGTGAATAGAACACCATGCCGGACAACTGCAGATCTGCGGTGAGGTTGTGAGTGAAACCACCAGTGACATGCCACTCCTGAACGCCCGGGGCCAGGATGTTGAACAGCACATCTTCACTGGAAATCGGGTTCTTGCCGTAGCTTATGCCAGCGCGCCAGGCATGCTCCCTGGTCTGCTGCCACTGCCAGCCCAGCTTGTAGGCAGTCATGTCGTCCCAGCCAAAACCGGCGCCGTCATCGTTGCCCAGCTGGGCGGTCTGCAGGTTCGGCAGCAGCGGGTTACCCACACTGTCAATTTCGCTGTAGCGGATGTGCTGAACATCCAGCAGGATCCAGTGATCCTGAATCCCAGACCAGGCTATGCCCGCCTTGAACATCTGGGGAATATCGAAGTCCCCCTGCCTGGCAAAGAGGCCCTGATACTTGTCGAATTCGTTCATGTGCAGGATGTTGCGCCAGCTGACGCCGCCGCGCAGGGTGTCGGTGATTTCACCCTGCCATCCGATCTGGAAACCGTAACCCCAGGCATCGTCGGTGCCGTTGTCGGTCAGCGCGTCAGGGTCGGAAGAGAAGGGCGCAAACTGGCTCAGTCCCTTGGCCTCGAACTGCTGATAGGCAATCAGGGGGGAAATACCGAAGGCCTGATTGTCCGCGAATTCCCAGGACCAGGTCGGCGCGATAAATACCTGCTTGAGGTCGACACCGGTGCGGCCACCATAAAAGGGACCGCCGTTCTTGCCGGGGTACGAGGTGTTCATGCCACCGTTGGCAAACACCGATACGCCGAGTGTGTGCTCGTCGGTGACCTGCCGGTTAAAGCCGAGGTGCGGAATCACGAAACCGTTACGGCTGCTTTTATAGGTGCCCGGCTGCAGTGAAAAGGCGGGAGGCGCCTGAACCGTTCCCTCAACTTCATACTGGCGTCTGGGCGAGAAGATCTCGAATCCACCGTCCATCCGGTCACCTACAAACGCCATACCGGCGGGGTTGGTCGCGGCGGCAATGCTGTCCTGTCCCAGGGCTGTTCCGGCACCGGCCATGCCTTTGTTGATGGTGCCGTAGCCGTGGGCAAAGTAACCGTTGGTTGCCAGGGCGGCACCCGGAGCGATGGCGGTGGCCGCAACGAGGGCCAGAGAATACTGCAGACGCATAAAGGAACACCTGTTCGGAAAAATTCGTCAATTTCGCAGACATTTCTACAGGAATCGCTATATAACTGGAAGTAAATTCATGCCATATGGTTATGCAGTCTGGTTAGGTTCGCAATTGGCCTGGAATTGGCCATACTCTGTTGTGTCAGGTATCTGCCTGATATTCTGTGTAAAACCGTGACAACAGGATGTTGAGTGGCTTCTTCCCAAATGAAAGACCGGCTGAAGGCCGTAGAAACGTGGATACTCGCCAACCCCAATCCACCGACGCAGTGGCCGTGGACCTGGCTCTATAAATCCGGGCGCACCTCCTATGCGTTAATCCGGGATGTCCTCAGTGGTCACCTGACCCTTCACGCCATGGGGCTGGTCTACACCACCTTGCTGAGTATCGTGCCCTTGCTGGCGCTCAGTTTCTCGGTACTGAAGGCAATGGGGGTGCACCAGCGAATCGAGCCTTTCCTGTTTCAGTTTTTCGAGCCCATGGGGCCCCAGGGGCTGGAAATAGCCGAACAGATTCTCGGCTTCGTGGACAATATGAAGGTGGGGGTCCTGGGTTCTCTCGGCCTGGCCCTGCTGGTTTACACCGTGATCTCCCTGCTGCAAAAGATCGAACGTTCCTTCAACATGATCTGGCGAGTGCCGGATATGCGTTCGCTGGGGCAGCGTTTCAGCAATTACCTGAGCGTGATCATGGTGGGGCCGCTGCTGATGGTGTCGGCCATTGGTGTCAGTGCCACCATTTTCTCCTCCACGTTCGTTCAGAAACTCATCGCCATCGAACCGTTCGGGTCGGCCATCCTGATGTTGAGCCGGTTAACGCCATTCTTCCTGGTGGTCGGTGCCTTCACCTTCGTCTACATTTTCATGCCCAATACCCGGGTCAAACTCAAGTACGCCTTTATTGGCGGGCTGGTGGCCGGGGTGTCCTGGCAGGCGGCCGGCATGTTGTTCGCCTCCTTCGTTGCCGGGTCAGCGAAGTACGCAGCCATCTATTCCAGCTTTGCCATCGGTATCATCCTGTTGATCTGGACATACCTTAACTGGCTGATCCTGTTGCTGGGTGCCAGCCTGACCTTCTATTTGCAGAACCCGGGATCGGTGGCCAAGCGTCGGCAGGTTCAGCTGGCGCCCGAGTTGCAGGAAAAGGTGGCACTGTCGCTCATGTGGCTGGTGTCCGTGCCGTTCACCAAAGGTGAGGCTGCGCCTCAGCAAGAGGAACTGGAGCAACGGTTGCGAGTGCCGGGCGAGGTCACACGCGGGGTGAGTGACAAACTCATCCGGGCTGGATTGTTATCGCTGGCGGGTCGTCAGGGAGACCAGCTGGTGCCTGGCCGGGTGCTGGATCGCATCACCATTAATGATGTGCTTTCTGCGGTTCGTCAGGATGAGGATCGGGTGGTCGATCGTTTGCCCTTTCCGATCCCGCTCAAGGAGATTCGCGGAGAGCACGATCTGTTTGACAAAACCTTTGCCGAACTTGCCAGGGATCCTGACCTGGTGGACCGCGCGGTGAAGGATGGTGAAGAGGCTGACGGGCAAGATGAAGAGTCTACTGAGCCGGCCGAAAAGTTGACTCCGCAAGGTGAAGAGACGGCCCGACCGTAATAAGGGTGGTGCCGTCGGATAAGGCGGGCGGTCAGAGCACCGCCTGACCGAATACGAACACCAGCTGGAAGATACCCGCGGTCATCCCCAGGAAAGCGCCCACTAGAATCAACTTGATTTCATCTTCCTGGAAACAGGGCCGCAACAGGTCCTGGAATTCCTCAGACGACAACGCCGTCATGCGTTCCACCATAATCGATTCCACCGCCCGCGCCCGGTCCTGCTCGAACACCGGGTTGTTGAACGACGTCTTTGAAATCTCGATGGCCTTTTCCCCAACCTGGTTCTTCAGGGTGGCAAATCCGGTGGGGCCGAACGCCACCTGGGTCAGTGCCTTGCCCATGCCAGCGGTTTCGTCCACCAGAGGTTTGATGTGTTTCTTGACCATGTTTCGGGCGCGGTCGCCTTTTGGGCCATCCAGAATGGCGCGAATAATATTTCCCACCGTCAGGATTTCATGGGTCACGATGTGGCAAAAGGATTCGGCCACTTCCGGCTGGCGCTTTAGGAACAGTCCCTGAATCTTGAGTGGCCCAACTTTCCTGGCATGCAGTGGCCGGAAGATGACGTTCAGGGCAATCCAGTTGGTGGCCCAGCCCACGAGCAAGCCGAAGAAGGGCAGCACCCACCAGACCGGATAGAAATACCAGACGGCCATCTGGATGAGACCGAACAGGAAACCGAAATACAGGCCGGAGTTGATGATGAAGCGGAACTCCACCTCGCCGCATTCCAGAAAGATCCGGTTCAGAAGCCGCTTGTCCCTGGCCAGGCGGTCAATGACCATGCCTTTGATGTCGAGGAGATCCTCAATGTTGTCCGATAGATCTTCCACCAGATTGTCGACCAGCTGAGGGGTCGCCTTTCTGACTCGCTCGTACACCATCTTGCGCGCGGAGGAGGGCAGGTTTTCCCAGAAGGTCGGGTGCTCCTTTGCCATCATTTCATCCACGTATTCCTCGATACGGGGGTCCACCGAGCTGACGATGTGTGTGGCCAGCACCTTCGGGTCGATCTGCTGGAAAATTTCATCCACGGTGCCAATTTTCGCGATGGTGGCGTCGACGCTCTTGGCCGCCATTTTCCGGGCCTTGGACGGGATGATGCCCTGCCAGCCAAAGATGGGCGGTTTGCCGACGAATTCCAGAGGGTAGAAGGTCATTTTGATGGCCAGCCAGTTGGTGGTCCAGCCAATCAGGGCGGCAATCACAGGGATACTGAGGTATTGCCAGAACTCAGGGTTGGTGAACAAACTCGTCATCCGTAACTCGCGCTAGGTGGTTCTTTCGTATCGTTTTTGAGCCCGTCAGGCAGGCGATTGACTCAGCATCATGTGTGTCAACCTCAGGCCTGTCAATGACTTGGGCGCCAGTCTGAGACGGCTGTACCGGTCAGGTAGGATTGCCGTAATCACCCCACAACCACTGACACAGGGCGATGGCGGCAACAGGAGCGGTTTCGGTGCGCAGGACGCGCGGCCCCAGAGCGACCGGGTGGAAACCGGACTGCTCGGCCATGGCAATTTCGTCGGCAGTCAGCCCACCCTCGGGGCCCACCATCAGGGCAACACTGGCCGGCGGCGTCATCGATGACAGGGATTGTTCGGTCCGGTGGTGAAGAACCAGGCGCAGATTGCATTCGCGGCTGTGTTCCAGCCACTGGTCAATGGTCATGACCGGCAGGATGTCAGGAACCCGGGCGCGGCCACATTGTTCGGCGGCACTGATGGCCACCGACTGCCAATGCCGCAGGCGTTTTTCTTCCCGGTCACCCTTGAGCTTTACATCGCACCGTTCGGTGGTCAGCGGCACGATCTGCGTCACGCCCATTTCAACGGCTTTCTGCACGGCGTAATCCATGCGGTCGCCCTTGGAGAGGGATTGGCCAAGAACAATGGAAAGTGAGGATTCTGTCGGATTGTCGACCGGTGTGCCCACGGACACCGCGACCCGCTTCTTGCCGGATTCGGCGATGGTGGCCGGATAGTCCTTGCCGTCCCCGTTGAACAGAAGCAGTTCCTGCCCGGGTTGCATGCGCAATACGCGGCCCACGTGCTGGGCCGCGTTGTCATCCAGATCCGTAGTCACGCCTTCGCCCAGGGGGGAATCCGTATAGATGCGGGGGATGCGCATGGTGGTCGGGTCCTGTGTCAGTCTCGAACGGCGATTTCAATGCCTTCCGTCGCCACCTGAGCCAGATGCCGGATCTGTTCCTCGGTGATGACGTAAGGCGGCATGAAGTAAATCACATTACCCAGGGGGCGAAGCAAGGACTCGCGGGTTAATGCATGCTTGAATACCCGGATGCCCCGGCGTTCCTGCCATGGAAACGGCGTTTTCGCGGCCTTATCTTTGACCATTTCCACCGCCATGGTCATGCCGTGCTGGCGGATGTCCCCAACGTTCGGATGGTCGGCCAGGTGGGCGACGCTGTCTGCCATACAGGCGGACAAACGGCGGTTGTTCTCGATCACGTTGTCATCCCGGAAGATGTCCAGGGTGGCCAGCGCCACCGCACAGCCAAGCGGGTTGCCTGTGTAGCTGTGGGAATGCAGGAAGGCCTTCAGGGTTTCGTAGTCGTCGTAGAACGCATCGTAGACGTTGTCGGTGGTCAGCACCACCGACAACGGCAGGTAACCGGCGGTCAGTCCCTTGGACAAACACATGAAATCCGGTGTGATGCCGGATTGCTCGCAGGCAAACAGGGTGCCGGTTCGGCCAAAGCCGACGGCAATTTCATCGGCGATCAGGTGCACGCCATACTTGTCACAGGCTTCACGCAGCTTGGTGTGGTAAATCGGATGGTGCATCCGCATACCACCGGCGCACTGAATCAGCGGTTCCACCACGACGGCGCAGATGTCGTCGTGCTTTTCCGCCAGGAGTTTGTCCATGGCTTCAAACTGGCGCAGCGCGTAGGCTTCGTCGGTCTCACCCGGCTCCTTGTTGTAAGCATCGGGGGAGGGCGCCGTGAGGACTTCCATCAGCAGTGGCTGGTAGGTGTCCTTGTACAGGGCCACATCACCCAGCGCCAGGGCGCCCAGGGTTTCGCCATGGTAGCTGTTGCTCAGGTTGACGAAGTTCTTCTTGCCCGGCTTGCCGTGGTTCTTCCAGTAGTGGTAGCTCATCTTGAGCGCGGCTTCGATGGCCGAAGAACCGTTGTCTGCGTAGAAACACTTGTTCAGGCCTTCCGGTGTGACTTCGATCAGCCGTTCCGACAGGTTGACCACCGGCTCATGAGTGAAGCCCGCCAGGATAACGTGCTCCAGTTGACCCATTTGCTCCTGAATGGCTGCGTTTATGCGCGGGTTGGAATGGCCAAACAGATTCACCCACCAGGAACTCACCGCGTCGATGTAGCGATTGCCGTCGAAATCTTCCAGCCACACACCAGTGCCTTTTTTGATGGGGACGGGTGCCAGACTTTCGTGATCTTTCATCTGGGTGCAGGGGTGCCAAACGGATTTGAGATCGCGAGCGACAAGATCGGCGTTGCGCATGTAGGGTCTCCGGTCACGCTGTTTACTGCTGAATGGGGGCTGTTAACCTCGGCGGATAATACAGTTAACAGCGCTGGCTGGCCACCCTGCCAATGGGGGGAGGATCATGCGGCCAATGCTGGCGTGATCCTGCGCCTTAACAATCCCCGAAAGTTCCAATAAGGACCTGATCATGGAGCTGGAACTGAGCCATCCCTACGATGCTGGAATTGAACAGGTACCGGATGGTTTCTTATGCGAGACGAACATTTTGGAGAAAAACGCCCCCCTTGGCTCCCGCAATGCCCGGGTCAAGGAACTCACTCGCGATGACTCCTGCAGGGTCTAAGGTTCGGGCCAGTGACTCCCTCCCTGATCGGTAAAATATCGCACTCCTCGTGAGGGAGTGGTTGGCGAAGCTCACCCAAGATCCCCAAACACCAGCCGTAAATGTGTGCGATAGGCCAGCACCTGCTTCACCAGGATGGTTTTGTCCTGAAAAATCCGGGACAAAATAATCCCTCCCTCAATAGTGGTTGTGAACATATCTGCCAGCGTTTCAGTGTCGATTTCACAGACCGCAGGGTATTTCTCCTTGGCCGCTTCAAGCCGTTCGGCAATCATCTTTCGCCAGCTCAGTACGCCGCTCTTTATGAGATTCCGCACTTCATCGTCGAACTGCTGGCTTTCGTAGGTGAAGCCCGCCACAAGGCATCCGGGGTGTGCTTCGGCAAGGTCGCTCATCAGGTCCGCGAACAGTTTCAGGAAAATCAGTAGCTGGTGCAGCGGGTCTTCGCTGAGGGCATCGGCCTGCGTGAACAGGTTTTTAAAGATGGCTTTGTCGCCATCGAGGTAGTTGTTCACCAGCGCCTTCGCAAGATCACTTTTCCCGCTGAAGTGGTAGAAAAAACCGCCTTTGGTGATGGCCGCCTTTTCGAGAATGTCGTCAATGGACGTGCCGGCAAATCCCTTTTGCAGAATGACGCTCTGTGCAACCTCCAGTATCCGGTCGTGGCTGCTGTTGCTTCGGGTTGTCATGGTTTTGACCTCCTCTTAGCTATACCAAGGGTATAGCTAATTCCCGAGGATGCGCCTGAAATTTTTAGGTTTGTTTTAAGTTGTTGAAATGGTTGATTTAAGTAATCTTTATTTCCGCACTGATGGTCCACTGCTTTTGGTGACGGAGGGGCATAGACTGTCCTTTAAAACTTGCTATGACGCATTCTGAAGGAGGGCAGCATGAGCATCTACCGGGAACAACTTCCGCAATCCAGGGGCACTCTGTTCCTGACCGATGGTGGCATCGAGACTACACTCATTTTCCATAATGGCTTTGATTTGCCGTTTTTTGCGGCCTATCCGCTTCTGGACAGCGCACCGGGGCGGACAGCGTTACGTGAATACTATGAGTCTTATCTCGCCATCGCCGTTCACGGCCATCAGGGCTTTGTTCTGGAGAGCCCGACCTGGAGGGCCAACCGGGATTGGGGCGCTGAACTGGGGCATAGCGAGTCCGATCTTGATTGCTATAACCGCCTGGCGATTGAGCTTCTCGAGTCGTTGCGCAAAGAATTTTCAGTACCTGAAAGCCCAATCGTCATTAGTGGGTGCATCGGACCCAGGGGTGATGGCTACCAGGTGACCAGTCGCATGTCCGGCGAGGAGGCAAGGCAGTACCACTCACACCAGATTGCCACCTTTGCAGACACCAACGCGGACATGGTGTCGGCGATCACCATGACCTACCCGGAAGAGGCCATCGGGATTACCCTGGCGGCGCAGCATGCGGGTATTCCGGCTGTTATTTCGTTCACCACAGAGACAGACGGTCGTCTGCCCGATGGAACCATCCTGAAGGACGCCATTGAACGGGTCGACGAGGCGACGGATAACGGCCCTGCCTACTACATGATTAACTGCGCTCATCCGGATCATTTCAGCCAGGCTCTGGAGGCCGGAGAAGACTGGGTGAAACGGATACAGGGAATCCGGGCAAATGCCTCCCGCCTGAGTCATGACGAGCTGGATGCCTGCGAAGAGCTGGATGATGGGAATCCCGAGGAGCTGGGCCTGCAATACAAACAGCTTCGGAGCGCGTTCCCGAGTTTCTCCATCCTGGGGGGCTGTTGTGGCACCGACCACAGGCACATCGGGGAAATCAGCCATCACTGTCATTGAAACATGGATGGCCGGAGTGTGAGGCAGGAGCCCCCAAAAGGGGCTCCGCGCTCTGGAGGGACGTTTAGTTCTGATAGCTTCCGTAGGTCCCGTCAATCGGCTTGCCCACCACCATGCCTTCACACAGGGGCAGCCCGACTGCCGCCATTTCAGCATCCGGCAGAGCTCCGAGCCCTTCGACCAGCTTGGTGAAAAAGGCCCGGCCAGCGGCGGTAGCGACAATGTCGAACACCTCTCCATCGGTCAGGCCCGAGGCTTTCAGGCGCTGAATATCGTCGGCTTCCACACTCCCTGCATCACGGGCTACTTTCCGGGCCAATGCCATGACGGCTACATCCTGTTCAGAGAAACCGGGCGCGCTCGCTTCCTCACCGCTGGCAATCGCTAATACGTCGTCCGCACTGTAGAACCGCGCCAGCTTCGCACCATGGGCAAGGCTGCAGGCTGTACTTTTCAGTTCGACGGCTGCGGCGACCGTCGCCAGTTCGTAAAGTCTGCGATCCAGCTGTTCCCGTATGCCCCGGTGCAAGTCGGCCCACAGATCCATGGTTTTGGGGCGATGGCAAAACACCTTGGCATAACTGGGCAGAAACCCGTTTCCCTTCAGTTCAGTGTCGTACATGGCGAGGACGTCAGCGTTGGCCTCGGCCGGGTCGATGATGTTGATGAATGTCATGGCGAATCTCCTGTATCAGTTAGCTGGCGCAACGGGGCTGTATCCACTGGGGCAGCAATTTCTCGGGGTGCTTAGGAACAGAGGTGATGGCAATGCCGCTGCGGGAAAGTCTTTCCTTTAGCGAACCATCCTGAAGGGCGGCGAAGACCTCAGAGCAGCCTCCGATCCATTCGCCGCCAATAAAGACTTGTGGGATGGTGGAGACGCCCAGGCTCTCGCTGAGTACGGAGCGAATCTTGCCGCCCCGATCGTTGGCCTGGTATTCCACCGAATCGAGGTCAACGCTGCGGTAGGGCACACCCAGGCTCGTGAACAGCTTCCGAACCGCCCAGCAGAACTCGCACCATTCGAGCGCAAACATCACCACGGGTTCGTTGTCGATCAGTCGCTCGGTGTAGTCCTTAACGGAGGCATCGGTAACGATCTGGACGGGCACGGCTGCGGGGGCAGGCGGAGCCTTGGGGGCTGGCGGCAAATCGAACCTGTAGCCCTGGGTTGATCGTGACAGCGCTATCTCTTCTTCCGTCATATCTTCGGTGATATCGGCAAACAGGGGGGTCGACAGATAGCGCTCGCCGGTATCCGGCAGCATGCAGACGATGTTGGTGCCCGGCTCACTGCGCTCGGCAATGGTCAGGGCGGCCGCCAGAGTTGCGCCACTGGAAATACCGGCGAAGATGCCTTCCTCCCGGGCGAGGCGCCGGGACAGTGTCAGTGCGTCCTGTCCGTTTACCGGGATGATCTCGTCGATACAGCCGTCGGTGACGGCACCCTCCGTCAGGGAGGAAATAAAATCCGGTGCCCAGCCTTGCATCAGGTGGGGGCGGAACCGGGGGTGACTCCTGGCCACCGAGCCGTCCTGGTTCCTGACCTGGGGGATACCGCTGGCCAGTACCGGAGAGTTATCCGGTTCGGCGACGATGATCTGGGTTTGGCGGCTCTCGGCTCTCAGCACATCCGCCACGCCTTTCAAGGTGCCGCCGGTGCCATAACCGGAGACCCAGAAATGCAAAGGCTCATCCGCAAAGTCGGCCAGGATTTCCCGGGAGGTGGTCTTGCGGTGTATCTCGGCATTGGCGTCATTGTCGAACTGCCGGCACAGGTAGTAGCCATGTGCCTCCGCCAGTTCAACGGCCTTGTTGAGCATGCCGGTGCCCTTTTCCGCCGCCGGCGTCAGGATGACTTTGGCGCCAAGGAAACGCAGCAACTTGCGACGCTCCACACTGAAGTTTTCCGACATCACCACCACCAGTGGGTAGCCCTTCGCCGCGCAGACCATCGCAAGACCTATTCCTGTGTTGCCGCTGGTGGCTTCGATCACGGTTTGCCCGGGTTTCAGGTCGCCACTGCGTTCTGCCTGTTCCATAACTTCCCGTGCCATCCGGTCTTTGACTGAACCCATGGGGTTGAAAGCTTCTACCTTGACGTACACGTTCACCCCCTCGGGGGCTAACCGGTTGAGTTTCACTAGAGGGGTGTTGCCGATGGTGTCGAGAATGGAGTTGTATCGGGTCATGGGTCATCTCCTGATTGCTGATCCAGGTACCCACGGTAAGTGGGAAGCAATGGAGCCACCGTGGTAGCCACCGTGGAATTTGTTCCAATGACGACTCAAACCCAACGGCTTTGCCTTGAGTTTGTTTTCTGGCGGTTCCTATAATGATTTGACGATCAGGGCAAAGGCCGACTCATACGATGGACCTCTATCTGCATTTCCTTGGTGACATGAAGGTGATGCGCGGCGGTAAAGTGCTGGCCTTGCCACCATCCCGAAAAACCCGGGCCCTGCTGGTGTACCTGGCTATCCAGGATCGCGCCTTCCATCGCCAGTCCCTGTGCGAATTGCTGTGGGAAATCCCGGATGATCCCCGTGGCTCCCTGCGCTGGAGTCTGTCCAAGATTCGCAATCTGGTGGATTCCCAGCACGACACCCGCATTCTCGCTGACCGCAACCAGGTTCGCTTCACCCCCGCCGGCGCCCATATCGATGTCCTTGAGTTGTATCGCCTGGTGGAGGGGGATCTCAGTGACCAGCCGCTGGACGCCCTTGAACATGCCGCCAGTAGCTTTCAGGGCAACCTGCTGGAAGGCTTGGAGCTGCCTAACTTTCACCACTTCCACGCCTGGTGTGTCAGTGAACGGGACCGCATCAATGAGGCGCGTTCGACGCTTTTGCAGGAGATTGTCGACCGGCGCAGTCAAGCCGATGAGCTGGCCAGGGCCTTGCCCTATGCCCGCACCCTGGCGGTGAGTTCGCCCTATGATGAGAGCAAGCGAGCCCAGCTGATTCGCCTGCTGGTGGCCAATGGCCTTGGCGATGAAGCAGAGCAGCAGTACCGATTGGGCAATCGTCTGCTGAAGGAGGTGGGGGTTGAGTCCAGTCCGGCGCTTGTTCAGGCCCTGCACGGAGCCCCGGGTGCTGGCCGCCAGCGCCCGGAGGTGCCCCGTTCGCCCGAGCCTGAACCCGTGGCCGAGCCGATGTTCCCGCGACCCAGGACGCAGCTGGTGGGACGCGACGACGAAATCAGCCAGTTCTCAACCGCCATACGGACCTCCGTTGACCAGTCCTGCGCGATGGTCATTCTCATGCGGGGGGAGCCGGGCATTGGCAAGAGCACCCTGTTAAAGGAAGCGGCCAGGCTAACGACCGAGACCGGATTTGCGTCCTTGTCTGCGGCTGCCTTTGAGGCTGAAACCCTGCGTCCCTTTGCGCTCTGGCTGGATGCCCTGCGCCAGAATAAGGGGGAAGGCAATGCCGCATTCGCACCGGCGACCAGTCGGGAACAGCTGCTTGAGCAAATCAACACCGCTGTCCAGGCACAGCTGACCCAGAAGCCGCTGGCCCTATTCTTTGATGATGTGCAGTGGAGTGACGAGTCCAGTGCCGAGGCGCTGCATTACGTCGCCCGGATGAACCGGGATCGGCCACTCATGATTCTGCTGGCATCCAGGGAGGCCGAACTGGAAGACAACCGGGCCATGCAACGTGTGCTGAGGGGCTTGCGGCACGATCGCCTGCTGTATGAGCAGCGATTGAAGCCACTGGCCGATGCCGACGTCAGGCGCATCATAGAGCAGCGCGCGCCCGGCGCAGACAGCGACGAGTTGTGCCAGCGGTGCAGGGGGAATCCGCTGCTGGCGGTTGAGCTGGCCCGGGCCGAATTATCGGGCGGCGCAGGCGGTTCCCTGCAAGAGCTGGTGCTGGACAGGATGTCGCGAATTGATGTCGATGAGGCGGAAGTGATCCGCTGGGCGGCGTTGCTGGCACCAAGGATCTCTATTGAACGCCTCTGTCAGCTTTCTGGCCAGTCTGCCCTGGATGCCGGAACCGCCCTGGAAACCGCCGAGCGGCAATCCCTTATTCAGACCAGAGCCGGCGGATTCGAGTTTGTGCACAACCTGATCGCCCGGAGTATCTACAATGCCTTGTCACCCACCCGTCGTGCAGTGATGCATCGGCACATTGCGCTGTTGCTGGAGCAGGAATCCGCCATTGATCTGGATTACGCCTCCGACCTGGCCCACCACGCCAGCCTAAGCGGAGACACCGCGCTGGCGGTGCGGGCCTGCATCAGTGCAGGGCGCTTGTGTGCACGGTTTTTTGCCAATGAAGATGCCCGTCAGCTGGCCACTCGAGGGCTTCAGATGGTCGAGTCGTTGTCGGAGGTCGATCGTGTCTGCTACTCCATCGAACTGAACGACATTCTGCTGTCGGCCACCTGCGTGGACGACTGGGAAAAAGCTTCCGACCAGCTGGTGGTATTGGCCGAGCATGCTCTGGAATACGACGCCATTGATCACGCCCGTCGGGGATACCAGTTGGCAAGTAATCTTCGATGGTCCCACGGCCAGGGTATTCAGGCCTGGGAAAGCATGGAGCAGGCCGAGCGGGCCACCCGCAGCGGAACGGAGCGGGAGGCAGTTTCCGGTCTGGCGGAGGCGGCCCGATGCCTGGCGCTTTTGGAACGGGATCTGCCGCAGGCCGATGCCATGCTGATGGAAGCGTCTGCGCTGGCGGAAAGGAGCCGGATGCGACCACCGGCCATTCCGGCTTCGTTGGGTATGTTGCGATTCCACGAACACCGGTTTGACGATGCGCGGGCGTTGCTGCAGGAAGGCAAGGCACTGTACCGCAAGGAAGGCATGCGCCACGGGGAGTTCCAGACTTTGGAATATCTGGCGATGCTGGAGTATGAATCTGGCAATTATGTCGCCGCCAGTGCCTGTTGTGAGGAGTTGCTGCAGCTTGGCGAGAAGCTTCCCGAAGGCAGCGAAGCACCGTTTGCCCGCTGCTTCGCCGCCCTGTGCCAAATCGCACAGGGCGGGGCCGATGTCGGGTTGAATGAGGCCATCGAGCAGTTGCGCGAGGCCGACGCCAAGTTTCGCCTGGCCTATGTGTTAACACGCAGTGCGTTTCAGAGCATTGAGCGTGGAGACTGCACCTCGGCCAGTGCACGGGGGCAGGAAGCTCTGGGCTACGCGAATCTGCTGGATCGCCCCACCGAGCGCACGCTGGCCAATGCGGTTCTGGCCTATTGCCTGGCGCAGAAGGGCGATATGGACGCCAGTAAATCTCATCGTGACGCGGCGTTGTCAGAAATGCCCCATGCAGTAGCCCAGTGGGCTCTTGAACGCATTGAGCTGCTGATACCAGACGAATGCAATGCAGGATGCGATACCGCTGGAGGCTAACGATCTCCAGCCAACCCATGGGAGAGGATGCGCTTTGATTGATGTCATTGTAGAGCGATTTTACGAAACGCCGCTGTCTGATGAGGACGTCATGCAACTTGCCAGGGAGTTAGACGGCTGTCTGTCACTCTATGGTATCGAGTGGCAACAAAGCTTCCTGGGTAGCAATAGTAAGGATATGATCTGCCACTTCCGGGCACCCGACCTTGAATCACTCCGCCGGGCACTGCGCCAGTCTGGGAGTAATTTCCTGACCTCCTGGAGCAGCAGCATGCACCCGGCCGGGATAGAGGAGGCCCCGACCGTGATGGTCAGCCGCCGGTTCGATGAGCCGGTGAAAATTGAAGACCTTCAGGCCCGGGAGGATGCCCACGGTGGATGCCTGAAAGCGCACAATGTCCGCTTTGTGCATTCCTACTTTTCACAGGACAAGACCCGGATGTTGTGCCTCTACGCGGCGCCCGATGCGGAGGCGGTCCGCCATGCCCAGTATCAGGCCGGTATGCCCGTAGAAAGCATCTGGGCGTTCAAACATTTCCATCCATGACGATTTTTGTCGAAATACCACGCTTCTTACCACGGTGGTTTCCACGGTAAGGCGAGACACTTTCTCCATCGACCAATACCGGTCGACCAACAGCTCAGCCAACTTAACGAGCTGAATCAGGAGAAAGTCATGAACATGATCGCTACTCAGAAATCTGTCCACAACGGTATCAATGTTGAAGCCCTGGTAGGCGCCCGCGATGCGGTTACCCAGATGCCGGCCGCTGCCCAGTTCCAATGGCGCGCCCATTGTGAATGGGTAAACGGCACTCACTGTAACACCTCTGTGGAAGGCTTTTTTGGTCTGGGCGAGGAACAGAACCACAAACAGAAAGCCACCTTTGATGCGGATCATCCGGAAGTGTTTGCCTCCGAAGACAACGGCATCACACCGGTCGAATACATCCTGGTGGGTCTGGCCAGCTGCCTGACCGCAGGCATCGCCTCGGTGGCCCAGTACAGGAATATCCAGCTGCACTCTGTGAAGGCGTCCCTGGAAGGGGATATGGACCTGCGGGGCATCCTGGGGGCGGATGGCGATGTCCGCAATGGTTTTGGTGATGTTCGAGTGTGCTTCGACATCGACGCCGATGCCAGCCAGGAGGATATCGAAGCGCTGGTGGCTCAGTCCCAGAAGCGTTCAGCGGTGTTCGACATCCTGACCAACCCCACCAACGTTTCAGTTGTCGTAAAGTGAGCGGCGTTAACCGGGTAGATTGCGTGATCGTTGGTGCCGGTCACGCAGGACTGGCTTTCAGTGCCTGCCTGCAGGAACAGCAGATTGACCATGTACTGCTGGAACGCGGCGAAGTGGCTAACGCCTGGCTTAGCCAGCGTTGGGACTCCCTGCGCCTGCTGACACCCAACTGGCAATCGCAACTACCCGGTTACGCCTACCGGGGAGACTCGCCGGATGCCTTTATGACGGCTCAGGAAACCGCTCGTTTCATCAGTGGCTACGCCGGCGCGATCAACGCGCCGGTGCAGACCTCCACGGCGGTTCGGCGGGCGACGATCCATGGGGAAGGCTTCAAGGTGGAGACCAGCCGGGGCGACTGGCAGTGCCGGTCGCTGGTGGTGGCCAGTGGCGCCTTTGCCCGGCCGAAATTGCCGGTGTTTTCCTCCCAGTTGTCGCCGGCCATCAGCCAGTTCAGTTGCCTGCATTATCGTAATCCGCGGCAACTGCCGTACGGAGACGTGATGGTGGTGGGGGCCTCTGCAAGTGGTCTTCAGATTGCTGCGGAACTCGCACAAAGCGGTCGGGGTGTGGTGTTGTGTGCGGGTGAACACGTGCGTATGCCCCGCACCTACCGGGGGTTGGATATCCAGCGGTGGCTGCATCTGATGGGGATGCACAACGAACGATACGATCAGGTGGAGGATCTGAAGCGTCTGAGACGGTTGTCATCACCCCAGTTGATTGGCGACGTCGCACAGCGCATCTTCGATCTCAATCACGTCCGCTCGCTTGGGGTTCAGTTGGCGGGGCGTCTGGTGTCGGCCCATGGCCAGACCGTCCAGTTTTCCGGCTCGCTGCGCAATCACTGTGCGCTGGCGGATCTCAAGCTTCAGCGACTGGTTCGTCGCATTGATGACTGGGCGGATCGGCAGGACCTGCTTATGGACATTGATGACCCGGTCCCCTTCGGCCCGACACAGATAGAGTCGTCACCGCTTCTGAAACTGAATCTGGCACAGAGGAACATCCGGAGTGTGATCTGGGCCAACGGACTGCAGCCGGATTACCGCTGGCTGGACATGCCCGCCTTCGATGATAAAGGCAGGCTCAAGCACGACGGAGGTATTGCAGACATCGAAGGACTGTACGTGATGGGGTTGCCGTTCATGCGCCGCCGGAATTCGAGTTTTATTCATGGCGCCGGGGAGGATGCCCGGGAACTCTCAAGTCACCTGGTTCAATATCTGGAGTCTGTCGCATGTCCAATGGACAACTTGATGGTCGGCAATTGCTAGGTTTTCTGCAATTCAGGAGAAAAGAGTGCGCTGCCTGTCGGTCCTGTTCTCACTTGTGGGCTTGATCGACGGGCGAACCTGCTGTTTGATCAGTATCTTCATGGCCTTTCAGGGAGCCCCCTTCAGTGTACGTACCCAACCACTTCAGAGAAGACGACAGCGATGAGCTGCGCCAACTGATACAGGAACACAGTTTCGGATTGCTGATCGTGGCGGATGAGGAGGGCATCGAGGCTAACCATTTGCCCTTTCACCTGAGCTACGAAGGGGGCGAAGCCCCGGGTAGCTTGCGATGTCATGTGGCCCGAAGCAATCCGGTCTGGAAACGCCTGCAAGATGGCGCGAAGGTTCTGGTGGTATTTCAGGGGCCTGATGGCTATGTCTCTCCGTCCTGGTACGCAACCAAGTCGGAAACCGGTCGGGTGGTGCCTACATGGAACTACGTGGCTGTTCATGCCGAAGGGCAGGCCCGGGTAATTGAAGATTCCGCCTGGCTGCATCAGCTGCTGCGAGACCTGACCAACCGTCACGAGTCAGGCAGGAGCGAACCCTGGGGGGTTGAGGATGCGCCGGCGGATTTCACCGAGGGGTTAGTGAGGGCGATAGTTGGCATTGAGGTTTCGATTGAAACACTGATCGGAAAAGTAAAAGCGAGCCAGAACCAGCCGGAACGAAACCGGGCTGGCGTCAAAGCCGGCCTTGAACGGGAGGAAACCGAAGCGCGTTGCGCCCGGTCAATGTCTGATTTTGTGCACGTATTGTGAGATACCTGATCCGGCGGGCCGACGTAACGGATTTGGCGGCTTTGGTGGCCTTATTTACCCGCTCAGTCCATGAACTCGCTGCCAGCTACACTCCGGATCAGCGTCACGCCTGGGCGCCGATGGAACCTGATCTGTCGGTATGGCAGGCCCGGTTCGATGAAATGACAACCTATGTTGCTGATGTCGGTTCCAGGCCAGTGGGGTTCCTATCGATTCAGGAATCAGATCACATTGAACTCTTGTATACCCATCCGGATTTTGCCCGTCAGGGTGTGGCGACCGAACTGTACCGCCATGCCATCGAGCAGCTTCCTGACTCAGCTAATCTGATTAGCACCGAAGCCAGTTTGGAAGCTCGACCGTTCTTCGAACGCCAGGGCTTTGAGGTGGTTGAAGAACAATGTGTGATTCGTCATGGGCAGGAATTTCGTCGTTTCCGAATGATCTGCAATAGACGTATTTTCCCGACGAGCTAGCTTCCCATGCCGCACTGTCCCTGTTTGAGGAGAAAGCCGTGAGCGACTTCCAACTTCCAACTGATGATTGACCTTTATACCCAGACCGCCGGCAAGGGGAGGCCCTACCGGCAGTCTTAAGGGATCACTAGAACGAAATCCGTTCCTTCTCATTGATCCCCAGGTTTTTCCAGATATTCAGGCTCGGCTGGGCCTGGTTCAGCGTGTAGAAGTGCAGGCCGGGGGCGCCGGCTTTCAGCAGTCTCTCACACATATCCGTGACCACCTCTTCACCAAACTTGCGGATGCTGTCGGTGTCATCACCGTAGGCTTCCAGCTGTTTCCGGATCCAGCGCGGAATTTCCGCCCCGCACATGTCGGAGAACCGCACCAGGCTGGAGAAGTTGACGATCGGCATGATGCCGGGCACCACCGGTACCGTAACGTCCATCTTCTCCAGGCGATCGATGAAGTAGAAGTAGCTGTCGGCGTTGAAGAAGTACTGCGTGATGGCGCTGTTGGCGCCGGCCTTCACCTTGCGGGCGAAGTTCTGCAGGTCTTCTTCCGCGCTGCGCGCCTGGGGGTGGAACTCCGGATAGGCTGCCACTTCCAGGTTGAAGGTGTCGCCGCTGTGCTCGCGGATAAATTCCACAAGCTCGTTGGCATAGCGAAGTTCACCCGAAGCCCCCATACCGGAGGGCAGATCACCCCGCAGGGCGACGATGCGGCTGATCCCCTGCTGCTTGTACAGGTCCAGCAGTTCGCCGATTTCCTCGCGGGTGCCCCCGACACAGGACAGGTGCGGCGCTGTGGAAATGCCCTGTTTCTGCAGGGTCAGCACGGTGTCGATGGTGCGGTCACGTGTCGAACCGCCGGCGCCAAAGGTGACCGAGAAGAAGTCCGGATTCACCTCGGCCAGCTGGTCGCGCACAACCTGAAGTTTTTCCTTGCCCTGGTCGGTCTTGGGCGGGAAAAACTCGAAGCTAAAACGGCGCTTGAATTGTTTTTGACTATCCATGTGTGTGTCCGATCAGTACTTGTAGCTTTCTGGCTTGTACGGGCCTTCGACCGGTACGCCGATGTATTTTGCCTGGTCAGGCGTCAGCTTGGTGATCACGCCACCAAAGCCTTCCACCATGGCACGGGCCACTTCTTCGTCCAGCTGCTTGGGCAGGACCTGAACGTACACGCCCTTGGCCTTGCCGTCTTCCGGCAGGTCGGCGAACTTGCGCTCGAACAGGTACATCTGGGCCAGCACCTGGTTGGCGAAAGAACCGTCCATGATCCGTGACGGGTGGCCCGTGGCGTTACCCAGATTTACCAGTCGGCCTTCGGACAGCAGGATCAGGTGATCGTTGCTGGCCTTGTCACGGTAGATCACGTGCACCTGAGGCTTAACCTCGTCCCACTCCCAGTTCTTGCGCATGTAGGCGGTGTCGATTTCGTTGTCGAAGTGACCGATATTGCACACCACGGCGCCAGATTTCAGTGCCTTCAGCATGTTGGCGTCGCACACGTTCACGTTACCGGTGGTGGTGACCAGCAGGTCCGTGTTCTGCAGCAGTTCGGTGTTGATGGAAGCTTCGGTGCCGCTGTTCACGCCGTCGGCATACGGAGACACAACTTCGAAGCCATCCATGCAGGCCTGCATAGCGCAGATCGGGTCCGCTTCGGTGACCTTCACAATCATGCCTTCCTGGCGCAGGGAAGCGGCAGAGCCTTTACCCACATCCCCGTAACCGATCACCAGCGCCTTCTTGCCGGCCAGGAGGTGGTCGGTCGCGCGCTTGATGGCGTCGTTCAGACTGTGACGACAACCGTATTTGTTGTCGTTCTTGGACTTGGTCACCGCGTCATTAACGTTGATGGCCGGTACTTTCAGAGTGCCTTCCCGCAGCATTTCCTGCAGACGGTGCACACCGGTGGTGGTTTCTTCGGTTACACCGTGGCACCTGGACAGGATTTCCGAGTAGCTGTCGTGCAGCAGGGCGGTCAGGTCGCCGCCGTCGTCCAGGATCATGTTCGGTTCCCAGCCGTCAACATCGGCACCGACGGTACGCTCCAGGCACCATTCGTATTCTTCCTCGGTTTCACCTTTCCAGGCGAACACCGGGATGCCCTGGGCGGCAATGGCTGCGGCCGCGTGGTCCTGGGTAGAGAAAATGTTGCATGAGGACCAGCGAACGTTCGCGCCCAGTTCCACCAGGGTTTCGATCAGTACCGCAGTCTGTACGGTCATGTGGATGCAGCCCATGATGTTGGCGCCTTTCAACGGCTGCTCAGCCTTGTACTTTTCCCGCAGTTTCATCAGCGCCGGCATCTCGCCTTCGGCAATGCTGATTTCCTTACGTCCCCAGTCGGCCAGGGAAATGTCGCGGACTTTGTAGTCGCTGAAGCTGTTCAGTTGTTCTGCCGGAGTGCTCATGGGTGTTCTCCTGTTCGTTTTCGGCTTCCGGAGCCAGTTGCTCTCAGGGCCTTCGATTTAAATGGTATTGAGCGTATGCCGTCAGGAATACGCCCGGCAACGTGATTTAGATACTCGCGGCGTCCTTCAGGGCAGCGGCACGATCGGTCTTTTCCCATGGGAACGCGGTGAAGGTCTTGCCGTTCACGGTCATCTCGTACGGGTCTCGACCAAAGTGGCCGTAAGCGGCGGTCGCCCGGTACATGGGGTGCAGAAGATCCAGCATGTTGGTGATGGCATACGGGCGCAGGTCAAAGTGCTCGCGCACCAGCTGAATGATCTGGTCGTCGCTGATCTTGCCGGTACCGAAGGTGTTCAGGGAAATGGACGTCGGCTGGGCGACACCAATCGCGTAGGACACCTGGATTTCGCACTTGTCGGCCAGGCCGGCGGCCACAATGTTCTTGGCAACGTAACGGCCGGCGTAGGCTGCAGAGCGGTCTACCTTGGACGGATCTTTGCCGGAGAACGCGCCACCACCGTGACGGGCCATGCCGCCGTAGGTGTCGACGATGATCTTGCGGCCGGTCAGGCCGCAGTCGCCCACCGGGCCACCGATCACAAACTTGCCGGTCGGGTTGATGTGGAACTGGGTGCCACTGTGCAGAAGCTCGGCGGGCAGCACGTTCTTCACGATCAACTCCATCACCGCTTCTTTCAGGTCGGTCTGGGTCACGTCCTCGTCGTGCTGGGTGGACAGAACCACGGCATCGATGCCGACGACCTTGCCGTCCTCGTACCGGCAGGTGACCTGGCTCTTGGCGTCCGGACGCAGCCATGGCAGCAGGCCGCTCTTGCGGGCCTCGGCCTGGCGCTCTACCAGACGGTGGGCAAAGGTAATCGGAGCGGGCATCAGAACGTCGGTTTCGTTACTGGCGTAGCCAAACATCAGCCCCTGATCGCCGGCACCCTGATCTTCCGGCTTCTGGCGGTCAACGCCCTGGGCAATGTCGACAGACTGTTTGCCGATGATGTTGATCACACCACAGGTGTCTCCGTCGTAGCCAACGTCGGAGGAGGTATAGCCGATGTCCTTGATAACGCCCCGCACCAGGTCTTCCAGGTCGACCCAGGCGCTGGTGGTGATTTCGCCGCCAACGATGGCTACGCCGGTCTTCACCATGGTTTCACAAGCAACCCGCGCGTGCGGATCGTCGGTCAGGATGGCATCCAGAACGGCATCAGAAATCTGATCGGCCAGCTTGTCCGGATGGCCCTCGGAAACAGATTCGGAAGTAAAGATGCTGTAGTCAGACATAGCGTTGCTCCTCGTTGAGCGATTCAAATCGTGCCGGTTTGTACATCAATCGCCGGCGTCCATGTTGTTTTGCGTCGTTCGATTGTACGTACTTCTACTTACTGCGTATCAAAAGTTTTTGATATGCCTTTAAGGTCATTGGTTTACGCAAGGCTTGAAGCCTTCCAGAACTCACGAACCTGAATCTGGAAACCGTTGCGCAGGCCGATAAACAGCTGTTCGCCAGCGGTAAGGCCGGCATCCGCCCCCCAGGCGGTCAGTTCCTCGGGCTCAAAACCCAGCCACAGGTCGCCACAGTTCTGCTTGGCCCAGTCCTGGTCGTGGCTGCACAGTTCGCTGATCACCAGGCAGCCACCGCTGTTCATCAGGGCAGCCGCATCCAGAAAAATGTCCGCCGGGCTGGGCACGTGGTGCAGCACCATGTTCGCCACCACCAGATCAAAGGCATCTCCCCGGCCCAGCAGGGTATCGGTCACACCCTCGATCAGGTCCACGTTGTGCAGGTGCTCATCAATGCAGGTGCGGGTCGCCTTGGCCAGCATGTCTTTGCTGTTATCCAGTGCCACCACATGCGCGGCCAGTTCCGACATTACCTTCAGAAAGGCGCCTTCACCGGGACCGATCTCAAGGGCGGTCTGCCAGTTCTGCTTGGTCGACCGCTGGCGGAGCAGCTTTGCGACCGGCTTTGCGTAAAGTTCGAAGGAGGCAATCAGCTCTTGCTGTTCCCGGAACTGTTCGGCGTGCCGGGCGAAAAACGCCTGCGACTGGTCCGCCCGCTGGGTGCGGATGGCGTCAATCTTCTCCTGCAGGTGGGGCGGCAGGGCTACCTGATCCACTGTTTCAAAGATCTGGCGGATGATCTGGTCCGTTGGTTTGTCGCTATCCAGGTGCAGTGGGCGGCGATAGAAAATCGCGTTGCCTTCACGCTGGGGTTCCAGCAATCCCGCCTTGTGCAGCACCTTCAGGTGATGACTCATGCCCGACTGGCGCATATCAAACAGCTGGCTCAGTTCGAGCACGCCAAACGTGTCCCGGCGCAGCACGCGCAGAATTTCAAGTCGCATGGGATCGCCGCTGGCCTTGAAGATCGGGGCCAGCGTGGCGACGGATGCGAGTTGCTCTGCGTGTGCGTTCATGGATGTCATGGTTGGGGAGTGTAGGGGGGAATAATTGATCAGGCAATAGCCATATCAAAAAAAGTTGATATAGGTTTTATTTTTGGTCGGAGTGTCATGTTTCGGGAATCCACAGGAAGGGATTGCCGTATTGCAGGTACGTCGATTTGCCCCGGCATACCGTAATCGGCGAAAATACGCGCCTCTTTTTTTGCAGTCCGAATTCTTTTCCCGACCAAACTGGAGAAACGTCAATGCCGTCTCGTAAAGATCTCGCCAACGCCATTCGCGCGCTGAGCATGGATGCGGTGCAGAAAGCCAAGTCCGGCCACCCTGGAGCGCCAATGGGTATGGCGGATATCGCCGAGGTGCTGTGGAACGATTACCTGACCCACAACCCTGCCGATCCCAAGTGGTCTAACCGTGACCGCTTTGTGCTGTCCAACGGTCACGGCTCCATGCTTCAGTACGCTCTGCTGCACCTGAGCGGCTACGACGTTTCCATGGAAGACCTCAAGAACTTCCGCCAACTGCATTCCAAAACCCCGGGCCATCCTGAGTACGGCTACACCCCGGGTGTCGAAACCACCACTGGCCCGCTGGGGCAGGGCATTGCCAACGCCGTTGGCTTCGCGATCGCTGAAAAAGCCATGGCGGCACAGTTCAACCGCCCGGGTCACGACATCGTGGATCACTACACCTACGCCTTCCTGGGCGATGGCTGCCTGATGGAAGGTATCTCCCATGAGGTTGCGTCTCTGGCAGGCACGCTGGGACTGGGTAAGCTGATCTTCTTCTACGACGACAACGGCATATCCATCGACGGCGAAGTCGAAGGCTGGTTCACAGACAACACCCCGCAGCGCTTTGAATCCTACGGCTGGCAGGTTATTCCGGCCGTTGACGGTCACAATGCCGATGCCATCCGTGCTGCGATTGAAGCTGGCCGCGCCAACACCAGTCAGCCGACACTGATTTGCTGCAAGACCATCATCGGCTTCGGTTCCCCGAACAAGCAAGGTAAGGAAAGCTGTCACGGTGCACCGCTGGGTGATGACGAAATCGCCCTGACCCGCGAGCAGCTGGGTTGGGAGCATGGCCCGTTCGAAATGCCAGACGATATTTACGCTGCCTGGAGCGCTCGCGACAAAGGCGCTGCTGCCCAGAGTGCGTGGGACGAGAAGTTCGCGGCCTACGAAAAGGCAGAACCCGAACTGGCTGCCGAGTTCAAGCGCCGTATGGCGGGCGACCTGCCGGCCGACTTTGCCGAAAAAGCCCAGGCTTACATTCAGGAGTGTCAGGACAAGGGCGAAACCATCGCCAGCCGTAAGGCGTCCCAGAACACCCTGAACGCCTACGGCCCACTGTTGCCGGAACTGATGGGTGGCTCTGCGGATCTGGCCGGTTCCAACCTGACCATCTGGGGCGGCACCAAGGGCCTGACCAAAGAAGACGCCAGCGGCAACTACATCTTCTACGGTGTGCGTGAGTTCGGCATGGCGGCGATCATGAACGGTATCGCCCTGCACGGTGGCTTTGTGCCCTATGGCGCTACCTTCCTGATCTTCATGGAATACTGCCGCAACGCCGTGCGTATGGCGGCCCTGATGAAGCAGCGTTCCATCTTCGTGTTTACCCACGACTCCATTGGTCTGGGCGAAGACGGTCCGACCCACCAGCCGATCGAACAGCTGGCAAGCCTGCGCACCACGCCGAACATGAGCACCTGGCGTCCGGCCGATACCGTTGAATCTGCGGTAGCCTGGAAATACGCACTGGAGCGTCAGGACGGCCCGACCGCCATGGTGTTCTCCCGCCAGGGACTGCCTCATCAGGCGCGTTCCGACGAGCAGCTGGCCAATGTCGCCAAGGGTGGTTACATCCTGTCCGACAGCGAAGGCACTCCTGACCTGATCCTGATTGCCACCGGCTCCGAAGTGGCTCTGGCCCAGGACGCTGCCGCCAAGCTGCGCGACGGAGGCAAGAAGGTGCGTGTGGTTTCCATGCCGTCGACCGACGCCTTCGACGCCCAGAGCGCCGAGTACAAGCAGCAGGTGTTGCCGCTGGAAGTCACTAACCGTATCGCCATTGAAGCGGCGATCGCGGACTACTGGTACAAGTACGTTGGCCTGGATGGCCGTGTCATCGGCATGACCACCTTCGGTGAGTCTGCACCGGCAGGCGAGCTGTTCAAGGAGTTCGGCTTCACTGTCGACAACATTCTGGAAGTGGCCTCCGAACTGTTGGACGCCTGATGACCGACGCCGCGCCTTTTCGGATTGCCATCAACGGGTACGGCCGTATCGGGCAGTGCGTGTTGCGTGCGCTCTACGAAAACGGCTTTCGCGACCGCCTTCAGGTGGTCGCGATCAATGAACTGTCGGACCTGGACACCATCGCCCACCTGACCCGCTATGACTCCACCCACGGTCGTTTTCAGGGTGACGTTGAAGCCCGGGGGGGCGATCTCTGGGTGAATGGTGACCAGATCCACGTGCTGCGTCATTCTGAGCCTGCCGAGCTGCCATGGGATCTGCTGAATATTGATCTCGTGCTCGAATGCTCCGGTGCGTACACGGATCGTCAGACGGCCCAAAGGCACCTCGACGCAGGCGCGAAGCGCCTGTTGTTTTCCCAGCCGGCCGAGCCGGATGTGGATCGCACGGTGGTGTTTGGCATTAACGATGACCAGCTCAGCGCTGACGACCGTATCGTCGCCGCGGGCTCCTGCACCACCAATTGCCTGGTGCCGGTCATCCGAGTTCTGGACGACGCCTTTGGTGTCGAGCGGGGCAGTACGACCACCATTCATGCAGCCATGAACGATCAGCCGGTGATCGACGCCTATCACCATCAGGATCTGCGGCGCACCCGCAGCGCCCTGCACAACATTGTGCCGGTGGATACCGGGCTGGCGGTTGGCATTGAACGCCTGCTGCCGCAAATGAAAGATCGTTTCAGTTCGGTTGCCATGCGGGTGCCCACGCTGAATGTCTCCGCCATTGATATGGTGGTCAATGTCCGGCAGACCACCGATGTGGGTGCGGTCAACGAAGTTATCCAGACAGCGGCCAATGGCCCACTGAAAGGCATCCTCGGTTATACCGACGAGCTGCTCGCCAGTTCCGATTTCAATCACGATGCCCATTCCGGGGTTGTGGACGGCGGCCAGACCCGGGTCACCGGCGGCACCATGGTCAAGGTGCTGTGCTGGTTTGATAACGAGTGGGGATTTGCCAACCGAATGCTGGATGTCAGCAACAGCTGGCTGAAGCAACAAGCTTAATCTGTCTATTAGTTGAAGGGACGAACGTTATGGCCATCAAGAAAATGACCGACCTGAACCTCGCTGGCAAGCGAGTGCTGATCCGCGAAGACCTGAACGTGCCAGTGAAAGGCGGCAAGGTAACCAGCGATGCTCGTATCCGTGCGTCCTTGCCGACCATCAAGGCGGCCATGGACGCCGGTGCCAAGGTCATGCTGATGTCCCACCTGGGACGTCCGGAAGAGGGTGTCTACGATGAGGCTTCCTCCATGAAGCCGGTGGCCGATCATCTTTCTACCGTGCTAGGGCAGGATGTACGCCTGGTGCAGGATTACCTGGATGGCGTCGAGCTTGCCGATGGTGAAGTGGTGCTGTTTGAGAACGTCCGCTTCAACAAGGGCGAGAAAAAAGACGACGAAACCCTGGCCAAGCAGTACGCCGCCCTGTGTGATGTGTTTGTGATGGATGCCTTCGGCACCGCGCACCGCGCCCAGGCGTCCACCCACGGTGTTGCCCGTTTCGCGCCGGAAGCCTGTGCAGGCCCGCTGCTGGCTGCTGAGCTGGAAGCCCTGGGCAAGGCACTGGATAACCCGGCCAAGCCGGTAGTGGCCATTGTCGGTGGCTCCAAGGTGTCCACCAAGCTGGACGTACTGAACGCGCTGGAAAAAGTCTGTGATCAGATCATCGTCGGTGGTGGCATTGCCAACACTTTCCTGGCGGCTGCTGGCCACCCGGTGGGCAAGTCCCTGTGCGAGCATGACCTGGTGGATACCGCAAAGGACATCGCAGGCCGCGTCGAGATTCCCCTGCCGGTGGATGTGGTTGTAGCCAGTGAATTTGCCGAAACTGCGACGGCTACCACGAAGAACATCGCGGATGTCACCGACAATGACATGATTCTGGATGTGGGCCCGGAAACCGCCGGCCTGTTTGCCGAACTGCTGAAAAACGCCAGGACCATCCTGTGGAACGGCCCGGTTGGCGTGTTCGAGTTTGATCAGTTCGGTAATGGCACAAAGGCCCTGGCTGACGCCATCGCTGAGAGTGACGCCTTCTCACTGGCCGGTGGTGGTGACACCGTCGCGGCCGTTGACAAGTACGGCGTGGCTGACAAAATTTCCTACATCTCCACCGGCGGCGGCGCTTTCCTGGAATTCGTTGAGGGGAAAACCCTGCCAGCCGTCGCGGTACTGGAAGAGCGTGGAGCATAAGCCCCACGCGATATTACGAATCGCGAAGCAGGCTCAAGAGTCGATAGGTACGAGCCTGGTAACGAACAGCAATTAATCATTCTAAATCCAATCGAGGAGACTACCCATGGCCCTGATTTCGATGCGGCAACTGCTGGATCACGCCGCCGAGCACGGTTACGGTGTGCCAGCCTTTAACGTCAACAACCTGGAGCAGATGCGCGCCATCATGGAAGCGGCTGACAAGACCGATTCCCCGGTGATTGTCCAGGCTTCTGCCGGTGCCCGTAAGTACGCCGGTGCGCCCTTCCTGCGTCACCTGATTCTGGCGGCCATTGAAGAGTTTCCCCATATTCCGGTGGTCATGCACCAGGATCACGGCACCAGCCCGTCTGTGTGCCAGCGCTCCATCCAGCTGGGCTTCAGCTCGGTCATGATGGACGGTTCCCTGGGCGAAGACGGTAAGACTCCGACCGACTACGAGTACAACGTTGACGTAACCCGTCGCACCGTAGAGATGGCGCACGCCTGTGGTGTGTCTGTGGAAGGTGAGCTGGGTTGCCTGGGCTCCCTGGAAACCGGTCAGGCCGGTGAAGAGGACGGCATTGGTGCCGAGGGCACCCTGGATCACAGCCAGATGCTGACCGACCCGGAAGAAGCGGCTGACTTCGTTAAGAAGACTCACGTCGATGCCCTGGCTATCGCCATCGGTACCAGCCACGGTGCCTACAAGTTCACCCGTCCGCCCACGGGCGACATCCTGGCCATCGACCAGATCAAGGCCATCCACGCCCGGATTCCGGACACCCACCTGGTCATGCACGGCTCCAGCTCCGTACCTCAGGAGTGGCTGAAGGTGATCAACGAGTTCGGTGGCGAAATCCCGGAAACCTACGGTGTGCCGGTTGAAGAAATCGTTGAGGGTATCAAGCACGGCGTGCGCAAGGTCAACATCGATACCGACCTGCGTCTGGCCAGCACTGGTGCGGTTCGTCGCTTCCTGAGCGAGAAGCCGTCCGAATTCGATCCTCGTAAATTCCTCAAGGAAACCATGAAGGCGATGACCGACATCTGTGTCGCTCGCTACGAGGCATTTGGCACTGCCGGCAACGCCAGCAAGATCAAGCCGCTTAACCTGGACCAGATGTTCGAGCGTTACGCTGCTGGCGAGCTGGACCCGAAGGTTAAGTAAGGTCGCTCATTTGTCATTGTGTAGCCTGATGGTTGCATCGTGGCGCCCGGTGGCCAGCCCGATCGGAAACCGCCCGTAAATACATCCCTGTAGGGCTTCGTCGCGCCATCCCTGGCGCGACAGATTTCCGATCAGCCTGCCCACCAGGCTTGGTCCAACCGCACCGATATATCTGAGTGGTTGAGCCGAGTTGGAGTGGCGGTGGTGTTCAAAACTGTCTGTGGCCATGGATGGCCACAGCCAAGCCCTACAGGGATGTACTTGCGGGCGTGTTTTGAACACCACCGCCCCTCCGACGATTACTCGAAGTCTTTCGTTTGCCTCCCTCACATCCAATCCTGACTTGCCTCAAGTGAGAGCAAACCCTCCCTTGTAATTTTCCAAACCTCATCAAATATAGTGATTAACAAATGAGCAAAAGCTCGTCATCGTTAATCAGTGGTGAGGACCCGAATGGATTTTAAAGACTATTACGCCGTGCTCGGTGTGAGCGAGTCTGCCTCTCCCGAGGACATTAAAAAGGCCTACCGCAAGCTGGCCCGGAAATATCATCCGGATGTGAGCAAGGAAGAAGGCGCCGATGAAAAGTTCAAGGACCTTGGCGAGGCCTATGAGGTTCTGAAGGACCCTGAAAAGCGCGCCGAATACGATCAGCTGCGTAAGTATGGCGCCCGGCCTGACGGTTCGTTTGAACCCCCACCTGGCTGGCAAAGTGCGTCCGGGTTCGGGCGCGGTGGCTATACCGACGCCGATGCCCGCCAGTTCAGCGATTTCTTCGAGGAAATCTTCGGAGGCGGAGCCCGCGGGGGTGGCTTTGGCGGCGGCAGTCACGGATTCCGTCAGTCGATGCGTATGCGTGGTGAGGATGTTCACGCCCGGCTGGCGCTGTTTCTGGAAGAGGTGTTTCACGGCTGCGACAAGCAGGTGTCGTTTACCGTTCATGAGCCGGACGAGCATGGCCGGCTGATGCCAAGAAAGAAAACCCTGAACGTGAAAATTCCGGCCGGCATGCGGGAAGGTCAGCATTTGCGCCTCAAGGGGCAGGGCTCGCCGGGCATTGGCGGTGCTGAAGCCGGTGACCTGCTACTGGAGATTGAGCTGGCACCCCATCCGACGTTCGCCGTCGAAGGTCGGGACATACTGGTGACCGTACCGATTGCACCCTGGGAAGCGGCCCTGGGGGCGTCTGTCACCGTGCCAACCGTTGGTGGCAAGGTGAGCGTCAAGGTGCCAAAGGGTTCATCCAGCGGTCGGAAGCTGCGTCTCAAGGGCAAGGGATTCCCGGGTAAGCATTCGGGGGATCAGATCGTTGTGCTGCAGATCGTAATGCCCGAGCAGCACAATCCGGAGGCTGAAAAGCTATACGAGAAGTTGGCCGAATCCGAAAAAGCATTCAATCCACGCAGCAAGCTGCACGTCTAGACAGGGAGTGATCGCATGAGCAGAGATGACGACGTGCTGGTGGTCGAGATCACCGATCCTCAGATTCGCTTCACGTTCCGTGAAATCTGCGAGCAGGGGGAATGCCACGGGGAGTTGGTGTTGAAGATGGTGAGTTACGGCATTATCGAGCCGGTTAATCTTGCCGATGATGCCGGGAGGGCCCGCTGGCTGTTTGATCAAGCCGCCTTGATGCGGCTTCGCAAGGCGATTCGGCTGCAACGGGATCTCAAGATGAACCTGCCCGGGCTGGCGATGTCGCTCGACCTGTTGGATGAAGTGGATGAGATGCGCCGGGAGATCACGGCGCTTCGCCGCCAGTTGCGCCACTTCTCGGGTGCGCCGGAGAAGGACTGATTCCCTGTGACGTTAACCTGATTTCTCGAGCTTTCTGATTTCTTCGTAGATTTTCTCGGCCTCTTCCATCAGCGTGCCGTGGGTTCGCAGATCCCCGTTGCGCTGGGCGTGCATGGCTTTGCCCAGGGTGTACTCGTAGTCTTTTTGCAGTTTCTTCTTCGGGGCTCGCTTCAGAAATCCCAGCATGCACGTTCACTCCGTCGGTTACCTATCCAAAAAAACGTACGTTAGCGTTGGCAAAAAGTTCATGCTTCCGGACGATCAGTATGCTTCCGGACCCATAGAAGCGGGTGTATTGTTCCGATACAGCCGTTCAGCAGATTGGTAAACTGTGGGAGCCGGCCGACAGGCAACCCCTCTGTGCCGAGTGCGCGCGAGACAAAGCTGTTTTCTAGCCGGGAATGAATTACAAACAGACAGGAAGGAGTTCGTAATGGGAGAAGCCAAGCGCCGGAAAACCTCCGGATCCAATGCGCCGCGGGGCAAGCGTGGTAAGGCTGTCTGGATTGGTGCCGCTGTTGCGCTGGCGGCGGCCGTCGTCATTGGACTGTTTTTTGTGACAGCCCCACCGCAACCCGACGCAGAAGGGTTACCGGTGGCGGCTGCCAACGCTGATCCCTTTCCCGCCGAACTGGATCGGTTCGGTATATCCGTGGGCGCCGAAGATGCCCCGGTGGTGGTTCGTGAGTTTGCCGACTATCAGTGCCCGGCCTGCGGTCGGTTTTCCGAGGCAGCCCGCCGGCTGAAGGAGGAATACGTTGACGCCGGCAAGGTGCGGTTCGTGTTCTACGACCTGCCCCTGAAGCAGCACGCCAATGCCATGCCGGCAGCCATGGCAGCCCGGTGCGCGGGGGATCAGGACGCCTACTGGGCCATGCACGATCGCCTGTTTGATGCGCAGACTGAGTGGAGTGGCTCCGGTGACCCTGTGGCGACATTCACCCGCTATGCCGTCGATCTGGGGCTGGAGGAGCGCCGGTTCGAACGCTGTATGAATACCGCGTTGCACCTCGAAGACATTGAACAGAGCCGCCGCGTTGCCATGCAGCTCCGCCTGACCAGTACCCCCAGTGTCCTGGTCGATAATATCCTGCTGACACGTCCCGGCTGGGGCCAGATGTCTGCCGTTGTCGAGCGGGAGCTGGCATCCAGGCGTTGAGCGCCGTTACCCACGCTTCGGACACCCCGCACTTGAACAGGGCGCAAAGTTGGTTAAAATTTGCGCCCTCTCGGTCTTTCTGAAGAGCTATAGTCAAAAACCATGCTCCGGATTTACGATCCGGCCCGCAGGAGAAGTTAATGAGTCATGACGTTGTTGTCTGCGCACTTTACAAGTTCGTAGATCTGAATAATTACGCCGACCTTCGCCAGTCCCTTCTGGACACTATGCTGGGGCACGATGTCCGAGGCACCCTGTTGCTGGCCCGTGAAGGCATCAACGGAACCATCGCTGGCAGCCGTGACGGTATCGATGCCGTAAAAGCCTGGTTGGCCGCCGATGAGCGCTTCAAAGGTGTGGACTACAAAGAGTCCTTTGTGGACATCCAGCCGTTCAAGCGCACCAAAGTGAAGCTGAAGAAAGAGATCGTCACCATGGGGGTTGAGGGCATTGACCCGAAGCGCGTGGTAGGCACCTACGTTGATCCGAAGGACTGGAACAACCTGATTTCTGACCCAGAGGTGGTTCTGATCGACACCCGAAACCAGTACGAGGTGGAAATCGGCACCTTCCAGAATGCGGTCAACCCGGCGACTGATACCTTCCGCGAGTTCCCCGACTACGTAAAGGAAAACCTGGATCCGGCCAAGCACAAGAAGGTGGCCATGTTCTGCACCGGGGGCATTCGTTGCGAGAAGTCGACGGCGTACCTGAAGGAGCAGGGCTTCGAAGAGGTCTATCACCTGAAGGGTGGCATTCTGAAGTACCTGGAAGAAGTGCCGGAGGAAAACACTCTGTGGCATGGTGAGTGCTTCGTGTTTGATGACCGGGTGACCGTGAATCACCGGCTGGAACGCGGTGACTATGACCAGTGCCATGCCTGCCGGCGACCCATTACCGAAGACGACAAGCAACGTCCGGAATACGAGCAGGGTGTCAGCTGTCACCAGTGTATCGATTCGCTGACCGAGGAACAGAAGGCACGCTTCAAGGAACGCGAACACCAGATGCGCCTTGCGGAGCAGCGTGGCGAGGTTCACGTTGGTGGTGAGGCCGCCCGGATCATTGCTGAACGCAAAGCCCGAAAGAAGGCGGAGCGTGAGCGTCAGGCACAAAAAAGCCAGGCGGGAGAGCAGGCCCGTAACACAGCGGAAGCCTGAAACCGCCCGGCCAGGGAGAAGGCTTCGTGAAACTGAAAACGGCAGTCGCTGCGCTCTTGTTGAGCGTGGCTCCTCTGGTTCAGGCCCAGAATAACCCGGGCCTGCAGGCCGAATTTGAACTCGGGGTTCTGGTGGCCACCGGCAACACCGATGAACGGAATATCAGTGGCCGTATCGGGCTAACACGGGAATTCAGGCGCTGGCGCAACACCGGTGAGTTCACGGCCCGTCACATCGAAGCCGAGGATGAGACCACCGCGGAGCAGTACCGGGCGCAGGGGGAAACCAACTACAAATTCGATGAACAGCAGTACTGGTTTCTCCGTGGTGCCTGGGAAGACGATCGTTTCTCAGGCTATGCCTTCGAAACATCCGTTACCGCCGGTTACGGTAACCGGATCTGGGAAGTGGGAGACGTGTCGTTCCTGAGCGTGTCAACCGGTCTCGGTTACCGGTATAACCGGCTGGATGAGCCCGAGCCCGATGGCACCGATGAAGAAGAGTCGGCCATTGCCCGTTTCGCGGCGGAGTTGGCGTACGAAATTTCAGACCGTTCCCTGTTCCGGCAGAAGTTGGCTACTGAAGTTGGTCTGGAAGAAACCAACACCATCACCGAGTCCGAAACGTCTCTACAAACGACGGTCGTTGGTAATCTTGCGCTAAAGCTTTCCTATCGGGTAAAGCATGTGTCGAACCCGCCAGACGATGCCGAGCGGACCGACACGGTCACTGCGCTGTCAGTGCTCTACACCTACTGATTCAGACCTTGTTACGAAGCCCCAGCTCATCCGGGTAGGGCGTCAGGTACTGCTGTACGTTCAGGTAATCTACGGGCTCCCGCCGCTGTGCCATCCTGAGGAGCGTCATGGGAACCACCAGAGGCACCTCGCCCCGACGGTAGGCTTCCATCTGTTCAATCAGGACTTTGCGTTCTTCATCACCCAACGAATCTCGCAAGTAACCCATGAGGTGTTGCATGGCGTTGGTGTGGGAACCCCGGCTGACTTTCTGACTCATCGCTTCCATGAACAATTGCAGGTACTGGTCGGCGGTGTCTTCCAGGGGGGAGGACTTGAGATCCGAGAGAAGGGGGCCCAGTTGCCGGTAAATTTTCTCTGAGTGAGCCAGCAACTGAAACTTGTGCCGGGTGTGGAATTCGATCAGCGCCTTGGGGGTCAGGTTGTCGCCCGCCACGTTTTGCATCCAGTCATCGTAGGCAAACACCCGCTCGATGAAGTTTTCACGCAGCATGTCATCGTGCAGCCGCCCTTCTTCTTCCACCGGCATCAACGGGTAGGCCTTCATCAACGCTTCGGCGAACAGTCCCCGACCATCCCGTCGGGTGACCCGGCCTTCCTCGTTGTGAACCTTGATGCGCTCCATGCCACAGCTGGGAGATTTCGCCATCAGGATGTAGCCGCGCAGGTCGGACAGGCTCGGCATGATGCGTTCGATAAACGTGTTCATGGCCTCGGTGTGGTCCGCCGTGCCCTTGCTTTCAATCAGCCGCAGACCATCGTCGTATTCCCGCAGGTGAATGGCGGGGCGAGGCACGCCCAGACCCGCTTCCAGCTCCGGGCAGATGGAACGGAATTCAAAGTGTTTGGACAATACCTGGGTACAGTAGCGGGAGTGTTTGTGCCCGCCATCGTGTCGAACCTCTTTGCCCAGCAGGCAGGTGCTGATACCAACAGGGATCTGGCTCACCGCTTTTCTCCGATCGTGAAGTCGCGTTTTGTGTACGTGTTTTCAGTCTAAACCGATCAGGGCGGTAAGGCGAAACCGGTCGGACGCCTGGATAGAGTGGTACGACCTCTGCCGGGTGGAGTTGGCCCTCACGATGCCTCTTATCAGGCCAGCGCGTGTCGGATCAGTACTTTCTGGTGTTCCGCAAACTCCCGAATCAGTTCCTGTGCCCGGGCGCTGTCCCGCGCCAGGATGGCCTGGGGTAACTGGTCGAAGAATTTGCCGGTTTTTTCCAGATCCTGACGGTAGCGGTCGGCGCCCAGGAAATAGGTGCGGCTGACCGCTGGCTTGAAGTTCGAGAGCGCTTCGGTGAGATAGGGGTTGTTGACCACCTGGCAGCAGGCCTCCATGACACCGAAGCTGGCTTCGACGACGGCCGTTGTCGGGATGTCGGGTTGGCGGATTTTTGCCAGAACGGTTTCCACCGCCTTCAACAGAAGGACCTTATCCGACTCCTGCCAGCGTTCGCACAGCCGGGCAGCCAGCATCATCAGAAGGTGCATATACACGTCGTACAACTCGGAGGCATGTTCGGCATCCAGTTGTGTGGCTGCGGCGCCTTTTCGCGGCGTGATATCCACCAGGTGCCAGCGCTCCAGCGTGTACAACGCCTCTTTGACGGAGGCTCTGCTGACATTGAGCTCGGCAGCCAGGGTCACCTCCTGAATGCGTTTACCGGGAGGAATCTGGCCGGTCATGATTCGTTCGGCAAGGTAATTGGCTATCTGCTCGGCCAGTGTGTTGGGTACCTGAAAATCCATCGCTGTTCTCTGACCAGGTGAAAACCACACTCCGCTCTGCCACGCAGGCGGGTAGGGCTCTGTTGATATGCGCATGAGTGTATCACAGCCTCTACAAAGGCAATCTGCAACGCGTTGATTCCAAGAGGGTTCTCAAGAACGCAAAAAAATTCTCCCGGCCATGTTGACGACTGATGTATTGTAGGACAATAATTCAAAAACCAGAAGCGGCAACTGTGCCGCCGTTTGACTGCCAAGGAGAGAGCGAAATGAGTACCCGACAACTAGCCGTCAGTCCGGAAGCTGCTCGCCGGAAGGTGCTGCTGACATTGAAGAAGTTCAGTTACCTGATTGCCATGGTTCCTCTGGTGCTGCCCCCCCTGTTGTTGGCCGCCGGTCAGGCAACGGATCTGGTGAACCTGTTTTCCTGGGGCGTGCCAGTGGTGGTGTTTGGCATCATCCCTGTGCTGGATATGATTCTTGGCAAGGATTCCCTGAATCCGGATGAAGACGTCGATGTCCCGGCCATGAACAAGGCGTTGTTCTACCGGGTTGTCACCCTGGGCTGGGTTGCCGCTTTCGTGGTGCTGCTGGTCTGGAGCATGCTGGAGCTTGCCTCCGGCACGTTCAGCGTGGCGGGTGGCATTGGCTGGGTGCTGTCTGTGGGTATTGTTGGCGGGCTGGGTATAAATGTGGCTCACGAGCTGATCCACAAGGACAGCAAGCTTGAAAGCCGTATTGGCGGCTTTATGTTGTCGCTGGTCTGCTACGGCGGTTTCAAGGTGGAACACGTGCGTGGCCACCATGTTCATGTGTCTACTCCTGAAGACGCCTCGTCGTCACGCTATAACCAGTCCCTGTACAGCTTCCTGCCGCAAGCCTATGTGCGCAACTTCATCAATGCCTGGAAGCTGGAGGCTGAACGTCTGAAGCGCAAGGGTCACAAGGCCCTGTCCTGGCGCAACGAACTCATCTGGTTGTATGGCATCAGCCTGATGGGGTGTGTGGCGTTCACTGTCGCCTTTGGCTGGCTGGGTGCGGCCTTTTTCCTGGGGCAGAGTTTTGTCGCCTTTACCCTGCTGGAGATCGTGAATTACCTCGAACACTACGGCCTGCACCGTCGTATGCTGGACAATGGCCGCTACGAGCGCACCACGCCGGAGCACAGTTGGAACAGCAATTACTTCCTGACCAATGTGTTCCTGTTCCATCTGCAGCGCCACAGTGATCATCACGCCTTTGCCAAGCGTCGGTACCAGGTGCTCCGCCACCACGACATTGCGCCCCAGCTACCCGCCGGCTACGCCGCGATGATTGTGGTAGCAATGATCCCACCGCTGTGGAAGCGCATCATGAATCCAAGGGTGGAAGCCTATTATCGCGGCGAGGAGCATCAACTGGCTTCCTGATTGCCGAAACCATCGTTCCAGACTTCAGAAGAGCGTCTCTGAAGCCGCCGGGGTAACAGCCGGCTCTCCGACCCCACCGGTGCGTCTCTGGCCGTGGGGTCTTTTTTTGCCCTTGAAATTGCCCGGTCATGCACACAGGTACAAGGCTCAAGTTCATTTGAAAGGGACAACGTCATGCCCAAGCATTTTGAGCAAGCCCCGGGGTTGCATGAAGCACCGGTTCCCGAGACGGAAGGTTTCGTTTTCAACCAGACCATGATGCGCATCAAGGATCCCGAGCGCTCCATGGATTTCTACACTCGGGTTCTGGGCATGCGTCTGGTTCGCAAGCTCGACTTCCCCGAGATGAAGTTCTCCCTCTACTTCCTGGCTTATCTGGATGACCGCCAGGCCGCGCAGGTGCCGACGGACGACGATTACCGCACCACCTACACCTTCGGCCGTGAAGCTATGCTCGAACTGACACACAACTGGGGTACGGAAGAAGATAATGACTTCAGCTACCATAATGGCAACGACGAGCCGCAGGGCTTCGGCCATATCGGTATCGCCGTGCCGGATGTGTATGCTGCGTGCGAGCGCTTTGAAGAACTCGGCGTTGAGTTTGTGAAGAAACCCGATGATGGAAAGATGAGGGGGCTGGCGTTTATCAGGGACCCAGACGGCTACTGGATCGAAATCCTCCAGCCGAACATGATGCAGAAGCAGAGTAAGGATAGCTAAGCCTCCCTGGCTTTGTTTCCGGCATCGGCATTGCTGCGGGTGCCGGGACTGTTGCCATAGCGTGAGGCAACAATTACCGCCACCGTCAGAATCAGGGCGCCGGCCAGCCCGGTCGGCCCCAGCACTTCACTCAGGAATACCCAAGCCATGAGCGCCACGAACAGTGGTTCCAGCGTGACAATGATGCTGGACAGAGTGGCCGGGGTGGTTCTCATGCCGGAAAAGAAACTGACGTAGCCGATGCAGGTCGGAACGATGCCGATGTAGACCACCATCAGCCAATGATGCAGGCCCAGGGTGTTGAGGCCGTCAAACCCGCCGGTACCGGCGACCACCGGCAACAGAATGAGTGATGCGGTCGCAAAGCAGAAGAATGCCGTGGTAAAGGCGGGTGTACCAGCGGCACTGTAGCGACTGGTCAGGGTAAAGCCGGTATAGACCGCGGCCGCCAACAGAGCCATCAGAATACCGGCCAGGCGCAGGGAGCCAGTGGTTTCCATATCGCTGAGCACCAGCATGGCTGTGCCGGCAATCGCAGCCATCAGAGAAAGGATGGTGAGTAAGCCTGGTTTCTCGCCCAGCAATGGGGCCGCCAGTATGGCAACCAGCACGGGCGGCAGGCACAGGGCGATAAGCGTGGCTATTCCGGCACCCGTAAGATCAACAGCCAGCAGGTAGCTGCTCTGGTAGAACGCTTGGAACAGCCCGAGCGCAGCCAAGGGCAAAAGGGTCTTTAGAGTCGGGCTGTGGGATGCGCCGGATGTGGCAGCCAGGCGTTTTCGCTCCCGCTGCATCAGCAGCCAGAAAAATGGCAGAGCCACCACCAGCCGGAGAAAACCCAACGTGATGGGCTGCAGCTCGGTGCCGGTGAACAGGAATTTTGCGACGATGCCAGTGGTTGCCCAGAGCAGGGCTGCCAGGGCAATCAGCAGGGCGCCTTGAATCATTCAATAACCAACACAATCAGCTCTTTGGGGCCATGAACACCGTAAGCGAGCGTCTGCTCGATGTCCGCCGTTTTCGAAGGGCCGGATATTAGCAGAGCGTTGGTTGGCATGCCCGTTTTCCAGTTTTGGGCATGCATGGCTTCGTACAGGGTTGTATAGAGTTTGCTGGCCTCCAGCACGGCAATGTGAATGGGCGGCACCAGACTCATCAGGCGAGGTTCATCCGGCGTGGGCCACAGAATCAGCGAACCGGTCTCGGCAATGCCACCGCGGGTGGAGGTGATGCCGGCGTCCACGTCGTTGAACAGCGCAGGCTGCCAGCTATCAATGGGTTCGTCATAGATCAGCAGGTTGGGCAGGTCGTCCCGTTCTGCCACGGCGCGCAACTCCCGGCCGATCTGGTGCTGGCTGGAAATGAGCAGGTTGCGGGCCTTTCGTGCTGACAGGATTTCTGCCACCCGGTCAATCCAGTTTTCCCGTGTGCATCGGTGCACCTCACCATGCACCGATTCGATGGTTCTTTCGAAGCGTTCGATGCGCTCCTCGGTGCTCCAGTTCGGCCTCTCCAGAACGGAAAAGTCGCTGACGGGGGCCACCAATTCGCCGCCGGTTCGGTTTCTCAGGCGTTGCAGGATCGTCTCTCGTGAACTCACTTGCCGCGCTCCCTGAGTTGTTCATGGAGGGTTTTGCCCGCCAGTTTGGGGGCCGTGCGGAAATCGGTCCAGGCACCGGCGCGTCCCGGTTGCAGTTTCCGGAAACGGGAGGCCAGACGGGTGCCCGTACGGTAGAGGCCCGGGCGGCTGTGCATCCAGCTCCAGCACTTCCAGATTGCGGCTTCCAGCGGTGTCCGTTTGGATCCGTGCCCTCGTACCTTGGCCGGGTGCAGTTTGTCGCCATCGACGGATTCCCGCCGCAGGCGCACCAGCAAATCCGGGATTGGAATTTTCACCGGGCAGACTTCACCGCATGCTCCGCACAGGCTGGAGGCGCTGGGTAGATGCCGGCCTTCATCAAGGCCGATCAGGTGTGGCATCAGAATCTTGCCGATGGGGCCAGGGTAGGTGGTGCCATAAGTATGCCCGCCGACCCGGGTGTAGACCGGACAATGATTCATGCAGGCCCCGCAGCGGATGCAGCGCAGGGTATCGAGCAGTTCGTCGTCCTGATAGATAGAGGAGCGACCGTTATCCACCAGCACCAGGTGCACCTCTTCCGGGCCATCGAGCTCATCGGCCTTTCGGGGCCCGGAAATCATGTTGAAGTAGGTGGTAATGTGCTGCCCGGTCGCGGAGCGGGTCAACAGGGCCAGCAGGGCGGAGACGTCCTCCAGATTGGGCACCACCTTTTCGATGCCGGTCACGGCGATGTGGCAGCGCGGCACCGTGGTGGTCATCCGGCCATTGCCCTCGTTCTCCACCAGGCACAGGGTGCCGGTTTCCGCTACCGCGAAGTTCACGCCGGAAACGCCGACGTCGGCATTCATGAATTTCTCGCGCAGCTGCTGACGGGCCGCCGCGGTCAGGTACTCGACATCATGAGACAGATCGGTGCCCGTCTTCTCATGCATGAGTTCGGAGATTTCCCCGGTGTTCTTGTGGATGGCCGGCATGATGATATGGGACGGTGTTTCGTTCGCCAGCTGAACGATGTACTCACCCAGATCCGACTCCAGCGCTTCGATGCCCTCGCGTTCCAGAAAATGGTTGAGTTCCATTTCCTCGGACACCATGGATTTACCCTTGATGACAGTCTTGGCGTCCCGCGCAACGCAGATATCCCGGACGATGCGGCAGGCTTCATCGCCATCCAGGGCCCAGTGCACCTTAATACCGTTCTCTGTCAGCTTCTGCTCCAGCTGTTCCAGCAGGTCCGGCAAATTGGCCAGTGCCCGCAGGCGCACGTTGGCACCGAGTTCTCTCAGAGTTTCCAGATCCCAGCCTTCAAACGCGGCCTTGCGTTTGGACATCAGGCCATCCATCGCCTTGCGGAAGTTCTGGCGAATCTGCGGGTTATGCAAGGCCTCGTGGGCTCTGGGGTGAAATTCCTTTACATCGATGTGCGGGTGCTGGGTGGCCTCGCTCATAGCCCGCCTCCTTTGTTCTCGTTCGTGCGCTCCCAGAGAAAACTGAGGATGTGCTTACCCGCGATAGGGTGTCGGTTCTTTTCCGCAAAGCCGTTGATATTCATCAAGCAGCCGCAGTCGGTGGTGACAAAGGCTCGGGCACCGGTATCAACCAGCGCTTCGACCTTTTCCTCCACCATGGCGCCGGAGATCTCCGGGTGCCGAACCGCGAAGGTACCGCCGAAACCACAGCACTCTTCGGCCCGTACCTGCTCCACCAGCGTGACGTTGTTCAGTTGCCCAAGCAGTGCGGGCCCGACCTCGGCAACACCCATTTCCCGACGGGCGGAACAGGAGGTGTGCATGGCCACAGTGGTGGGTTCTCCAAGGTCGTCCAGCTTGACATGGCAGACATTCAGAAGAAAGTCGGTCAATTCCCAGACCCGGCCGGCCACTTCGGCGGCCTTGAGTTCATCCGGGGTGTCCTTGAACAGGTCAGGGTAGTGTTTGCGTATCATGCCGCCACAGGAGCCGGACGGCACGACAATGGGCCAGTCTTCGGGAAAAAGCTCCAGTTGCGCTCGTGCCACGCTGCGGGCTTCGTCGTGATAGCCGGACGTGAACGCGGGCTGCCCACAACAGGTCTGGTCCTGTGGGAAGATAACCTCGATACCTTCGCGCTCCAGAAGCTGGATGCCGGCCATACCGGCGTCCGGATAGAACATATCGATCAGGCAGGTTCCGAAAAAATAGACCTTTTCCGGCCTGGAAGGGTAAACCTTGATGGGATCAGCCATGGCACAACCGCTTGAGTCACTGAGAGTTTTCAATCAATGATAGGGTGGGGATCGGTGTGTTGCCAGGCGACTTTCGGTTAGGGGGTTATTTCAGGTCAGAGGGGAACCGGGGCAGCACCCGTGGCACTGCCCCGAGAAGCAGTTACTCAGCTGACTCCACAGTAATCAGATCCGCATTCTTCTCAAGCGTCCGCTCGCCAATGCCTTTCACTTTTGCAAGCTCTTCAGGGCTGGAGAATGGACCGTTGGCTTCACGATAGGCCACGATGGCTTCCGCCTTGCTGGGGCCGATGCCGTTCAGTTCCACCAGGGTGGCGACGTCGGCGGTGTTGATATTGATGGCCGCCGGATTGGCGTGGGCAAACGAAGTCAGCAGGCTGAGTAGCAGAACCAGAGTGGCGAGAATGGGTAAGCGTTTCATGATCGGACGTTCCTGTCATCATTAAGGGTTGAGAGTGAAGTCAGGACGCACGACCGGGCGATGTGCTCGAGTGCTGGTTGAGATCGTCTTTAGTCTGGTGTTCCGGAAGGCCGGTGCGGGAAAGTGCTCTTGGTGGGGAGGGTGCACGGGCAGGATCATCATCCGTGTGATCCTGCGCCCCGTGGCTGACCCCTGCCTGGTCCTTCAGGCGTGCGCTCGTCCTGAGCACTTCATCCTTGCTATCTTCCCTGTAACCCCGGTCCATGGGGCGGCTCCAGTACCTGGAACTCTCATCCTTGAGCCAACGTTCCTTGCTGGCGTGTCATCCTTGACGCTTTCCATTCTAGTCCTGGCAATTACCCGCGCAGCATCGGAAAAACGCTTGGGGCGTTGTGCGATATTTCCTACGGTTTTGTAGGTGATACTGCGTACCAAAAATGAACGGGAGTTCAGTATTTTCGGGCTCTCCAGCGGGATTCGTTCTGAAGCGGTGGCTCAGCGGAGTTTCTGGAATCGTTTGTTTTGAAAGTCTCCTGAACCCGCCTTTGCGCGTCGCGGATGTGTTGGGTCAGGCGTGTTCGGGCAAGCTCGGTATCCCTGTTGAGCAGGGCAGAGAGAATATCGGAATGAGTCGTGGTCCGGTCGCTGGTGTCGCCGCACTGACTCAGCCCAAGGGTGAGTGCCAGGCGCAACCGCTCCGTGACTTCGCCGTGAATACGGATCATTTCCCGGTTACCCGCTGACGTGACCAGTGCGCGGTGAAAGCAGGTGTCCGGCCGTCCGTCAGGTCCGGGTCGTTCGGAAGCCGTTGTGTGGGCATGAAACCGCAGCAGTGCGCGGAGTGGCGTGCCCATCTTCGGCCCAGAGCAGAGTTTTTCCAGCGCCGCCAGTTCGATGGTGAGCCTCAGTTCGAACAGTTCGTCCAGTTGCTGCGGGTCGAATGGCCTGACCCGCCAGCCACTCCGGAACAACACCTCAACGTAGCCTTCCCGCTGAAGCCGGTACAGGGCTTCCCGCACCGGCGTTCGGCTGGCATGCAGTCGGGTGGCCACTTCGCCTTCACTGAACCGGTCCCCTGGCATCAGCCGAAAAGCGAAGAAATCAGCTTTCAGGCCGTCATAGACCTGCTCCGACATACTGCCCCTTCTTGCGTCCGTGTCATTTGGCATTGCACGGTTTCTCCGTGACGTGAGGTCGTGATTGGGCGAGCTGACTGGATCTCTACCTTCGGTCCGCAAAGCTCATGCCACCAGTGATTTGTGTTTTATCTCTATGTTTTTCATTGGTTTACAGGATTGGTGATGGGGCAGGCAGAATACTGGCGCACCAATAGGGCGCATGCGGTTACTTTTTATCCGGTTTTGGTGCGCTACAGGGTATGGAAAATGGTTCTGAGGCGGTGAATACAGCCTTGTATACCAGTTAAGCTTATGAAAATTAATGTGAAATTTTAAATGTGGAACGGCTAATGCAGTCTTCGGTGTGCGTTAAAGAAGAACTAACAATCTCACGACAACCACTGGAAGGATGACGCACAATGAACATCAAAAAACACGTGAAGGTAGGTCTCTCGGCACTGGCTCTGTCAGTGTCTATGCACTCTGTTGCTGCTGAAGATCCCATCAAGGTGGGTATTCTGCACTCCCTGTCAGGCACCATGGCCATCAGTGAGTCCACATTGAAGGACACCATGCTGATGCTGATCGAAAAACAGAACGAAGCTGGTGGTGTTCTGGGACGTCAGCTTGAGCCGGTCGTTGTAGACCCGGCCTCCAACTGGCCGCTGTTCGCCGAGAAAGCCCGTGAATTGCTGGAAAAAGAAGAAGTAGACGTTATCTTCGGTAACTGGACGTCTGTATCTCGCAAGTCCGTTCTTCCTGTGGTTGAAGAGCTGAACGGCCTGCTGTTCTACCCGGTTCAGTACGAGGGTGAAGAATCCTCCGAAAATGTGTTTTACACCGGTGCCGCGCCCAACCAGCAAGCCATTCCTGCCGTGGATTACCTGATGAACGATATCGGCGTTGAGCGCTGGGTGCTGGCCGGTACCGACTACGTCTACCCACGTACCACCAACAAGATCCTTGAGACCTACCTGAAGGACAAGGGCGTGGCCGCGGACGACATCATGATCAACTACACGCCGTTCGGTCACTCCAACTGGCAGTCCATCGTGTCCGACATCAAGAAGTTCGGTAGCGCCGGCAAGAAGACTGCGGTGGTGTCTACCATCAACGGTGACGCCAACGTGCCTTTCTACCGCGAACTGGGTAACCAGGGCATCGACGCCGCTGACATCCCGGTTGTTGCGTTCTCGGTAGGCGAGCAGGAGCTGTCCGGTATCGATACCGGTCCTCTGGTGGGGCACCTGGCCGCCTGGAACTACTTCATGAGCGTGGATGCGGATGCCAACTACGACTTCATCGATGCCTGGGTTGATTACACCGGCAAAGAGGACGCCGTGACCAACGACCCGATGGAAGCGCACTACATCGGCTTCAACATGTACATCGAAGCGGTCAAGAAGGCCGGTACTGCAGACGTAGACGCGGTGAAAGACGCCATCATCGGTGTTGCCGTACCGAACCTGACCGGTGGTTACGCCACCATGATGCCGAACCACCACATCACCAAGCCGGTGCTGATTGGTGAGATTCAGGATAACGGTCAGTTCTCCGTCGTCTGGGAAACTCCATCCACCGTTGCCGGCGATGCCTGGTCTGACTTCCTGCCAGACTCCAAGGACCTGATCAGTGACTGGCGCAAGCCTCTCGAGTGCGGAAACTTCAATGTGGTTACCGGCACTTGTGGCGGCAAGGCTGACGTTGCTTCCAACTAATAGCCGAAGCCTGACCTGACTGCGGGCGGGGCTTTGGCCCCGTTCGCAACTCAGCCCCTCCAACTCTCATGGACAGGACGCAACCCATGGGCATCATCCGATGGCTCAGTCAGCTTCTGCTTGTCTGGTTCTTATTCGCTCCCGGTCTGGTTTCCGCGCAAGTGGAGGATTCGGAGGCCCAGCAGCTGCTGACGCAACTGGCGGAATCCTCCTTCGCCGCTAAAAAGGACGTGATCAATCAAATCGCCGGCAGCGGCGATGAGCGTGCCCGAGGCTGGCTTGAAGCCTTCGCGGCCAACAAACTGGGCCGCATTGAATCGAGCGGCGACTTCATCATCGTTCTCAAGAATCGTGGCCGGAACTGGACCGTCGCCAGCGCCCTGACCGGCGAGAATCTGGGTGAATTGTCCCGCCGCGACATCGACACCATTCGGGTCAATAACTCACTGCGGAATGAGCTGGAAGGCATCCTGTCAGTCATTGACCTGAAAAGTCCCGACAAGGGCAAACGTTTATCCGCCGCCCGCGCCCTTAAAGGCAGCGTGGACGGCTCCCTGGCCGAGCGCCTTCCGGAGCTGATCGAAGCTGAAGAGAGTGGATCGGTTCAGGCGGCGCTGACAGAAGCACTGGCCATCTATCAGGTGGAAGAGCTGGGCGACGTGGCCGCTGTGGCGGTATTGTCCGGCAGCCTCAACTCCGAGGCCCGAGCGGCGCTGCAGCAGGCCACACGCAGCGACGACCCGCAGCTGGTTTCAGCGGCTAAGATCGCGCTGAAAAGTATCGAACAGAAACTCAAACTGAACCGGGCGGCCGAAACCCTGTATTTCGGTCTGTCGCTGGGTTCGGTGCTGGTGCTGGCGGCCATCGGCCTGGCTATTACCTTCGGGGTCATGGGCGTGATCAATATGGCCCACGGCGAACTCATCATGCTGGGAGCCTACACCACCTGGGGCATGCAGCAACTGTTGCCGGGCCAGCCGGGCCTTGCGCTGATTCTGTCGATTCCCGCCGGTTTCCTGGTGGCGGCCATGGCTGGCATCGCCATCGAACGGTCGGTGATCCAGCATCTCAAAGGCCGCCCGCTGGAAACCCTGCTGGCGACATTCGGCATTAGCCTGATCCTGCAGCAGCTTGTCCGCACCGTGATTTCCCCGCTCAACCGCACCGTGGTCACCCCCGACTGGATGAGCGGTTCGGTGATGATCAACGAAGCCCTGTCCCTGACCCTCAACCGCATGTACGTCATTGGCTTTGCGCTGGTGGTATTCGCCGGCCTGATGCTGATCATGCGTAAAACCCGCCTCGGCCTGGAAGTGCGGGCCGTCACCCAGAATCGGGCTATGGCTCGGTCTATGGGCATCCGCGCCACCCGCGTGGACATCCTGACCTTCGGACTGGGTTCTGGCGTCGCCGGATTGGCAGGCGTGGCGCTGTCGCAGATCACCAACGTCGGCCCGAACCTGGGCCAGAGCTACATCATCGATTCGTTCATGGTGGTGGTGTTCGGCGGTGTCGGAAACCTGTGGGGCACCTTGCTGGCGGGCCTTTCCCTGGGCACCATCAACCAGCTGCTGGAGCCCTGGGCGGGCGCCGTGCTGGCCAAGATTATGGTGCTGGTCCTGATCATCCTGTTCATCCAGAAGCGGCCCCGGGGACTCTTTCCCCAGAAAGGCCGTGCGGCGGAGGGATAAGGTGTCCCATCTAGCCAATTATTTAATCCACTGCGAGGCGCTAGCGGGAGCCACTGTGCACCTCGATAGCGGCGTTGCAATGTCTCGATTTGGAACCACCAAATCTTCGCCCCTGCGCCTTGCTCTCAAGGTGCCCAGAGGCTCAGCGAATCAAATAATTAGCCAGAAGGGACACCGCTATGTGGCTAACTAAACCTTTCCAGGAACGCTCCACGCAAATCTTCCTTGGCGTTCTGTTCGCAGCGCTGGCGGTGGTGACGGTGCTGCACCTCACCATGCCCAAGGACAGCGCCCTGTACGTCAGCTCCTACACCGTCACGCTGTTGGGTAAATACCTCTGCTACGCGCTGCTGGCGGTGGCGGTGGATCTGGTCTGGGGTTACCTGGGTATCCTCAGCCTGGGGCACGGTGCCTTCTTCGCCCTCGGCGGCTACGCCATGGGCATGTACCTGATGCGCCAGATCGGCGACCGGGGCGTGTACGGCGATCCGATCCTGCCGGACTTCATGGTGTTCCTGAACTGGCAGGAGTTGCCCTGGTACTGGCACGGCTTCGACATGGCCTGGTTCGCCTTCATCATGGTGCTGCTGGCCCCGGGCCTGCTGGCGCTGGTGTTCGGCTTCCTGGCCTTCCGCTCCCGGGTCACCGGGGTGTATCTCTCCATCATCACCCAGGCGCTCACCTTTGCCCTGATGCTGGCCTTCTTCCGCAACGAAATGGGCTTTGGCGGCAACAACGGCCTGACCGACTTCAAAGACATCCTCGGCTTTGACCTGCGCACCAACGCCACGCGGCTCGGCTTGTTCATCGCAAGCGGTATCGCCCTCGCCATCGGTTACGTGATCTGCCGCGCCATCGTCACCAGCAAGCTGGGGCGAGTCAGTGTCGCCTGCCGGGATGCCGAAGCCAGAACCCGCTTCCTCGGCTACCGGGTCGAGCGGGTGCAGCTGTTCGTGTTTGTCATCTCCGCGATGCTGGCGGGTGTGGCCGGTGCCCTGTACGTGCCTCAGGTGGGCATTATCAACCCGAGCGAGTTCTCGCCCCTGTTCTCCATTGAGATTGTGGTGTGGGTCGCGTTGGGTGGCCGGGCAACGCTGTATGGTGCGGTGATCGGCGCGTTGCTGGTGAACTACGCCAAGACCGTCTTTACTGGAGTCATGCCGGATGCTTGGCTGTTCGCCCTGGGCGGGTTGTTTGTGCTCGTGACCGTGTTCCTGCCCAAAGGTATTGCGGGTCTGCTCAGCAAACGAAAGAAAGCAGACCGCCGGGATGACAGCGACGATAAGGATGCGTCAGGCGCAGCGCAGGAGGCCACCGCATGAGTATTTTCCAGGAAATGACCAACCGGGACCGGGTGTTCGAATTCCTGGTGCCAGAGCATTCCCCGGTGGACGTCCGGCATGGCGGCATTCTGTACCTGGAAGACGTCAGCGTCAGTTTCGATGGCTTCAAGGCCATCAATAACCTGAACCTCACCATCGACGACGGCGAACTGCGCTGCATTATCGGCCCCAACGGCGCGGGCAAAACCACCATGATGGACATCATCACCGGTAAAACCCGCCCGGATACTGGCTCAGTCTGGTTTGGCAGTCGTCATAACCTGCTCAGGATGAACGAGCCGGACATCGCCAGCCTCGGCATCGGCCGCAAATTCCAGAAGCCTACCGTGTTCGAAGCCCTCACCGTGTTCGAAAACCTTGAACTGGCGATGGCTACCGACAAACGGGTACTACCGACACTCACCTCGAAGCTGGCCGGCGAACAGCGTGATCGCATCGACGAAGTGCTGACCCTGATTGGGCTGGCTCCGCTGCGTGATCGTGAAGCAGGCATTCTCTCCCACGGCCAGAAACAGTGGTTGGAAATCGGCATGCTGCTGATGCAGAAGCCCCGCCTGTTGCTGGTGGACGAGCCGGTGGCGGGTATGACCGAACAGGAAATGGAACGCACTGCCGAACTGCTCACCAGCTTGGCCGGCAAGCAATCGGTGGTGGTGGTTGAGCACGACATGGGCTTCGTCCGCTCCATCGCCCGTAAGGTGACGGTGTTGCACCAGGGCAGTGTGCTGGCGGAAGGCACCATGGATCAGGTCTCCAATGACCCGGAAGTCGTCAAGGTGTATCTGGGGGAGGAAGCCTGATGCTGAAGATCGACCAGTTAAACCATTTCTACGGCGAAAGCCATACCCTCTGGGATCTGTATCTGGATGTGCCCCAGGGCAAATGCACCTGCGTGATGGGCCGGAATGGAGTGGGCAAGACCACCCTGATGAAATGCATCATGGGTGAAGAAACCCCGAAAAGCGGCTCCATCGAATTCGCCCAGGATGTGGAACTCACCAACCGCAAAATGGAAGACCGCCCGCGCCTAGGCATCGGCTACGTACCCCAGGGCCGGCAGATATTCCCGTTGCTGACTGTGGAAGAAAACCTGCGCACCGGCCTGGCGGTTCGCGCCGACGGCAGCAAGAAAATCCCGGAGCGGGTGTACGAACTCTTTCCCGTGCTCAAAGAAATGAAAAACCGCCGCGGCGGTGACCTCTCGGGCGGCCAGCAACAGCAACTGGCCATTGGCCGGGCTCTGGTGATTGAACCCCGCCTGCTGATTCTGGACGAACCCGGTGAAGGCATTCAGCCCAACATCGTCGCCCAGATCGGTGAAGTCATCCGTAAGCTGATCGACGAGGACGGCCTGACGGTGCTGCTGGTGGAGCAGAAACTGCCGTTTGCCCGCAAATACGCCGACCGCTTTGCGATCCTCGACCGAGGCCGCCCGGTAGCCCAGGGCGAGATTACCGAGCTGTCCGATGAACTCATCAAAAAACACCTGACCGTATGACCGCGTTTCAACCCATCGGCAACCAGGAAGCCGCCAACGATTCGGGCCATCGCTTCGATACCGACCGGCAATGGGCCGCGTCCCTGTCCCTGGGGTTTATTGCCCGGGAAGAGGGCGAACGGAACGTTACCCGCCTGACCCGCCGGCACCATCATGGGCCGTTGCGGGTTCAGCGCCCGTTCTACCCGGAAGGCCCGGAAGGCTGTTGCCACGTGTACCTGCTGCACCCGCCCGGTGGTCTGGTCAGTGGCGACGTTCTGCGCATCGAAGCCGAGGTAGGCGAGGGTGCCCACGCCCTGCTGACCACCCCCGCCGCCGCCAAGCTCTACAAGGCTGACAGCCACGGCGTGGCCTGGGGCCAGCACACCAAGTTAACCGTGGCTAAAGACGCCATTCTCGAATACCTGCCCCAGGAAACCCTGGCCTTTGACGGTTCCCGGGGTGAGCAAAGTACCACCATCGAATTGAAAACGGGCGCCCGCACACTGGGCTGGGAAATCCTCGCCCTGGGTCGCCCGGCCAGCCGCCTGCCGTTTGTGTCTGGCCACCTGGAACAGCAATTCCGCCTGACCATGGACGGCCAGCCCCTGTGGCTGGAGCGCCAGCCCCTTGACCCCAACCATCCGCGTTTCGCCGGCAAATGGGGGCAGGGTGGCGCCACCGTACAGGCCACGCTTTGGGCAGTGGGGCTGGAAGACGAAGTCGAAGCCATCGAAGCGGTGCGCGAGGCTCTGCCCGAGAATCACCGCTGGGCGATTACCCGGCGCCGGGGCGTGGTGCTGTTGCGTTATCTCGGCAACGAACGAAACGAAGCCTGGGCCCTGTGTCAGCAGGCCTGGGAAATCCTGCGGCCGCGCCTTACGGGGCTGGAAGCGCATATACCAAGGATTTGGCTGACGTGACTTTAGGAGTGGGAAGCGGGCAGGTACGTCCCTCCGGGACACGCTGTGAATACGTCCATGTAAGCTCAGCGGCAGCATCCATGCTGCCGATGGTCCCGAATGGACGAACCTGCCCACTTCTCTCGATCCTGTGAGTTATTCGCATTTAAAAGAACAAACAACGGAGTAGAGCAATGGAGCTAACGCCCAGAGACAAAGACAAGCTGCTGCTGTTCACCGCAGCACTGCTCGCCGAACGCCGCAAGGCCAAAGGCCTGAAGCTGAACTACCCGGAAGCCATCGCCCTGATCAGCGCCGAAATCATGGAAGGCGCCCGCGAAGGCCGCTCCGTGGCCGAACTGATGAGCTCCGGCACCGAAATCCTCACCCGGGATGACGTCATGGACGGCGTAGCCGACATGATCCACGAAGTGCAGGTGGAAGCGACATTCCCCGACGGCACGAAACTCGTGACGGTTCATAACCCTATTGTTTGAGGAGTGGCTGAGATGATTCCCGGCGAATACCAGATCCAGGACGGCGACATCGAACTCTGCGCCGGCCGCGAACGCACCACCATCGAAGTGGCCAACACCGGCGACCGCCCCGTGCAGATCGGTTCCCACTACCACTTTGCCGAAGCCAACCCGGCGCTCGACTTTGACCGCGCCAAGGCCCGTGGCCTGCGGCTGGACATCGCAGCCGGAACGGCCATCCGTTTCGAACCGGGCCAGACCCGCGAAGTCACCCTGATTCCCTTCGCTGGCGGCCGCGAAATCTACGGCTTCCGCGGCGAAGTCATGGGAAAACTGGACAGCTAAATCGGAATTTGGGGAGTGAGTGGGAGTGGCCTTCCGAAACTGTGCTGAGCCATGGATGGTGAAGCTCAAGCGCCACATGGATGTGCTTGAGCGTGTTTCGGAAGGCCAGTCCCGCTGGCTCTTGCTCCCAAAAGGAAAATGAGGGAAAGCATGAAAATCAGCAGACAAGCCTACGCCGACATGTACGGCCCCACCGTGGGCGACCGGGTGCGCCTGGGCGACACCGAACTGTGGATTGAAGTCGAGCAGGACTACACCCACTACGGCGACGAAGTAAAATTCGGCGGCGGCAAAGTCATCCGCGACGGCATGGGCCAGAGCCAGCGCAACGACGACACCGTGATGGACACCGTCATCACCAACGCCCTCATCCTCGACTGGTGGGGCATCGTCAAAGCCGACGTGGGCATCCAGAAGGGCCGCATCGCCGCCATCGGCAAAGCCGGCAACCCGGACACCCAGCCAGACGTCCACATTGTTATCGGCCCAGGCACCGAAGTTATCGCTGGTGAAGGCAAAATCCTCACCGCCGGTGGCATCGACCCCCACATTCACTTCATCTGCCCCCAGCAGGTTGAAGAAGCCCTGATGAGCGGCATCACCACCATGCTCGGCGGCGGCACCGGCCCGGCCACCGGCACCAACGCCACTACCTGTACTCCGGGTGCCTGGCACATTGGCAAAATGCTGCAAGCCGTGGATGAGCTGCCCATGAACATCGGCTTCCTTGGCAAGGGCAACACCTCGCTGCCGGATGCGCTTGAAGACCAGATCAAAGCTGGCGTCATCGGCCTCAAGCTGCACGAAGACTGGGGAACCACCCCGGCGGCCATCGACAACTGCCTCACCGTTGCCGACCAGTACGACGTGCAGGTGGCCATTCACACCGACACCCTGAACGAATCCGGCTTCGTGGAAGACACCCTGGCCGCCTTCAAGGGCCGCTGCATCCACACCTTCCACACCGAAGGTGCCGGCGGCGGACACGCGCCGGATATTATCACCGCCTGCTCGAAGGATTACGTGCTGCCGTCGTCCACCAACCCGACACGGCCCTACACCATCAACACCGTGGACGAGCACCTCGACATGCTGATGGTGTGCCACCACCTGGACCCGAACATCCCGGAAGACGTCGCCTTCGCCGATTCCCGCATCCGCCGGGAAACCATCGCCGCCGAGGACATCCTGCACGACATGGGCGTGATCTCCATGATTTCCTCCGACTCCCAGGCCATGGGCCGGGTGGGCGAAGTGGTCTGCCGTACCTGGCAAACCGCCCACAAAATGAAAGTCCAGCGCGGCCTGTTGCCGGAAGACGAAGAACTGGGTGCTGACAACTTCCGCGCCAAGCGCTACATCGCCAAGTACACCATCAACTCCGCCATCACCCACGGCCTGGCGCATGAAGTGGGCTCGGTGGAAGTGGGCAAGCTGGCGGACCTGTGCTTGTGGAGCCCCGCGTTCTTCGGCGTGAAGCCGGCCTGCATCATCAAAGGCGGCATGATCGCCGCCGCCCCCATGGGTGACCCGAATGCCTCCATCCCCACACCGCAACCGGTTCACTACCGCCCGATGTTTGGTGCCTTCGGCAAAGCCGCCAGCGCCACCCGCCTGACGTTTGTTAGCCAGGCCGCGCTGGATGCCGACATTGGCAAGGAACTGGGGTTGGACAGCCCTTTGTCCGCCTGCAAAGGCGTGCGCGAAGTGCGCAAGAGCGACATGAAACTGAACGACGCGTGCCCACACCTGACTGTGGACCCGCAAACCTACGAAGTACACGCCGATGGCGAGCTGCTCACCTGCGAGCCCGCCACAGAACTACCCCTGGCCCAGCGTTACCACTTGTTCTGAGCCGGGACGAAGGAGAAAAACAACATGTTGGAACTGACACAACGCATCAACGACGTAGACAGCACCGAAATCCACGATAGCCTCATCCTGCCCTACGAGCTGCGCATCCGGGGCCGGCTGCGTGCCACCACCGTCACCAACCTGGACGTGGGCCTGTTTCTGGAACGGGGCCAGGTACTGCGGGACGGCGACCTGCTGCAAGCCAAAACCGGCGAGATCATCCGCATCCGTGCTGCTGAAGAACCGGTGGTGACCGCCCGAATCGAAGCTGGCCTGCCGCTGGCGCGCCTGTGCTATCACCTGGGCAACCGCCACGTCACCCTTGCCATCGGCCACGACGACAAAGGCGGCTGGGTACGCTTCCCACCAGATCACGTACTGGAAGAACTGGCCGAGCGCCAGGGGGCCAAACTCACCCACCACACCGCCCAGTTCGATCCAGAACCCGGCGCCTACGCCCAGGCAGGGCAGGGACATTCCCACGGCCATACCCACGGACACAGTGATAGTCACGGTCATAGCCACAACCACGGGCATCACCATGGTCACACCCACTGATCCGGCCTCCGGCGACCTGGCCCTGCTGGGCCTGCTGCAACTGGTCAGCCCGGCACTGCCCATCGGCGCCTTCGCCTGGTCCCAGGGCCTGGAAAGCGCCTTCGAGCTGCAGTGGGTAACCACCGAAGCCGAACTGGGCGACTGGTTGGAAGGCGTGCTGGAAGACGGCCTGACCCGATGCGAACTACCTCTTCTGGCCCGGCTCCAGAGAGCCTGGAGTGAGGCGGACAGCGAGAGCATCGCCCAGTGGAACCAGTGGCTCCACGCCACCCGGGAAACCGCTGAACTAAGCGACGAAGACGTCCGCCTCGGCGGCGCGCTGGTACGCCTGCTCGGCAGCCTGAACCTGCTGCCCGAACCGGAACAAGGCAACGCCACACTGCCAGCGGAACCCGGTTACCCCACGATGTTCGCGTGGGCGGCCTACAGCCGGGGCGTACCCGTTCGCCAGACCCTGCTGGGCTTCGCCTGGGCCTGGCTCGAAAACCAGCTGGCGGTGGCGTGCAAGGCCATGCCCGTGGGCCACACCGCCGCCCAGCGGTTAACCGAACAACTGCGGCCCAAACTAGTCACCGCAGTGGACAAGGCCCTGAGCCTGGAAGACGACGAATTAGGACCGGTGCTGCCCGGGTTAGCCCTCGGCAGTGCGTTACATGAAACCCAGTATTCGAGATTGTTCCGAAGCTAGTAACAGATTGAACGCCACTCTGAAGCATGGAGCGGTGAGCGGGGAGTCCCTTTCGGGACCGTGCGGAGCCATGGATGGCGGAGCTCGAGCGCCACAGGGATGTGCTTGAGCGAGTCTCGGAAGGGACTCCCCGATTGCCGCTGTGCTCGGAGTGATAGAGACAAGAGAAACAACGACGAAAAGGAGTTAACCATGACACATTGTTTGCGAGTAGGCGTCGGCGGCCCCGTCGGTTCCGGCAAGACAGCCCTCCTGCGCCAGCTGTGTAAAGCCCTGCGGGATCACTACAACATCGCCGTGGTCACCAACGACATCTACACCCGTGAAGACGCCGACTTCCTGCTGCGCCACGAAGCCCTGCCGGCAGACCGCATCCTCGGTGTAGAAACCGGCGGCTGCCCACACACCGCCATCCGCGAAGACGCCTCCATGAACCTGGCAGCCATCGACGACCTCCAGTCCCGCCACCCGGGCCTGGAATTGGTGCTGGTGGAATCCGGCGGCGACAACCTCTCCGCCACCTTCAGCCCCGAACTGTCCGACCTCACTCTGTACGTGATCGACGTCTCCGCCGGCGACAAAATCCCCCGCAAAGGCGGCCCGGGCATCACCAAATCCGACCTGCTGATCATCAACAAGATCGATATCGCCGAACAGGTTCACGCCTCCCTGGAAGTGATGGAGCGGGACTCCAAAAAAATGCGTGGCGAACGCCCCTTCGTGTTCACCAACCTGTACGACGGCGTAGGGCTGGACACCATCATCAGCTTTATTTTGGAGCGAGGCATGCTGCCGGAACGCCGGCCTGAGAAAGTGGCCGCTTCCGCCTGATCAAACAGTTTTGGTTTAAACCGTTCACGGAGAGACAAACATGAGAAGAATTCAAAAGATTGGTGCCAGTGCTGGACTGCTATTAGCTTCTGCAAACGTGCTCGCACATTCAGGGCATGAGGCTATTGGTAACGTACTGCACGTTGAGTATATATTTGCGGCCGGGATCGTTGGTGCGATTGTGCTGACAGCCTACCGGAAGGTGAGTGAGCGAAACGAGGACTGAGCGCAAAGCCTTTCCTTATTGCCAAAGAATGAAGGCTGTACGGGAGACTGTGCAGCTTTTTTATCGCTGAGAATTTCGATGTGCGTAAGCAAAACGAGCATAAGTTGTTGAACTGTCGTTCATGTGGCACTCTGAGAACAATCCCAGCGACAGGCCTTTATGATGCAATTGGATAAAGCAAAAAAGCGTATTGCAAAGCAGGTTAAGAAAGGCTTTCACGGCTATCCGTTAGTTGCGCTGGAGTACTTTGGTAAGACGCCAGACTCAGCCACTGAAGTCGTTATTTATTTTACCGAGAAAGAGGGCGCAGAGCCTCAGAAACAAAGGTTTGTGAGTGGTGGGGACGCCCGGGAAGATGAAACCATTCAATCCGCCCTTCTGAAAATCATCGAGCGGGCGGATGCCAAAACGGTGACTGAGATCGACGGAATTTCCGTTCTCAGTTAGAGCCGGCACCACCTTGCAACTGTCCTACATAGGCGGCGATAAAGGCCGTTTCCTGAAAAACCTTCAATCCCGTATCGGCAAACGCAATGGGCAGCGGGTTGGATGCCAGGGTGGACTTGATCAGTTGGGGTGACAGCAAGGTGACCGTAAGCTCAGCACTGTTGATTAGTTGAATGGCCGCTTCCATTTTGAAGCTGATGGCGCCGCCGGCAAATTTGCCTTTTTGCATCCGTTCTTTTATCGCGACACAGGTGACTCCGTACTCGGCCATCAACTCCGCAAAGGTCGTCTGGAATTGCTTCAGATCGTCACGGCCATGATTTTTCGGCAGTGACACTTTGCGAACCTTGCACTCCGGCAGGTTGAACTGCCCTCTGTCCATATTCAGCAAACACACCACTGCATCGCTGCCAGTCAGTTCCACCCCACAAACAATCATAGCCATTGTCCTCTGCACACCGGTTGTCGTTAGCCACAGCACTTCTTGAATTTGATTCCACTACCACAGTGACATAAATCGTTCCGGGAGGGTGGTTTTACGGTGGTGACCGTTCCGCCCTTGTTCAGGATAGCGGTGAGTTCGTTGATGGATTCAACGGCGCCCTCGCGGGTATCAACGGATAGATTGGCATACAGCTTCGCCTCGGCGACTTGTGCTTCAACTTCCTGCTTGCGAGCCTCACTGGTAACCACCAGATTCAGCGGGTATTTTTTACTGCCACTTTTTTTGCTGGCGTTTGTCTCAAAACCGCCGTAAGCGGTGTGATGCTGGCGAGCGTCCTGCCGACCTTTGTAGAAAAATTTATCTGACATGCTGAGTTCCTGATGGAGAGAAGCCCCAAGCTATTGCCGGGAGCAGTCTTTTAGCATGCTTGCTGGAACGGTGATATAGGGAAAAGCGGGACTGATCTTCTGATGGAGCAGGAGCACGTCAAGTACGAGAGCTTTGGCCCGGAAAGAACCGGCGTTTCACTGTCCCTTCGCTCAGATCAATTACCAGGCCAACACCCTCATAGTCTTCTAGCTTCTCTCCGCCGTTTTTTGTATTTGTTTCATAGAGTCGCGCTCTGATTCCGGGGCTGTCTCTACCAGTCGACGGGACCACTGCTCGGCGGCTCCGGTATCGCCGGCCAACTTGGCCGCACGGGCCGCTCCTTCCAGGGTGTTATACCGATTCGGCCAGGTGCGATCGGACTGCTGATAAGCGGTGAGGGCCTCGGCCGGGCGATCCAGGGCGAGTAGCAGATCGCCAAGCGCCTCGTAGGGCGGGAGCAGGGTTCCGGGGCTGACCGGATGCTTCTCTACGGTGGCTTCCAGCTCTCCGGCGGACCGCATCAGTTCGATGGCTCGGTCGGGTTCACCCTCTGCCTTGGCAATCCAACCGGCAAGGATCCTCAGGTCCACCTCAATGTAGGTCGGGAAACGCGGATCGGGAGCGGACCGGGCGGCTTCCGCCAGGGTCTCCAGCCGCTGTTCAGCCTCGCGGGCGGTTTCCAGATCGCCGGTGTGGACGGCCCCAAGCCCGCGTGCAAACCAGCTCAGAGCTTCGGGCCAGGGGAACGTGTCCCAGCCAATGTAGTCGTCAGCACGGGGGGTAATGGCGGCGGCCGCTTCCCAATCGTGTTCTTCAACGGCCAACCGTGCGGGGATGGATGCCAGGTGGAATGCCCCGGGGAAATTGGGCTGGTGTGGTCCGTTGGCCTGGGCCGACTCCCAGACACTGTGTGCAGCGCTGTCTTCACCCCGCTGGAGGTGGCCATACACCAGATAATCAAGGGCATGAATATAGTGGAAGGATGTGGCGCCATCGACCTGGTGATCGACCGCCACGTCTGCGGACTGGCTGTTCCATTCAATCATCCGGGGCCAGTCACCGAGCCGCACGTAAATGTGAGACGGCATGTGCAGAGCATGGGGAACGCTGGGGGCTATCCCGGCATAGGAATCCACGATTTCAGTGGCGTTGCCAGCGCGGCCATCGGCATCCGTGGCGTGTATGGAGTAATGCACGGCCCCGGGATGGGTGGGCTCGGTCTCCCAGGTCGCACGCAGTACCTTTTCCGCTTCGTTGTGCAGTGTCTTGCGGTCTTCAGCGGACCGCGCCAGCGTCAGGCGGGACAAGGCATAAAGGGTAGCGACGTTGGCGTCCTCCGGGAAGGCTTGATAGGCCTGCTCCATACCCTCAATCCAGCCGGCCAGCCGCTCGTTGACCTGGTCGGTATCCGGCTCGAAGAACGCGGCGGTGGCATCTATCAGCAGCCGTTCACGATCCTCTTCGGCAGCGTCTCGGGCTTGCTGGATTTCCTGGCGACCGAGGGTGATATCGTCAGTACTGGGAGTGGTGCCCCATAGCGGCTGGAACAGCGACATGGCGACACCCCAGTGGGCCATGGCACAGTCGGGATCGGCCTGGGTAATGGCGTCGAACTCGGCGCGGGCCTGGGTGTACATCATGTGATGTATCAGGCCGAGTGCGTGATCGACGTCAGCGCGCACATCGTCATCACAGTCGGCCTGAAAATCGACGGTGCCGACGTCATCCCCGGCGCTATGGGCATGACCATCATTCATGGTGTCCTGATGTGCGACTGCGGGGGGGATAAAACCTAGAGAAACAGCGAGTGTTAAACGAGAGAGTGTGTTCATGACATGACTCCAGTGGTGGTGGAGCCGGCATGTTTATTCGGGTCAGAAGCTGAATACGAACTGCCAGTTGCTGGCTCTGCATGCGCAGCTTACAAACTCAAATTTACTCCTGTCGTGGCGGATTGAACAGCGACAGGTTTACGACGGGTGATGAGAAAACCGGGACAGATCCCGCTTTCAGAAATCGGATCTGTCCCGATCATCTCAGTGGGTCAACTGACTTGCATCACCCTCATCATCTCATGGTCCTCGTGGGACAGGATGTGGCAGTGCCAGACATAGCGCCCCGGCTTTTCAAAGGTCGCGCTGATGCGCGTGACCTGGCCTGGCAGGGCCGTGACCATGTCCTTGGGCGCGTTTTCCACGTACCCGTCGGTTGGCCCCAGGCCAACGGCGCCACCCTCGGTGACCCCCGATATTCCGGCTACCTGTCCGAGCGTTCCGTTGTGCTGAAGCACTGGCACCGGGGCACCTTCGGTGAAGCTGATCTCGTTACGCCCGAGAATATTGAAATTCACCAAATGCAGGTGAATGGGGTGGGCATCGCCGGTGAAGTTGTAGATCTCCCACACCTCGGTTGAACTGAGTGCCGGGACTTCGGTCGTCGGCTGGAACCAGGTGAACGCCGTCGCGGTACTGTCCTGGTCTACGATTCCCAGCAGCGGCTGCAACCGGCCGAATTCGTCCAGCCCCTCGAACAGGGCGACCCTGCGAATCGTTGCTCCAGGGTTCACTGGAGGTGGACCGAACCCCAGGTCTGCCGCCCAGCCGTCGAACGTCACCGGATCAAAACTGTCGGCGATGGCATTATTGAACGGAAGGACCACGTCGAACGCCATGATGCGGTCAGTCTGGCGGTCCGGGAAGAGGTCCTCCGGCGCGAGGTCTTCGCCAAGGTCACCACCGAAGGGTGCGTCTCCACCGATGTTCTCCATGATAATCCGGGCGTCCTCCAGTCCGGAGAAATCGACGATAACGTCATAACGCCCGCCCGGCTCTATCACCAGTGTGTCGGTCATGCTGGCACTGGAGGCCAGGCCCTGGTCGCTGCCGATCACGTAGAAGGGCAGGGGAGCGCTGGCGCCATTCAGGTCTGTCGCCCCTGGTGAGGCTGCAACCCGGAAACGGATCGCCACAAACCGCGAGTCACAGCCGTTGAGCAGGCGCAGGCGGTAGTGTCGCGGCTCGACGTTGGTCTTCGGCCAGATTTTGCCATTAACCACCATGTGATCGCCGAAGAACTCCGCAAGCGCCGTTGGCCCGCCGCCGGGAAACAGATCGGGTGGCAGAATGGCGCCCTCACCGGTGATGAAGTCATCGTAGAAAGGGTCGCCCGGGAAAGCCGGATAGAACAGATCGCCTTTTTCCGTGAACATTCGATCCTGGATGGCATACGCCAGTTCGTAGGGGAAGGCTGGCAGGCCCAGCAGGTTGTTGGCCTGGCCCGTATCGTACTCATCCCGCACAAAGTAGAACCCCGCCAGGCCCGCATACACGTTAAGCCGTGTAATCCCGAGCGCATGATCGTGGTACCACAGGTTCCCGGCGCGGACGTTATTGTCATAACGGAAGGTGTTGGTAAAGCCGCCCGGCACGAAGTCCCACTGCGGGCCCTTGACGTTTCCATCAGGGCTGAAGAAGAACTCCGGGTTGCCATCGAACTGGAAGTCGCTTTTCCCACCATGGAGGTGCGTAATGATGGGCACCCCATTCTTTTTGATATTGAACTGCCGGTAATCGACACCGTTGGCCGAACCCGCACCATGGAGCGAGTAGCACCAGTGCAGGCTGGTATCCACCGGGAGAAGGTGCTGCCCTCCATTGAGTTCGTTCTCCCATCGAACAACGGTCTCAGGGGCTCCACCGGCCGAGACGCTCTTCACCTGAAACGTCTGCCCCGGCCAGGACACGGTGTCAGCGCCATAGCCCCAGACCTTGGTTTTTAGCCGTTTGCCATTCTTCGGGTTGATAAGCCCGGTCTCCTGCACGGTTTCCCTTGCGCGTAAACTGAAGTTCGGTTGTTGGGCGGGCCCCCCGTTGTCGTTGAGGTCCTTGAAAAGAAAACCGGGATCGAGTGCGTTCGGTGCCAGGTCGATAAACTTGGGCTGCAGGGCGGGATCGCTCAGCGGTCCGACATTGGAAAGATATGCGATCGCATGTGCTCGCTGAAGGAAGGGATTGAAAGGTAAAGCGAGCCCCAATGTGGTGAGGGTACTGCCTTGTAGGAAACGACGCCTGGTAATCATGGCTGAATCCCCTGAAAACCTGGGCGTGCAAGCCCGCCCATTTGTGCTGTTGGCCGGTTGCAGCGGAGGCCTACATCGGTGTCCTTGTGAGGGCAGTGTAGTTAGATGTGCGCTTGCCGCCCTACCGTGCAACCACTTCTTGTTGGTTGACCGGAAACTTTTTGGCGGCTTGGCTGGCTTTCTCGATAGGGCTGGTAGGGAGGGAAGCCCCTTGGCTTTGTGCACCCGAATTTCGGCGGGGTTACCTTTTTCAGAGTTTCCGGTGTTTGGGATAGTTCTGCCCTCGCTCTCCGTCAAGACAGCAACGCGGGGGGCCAATGATTTGGCCCTTTTATTTGATGTGTATCAATTCGGCATGATCTTTCGTTTTCGTTGGGATCCAACACTCACGAGCCAACAGACAGGATAGATGGGTCAGGGTGCATCAGTTTACCTGTCAGTCCGTCTACAGGAGTTGGTTTTGATGTGGCTGAAGCTTATGCTCACCCCACACGTTTTCAGAGGGGCGCTTTATGAGTCTGGCCATTGCACTGCATGTTCTCGCCGCCGTTATTTGGGTTGGCGGTATGTTTTTCGCCTACATGGCCATGCGGCCAGCGGTGGTTGAAGTGATTGATACGTCGCAGCGGGGCGTGCTGTGGTGCCGCACCCTTTCCCGGTTTTTCCGGTGGGTGTGGGCGGCTGTGATCCTGTTGCTGGTAACCGGTTACTGGATGGTCTTCAACGTATTCGGTGACATGGCGGGTGCCGGCTGGCACATTCATGTCATGCAGGGATTGGGGATTGTGATGATGCTGCTCTATTTTCATGTCTATTTTGCCCCCTTCAGGCGGCTGAAACAGGCCGTTGCCAATCAGGATCCTCAAGAGGGCGGGCGGCAGGTAGGGCAGATCCGCAAGCTGGTGGGGATCAACCTGATTCTTGGACTGATCGTGGTGGTGATTGGTGCGGGCGGCCGGTATCTGTAAGTCAGCCGTAGAATGACGGAAGATCCGGTCTTTGTATGAAGATAAATGTTCCGTTCAAACTGCGCGCTTACCAGCGGGAAGCGGTCGGTGCCGCGTTGGAGCTAAAGGTAAACCGGGGCAGCTTTTTTTCTGCAAGGCGCCAAAACAGACTTTTCAGGGAAGCATTACGTGAATCAGAAAGGCTTACTCTCCTCATGGAACGATGCCAAGGGTTTCGGCTTTATAACTCCGGAAAACGAAGGTAAGCGTTTATTTGCCCACATCAGCGCCTATCAGGGGCGGGGCAGGCCTTCGGCCGGAGACAAGGTGGTTTACGCGCAAACAAAAGACGAGAAGGGCCGGTTAAGGGCAGCCAGTTTCCAATACGCCGGGGTGGTCCGACACCGCGCAGCATTAGCGACTGGCGTTTGGGTCGCTCTGTTGATTGCAGCCGCAGTAGGAGGGGCGATCTCGGTTTTATATATCCTGGGGTATGTGCCGCTGCTTTTGCCGGTCGCCTATGGCGCGATGAGCCTGGTTACTTTCTTGATGTATGCGGTCGACAAAGGGGCCGCAGAACGCGGCAACCGGCGGGTACCCGAGGGGCGGTTGCATCTGTTCGAACTACTGTGTGGCTGGCCGGGGGCGCTGGTGGGCCAGCAATTCTTTCGCCATAAAACCCGAAAGACCTCCTTTCAGGCGGCATTTTGGTTCAACGTAATTCTCAATCTCGCGGTTTTGGGCTGGTTGTTGGTGTGGCCGGATGCCGAGTTCGCCCGGCAGGCGCTGGAGATTAAACCAGTCATGCTTTTGAGAATTTAATGATGCAGAACGGACTGCCGATCGTGAGAGGGTGATTTGCAGAATGAGTGGCCCTGAGTTAAACGTAATCGGAGGATGTTCGATTTTCGGAGACGCCTGGCGAGGGAGCTTGGATGGCGACGATAAAGCCTGGTGGTCTGGGAATTAAAACCCGCCTGTTTCAGGTCATTTTCGAATCCGATACCCGCTTGGCCAAGGGCTTTGATATTTTTTTGGCGTTCCTGATATTCCTCAGTGTCGGGATTATCCTCCTGGACAGTGTCCCGGAATATCACGCCCGCTTCGGTGAGATTTTTTATGGTGTGGAGTGGGGCATAACGCTGCTCTTCACCGTTGAGCTGGCTCTGCGCATCTATTGCCTGGAGAAACCGAAGCTTTACCTGAAGAGCTTTTTCGGTGTTATCGATGTCCTGGCCGTCTTACCTACCTGGCTGGCGCTGTTGTTTCCAGGTGCGCAGACTCTCGTCGTAGTGCGTCTGCTTCGGACTCTGCGTCTGTTCCGGGTACTGGAAATGATGACAGTAGTTGGCGAGGGCCGCCTGCTGCTGGATGCCTTGATTCGCAGCCGGCACCAGATCCTGCTTTTTCTGTTTGCTGTGCTGATAGTCGTGACCATCTTCTCTTCTTTGCTCTATCTGATCGAGCCGGCTGAGGCAGGTTTCACCAGTATTCCCACATCGATCTATTGGGGAATCGTGACACTGACAACCGTGGGCTATGGCGATATAGCGCCGGTGACGGCCTTGGGTCAGTTCATTTCCATGATGATCATGCTGACGGGTTACTCGATCATTGCGCTTCCCGTTGGGGTGTTTTCCGCGGAAGTGATTCGCGCCCTGCGTGAGGAGCGTTACTCTGATGAAGCCTGCCCGGGATGCGGTAAACATCGACATGAAGTCGACGCCAAATATTGCAAACACTGTGGTACCTGGCTTAATGAAGAGACGCGCGACCCGCGCCGTTCCTGATGATGCCTGCGCCGGATTTATGGGGGCGCACCGGTAATGGCACCGGTTTTTGCTAGTATGGCCGCCTTTTCATCCGGATAGCGATTTAGCTCTGCAAATGAACGCCCACTTCAAACTCCGTCCCTACCAGCAAGAAGCCGTCGAAGCTACGCTCAGGCACTTCCTCCAATCCGATGAGTCTGCCGTCATCGTGCTGCCAACCGGCGCAGGAAAAAGCCTGGTCATTGCCGAGCTCGCCCGCCTTGCCCGGCGCAAGATTCTGGTGCTGACTCACGTCAAGGAGCTGGTGGAGCAGAACCACGCCAAATACGAGAGTTACGGTTTAGCCGGTGGCATCTTCTCCGCCGGGCTGAAGCGCAAGGAAAGCCGGCACCAGGTCACCTTTGCCAGTGTGCAGTCCGTGGCGGCGAACTTGGATCAGTTCCGGGATGAATACTCGCTGGTGATCATCGATGAGTGCCATCGGGTCAGTGGTGAGGACACCAGTCAGTACCAACGGATCATCGAGCTGCTGCGGCAACAGAATGATGCCCTTAAAGTACTCGGGCTCACCGCCACGCCATACCGGCTGGCCATGGGCTGGATCTATCGCTATCACTACCGGGGCTTTGTTCGCAGCGAAGAAGACAAGCCCTTTTTGCACTGCATTTATGAACTGCCGCTGAGCTACATGATCAACCGGGGCTATCTCACAAAACCCGAGCTGGTGAACGCGGCGGTGGCGCAATACGACTTCTCCGCGCTGGCTCAGGACCGCTTTGGCGAGTATGCCGAGAAGGACGTTAACCAGCTGCTGAGCAAACACAAGCGGGTCACCCGCGCTATCATCGAGCAGGTGATGGAACTGGCCGCCGAACGCCAGGGGGTGATGATCTTTGCGGCCACGGTGGAGCATGCCCGGGAGATCACCGGCTATCTGCCGGAGCATCAGACCGCCCTGGTAACTGGCGCCACCGATCTGAAAGATCGGGATTTTCTGATCCAGCGCTTCAAACAGCGGCAGTTGAAGTATCTGGTGAATGTGTCCGTGCTCACCACCGGCTTCGATGCGCCCCACGTGGACTTTATCGCCATTCTTCGCCCCACCCAGTCGGTCAGCCTGTATCAGCAGATCGTGGGCCGCGGCCTTCGTCTGGACGATGGCAAGCAGGATTGCCTGGTGATTGATTACGCGGGCAACAGTGTGAACCTGCATCATCCGGAGGTGGGGGAGCCGAAACCAAATCCGGACAGCGAGCCGGTGCAGGTGTTCTGCCCGGGCTGTGGCTTTGCCAACATCTTCTGGGGCAAGACCGACAGCGACGGCCGGGTGATCGAACACTACGGGCGTCGCTGCCAGGGCCTGTTGGAGCCTGCGGAAGAGGAGGGGGCTGCAGGGCAGAAGCAGCGCCCGGAACAGTGCGATTACCGTTTTCGCTTCAAGGAGTGCCCCCACTGCGGCGGCGAGAATGACATCGCGGCCCGCAACTGCCACCAGTGCCACCAGGCCATCATCGACCCGGACGATCAACTGCGTGACGCCCTGAAACTCAAGAACGCCATGGTGATCCGCTGCGCGGGCATTACTCTGGGTGTCGCTGGCAGCAAGTTGAAGATCACCTACCACGGCGAGGACGGAGAAGAACTTAGCGAGTCGTTTGATTTCAGCAAACCGGCACAGCGCACCGTGTTTAACAAACTGTTCGGGCGTCGTTTCGCCAACAGCCAGGTGCCGAAAGAGTTCAGCAAGGCGGAGGAAGTTCTGGAGCTGCAGGCTTTGTTGTCGGCACCGGATTTTGTGATTGCCCGCAAGCAGAAGCATTACTGGCAGGTGCAGGAACGGATGTTTGATTATCAGGGCAATTATCGAAAGGCGTATTAAAGGTTTGACCCGCCAGGGGGCAGGCGGGCCGTTTGGAAAGTGTGTCCGGCGGGGTTCGCGCAGCCACACACGAACAGCCGGGAGAGCGTGCTCCTAACTGAAGGCAGGCTGCTGCGGCTTGCTGGCGGCAACCCGTTTCATCCACGCCATGTCCAGCGGTACCAGTACGTTCAGGGCGAACAGTACCCAGCCCAGCGGCTGCAGAGTTGGGGCAAACCACACCATCAGTCCCAGGGCCACCAGAGCCCAGGTCACATCCACAGCAATCATCAGGTTGTAGTATTTCTCCCGCCACCGTGTATTCATGGCCATGGCGGCCATATCCACGCACCACAGCAGCATCACAACACCGACCACGAGGTAGAAGGTGGCGCCGGGGCCGCCCGCCCAATGGGCGATGGGCTCAGCAGCCAGAATAAGGGCCAGCGCCAGGGGCGTGGAGAGGAAAATATCGCTCAGGATGATTTGTTTCAGACTGAATTGGCGGATGAAGTTTTTCATAGGGTCACCTCAATCGGATTTCGCAATGTTTGGGACTACGCTACAAAGCTTCTACCCGGGCGGTGATAGGCTCAATTACCTGTGAGGTAATGGTGCGCCTTACTCTCGACAGCAATAATGACGGAATACTCGGAATAAACAGGAAACCCAATGAGCGCCTTCGGTACGTTGTTCAGAGAAATGCGGCAGGGGAAACGCCTGAGCCAGATGGATTTTGCCCTGGCGTGCGAGGTGTCGGCGAAGCACATCAGTTTTCTGGAAACCGGCCGCAGCCAGCCCAGCAAAGGCATGGTGCTGCATCTGGCGCAAATGCTGAAAACGGATCTGGCCGGGACCAACCGGCTGCTGTCGGCGGCGGGTTACAGCCAGGTTTACTCCCATCAGGATCTGAGCGCGCCTGGCATGGCCATGATCAGGGAGGCCCTTGAGCACCTGCTGAAGGGGCACCTGCCATACCCGGCGGTGGTGTTCGACCACGAGTACAATCTGGTGATGGCCAACGAGGCCATGCAGGCTTTGATGTTAAGAATGGTGCAGCTGGGCGCTCAGTTGCCGGCAAGGCCAAATTTTCTGTTGGCGTTGCTTGATGAAGCGGGCATCAAGCCCTTCGTGGGCGACTGGGAGAACATCGCCTGCCACATGTTGCAGCGGGTCTACCATGAGCACCTCGCCGGCCCCTTCCGGGACCAGCCCAACCGGTTGCTGGACCAGGCCCTGACGGTGCCCGGCGTCCCGCAACACTGGAAAAACCATGTGGTGGAACACCTGGACTACCCGGCAATTCCCTTTACCCTGAATCTTGGGGATCAGCAGCTCAATATCTTTTCCACCATCGCAACCATCGGTACGCCTCTGGATGTCACCGCCCAGAATTTGCGGATCGAGCATTTCTTTCCGATGGATGAGCGCAGCAAGGCGTATTGGCAGGGGTAGGTAGTATCTTTTTTTGCTCCTGCAGTCAGCGCTACTGCTGGCTATAATGGCGTACTTTCAACCGTTGCAGAGAACATTTATGCCAATCGAAAAGAATCAGGTGGTCTTGTTTCACTACAGTGTTCGTGATGAACAGGGCAACGCCATTGAAGACTCCCACGGTGGTGAACCCAACGCCTACCTCCATGGCCACGGCGGCGTTATCCCGGGGGTGGAAGAGGCTATTGAAGGCCGTGATGCCGGGGATACCTTCAGCGTTACCGTCACCCCGGACAAAGCCTACGGTCCGCGCAAGGAAGGTGCCATTCAGCGCGTGCCCATCAAGCATCTGATGGGCGCCAAGCGCTGGAAGCCGGGCATGATTGCCCAGGTGCAAACTGAGCAGGGCCCGCGCCATGTGGTCGTCGCCAAGGTCGGCCACAAGTTTGCCGATGTCGACACCAACCATCCGATGGCCGGCAAAACCCTGACCTTCGATATTGAGATCATCGACGTCCGCGATGCTGATCCCGAAGAGATCGCCCACGGCCACGCCCATGGGCCGGGTGGTCATCACCACTGAGAGATGAAGGGGCGCAGGCATGCTCATCGGCGTCATCGCAGACACCCACAGCAAAATGCGCCCCGAAGCCCTCGAGGCACTGAAAGGCTCGGAGCTGATCCTGCACGCCGGTGACGTCGGGCGGGACGAGGTTCTGGACGCGCTGGAGGCCATCGCCCCGGTGATTGCCATTCGCGGCAATATCGATAAAACCGGCCGTGCGTCGGAGCTGCCCGATGTTCAGGAACTGGAATTCCTCGGCCACGCCTTCTACCTGCTCCACGACGTCAAAAGCCTAGATTTCGATCCGCAAGGCCGATTCCGGGTGGTGATCGCCGGCCATTCCCACAAGCCCCGCAATGAATGGGTCGGCGATGTGCTGTACTTCAACCCCGGTGGTGCCGGGCCACGGCGTTTCACCCTGCCGATCACGGTGGGGCGGCTGGCAGTGAGCGAGGAGGGGGTGGTGGGAGAGATTATCGAACTGGCGGTTTGATCTCTTTTGATTCCTTGGACCCGCCGCGCCAGTTCCGTTCTGATGCTGGTTTGTCTGCACTCTCACCCTGCGGCTTAGTGAGAGTGTCCACCAAGCAGGTAGTGAACCAGCGCATCCAGGCTTTCTTCCGACATTCGCCACCGTGGCATCGTATCGTGCAGTGGCTTTCCATCTGGACCAATGCCTTTCACGATGGCGCTTTTAAGCGATGATTCGTCGTAGGATGCATGGTCGTGGCCGTCGTTGTGCTCTTTCTCTAATGCCCCATGAGTTAACGCCGGAGCCACAACCCAGAACCGTGGCCACATGATCGCGCCGCCTTCTTTGTCAGCACCGTGACAGGTGGCACAACTGCCTCCGTGCATCTGCATGTGATGGTGCCCACCAACCGGGATGATCCGCTCACCGGAACTCGATGTGCCGGTGAAATAAAGGCGCTCCCCTTCGCTGCTGAAGTTTGAAGGCATGTTCTCAATGCCGAAATGGGCGTTGTTGGCGTCCATGCATCCGGACACCCCCATCGCGGCAACGGCAAGCAGCCATACCTTCCTTGTCCGATTGTGTTTCATTGCTTCAGTTGCCTCCATTGCCCGCGAAATCCTTCATCCTCAAGTTATCATTATCGTAACTCTGGCCTGGGCGTGATAGCGAGCCACAGTCGCAGGCCACGCCGATCTGGTATCGACAGGACTCATGACGGAGACCACACCTCACCATGCTGCATCACCCGGAACACCGACTCGCCGAGGCCTTGGTTTTCCAGCGCCATCCGCAGTCGCCGCGGTGGTTCGTCCATCGGTTCATCGGTCAGCACGAAGGTGCCCCAGTGCATGGCAACTGACTGGCGGGCGCCGATGTCCTGGTGAATTTTGACGGCTTCCTCCGGCGCTACGTGCACCGGGGCCATGAACCAGCGCGGGTCATACGCGCCGATGGGAAGAAGCGCCAGATCAATGGGCGCAAACAGTTCGCCAATGTCCTGAAACACCCTTCCGTAACCGGTATCACCGCCGAAATAGAACCGGAAGCTATCCATGTCCAGGAGCCAGCTGCACCAGAGCGAGGTGTTTGTGTCGGTTGCGGTTCGCCCGCTGAAGTGCTGGGCGGGCAGGCAGAACACTTCGTTGTTGGCGGAAAGGGATGCCGACTGCCACCAGTCCAGTTCCACCAGGTTGTGGATGCCACGCTTTTCGAACCAGCGCCGAAGGCCCATGGGAATGCAGAAGCGAAGCTTATCTCCGAACCGTCGGTGCAACTGGCGCACCGTTGCTTCGTCGAGATGGTCGTAGTGATTGTGGGAAATCAGTACCAGGTGGATCGGTGGCATTTCCGATACCGTCAGGGCAGGCGGGGTGTAACGCTTAGGACCGACCAGTCGGAAGGGACTGGCGCGCTCTGATAACACCGGGTCGGTCAAAACGTTCAGGCCCCGATACTGAAACAGGAATGAGGCATGCCCCAGCCAGACCAGCTGTGGCTGTGCCGGCGGGTCTATCAGCAAGTGACCATCCGGCCGCAGCAGCGTGTAGCGTTTACCCTTCGGGAAGCGGCGACCCGGTGCCATTTGCCAGCGCAGGAGATCCCCCAGGCCACGGCGGGGCACCCGCTCCCGATTTCGATACTTGCCCCGGTAGAAATGGGGTTCCGCGGCGAGGGCCGCGAGGCGTTCACGGTCGATGGTCATGAATCGGGCTCGTTGGTGAAGCGTTTATCTGGAAAATTCATTTCTCAAATATTACACCTGCCCAACTGGGAAACGCCTGGACTGAACTATTTCTCGGGGCTCTTGATGTAAAACACGTTCTTGTCTCGAACGCTCATCTCGAACAATTCACTGGCGCGGATGAGGTCGCTCAATTTTTTATATCCGTAGTTCACTGGGGAAAAGGAGCTGTTATTCGAAATGTACTGACCCACTTTGCCGAGATGTGCCCAGCCATCATCATCAGCAGTTTGTTCTACAGCCGTTCTAAAAGTTCTTACCAAGACAGAATCGCCCCGTAGTTCGTTGCGTCCTCGCTTTTTTTCAACAGTTGGCTTGGGAGTTGCCCCGTCGTTGAGATTCTCAAGTTCCTCGCTGTCTTCGCGCAAATTCTCTGTGTAAATGAACTGAGAGCAGGCATTCACAAATGGCATCGGGGTCTTGCGCTCGCCGAAGCCGAAGACCGGAAGACCAGCTTCAAGAATGCGCATGACTAACGGAGTAAAGTCGGAGTCACTCGTCATGAGCGCGAAGGCATCTACGTTTCCACTGTAGAGCAAATCCATGGCGTCGATGATCATTGATGCATCGGTGGCGTTTTTGCCGGTAGTGTAGGCAAATTGCTGAACTGGCCGGATGGCATTAGCGTGCAGTTTTTCAATCCAGCCGCTCAGTTGCGGACCATTCCAGTTTCCATGGGCATGGCGAACATTGACAGCACCGTACTTGGCAAGCTCCTGAAGCACTCCTTCGATAGACTGATGGCTGACATTGTCACAGTCGATCAGAAGGGCAATCTTATAGTTGTTATTCATCTTCCTTGAGCTTTCCTTATCTGCGATTGTGAAAGAGCATCCTAGCATGCTTTAAATATGCGATTGTTTTCGGCTGACCCGAAGTGATAGCAGGATCGAAATTGAGGAGAGCTTATGTTTCGCATTCATGTAGAGCAGGTGCTGGCCAGGGATATCGACACGGTGTTTGAGGCTATCTCCGATCACGCTCGCTATGAGCGGTTTCCGGGGGTGGGCAAATCGGTGCTGGTGGAAGAAGGCCAGGATGAGAAAAATGGCACCGGAGCCCTGCGGATTATTGGCGCGGGTAAGCTTGAATTGACCGAGCGCATTATCCGGTTCGATCGGCCCAGTAGAATGGACTATCGCATCGAACAATCGAAGCCGTTCTCCGTTGATCACACACGAGGGGAAATCGTTTTACAGCCGGAAGGTGACAAAACTCGGGTAATCTGGATTTCTGAAGGACATGTGAAGGTTCCATTGCTTGGCCGGGTGATGGACCGGGTGGCTGAGCGCAGCTTCACCAAGGCTTTCCGGTCCCTGCTCAAGGCGATTGAGCGGCTCTAGGCTAGGTTGCCCGTGTTCAGCGAACGTCAAAAGTCCTGACGGACCGTCAGATGGGTATTATCTCTGACGGATTAATCTGTCCTTATCAGGATCCGGCATTCCCTATAAAGATCGGCGTCAGCGCTGACGTGTCAGGCGCCGCTCTACTGCAATAAATAATCCACTGGCTGCATAGGCTCGGGTGCGGTGTCACCCAGGGCTTCAGCAACGCTGATGTCATGTACCCGGCAGAGGGAATCCAGCGGTAGATCATTGGCTTCACGGCCGAATGGAAACTCAAGCTGTTCTGACAGGCGATCCAACCCAAAGAAGGTGTAGGCCACAATTGCAGTGAAAACCGGCGTAAACCAGCCAGCAGCATCCACCAGACCGAACGGCAGCAGGTAACAGTAGATATAAGCGGTACGGTGTACCAGCAGGGTATAGGCGAAAGGCATTGGCGTGTTCGCGATTCGTTCTGACGCTGCCTGGATGCTGGCCAGACCATGCAGGTGCTTGTCCAGCGAGGCGGCTGCCACCGAGTCCACATCGCCTGCCTTGTGTGCTGTGGCGACGATGTCTCCGGCTCTCTGAAGCATGAACTCCGCCGGATTGCGGGTGTTCAAGGCGTGTTTTATCAAGTCTGGTGACAACGATGCCGGCAGATCGGCGCTGATATCTTCGCCGCGCAGCTGGCCCCGCAGCAGGTGGACGTGCGCCAGGCTTCTTATCAGTAGCTCCCGTCGCGGCTCCTTCTGAAGGTAAATGCCAGCCGCTCTGGCCAGGCTCCGGATCTCAGTGACCATATTGCCCCAATGCTTTCGTGCCTCCCACCAGCGATCGTACGTGGCGGTATTTCGTACGCTCAGAAAGATGGACAGGGCAATACCGATGATGGTGAATGGCAGCAGTGTGTATTCGACAATGCCACCGAGGTGGTCATGGCGGGAGAACCAGGTAACGATGAACGCAAACGCTGCGGTCAGAAGAATGTGCGGCAAAATGTGAGGAACAACAGACCCTTTCCAGGCCAGCATCAGTGCCAGGGCACCGGGGCGATCACGTACGATCATTACGGAGGGTTCCAGTCAGTGGCTTAAGCCGGTTGCAGTCTGGCCAAATTAGACCACATCGGTTCCGCAAGCCGCAAAGTCTTCCTGATTGCTACTTCATGAACGCTGCAGCTTGATTTCTTTCCTTATGCCCTGATGTTTCTTTCAAACAGCTCAGCACAGGAAAATCTCCATGACGGACGTTCGACACCTGGTGTGTCCCCACTGCCATAAAGTGAATCGTGTGCCAGCGGACAAGCTATCCGCTGGTGGTAACTGCGGTGCCTGCAAACAACCGCTTTGGCCGGATAAGGTTCTGGAGCTGTCGGGGCAAAACTTTGCGGCCCATACCGGGCGCAGTGATGTGCCGGTGCTGGTGGACTTCTGGGCCAGCTGGTGTGGCCCCTGCCAGGCCATGGCGCCCCAGTTCGAGCAAGCGGCAAGGGCGTGGCAGGGCAAAGTGCGCTTTGCCAAGCTGAACACCGAGCAGGCCCAGGGCCCGGCCGGTCAGTATGGGATTCGCAGCATACCGACCATGATTCTGTTTCAGAATGGCCGGGAAGTGGCCCGTCAGAGTGGAGCCATGAACCAGGCGCAGATCAGTCAGTGGTTGCAGTCGACAGGTATTCGCTGAAACACCAGCAACCGGTTGTTGGCTGGCATGGCGTGGTTTGCCGCTAGAGTCAGCCCCACCGCTTCTGCCAATTCGCGAAGATCTCGCAAATCCCGGATGCCCATATGAGGTGCCCGGGCTCGCAGATGCTGGTCAAACTGTCGGTTGCTGTCGCTGGAATACTGACCGTCGTTATTGAAAGGGCCATAAAGGCAAAAGGCCCCGTCTGCAGACAAGCGCTCACCGATACGGCGGAACATCTCTTCGACTTCTCGCCATGCCATGATGTGGACGGTGTTCGCTGAGAACGCCCAGGTGAAGGATTCAATGGGCCAGTCAGCCGTACTGACGTCCAGCTCCATCACTGGCAGGATATTGGGTAGCGAAGCTTGTTCCAGCCTGGGGCGGCACAGACCAGCAGCATCCGGATGGTCGGTGGGTTGCCACTGCAGATGGGGCAGGGCTTTTGCAAAATGCACCGCATGCTGCCCGGTCCCCGAGCCCACCTCCAGCACCGTTCCCGGCGTATCGAAAATCTCACGCAGCCTGGTCAGGATCGGGTCTTTGTTGTTCTCGCACGCTTGAGAAAAGGGTAATTCGGTAGGCATAGGTTTAAATCACAGGCAGCCGATTCAATGCCGCGGGTTACTGTTACCAGAAGACGAGTCGTCATCTGATGAGTTGTCGTCCGGTGTGAGGTAGTAATTCTTTTTCTCAAAGGTTTTCAGCTCAGGGTCTTCGACGTTGTTCTTGAGACGACCCCGGTTAAGCCAGTAGGCTAAAGCCACGATGATAATAATCAGTATGATCCATTTCATGCCCGCATCCTGCTCTCAATGATGTCGTCTTTATTGAGGCCTGCGTTGGCGGTTTCGTCAACCCTGCTCGAACATGGCTTCTCGGATTCAGGGTTATAAAATCAAGTGGCATAAAAAAAGGCAGCCAGAGGCTGCCTTTTTCTTCACGTTTTGGCTGCTAATTACAGACCAATAACGTTCTCTGCCTGCGGGCCTTTCTGGCCCTGGGTCACGGTAAATTCAACTTCTTGGCCTTCGGCCAGAGTTTTGAAACCGCCACCTTGAATAGCGCTGTAGTGAACGAAAACGTCCGGGCCGCTTTCACGAGTGATAAAACCAAAACCTTTTTCTTCACTGAAGAATTTAACGTTGCCAGTAACTGTAGACATAATAAATATCCTGAAATTAATCATCATTGTGCCGTCAAAAGATCGTTGTGATCGGTGATCAGCGATATGCGGGAAATAAAACAACGGGCAGGATCAAAAACAGGACAAAAGGTGTGTCAACACAAAAGGTCTTATTCGTGAGATGCTTAGCTAAATCGTTTCCAACGAACGAGACAGTACGCTAATTAACGGGCACTGCATAGCAAAGTTTTCAATTATTCGTTTAATACCTACCCGTTTGTGAAACGGGGTGGTTCTTTCCCTTCCACAAGTGCTGCATTTCTTGATTCATATCATTCGGATGGCGCCGTCAGGGCTCTGGCACCCAAAACCTGTGGCTTTGGACTACAGTGTATTGGGCTGTGAAATGGTGACCTTCTTTACACTGGCTCGGAGGCTGTCACCAATTAAGAACTGGATGGCGGCAGACTTATGGAATTAGAACAAATCAATGCCATAGAACGAGCAACCCGCTATGGCCGCGCCGAGGTTTTCCGCTTTGGTCTGGCGGTATTATTCCTTGTGGGGATCATGTTGTATGTCCGCTCGATCGGGGCGGATACTCCGAACATGGTCATTCTTGTGGCGGCAGCCATGATTGGCGGCTACATGGCGATGAACATCGGCGCCAACGATGTTGCCAATAATGTGGGGCCTGCAGTCGGTTCCAAAGCGCTCACTTTGGCTGGTGCCATCGCCATAGCGGCGATCTTTGAGGCGAGCGGCGCCCTGATTGCCGGCGGCGATGTGGTCAGCACCATCAAGAAGGGGATTATCGATCCGGCACTGATCGGGGACTCCAATACGTTCATCTGGTTGATGATTGCTGCGCTACTTGCCGCGGCGCTTTGGCTGAATGCGGCGACATACGTGGGCGCGCCTGTGTCCACGACCCACTCCATCGTCGGCGGTGTCATGGGCGCGGGTATCGCAGCCGGTGGCACGGACATCGTGGATTGGGGGCAGTTTGGTCAGATCGTCGCCAGTTGGGTGATATCGCCGGTTCTGGGTGGGGCCATCGCTGCACTGACCCTGTATCTGATAAAACGCCGCATAACCTACCAGCGTGACATTGCTGAGGCCGCCAAATACAACGTACCCCTGTTCGTTGCCATGATGGCCTGGGCGTTCGCCACCTATCTGGTGATAAAGGGGTTGGGCAAGGTTGTTGATATCGGGTTACTGCCTGCGGTCTTTATCGGCGCGATCGGCGGTATCCTCGTATGGCGTCTGACCAAATGGTTTATCGCCCGCCTTCCCTCCGAGGTCGAAAACAGTAAAGCGGGCGTCGACAGCCTCTTCACTTTCCCACTTATATTTTCTGCCGCATTGTTGAGTTTCGCTCACGGGGCAAACGATGTCGCAAACGCAGTCGGCCCGCTGGCTGCGATCAATGAAGCTGTCTTGCAAGGCGGCGTCGCGACGAAGGCGGCGATCCCTACCTGGGTGATGTTGGTAGGTGCACTTGGGATTGCGCTCGGCCTGGCATTGTTCGGCCCCAAGCTTATTCGCACCGTAGGGTCGGAGATCACGGAACTCGACCGGATGCGTGCCTTTTGCATTGCCATGGCGGCGGCGATTACGGTCATCATCGCCAGTCAGCTGGGGCTTCCGGTAAGTTCGACCCATATCGCCATTGGCGGTGTCTTCGGTGTCGGCTTTCTGCGGGAGCATCTAAAGACCACCTACCGCAAGAAAATTGATGAGATCGAGGCGCACCATGCCGGAAAAGATCGGGCCGTCGTAGAGCGCATACTTGAGGAATTCGAAGCAGCTTCGTTCGAAGAGAAGGGAACTATTCTCAAAAATCTAAAAAGTAAAAGCGGTACCCCCACGCCGATCTCGAAAAGCGAACGAAAGGGCCTGAAAAAGGTTTACCGGCAGGAACTCGTCAAGCGCTCAGCCGTGTTGAAGATTGTGGCTGCCTGGTTGATTACGGTGCCGTTATCGGGGGTGTTGGCGGCTATTCTGTTCTTTACCATCCGGGGGATGCTGCTGCCCTGATGCGCAGGGCCGGGGGTGTCGTCAACTGTTATCGTTGTGGCCTTTGGCACTGTCGCTGATTTCCTTCACCAGTTCACGCAGCTTGGCCAGCTGAGCCTCGACCACGCGCAGACGAACCTCGGTCTGGGCAGGTGTTTCCTCTAAAGTGCCGGAACTCAGCCGGTCCCGGTATTTCGCCTGCTTTCTCTCCAGTGCCTCTTCCAGGCGCTCCAGCTCTTCCAGTTTGGGAGAGAGCCCCTTGTCGTGTTCACCCAGAATATCGTCGAGCTTTGCTACCAGATCCTTGAATCCCATTGTCCGGCTCCTTCAGGTTTGAATCATCGTCGCTCATGGTGCATCAGAGTGTGACACCGGCCTGGCCCTCATCACTCACCGACAGTGCCTCGGTGGTTCGTGCTGCGTCCACATCCAGGGCCGTAAGCAGCTCACGGGTCGCGGTCAGAATCGCATCGACGGTTTCGCTGGCATAGGCCGAATCGTTGAGAAGGGATGTCGCCATCGCCGAATCGATTCGCTTGGTGCCCAGAAGCTTTGTGACCCGCGCAACCATGGATTCCCGGTCTACCCGGGCACCCATGGCGATCTCGTCAAGCTCAAGCAAGGCCGTGCTGGGGTCTTCAAACTGGCCCTCGTAAATCCGATGGGTTTCGCGGAGCACCATGGCCACCCGCAGCCGCAAGTCGTTGTACTCATGACGAATGGCAGGATTATTACACGCCATGTACGTTGTCAGGTTTTTACGCAGGTGTTTCACATGCTTGATGGCTTCGACCATCTCGGCGGCGGCGTGTTGCAGGCGATAGAGTGATTCGGTTGAACTGGCGGGCGACATGCGCGTCATCCGGCCGGAGATGAAATCCAGTATGGCGTTGTAGAGTTCTTTGACGCGCTGCCGGTAGACCAGGTCCATGTCGATATCGATACGCTCCCGGCTATTGTTAATCATCCCTTCGAGGTCATCGCTGGTGCAAATATGTTCGCGGTGCAGATGCAGACCGTGGGCGAGGATAATGAAGGCCTGGTCAAACAGGTGCCAGACTTCCCGGCGAACCGCGGCATTGGCGCTATCGGCAGAGTCCATCGCGGCGCGGTTCAGGTACTTGGGTCTGGCTGCAGCCTCTTCTGCTTTTTCCGGCAACCAGCGCTCCAGTGCTCGCGCCAGTTGAGAGATCAGTGGCAGCATGACGGCAACACCGAGACAGTTGAACAGGGTGTGGAACAGGGCGAGCTTGACCGTGTAGTCATCGTCAGCGATCGACATAAGCGCCGAGAGGCTGTCGACGGTCCAGCGCAGGGGCTCGATCAGGATCAGCGCAATGGCCGCTGTTGCTACGTTGAACAGCAGGTGGGCGCCGGCCAGGCGTTTACCCGCGATGTTCGCGCCAAGACCACCGATCACGGCGGTCACCGTGGTGCCGATGTTGGCGCCAATGGCCAGTGCCAGGGCGTTCTCGTAGGTGATCTGGCCCGTGGTAATGCCCGCCAGGGTGAGGGCCAGCGTTGCGTGGCTTGATTGCATGATGACTGTTGCCAGGATGCCGAGCCCGGTATACACCAGCAGTCCGGTAACGCCCGTCATGGCGTATTCCCGCAGGTCCACCGCCGACTGGTAGCCCTCGAACCCCGCCTTCATGAAGTCAATGCCAAGAAACAGGAACCCCAGGCCGGCCAGAATCGCGCCGGAGGCTTTCAGGGTGCGGTAATGCTGGAAATTCATCACAACACCGAACACCAGCATCGGCAGCGCAAAGGCCGATAGACTCATCTTCATGCCGATGGTGGCGAACAGCCAGGCGCCGGTTGTGGTGCCCAGGTTGGCTCCGAAAATGATGCCGATGCCGGTGATCAGGGGCAGCAGGCCGGCACTCAGGAAGGAAATGGTAATCACCGACACCAGAGAACTGGATTGCATGATGGCGGTGCTGACAATGCCGAAACCGAGGCTTTTCGGAATCGTATCGGTTGTCCCCTGCAGCAACCGTTCCAACAGCCCACCGGTGAACTGCCGGAACCCGTTCTCCAGCGAGAGCATGCCAAACAGGAAGATCGCAACCCCGGCAGCAATCTGCTTGAACTCAGGGCTCGCCCAGAGCGCAAAGGCCAGAAGCCCGAATACTCCGGTGAGGACGAGTTGGCGGTAGGTCATTGGCTCACGCTTTCCGCTATCGGCATAAGATTGGCTCCGGAAATCAGACTGCCATACCTTTAATATGGCAGGATTTCAGTTGCTTACACCACTTTTTCACTTACAGCACCGGGGCGGCCAGCCTCGATAGTTTCACCCCGAGCCGCCACCAGAGCGGGCGATCTTCCAGACTCTCCGGGTCGATCGGCTCGGCGTGGTCGAAGTCCTGCTCGAACATGGCTTCCATTTGCTGGGCGAATCCCTCATCGACAATCACCGCGGCCACCTCAAAGTTGAGGCGGAAGGACCGGTTGTCGAAGTTGTGGGTGCCGACACTGGAGATGCGATCGTCAATCAGCGCTACCTTTTCGTGGAGGAACCCGGGCTGGTAGGCGTAGAAGCGAATGCCGAGTCCGCGCAGTTCCTCGATGTAGTGGAAAGCTGCCAGGTAGACGGGCCAACTGTCGGGCTTGCCGGTGGTGATGATCCGCACGTCGACGCCCCGGAGGGCGGCCAGTTGCAGCGCTTTCATGACGGCTTCGTCGGGCACGAAATAGGGGGCGGACAGCCAGATTCGCTCGCGGGCAGCGCTCAGTGCGGAGACAAAAAACAGGCTGGCTTTTTCCAGATGGCCGATTGGGGCAGTGGGCAGGATCATCACCTGCTGGTCAGCGTTGGTGACAGGTGTCGGCGTCCATACCAGTTCCGGAAGTTCCCGGGTGGCCCAGTACCAGTCCCAGAGGATCGTCAGCTGGACCTGTATCGCGGCCGGCCCTTCGATTTTGACGTGGGTATCGCGCCAGGGGCTGAAGTCCGGGTCCAGCCCCAGATATTCGTCTCCCACATTGTGGCCACCGACCCAGGCTGTGCGACCATCGACCACCACCATTTTCCGGTGATTGCGAAAGTTGAGCTGGAACCGGTTCCCGACACCCTGGTTGGGTTTGAATGAGCTGACCTGAATACCGGCGGCCTGCATATCGGCCAGGTAGGCTTCGGTCAGGCGGGAACTGCCCACTTCGTCGTAGAGCACCATAACCTTGACGCCCGCCCGCGCTCGCTCGGCCAGTGCGTCTTTCACCCGCCTTCCCAGTCCATCGTCGTGGATCATGTAGAACTGGAACAGAATATACCGCTCTGCCTCGGCGATGCCCCTGAGGATGCTGTCGAAGGTGGCCTCCCCATTGATCAGCAATTCCACCGTGTTGCCTCGGACCAGGCCAAACTCTGCCAGTTGGTGAACGACGTTATACCAGGACGGTGCCTCACTCCTGGGTACCGTCCACGGGCCGAGCAACTCGCGATACCCATCCAGGATCGGGTCGATCTCATTGGCCCTCTCTTCGTAGGCATCGGCCATGCCCTCGAACTGGTTCCGGCCGAACACTGCGTACGCGGGAACCGCGACGAATGGCATAGTAACGAGGGACAGGGTCCAGGCCACCGCACCCGTTGATGTCCGTGTGGTCAGGGCCGCATGCAGCGCCATGATGATGCCCATGGCATAGAAGCCTGTTACGAGTAGGCCAATCATACCCTTCCTTGTGAGTTTCATTGTCTGGAATCCGTCCTTGGCGCTGGGACAGGCCCTTTGCGAGGTTTTCCGAAAAGGACGCGCAATTCGTCCTTGGCCGCCTCGAGCCGTTCCTTTTGTTCGGCCGAAAGTTGCTTGCCAGCTCGATTGATATAGAACGTCAGCATCGACATGGCCGACCGGTAGGGATCGGATTTACGGCGTTTGCTCTGTTCAGCGGACCGCTTGAGGGAACGTGCGATATCCCGGGGATCGTCAAGGGTAAAGACGCCACTCTCCAGCTCCAGGGCATCGCTGGAATCGGTCACCTTCTGCGACCAGCGTTCAGGTTTGTCCAAAACCTGCCTCCCGTCGAAGCGCGAGCATTGTCTCTAAAAACGTAGCAGATAAGCGGGGAAAGAAGGGGTTACTGCCGGGGTTGCGTAAGAGGTTGCGCGAGTAACTCCTGCAACATGCTATAGCTCAGCCCCCAGATGCAGTACTCCTGATATCGACAACAGGGCATATTCAGGGTACCCAGCGGCGTGCGCCAGGGACGTTTACTCTGGTTCTCTTTGTCCGCCAGGTAGTCGAGAGGAACCCAGACCAATGTCTCGACTTCATGGTTGAGCGTAACGGCTTTTGGCCCTTTCCATTCGTAAACGTAGGGCGTGACCACCATGGGACGCCAGCGGCTGTGGTGACGGGTCAGCAGGTCAGAGAGGCGGGCCTGGAAACGGCCATGACGCACCAGGTCAATACCGGTTTCCTCCAGGGTTTCCCGTTCGGCGGCCGCGCGGGGCGTGGCGTCCTCCGGTTGCAGGCGGCCGCCAGGGAAGGCCATGTCGCCGGACCAGGGATCGCCTTCCCGGCGGGCGCGCTGGATGAACAGCAACTCAGTGCCGCCGTGGTCTGTCCGACGATAGATTAATGCGACGGCAGCCCGGGTCAGGCGGCGCCGGAAGGGGATCTCCCGGGGGCGCAGGCGCCAGCGACTGGACGCTGCGGGTTGGTGTTCACGGTGTGCCAAGGGGCTGCTCAGGCAAACTCATAGTCGCCGCCTTTCTCAAGGGCCCGCCTGTACGCTGGCCGTGCATGCACCTGTTCGACCCAGGCGGTGATGTGAGGCCTGCTGTCGCCGACGATGCCTCGGGCTACGGACGCTTCCAGCGGAAAACTCATCTGGATATCCGCCCCGCTCAGGTTGTCCCCAAGGAACCAGGTGTTTTCAGCAAGATGGGACTCGATAAAGTCCAGATGGGTTTTGATCATGGGGCCGATGAACATCTGGTTGGTTTTATCGGAAATACCCTTGGCCACGGGTTTGATGAAGAACGGCATCGGACTGGTTTTCACCTTTTCAAAAACCAGGCGCATCACTAGCGGCGGCATCAGTGAACCCTCAGCGTAATGCAGCCAGTAGGTGTAATCCAGCCAGGCCTGATTGCCACTGGGTGGCAGCATGGTGTCTTTGCCATAGGTGTGGGCCAGGTATTCGATAATGGCGCCCGATTCGGCCACGGTCAGATCTCCGTCGGTGATCACCGGGGATTTGCCCAGCGGGTGGACCTTCTTGAGGCTCTCGGGCGCCAGCATGGTTTTAGGATCACGTTCGTAACGCTGGATCTCGTAAGGCACCCCCAATTCTTCCAGCATCCAGAGCACTCGCTGTGAACGGGAATTGTTGAGGTGGTGAACGGTAATCATGCAGAACTCCCTTTGCATCGAATGAATGGGGTAGTTAGAAGGGTAGGCTGCAAATGATTGTTCGGTTCACTTTCCGTGTGCTTTGAGTCGCTTTTTTAGATAGAAAAGCGAGGGCGGAGGCAGCTGCCTACAGCAATCCCGAGCGGATCATGTCAAAAGCATCCATAACCCGCGCAACGAACTGGTCTTTCGGGCGGAAGCTGCTTTGGGTGTTTTTTGCGAAGTCTTGCTGAAGGTGATCCAGCAGCTTGTTCAGGCGGCGGCGATGCAAACCGACGGCCGCCTGAATCGGATCGGTGATCATGCCGGAAAAGGCGGCAAATACCGCCAGAACTGCCATGACTCCGACGACCGTCAGGGCGGTTGTGAGGAATGACGGCTCGGGAGGAAACAGGTCGTAATACCAGCCACCGATGGTTTCGCCCAGGATGAAGTCCCGGGCTGCCAAGGCTTTCGCCACCATGGCGGAGAGCACCATGCCGATGCCAATCCCGCCGGGGGTAAACTTCTGGAAGGCAAATGCCCCCAGTACGGTGCATGAGATGCTGTTGGTGATGTCTGCAGAGGCTGTACGGGTCACCCGGTACTGACTCAGTGCGTCCGACACCAGAGGTTCAACCAGCGAGCTGAATTGCTGATGATCCACCGGCTCACGGGTATGGCGGTCGTAGACTTCTTCCAGCGCCTCAATCAGATAACGCTCCAGCAATTGGTCTTGCTGATCGTTGTTCAGCAGTTCTACCAGAATCAGGTCAGAGATGTGCTGCTGCACCCGGGTAGTGAACCCGGCCGGTGCAAGAGCGGCCAGTCTCGACAGCCATTTCATGCCGGGTTGCCCACGTGTCAGGATTTTTATCAGGCATGCCAGGGCGTACACCGGAGCCCAGAGCAGGTTGACCGGTGCCCGCAGCAGATCCCAGCCCAGTGCCTTCTGGTTGGTGGCGATTGCTCCGGGGAGGCGGAAATGGCGGTCGATAAACCCGGGAACCCTCGCCCTGCAATCATCGAAGTAGCGCTCCACGCCTGAGCGGATAGCCAGCGCTATTTCTGCTTCTGAGATCATTTGCGGGGGTGGTGCAACAACGGGCATAGTGCGCGTATTTATCGGCAAGTGAATGTCTGGCTCATTAGACCCTAATTGACATGGCCGGACCACCGGTCAAACAGGAGTAACGCATCATGAGTTTGAAAAACCTGCAGGAAATCGTCGCAGACACCAAGTCCTCCCTGCATTGCCTTACACCCCAGGCGGCCAAAGACCTGCTTTCCGAAAGCAGCAATGCGCTGGTGATTGATGTGCGTGAGCCGGGTGAAGTGGCCGAGAAGCGTGCCGCCGGCACGATCAATATTCCCCGCGGTGTGCTGGAAATGAAGATCACCGATCACACTACGGATCCGGACCGCCTCATCCTCCTGCACTGTGCCACCGGAGGACGCGCCGCGCTGTCTGCCGCGGCCCTGAAGCACATGGGCTTCCGTAACGTCAGTATCATCGACTGCAGTTGCGATGAGCTGATTACACATTTTGGGGTTGCTTGAGGTCTTTTCGATATACGCAGTCCGTTCAGCTACGATGACGAACCGCTTGGGCCTGGCGTTTCAGGTCCTTGATGATCTCCGGCACTTTAAGCGGCAGCAGGTCTTTTGCCGTTCTGACCAGATTGATAAAGACATTCATTCGCTTGTACCAGAGCAGCCGACCGATCCTTTTCTTCATCGGGTAGTAGCCTTCCATGACCAGGTCATCCACGCATTTGGCATTGTTGGTCAGGCTGTAGCGGCTCAAATCCAGCGGTACGGCGATGTCAGCCTTTTTAAGCTGCTTGCGGGTGTTGAAGTCGATGCCGATGTTAATGGCGTTGCTGATGACATCGAAGGTGTCTTCCGGCTTCGGGTACCGGCTGACGTGACTCAGGTCCACGGCCACGGTGATGCCTGCGCCCATGCCCGCCAACGGCGAAATCGGAACGTTCTCGACCAGTCCGCCGTCCACCAGTGTCCGGCCGTCGATTTCAACCGGAACATACAACCCCGGCACGGCCATGGAGGCACAGACAGCGTCCGCCAGATTTCCCTTGCGAAAGATCAGCTGCTCTCCGGTTTCGATATCCGTGGCGCAGATCGCCAGGGGAATATGGGCGTCTTCGATGCGGCAATCCCCGAGGTCCCGAAGGATCATTTCCCGGATCGGCTTGGTACTGAACAGGCCACCACGCTCAAGGGTGAATTTGGTGATTTTGGACAGGTTGAGGGTCGAACCGATGGAGAGGATCGAGTCGATCGGGCGGCCAAAGGCGTAGTAACTGGCGACCAGCGCGCCTGAGCTGGTGCCCGCAATACAATGGATCGGAATCTGCTCTTCTTCGAAGGCCTTCAACACGCCAATGTGAGCAATACCCCTGGCGGCACCGCCGCCTAGCGCCAGACCAATTCGGGTATTAAACGGATTGAACGTCATGTTCGAGAGCCTTTTGCCATTGCGAAGAAAAGCACCTTGATTCAATTCTAAAATATTCCTACAGGTCGACAAACCTTGGAATCAACATAAGGCTGATGCCCACGGCCACCATGGTGTAGACATCGGTCATCAGGTAGGGATAGAGAACCAGCGCAAGGCCGCTCCAGCGCGCGGCCATGTTGTCCTGGCGCCGTCCGTAAACAAAGTATCCGATGCCAATGGCGCTGAAGATCAGCCCCGAAACCAGTAATGCGGTGTCCATAGTGGGGTATGTCAGTCTACTGCTGGTGTTGCGGACAGGCTGCTTGGTAAGCCCCCGGAATTCAAGGAACGATGCCGCAGAAGCGCAAAAAAATGCCCGGCAAACTGCACGCATTTTTGACGGGGGACCAATGCAGCTTTACTGTCAGACTGAATTCCGGGCCGACGGTAGGGAGGGCTGGCCATGGGTACCTTGCTGACGATTCTGGCGATTTTGTTTCTGACGCTGATCGTCATTATTCCTTTGCTGGAAAAGTTTGCAGCCAAGGGTGGCGAACCGAAGAACTACGGCCATCTTACGCGCTGGTTCATTCCAATGATTATGTTGATCCTGGTGTTACAGTTGCTGCACCACTACTTTGGCTAGGCTCTGGAGTGTCGGTGCCGACAATGCGGCCTGCCAAAGCTTCGGACGGGCGCTCCAGCCCAGCGTGTTTGAAGTGAGAGTCTGCAGCTTCTAGTCTCGGGAGACTGGAATACAAATACCCAGCCCCGGAGGCGACATCGTGAAGTCGGTTTCAAACATCGGATTTGCCCTGTTTGGAGCGGCGCTGACCGCGATCAGTTTTGGCCTGGCCCGTTTCGCCTTCGGTCTGTTCGTCCCTCCTATCCGAAATGACCTGGAATTGACGCCCTACCTGATCGGTATCATTGGTGCCTTGCCACTCATCAGCTTTCTGCTGGCGTCACTGGTGGCGCCCTGGTTGGCGATTCGCCTGGGGGCACGCAACGCGGCGGTGCTGTCCGGTGGCTTTGGCGTTGCCGGGCTGGCGCTGATCAGTCAGTCGACCGGTGCGGTTTCCCTCGGTCTGGGAGTGTTTGCCTGCGGTATCTGCACCGGGCTGATGATGCCGGCTCTGTCGGCCGCGATGCAGGTGCTGGTGGATCGTTCCGTGCATGGGCGGGTCAGCTCCATCATGAACGCCGGTACCAGCGTGGGGGTTGCCCTGGCGGTGCCGGCGGTTCTGTTCATGGCCGGTATCTGGCGCTCCGCCTACCTGGCGTTTGCGGCGCTGGCCTTCATCGGCGTGATTGCAGCCTGGTTTATCATTCCATCGGTCTCCCGGGTGATGCCATCGGACGCGGCACCACCAGCACCGATCAGCGCCCTGCAGTGGTGGCGTCTTCTCAGACTGTCACTGTTCGCCTTCGTCATGGGATTCATTTCCTCCGCGTACTGGATCTTTGCGCCCGATCTGGTGGTGAACCTGGGCGAACTGCCCGACAGCGAAACCGGTTGGCTCTGGCTGGCGGTGGGGATTGCCGGGTTGGGAGGCGCGGTGGTGGCTGACCTGGCGGATCGAAACAACCCGCCAATAACCCAGGCGCTGATGCTGATGATGCTGGCCGCCAGCCTGGCCTTGCTGGCGGCAACGCCCGGACAGATTGTACTGGCGGCGTTTTCGGCACTGGTGTTTGGTCTGGCCTATATGAGCCTGACCGGGCTGTACCTGATGACGGGCATTCGGTTATTGCCCGGGCGGTTGTCCATGGGACCCGTTCTGCCGTTCATGGCGGTGTCGCTGGGGCAGGCATCAGGTTCCCCCCTGGTGGGTACGCTGGTGGACAACCTGGGGTACAGCAGTGCGTTTGCGACCTTTTCCGTTATTGGCATTGTGGTGGCGCTTCTGTCACCGCTTTATCCCCATTACATCGACTTCGGCACGGACGAGCCTGAGGAGGAAGAAACGGGCCTCCAGGCAGCGTACGACTACCAGTTGCAGGATGAGGAAGGCGAACCATATACCTATGACACAGACGACGAAGAGCGTCCTGGCATTGACGAGGAGGCACTGCCTGAGCCCGCCGATACCGCCCGCTGACGTTCGTTTGAGCCCAGGGGCGGCACTCAGCTGCGTAGTGCTTGATCGTGACTAGGCGCGGTAGAACCGGCGGACGGTATCAATCAGCGTGTCGACATCCTGCCGGTTCACATCCAGATGGGTGACGAAGCGGATCGGGTCACCGGCATTGATCAGGATGTTGCGCTCGGCGAGGTAATCGCGCAGCTGTCCGGCTCTGCCGGCCCGGCAGCGGGCATAGACAATATTGGTCTGGGTGCTGGCTGGGTTAACCTCCAGCTCCGGAATCTCCGAAAGGCCAGTGCTCATATAAGCAGCGTTTTCATGGTCGTCCTGCAGACGGAGTGGACCCTGCTCCAGCGCAATTCGCCCGGCCGCCGCCAGAATGCCTGCCTGGCGCATGCCGCCACCCACCATCTTGCGCAGACGTGTCGCGCGGTCGATAAAAGCTTTCGAGCCCAGCAGAAGTGACCCGGCCGGCGCGCCCAGGCCTTTCGATAGGCACACGCTGACTGAATCGTAGTGTCGGGTGATCTCGGTCACGTCGCAGTTGGATGTCACTGCGGCGTTGAATACCCGGGCGCCGTCCAGGTGCAGCAGCAGTCCGTGCCTGTCACAGAAGGCACGGGCATCACGCTGATAGTCGAGGGACAGTGCCTGGCCGCCAATGGTGTTTTCCAGAGAGAGCAGGCGAGTCACCGCGAAATGAAAGTCATCGGCTTTGATGGCAGCGCGGGCCTTGTCGAGGCAGATACTTCCGTCCGGCTCGTTCTCGATCGGCTGCGGTTGCACGCTGCCCAGCACCGCGGCGCCACCGCCCTCATAGCGGTAATTGTGGGCCGACTGGCCGCACAGGTATTCGTCGCCCCGGCCACAGTGACTCATGATCGCCAGCAGGTTGGCCTGGGTTCCGGTTGCGGTAAACAGGGCGGCTTCGAAACCGAACCGCTCGGCGGCAAAGGCCTGCAGGCTGTTCACGGTCGGGTCGTCACCATAGACATCATCCCCGACCTCGGCGTGGGCCATCGCATTGCGCATTTCTCGGGAAGGCCGGGTAACGGTGTCACTGCGAAAATCAAGCATGAGAGTACTGCCATGTAATGGATCTGATTTGCTGCATTCTACAGGGCAGGGGGCCGGAGGGAAGCCGGGAGACAGGATGGACACGGACCTGAAGTTCCAGGCGTCACATAGCTTGCATTTTCAATCGATTGAAAGTGTGAATTGGCGATCCCTCGCTATTAGACATTGGTTGTAAATTTGGTGAGCTTTTGTTGCTTATTTGACCAACCTCTGTGAACTTGAATCTATGGGGACACCTGTTTAAAAAAGCGTCAGTGGTGTTCAGCTAGGAAAGAACAAGAACAATCCAAGGAGAAGCACATGTCAAATTATTATCTGAACCGCCGAAAGTTCCTCCAAGGCAGCGCTGTTCTCGGCGCTGGACTTGTTGCCCCAACAATCTTTACCAGAGCCGCCAGTGCCTATACCAACGAACCCGGTTCAGGCAGCGTGGTACTTGGATTCAACGTTCCTCAATCCGGGCCTTATGCCGATGAGGGTGCCGATGAGTTGCGTGCCTACAAACTGGCCGTCAAGCATCTTAACGGTGAAGGCGACGGTGGCATGCTGAAGACGTTTTCATCGCAGGTGCTCAAAGGCACCGGTATTCTCGGCCGGAAGGTCGAATACGTCACTGGCGACACCCAGACCAAATCGGACGCGGCTCGTGCGTCTGCCCGTGCAATGATTGAAAAAGACGGTGCCATCATGATTACCGGCGGCTCTTCTTCCGGGGTCGCAGTTGCTGTTCAGTCGCTTTGCCAGGACGCGGGTGTCATTTTCATGGCCGGTCTGACCCACTCCAACGACACCACCGGCAAAGATAGAAAAGCCAACGGTTTCCGACATTTCTTCAACGCCTACATGTCGGCTGCGGCGCTGGCGCCGGTGTTGTCCGAGCACTATGGGAATGATCGCAAAGCCTACCATCTGACTGCGGACTACACCTGGGGCTGGACTCAGGAACAGTCCATGATGGCGGCGACTGAAGAGCTCGGCTGGGAAACCGTGAATACCGTTCGTACGCCTCTGTCGGCAACGGATTTCTCGTCCTACATTGCGCCAGTGACCAACTCCGGAGCGGACGTGCTGATCCTGAATCACTATGGCGGCAACATGGTGAACTCATTGACCAATGCGGTTCAATTCGGCCTTCGTGAGAAGATGGTCAACGGCAAGCAATTCGAAATTGTTGTACCGCTGTATTCCCGCCTCATGGCTCGTGGTGCCGGAGACTCCGTGAAAGGCATTTTCGGGTCTACCAACTGGCATTGGTCGTTGCAGGATGAGGGCTCGAAGGCGTTTGTCGAATCCTTTGGTAAAGAGTATGGCCAGCCCCCGTCGCAGGCTGCGCATACCTGTTATGTGCAAACCCTGTTGTACGCCGATGCCGCCGAACGAGCGGGCAGCTTCAACCCCTGTGCCATCGTAGAGGCGCTGGAAGGCTATGAGTTTGACGGCCTGGGCAATGGCAAGACGCTCTATCGCGCCGAGGACCATCAGTGCTTCAAGGATGTACTCGTGGTTCGAGGTAAGGAAAATCCATCGTCGGAGTTTGACCTGCTAGAGGTAGTCAATGTGACCTCTGCAGACAAGGTCACCTACGAGCCAGACCATCCGATGTTTGCCGGTGGCTCACTCGGCAAGTGTAATCCAGGCGCCTGATTTCAGGCACCTGGGCTTCCTCTGTTAAGTAGCGCACTGGCCGTCCCCGGCCAGTGCGCCTCTCCGACAGCCCGGTCTTGTTATGTCTGTCCCACTACAGACGCCTGTTGTTAGACAAGGTAAATACCGATGGATGCCATCCTTCTGCAAATACTGAATGGGCTCGATAAGGGCAGTGCCTATGCATTGATCGCGTTGGGGCTGACCTTGATATTTGGCACCCTGGGCGTGGTGAATTTCGCCCACGGCGCTCTCTTCATGATTGGTGCATTCTGCACAGTCACATTCAACAATCTGTTGTCCTACGAGAAAGTTACGATTTCCGAGACCGAAGTGAGTCCCTGGGGTACCCCACTGGAAATCGAGACTCCGTATGTCGAGCTCTGGTTCGGTGATTTCGGCGCGATGATGATCGATTACTCGGTGTTCTGGTCCATTCTGTTTGCTATTCCGGTGATGCTGTTGCTTGGCATCGTGATGGAGCGCGGCCTGATAAAGCACTTCTACAAGCGCCCCCATGCGGATCAGATCCTGGTTACCTTCGGCTTGGCCATTGTGCTGCAGGAGGTGATCAAGTCCGTTTACGGTGCCAACCCGATTCCCCAGCCGGCACCGGAGGCCTTTGTCGGCTCCATTGATGTCGGGGCGTTGATCGGTATGACGGAAAATTCCGTGCTCTATCCAATCTGGCGGATGGTGTATTTTCTGTTCGCGGTCGTCGTTATCGGCGGTATTTTTGCGTTTTTGCGCTACACCACCTTCGGCATGGTGGTGCGGGCTGGCATGGCCGATCGGGAAACCGTTGGTTTACTGGGTATCGATATCGACAAACGGTTTACGGCGATGTTTGGTCTGGCTGCTGTTGTCACCGGTTTGGCGGGCGTGATGTATACCCCGATCCTGTCGCCAAATTACCACATGGGCATGGACTTCCTCGTGTTGTGCTTTGTGGTGGTGGTCGTTGGCGGTATGGGCTCGCTGGCTGGTGCGGTGGCGGCGGGTTTTCTGCTGGGCATTCTGCAGAGCTTCGCTTCCATGCCGGAGGTGAAAGCTTTCCTGTTCGGATTTTCGATTGATCAGGTCATCATCTACCTGGTGGCAGTCATTATTCTGCTGACCCGTCCCCGTGGACTCATGGGGCGCAAAGGCGTAATGGAGACTTGATGTTATGTTGAAAACGCCACATACCAGCGACCGAACTCTGATGATTGTATTCACCATTCTGGTGCTGGCCGGGCCGCTGATTCTGGCGCCGGTGGGGGCCGGTTACCCGGACCTGATGCAGCGGTTCGTCATCTACGGCATCTTTGCCATTGGTTTCAACATCCTGTTTGGCTTGACCGGCTACCTGTCATTTGGCCATGCAGCGTTTTTGGGCGTAGGCAGCTACTCCGCGATCTGGATGCTGAAGTTGCTCAGCGTCAACATCGTGCCCGCTATTATTTTTTCTGTCGTGGTGTCGGGCCTGTTCGCGCTATTGATAGGGTATATCTCGTTGCGGCGGTCCGGGATCTATTTTTCGATCCTGACGCTGGCGTTCGCTCAGATGTCTTATAACCTGGCCTACTCGGTATTGACCCCCATCACCAACGGCGAAACCGGGCTGCAACTCGAGCTCGATGACCCCCGGATTCTGGATGGCGCCAGTGAGTCCGGCCAGGTGGCATCGCCCTCTTTATTCGGGTTTGAAATGTCCGATACGGCGGTCGTGCCGTTTCTCGGAATGGATTTGCAGTTTAACGTCGGGTTTTATGTCAGCGCGCTGATACTGATAGGCATGTTCTACCTGTCGTTGCGCATATTCCGGTCGCCGTTCGGGATGATGCTGAGGGCGATCAAAAGCAATCAGACCCGGCTTAACTATACGGGCTTCAACTCCCGGCCCTATGCGCTGACGGCTTTTGTCATCTCCGGCATGTATGCGGGGCTGGCGGGTGCCTTGCTCGTCTGTATGGATCCTCTCGCGGGGGCAGAGCGCATGCAATGGACCGCCTCGGGTGAGGTGGTACTGATGACCATTATGGGGGGCGCCGGGACGTTAATTGGGCCGGTACTCGGTGCCGGCATCATCAAGTACTTCGAGAACATTTTCAGCCGCATTAACGAATCCGTGGTTGAGGGGTGGTTCTCGGCATTACCAGAGGGCGTGACGGATGTACTGGTCGCTGTGGTTTCGCCATTCCTGGGCAGCGGCTGGCATATCTCCCTGGGGTTGATTTTCATGCTGGTGGTGATTTTTCTGCCCGGTGGCCTGGTGGAAGGTGCTGGTCGGTTGATGAATCTGGTTGTGCGGTTGTGGCAGTCCCGTAAAACCGGCGCCTCTCAGAGTGACACCGGCCCCGCGGATGGCGTCACCCCGGCTGAAGAAGTGTCGCACCGTTCCGTCAACACGAGGGAGTCTTAATCGTGGGGATACTCGAAGTAAAGGGTGTTAGCAAGCACTTCGGCGGTCTTCTGGCGTTGGATGACGTCAATCTGTCAATTCAACAGAACACCGTCCATGCCATCATCGGACCGAACGGTGCGGGCAAGTCCACGTTGTTGAACTGCTTTATCGGCAAGCTGTTGCCAGACACCGGCACGGTCATGTTCAACAACAAAAGCCTGCTGGGGCTGGCTCCGTACCAGATCAACCAGGCGGGCATCAGCCGTGTGTTCCAGACGCCGGAGGTGTTCTCCGAGTTAAGCATTCTGGAAAACGTGATGATTCCGGCCTTTGCACATCGGGACGGCGCGTTTCATCTCTCGCCCTTCAAGTCCCTGGCCAGGGAGACCTCCATACGCGAGCAGGCCGAGAAGATACTCCAGGATGTGGGGTTGATTGATGAGCGTCACCACACCGCGTCTGCTATGTCTCGTGGCAACAAACGAAGGCTTGAGATGGCGATGTGTCTGGTCCAGCAGCCCAAACTGTTGCTGCTGGATGAGCCGACGGCCGGTATGTCGCGATCCGACACCAATAACACCATTGATTTGCTGAAAACCATCAATGAGGCCCACAACATCACGTTCGTCGTCATCGAGCATGATATGCACGTCGTGTTCAGCCTGGCTGACCGGATCAGCGTGCTGTCACAGGGGCATGTGATTGTGGAAGATTACCCTGACAAGATCAAAGGCCACCCCGAGGTTCAGGAAGCCTATCTGGGCACGGCGGAGTCGGAGTGAATATCGTGCTTACAGCGAAGGAATGGAAATAATGGCGGAACAATCGGCGACCCATGTTACTCATCAGTCCAGCTCCGAATCAGCAAAACCTGCCTATTTTTCGGTTTGGGACCTGCACGCCTATTACGGAGAAAGCTACATCGTCCAGGGCGTAACGATGAATATCCATGAGGGGGAAATCCTCGCGTTGCTCGGCCGAAACGGGGCTGGGAAAACCTCGACCCTGCGAGCCATCGCCCGGGCGGATTCTCCCATGGTTACTCATGGCGAAATCTGGCTGGATCATCAGCCCTTGCACTCAATGAAAGCCTACCAGGCGGCTCAGAGTGGCTTGTCTCTGGTTCCCGAAGATCGTCGCATCATTCCCGGCCTGAGCGTTTTGGAGAACCTGAAGCTGGCTCAGCTGGCACCGCCTTCCGGCTGGTCCATTGATCGGATCTTCGAGCTGTTTCCCCGCCTGGGCGAGCGGCGTAATCAGGAGGGCACCACCCTGTCGGGCGGTGAGCAGCAAATGCTGGCCATCGGTCGGGCGCTGGCCCGGGATATCAAGCTATTACTGCTGGACGAGCCATACGAGGGGCTGGCTCCCATCATAGTGCAGGAAATCGAACGTACGCTGAAAGAAATCAAGTCGCTGGGGATGACTACCGTCATCGTCGAGCAAAACGCGATTGCAGCACTGAAGCTGGCGGACCGGGCAGTCATTCTGGAGTCCGGTCAGGTGGTGTTTGACGGTCTTGCGAGTGAGGTTCTGGAGAACGAGCAGCTTCGGCAGGACTATCTGGCCATTTGATGGCTGCCCCGGTGGGGCAGCTTCATTCTCCACTCCTGCAGACACTGCGTGTCTTCAACCTCCCGGGCCTCATCGAGTGTGGCCCATCGATTGCCTTCACTTTCGGAACGAAATCCTCAGAAAAGCAATGTTCGGCATAGACGCTGTTGCCTGCTGCGGCGCTGGCCTCGCGCATGGCAATGGAAGGGCGGGCAATGATGTCCGCTGCGGAAATCGATCATGGTGGTATTGCCTTGTAATTAATCTTATTTACTGCATTCTACAGGGCTATTCATTCATGCAACGGGAGGCCCACCATGACAGACACAACACTTAAGGAACAGCTGAATAACGCGGTAAAAAATGCCATGCGGAACAAGGAGAAAGATCGACTTGTCACGCTGCGGATGGCACAGGCTGCGGTGAAACAGATTGAGGTTGATGAGCGGCGGGAGCTGGGGGACGACGACGTGCTGAAGGTGCTGGACAAAATGCTTAAGCAGCGCCGTGATGCAGCCAGCCAGTACGACGATGCCGGACGCCAGGAACTGGCCGATAAGGAACGGGCGGAAATGGCGATCATTGAAGAGTTCATGCCGGCGGCCCTCAGTGATGAGGAGCTGGAAGGGCTGATTCGTTCAGCCATCAGCGCCACCGACGCCCAGGGCATGCAGGACATGGGACGCGTGATGAACGAGCTGCGCCCCCAGGTCACCGGCCGGGTTGATATGGGGCAGTTGAGCAAAAAGGTTCGGGCGGTGTTGGCAGGTCGATAACCGACCCGGTCGTTCATCCGCAATGGATGTCTCGGCCTACCAGTTGAGCTTGATACTGCCCAGAAGGGCATCCCCCAATCGGACATCCTGGGTACCCGCCTGCAGGTCCTGATAGCGAACGCGGGTATCCGCGCTCGCGCCAATCCCAAGCTCCAGGGCTGGCCATGCATCCCTGCCCGGGCGGATCCGGTAGCTCAGTTCGGCTCGCCATTCCCGCAGATAGAGCGAGCTCTCCACCGCCCGTGCTTTGTCGAGCGTGGCCCAGCGATCACCGTCTCGTCCTACCCGGAACACCCAGCGGTTCCCGGGGCCCTGCCAGCGCAGCAAAACCGGGAGGTCCACCAGCCAGTGACCGGTCTTGCTGGTATCTTCCCAACGCAGTCTGGGCAGCCACCGGAAGGACCCGAAGCGGTGATCGCCGCCAATCCCCAGACTCACCGGCGAGTGCCGGCCGACGGACCGTAACAAGGCAACTCGCCCGGTGATCACGTCGCTGTGAAAGTCCCTGTATTTGAACATGTTGGAGGTGCCGGCGACGCCAGCCCTGGCCTGCACGCGAAAGCGCCGGTGCTGCCACTGGCCATCGACAGTCAGTCGGTGCAGATGACCATTGTGGGCCGGTTCTCCGGTGCGGATGCGCAGGGGCTGGTAATCGTAGTCAAGCCCAATGTCTCCCCGGGTAACCTCCCTGCGCCAGCCAACGCCTCGCTGGGAGCGGGTGACTTCGGTTGCCGAGGGCTCATCGACCGGCCAGTCGTAGGGCTGCCACTGGCGGTACAGCAGATAAAAGTCGTCAGACGTGTGAGCGGCTACCGGCAGAGCCAGGGCGGTGAGCAAAAGAACACCTTGAGACAGATGCGAGCAAGTCCGCCACCCTGTGAATTGCATGGTCTTTGCCCTACGCTTGTAGCCATAACGTGGTCAGCCCAAACGGATTCCAGACGCCTATGTCCGACAAAGAGCTTCGCACCAGATCCGATAAACAATCTATTGATCAGTTTATCCAACAGGTTCGCAACCTGCCCACGCAGGCCGGCGGCGGAAGTCGGGGGCGACTGATCTTTGCCCTGGATGCCACCGCCAGTCGCGAGGCAACCTGGGATCAGGCCTGCCACTTGCAGAGTGAGCTGTTCCTGGCCACCCGTGATCTGGGAGGGCTCGCTATTCAGCTCGCCTACTACCGGGGCTTCCGTGAATTCAAAGCAACGGGTTTTGTGACCGAGACCGGCCAGTTGCTGAACCTGATGAACGGGGTTTCCTGTCGGGGCGGCCGCACCCAGATCAGCCGTGTTCTTGCCCATGCGGTGAAAGAAACCCGCGTTGAGCCGGTCAGAGCAGTGGTGTTTATCGGGGATTGTTGCGAGGAACCGGTGGATGAGCTGTGCCACAGCGCGGGAGAGCTGGGTATGCTGAGAACGCCGGTGTTCATGTTTCACGAAGGCGGCGATCCCCATGCCCGAGCGGTGTTTCAGCAAGTGAGCAAGCTTTCTGGGGGAGCCTATGCTCCGTTTGACCGCAACAGCCCTCAGGTTCTGAAGGATCTTATGGCCGCAGTGGCGGTCTATGCTTCCGGGGGTGCCAAGGCGCTGGAGGATTTTTCCAGCCGCAGCTCTGCAGAGGTCAAACGTCTGACCCGGCAAATCCGATAACGCTGTTGCCCATCCATTGATGACCGACCAAGACCAAGGAGTGTGAGTGCCACTGACGTTACTGCTAATTGGCCTGGGATTTATTGCCTGGGTCTGGCTGCGCAGCATGCCGGCCAGTCAGCGCAAGCCGGCCATCATGAAACTGACGTTGGTGGTTGGCACCTTCATCGTGGTATTGCTGGCCGCGACCGGTCGTCTGCATTTCGTGTTTGCCCTGCTGGCGTTACTGTATCCCCTGCTGAGAAAAATGTTTTCCTCGTGGTTGGCGAGTCTGGCATCCGATGACAATGGTCAGGCAAAAACCGGCCGACAGTCGCAGGTTTCCAGCGACATTCTTGAAATGACCCTGGATCACGACTCCGGATCCATGACCGGCAAGATCCTGAAGGGCCCCATGGCCGGCAGGGTGCTGGCGGAACTGAGCGAAAGCGAATTTCTGGAGTTGCTCAGGTACTGCCGCACGCAGGATGAGGACTCCGCCCGACTTCTGGAAACCTATCTCGATCGGCGGTTCGGTGACTCCTGGCGCGCTGACGATGACGCCGGGAGCGGCGGAGGCACGGAAGAGGGCGGGTCCACTGACAGAGGTAATGGCAGCGCGAATCTGACGGAAAGCGAAGCGCTGGATATTCTTGGTCTGGAGCCCGGTGCCAGCCGGGAAGAGATCATCCAGGCCCATCGACGGATGATGCAAAAAGTCCATCCCGATCACGGCGGCAGCAACTATCTGGCTGCCCGTATCAACGAAGCGAAGCTGCGCCTGCTAGGCTGAGGGTTCACGCTCTGCCGTTTGCCTGTATGCAGGCAGGCGCGCAGGTTACGTTAAGCGGCGATTCCATCCTCGATTACAGGAGATATCTGACATGAGTACCTACAAGGCAATCAAGCTGGTGAAGCGGCCTGCAGGATCCATCGGGCCGGAGCTGTTCGAGGTGGAGGAGAAAACCGTTCCAGAGCCTGCTGAGGGCGAGTTTCTGATCCGGCAAACCTATATGTCCCTGGATCCGGCCATGATGGGCTGGATGAGTGAGGACACCGACAGCTACATTCCCCGGGTCGAGCTTGGCGATGTCATGCGCTCATCGGGCATTGGCGAGGTGATCGCTTCCAGGCACCCGGACTTCAACGAGGGTGATCAGGTCATGGGGCTGTTTGGCTGGCAGGAGATGGTTCTGACCGATGGCACGGGCGTGAACAAGGTGGACAAATCGTTGCCACCGGAAATGGTTCTTGCGGTCTTTGCCCTGCCGGGGCTGACTGCCACGCAGGGGCTGTATGGCTATGGCTATCCCAGGGCGGGGGAGACGCTGGTCGTGTCCGGTGCTGCCGGCTCTGTCGGTTCCATCGTCGGGCAGTTGGCCAAGGCCGATGGACTCAGGGTTATTGGTGTGGTCGGCACGGACGAAAAGGCGGACTGGATTGTCAATGAACTCGGCTTTGACGGTGCGGTGAATTACAAGACCGATGATCTGGGGGCAAAGCTGGATGAATTGGCTCCGGACGGTATCGATGTGTATTTCGAGAACACCGGTGGCCCAATCCTGGATTATGTGTTTGAGCGAATGAATGCTCATGGTCGCATCGTGGTGTGCGGCCTTATTGCGGATTACACCTCGGCAAATCCGCGCCCCGGTCCCAACTGGATGCGCATCATCAAGAAGCGCTTGTCGATACAGGGCTTTACCATGCCGGATCACTGGGACAAAACCAAAGAACTGCAGGCCAAACTCACCCCCTACGTTCAGAAGGGACAGATCAAATACCGTGCGCATGTGCTGGAGGGCCTGGAATCGGCCATGAGCGGGCTGGGGTTGTTCCTGACCGGGGACAACAAGGGCAAGTTGATGGTAAAGCTCTAGGGCGAGCTTTACCGGTCTCGCTGGCGCACTGGCCTGCAATGCGTCAGAGGCACATCTGCACGGCGTCACCAATGGCCAGTTCACCCCCTTCCACCACGCGGGCTGTGATACCGCCGTGCCCCCGCATGGCGTTGTAGCCGCCTGGCCCCAGGGCCGTCTCCATCTTGCTGCAGGGATGGCACAGGCCGGTGTATTCCAGCACCACGCTGCCGACCCGGAAGCGTTTCCCTTTCAGTGCCAGAAGATTCAGACCCGAGACCACAATGTTGCGCCGGAACACTTCTGGCGGGATAGCCTCACGTTGCAGGCAGGAGGCGATGGCGTGCAGGTGCTCTTGCTGAATCAGGGTCACCTGCCGCTTACTGGTTTCCCGGCCTTTGAAGCGGTCACCTTCAAGGCCCTTGCCGGGAGTGACGGCTACCTGGTTGAGGGTGGTCATCGCCTCGCCCCGGGCCGGGCGGATGCCGATCCACTCGACGCGCCCGCACTGGGGCACGGTGTCCAGCAGGGATTGAAGTGAGGGCTTATCTGACATGGTTGCTCGCTCTGCTTTAAGTGCTTGAAATATCAGGGCAGACAGGTTATCTGTTACCCTTTTCTCATCGCGCTCTCCGTAACCTTCATTGCGATGGATAGCTCGTTTGCTTTGATACGTTAAACAACAAACAAGGAACTAATATGCCCGCTCAAACCGTCTGGATTACCGGCGCCTCCTCTGGCATCGGCGAAGCCCTGGCCATTCAATACGCAAGGGATGGTGCCCGTGTCGTGCTCTCCGCCCGACGCAAAGAGGAACTGGAACGGGTGGCCGGTCTTTGCTGTGATGCCGGCCTGTCGGAAGACAGCGTGCTGGTGCTACCCCTGGACGTAACCGACTGGGTTTCCTTGCCCGCGGCGGTTCAGACGGTGCTGGATACCTTTGGCACCATTGATTTGCTGGTGAACAACGCCGGCGTTTCCCAACGCTCCCTGTGCAAGGACACCGACATGGCGGTGTACCAGAAACTGATGGATGTGGATGTGATGGGGCAGATCGCGCTGACCAAGGCAGTGTTGCCCCACATGCTGGAGCGGGGCTCCGGGCATCTAGCGGTAACAGCCAGTGTGGCCGGCAAGGTTGGTGTCCCCCAGCGCACGGGTTACTGTGCTGCCAAGCATGCGGTCATGGGCTTCTTTGACGCCCTGCGGGCCGAGGTGGAAGGCCAGGGTATTCATGTGTCCACGATTGTGCCTGGTTTTATTCGAACGGATATCTCTCGCAACGCCCTGGCTGGCGATGGCTCAGCTTTCGGCAAAGTGGATGAGGATATCGCCGGCGGTATGGACGTGACCGAGTGCGCCGAGGTGGTGTTCAAAGGCCTTCAGGCGAAAAAGCGGGAAATCCCGGTGGGCAAGGGCAAGGAAATGGCCGCGCTCTGGATCAAACGAGCCGCGCCGGAAGCCCTGTTCCGGATCGTTCGTGCCCGGGCCTGAGTATCGTTGACATCCAGATAGCGGCACCTACTGGGTTACTTTTGCTGGCGCCGCTTTCTGGGTGGTCGCTTTTTTGCGCTCGCGCTGAGGGCGTTTTCTGATCGCCGGCGCAGGCGGTGCCGGCAGGTTCTTAACATAGGCACCGGGTGCCGGCTCAATCACCGGCAGATGACCTTGCTCTGCGGTTCGAGCTTTCACCTCGCCACCGCCAAAGGCCTCGGCCCATTCGACCCAGTCGGGCCACCAGGAACCCTCAAACTGCTTCGCTCCTTTGAGCCAGGACTCGGTATCCAGATCCGTGTCCTCGTTCACCCGGTATCCGTACTTTTTCTTGTCCGGCGGGTTGATGATACCCGCAATGTGCCCGGAGCCGCCGAGAACAAATCGCACCGGCCCGCCCAGGTTTCGGGAGCCCCGGTAGCAGGAGGTCCAGGGCGCGATGTGGTCCTCAATAGCCGAGGCAAAGTAACAGGGAATCGTCACCTTGCCCAGATCAATCGGGGTGCCCGCCAGTTCAATTCCGCCCGGCTCTTTCAGCCGGTTTTCCAGGTACATGTTGCGCAGGTAAAAACTGTGCATGGCGGCGGGCATGCGGGTGGTGTCGCAGTTCCAGTAAAGCAGGTCGAAAGGGGCAGTATCCCGTCCGAGCAGGTAATTGTTGATGTAAAAAGACCAGATCAGACTGTTGGCCCTGAGCATGTTGAAGGCGATGGCCATAGAAGAGCCATCAAGGTAGCCCTGCTTGTCCATGGCCTTTTCGATGGACCGGATGGCGTCTTCGTCGATAAACACCTTCAGGTCCCCGACGTCCGAGAAATCCATCAGGCTGTTGAGGAAGGTCGCGCTCTTGACCCGATCATCGCCCCGCGCGGCCAGCCAGGCCAGCGTGCAACCCAGCAGGGTGCCACCAATGCAGTAGCCCACGGTGTTGACCTCTCGCTCGCCGGTAGCGCGTTCGATGGCGTCCATGGCGGCGACCGGCCCCTCGAGCATATAGTCTTCAAAGCCCTTGTTGGCCAGTTCCGGGCCGGGGTTCACCCAGGAAACGACAAAGACCGTGTGGCCCTGTTCGACCCAGTAGCGGATGAACGACTTTCGCTCGCCCAGATCCAGAATGTAGTACTTGTTGATCCACGGCGGGATGACCAGCAAGGGCCGGCGGTGCACCGATTCGGTGGTTGGCCGGTATTGGATGAGCTGCATCAGATCGTTCTGGAAGATAATGTCCCCCGGTGTGTTGGCCAGGTTGTCACCCACGGCAAACGCATCCGGGTCGGACATGCGGAAAGGCATCGGGCCCTCTCCCTCATCCAGGTCTCTCAGCAGATTGGCCATGCCACGAAGCAGGTTCCTGCCCCGGGTCTTGAGGGTGGCACGCAGTACCTCCGGGTTGCTCAGGATGAAGTTGCTCGGGGCCATGGCATCGGTCATCTGTCCGATGAAAAAGTGCAGTTTGTGCCGGGTGTGATCGTCCAGCCCCCGAACATCATCAATGGTGTCCATGAGCCAGCGGTTGTATAGCAGGTAGGCCTGTTTGATGGCGTTGAAGGCCATGGTTTCGTTCCAGGCCTGGTCGCGAAACCGCCCGTCTCCGGGTTCGGGTTCCGCCACCTGCAGTGGCTTGTTGCCGATGCTGCTGGTCAGCAAACTCATCCAGAAGTTGCTCGCGTCCCGGGCCAGGCGCATCTGGGCGAACAGCAGTGTGTCGGGCTGGGTGGCGAGCTTGCCTGTCAGTACTGCGAAGGGGGTGACCAGGCTTTTGGTGCTGGCCGGATTGGGCGGTGCGCCGCGTAGCCGGCGCATGATGGAGCGTTTGATCAGGTGGCCGGCATGAGCCCCGGCCCGCGCGACAGAGCGTCGCACGACGTTGGGCTCAAACTCTGACGCGGATGTGGTCTTTACCGGTTGTTTGGACATGCTCACACGCTCCGCTTCGGGGTTACCGACCCCCTTACTACATGTAGACACCGCCGTTCACGTTGATCTGCTGGCCGGTGATGTAGTCGCCTTCCGCTGCGAGGAACACCACCGCGCGGGCAATTTCCTCCGGCTGGCCAAAGCGACCCATGGGAATACGGGCAATGATCTGTTCGCGGATGTTTTCAGGCACCTGCTCAAGCATCTCGGTTTCGGTGAACCCCGGGGCAATGGCATTGACGGTGATGTTGTACCTGGCCATTTCCAGTGCGAGGGTCTTGGTGAACGCGATAATGCCGCCCTTGCTGGCCGCGTAGTTGGCCTGCCCGAAGTTACCGGCCTGACCGACGAACGAGGTGATATTGATGATCCGGCCGAAGTTCTGTTCCATCATGATTTTCAGCACTTCGGAGCAGGTGGCGTAGACGCTTCCGAGATTGGTATCTAGCACGTCATTCCAGTCATCATCCGTGAGTTTCTTCATGGACTTGTCACGGGTGATGCCGGCGTTGTTGACCAGAATGTCGATGCGGCCCCAGGTGTCATAGACCTGATCTACCAGGCTGCGGGCTTCCGGCATCTTCGAGAGGTCCGCCTGGATGGCCAGGGAGCGGACGCCCAGTGCTTCAATCTCCCTGGCAACTTCGTCCCCTTCCGACTGACGCGATCGGTAGTTGATGGCAACATCCGCGCCACGCTGGGCGAGTTGGAGGGCGATGTGTCGGCCGATACCACGAGAGGCGCCTGTAACGATGGCGACCTTACCTTTGAGGTCTTGCATGATACTCTCCTTGAATCATGTGACTGTCTGCCGGGTAATCATTTTTCGTGTTAAATGATCACTCTGAAGTTAGCAGCGCTTCGGTGGGCTCACAAGAAACCGGCCCAGCCCCGGGTTGTCAGGCAGAACGGATGAAAGTCCGTAATTTTGGAGAAATTTCCTCCCGCCAGTGGCGTCCGTTGAACACACCGTAGTGGCCTGCACCCTGCTGGATATGATGGACCCTTCGGGCGCTGGGCACATTTATACATAGGTCGTGGGCGGCCCGGGTTTGCCCGGGGCTGGAGATGTCGTCCTTTGCCCCCTCGATGGTCATCAGGGCGGTGTTGCGGATGGCGGCCGGGTTCACCGGGCGGCCCCGGTGCCGCAAGCAGCCCCGGGCCAGATGGAATTCCTGGAACACGCGCTGAATGGTATCGAGGTAATAGGTGGCTGGCAGGTCCATCACCGCCAGGTACTCGTCGTAAAATTCCCGATGGCGGCTGATCCTGTCATGGTCACCTGCGCGCAGCGATTTGAACAGCTCACGATAGGCGCCAAGGTGGCGGTCGAAGTTCATGTTTATGAACCCGGCCAGCTGCAAAAAACCCGGATACACCTTGCGCATCGCCCCGGGGTAGGGCGCGGGCACCGGATGAACCAGGTTACGCTTGAACCAGCCCAGGCTGTGCTTGGTGGCCAGCTTGCAGGGCTCGGTGGGATCAATACGAGCGTCAATGGGACCGCTCATCAATGCAAGAGAGCTGGGTGTTGCCGGATGGCCGTCTTCCGCCATAAGGGCGGTGGCTGCGAGCACCGGTACCACAGGTTGGCACACGGCCAGTACGTGGGTATCCGGCCCAAGGTGTTCCATGAAATCGATGACGTAGTCGATGTAGTCATCGAGGCCAAAGTCGCCCATGGTCACTGGAACGCGACAGGCGTCCCGCCAGTCGGTAATGTACACATCATGATCCGGCAGCATGGCTTCGACAGTGCCTCTCAGCAGCGAAGCGAAGTGCCCGGATAACGGCGCAACGATCAGCAGTTTCGGGTCATCCGGGCGCTCCGTGCTGCGTTTAAAATGCTTGAGCTGGGCAAAGGGGTGGCGCTTGACGATGACTTCCTGCACATCAACCCGTTTGTCATCACAGACGGTCGAGTTCAGGTTGAAGGCAGGTTTTGGATAACGTCGGGTAAGGTCTCCGAAGACCTCGGAGGCGGACGCGATGCTGCGTGCTCCCGGGATATTGGACAAGGGACTGTCCGGATGCCGAAGCAGCTGGCTCTGGGCACCGGTCAGCATGCGCAGGGGCATCAGCGCGGCGCGGCTCATCTCGTGGGCGAAATACATCATGGCACGGTCCTGCTAGAGTTCTGGAATGCGGCATTTTTGAGCCAGTCCGTTGCCCCATGCACACCTGACGTTCGTGTCCCAAGGTTATCTTTAGCAAAATACACTATCACAGTTAAGGCAAGGTACGAGTGTCATTCGGTGTTGTGATACAACAAAGCTTCCCATGATGGATCGCGGAGTATTTATGTCAGAGCTTGAAGCGCAACAACGGGCAACGCTGGCCCGGCTGGAAAAATTCAGCCGCTTTACCGACAGCAGTATCCGAATACCGTTCACCAACACCACTATTGGTGCCGAGGCGGTGATTGGTCTGGTGCCAGTGGTGGGTGATGTGGCTGGTCTGGCGCTGGCAAGTTACGTTTTGATTGAGGCGCAGCGTGCCGGTGCCAGCAAAAACGTGAAGCTGCGTATGTTGCGCAACATGGCCATCGACTTTTTTGGTGGCCTGTTGCCGGTGGTGGGGGATGGCTTTGATGCGGTGTTCAAGGCGAATACCCGCAACACCCGGCTGCTGAAAAACTACCTGGAAGAGCAGCTGGCGGTCGAACCGCCGCCACCGCCTTTCCCCTGGAAAACCGTGATTGGCTTGTCCCTCTTGTTTGCCCTTATTACCGGCGGGTTAACACTCATTTTTTAATAGTCTGGCAGGCGTGACCGCAGGACATATTTCAGCTCACCAGGACGGCAGGACTGCTGTTATGATGACCTCCCCCGAAAGCGCACCGAGCCCCTGGATCAGTTTTCTGGCGCACTTGTTTCTGATCCTCGTGGCCTGGACATTGTTCATCAAATACCTGTTCCCGATGGGTTTTGCATGGGCCGCCGGGGAAGTCTGGTCAACCTATATCTACTGGGATCTGTGGCCGCTCGCCCACCTCTGGCTGGCGTGGAGCCTGCTCAGGCAACCGAGATACACGCGGGTTCTGGCAATCGGTATGTCGGTTGTCGCGATCCTGATTATCGTTACCCTGTTCACCCGGTTTCTTGCTGACCCGGAGTGGTCCATCTGGCGCACTAACTGGTTTGTGAACAAGGTGTTTGTGCTGGCGGCCTTTGCGCTCGTTTTGTGCACGGCATTATGGCGGCCCAAGCTTCTGAAGGGGCGTTCCGGCTGATGGAACCATTACCCGGCAAACTCATTTACCAAAATACAGACACGCCGTTTGAAGCGTGTCGCAGTGGAGCAAAGTCACTATGAGTGAACATCCGTCCGATCATGTGCTTGGCATGGATGGCGAAGAACGCTACGACTACTTTCTGGATGCAGTGGCGGAAGAACGGGAAATCTGGATTCTGGTCAATGAGGCCAGTCAGTTTCTGAAGATTGTCTCTGAAGAAGATCGCGTGGCGTATTTGCCGGTCTGGCCCAGCGATGCGTTTGCCGCCGATTACGCAGAAGGGGCAGGGGATTTGTCGCCAAAAGCGATTTCCCTGCCGGACTTTTTCAAGAAATGGGTACCGGGATTAACCCGGGATGGCATTGATATCGGGGTGTTTCCCGGTGCGCAAATCGAGCTCTGGATCACCGAGCCGGAGGAACTGAAGCGGGATTTGCAGGAAGTGCTGTCCGGGCCGGCTTTCTAGCTGGAGCCTATGTTCCGGCGCCATTCTAAACACCGACAATTTGAGCGCTCCGCCGCCGATAAATTGCTTCGCAGGCCGTGGATGAGCGGATCAGTCCTTCCTGAAAAGCTCGTTCATGTCCTTGAACGCCTTGAATTCAAGCGCGTTACCGCAGGGATCGAACAAGAACATCGTTGCCTGTTCCCCCACCTGCCCTTCGAAGCGAACATAGGGCTCGATCACAAATTTTGTTCCCAGTGATTTCAGACGCTCTGCGAGCGCTTGCCACTGGTTCCACTCGAGGATTACGCCGAAATGGGGAACAGGAACATCGTGCCCGTCGACCGGGTTAGTGTGCGCGGCTTTCTGGGAGGCTGTCTTCGGATGCTCGTGAATAACCAGTTGATGGCCGAAGAAATTGAAATCAACCCAGTGGTCGCTGGAGCGGCCTTCCTCCAACCCGAAGACATCGTTATAGAACTGCCGGGCGGCTACCAGATCGTATACGGGGATCGCCAGATGAAAGGGGGAAAGGCTCATCGAGTACTCCTTGGATTCTGATGAAATAAGTTTGGGTAATTTCTTGACGATCACATGAGGAGCGGACTCAGTCAACGGAAGTTCTTATTACATCTTGGGACGTCCTCGAACAGGCAATCCGAATAGTTGCAAATTGGGCGTTTTCGGTGGCAGGGATGCGTTCTGGAACCGCACTGTCAGAGACTGTTCCTGGGTGGGAAGGGTTCACGGAACATTCTCTTCCGCTCACTGCTGAAAGCTTGAACAAAAAAAGGCAGCCGAAGCTGCCTTTTTTACGAAACGTTAGTCGTCTGAATTACAGAGCGACAACGTTCTCCGCCTGAGGACCTTTCTGGCCCTGAGTTACGGTGAACTCAACCTGCTGGCCTTCAGCCAGGGTCTTGAATCCGCCGCCTTGAATAGCGCTGTAGTGAACGAATACGTCAGGGCCGCCTTCGCGAGTGATGAAGCCAAAACCTTTAGTTTCGTTGAAGAACTTAACGGTGCCAGTAACAGTAGACATATTAGATATTCCTGAATCAATTTTTTAATGAATTGCAGGCCAGACTTGTGCCGGGCATGCAACCGGGTGCGGAAACTAAGAAACACGCGGGATCAAAAACAGGACGGGTACTATTACTGCCAAACGTCTTATTCGTGAACTGCTTTGCTAACTCTTTCCAACGGCGACCACTGTACCCCTGTTGGTTGTGAATGACCAGCTTTTTTTATAAGGAAAACAACCTATAGGCGACAGCTGTCGTAAGGCATATCCATCTGCTTCTTTCATCATCACGGCTTTGTGAGTCAGCCAGTCGCCCAGTCTGGCCGTCATCAAAGGGAATGACGGATGGTAAGAGCCAATCAGATTGATCTAAGGCTTTCCTCCTGAAGCATGGAAGATTCATCGAGAGCGACTAGAGTTGGTGTGTTGATAACCAGAATGGTTCGTCCATTCGTTGGAGGAGGTCTGATGCTGTTGAGGTATCTGTTTGCGGCCCTACTGCTCGTCTTTTCGGTTGCGTCGGTCTACGCCTCGGCCATCTACACAGCTACCCTTGCCGGGGAAAACGAAGTGCCGCCGGTACAAACGCAAGCTTCTGGTGTAGCCAGTTTCGAACTCGATGCTACGCAGACCCGGTTGGACTATCGGGTTGACGTATCGGGCCTCAGTGACGTGATTGCGGCACACCTGCACCTGGCGCCGACCGGCCAGAACGGCGGCGTAGTCGCGAATTTATTGGCGTCTGCTGTTCCCGGTGGTGTGGTGAATGGGCCACTTGCAACCGGCACCCTGGAAGAGGCGGACCTCGTTGGAACCTTGACGGGGGCGTTTAGCCTTTTTATCGATGCGCTGAACACCGGAAGCTTGTACGCCAACGTGCATACTGAAGCCCATCCCTCGGGTGAGATTCGGGGGCAGGTAGGGCCTGTATCCATTGCTGAGCCCTCCTCGATAGCATTGATCCTGCTGTCGGTCGTGGTGTTTTTAATGCTGCGTCGGCACTGATGACCCTGCGGTGAGGCAAACCGCTTTCTGAATTTGCCCGCAGGTCTCCGCTTTAAGCCCGTTCGGGCGGATCAGGTGCCTTCACTCAAGGGCACCAGGGAAAGATCCTTCTCCAGCCGATAAGTCTCGAAATCACGCGCAAGAAACAGGTTGCCCTGGTAGTGCTGCATGGCTTCGGCTGCTACCTGGCTGATGTGGGGCGTGCCAACCGGGCCGGACTGGTAACGGGAACTGAAGTGGGTGAGCACCAGGTTGGGCAGCTTTACCTGCTGGGCAAAGCGGGCTACCTGTTCGGCTGAGCTGTGTTGTGGCCAGGGGCCGACCCGGTCGGCCACTTCCTGGGTGTAGGTGGATTCGTGGACCAGCACATGGCTGTCCCTGGCGGCCTCTGCCAGCAGTTCGGGGGTGTCGTTGTCGCCCGCGACGATGAGTCGGCGTGCCGTGCGGGGGAGGTGTGTGTAATCGTCGCTTCTGATCAACCGCCCGTCATCGAGCAGCACGTCATTGCCTTTCTGCAATTCGCCCCAGCTCGGTCCTGGCTCGATTCCGTCCTGCCTCAATTCTGCCTGAAGGAGCTGGCGCTCCAGATGGCGCTCGGTGAACTTGTAGGCACGGCAGGGTACGCGGTGGGACAGGGCCACATTGGTGACGCTGAAATAGTCGTCCTGCCAGTAAAAGTCGGGTGCTTCGGAGTCAATAAAGTTCAGGGAATAACTGAGGCTGGAATCACTGCTGTTGATTACAGCATGGATCAGGCGCTGAACCTGGGTGGGGGCAATAATATCCAACGGTTCAGTACGGCCAAGCATGGAGGCGCTGGTGAGTAGCCCTGGCAGGCCGAAGGTATGGTCACCGTGAATATGGGTAATGAAGATCGCCCGTAGCTGCATCACCGAGTAGCGGGTACGCAACAACTGGTGCTGGGTGCCTTCACCGCAGTCCACCAGATACCATGGCTTGGGGCCAGACCGGCACAAAGCCAGCCCCGTCACGTTTCGCGACCGTGTCGGCGTACCGGCGGATGTGCCCAGAAAGGTGAATTCCATGGTTTCCTGTTGGGTGCTCAGGGTATCTCTTCAAATAATGTACCCAACCTTGGCTGTGGTGTCAGTTTCCCGCATAACCGAAGGGCTTCCCAGAAACTCACCTGATTGGCGGTGAGCACCGTGGTGTCCGTGATTTCTTCAAGTTCCGCCAGCCAGGCGACAGAGTGCAGGGCGGTGTCGGGAATAAGAAGGGCATCAACCTCTCTGGGGGTATTCTGGAACGCGAGTTCGATGACGTCCTCTTTCCCAAGAGTTCCCACCTCAACGGCGGTCACAATTCCCCGACTCGAATGGTGAACCACATCGATATCGAAATGATTGAGGAACTGGCAAAACAGAAGCGCCACATCTTCCGGGTAGGTGGCAGCGATGGCGACGCGCTTGGCATCAACCGCTTTCACGGCCCGGGCAAACGCCATGGCGGTTGTGGATGCCGGCACCCCGAGCTGCTTTTCCAAAGCGTCGATCTGCTGGCGGATTCCATCCAGTCCCAGAACGAAACTTGCGCTGGTGGATGTCCACATCACCGATTCGATGCCGAAGCCTTCGAGGGACGTTGCGCCCTGTAACAGCCGGCTCACGCTGCCCATTTCGCTCAGCGCTTCGACCGTGTGGGCGTCTTCCAGAAACCCGGTGTGGACCAGATGAACCTCGGCTGGCGGTTCGATCATGGTACCCATCAGGGGAAAGTCATCTTCGGCCGCGTGGCCGGGGTAGAGGAAGCCCAGTCTGGCGGGCTGTATGCGGGGCATGCTTCCCTCCTTTTTCGTGGCTCATCCAGTGATCGGGTGGGGCTGGAACATGAGTGTTTGTTCTGGATCCGAACTTTGTTTGAGCTTAATAACCTCAAGTTAGTCTATGGCCGCCTCTTGCGAAGCGTTTTACCGCGGCCCCGACTCTCGCTTTTTGCAAATTTTTACTTGTCCAGATGGGGGAGGGTTTCATTTTTTGCTTTACAGTACAGTGCAGTAGAGATGGATTTTACGGATATAGAGGACAACAAATGGATCTTGTTTTCGCCCTTCAGGTGATCGTTACTGGCTTCCTGATTTCTTTTTTCGCGCCTTCCGTGGCTCGAAAGCAGTCGTTGTCTCGCTCTTCGCTGGCACCCGTTGTACTTTTCGTTCTCTGTCTCGGTGAAGCCGAAATAGCGCAGGCTGCGGTTTACAAGTGTGTTGGAGAGGACGGGGAGTTGATGTTTACCGATCGTCCTTGCCCATCGGCAAGGGTGACTGACAACCTGGTTGATGTGACGCCCCCCGGCGCATCCACCAAATCAGAGACCCGGTTAACCCGGACAGATTCCACCAGCCGTGCACCTTCAAACACGCAGACAAGCATGTCCTGGAAGGCGAAGTGCACGTTCGAGAACGGCAAAACGGAGTGCGCAGAGGTCCAGCCGGATGTGCCTGATGTCGGAACGCTCAATTGTGAGCAAGCAACGAGAAGGGCGTATCAATGGATCAATCCACGAATTGAAAGCCGCCTCGTAAACAGCAACAGCAACAGCAACAGCAACAGCAACAGCAATGATGGTCCGGACTATCTTCTGGACACCTATCGGCAGATGAAGGTGGATACCAGCTTCTCTCGCTGCCAGAAAGCCACCGGATTATCACGCCGGTTCTTCCAGTGTCTCGACACGCCAGATAGCTGGTTGCCAGCTTGTATTCAGGAATTCCCGAGAATGTGACCCGCGTGTGAAGGTGGTTCCCTTCCCCTGCCAAGTCCGCGCTATGCTGAAGATGGAATTTTGGTTTTCAGGAGACCCCAACTATGCGTGTCGAGTCCATGGCGGTATACACAGCAGAGCTGGAATACGCCGGCAAGGCCTACGCGTTCGCGGGTGGGCGATCCCATACGGTGTTCACCGCGACAGTCGTGGCCCTGGAGACCGATACCGGTCTGGCGGGATACGGGGAAGTGTGCCCCTGCGGTCCGAATTACATGGCAGCGTTTTCGGAGGGGCTGCCCTCATGTCTCGAGGTACTGGCCCCCACCGTCATTGGGCAAGATCCACGGCAGGTTGCCCGCATCAACGAGCGAATGGATCAGGCGCTGACCGGTCACGCCGTTGCCAAGGCGGCGATTGATATCGCGTGCTGGGATCTGCTGGGTAAGGCAGCGGGGTTACCGGTGTACACCCTGCTGGGTGGCCTGTTGAACCCGTCTATGCCGTTGCACCGGATCGTGCCCCTGGCGGAACCCGGGGAAATGGAGGCTTCTTTACATCAATACCGTGCAGAGGGCTTTCGGCATATCCAGATCAAGCTGGGACATGAGGTTGAGGCGGACATCGCGCTGATGCAAGGGCTTGGCCGGCTCAAACAGCCGGACGAACTCTGGGTTGGCGATGTAAACGCCGCGTGGCGTCGGGATCAGGCACTGCGGTTCTCCAGGGCGGTCGAGGATATCGATGTCTTCCTGGAACAACCTTGCCGCGGTTATGACGAATGTCTGTCGGTACGGCGGCGCTCCCGGCACCCCATCAAGCTGGATGAAGGGCTGAATTCGCTGGCGGATGTTCAGCGGGCGATACGGGATGACGCCATGGATGCCATGGCCCTGAAGGTCAGCAAGTTTGGTGGCCTGACCCGGTCACGGGTTATACGGGATGTCTGCGCGGATGCCGGTATTCCCATGACCATCGAAGATGCCTGGGGCAGCGGCATAGCGACCGCTGCCTACGCTCACCTGGCAGCCAGCACGCCAGCGCAGGCATTACTGAACACCACGGATCTGCATAACTACAACACGTCACAGCTGGCCACAGGTGCGCCGGAGGTTGCCGGTGGCCGGATGAGCCTGAGTGATCGGCCGGGCCTGGGGGTAGAACCGGATTTCTCGGCACTGGCGTTGCATGACGTGTTTGAATGATCTGGCCATCACACAGGTTTCACTTCCTGGGGTCAGCCGCCACTGCTCGGTGATTTCGTCCACTGAGTACAGTGATCAGGTGTTGGGTCAGCCTGAGCGCTCCGGAGAGCAGGGGAGCAAGCAACCAGAGCATCCATCGGGCCAGATAGATGGCGGGTAGCAGCAGCAGGAACCAGCCGACGATCTGAAATGCCAGGGCCGGCACATTGAAGACTTCCGCCAGTTCCGCAAACAGATCGTTGATGATGCTGGGGTGGGATAGCACCAGGTACCCGGCCCCGATGATCGCTGGCCATTTGGCGTATCGGGCACTGCTCAGCACCCACCGCGCGCTCTGGCTTGCGCGGGTAGTGAGGGCAGCGGTACGGGTGCTCCGGCTGGCGCCACGGGTGGTCACCGCAGTTGCGCGGCCTAAACGTAGAACCTTGGTTGCGCTGGCAAATAGCAGTACATCCACCGAGGCCCAACCGATATCACCGGCAGAGATGGCTTCTTCCGCCCGGTATTTGATTTCAAGATCCCGAATGCCGCTGGTGAAAAACTGGTTCAGCCCCTCCAGCACTCGTTCGGTTGCAATCCAGTGGGTATTGCCCTGAGCATCCACCTTAAACTGACCAATGAAGTCATGGCCTTCGCTCTGAATGAAATTCACCGCGTACCAGCCACGCTCTTGCGGGGGCATTGGTTCGCTGAAGGTAACTGCTTGCTCCTCAGACACTTCAGTATCGGGTTCTCCGTAGAAGAAACGTTTGATCGCTTCATACTGCTCCGCGGCGTCCCGCATCCATTCAATCGAGCGGATGGGGTGGTTCACAAAGTACTGAATCGGCGGTAGGGCATGCTCTCCGTAGCGCCTCAGGATGTTCTGGAACTCTGGTTCGGAGCCGTAAAGCGGGAAGAGCGAGCGGGCCATCTCCGGGTAGCGCATCAAGGCCGCCTCGGCTTTCAGGAGCAGCAAGCGGTCGTCGGCGATATCTATAAGAAACGCTTGAACCTCGACGGGCTGCTCGTCCAACTCCGGAAAGTCTTCCAGCACATCGCCGGCATGAACCTGTATCAGCCGTTGCTCGATGGGCACCGGCTTGATCGCCAGGCTGATACAGAGTGCCAGTATCAAAGCGATGCTGCTGATCAGGAATAGTTTCTTCACAGGTCTTCCGTGCGTCATTGGTCTCAGAAGTTGAGACCACCGGGTCGTCCAGACGTATTGCCAATCTATTTGAGCTTATTTTTGTTGGGTTGTCAGTGACGGCGACGCTATTTTCCGAGTATCGCTCCCAGGACACGGAGGTTCGCGACGTGATCGCAAATCGACTTGGTGATCATCAGAATCGGTGTGGCAACGATCAGGCCGACCGGCCCCCACAACCAGCCCCAGAACAACAGCCCGACAAAAATGGTCACCGCATTGAGACTGGTAATGAAACTGGTCAGCCAGGGCGTCAAAAAGTAGCCCTGCAGGCTGCTGATGATCAGGGAGAGGCCGCCAACGATAACGGCCATGTTCAGTTCGCCGAATTGCACAAATGCGGCAAGGCCCGACCCCAGAAATACCAGGAAGGGACCGAGGTAGGGAATGCCGCTGGCTATCCCGGCCAGCACGCCCCAGAGTGCCGCCTGATCGAGATTCACTGACAGGAAGGCCAGCCATGTGGCAATACCGACTACCAGGCCACTGAGTACGGTCACGAACAGGAACCGACGCACCTGCCGGTGGACATCCGCTATGATCCGCTCCGCCTTGCGCATGCGGGCGATGGAGGGTCCGGATATTTTGACCACTTTCCGTTTGTAGAGCGATCCGGCGGACAGCAGGAAGTAGACCAGAAACAGCACCGAGAAAAGCTGTGAAATCAGCACCAGCGCTGCCGGTGTGCTTTCGATGACGTATTGCTGGATATCAAACGGCTTTTCCACTTGCTGAACCCGAGTGACACCCACTGGAGGGCGAGCGGACTCCTCAGACCCGTTTGATGCGGTGTCCTTGATTTCCTTGGCAACTTTCTGTGCCTTCTCGACGATGCTTTCCTCGTCTGGTGTATTCAGCTGCTTTCGCTGGAACTTGTCGAAAGCTGCTGGAATACGGTCGAGCATGGTGATGGCTTCGTTTTTCAGGGGAATGCTGGCGAACCCGACGATGCTTACCAGCAACGTCAGGACAATGGCCGCGCCCAGAGGGCGGGGAATCCTGAGACGGCTGAGGCCTGATACCAGTGGGTCCAGCGTAAAGCTGATGAGTATCGCCACCACCAGTGGCAGAAGCACCGCCTTGGCCCACTCTATGAAGTACAGGGTAACGATGCTGGCCACAACAAGCAGCGCAACGCTTCGAATGTTAACGGCCTCCAGCAGGGGTGGATTCCTGCTGTCAGGTTCTGGGCTCTTTGCGTTGCTTTGGCCGTTTCGTCCGTTTGATTCCATGAGCGAAAACACTCTTGTTGTTGGCAGTGTCGTTAGTGAGTCTAGTGGCTATTCGCGCAATGCGCGGGGTGATGGTTTGCGTGTCGCCCCAGCCGGCGGTTCGGTGCCAATGTGCTAAGCTCATTCGATGATGGTGACTGGTTGAGTCGCACTCGGATTCGGGCTCCCGGTTTGGCTGTACCTCATTGGTAGTGACTTCAAACGAGAGGAGGCAGACAAATGCAAGCGAAATCCGGTCAGGACGAATACAACCAGGTAAAACAGGATTTGCAGGAACTTCGTGACGATTTTGCAAAACTCACACGGGCGGTGACAGAGGACCAGAAAGGCAACATCAGTAGTCTGCGTGATGAAATCCGACGGGAAAGCCAGGCGGCTTTTGATCAGGTTCGGCAGAAAGGGAGCGACGCCGTTGACCGTGCCAAGAATGCCGGTGACAAAGCCATTAGCGACGTAGAACGGAAGATTGAAGAGCGGCCTTTGCTGAGCGTCATCATTATGTTTCTGATTGGCGTTCTGGTTGGCAAGTTGCTCGATCGTTAGCCTCATGATCGACTCCACGGTACTCAAGAATGCCGTTCGAAAAATCATTGCAGGGGTTGTCGGGCTGATCGTCGCTGTCATTCTTCTGTGCGCACTTCTGATCACCTCCTTCTACCTGCTTGTTCAAGCTTCGGTACAGGCGCTGACGCCGCTGGTGGGTAACACCGAAGCTATGGCGATAGTGGGGGGGAGCTGTGGGTTGATTCTGGTGTTGTTCTTCTGGGGGTTGATTGCACCAAGATCGTCTTCGAAGACCAAAAAAACGAGCGGTGACAGAAGTGGACTGTCCGTCGATTCGGTGCGGGCCATCATCCGTGAGCACCCGATGGAATGCGCCATGACGGCGTTTGCCATGGGCGTCGTGCAGCAGACGGACCCGAAGCTCAGGTCCGTTCTGCTCCAGGGCGGCTTCGAATTGATGAAACGGCCGGACCTGACGGGGGCTCCCAAGACCGATCCGCCCGCTTGAGGGGCAAAGAACGTAGTGAATGCTCAGAAAAAGAAGGCGCCGTAGAGCCGGGCTCCCCGATACAGGTCTTTCACGGTGCCATTCAGATCGTCGTCGTTCACGTCAACGTCTATGGCGAGCCGGGACAAGGAAGCTCCGATGGAAAAGCTTTCCAGCAACCGATATTCCGCGCCAACCTGCAGCTCCAGAAGAGAGCCGCGAATTTCATCTCTGAAATCAAAATAGAAACTGTCCATTCGAACTCGGGTGGTCAAGCGGGGGTTACGGCATAGTCCATTCGAAAGCCGAAAATCGGCATAGGGGCAGTCGTTGAGGCTGTTTCGGCGACACGGTTGCCCGACCCCTTCAGTTCCGCTTCGTAATCAAGGACGTTGAAGCCTGCTGAGATGGCCAGTTCCACTTTGTCCAGGTGGTAAAAACTGTAGGCATAGGCAATCTTGTAGAAGTTATTTTTGATTCGGCTGTTTACTTGGGCCGTGGCGCTGAAAGTGCGGTCGAGGAATTTGATTTCGCGGGTGATGGTCTGGCTGCCTTTTCGATCCAGTTGAAAGGTGCCCAGCTCGATACGGTGTCGGTCGTTAAATCGATAATAAGCATCGAAAAAAGGGGTGGTGACGCGGGTATCACCATCCAGGTCCCGTTCAAAATCGATGGTGGTGCCCAGGCCTGTTTGGACGCCGTTGGCGGTGAGGCTGGTAGAGGAGTCGAACACGGAAAATGCACCGACTTGAAGCATTATCTTGTCAGGGAATCCATTGTTTTCAGTGTCTTCTGCGAACGCAGTCGATGGCATGATGGCCGCGCCTAGAAACGGAGTAAGCGCGGTCAGGACAAAGGAGCGTAGCGGTTTCATGGTGTAGGCCTCATTCGGTGTCCCGAAGCGACAGTACAGCCTGATCCGCAGCTTCACTTAATCCCGGAGTATTGGGCAGTGTCGGGAATTCTGCAAATGAAAGGCCCGTCGACCTTCAGACGATGAGCTCCAGGAGGGCAACCATGGCGGCGTACCTCAAGCCTCGCATTCAACGTATTCAGCGGCACCTTGGGATTACCCCGGATGGCGTTATCGGTGTGGAAACTCTGACCGCCCTGGAAAACCGGTTATTTGCCCCGCCAAAAGCAGTTGATCGGGAGGCCGGTGAATCCCTTGTCGTATCGCAACAGGGGCTCAAGTTTCTGGTCAAGCATGAAATCAGCTCGGAGGCTTATTACCGGAAGTTTCTTTGCTCGCCGGTGCATCCCGGTGGCCAGTCCGGCGTGACCATCGGTATTGGTTATGACCTTGGATACAACACGGCCAACCAGGTCCGCAACGATTGGGCAGGCATGATTGGTGACGCGACTCTGGAACAGTTGCTCGTGGTTTGCGGGCTGAAGGGCAGTTCCGCGAAATCCGTTGTAAAGAATCTCGGTGATCTGGATATCCCCCTGGATGCGGCGGAGCGGGTTTTCTATCAGTGCACCTTGCCCCGCTACGCGAAAAACACCGCGCGGGCCTACCCAGGCGTTGAGAAGCTTTTTCCCGATGCCCAGGCCGCGCTTTTGTCGCTGGTGTATAACCGGGGAACCAGGATGTCCGGGAGTCACCGGCGCGAAATGAAGGCGATTCAAGCCTGGGTAGTGAAACAGGATTACAAGGCGATAGCGGATGAAATCAAAGCGATGAAGCGACTGTGGGAAAACAAGGGATTGCCAGGGTTGCTCAAGCGCAGGGATGATGAAGCCCGGATGGTGCTCGGTGCGGACCGGGAATACGAGGACGACGAGCTGGTACGGTTGTGAGGCCGCTTTTGAGTCATGGTGCATGAACCGATATGATCTCGGGCCATTGCCAGCTACGGAAGCTATTCCATGAAATTCCCCAAAGTCACGATCATTCTGGTCACAGCTGCCCTTGCGTTTGTTCTGTGGGAACAATCTCAGTCGCCGTCTGAACCGCTGGATGCGAGCCGTTTTCAGAACCTCCCGGCCAATCCTGCCGAGCGCGGCGTGGTTGTGGATTATGTGGTCGATCAGATCCCATCGCTGTGCGAACAAACCACGGAAAGCTCCGATGCGCGGGAGGCTTGTATGCAGCAAAGTGAAAGTAGAACCTCATCCTGTCGCCGGGCCGTCTACGACCGTTTCCCTGAGATCATTGCCTCCGAAAAGATGTTCCGAGACCTGTCGATCAATATGATGAATTGTCTGATGCCCCAGTCCGGGGTGGTTCAGCCGGCATCCTGACAATTCCAATAAAGGCCAGTCCAATGTCTGAAGATCCTCTCAAGTCCCTGTCCGATATGGTCAGCGATGCTCATGCCAGCATTCAGGCTGCCCATGAGCATATTAACCCGGTGGTGGAAGTGCGCCGTGGTATGCGTAATTCAGGCATCCCGGCGGATGTCATCACCATTGACTGCCTGCGAACCCGTCGCCGCATTACCCTGATCCTGCACGACGAACAGCCGGGCGTACTGCTTTACCAGTTCATCACCATTGAGGAAGAGGTAGGAGATAACTTTCAGGGCATTGCACTGGGGGACGTGAGTGTGAAAAAACTGTGCGAATGGATGGTGGAGTATTTTGGCTAGTATCGATTTAAGGGTTCCGAGTTCTCCCTCTGAAAGGTTTGTGTTGCGATTCGTTCTTCAATACGTAGCACATTCGGTGACTGTCTTTTCCATGGTTGGCTGGAGTGTCTTTGGTTTGATGGTTCTGGATTTGTACTCCAGTGACATCACTCGGACCGTGTTTGAGGCGTTGATTGATCTCGGCGTCGATGAATTGGCCCCGATGAGAGAGGGGCGCTCAGTTGTTGTCAGTACAGAGGCCAGTGAGATCGGATCAAACAGCATTGATGGCTGGGTGGTGTTTGAGGGCATCATTGGTAATGTCATGCTCGGCCTCCTGTTCGTAACCGCTATTACAACGATCATGTTCCGGAGAAGTCTATCTATCCCCACCGAGACAAAGCTAAAGGCCATACGCTGGGGTGCTTTCGTCATACTCGTTGGTACCGCCATCAGCGGTTTTCTGGATCCAGAAAAATCAAGTAACTTGGGGCATCTAGTTGCAACGTTTATTTTTGGTGCAGGAATGGCGGTTTTTATCTTGGTCGTCAGCTACGCAGCCGTGCTCATTAACGTCTTTCTGAGGGAATATCTCGAGGCTGTGGCAGAGTTTGAGCGAGGGGGATAATTTCTGCCCCGAGTTCCCTATAAAATTTTTATTATCGCTCTGGTATTGCAGGTGTTTTCGGACGGCAGGACATGATAAGCGTATCGATTGATAATCACCCCATTAGTTTTGCCTAATAAAGCTTCACCAGACGGGCGCGTATAGGCAATTCGGCGATCAAAATATCGCCACAGTGTGGGAAGGCTTGATTTACAGGGCAAGAGGGCACCTTTCAAAGCTGTGCTCACAAAGTTATCCACAGATTATGTGTGTAAGTGGCCGCGCCAACATGGTGCGGGCAGAAGGTTTGCTCTGGATAAGTTTCTTGCAGATTAATAGGTCCGGTTTAAGGCTTGTTTTTAGATGGTTCTCTGATTTTAAGGTCGCTTACAGTCAGCGCCGAAAAGATTAGTCAGCTCGACAGGCGAACGACGATATCGCACCGAACAATACATAAGCGCCTGCACGATCAAAATATCGCCACTCTCGGAGAGGGCTTGAATGACGGGGGCAGGAGGCGCCTTTCAAGCCTGTGCTCACAACGTTATCCACAGTTTTTGTGGGAAAGTAACATTTGCTTATGACTCAGCAATCCGCTTGAGCCACTCCACACCAAAACGAACCCCAAATCCTTGAACCTCAGTGGGAATAACGCCCAGACCTCCTTTGTGAGAACCTGTCGGGGCAATATCGACATGCAGCCAACCGATGTTGCCGTCCACGAACTTACTTAAGAAACGCGCGGCGTAGATATGGTCGCCCGCTCCTTCCACCCGGCATTGCAAGGTATCGGCAAGGTCGGACTCCAGGTCCTCGTCATAATCGGTTTCGAATGGGAATGGCCAGACTCGTTCTCCACAGCGTTCGCCCGCCTGGATGATGGGCTCGATCCAGTCACGTCGATTGCTAAAGCCCCCGGCGACCCGTTGCCCGAGGGCAGAAACGCAGGAGCCTGTCAGTGTGGCGTAGTTTAGTATTGCCCGTGGTTTTGAGCGGGAGGCGAGGGCGAGGGTATCGGCCAGTACCATGCGGCCCTCGGCATCGGTGTTCACGATTTCGATCGTGGTGCCGTTCATGGCGGTGACCACATCATTGCTCTTGACGGCCTTTGGACCAATGTGGTTTTCGGCCAGCGCCAGCCAGCAGTCAACCGGGTGGGGAAATTTCAGCCTGGTCAACGCGAGCAGGGTGCCCAGTGCCACCGCGCTGCCCTGCATGTCGCCGTTCATGCCACGCATGTGACCACTCACTTTCAGGTCGCTGCCACCGGTATCGAAGCAGACACCCTTTCCGGCCAGCGCCAGAGGGGGGGCATCAACTCCGGGTGGTCGGTACTGCAGGTGCAGGATGCCAGCGTCCGGTGTGGGGCTTGCCTGAACCACCGAGAGAAACGCGCCGGCGCCCAGTTCTTTGAGTTCGTCGATGCCATAAAACCGGGTGGCCCAACCTTCTCTTGTTGCAAGCGTTTCCGCGTATTGCTGGTAGAGCCCGGGAGTCAGGTAGTTGCCGGGCAACTGGGTGAGCCAGCGAGCCAGGTTGTTGCCCTCGGCCGTTGCTCTGGTTGTAGAAAAGTCGGCGTCATCGAAATTGCCATAGAAGTTCATCGCCCGCAGTGCCATGGGATCCGCTGCCTTGCCGGTCATTCTTGGAAGCTGAAACAGATGAGCCATGCCTGAGGCGACCAGAGCATCGGCCATGGTGCTGACTTTTTCGACGTCGGCGAACAGCGAAATCACATTGACGGTGATGGCACGTTCCTTAACCAGTGGGCCGAGAGTTTTACGGGCCAGGGTGCCGTAGCTAAAGGTCGTTTTCGTGTCCGGGACAAACAGGATTGCTGTGCGGTGGCCTCTAGGGCCACTCAGGAAAACTGGGTTGGTGGACGTGGGGAAATCCGTCAGCCGAAGGGTCAGGAAATCTCCCCACGGAGCCCTCAGCAAGGCTTTGCGGTCAGATTCAGGAACCAGTAGCACCAGACTAACACTGGTATCGAAATCCCAGGCTGCGGGCACCCGGTGGTCCGTGTCGATTTTCAGTTCGGGTAATTTCGGCAGATCGAGAACCATGGCTGACCTCTGTGCTGGCGAATGTGGCCTGATTCAGAGAATAGTCCCGATCTCATTGTCTGCCATGGAAAGCCTCGACCAGTCCACTCGTATTCTTGCAGTTTCACCGTGGCCTGGCTGGTCTGGGCGCAGACCCGTTTTTCTCCACACGGTGAAAACTGATTTTCGATCGCTTTCTGACCTGGTTGTTTTCCAGTCACTTTGGGCGGAGGCTTGATAACAGGCGCTTCGTCCCTCCTTTCCCGCCGGTGCTCACAGAGTTATCCACAGTTTTTGTGGGCAAAATTCTGGTTTGGTTTTATCCCCAGTCTGCACAAAGTATGGCCTCAGGCTCAGGAAGCTGGCACAGTTCGTCCGGTTTAACCGAACAACAGAATAAGGAGCGGCTGGTGAGCGAGCTTGTAACCTATGAACTGAACGATGGTGTGGCCACTGTCACTATTTCAAATGGCAAGGCGAATGCGTTGAGCCATGAAGTGTTTGAAGCCCTTAATGGCGCACTGGACCGAGCCGAGCAGGACAAAGCCGTCGTGATCCTGACGGGGCAGGCCGGAATTTTTTCCGGAGGCTACGACCTCAAAGAAATGCAGAAAGGGCCGGAAGCGGCGACCGCACTGGTGACTGTTGGCTCGACCTTTACTCGCCGCCTGGCCGCTTTCCCGCTGCCGGTGATTGCTGCCTGTAATGGACATGCCATTGCCAAGGGGGCGTTCGTTCTGCTGTCTGTGGATTACCGCATCGGCACCGAAGGGCCGTTCAAGCTGGGTCTGAACGAAGTGGCTATCGGTATGACCATGCACCACGCCGGTATTGAGATCGCCCGTCATCGCCTGGCGCCGGCCCATTTCTATCGTTCGGTGGTGAATGCGGAGATCTACAGCCCGGAAGGAGCCGTTGCCGCCGGATTCCTGGACGAAGTGGTACCTGCATCGGACCTGATGACTCGTGCCAACGAACTGGCACAGCAGTTCAAGCAGCTGAATATGCGAGCCCACAGTGAAACCAAGGTCAAGGCCAAGGCAGAGTATCTTGCCCTGCTTGATCGCTGTATCGAGAAAGACGCAGAGCATCTGGGGCTGTCAGGCTGAGTCGGTTGTTTTCCCCAGCGGCGCAACCTCCCGAAACCCGAACAGCCTGGCAAGGATAAGGTCAGGAAACGACTGAATCCGGGTATTGTAAAGGGTTGCGCTGTCCGTCTGGCTGTTGCGCAGCAGGGCCAGGTAGTTTTCCGTCTCTGCCATGATGTCCATGAAACGGCTGACCACGGGGTGGCTCTTCAGGTCCGGATAATCCTCGATCCGGGCCTGCAGCGCGTCAGTAAACTGTTTCTCCTCCGCCAGTCGATTACCCGTTTGCTGAGTCCCCGCCAGATCCGATGGATTGGCGGCTCTCAAGCTGGCCAGCGTTTTCTGCAGATGCTTTTCGTGAGCCAGCAAAGCCTTAACTGCTGTTTCGAGGCTTGGCCACAGGTCATAACGCTGCTGCAAAATAGTGTCGATATTGGCTTCGGCACGGTCCACGCGCCTTTTCAGAAAAATCATGTCGTTGTAATGCAGGATGCCCAGATAGAGGCAGAGCATTGCGGGCACCACCACCGCTGCCGCGAGCAGGTTGCCCGGGCTGAAGTTGCCATCGGCGGCCAGCAGGGAAGTGGCGGAGAACAGCGCCAGTGCCAGGGCAACCGCGGTGATCAGGAAACCTTTGGAACCGCTGCTTTCGACGATCTCAGCTTCGGTTTTTGCGCTGAGCAGGAAAGGGCTGTCTTTGTCTGCCTGCAGGGTGAGACGTTCGGGGTGTTCGTGATTCAGGCCGGCAAAACCGAGGCAAAACAAACGGGAGCCGGGAGGAAGCAGGCGCACCGTGTGACGCTGGTTGCCCCGTGTTTCCGAGTGTCGTTCGGGAAAGGCGATCTTGGCCCCATCCGGATCAATCAGGGCCCGTCCGTAGGTGTCCTCAAGCCAGAAAGGAAGGTGTTTGTGCTTATGTTCGATGGTCCGCCACTGGTTGTCTTTATCCGAGCCCCGTTTTTCTTCAATCCGGTAGTTGAAGGCCACGCAGGGTTCGTTTCTGAGAGGGGCGGTTAACGTGCCAAATGTCTCGTGGGGGGTGACGGCTCCTTCTACTTCCGCCAAGCCATAACTCAGTCCCGCCGTGCTGCTGGTCGGAACCGCTTCGATCAGACGCTTGAATTTGACCTTTCGTATGGCGGCAATAAGCAAGAGTAGGGCTGCCACTGCAGCGGCCACGCTGAGTCCCCAGCCAATCCAGGTGTGCTGATAACGGGTCTGGGGCTTTGAGTGAACCAGTTGTTGCGTGAGCGTCTGTGTTGCGGCATCGAGCGCGACTTCTGTAGACGAAGATGCGGTTGTTCGCTGGTACATCCAGTTGTCGAGCCAGCCACTGGTGTTTCGTCGAATCAACTGCTTAAGCGCTGCCACATCCGCCCGGGCGGGCAGGTTGTCGGGGGCGGCTTGGGCACCTTGTTGACGTGCCTGATACAGCGTGGCGACCGACGACCATTCTTTGCTGAGCTTGGCTGCACCCATCACCGAGAGCGTGCCCGTCACGGCAACGAGCATTGTCACAACGAATACCCAGAACCGGTGTACCCGTGCGAAGGTCAGCAAAAGCGCCACGCCCAGCGCGAGTAACCCGGTCGCGGCCGAAACCCTTATGGCGACGTCTAACAGCCGGTCACCTCCTGCAATGTCAAAGGGTCGGCTGGATATTTGTGGCGACAGGTTAAAGGGCTCAAGACCCGAAAATACCAACTGCTGATTGGCGCTGTCATATCGCCCGAGCACATTGACCGTATCGCCCGGAGAAAGGGCCCATTCCGAGTAGATCCGATCTCCTTCCCGGCGCTGGAAGGAGCGTTTGATTCGCCATTGGAGATCGCTCACAGAATCCGGTGCGATGGTGATACTGCCGGTGTTGTCGCGCATCAGAAACGGAACGGCTTTTTGTCCCGAGTCCAGGGTTCGGGTGCGCCGATCACCGTCGCTGTCCCGGTATTCCTCTTCAAGCGCATAGCGGAAATACACCGCAGGTGTTCCGGTGTAGGGCGTTTTTACCGTACTGCCTGCGTCCTCCACTTGCCCCCTCACCATATAGGCCCCCCGGGTCACGCCTGCCAGGGGGGTGTAGGGCAGGCGTTCCATCTGGCGGGCTTCAGCCAGCTGGCTCAGGCCGTTTTGCATAAGAAGATAGGCGCCGACCAGAGCAACGAGGCCAAAGAAGGCCGGAAACAGGCGCTTGGTAAGACTTGATTGGCGGGGTCTGCTCATGGACACAGCGTCCTGCGTGTAGTGTCTTGGGTCTTTGCGAGTATAAGGCATGTATCTATCGGGCTGTGGTCGAAATATTGTTATTACACTGGGTGCAGGCAACCTCCTGTTACAGCGACTATTTTGAAGTTGCAGGTATCCAGGCCCAGAGTTCTCGGCTTTTCTGGTAATTGACGGCTGTTAGCCAAGGCTGGAGAATCCGGTTCTTTTTTATACTAACGAGGAGCCACGTCGTGTCCCAGTTCGAGCAGTTCGCCAGTGATAATTACAGCGGAGTTTGTCCACAGGCATGGAAGGCGATGGAGGCCGCCAACGCAAAGCCTGAGCCGGCCTACGGTGAAGACAGCTGGACGCTGCGCGCGGCGGACTCTTTGCGGGCATTGTTTGATACCGACTGCGAAGTCTATTTCGTGTTTAACGGAACTGCCGCGAATTCTCTGTCGCTGGCGTCCATCGGCCAGTCTTTCCACAGCGTCATCTGCCATGAGTTGGCGCACATTGAAACCGACGAATGCGGTGGACCGGAGTTCGCGTCGAACGGATCCAAGCTGCTTCTGGGGCAGGGCCCGGAGGGAAAGCTGACGCCCGAGAGCATTGAGCACCTCGTGACCAAGCGCACGGATATTCACTACCCCAAACCAAAAGCCCTGAGCCTCACCCAGGCCACCGAGGTAGGCACCATCTACACCCCGGAAGAGCTGAAGGTGATCAAATCCGTTGCGGATAAGCACCGGCTGAATATCCACATGGATGGGGCGCGTTTTGCCAACGCGGTTGCAGCGCTGGATGTGCACCCGGCGGACATCACCTGGAAGGCCGGTGTGGATGTTCTGTGTTTCTCCGGCACCAAGAATGGCCTGGCGATGGGCGAAGCGGTGGTTTTCTTCAACCGGTCGCTGGCGGAGGACTTTGAATGGCGCTGCAAGCAGGCAGGCCAGTTGGCGTCCAAGATGCGCTACATTTCTGCCCCCTGGTGCGGCCTGCTGGAGAACGACACCTGGCTGGATAATGCCCGCCATGCCAACGCTTGTGCCGCGCGGCTCGCTAACGGTTTGAAAGATATCCCGGGAGTTGCCTTCCGATACCCCCGCCAGGCGAACGGTCTTTTCGTGGAGATGCCGGAGCCGGTTCAGGAAGCCCTGCGCGCCAGGGGCTGGCGGTTCTACAACTTTATCGGTGGGGCGGCGCGCCTGATGTGTTCCTGGGCGACGACCCACGAGCGCGTCGACCAGTTTATTGCCGATGTCCGGGAGTTGATGGAGCAGTTCCCGGCTGACCAGATTTTGCATACTGCGTAGGGGTTTGCCCGGTCGCCTGCCGAAACGCGCGGGTGAAGTTTGCGGAGTCCTGATAACCCAGCCGGTAGGCCGTTTCGGTCACGCTGAGTTGTTCATGGGCCAGGTAGTGCCTGGCCCTATCCATACGCTCGCGCAGCACCAGTTCCCGAAAGCTAATGCCATCCTTTAGCAACCGGCGGTGCAGTGTCCTTGAGGACATGCCCAGATCGGCTGCAATGCTTTGCTGGCTGGGCAGCGCGGGCCCACCGTTCTGCAGTCGTTGCATCACCAGTCCCGCCAATCCCCGGTGTCGCTGCAGTTGTTCCATGTCTTCCTGACATTGGGCCAGTGCCTGACTGTGTGCTGCCTGATCGGCCAGGGCAAAGGGAATGGCGAGTTTCTCCGTTGGCAGTGACAGGTAATGTTGCGGTTGCCCAAACTCGATCTTTTCAACCGAGGGGCCAAGCCGCTGTTTCAGGGCTGGTTCTTCGGGGAATGCCAGGCTCGCATGTAAGCCCAGATTACCCACCAGAAAACTCCCCATCACATCGAAACTGGCGAGAAGGGTGTGCACCACGAACTTTTCCGTCCGCTCTGAAATGCCCGTTGCCGGAGAGATGAACAGATAGGATCGGTCGCCCCGGCGTTCAAGCCGCAGCACCGCCAGAGCGGTGATTAATGGAAAAAAACGAACCGCTACCGCAATGGCTTGTTCAGCGTTTGCTGCCGTCAGGCCCGCATAGCCGGCGGCACCGTGAGCACTTACGTTCAGGTGATGTCCCAGTCGGACGCCCGGTAGCGGCTCGTTGGCAAGCTGTTCAACGTTGCCCAGAAAGCGATCCAGTGCGTGATGGCTGACCCACCCGTTAGATACCCGCAGGTCTTCGGGGTGCAGCCCTGTGCCGGCCAATAACCTGGCTGTTGACAGGTTATCTCGCTCCAGTTGCTCACAGAGGAGGTGAACGTATCGAGTCGAGGTTGGTGTGTGGGGGATACCCGGTTTCATGTGTTCATATTCTTGTTGATTATCTGATCAGTGTCTGAAAATGACAGCCAACTGTCAATTGCTGACCTGCACAGATTCAGGAACCGTCGCACAGTAGGCGAAATAACCGGTTTGGCGTGAAAAAGGGAGACCGCCATGTTTGAACGGATACCGCCTCGGGTAATGATTGCCCTCAAGAAAGTCATGTTCCTGCTCGTGTTTTTCGTCGCGATGTTGCCCTATAACGCCTGGCAGATGATGCAGGAGAATGGAAACTGGAATCTGTACGCCTGGTGGCCCCTGTTCGTCATCTTCGGGATTATCCCGGTGGTCGATCATCTGGTGGGCAAGGACTCCTCGAACCCTCAGGAGGATGAGGTTGAACGCCTGGCTGGGCAGCGTTGGTACTCGCTGCTCACGCTCTTGGCGGTCCCCACCCAGTTGGCCGTGCTGGCTTTCGGAGCCTGGGTCTTCGTGACCACGGAGCAGTTTTCGTTGGCCGGGCAGATTGGCTGGATTCTGTCATGCGGGATTATCAGCGCCATTTTGTCCATTAACGTCGGGCATGAACTGATTCACCGCCGCAGCAGGCTGGAGAACTGGGCTGGTGGCCTCCTCTACGCTTCCGTATGCTATGCCGGCTTCAAAGTGGAGCATGTCCGGGGGCATCACGTCACGGTCTCCACATCGGACGATGCCTCCTCTGCTCGCTTCGGCCAGAGCCTCTACCATTTCCTGCCGCGCGCTTATCTGGGCAACGTACGGAACGCCTGGAAGCTGGAGGCCAAGCGGCTGAAAACACTGGGGCTGCCGGCTTTGCATTGGCGCAATGAGCTGATCTGGTGGAACGCGGTGAGCGTTGGATTTGCCGTGGCGGCCTTGCTGATCTTCGGTTGGGCTGGTCTGGTGTTTTACCTTGGGGTGAGCTGGATGAGCTTCACCACCCTGGAAATCATCAATTACATCGAGCACTACGGCCTTCATCGGCGGAAGCTGCCAAACGGAGGCTATGAGCGCACCACGCCGGCCCACTCATGGAACAGCAACTACCTGATCACCAACCTGGGTCTGTTTCACCTGCAGCGCCATTCCGACCACCATGCGTTCCCGACTCGTCGCTACCAGGTCCTGCGGCATTACGAGGGTTCTCCGCAGCTGCCGACCGGTTACGCGGGTATGTATGTTATGGCTCTGATACCACCACTCTGGTTCTGGATTATGAATCCCCGGGTTAAGGCCTATTATGAAGGAGAGGAGTGGCAGCTTTCGGCTCAGGAGTTTGAACAATCGGTGGCCTGAGAGCCCCGAGGGCTGGTCGATCTGCCCGCATCCGCAAACAGAAAGGGCCATACACCAGCGAATTGGCGCTGTGTGATCATGGCCCCTTATTGTGACGGCAATCCGGCCAGGGAGGGTTTCCCCCAATGGATCGACAGGTTGAAATTCCACTGCCTTCAGGGCATCGAATGCGGGCCCACTGGTTTTGCCCGAAGAACGCAAATCCCCATCAGGCAGGCATTATCGCTATCCACGATATCTTCGGGTACACCGATGATATTGAGCGGATCGGCCACCGCCTGGCCGCGAACGGTTATCCCGTGCTGGTGCCGGACCTCTACGACCTGCCGGGCAGCAAGCCCCTTTGCGTGGTCAAGACTCTCAAGGCCCATGAGATGGGCAAGGGGGAGGCCTTTGAACAACTGGAAGCCTGCAGGCAGTGGTTGCTGAATCAACCGGAAGAACTGGTGACCCAGGTTGGCGTGATGGGATTCTGCATGGGGGGGCGGTTTGCCGTGCTCTACGCAGTCCAGGCACCGGTGCAGGTGGTGGCGCCTTTCTATGGCGAAATCCCGAAGGACCACGAGAAACTGCAAGGCATTTGTCCCGCTGTGGGTGGTTGGGGCAAGACTGACCTGGTGTATGGCAGTCATGGCGAGCGACTGGCGAGCCATCTTGACCGCCTTGGGGTCCCTCACGACATCAAGACCTATGAAGGTGTCGGCCACTCCTACATGAATCAGCACCCGGGGTTCGTTTTCGAGAAGCTCGCAGCCGTTTCACCCATGCGGGCCAGGTATGACGAAGAGGCCTCGGAAGATAGCTGGCGCCGTGTCATCAGCTTCTTTGAGAAAGTCTTTTCGGGGGAGATCCAGTTTCCCAGTGCCGCCAAACCCTACACTTCTTTTTGATTTGGCAGAGTTTTTCCTGTCTGTCTCTGGAATTGTTCTAGTATGGGTACGTCAAGCCAGTAAAAGTATGCGATCGCTAACTGGCTATGACCTGCCAGCGGTGAGTTTAGGCGTCCGTCGCTTGAAGATTGACCAGAGATAACGGGAGCTTGCTATGAGCGCGGTTTCATTATTCTCCGCAAAAGTGAATGCTGGTGATGGGTTTGATTCACCAGCTCCCCTGGCCGACATTCCGGGTTGGACCGTCGACAAACAGTCTCAGACCGAGATTTATGTGATCAACCACAACCTGAACCTGTCGTCCCCTGACAGGGATTTGCATGTTGTGGTCACCCCCATGACTCCGTTGTGCACTGCGGTGGTTGAGAGCCTCGATGCGAACTCATTCAGGGTGTCCACCTGGACGCTGGGGGAGGCGCCGACCCAAACGGACTTTATGTTTATTGCGATGCTCTCAGGCTAGGGAATGTCGCCACAGGGAAACGGTTCTCCGAGCCTGACGGTCCGGCAGTGCATGTGGCCGACGCCAGTGCTGGCATGTGAGACAATCAGGATTCCAAAGAAAGCCTAGCGATTTCCTCGGCATAGAATTCGTCGAAGCTCTTAAAATCCATACTGTCACGGCCGCAGCAACGGATATCACCGGTTTTGATGTTGTAAACCCAGCCGTGAATCTGGACCTTCTGCATGGCCAGTTTCACCGCGACCACCGGGTGGGTGCGCAGGTGCTGGACCTGTTGCAGCACGTTTTCCTCGATTGCCTCGTTCAGGTACTGACTGTCCAGACTGAATTCAGTAGGCACATTATTGCGTTCACGGACAATCTCCATGGCCGATCGGCAATGCCCCAGCCACTCCTTGACGTGGGGCAGGCCCTTGAGCGCCGAGATGTTCATAGCCCCTTTCACCGCCCCGCAATCGGTATGGCCGCAGATGATAATGTGGCGAACCTGCAGCACGGCAACGGCGTACTCGATGGACGCGGTCATTCCACCGGTCTCATTGCTGTGGGGCGGGATGATGTTACCGGCGTTCCGGCAGATGAACAGGTCGCCCGGGTTGGTCCCCGTGACCAGGTTGGGGTCAATGCGTGAGTCCGAACAGGTGATGAACAGCACGTCCGGGTTTTGCCCATCGGCAAGCGCTCCGAACAGGTCTTTACGCTTCGGATAGACGTTCTGGCGGAAATCCAGCACGCCCCGGACAATGTGTTGCATGAATGACTCCTTAAATTGGCAATGGCAGGGCCTATCTGAGCATATCCACAGGAACGCGCGCCAGACGACTAACGTCGCGGCCCGTTTTCTGTTGCTCGAATTGATTAGGCCCTTTTACTCCTTCCGGAGCCTCAACGCCAGTCGGTCGGGTGGAGTCAGCGACCTTTGAACACGGCCTCTCGACGTTCGAGGAACGACTGGATCCCTTCCTTGACGTCCTCGCTGGCCATCACCGGTTGCAGGGAGGTAAAGAGGTGCTCTTTGGCGGTCATCTCGCCTTGCTGAATGGCGAGCTTCGAGGAAGCGAGGCTGCCACTGACCCCCAGGGGAGCCGCTTTGGCAATTTTTTCCGCGATGGCCAATGCCGTGCTGAACTGTTCGCCAGGCTCCACCAGCTCCTGAATCAAGCCCCACTGGTAGGCCTGTTCTGCATTCCATTCGTCCCCGGTGAGCAGGTAGCGCTGGGCGTTGCCCCAGCCGATCTCCCGTTGCATCCGAATCGTGGCGCCACCACAGGGGAAAATGCCTCGCTTTACTTCCAGCTGGGCAAATCGGGTGCCCTTGGCCGCCACCCGGATGTCGGTATTCAGCATCAATTCGACACCGCAGGTGAAGCAGATACCCTGAGTGGCAAAGACCACAGGTTTGGTCAGGGCGTCGCCCACAACGTTGAACGGGTCCAGTTCACCGTCGTTTGGTTCTATGCCCTTGCCGTTGGCAAAAACGCCAGCCCAGTCATCCAGCTGCAAGCCGCTGGTGAAGTGGTCGCCCTCTGCGTACAGCAGGCCAACTCGCAGGTCGTCTGTTGTCTGCAGGTGGTGATAGGCCGCGGCAATCTCATGGTACATGGCGCGGTTCATGGCATTCATTTTTTCCGGCCGGTTCAGGCCCATGAGCAGGATGTGCCCGCGTTGCTCAACGTTAACCAAGGACATCGAATCACTCCGTAGTAAAGGCTGCCAATTCGCATGCTCAATGGGGCAGAGGGCGACGGCGTGTTTTGAATAAGATGGTTAAAAGATTCGCACGGCGGCCCAAGGATTGGTATTGGCGTTTATGACACAAAGTTGGCTGAAATCGCCAATCGAGGGAGGGTTTACTGATGTGCTGGCGCGCAGGTGCTGCCGGATCAAGCTGTGTTATCGCATGCTGATAAACTTCATGGTATACCAGCACATCGTTTTTATGGGGGCGGGCGTTCCTGTCCCGGAGCACGGTATTAAGAGTCAACCCGGAGTTTCAAGTCATGCCAAAAGCAAGTGAGATCAAAAAGAATTCAGCGGTGGAATTTGAAGGACGCGTGTATTTCGTCAAGGACATTGAGCGCTCGGTGCCTCAGGGGCGCGCCGGAGGCAGCCTGTACCGGATGCGGATGTACGATGTGGTTACCAACAACAAGGTGGATCATACCTTCAAGGACTCCGACATGCTGAACCTGGCGGATCTGGTGCGCCGCCCGGTGACCTTCTCCTACACTGATGGTGAGGAGTATGTGTTCATGGACAGCGAAGACTATTCCCAGTACAGCCTGAACAAGGAGGCCATTGAGGACGAGTTGTTGTTCATCAGCGAAGACACCGAAGGCCTCATGGCTATTTTGCTCAATGACTCTCCGGTCTCCCTGGCCCTGCCGCCGACGGTGGAGTTGGAAATTACCGAGACCGACCCATCCATCAAGGGCGGTTCCGCAACGGCCCGTACCAAGCCGGCCACACTGTCTACCGGCCTGGTGGTTCAGGTGCCGGAACACATTTCCACAGGTGACCGAATCAAGGTAAACGTGGAAGAGCGCAAGTTCCTGAGTCGGGCCTGATCTTATCCGACTGGAGGGCAATGATGGGCAGGAACAACGACAAACTGGTGGTGTTTTACGATGGGTCCTGCCCGGCCTGCATCAAGGACCGACGCTGGTACGAGAAGCTGGCCGGCAAAGGCGGCGATTCGGTGGAGTGGCTGGACATCACCGGCCAGGACGCCCTGTTGCGTCAGCAGGGCATCGACCCTGACAGTGCCCTGCGTGAACTGCACGTCAAGGATGCTGAAGGGCAGATCCACCGGGAAATGGATGCCTACATTCTGCTGATGTCACGGGTGCCGGTGCTCAAACCGCTGGCCTGGCTGATCGGTTTGCCGGTGATCCGGCCGGCCCTTGCCCGGTGGTACCACGCCTGGGTTAGCCGAAGGCTGGATGGGCAGGCCTGACACTGTTCACCGGACAATTCCTCTTCTTTTCTGCTTCCGTCCGGAGTTTTAAGCTCCTGACGAATATTCGATGTATTTTGGCTCTTTATTGATCTAACGCTCTGACCCGCCTGTTTTATTCTTAATACAGAGGCTGCGATGCGGAAGAGGAGCTGCAGCGATGGAAAAGGTAGATTGGCGACTCAAGGGGTTGGAGTATGTGAACTGCAACTGCGACCTCGGCTGCCCATGCCAATTTATGGGGCGGCCAAGTCATGGTGACTGTGAGGCGTTTGCCGCAGTCAAAATCGAAGATGGTTATTTTGGCGACACCCGGCTGGATGGATTGGCTTTTGCGATGACACTGAAGTGGCCGGGTGCCATTCACGAGGGTAACGGCACCGCTCAGGCTTTTGTGGATGAACGGGCGACTCCGGAGCAGCGTGAAGCACTCATGGCTATTTTGTCTGGCGAAACATCCGAGCCAGGCGCGACGTTCTTCAACGTGTTCGCAAGCACGCTCACCACGATGCACGACCCGGTGTTTTGCCCCATTGAAATCAGTTGTGACGTTGAAGGCCGGCATGCCACGGTGCGTGTCGCTGACCTGATCGAGGCCAGTGCCAGCCCGATACTCAGTCCGATAGATGGTTCAGAGCATAGAGCGCGGATCGATCTGCCCAGGGGCTTTGAATACGCAGTGGCTGAAGTGGCGACAGGAAAAACGAGTGCTCATGCGGATGTGCCCATGGAGTTGAGTGCCAGCCACAGTCACCTGGCGCATCTGGATATCGGGCCGACCGGCGTCTATCACTGACCCGGGACAATGGGATGCGCGCTAGACACGGGGCGTTCTCAGGGGAATGGCTGCGGGGAAGCTTGCTGACCCTGGCTGGATTACTGGCCATTGCTGCACTGGCCTGGCTGTATTTGATCGGCATGGCGTCGGACATGGAGGGTATGTCATCGGGTTCGATGATAGCGTTCCATCACTGGACGCTGGGGTATTTTGCCCTGATGTTCGTGATGTGGAGCATCATGATGGTGGCCATGATGATGCCGAGCGCAGCGCCGATGGTGCTTTTGTACCGGCAAGTCGTACGTAAAAACCACCTTCCTGCGGTGCGAGGAACGATTGCGTTCACGGGGGGCTATGTTCTGGTTTGGGCACTGTTTAGCCTGGCCGCGACGCTCCTTCAGTGGTTGTTGGAAGAGTGGGCATTGCTTAGCCCCATGATGCGCAGTCAGAGCGTTTTGTTCAGCGGGGCGCTGCTGATGGCCGCAGGAATTTACCAGCTTTCCTCATTCAAGCAGGCCTGCCTGAAACGATGCCGTGGACCCCTTCTGTTCATTACCTGTTACTGGCAACCGGGTGTGAAGGGGGCGTTCACGATGGGGCTCCGGCATGGTGCCTTCTGTGTGGGGTGTTGCGGGGCATTAATGCTGCTGTTATTTGCAGGCGGTGTGATGGACCTTACCGTGATCGCGGCCATTGCCGGTGTGGTGCTGCTGGAAAAGCTGGTGCCCCACGGTGAATGGTGGGGGAAAACCATCGGCGTCCTCGCCATCGCCTTCGGGCTAGGTCTGGTTGTTTCTGGCTAAGCGCTGGTGGGCAGGATTATCCCCGCCCATCCTCGACATCATCCACATCTACCTGGCCAGTCAGGCGCCGGCGAATGTGCGACCAGGACAAGCCAAAGGCCAGCAGCACAGAGATAACCAGCAGGATCACCCAGGTCATCGTGCCTTCGCCTTCCAGGCTGAGCCAGCCCATATCCACCATCAGCCATACCAGGCAGCCCAGCAGTGCTGCCCCCAGGGAAATCCCCAGCCAGCCCAGTGACAGGAAGGTTGCGCGAAGGAATACGATCCAGCCAATCAGCAGAATAATGCCCACGATGGCAATAACGGGCCCCATGGTGGCATCCGGGCCAAAGGCCCAGGAAATATAGGAATACTGTGTGGGGTTATAGGTGCCGAAGACGAGTGCTGCGGCAAAAATCCAACGCCCTATGAGACTGCTCAGGCTAGAGGAAGCGGCCATAGAAAGTTCTCCGAGGCAGGTGGCGCGTGTCCGGTAGCGTGTGTGAGTGGTTCCGAAGAACGGCGTCGGAGCCTAATTCAGCTTAGACCAGATTTTGCCGGAGCGGCGCCAGGCGCGGAGTTGCGGTACAGTACGCCTGAATTCCTTTCAGATGGAGATGAAAGCATGCCCGATCGTCCCGCCAAGCCGGTGTCCGCCTCTGCGGTGGAGCAGCACGTCTACAAGGTGTTTCCCAACGACATGAATTCCCACAACACGGTGTTTGGCGGAATGATCATGGCGAAGTGTGACCGGCTGGCGTTAGTGGTGGCAGAGAGGCACTCGGCCCATGTGTGTGTGACCGCAGCGGTGGATTCCATCCACTTCCGCGCACCGGCCAAGGGAAACGATACCCTGCTGTTCAATCTTTCCCTGAACCGCAGTTGGGGATCATCGATGGAAATCGGTGCCCGGGTCGAGGCGGAAAACAGCTACACCGGCGAGGTCCGCCATATTCTGTCGGCCTATTTCACCTTCGTGGCGCTGGATGAGATCGGCAAGCCTGTGGATGTACCCCAGGTGATTCCGGAAACGGACGCGCAGAAACGCCGCTTCAGTAACGCGGGCATTCGCCGGGAAGGGCGACTGAAAACCCGGGAACAGCTAACCGCCGGTTGAGGCTCAGATACCCGCGTCTTTAACGTTCTCCATCACCACAAAGGTGCTGGTTTGTTGCACGTGGGGCAGGGCGGAAATCTGTTCGCCAAACACCTTTCGGTATTCGGCCATATCCCTGGTGCGAACCTTCAGCAGGTAATCGAAGTGGCTGGCTATCATGTGGCACTGCTCCACCGCCGAGATTTTTCGCACGGCGTCATTAAAGGCAGACAATGCGGCACTGCTGGTGTCCCCAAGTGTTACCTGGGCAAACGCAATGTGTGACTGCCCGAGCTTGCTCTGGTTAACCAGTGCCGTGTAGCCGGTGATGTAGCCATTCTCTTCCAGCCTGCGCATTCTGACCTGGCACGGGGTTTTGGATAGCCCCACCCGGGAAGCCAGCTCGGTCACTGTTATTCGGGCATTTTTCTGCAATTCACGAATGATCGAGTGATCAATTCGGTCCAGTTCGACCATAGCTCGGGTTCTCAATGAAATGAATGACTGGTTAGCCCTGAAACTATAACCAATTGTCCTGTCTATCTGTATACCATGGTCGAAATGACTTCAATATTGGCGCGGTACAGTCCGAGAGCCCCTGAAAGTTCTTGCTTTGACCACTATCATGAGGAGTACCCTGATTCGTGTAAGTTGTAGAAAGGTCCGGTACCGGAGTGCCTTGAAGGTAAAACGCCTAAAATGAGTAAGATCAAGAAATAAAATAAATTCCAGGCGCTGTAAAACGACCTTTTGTCACGTTTTGGAGGCTCTAATAGGAAAATCGTCTTTGTTCATCCCGGTAGAATTTCCGGCAGACGAATAACATATAAGAGGGTGAGACTATGAGACCGCAGCGATCAGAAATTCCTGCTCTTGAAGACAGCCGTCAGGCGGTTCGTGATTATTACCTTGCTGACGAGCACAAGGTCATTCATGAACTGATTGCTGGCGCGGAACTGTCTCAAGCCGAGCGCGACGCTATTTCCAAACGTGCGGCCGACCTGGTACGCAGTGTTCGCAAGAACGCCAAGCCCACGATCATGGAAAAGTTCCTCGCACAGTACGGTCTCACCACCAAAGAAGGTGTTGCCCTGATGTGTCTGGCCGAGGCCCTCCTGCGGGTTCCGGACAGCATGACCATCAATGACCTGATCGAAGACAAGATCACCTCCGGGGCTTGGGGCAGCCACATTGGCAAGGCCTCGTCCCAGCTGATCAACACCGCCACCATTGCGCTGTTGATGACCAGCAACCTGCTGAAAGATTCAGAGCGTGGTGGTGTCGGCGACACCCTGCGCAAGCTGCTCAAGCGCTTCGGTGAACCGGTGATCCGCACCGTGGCAGGTCAGGCCATGAAGGAGATGGGCCGTCAGTTCGTGCTCGGTCGCGATATTGAAGAAGCCCAGGAAGAAGCTCGGGAATACACCGCCAAGGGCTACACCTACTCCTACGACATGCTGGGCGAAGCGGCTCGCACCGACGACGATGCCAAGCGTTACTACGACGCCTACTCCAAGGCGATCGAAAGCATCGCCAAATCCTGCAAGGACGATGTTCGCAAGAACGCCGGTATCTCCGTCAAGCTGTCCGCCTTGCTGGCTCGCTACGAGTACGGCAATAAAGAGCGGGTCATGAATGAGTTGGTGCCCCGTGCCCGCGATCTGGTGCGCAAGGCCAAAGCCGCTAACATGGGCTTCAATATTGACGCCGAGGAACAGGACCGGCTGGACCTGTCACTGGACATCATCGAAGCACTGGTTTCCGATCCCGAACTGGCCGGCTGGGATGGCTTCGGTGTGGTGGTGCAGGCCTACGGCAAGCGAGCCTCCTTTGTTCTGGACTGGTTGTATGCCCTGTCCGAGAAGTACGACCGCAAGATCATGGTGCGCCTGGTCAAAGGCGCCTACTGGGATGCCGAGATCAAACGCTCCCAGGTGATGGGTCTGGACGGATTTCCGGTCTTTACCCGCAAGGCCTGCAGTGACGTGTCCTACATGTCCTGCGCAACCCAGTTGCTCAACATGGCCGACCGCATCTACCCGCAGTTCGCCACCCACAACGCGCACTCGGTGTCCGCCATCCTGGAGCTGGCGAACGCCAAGGGCGTGAAGAACTACGAGTTTCAGCGCCTGCACGGGATGGGCGAGTCCCTGCACGATGAGGTGATCGCTGTCAGTGGTGTTCCCTGCCGGATCTATGCACCGGTTGGCCCCCACAAAGATCTGCTGGCGTACCTGGTTCGCCGACTGCTGGAAAACGGGGCCAACAGTTCCTTCGTGAACCAGATTGTCGACACCAGCATTACGCCGGAGGAAATCGCCAAGGATCCCATTGATGTGGTCGTGGCGATGGGGGACAACATTTCCAGCAAGGCGATCGTTCATCCGTTCAAGCTGTTTGGCGACAAGCGTCGCAACTCCAAGGGCTGGGACATTACTGACCCGGTTACCGTGGAAGAGGTCGAAGCCGGCCGTGGTGCCTTCAAGGATCATCGCTGGAAAGGTGGCCCGCTGATCGCCGGTGAGGTTGCCGGTGGCGAGGTTCAGGTGGTTCGTAACCCGGCCAACCCGGACGACCTGGTGGGCCACATGACCCAGGCTTCCGACGCCGATGTGGATACTGCGATCAAGGCTGCACAGGACGGCTTTAAAGGCTGGTCTGGAGTGTCCGCCGAAGAACGCGCCGCCTGTGTTCGCAAGGTTGGTGACCTGTATGAAGAACACGCCCACGAACTCTTTGCCCTGACCACCCGGGAAGCTGGCAAGTCCCTGCTGGATGCCGTGGCTGAGATTCGCGAGGCGGTAGACTTTGCCCAGTTCTATGCCGACGAATGTGTTCGCTACAAAGATGACGGTGAAGCCCGCGGCGTTATCTGCTGTATTTCACCGTGGAACTTCCCGCTGGCCATCTTCACCGGCCAGATCCTGGCCAACCTGGCGGTGGGTAACACCGTGCTGGCCAAGCCGGCCGAGCAGACCGCGCTGATCGCCTACCGGGCGGTTGAGCTGATGTACGAAGCGGGTATCCCGAAAGACGCCATCCAGCTGGTACCGGGCACCGGTGCCACTGTGGGTGCGGCACTGACTTCCGACTCCCGGGTGACCGGTGTGTGCTTCACCGGCTCCACTGCGACGGCCCAGCGCATCAACAAGGTCATGTCTGAAAACATGGCGCCGGATGCGCCACTGGTGGCCGAAACCGGTGGTCTGAACGCCATGATCGTCGACTCCACCGCGCTGCCGGAGCAGGTGGTGCGTGATGTCCTGGCGTCCTCCTTCCAGAGTGCGGGCCAGCGCTGTTCCGCCCTGCGCATGCTGTATGTGCAGAAGGACATCGCCGATCACCTGCTGGAAATGCTTTACGGCGCCATGGAGGAGCTGGGCATCGGTGACCCGTGGCTGTTGTCCACAGACGTGGGCCCGGTCATTGATGAAACCGCTCGCAAGAAGATCGTCGACCACTGCAAAAAGTTCGAGGATCAGGGCAAACTGCTGAAGAAACTGCCGGTGCCCGATAACGGCCTGTTTGTGTCGCCGGCGGTGCTGAAGGTGTCCGGTATCGAAGAGCTGGAAGAGGAGATCTTCGGTCCGGTACTGCACGTGGCCACCTTCGAAGCCAAGGATCTGGACAAGGTGGTTGATAGCATCAATGCCAAGGGCTACGGCCTGACCTTTGGTATGCACAGCCGGGTGGATCGCCGGGTCGAGCACGTGGCCAGCCGCATCAAGGTCGGTAACACCTACATCAACCGGAACCAGATCGGTGCCATCGTCGGCTCCCAGCCGTTTGGTGGTGAGGGGTTGTCTGGCACAGGCCCGAAAGCGGGTGGTCCTCAGTACGTTCGTCGCTTTATGAAGGGCGAAACGACCGTGGTTTCAGCCGACACCGGCGCCAAGAGCATTGGCGCGAGCAAGCTGCAAAAGCTGATTGATCAGGTAGGGGCCATGAAGGCACCGAGGCCGGAGGCTCGCGAAGCTCTGATCAAGCCGATTTTTGGCGCTGTTCCGGCCCCGCTGGACGCGCACAAGGAAGAGTTGCCCGGGCCGACCGGTGAGCTGAACCGTTTGTCTAACCACGCGCGTGGTGTGGTCCTGTGTCTTGGTCCGGATCGGGCAACAGCTCTTGAGCAGGCCGGCACGGCCCTGTCACAGGGCAACCAGGTGGTGGTCATTGCGTCCGGTATCGAAGGTGCTGTGAAGGATGCCGCCAGGGCTGGCCTGCCGATCACGGGCGCCGAGGGCTTGCTGGCATCGGATGCGCTGACGCAGGCGAGCGGTTTCGAAGCGGTGGTGAGCTGTGCGGATCAGTCCCTGCTGCGGGAATATCGTCTGGCCCTGTCCAAGCGTGATGGTGCTCTGCTGCCGTTGATAACCGAGCACAAGCTGGATCAGCGCTTCGTGATTGAGCGTCACCTGTGTGTGGACACCACCGCAGCCGGTGGTAACGCCAGCCTGATTGCGGCTGCCGAATAAGCTCAGTCGGCAGATAAAAAAACGCCCGGTGGTTATGCCCCCGGGCGTTTTTTGCAGGTATCCAGTATCGGCTCCACAAAGGGCTTGTGTTCCCGAATCTCCTCCATGGTCAGGCCATTCAACTCGTAAGGAAACACCAGCCAGTCATCGGTGCGGTGCAGGCAGTAATCAGGCTGCAGGTTGGTTTGGTTGTACGCGGGACGCTGCCACAGAGTGGCGACTTTCAGCTCCCGGGCCATGTTGCGCTTGCAGTTGCGCTCCAGCTTGTCGATCACAGCCTTGATGTTCAGGCCCGTGCTGAAGACGTCATCCACAATCAGCAGACCGTCGTCCGCGTTCAGGTTTTCCAGCAGGTACTGGGTGCCGTGCACCCGGATTTCCGTGTTCGGAGAGGCCACCATGTTGTGGTAGTAGGGTTGCCCCCGGTAGGACGTGCGTACGGCGATGTGGTCTGTCTGGACGCCAAGTGTCTGCAGGCATTCCTGGACGTAGATGCCGATGGAGCTGCCCCCGCGCCACAGACCCACGATAAAGGTGGGGCGGAAACCACTCTTGAATATCTCTACGCCCAGCCTGAAGGCATCGAGGATCAAGTCTTCTTCTTCCAGATAGTGTTTGTTCATGCTAATCCTGGTTGCCCCTTTTTTCGTCTGACGGTTGCCAAGTGGGCACTGGAGCGAGAATATACCCGATCGCCCCGAAATTGCGACTCGTGAGAGACCCATCGGCACATGAGCAAGAAACAGTATCTGACCGCGCAGGGACTTCTGGAGGACTCCTATCGTCTGGCTGCCAACATCGTTGCCAGCGGATTCCGGCCTACCTTCATGATTGCCGTGTGGCGTGGCGGAGCCCCCATCGGAACCGCCGTTCAGGAGTTCCTCGACTTCCACGGTATCAGCACGGACAACATTGCCATCCGCACGTCGTCCTACAGCGGAATTGATGAGCAGAGTCGGGAGGTCAAGGTATTTGGTCTGAACTACCTGGTCAAGAACGTACGGCATGAGGACCGCCTGCTGATCGTGGACGATGTCTACGACACCGGGCGCTCGATTGAAGCCATTATCAACGAGCTGCGCACCCGGGCCCGCCTCAATACGCCGGCCGACATTCGTGTTGCGGTTCCCTATTACAAGCCCAGTCGGAACCAGACGGACCGAATCCCGGACTACTATATGCATGAAACCGAAGCGTGGCTGAAGTACCCGCATTCGCTGGAAGGGCTGACCCGGGAAGAAATCGCCGAGAACCGGCCTGCCATCTACGAGATTATCCGCGAGCATCTTCCCGACTGAGCCGCAGACCGGGGCCTGCGGCGTTCAGTTTCAGCAGGCGCCGCATACACATTCATGTACCCAGAGATGAGAGAAACAACCGCTATGTCACTTCCACCTTGCCCCAAATGCCAATCCGTGTACGTGTATGAAGACCAATCGAATCTTGTCTGCCCCGAATGCGCACACGAGTGGAATCCATCGGAGGTAGCTGCGGAAGACGCATTCGTTGTCCGGGATGCCAACGGGACTGTCCTGGAAGAGGGCGATAAAGTCACTTTGATCAAAGACCTGAAGGTAAAGGGCAGCTCGCAAGTGCTGAAAATCGGCACCAAGACAGTGATTCGAAGAATTGTCGAAGGCAAGGATCACGAACTTGACTGCAAACTGCCGGGGGCGGGCGAAATGATGGTGACAGCCAAGTTTGTTAAGAAGGTGTAGTCAGGCAGCTATAAAACGATCGACTCCGTTTCCCCAATGACGACAGGTAACCCTACTTGATGACTGCTCACAATCGGCAAATCGTACTGTTGGACGGAGGCATGGGACAGGAGTTTGTGCGGCGCAGTCGCCACCCGGTTTCGCCTCTCTGGTCGGCTCAGGTGATGCTGGATGAGCCGGACCTGGTTCAAACCGTCCATCGGGAATTCATCGAGGCGGGCGCCCGTGTCATCACGCTCAACAGCTACAGTGCCACGCCGCAGCGTCTGACCCGCGATGGTGAGTCCGGTTGGTTCGAGCCGCTGCAGGCCGCGGCGCTCATCGCCGCCGCCCGGGCCCGTGAAGAAAGCGGAAAGGACGTGCGCATTGCTGGCTGCCTGCCGCCGCTGGTGGCGAGTTACCATTATGAACTGGTGCCTGACGATGCCACCTGCCTGCGGGATTATCGCCGCATCGTGGCGGCCCAGGCCAAAGGCGTCGATTGTTTTATCTGTGAGACCCTCTCTCTGGCACGGGAGGCGCGGATGGCGACCGTCGCCGCAGCGGAAAGCAATCTGCCGGTGTGGACCGCTTTCACCGTGGACGACGAGGACGGCAGTCGCCTCCGCTCCGGCGAATCGTTGGTCGAGGCGGCCCGGGAGGTCGCGGCTGTCGGTGCCGAGCGGGTCCTGGTCAATTGCTCGGCCCCCGAGGCAGTCACCACCGCCATGGCCGAACTGGCCGGGCTCGGCATTCCGTTTGGCGGTTACGCCAATGGCTTCGAATCTGCGCCCAAGCTGCAAGCGGGCGGCACCGTGGATATCCTTACGGCACGCTCGGATCTCGGTCCCGACGCCTACGCTGAGCACGCGCTTCGCTGGGTAGAGCAAGGCGCGACCCTCGTTGGAGGCTGTTGCGAAGTGAGTCCGGCGCATATTGAGGCTTTGGCCAATCGTCTGACTTCGGCAGGATACCGGCTGGTCTCTTCCTGACCCATTCCCGTGACCAACACCTTTCCCCGTCGTTTTCTGTCAAACAACGAACTTAGATCGCCAGACGTTCGCCATCGTCCGGTGCCAGCGCCTTGGTTGCCGTGATGATGTGCGCCGGCACGCTAAACTCCACGGTGCCATCCGGAAGCTGATATGCAGACAGCGCGGATTCGGCCTCTCGAATGACCGCTTCGGTCTGCTCGTCCGTCAGCGCCACACCGGCAAACGGAAACCAGCCCCGGATATCGGCCTGCACCAGATCGGTCAGGCTCGGGAATCGGGCCGTCTCCATCAGGCGTATCCTGCTGTAATCGTGAATGCCGGCCTGGGTGAAGAGGTCGTCCAGCGTGTCCGGGTCGCCGAGTGAAAAGGGGGCCGCCAATAGATGGCCGACTTCGGGTGATACGACCTGTGTGTAGATTTCAGAAAGGGTCCGGTAGACCGGCTGCTGGTCGAAACCATCAAACACCGTCACCACCAGATGGTGTTTGGGTTTGAGCACCCGAATCATTTCTCGTAACGCGGTTGCCGGATGCTCAAGCAGCATCAGCCCGAACTGGCAGAGCACGGCATCAAACTGGTTGTCGTCGAAGGGAAGGACTTCTGCGTCACCCTGTTGCCACGTTATGTCGGCGGATTTTCGGCGGGCTACCGCGAGCATGCCCGGATTCAGGTCATAACCGATGACTTGCCCGTCTGGGGCGACCTGTCGTGCAGCGCCGAGGGTTAGTTCGCCCGGGCCGCAGGCCACATCGAGCACGTTGAAACCCGGTTTCAGGTGAGCGTGTTCGAGGGTCTGGAAATTCCAGGGAACAAACAGTGTTGGGGTGAGGCGTCGGTCGTACTCCTGCGCGACCTGTTCGAGTTGCTCTGGTGTTAAGTCCGGCATGGTGCGGCCCCCCGAGCATCGTTCTCTTGGTGGGGTGCAGTGATAAAACGCCCCACAACCTGATTTAACTCTAGTCCGGTCAGGGGTGGCTGTCGACCGCTGGTGGGGCTTGTGGGGGATGAAGGAAAAAGATCCGAAGGGGCATTTTGCCCCTTCGGTTGTTCACTCAGTCGGTGTGAGCGTCCTTGTACAGGGACTTTCTTGGCTCTGCGAACACTTTGCGAACCATTGGTTCGAAGTAGGACAGAGGCAGGGTTTCCGCCTCCGGATCAAAGGCCGGAGAGTCGTACTTGCTGACGAATTCGATTGTCCGCTTGAAGTGCGGATGTTCTTTGTATTCGTTCCGCATGTCACGGTCCATGCCCAGGTAATGGAAGAAGTGGTAGCCCTGGAAGATGGCGTGGTGCTTGATCATCCAGTGGTTAGCGTCGCTCACGAATGGTTCCAGCAGCACGGCGGCAACGTCGGCATGGTTATAGGTACCGAGGGTGTCACCGATGTCGTGCAGCAGGGCGCACACGACGTACTCGTCATCTTTGCCATCCCGGTGGGCCAGGGTGGCGGTTTGCAGGCAATGGGTCAGCCTGTCTACCTGAAAGCCGCCAAAATCGCCCTTCAGCAGCTGGAGATGTTCCAGGATGCGGTCGGGCAGGGTCTGGGCAAATTTTCCAAAGGAATCGGCAATGATCTTCCAGTCTTCGGCGGTGCCGTCCTTCATGTGGGTGAAGGTGGCCTGGGGTGCAGTAACGTCACTCATCAGAAATCTCCTTTACTTCTCGTAGCCGGGGTTCACCCGGTCCAGCTTGCGAAGCAGTCCCGGCCAAGCCAGTTTGCCACCCAGGCCGCGAGTTGCCTGCGAGGCCTGCTGCTGAATCGTATCGACAATACCGGCAGGTACCGGTGTCAGTTCCCGGTTGCCCGACAGTGCCTGAATCTGGATTTCGCAGGCTGTCTGCAGGACATACATGCCCAGGAACGCATCGGCCACGCTGGAACCGGTGGTCAGCAGGCCATGGTTGCGCAGGATCATGAAGTTGTTGGTGCCCAGGTCTGCCTGCAGGCGCGCCTTTTCATCTTCCCGCAGCGCCACACCTTCGTAGTCGTGGTACGACAGGTTGGAGAGCGGGAACAGGCTCTGCTGGGACAGCGGAAGCAGCCCTTCCGACTGGGCGGAAACGGCAACCCCTGCGCGGGTATGGGTGTGCATCACGCAGGCGGCGTCTTCGCGAACGGCATGAACCGCGCTGTGGATGGTGAAACCGGCTGGGTTTACATCGAAATCGTCCGGGTTGATCTTGTTGCCTTCCTGGTCGATGCGCACCAGGCTGGATGCGGTGATTTCATCGAACATCATGCCGTAGGGGTTGATCAGGAACTGGTGGTCCGGTCCCGGGATGCGCACGGAGATGTGGGTAAAAATCAGATCGTCCCAGCCGTACATCGCAATCAGGCGATAGGCGGCAGCCAGGTCCACACGCAGCTGCCACTCTTCGGCACTGACCTGGTCTTTCTTGGAGGGGATTTCGATACGCTCAGACATGGCGGTCTCCTTCATTGTTCGTTTGCCCTTGTGGGATTCCTGACGTCAGTTTAGGTCGTGGAGGGAGCGATCCACTGTCAAATGGTTTACATTTGGTTCAGGTGTTCGTAGGTTTTGATCATGTCTGAATTAAGCGATGTTTTAAGAGCCTGCCCGCTGTTGGGTGGCCTGCCCGATAAAGGCTTCGCGGAGGCCGAGATGATGGCCCGCTGGCGCAACTTTGGCGAAGGCGAGCCCATCTATGAGAAGGGCTCCATGCAGTCGTCATTGTGTGTGATCGCGCAGGGGCAGGTGCGCATCAGTTCGGTGAACTCGGAAGGCCGGGAGGCCACGCTGATTATTTTCGGGGCCCCGGCCTGGATCGGCGATGCGGTCTTTTCACCGGGAATGCCCAGGGTGTATGGCGCCACCGCCCACGAGAAAACCCGACTGGTGGAGTTGCCGGGTGAAGGGTTTCGCCGGCTGCTGGAAACCTACCCGCAAGCCTATCCGAAGGTGCTGGATCTGATCAGTCAGCGGCTGTGGTCGGTCATGTCCATCATTGCGGACGACGCCCTGCAGGGCATTGCCACCCGGATCGGCCGACGTCTGTTGTTCCTGGCACAGCTTCAGGGCGCCGATGGGCTGACGTCCCATCCGGTCACGTTTCAGCTCACCCGGGAGCACATCGCCAACATGATGGGCATGACCCGGCAGGGCGTTCATGGAGCGATCAAGCAGTACGAAGAGGCCGGGCTGCTGAAACTGGAGTACGGCCGGGTGACGGTCACCGATCCGGTTGCTCTTCAGGCGTTTCTGAAAACGCTTCCGGGCTGACCGAAACACCCTGGCCGGTGCTTTCCTCGTAGAAAGCGCCGGTCAGATTCGTGGCTACTGGTTGAGGTATTGGGAAAGGTGCAGCACGAAGGTGCCGTCCTGGTTGACGCTGTAGCCGGCGTACAGGCGGTTGCCATTGATTGCGACGCTGCCGGTGGTGATCTGCACATACTCCCGAAGGCTGGATTCTGCCACCCGGTTGCCATCGGAATCGTATTTGGCGTTCATGCCGTCACCCACGATGAACAGCTCGCCGTTGGACAGCTCCGCATCACTGACAATGCCCTTCTCCCGCTTGTTCCAGATGACCCGGCCTGCGGCATCGAGCTTGACGATTCGATGGCCGTCTTCATTGGATGTCGTCAGCAGGAGGTCTCCACGGTTGTCTTCGAACACCGCCGGTCGGCCGGGCAAACCGTAGCTCTCGTAAGCGGGCGAGAAAGACCTGGACCACAGCAGCTGGCCGCTCGCGGAGAAACGGGACAAGTGCGACGCGCCATTATCTTCCAGCGCATTGATGGCAACCAGATCACCCTGCTGGGTAAAACGGGTTTCGCCAAAGGCCCAGTCCCGATCGGAAATTCGCTGGTGCCAGAGCTGCGCGCCACTGGCGTTAAAAAGGGTTACGGCGGAGCCGCCACCCAGAGCCATATCGCCGTTCATGTTCACGTCCACGGAGCGGGCCACATGGTAGGGGTGTTCTATGGCAAGCAGCTGGTTGCCGGCCAGGTTGAACACCCGGGTCTGGGCACCCGTGACGTAGAGTTTGTCGTTTTCCAGGGTCAGCGTGCGGTACTCGGTGTTCTCCCCCAGGTCCTTTCGCCAGCGTTCATTGCCGTTGGCGTCGAAGCTGATCAGATAGTTGCCGCTTGCCGACTCCTGATCACTGACCACCCGGAACTGCTCCAGCAGCATGTAGCTGTTGTCGGATGAATCCAATACCAGCTTCAGAGGGCTGTCGTCACTGTCATAACCAGTGGTGGACAGGTCCAGAACTCGGGACCAGACTCGATTGCCGGAGGCATCAAACTTCACCAGCGCAACGTCGTGGATGTGAAGCTCCATGGACGCTCTGATGGTGCTGGCCGCAACGAAGATGTTGCCGTAGCTGTCGACGGCCATGTCGTCGAACCAGGCAAGACGATCCGGCTCTTCACTGGCTTTCGGGTTAAAGGTCGCGACCCACTCAGGGGTGATGGTGGCCCTGCAGGCAATCAGCACGGTAACGGTAAAAAGAAGAACGGGTAATTGACGCCATGTATTACGGGGCATACTGCTATCCTTGCGTAGTTGAACATCTCCTGTTGAAACGAAAAAGCACCTGAAAAGCTTGCAGTTTTCGTCCAATAGAGAGCATCCTACCGATCCAAAGTAGTACATTCATACTAATTTTATGGGTACTCGCCACCCAGCGTTGCGGAGCCGTGCTGTGTTGTCACTCAACTGGTCGTTATTATCTGCCTTCATTCCCACGTTCTTTGTGGTGTCCATTACACCCGGTATGTGCATGACCCTGGCGCTGTCCATGGGTATCACTATTGGTGTGCGCCGGGCCCTGTGGATGATGGCCGGTGAGCTGCTGGGGGTGGCGATCGTGGCAACGTCGGCGGCTATTGGTGTGGCGGCCTTCATGCTGAAATACCCCACCGCGTTTGCCGTGTTCAAGTATGCCGGTGGTGCCTACCTGGCCTGGCTGGGTATTCAGATGTGGTTTTCCAAAGGTCGAATGGCGATGCCGGAGGAGGATCAGTCGGCGGTTGACCTGTCACGCTGGCAACTGGCGTTTCAGGGCTTCGTGACGGCCATCGCCAACCCCAAGGGGTGGGCCTTCTTTGTAGCCCTGTTGCCGCCGTTTATTGATAACAGTCTGCCGATGACGTCCCAGTTGGCGGCGCTGATCCTGATTATTCTGCTGCTGGAATTCATCTGCTTGCAGCTCTACGCCCACGGTGGGCGTGGCTTGAGGGCATTGTTGCGTCAGGGCAATGGTGTTCGCACGGTAAACCGGGTGGCCGGAAGCCTGATGATCGCGGTGGGGATCTGGCTGGCGTTCGGGTAACGCCCGATATCAGAACGTGCCGGCGTAGCGCTCGTGCAGGATACCAACGCGATGCACGTAAGCCTTGGTTTCCGCATAGGGTGGCACGCCCTGATAACGGGAGACCGCACCGGGGCCGGCGTTGTATGCGGCGGTTGCCAGGCGAATGTCGCCGTTGAAGCGCTGCAGCATTTTGGCCAGGTAATTGGCACCCCCGCGAATGTTCTCGGACGCAACGAGTGGATTCACGACGCCCAGTTCCCGGGCCGTACCCGGCATCAATTGCATTAACCCCTGAGCTCCCACTGGAGACAGCGCCTTTTCATTGAACGCGGATTCGGCGTGGATAACGGCCCGGATCAACGCAGGGTCAACGCCGTACTCGCGGGCCGCGGTCAGGATTTCATCACGATAGCGTTGCTTGAACAGAGGGGTTCTGCGCCAGTCGACGCTGGATTCCGGATCGCAGGCATAGCAGTAGAACCGGATGACTTCGAACTGGTCACTGCTGGGGCGAACGCTGCTGTAGGCCACAACGCCGTGGTCATCCTTGTAGCGATACACTGTGTCGTTACCGGTCGAGGCGCGGGGCTGGCTCTTTTTAACATTGGTGAATTCGACCGTGCCATCGGGGTGCACGATGCGGGCAATCTCTGCCTGAGCCACGGCAGCCGTGAGCATACAGGTCACAAAGGTGAGTGTGGCAAGCGGAAAAGCTGATCGCGTCTGGCCAGTTGTCATTCGTTATCCGTGCGGCTACTGCAGGCTGACTGAAAGAAAAAGCGTCATTCTTTTTGCCGGATTATACGGCTTTGTGCCAGCCTTGAAACCGCACGGATTGTCGGAAAACTGTTACTTTTCGAGTACTGCCGGCCAGTTCTCATTCGCCGTGCGGATGAAGTTCTCGGTATCTTCCAGCCACTGGTCCTGAACGGACTGGTTGTAATTCAGGTACAGCTTGCCATCCTTGACGGTCCAGTGCTCCGGGTCGCCCTTGGCGAGGTAACCCTGGCTGACCGCCCAGGCACAATAGCCACCGTATTGGGGTACATAGGCATCAGGATCGGCCTCAAACTTCGCCTTGTGTTCGGCACTTGCAAAGCGCCAGCTGACGCCCAGGTATTCGGCTGAGTGGTTGCTGGAGCCTTCGGTTGCCTCGCCATCCTCGAAGTAACTAACAACGTCATAACCGCCGGCGCCGGTATTGGAGAGAAGGCCTGTGTAAACCGGATCCTCGGCGGCGACGGCTGCCGCCGAACTCAGGATCAGCGCCAATGACACGGCAAAGAAATGGGGTAGAAAACGATAAGCTGTCTGAAGCATGGTGTCCTCCTTGAGACATTGATTATAGTTTTCAGACCAAGGTTAGACGGACTTGTTACAATCGGCCGCCAAACAATTTCCCCGGAGTAAACATGCCCTTCCTCAAGACGAATCAAAACATTGTTCTCATCGGTATGCCCGGCAGCGGCAAGAGCACCGTTGGGGTTCTGCTGGCCAAGCGGCTTGGTATGGGCTTTGTAGACACTGACCTGCTGATTCAGGAAAAGGCCGGGCGCACCCTGCAGGACATCGTTGATGAAGATGGCTACCAGGCGCTTCGCCACATTGAGGAGGAAGTGCTGCTGGAGCTGGATGTGCACCACCAGATCATCAGCACCGGCGGCAGCGCGGTCTACAGTGACGCGGCCATGGCGCGCCTGAAAGGCAACGGTGTGGTGGTGTTTTTGGATATTCCTTTGGACCTGGTGATCCAGCGTATTGGAGATTACAGCGCCCGGGGTATTTCCCGCAGGCCGGACCAGTCACTGGATGACCTGTTTGACGAGCGGTTTGCGCTGTACAGCCGATATGCGGATATCTCGATAAAAGGCGAGGGCCGAAGCCAGGATGAAGTCTGCGAAGCGGTCGTTGAACAGATTTGTTCCGGTAAGAACATGGCGCTTTAACCGGACGAGACTTTAAGCCCGTTCGGGTCGATTGCAACTGATGCAAAGACCCGAACGGTGGTGACTCACTAAACCTTTGGTCCGCGCCCTCGAACGACGTTCGCTATGAGGGAAATCACCAGAAGAACAATGAAAATAAAAAACAGAATTTTCGCAAATTCTGTCGCCGCGCCGGCGATACCGCCAAAGCCCAGAACACCAGCGATTATTGCTACAACGAGACAGACTATCGTCCAATAGAGCATGGTTTTTCTCCTGCTGGAGCTACGTTGTAACTCTAGGAGAAGGCCACCAGAAAGCTAGCTTTCAGCCGCGATTTCTCGCAACGCTTCCATCAACACTGTCGGTTCCTGGGCACCGGAGATCAGGTACTTCTGGTTGATGATGTAAGCGGGCACCGCAGATACCCCGGCCTGCTGGTAGCGAAGCTCTTCCTCGCGCACTGCGTCTGCATAGCGATTGGAACTCAGAACGGCTTTTGCCTCTTCGGCGTCCAGCCCTACCTGTTCAACGCAGGCAAGCAGCACGTCAGTGTTCGAAATGTTCTCTGCCCGTCCGAAGTAGGACTCGAAAAAGGCCAGTTTCAGTGCGGTCTGATCGCCTTGTTCAGCGGCCCACTTGAGCAGGCGGTGTGCGTCGAAGGTGTTGCGGGTGTGACGCTCCTGAAGCTTATCGAAGTTAAGCCCTAACTCCGCCGCAATCGCCGTCATCTGGGCCTGGTTGGCCTTCATTTCTTCTTCACTTCGGCCGTACTTCCGTGCCAGTGCCGGCAGGATGGGTTCGCCGTCACCTGAGGAGTCCGGGTTCAACTCAAACGCCCGCCACTGGACGTCAAATTCCAGTTCGTCCTGCAACTCGGTCATGGCTTTTTCCAGCCGCTTGTAGCCGATGGCGCACCATGGGCATGCGATGTCCGAAACAATGTCGATATTTACCTTGGTCATGGCACCTCCCGTTAACAACCTGGCTGCACAGCCTAACGTAACTGGCTTGGGGTTGTCGTCCTTACGTCGGGGTGCTGGCTTCCGGTTCACTAACCAGGCGAGTGCCGGACCAGTTCTCCATCAGGCGGCAGGTGATGAGATCACCGGTAACGTTAATGGCAGTACGGCACATGTCCAGAATCCGGTCCACTCCCATGATCAATGCAATGCCGCTGGGAGGTACGCCCACCGTCTGAAGCACCATCGCCAGTATCACGATGCCGACACCCGGCGTGGCCGGGGACCCCACTGAGGCACCTACCGCCATGGCCACCACCAGGGCCAGGCTGCCGACACTCAAGTCCACGCCATACACCTGGGCCAGAAACACCGTTGCGACGGCCTGATACAGCGCCGTGCCGTTCATGTTGATCGTGGCCCCGAGTGGAATCACGAACTGGGATACGGACGGCCGAACGCCGAGCTTGTCCTCAGCGGTGCGAATCGAAAGTGGCATGACTGCCGCGGAGCTGGAGGTGGAAAACGCCAGCAACAGCACATCCCGGGTGTCTTTCAGGAACCGTTTGGGTGAGTCACCAACAACGAGCTTCAGGATCAGCATGTACACAACCAGCATCAGCAGCAGGCCGATGATGACCGTCAGCACGTAGGAGGCCATGCCTAGCATCGCCTGAAAACCGAGGGTGGTGGTCAGTTGAGCCATCAGTCCGAACACCGCGATGGGCGCCAGGCGCATGGCCCAGCCGACTACCGTCATGCAGATCTGTTGCAGGGAATCCAGCAGGTCCAGCATCGGGCGGGATTTCTTTGGGTCCATGCTGACCAGCGCCACACCCACAATGATGGAAAAAATCACCACCTGCAGCATTTGCCCTTCCACCATGGCGTCCAGCGGATTGCCCGGCAGCAGGCCGATCAGGGTTTGCGGCAGTTCCAGAACGTCCGGAAAGTCAGAGCTGGCGGATGCGGCGGCGACTGACGGGGAGGGCGCGGTGGCGGCCAGCCCGGTCATCATGGCGCCCGGGTTCATAACACCGCCGATCCACAGGCCAATGACGGCAGCAACCGCCGTCGTAATGACAAAGAAAATCGTGACCCGGACGCCCAGCGTTCGTAACTGTGCCAGGTCTTCGCTGGCGGCGAGACCACGCACCACCGAGGCAATGACCAGCGGAATCACAATCATCTGAATGGTGGCCAGGAACAGCTGGCCGGGAAACGCGAGCCAGTTGCCGACCAGGCTGCCCGTCGCAGGCTCCACCAGACCCACGGACGGCCCCAGCAGGGTGCCGGTGACAAGCCCCATCAGCATGCCGATCAACACCTTCAGCCACAGCCTGCCCTTGACCAGACCGGACAGGTAACCGCTTAAATGGCGGAGTTGTTGGGGGTAATAGCCGTTGTTTTCCATGCCAGTCAGTCGTCCGTGTGCGGTGGGCTACGGGAAGTATAGGGTATTGGATAATGAGACCCGACTCTCAGCCCTGAGCTGAATCAATAATGAGTGCGAATCCGCGGATGCCGATGGACTATGCTGAAATCATCACAATAAAACGAGGTTCTGCCATGCCGTTCTCCGCCGATCACCTGTCCGAACTGAACCTTCTAGCCCAATTCCCCTCGTCATCCACTCAGGAGGGCATCAAGGTACATGCCCACACAGCCGCACCCGAAACCATTCAGGCGGCTGAAAACCTGTTTTCCAAGGGTCTGATCAGCCAGAAAGACGGCGGTTATCTGACGCCCCTGGGGGCTGAGGCAGTCGAACTGACCCAGAAACTGCAGTCCATTCTTGGCGGTTCCTAGACGCCAGTTGCACCGGGTCCGGGGACGGCAACAGCGGTTCCCCGCCTCACTATCTGGTCTGACCAGCCACAGGTCTGATTGCCGAACCTTTTGGATTGAACGATACTGACCGGCTTATTTCGTTCGGCTGCTAACCTTTAGCCTGCAGCCATTCATCCATTGTTCAGTCTGGTTGTTGCCCATGCATCCGGTCGTTTCGTCCTACCTCATTCCGGCCCTGTTTGTCTGGCTGTGGAGCACCGGCTTCATCGGTGCCAATTACGGCCTGCCCTACGCGGAGCCATTCACCCTGTTGCTGATCCGTATGCTGATCACCCTCGGTCTGCTGGCGATGCTGGTCCGGTTGCTGAATGCACGCTGGCCGGGATGGCGGGCGGCGGGGCACCTGGCGGTGACCGGGGTGCTGGTGCATGGCTGCTATCTGGGCGGCGTGTTCTACGCGATATACACGGGCATGGCCTCTGGCATTGTGTCGCTGATTGTCGGGCTCCAGCCCCTGGTGACGGCCGCGGTGGCGGTAATGGTATTGCGGGAACGGGTGACATTCCGGCAATGGATCGGGCTTGCGTTGGGGCTGTTTGGTGTCGCCCTGGTGCTGTTCGAGAAATACGGCACCGACTACACCGGCGTGGACCTGTCGTTGTGGGCCATCGTCTGGGCGGTGTTTGCCCTGGTCGGCATTTCCGTGGGCACCGTGTATCAGAAACGCTTCGGCACGGGCGCCGATCTGGTGACTGGTACGTTTATCCAGTACGCCGCCGCGGCAACCTTTTTTGCGATCGGTGCCTTTGCGCTGGAAACCCGGGAAGTGGAGTGGAGCCTGCAACTGAAGCTCTCCATGGCCTGGCTGGTGCTGGGGGTATCCATCGGTGCGATCCTGCTGCTGATGTGGCTGATCCGCCGCGGCGCGGCATCGCAGGTGGCCAGTCTGTTTTATCTGGTGCCACCGGTGACGGCGTTTGAAGCCTACCTTCTGTTTGGCGAACAACTCGGTGGCCTGGCCATGGCCGGAGGTCTGGTGGCCATTGTGGGGGTGGCGCTGGTCGTCACCCAGAACCGGCCTGCGCCGAAAACACCCGTTGCCGGGGGTAAGCCATGAACGATGTCACCCGGGGCGTCTGGTACGGATTGTCTGCCTATCTGATCTGGGGCTGTTTCCCGCTGTTCTTTGCCTTGTTTGAGGGCATTCCCGCGTATGAGGTTCTGGTGCACCGGATCATCTGGTCCTGTGTCTTCCTCTCGCTGGTGATCACCGCACTCAGGCGCTGGCGGCCGGTAAAGCTGGCGCTGGCCGAGCCTGCCAAACTGTGGCGGGTGCTGGCGTGCGCGGTGCTCATTGCCTCCAACTGGGGCATTTACATCTACGCAGTCGAAACCCGCCATGTGCTACAGGCCAGCCTGGGTTATTTCCTCACGCCGCTGGTGAACGTGGCGCTTGGCTTGTTTGTGCTCAGAGAGCGAATGGCCGTGTTGCAGGTGGTGGCGGTGGGGCTGGCCGGCGTGGCCATTCTGGTTCAGCTGGTCACCCTGGGTGAACTGCCGTGGATGGCGCTGGCGCTGGCGCTCACCTTTGGTACTTATGGTCTGTTGCGCAAACAGGTGGCCCTGGACGGGCTGTCCGGCCTGTTTGTCGAGACGCTGTTGCTGTTGCCGGTGGGTTTGCTGGCGTTCAGCTGGCTCAGTACCAGCGGTCAGTCCCATTATGGCGGCGACACCCTCCACGCCACCTTGCTGATGGCCAGCGGCATCGTCACGGCCATTCCACTGCTGCTGTTTGCCGGCGCGGCAAGACGGCTGCGCCTGGCGACCCTGGGCTTTCTCATGTACATCAACCCCACGCTGCAGTTCTTCCTCGCCCTGTGGGTGTTTGGCGAACCCCTCAGCCAGATCCAGCTGGCCAGCTTCACCATGATCTGGATTGCGCTGGCGCTATACAGCTGGTCGTCGTGGCGCAGTCAGGCCAGACGAGCGGTGCTGGCGCGTTGATCGCGCTCGTTTCCACGGCGGTACGTGACCCGGAATTACTATGGCGAACTCATGGAAACGAATACGGTCGTTTGTCATTGTTATGGCAGCAACACGAGACAGGTACTAAGGGCCCCTCATTAATCACCTGGTCTAGTGTCCGAGCCAGCGCTCAACTGTCCATGCGCGCCATCAGATCGATGATGGCGTTCGAGAATGCCATCGGTGAGTCTTCCTGCAGAAAGTGCCCGCCCTGGAGGGTGGTGTGTGGCTGGCCTTCCGCGCCCGGAACTCGGCCCTGCATGTAGGCATCACCGCCCCGGGTGATCGGGTCGCCGCTACTGAAGGTTGTCAGGAAGGGTTTGTCCCACGTTTCCAGTACCTTCCATGCTGCACGATTCGCGGGCGCGGCCGGGTCATCCGGTGCGATCGGCACCAGCGCGGGGAAGGCCCGTGCGCCGGCCTTGTAGGTCTTGTCCGGAAATGGGGCGTCGTAGGCCCGCATCTCATCTTTGGTGAGTGTTCGGGCAGATCCCAGGTTGACGATTCGGGCCACGGGAAACCACGGCGTGTTCAGGGCAAAGCCTTTCCACAATTTGAACACCGGTGGCACCTTCTGGTCGCCGGTAGGCAGCATGCCATTGCCCACCACGATGGCGCGGAACCGGTCTGAATTCTCCGCTGCCAGCCGAAGCCCGAGCAGGGAACCCCAGTCCTGGCACACCAGGGTAATGTCGGTCAGCTCCGTCTGATCCAGGAACGACTGCATCCAGTCCATGTGTCGCTGGTAGCTGTAGGCGTTGATGTCGGTCGGTTTGTCCGATTTGCCGAAGCCGATCAGGTCCGGGGCGACTACCCGGTGCCCCTTGGCGACACACAGCGCAATCATGTGACGGTACAGGTAAGACCACGAAGGCTCGCCATGGAGCATCAGAATGGGCCTTGCATCGGCGGGCCCCTCGTCCACGTAGTGCATCCGCAGGCCTTCAACCTCTACATAGCGCGGGTCAAACGGGTAATCGGGCAGGTTGTGAAACCGGTGCTCGGGGGTGCGGAGGAAGTCCATGGCGTGGGTCTCGCTGAGTCTGGTTATTTGTTATTGGCTTTTCCGCAGTGTGCCCAGCCCCTTCAGGACCGTCAATTCCATAACGGCCTTTGTAAGGGGCGAAAGCCCCGTTCGTGGCTTATGGTTGAGTGAGTGAAACTGACGATGTTCACCGGAAGGAAAGCGCGGGAGCTGCATTGATGACCTATTGGCTGGTCGCCAACCCCAAAGCGGGCGATGGAGCACGAGGCAAGGATTTCTGGCTGGCCGCCCTGGAACGCGCCGGCATCAGCGAGCCTCGACCGGTGGGTTTTGATGATCAGGCATGGACGGATCTGGTCTGCCGGGGCGATGTCCTCTTGGTGGCCGGGGGCGATGGCTCTGCGAACTTCGGGGCACAACTATGCCTGGAAAAGGACGCCACGCTGGCCGTTCTTCCGTCGGGAACGGCGAACGATTTTGCCCGCAACCTGGCATTGCCGCAGGACCCCGATGCACTGTGCGCTCTGATTGCCGAGGGCAGGTCGCAACTGGTGGACGTTGCTGAATTCGGTGACCGGTTGTTTCTCAACGTGGCGCACGTGGGCCTGGGCACACTGCCGGTGCGAAAATCCGAACGCGCCGGCAAGAAGCTCTTCGGGCGCTTCAGTTATGGTCTGGAGCTGTTGCGCCGGCTGAACGCTGCACGCGGATTCCGGGCGGAGATCCGTTGTGACAAATCCGAGGTGGAGGGGCGCTGGTTGTCCGTCGCCATCGCCAGCGGGGCCTTTTTCGGGGGTGGTAATGAGATTCCGGAAGCCAGCGCTAATGACGGTCAACTCACGATGGTCGCCATCAAGCCCCGGTCGCTCGGGCAACTGCTGCTGGCTTTTTTAACGGTTCGCCTGAATCGTTCGCGCGACCGCACGGGTACCGTTGTTCAGATGACCGGGCAGCGTTGCAGTGTCATGACTGGGAAAGCCAAAACCGTGACCGCCGATGGTGATGTGGCCGGGGAAACCCCGTTGCAGGTGGTTTGCCGGCCGCGTTGTCTCAGGGTGATCGGGAAAACCGTGGTGAGCACAGCACCGAGAAAAACGGCATCCTAGAACCAGAGCCCGCCCTCGGGTTCCGGTTGTTTTCGCTCAACGGTCAGGCCTCGGGATTCCAGAAAACTGACCAGCGCTTCGGTGTCTTCCAGATTCAGGAACGAACCCAGCGACACGTGGACATCGCGGTGAATGAGTGCCAGCTTCGGGGGGGCGAAAGGGTGCGCCGGTGGGTTCATTCGCAGGCGCGCGTAGCGTAATGGAAGTGTCCATTCAGACAGCTTTCGGGTCCGGCCCTTCTCCAGGCGAATGTCGCCGTCATTGATGGTCAGTACTTCCTGGCGCTGGCACGCTTTGGACGTCAGATAAACGCCCGCAGCCAGCGCCAGCACTTCGGCGCCGGCAAAGGGAATAATCACCCAAGCGCCAGCCAGGGCCATGCCGGTTGCGATGATGGCGGTCACCGCCACCACGCACAGCCAGATACGGACATTGCCGCGCCAGCTCAGGGAGCGGTTGGGGGTGAGCAGAAGGCGGACACCCTCTGCGTGTTTCAGGTGCTGAACCATAGAACGGGCCTTGCTCATCAGTTAGTCGTAAATACGACCCGCTGCGCGATGCCGATGAATGCAGCCTGATGAAGCACGGGTAATGCACTCGCGGCGAAAAGCACGACATACTGGATTACATGGGTTTGATGATAGACGAGATTGGCAACGGGAGGCGCCGTGGCACGTAAATCCCTGCTGAGAAAAACACTGACCTGGCTGGTGTCCGCCTGCCTGGCGGTGGTGTTGCTGGTGCTCGGGGTACTGGTGCTGTTTCGCTTCGTTGATCCGCCCACCTCGGCCTTCATGCTTGCCTATCAGTGGGGTGACCATGACCCACCGTTGCAGCAGGAATGGGTGGATGGCGAGAAAATATCCCCCTGGATGTCGCTGGCCGTGATCGCCAGTGAGGATCAGCGATTTCCCCAGCACTGGGGCGTGGACCTGGACGCCATCCGGCAGGCAGTGAGTGACTACCGGGCAGGGGATGGGCTGCGGGGCGCCAGCACCATAACCCAGCAGACCGCCAAGAACCTGTTTCTCTGGAGTGGGCGCAGTTTTGTTCGCAAGGCACTCGAGGCGGCCCTGGCGCTGGGGATCGAGCTGGTCTGGTCCAAGCAGCGCATACTGGAGGTTTATCTGAACATCGCCGAATTTGGGCCCGGGATTTATGGGGCCGAGGCGGCCAGTCGCCACTACTTCGGCATTCCGGCCAGTCAGCTTTCGGCGTACCAGTCCGCGCGCCTGGCGGCGGTGTTGCCCAATCCGAACGTGCTGAGCGTGGTTCGCCCATCTCCCTATGTGGTCGGGCGGGTGAACTGGATTCGTGGTCAGATGCGCCAGTTGTCTGGATTGGCGTACCTGCAAGACTGGGCGCGCTAGCGAGAGCAAGCCTATGAAAACGACGGTTCTGTGCTTGATCAGCCTTCTTGTGTTTTCGGTGCATGCCGATGAGTTGGAAGACATTGTTCGCACGGAGCTGGCCGAAACCTTCTCGCTGGCATCCTTTCTGACCAACGGTGAAACGCTCCGGTTCGGTGTCTGGGATTTTAATCCGAACGACTTTATTAAACTGGAAGATCCCGAATTCGGCTCTGCGGAGTCCTCTGAGTTACGACGTTCTATCCAGAATGTGTTGATGCCGCTCACCGTTGAAACCGGGCTGCCGGAATGGAACTCCAGTCTGACCTGGGGTGGCAGCCTGTCGTTTCTGGAGGTGAAGCAGGAGGGCCGGCTGATCGTAGCGGAGGATGAGAACAGCCCGGTCGACAGGGTGACCAATCGGGTGTTTTCGGTGGGCGCTCACGCCCTGTGGGACTACTTTTTTCGTCCTCGGTGGCATCTGCGTGCCAGGCTGGAGGGCCGCTGGATGCGGTATCGTAACGACACAGATTTCCGCTCGCCCGCCTCTCGTAATGTCCGGCCCATACTGGATAACCTGGTGACCAACATTTCGGTCAAGGCGCTGATGTCGGAAACGGCGCTGGGTACGCGTTATCTCAGTTACTGGAACAATTCGATCTGGAACTGGACGGCGGATATCCATTATCTGGCCGGAGATACCTACGACACGGATATTCCCGCGCACGATACCCAGCCAGAAGCCTGGTTCAGCCGTGCGGGTGTGCGTATCAAAGACCCCTCCATGCTGCCCTTCTGGCGGGACCAGAGCCTGTGGCTGGAAGCCTATCGGGTGGATCTGGGCGGTGATCTCGATGGCCAGCTGGGCAACAACCATTACTACGAGGTGGGCGGCGGCTGGCAGATGGAATTGCCCGGCTGGTTCGGCTATTTCGAGAGCGTCGCCGTGGGCATCAACCTCAATTATGGTAGCGTGCTCCGGGGTGGCACCCTGGTGTTCCTGTTCAACGAAGAGTAGATCGAAGGCGTAACCATGATCAGTGACTTTGACCGCAGCATGCTGGCACGAGCCGTCACCCAGGCAGAGCAGGCCCTTGAGAGCGGGGACGAACCCTTTGGCTCGGTGCTGGTTTCGGCCGATGGCGAGATTCTGTTTGAAGATCACAATCACGTTGCCGGTGGTAATCATACCCGGCATCCGGAGCTGGCCATTGCCCAGTGGTCGGCGGAGAATCTGACGTTTCAGCAGCGCGCCGCGGCGACCGTGTATACCTCCGGCGAGCATTGTCCCATGTGTGCCGCCGCCCATGCCTGGGTGGGGCTTGGGCGCATTGTGTACGCCAGTTCGTCAGAACAGTTGAGTCGCTGGCTGGCTGAGATGGGTGTGGGTGCTCCGCCGGTGCGGCCACTTCCGATTCAGAAAATCGCGCCCGGAGTACCGGTTGAGGGACCTGATCCCCAACTGGCGGAGCGGGTGCGGGATCTCCATCGGCGCCGACAGGGTCTGGAAACAACCAATCAGAAAAAGGATGAATAATGGCCGAAACACAACCATTGAGGGTGTTGGTGCTGGGAGCGACGGGCCTGACCGGTGGGAAGGTCGTCAACGGCCTGCTTGAACGGTCCGAGGTGGCCGAGGTGGTGGCACCGGTGCGAAGGCCAACCGGCGTAGACCACCCCAAGCTTACCCAGCCGGTGGTGGATTTCGATGACCTGGCGGCACACTCCGAATTGTTTGATGTGGATGTCATCGTGTGCTGCCTTGGCACCACCATCAAGAAGGCCGGCTCGCAGGAACAGTTTCGCAAGGTCGATTTTGGTTACAGCCTGAAGGCCGCCGGGCTGGGTCGTTCAGCCGGTGCCAGGGCGTTTATCCTGATGTCCGCCGTCGGCGCTTCGGCCAACTCGAAGATTTTTTACAACCGGGTGAAAGGGGAACTGGAAGACGCGGTGCGCGAACTGGGGTATCCGTACCTCTCCATCTACCACCCTGGCTTATTGCTGGGGCAGCGTCAGGAGCACCGGACTGCGGAAGCTCTGGGCATCAAAGTCATGCCGCTGGTCAACCGCGCGTTGCTGGGGCCGCTGGTGCAATATCGGGGGATTGAAGCGGCCACCGTGGCCCGGGCCATGGTCAATGAGGTTTGCGGCCTGGCGACCACCGCCGATCCGGTGGTTGGCCGGCAGGTCTGGACCTACCCGGAGATCTGCAGGCTGGCAGGCGAGATCTAACCCAGGGTGGCATCCAGCGACATCATCACCACGAAGCCCGTCAGCAACGAGAAGGTGGCAATCGTCTTGTAACTGTTGCGGTGGGTTTCGGGAATGATTTCATTGCTGATGATAAACAGCATGGCGCCGGCAGCAAAGCCCAGGGTCCAGGGCATGATGGGCTCGGCGATCCACACCATGGTGGCGCCGAACAGTCCGCCGATGGGCTCGGCAAGGCCGGTCATCAGCGCGATGGTGAAGGCTTTCACACGCGAGTAATTGATGGCCAGCAGGGAAAAGGCCACGGCCAGCCCCTCCGGAATATTCTGAAGCCCGATACCGGTGGCCAGCACATAGCCATTGCGCACATCGCCGCCGGCAAACCCGACGCCCACCGCCATACCCTCCGGAAAATTGTGCAGGGTGATGGCAATGATAAACAGCCAGATACGGCGGATGTGCTCCGCATGGGGGCCCTCGCGGCCGAGGCTGAAGTGTTCGTGTGGCAGTTTCTGGTGCAGGTAATACAGCACCCAGGCGCCGGACATTACTCCGAAAATGACCACGGCCGCAGCCGCCCATGTGGTTCCGAGTAGCGCCTCGCCGTACTCCAGCCCTGGCAGCAGCAGGGAGAAAAACGAGGCTGCCAGCATGACCCCGGCGGCCCCTGCCAGCATGCTGTCCTGAAGCTTGTCTGACACCGACCTGACGAAGAAAATCGCCATCGCACCCACGCCGCTGGCTAGCCCGGCAGCCAGGCTAGCCATGGTGCCTTGCCAGATGATGCTGACGTCAGTGGCCATGTCGGGCGCGTCTTCTGTGATCGGCAGCGGGGTTGCGTGTCATGGCTAGCTCAATCAAGGGAAGTGAGGACGAACGGGACGGGCGGTTTCCTCCCGTAGATCGCATTCCTTGCGTCCTGGCCTCTTTGGCCAACTCAATTAACAGGTACGACAATTTGTGGGCGGCAGTTCAGCACCGGTTGAGTTGACACCCGTGCGTTTGGGGGCAGCGGGGTTTTCAGGCTTTCCCTGCGTCTTCTTCTGCCGTCTTGCCGGTCTTGTCCGAATGGCCCAGTGATCGATCCGGATCAATCTGGTCCCGTACCAGTTGCTTGAGCTGGGTAATTTCCGGGAAGCCCCGTTGCTCCTTGCGCGACCAGATGCGCGTGTCGTTTACCCACACTTCAAAGATGCCTCCGCTTCCCGGGTGCAGGGTGAGTTCGTCCAGAGTACCTTCAAAGGTGGTCAGCAGTTCCTGGGCCATCCAGGCGGAGCGAAGCAGCCAGCGGCAGCCGGTGCAGTAGTGGATATCAACTCGGTTTGTCATGCGTTCACATCTCTGTTGTCTTGGTCAGGTGATGCCACATCCTGCTGAACAGCTCGTCCTGGAAGTGCTCGGCCAGCGGGTAGAGGTGGCCGGCATCCGGCAGCAGCCTCAGGGATGCTATGGGCAGCTTGCTGGCCAGGTGGCAGGCGTAGTCCACGGGAATGAACGGGTCCTGCTCTCCCTGGTAAATCATGATCGGTATTCTGACATCTGCCAGCCGGAAGCCCCAGCTTTCCAGTTCGGTCAGCAGATCGGTGGCGATGGCTGTGCCGCCGCTGGCCAGACACACCATCTGATCCCGCCGGAAGACCTTGCCACGGAGGAAGTGGCGCAGCAGTTCCCGGTCCTCCGCACTGACCAGTTGCTCGGCTTCGCGCATGTACAGGCCGGGACTGCGACGGAACATCCAGGCGGCGACGCCAACGGCGGCCTTGGTCAGTGCCGGGCTCAGCCGTGCCAGGCGAGGGCCGGGCCAGCGCGTACCTTCCACGAAACGCTGGGGTTGATGATACTCGTCGAAACTGGTGTAGCCGGACAGGCACACCCCCAGGTCCATCCGTCTGCGCAGGGCGAAGGCGCAGGCGAGGGTCCGGGAGCCGCCGCTCGACCAGCCAATGTGGCTGAATCGCTTGAACCCCAGAGCGTTCGCCAGGTGCAGGATATCAACCGGGTAGTCCAGCAACGAACGTCGCCGATGGAAGTCCGACAGCCCGATACCGGGGCGGTCCGGAGTAATGATGCGAAAGCCGTGGCGCCTTGCTCGCTGGTGAAAGAAGCGGCCTTCCAGCCGCGATCCGGGCATCCCGTGGCCGAAGAAGACCGGGTAGCCATCCCTTGCGCCCATATCGGTGTAGGCGAAGTTGCGCCCGTCCTGAAGCCGGATGGTGTGATCGACAGAAACGGTGGCACTGGATGTTGGCTGGGGGCGTCCTGGCAAAAAGTGTCCTTGGCGACGGAGTGTCAGTCGGTTTTGTAAGTGGGGAAAACGGATCGTGAGAGTGTGGGTTCACAGCCTGTCACCCGTTGTGCCCGCTCGTGGGCGTGAAGGTACCAGCGCACTCCGGCCTCGGTAAAGGTACGTTCGGTAATGGCGATGTCGACGGTCTCGAAGGTCTGGGGTATGGGTGTGCCATCGGCGTGACGGTATACACAGCCAGCCGTAAGGGTGATCGGTGTGGCTGGCGGCAATTCGATAAAACCGTCTTCCCTGGGTTGAGGTGGCTGCCCCTCAACAGCGACGATCTTCAGGCAGGGACCATAATGGATTTTGTCCAGGTCCTCGATCTCCTCGCTGAGACAGTGTTCCGCGCTGAGGAACACCACGTTACGTTCGATGCCTTCCTCGTTATCGGGCAGCGACTGGCATCCGGCAGCCAGCAGCAGGAGGATGGTCAGCGCTGTGATGAGGTGCTTCATGGGTGCTCCCCCGGGTCGTTTGCCATGCCAAGGTAAACCGGCGTCATTCGTTGGCCGTCGCCGGAGGGTGTCTGGCGCAGTGCACGGATCAGTGTGCTGTCACGGTGGTAGATGTCGCTGCGGATCTGAAGCTGCCCGCCGTTGTCCACCCAGGCCGTCCAATATTCAATGTAGACCGGAACCGGGGTGGGTAGCATCACTGTCTGGGTTTTCTGGGCGGTAACGGCTTCATCCAGGGTTCCCCGGGACCATTCCGGATCGCCAGACATCAGCCACTCGGCCAGCTCAAAGGGTCTCTCAACCCGGATGCAGCCAGAACTGAAGGTCCGGTCGATCCTGCCGAACAGCGACTGCCCCGGGGTGTCGTGCAGGTAGACCGCGTAGCGGTTGGGGAACATGAACTTGATGCGCCCAAGGGCATTCTGGGGCCCGGGTTGCTGGATCAGGTGATAGGGAAACTCCTCCGGGGTCAGATCGGCCCAGGGAATGGTTGCCGGGTCTACCTGTCGCTGGTTGCTGCCCCAGCCCTCGTATACCCGGATGTCCATTCGATCCAGATAACCGGGATCGCGAATGATCCTGGGTAACTGGTCGGCAATGACGAGCTTCCGGGGGATAGTCCAGGTCGGGTTCAGGACCAGGTAGCGAATGCGATCACTGAACACCGGCGTCTGCCGGAAGGGTTGGCCGACGATGACCTTCTGCTGGAAGGCATCCAGACCGTCCTCCACCATGGTCAGGCTGAAACCGGCAATGTTCACCAGCACATAACGATCTCCCAGCGACTGCGGCAGCCAGCGCCACCGTTCCAGGCTGGCGTCGATTTGTCGTACACGCTCGATCGGCAGCATGTTCAGGGCTTCCAGTGTGTGCCGGCCAATCAGCCCGTCCGGTGCCAGCCCGTGGCGGGCCTGGAAGGTCATCAGGGCGGGTTTCATCTCCGGGGTGTACATGCCCAGATTCACAGGAGGAGATCGTTGCTCCCGCTCCGACAGGTCAGTGAGCACTCTCAGGCGCCGACGAATTTCCAGCAGACGGTCGTCGGAATCTCCGGGCCGGATAATGTCGCCCGGGGGAATCGACAGCCAGGGTCTCCCCAGCAGCTTTGTCAGCTCGGCCCGGGCTTCAACCAGTTGCCTGTAGCCCGGGTGGTCTGGACGGAGAGACGCCAGCTCACCGGTCACATCGTTGGTTGCCAGGGCGGTGGCCAGCTTTTTGATAAGATGCGGTTGCTGGTCTGAAACCGACCAGTCGGGTTGACGGGTATGGGGATCCACCTTGCCGTCCAGAAGATGAGCACCCAGCAGAAGGAAGGCATCGGACAGCAGCATGTCCAGGTCCGCCTGCAGCTCGGGGGAGTGCTGGTGTATGTCTCCGTATGCCAGCTCGGTCAGGAGGGTAACGTGGTAATCCTCGGGCGACAGGCCTTCCCGGCTGACCGCATGCACGGCCTCGATCAATTGCCGCCGGGCGATGGGCGAGTGCCAGGCGGGCTGGTATTCCCGGGCGTTGTAGAAACGCGACAGGGCTTCACGGGCAAACAGCGGCTTGCCAAGGACTTCCACCGGGAAACCGGCATCCAGTGCTTCCACCCGGGACACGATAGCCTCACTGGCTGCCAGCGATGGAGAAACCCAGCTCAGGGTTAACAGGCTTAAGCTCAGCAGTAGGGCTTGTATGCGCATCTTGAATGCGGGCATGCAGTATCTCCGGCTTTTTACTGAACAAACAGCATAGTTGAGAAACGGGCGTGCCCTTTGGATGTCACCACAACCCCATTTGTTCCCCGCCGGGCCGGCGGAACAGGTCTGTTCGCAAGGGCTCGCTGGCGTGTAGGGAAAAGCCGAGCTTGCGGGCCCGGTTGTTGAAACGCTGGCGAATCAGTTCGGCATAGGGGCCGGTGCCGGTCATCCGGCGGCCAAACTGGCTGTCGTTGTGTTTTCCGCCCCGTAGGTCCCGAATCCGGCCCAGCACCCGCTCGGCCCGGTCCGGGAAATGCCGTTGCAGCCAGTCCTGGAACAGTTCGTCCAGCTCCAGGGGCAGCCTGAGCATGATCCAGCTGGCCCGGGTGGCGCCGGCCGAGGCGGCGGAGGTCAGAATCTCTTCGATCTCGTGGTCATTGATGAACGGAATCACTGGCCCGAGGATAATGCCGGTAGGCACGCCGGCCGAGGCCAGTTGCCGGATCACCTTAAGGCGGGTGGCCGGTGCGGCGGTGCGCGGTTCCATACGCCGTTTCAGGTCGTTGCTCAGTGTGGTCAGGCTGATGCGCACTGAGCACAGGCCCTGCCTGGCCAGTTCGGAGAGCAGGTCCAGGTCCCTCAGGATCAGCGCCCCTTTGGTGATGATGGACACCGGATGGCGGTATTCCAGCATGACTTCCAGCAGGGAACGGGTGATGCGCCGTTCGCGCTCGATGGGCTGGTAGGCGTCGGTGTTCACCCCCAGGGCGATGGGCGAAGGGGTGTAGCCAGGCCGGTCCAGTTCCCGGCGAAGCTGATGGTCTGCGTTCGGCTTGGCAATCAGCCGGGTTTCAAAGTCCAGTCCCGGGGACATGTCCCAGTAAGCGTGGGTAGGCCGGGCAAAGCAGTAAATACAGGCATGCTCGCAACCCCGGTAGGGGTTGATGGACTGGTCAAACGGCACATCCGGTGAGCGGTTCCGGCTGATGATGGAGCGGACCCGTTCATCGATGACTTCCGTTGCGATCGAGTCCGGATTCGGCTCGTCCTCCTCCGACTGGTACCATTCGCCATCTCGCGAGCGTGCGATCACTCGTGGCTGGTATCGGTTGTGGGGATTCAGGCTGGTGCCACGGGTTTTCATGGGCCTCGGTACTGGTTAAATGTACAGTAGTCTGATGCTAGCTCTGAATGTATCGGAGCGCAAGGGTGCCGGCGGTGTTTCGGCGTTAATCGGTGAAGGGAGTAGTGATGTCTGACCTGACAATGGTCCAGTATGGTTTGATAGGCCTGATCTTTGTCTGGAGCGGCTTTGTGCGATCCGGGCTGGGGTTTGGCGGGGCGGTGCTGTCACTGCCGTTTCTGTTGCTGGTGCTGGATCAGCCGCTGGTCTTCCTGCCGCTGATTTCGGTCCATCTTCTGGTGTTTTCCTCCCTGACCATATGGATCAATAACCGCAAGACGCAGCCAGCCACCGATGAATCGGGCCGTCAGACGCCCGGTCGTGGGGCGAGAGAGAGCACCGTCGACTGGCAATACCTACGGCGCATATTGGCCATCATGATTGTGCCGAAACTGATTGGGGTGCTGGGGCTGATTACCTTGCCTTCGAAGGTACTCAGCGCCATCATTTTCGTCATCGTGGCGCTGTACTCCATTTCGTACATCATCAATCGCCCATTCCGAAGTGGCAGCAAGTCGGTGGACACCCTGTTCCTGATGCTTGGCGGATACATCAGCGGCACATCGCTGATCGGGGCGCCCCTGATCATTGCCGTGGTCGCCCAGCACCTGCCGAAGGAAAAGCTCAGGGATACGCTGTTCGCGCTCTGGTTTATTCTGGTGACCATCAAGATGGCGGCGTTCATCTGGGCGGGGGTTGATCTGCAGTTAATTCATCACCTCTGGTTGTTGCCCTGCGCGGCGGTAGGCCATGTCATCGGCCTGGCGGTTCACGATCGCATGCTTCGGGCGGAAACACCGGTCTTTTTCCGGGTGCTGGGCACGGTGTTACTGATCGTCAGCACGGTTGGGATTTTCAGCGTTGCTGCGTAGGTTGATATGAACTTGTGTCATGCCCTCCAGCGGCCAACACTTGGTGTTGGGTACTCATAGGGAGGGCATACCTCATGAGTGAGCAAGCAGAATACAGCCGACTACGGAACTGGATGGTCGACCAGCAGATTATGGGTCGGGACATTCTGTCTCCGCTGGTGATCGAGGCCATGCGGCGTGTGCCGCGTGAGCGTTTTGTGCCACCGGATCTCAGGGACTGCGCCTATGACGATGGCCCGTTGCCCATTGGCGAAGGGCAAACCATTTCCCAGCCCTATATTGTTGCATTGATGGCGGATGCGTTGGATTTGAAAGGTGGGGAAACTGTGCTGGATATCGGCACCGGCTCGGGCTATGCCGCTGCGGTGATGGCGTCTATCGCCGGGCGGGTTTACAGCATCGAGCGTATTGAGTCGCTGGCTGAAAAAGCGGCCCGTGTGTTGGCAGCCGAAGGCTACGATAACGTGGACGTGCGCTGTGGTGACGGCACCATGGGGTGGCCGGAGAAAGCGCCTTTCGATGGTATTTGTGTCGCGGCAGGTGCGCCGGCAGTGCCGGATGCGTTGAAGCAGCAACTGGCTATTGGTGGTCACCTGGTGGTGCCGGTGGGGTCAGAGCATACCTCTCAGTCGCTGAGGCGGGTGACCCGGGTATCGGAAACAGAGTTTCGGACTGAGGATCTGGGGGGCGTCAGATTCGTCCCCCTGAAAGGCGAACAGGGCTGGTCATAAACCAGCCCTGTTCTGTTTTCGGGAGACTGTTACGACTTAGGCCGCGTTAGTGCTCTCGAAGATCTTGTCGGCGGAAGCCGCCACGAACCCGGTGTACAGGGTTCCGTCTTCTTTCGGGTAACGCAGGGCGAACTCGTAGAAGCAGCTCGGAATGGTTTCCTCGCGGTCAGCGAACTGAACCGGAATGCGGTCTGCCATGGTGGAAGACTGCTCCAGCAGGTCGGCCGGGGAACCTTTCACCTCACCACCGGATGCGTTCACGGTGTAGCCGTTGTCCTTCAGCAGCTGGTTCACTTCCGGAACCGTCTTGTACTGGGTCAGGTGGTTGATGCTGACGGTGAAGTGGTTGGAACGGTAGCCCCACGCCGCCATCCACGCCGCGTACTCGCTTTCTTCCAGCAGCTTGCGGTAGGTGTCGTAGTCCACGTCCCAGTGACGGCCGGAGTACAGGAAGTTGTCGGCGGTGACGTCTTCCGGCTTAACCTGGGCAACCATGTCTTTCACAATGGCCTGCAGTTCCGGAGAGAATTCTTCCACCAGCAGTTCAGAGATAAACACCTTGGGCGCTTCCGGATCCGGATGCTCGAAGTGGCGGGCAAACAGCTTCTTGGCTTCGAAGTGGTATTCGCCGCAGGGCTTGTAGCCGATGCTGGTGAAATGCTCAGCCAGAGCGTCCAGACCTACTGGCGCCAGGTTGAAGGTACGCAGGGCAATGTGATCGTTCACGATGGCCTGGCCTTCCTCGGCACCCAGGATGCGATGGATTTCTTCCGCCGACGGGGTTACCGATTTGTAGTTGTCCCACAGTTTTTCAAACAGATCTTTATGATTGGTGTGCATAACTTACCTCCGCACGAGTATGTTCTTTTGGAGCCGGCATAGTCCGGGATTGACTGGTCAGAGGCAGAACCCGGCAAACGCTGCCGTTTTGAAGGTTCAGCTGCTCGGCCTGGGCTGGTGTCAAAAACAGGGTTCGGGAACCTGCCCGGGTAATTGCGTCATTCAGCACCGTTGCCCGGAAACCGGCGGTTTCGGTATTGGTCACCAGCAGCGGTGAATCAAACTGTGTCCGGCTACGCTTCTGGAAATCATTGGTCGGCGCACGGTCAATTTCAACCGACCAGTGTTCAGATTCCTGCACGCTGCGAATACCCGACAGCTTACATTCGACGGTCGGGCCGCCATCAAACAGGTCTACATACCCCTTGTGCCGGAAACCCTCGCTCTTGAGCATATGCAGCGCCGGACGGGTTTTCTCATGAACCTCACTCAGCACGCTCTGGGCTTCCGGGCTCAGCAGGCAGGTATAGAGCGGATGCGAGGGCATCAGCTCTTCAATGAAATCGGTATTGCCGCTACTGATCAGACGAGTGACCTCGGCAAACTCCATATCGACAAAATGCGCTTGCATCCAGTCCCAGAACGGCGAGCGGCCCTCGTCATCGGAAACGCCACGCATTTCAGCAATCACCGTATCGGCAAAGCGCTCGGGGTGCAGGCCCATAAACAGGAAACGAACGCGGGACAGCAGTTTGCCGGCATTGGGGCGACGGAATTCGGGGCGCAGATACAGCGAGCAGATTTCGGAGCAGCCGGAGTAATGGTTACAACGGGACAGGGTTTCCACGCTGTGGCGCAGGCCTAGATCACGGGAGTGATGGGTCACCGTATTGCGATGGAAATGGTACAGAGGGTGGTCGTGGCCAACGGCCGCCTCGATCCCGGTGGTGCCCATGATCTCGCCGGTGACTTCGTCTTCCAGCACGAACAGGTAATGCTCGTTTTCGGGCGTCGATACCGTCCGGTTAAAACTGGCAACGGAGTGCTCGATCTTGCGGGTCAGTGCCTCGCGGTCCGGCATCAGGGAAGTAAAGCCCGGGCCGGATTCAACGGCGATCTGATAGAGCGTGTCCAGATCTGAATGTGCAATCGGGCGAATCAGCATGTCCGAAATTCCTGTGTTGATTTGGCACAAAGTATGATGACTTGGTGTGTCAAATTGCAGATGCAAAATGAGCGAATCGGGATAGAATTAGATCAAATTGAAAGGTTGAGATATCAAAATGATTAGTAAGCAGGACCAGAAGCTACTGATGCTGTTGCGTCAGAACGCCCGAACCAGCATCAGTGACCTTGCCCGGGAGCTGCATGTCTCCCGCTCCACAGTGCAGAATCGCATTGCCAAACTCGAGGCCAGTGGGGTGATTCGGGGCTATTCGGTGATGCTGGGTGGGGAGTTTTCCGAAAACCTGGTCGAGGCCCATGTGTCCATCAAGGTGCTGCAGAAGCTGACAGCCAAAACCAACCTGGAGCTGGAGGACATCTCCCAGGTGGCTCAGCTGTTCGCCGTCAGCGGCGAGTACGACCTGATTGCCATCGTACAGGCCCAGTCCCTGGAGGAACTGAGCGCGGTACTGGATGAAATTGGCAATCTGGAAGGGGTTGAACGCACCAACTCGGCGGTGGTGCTGGAGACTCGCTTCCGGCGCTGATGTCAGACAGGCTTCAGCCGGAAGCCCTGTTTCGGAAAATGGATGTGGACCCGGCCGACGGCAGGCATCTCGCGGGCGAGAACGGTTTCGGTGGCACCTGAATAGACCAGTATTCCAATGACCGGGTCTCGGCCATAGTCGGTAGGCGCAATGCTGACGGTTTGCCCCGCGTGCTGCGTATCCACCGCGGCTGGCAAGGCCCGTGGTTCTGCCTGGCGGGCCTGCTCAACGGCGTCATCCTGCGTGATCTCAGTCGGTGTGCCGTGGCCAAACGCCTTGATCCGCGCCATCCAGTCCGCCACTTTCGGGTAATCGCGAAGCCAGGGTTTGTTGGCCAGGTCGCAGGCGTACCAGAGGCAATGGTAGGCGGAAAAGTCGGCAACACAGGGCTGATTCCCGAACAGAAAGTCCTGTGTTAGTTGCTCGTCCAGATCGGCGATAAAGGCACGAGCTACTTTTTTGGCCTCGCCCGCTCCCATTGCGCGCACCCTGGCCTTTCGGCCCATCGCCACACGGTCCTTCAGGAAACGGAGGGTATGGAGCAGGGAGGTTTCACGGACCAGCTTGATCATCAGCCGTGCGTCACTGGAGGCGATCACGCAGGCCAGAAAAATCTCCAGATCCACCTTTTCGACAAATGCCTGTACGTTTTCGGGCTGTTCGCTCAGCGACAGTTCCGGCTTATTAGCGAGGCGGGCAATTTCCGTGGCGATGGTTCGTGTATCGCAAAACACATCGGCGCCCAGCTGAGCGACCGGGATTTTCCGGTAACCGCCGGCGAGGGTCTCAAGAACGGGGCGAGGCGGCATCTCCTCTACCTGAACCGATTGCCAGGCAAGGCCGGCGTAGCCGAGCATGGCGCGCGCCTTTTCGGAAAAGGGAGACATGGGGTAGTGAAACAGCACCAGTTCAGACATACAGACGCATCCGTTCGTTGGAAAAACGACTAGTTTACAGGAGGATGCGTTGGGTTACAGGCCCGGGCACCGGCTGCGCAGGCCTTTTCTTGCCGAAGTCAGTTCCCCAGCAGACCCACGGACGCACAATAGAGGAATGCAGCGGAACCCAGCAGGATGATGCCCCAGGCGGGGAAAATCAGAAAAGAACGGGATGATGATTTCACGGAGTCCTCCGATTGGCGAGCAATTCGCGTTGCCTTCAGTGTCAATCTAGAGCAAAGCCCCGAACGGGGTGGTCTGGTTCTGTGAACTGGTTCACGCCGGTGGTAAATATTGTCAGCCAGACAGATGTGTGTTGCTATTGAGGCACTCCCGAATACCGCTACTATGAATACAGAATCGAACCTCAGGATTGAATCGCTAAAATAATAAGGAGCCATCGATGGCAACGGATTCTCGCAAGCAGACCTCCCTCCATTGCCTTTACTACTGGGCCAAGGAAACCCCCGATACCGTGTTCATGACCCAGCCTTATCCGGATGGTCGGGTTGAGGACATCACCTGGAAACAGGCGGCCGATCAGGTCTCCAGAATGGCGGGGCACCTGAATGGGCTGAACTTCCCGGACCAAAGCAAGATTGCACTGCTGGGCAAGAACAGCGCTCACTGGATTCTGGCGGATCTGGCTATCTGGGCTGCCGGCCATGTTTCTGTGCCGCTGTATCCGACGCTCAACGGCGAGACTGCGGCCTACGTGCTGGATCACAGCGAGGCAACGTTGCTGTTCCTCGGCAAGCTCGATGGCAAGGCGGATGGCTGGAATGACATTAAGGGGCATCTCCCGGCTGACCTGCCGATCATCTCCCTGCCCATGTCGCCCCGGCAGGATACGCCACAGTGGGATGAGATTGTGGCCAGGACGGAGCCTGCGGAGCCGAAGTTGCCGGACCCGGACAGGCTGGCAACGCTGGTCTATACCTCGGGCAGCACCGGTCGCCCGAAAGGGGTCATGCACAGCTTCCGGACTATGATTTCGGTGGCCGAAGGCCTGCAGCAGATTTTCCCGGTGGATTCAAGTGAGCGCATGCTGTCGTACCTGCCGCTTGCGCATGTCGCCGAGCGGGCGGCTGTGGAAACGCAGGTTCTGTACTACGGCTTCCACCTGTACTTTGCCAACTCCCTGGACACCTTCCAGGAGGACCTGCAACGGGCTCGCCCGACCGTATTCTTCTCCGTTCCGCGGCTGTGGATGAAATTCTATCTGGGTGTGAGTGCCAAGCTGCCTCCCAAGAAGCAGAAGGTGCTGTTCAAGATCCCGGTGCTCAACTCACTGGTCAAGAAGAAGGTGTTGAAGCAACTGGGGCTGGATCATTGCCGTGCAGCGCTCACGGGAGCGGCACCGCTGTCTGCTCCGATCATCGAATGGTACCGGAACCTCGGGCTCGAGCTGCTTGAGGTGTATGGCATGTCCGAGAACTTCGCTTACTCCCACGCCAACCGGCCGGGCAGAACCCGCGTTGGAACTGTCGGGCTCGCGAACCCGGGGGTAGATCACCGCATCGCGGACAACGGCGAGATTGAAGTGAAGAGCCCGGGGCTGATGCTGGGTTACTACAAGAATGAAGAGAAAACCAAGGAAGACATCACCGAGGACGGGTACCTGAGAACCGGTGACATGGGTGAAATCGACTCGGAGGGTTTCCTGAAAATCACCGGGCGGGTGAAGGACCTGTTCAAGACCGCCAAGGGCAAATACGTGGTTCCGGTGCCCATCGAGAACCGCTTCAATCACCCCAAGGTGGAAGTGGCGTGTGTCGCCGGTGCCAACCAGCCCCAGCCCTGTCTGCTGGTGTTGCTGTCGGATGAGGCGAGGGAGGAGCTGGCAAACGGTGGCGACCGCGCGGAACTGGAGCGGGAACTGCGTGAGGTGTTCGATGCGGTCAACGCGAAGTGCGAGCCCCATGAGAAGCTTGCCCGCATGATCATCGTGAACGATCCGTGGACCATGGAAAACGGCATGCTGACGCCGACCATGAAGATCAAGCGTAATATCATCGAAGACTACTACGCGCCGAAAATGGACCACTGGTTCGAGCAGTCCCAAACGGTCATCTGGGAAAGCTGATTTCCAAAGAAAAACGCCGATGTCCCATCGGGGCATCGGCGCCTTAGAATTTCTTCCTGTCGGGCCTGATCTTCAACTACAGGCCAACATTCCTTACACGCTGCCCTGCATTCCGGGCATCTCAATAGCGGTTTCCGCCTGAGTCTGAACGGCCTGCGCCTTGCGGCTGAGCCGTTGCACCAGTCCTTTGATGGCTGCGCGGGTGTACTGTCTCCGCGTCTCAGCGCCGTTGTGGAGGAGCGCTGATGGAAGCGGCTGATCTGTAACACTGTATCTGTTAGTCATTACGCTTTCCTCCAAGTAGGTGCGAAATAGTTAGCGATCTACCTTAAACTGCGGGATGAATTCTAGAGTTTCTAATTCGCAGCATAAATAAGTTAAAATCCGTACTCATGTTGCAAAAATGCAGTGAAAGATGGACTGGGATTATCTGAGATTTATTCGCGCCCTGGCCCAGGGCGGAACCCTTGCTAAAGCGGGCCAACTGCTGGGGGTGCACCAAACCACGGTTCTTCGTCGGCTCGATCAGGTGGAGGAGTCCATGGGGGTGCAATTCTTTGAGCGCAGCCGGGACGGGTTTCAGTTAACGCCGGTGGGGGAGACCGCCTTCCGCGAGGCGGAAAAGCTCGCCGTGGCCATGGAAAACCTCGAGCGCAAGCTGGTGGGGCAGGGGGACGATCCGGTGGGCAAAGTCCGGGTTGCTGCTGAGGATGTCCTGCTCAACGAGCTGCTGGCCCCGATTCTGTCGGCACTGGTGCGGGACTATCCAGGCATTGAGCTGGAAGTACTCACCGATAACGACGTTGCCAACCTGAGTCACCGGGAGGCGGACATTACCGTTCGGCCGGAAAACGACCCCCAGGAAACGCTGTCAGGCGAGCGAATCGCGGCGATTGAGTCGGCGGTGTACGGCTCGATCGGTTATTGCCGTCGGCACCGCGATATCGAAATGCTGAGTCGTCCGGAAGACTTTCGCTGGCTGATACCGGACGAAACCTTTACCCAGCTGGCTACGGGACGCTGGTACCGGCGTAACCTGAAACACGCGGAATCCCTGATTCGATGCAATAGCCTGCAGTCCATGGTGGCCCTTGCCAGAGCTGGCGCCGGACTGGCCGTCTTGCCCTGTTATCTGGGGGAGAGCGCGCGGGAACTGAGGCGACTGAGCGATCCGCTGGACGGGGAAAGCGTGGACCTGTGGCTGCACGTGAATCAGGACACCCAGCAAATGGCCCGGGTCCGGCTCGTCATGGAGTACCTGGTGGAGCGGTTGCGGGAACACGCTGGCGCCATCGAGATCAGCGCGTCGTTCTGAGCAGACCGGCTAGCCAGGCACAGAGCAGAATGGCCAGAACTGGTACCAGCGCCAGCACTGGAATTCTTGCTCGCAGGTACTGAGCTGGTTGTCGTACCGGAACGCCCGGTTCCTGACCCGTTTGGCGAGCCCGACAATGGCGGGTTTTTCGTCGAAGGTGCGTCGGCTGAAGCCACCCCGGCCTTCGTGGTAGGCCAGGTACAGCTGATAGGGATCGGAATAGGCAACGTCCAGGTGTCGGTTGGTCAGGTGGTTGTACCAGCCGATGAAATCCAGCGCGTATTCCATATCGGTTCGTACCGCATACCAGCTGCCGTCATTTGCCCTGAGGTAATCCTGCCAGGCCGGGTCCAGTGCCTGGGCGTATCCGTAAGCCGAACTGATCCGGAACCAGGGCAGCCAGCCCCACAGACGTTTACGGGGTGGCTGGGCATGGCTGCGGAATGACGATTCGTAATAAACGAACGCCATCTGGGTTGCGATCGGAGTGCCCCAGCGGTCCTGGGAACTGCGGGCATAGTCGTACCAGGCCGGGTGTTCCCGGAAGATTTCGCACAGGTGTTCTGCATTCGCTGGCGGGGCCGGAGCAAACAGGCTGAAACGGATAGTCGCCCAGATGCCAATGAGTACGCCGGCCACCGGAAGGACAAACCAGGTGAGCCGGGATCGCCATTGCGAGACGCGCTGCCTGCGCCGTTTTGTGGACCGCTTCCCTACCAAACTGTCATCTCCCAATGTCGGCGATCACTTGCCGATTTGGCATATCTCGTGCCATAAACAAAGTAAGGCATGAAATGGGATGATAGTGTTATGAAGCCTCGCGCTCTAATTAAACCTCTTTTATATGCGGCGGTATTTGTTGCTGGCCAGGCCGTGGCTGCACCCAGTGCCCAGCAGGTTGTGACCGCGTCACCCATCGACGATATCGTGGCCCAATACCCCGCAATGCTGAAGCAGGGCATTCAGGATGGTCTCGCGCAGGTTGGGCACTTGCCACCAGCGGTCACCGCGACCATTGGTCAGGTGGTCAGCCTCAGTTTTCGGGATGCGGACATCGAACAGCAGATTGTTGAGAACCTGGAAAATAATCTGACGTCTGAACAGCTGGCCTCGGTTCATAGCTGGTATGAAACACCGGTCGCCCGGAAGATCGCCGAGGCTGAAATTGCCGCTTCCGCGCCCTCGGTCTGGAAAGACATTCAGGCTCAGGGGCCGGAATTGAGCCGGAAATACCGTAATACCGAGCGCAGCCGGATGTTCGAGCGCTACGACCGCGCGGCCCGCGCCACAGAAAGTGCGGTGGACACCACCATGGCTGTGCAGCTCGGGCTGGCCAGCGCCATGGTATCGCTCAGCCCGAATTCAATGAGTCAGGACGAACTGCGCCAGGCCATTGAGAGTCAGAGGAGTACTCTGCGGGGTGTGGTTGGGCAGCAGGTTTTCGATAGCTACCTGTACACCTATGAAGACATCAGCGCCCAGGAAATGAATCTGTACCTGGACTTCCTGGAAAGCCCACCGGGGGTCGCCTTCTCCCGGACCGTCGCAAGCAGCATCCAGCAGGCGATCTCGGAACCGATTGAATCGGTCAGTGCGCAGATGGCTCGCCTGCTCTCGCCAACGGGCGGCAGCCAGTAGTATGAAAAGCCACTGTATCGCCCGAATCAGTGGCTCTGTTTGCAGAAACTTGTCAACCCACTCACACCAACGGATTGGTGAAAGAATTTGAGCAAAAATTTGTTCGGATCCGAATTTGGGTCCATGTTATACACATGTGCAACGGTGGAGTTGCTGTCATGGATTTCAACGCGTACCAGAAGGCTCTGACTCTCCTGTCCAGGGGAAGCGAATGTCCCTTTCCGCCAGAGGAGTATGATCATCGGCTTGCGCGCGTCCGTCAGTTGATGGAAGCCGATGACATCGATGCACTCCTGCTGACTGACAGCTCCGATATCTTCTACCTGACCGGCTACAGCACCTTCGAAGTTTCTGTGCATATCGCGCTGGTTGTTACCGCCTCCTCTCTGCTGCTTCAGGTACCTTCCATCGAGATGGGCCCGGCCATCGTGACCACTCGTGTGGACAATGTGACCGGTTACCGCTGGGAAGGCATTGGGGAAGTGATGCTGCCCCTGATCGATGCGTTGAGCGACGCCGCGGACACCGTTGGTATCGATGCGTGGCACGGCTCTTTGCGCCTCGGGGTTGTGGAAGGGCTGAAAGCCCGGTTGCCGGGTGTTCGTTTCGTGGACGCTGGCGGGCTGGTGAAAAAAGTCCGGATCGTCAAATCCGAGAGGGAGATTGCCTTCCTTCGTCGCAGTGCCAGCGTAACGGCGGAGGGCTTGAGGGCTGCGGTTGCCAGCGTTCGCCCGGGAATCACCGATAACGAAGTGGCCGCTGCCGGGGCTCGGGCGTTGCTGGATGCGGGCAGTGAATTCATGAGCATGCAACCCATCGTGACCACGGGCATGCGCAGCAGCGTGATTCACACCAACCACAAGCGTTGCCCGATTGAACCCGACGAGCCCGTGTTCCTGGAATTTGGTGCCGCCTGGCATCGGTACACGGCACCGATGATGCAAACCGTCATTGCAGGCAAACCCTCGGCCGAGATGCAGCGGGTGTTCGAAGGATGCCGTAAAGTGGTGGACACGCTTCTGACGGCCGTTAAACCGGGTAACACGTTCGAGTCAGCCGCGCAGGCTGCGGATAGGGCCCTGGCGCCGCTGGGCGACAAGGTGTTTTTTTCCGGGGTGTTTGGATACACCGTGGGGGCTCAGTTCCCACCTTCCTGGGTCGAGGGGTCCGGTTTTATCGCCCGTGGAGGCAATACGACGTTCAAGCCGGGCATGGTCTTCCATCTGCCTATCTGTTTGCGTATTCCCGGTCAGTGGGGGATTGGCTGCAGCGAAACCATCCTGGTCACGGATCAGGGAACGGAAGTGCTGACCGACAACCCGTGGACGCTTACTCCAGCCTGAGGTCCTGAATGTAGATGGTGGCAGGCTCAGGCAACCGGGATACGAACACCTTGAATTGGGATATGTTGTCCATTTCCATTCGCCGCGTGCGCGGTGCCTTTTCGATATCGTCCAGCTCAATAGTGAAGGTTTGAGAACCGGGTTGCAGTGTCAACCGGATGTTGTACCGATCGCTGTGGGCGTTGTTGCCAAGCGAGTGAGTCCAGTCGTTGATTCTCAGGGTCATCTGAAGAGGATGTGCGTTGGGATTGAACAGCGTCATGCTCAGCTGCTCGTAGTCGCGCCAATCTGAAGGGAGGTTACTGAGCGAACCGCCGGAGTAAAGCTTGGTGTCAAAATCGAGCCGAAGGCTCTGTCCATGGGGGCTGGCGTGTTCCTGGGATGGTGTTAATTCCCCGTACCAGTAGGGAGTGGGGTCGTCGTGGCGGAAGTCGTACAGCAGTGGTAACTGGTGTGCGACCTTAAACTGCTGGACGCCAACAGCGGCAGTGGTTCCCAGTTCGAACAGAAGCAGCAGCGTGCTGGCAATGATCAGGGCGGGCGGCGTCGTGGGACTGGCTGATCTGTTCTCATCCAGCAGAGGGTGCCAGGCAAGCACAAACCAGACGCCGATGAGGTTTCGCAGCATATCGTGCCAGCTGGCCTCGCGACCCATATCCGACTGGATTACCTCAATAGCACCACCGATCAGCAGCACCACGACCGTTGGCAAAATCCATAACTGCCAGCCGCTCAGCCGTCGCCAGGGATGGGCGGCCAGTGTCACCAGACCGAAGAAACCAATGTGCCCCAGATTCCAGACGGCGCTTCCGAACGGGCCATTGAACCAATCGGGGCCACCGAAAAACAGTAAGGGAGTAACAATCAGAACAACCAGGAAGGCCAGGGAACGAGGCCCCAGCCAGCCTGGTCGGTTCGGGGAAGACACCGCTTCCATTAGCTGCGGCTGGTTACTTCCAGCAGGTGATAGCCGAATTGGGTCTTGATCGGCCCGATCACTGTGTTCAGTTCGCTGTTGAACACCGCCTTGTCGAACTCCGGAACCATCTGGCCCGGGCCGAAGCTGCCCAGTTCGCCGCCGTTACGGCCGGACGGGCAGGAAGAGTGTTGTTTCGCCACTTCGGCGAAGTCCTGACCACCTTCAATGGCTTTCTTCAGTTCTTCGCATTTGGCTTCGCTGTCTACGAGAATGTGACGTGCAGTGGCCTGTGCCATGGTTGGTCTCCTTTCTGTGTATGGGTACTTCGGAACGGGAATGCTGCCGTGCCCCTCGCTTCGAGGCAAGCTCTTTTTATCCGTGCTTTTGCTGTCTCACGGTTGAAACCGCAAACCTGTACAATGCCGCCTTTTCCCGCAGGTGCCTGTTTGTTCAAGCACGGCCGCCCTTTACTCCTATAGGTTTTTTCTTGATCTCCACCGCCAACATCACCATGCAGTTCGGGGCCAGGCCCCTCTTTGAAAATGTGTCTGCCAAGTTTGGCAATGGCAACCGTTACGGCCTCATTGGGGCCAACGGCTGCGGAAAATCCACGCTGATGAAAATCCTCGGTGGCGATCTTGAACCCTCCGCTGGCCAGGTGATGCTGGAGCCGAACAGCCGGCTGGGCAAGCTGCGCCAGGACCAGTTCGCCTATGAAGAGTTCACGGTGATGGATACCGTGATTATGGGCCACGAAGAGCTCTGGCGGGTGAAAAATGAGCGGGACCGTATTTATTCCCTGGCTGAAATGAGCGAGGAAGACGGCATGGCCGTGGCCGACCTCGAAGTCCAGTTCGCCGAAATGGACGGTTACACCGCCGAATCCCGTGCGGGTGAGTTGTTGCTCGGCCTGGATATTCCGCTGGAGGAGCACAATGGGCCGATGAGTGCCCTGGCACCGGGCTGGAAACTGCGTGTGTTGCTGGCCCAGGCGCTGTTCTCTGACCCAGATGTATTGTTGCTGGACGAGCCCACGAACCACCTTGATATCAATACGATTCGCTGGCTGGAGAACATCCTGGTGTCGCGCAACAGCACCATGATTATCATCTCCCACGACCGTCACTTCCTGAATAGCGTGTGTACACACATGGCGGACCTGGATTATGGCGAGTTGCGCCTGTTTCCAGGTAACTACGATGAGTACATGACTGCAGCAACTCAGGCTCGTGAGCGTATGCTGGCGGACAACGCCAAGAAAAAGGCCCAGATTGCCGAGCTTCAGCAGTTTGTCAGCCGATTCTCGGCCAATGCCTCCAAGGCCAAGCAGGCCACGTCCCGGGCGCGCCAGATCGATAAAATCCAGCTGGAAGAGGTGAAACCCTCCAGCCGCGTCAGTCCGTTTATCCGTTTCGAACAGGGTAAGAAACTGCATCGCCAGGCGGTCACGCTCAAGGACCTGAGCAAGGGCTTCGACGGCGAATCGTTGTTCAACAAACTGAACCTTCAAATCGAGGCCGGCGAGCGGGTTGCTATCATCGGCCCGAACGGCATTGGCAAAACCACATTGTTGCAGTGCTTGGCGGGCGCCTATGAGCCAGACAGTGGGGAAGTGAAATGGACGGACAGCGCCGAGGTTGGATACTTCAACCAGGATCACACCGCGGATTTTGCTGCCGATGAAACGCTGACTGACTGGATGGCCCAGTGGACCAAGGGCGGTGAGCAGCTGGTTCGTGGCACCTTGGGTCGTATGCTGTTTTCCGGTGATGACATCGGCAAATCCGTGCAGGTTCTTTCCGGTGGTGAACAGGGGCGCATGCTGTTTGGCAAGCTGATCCTGCAGAAACCGAATGTGTTGCTGATGGACGAGCCGACCAACCACCTGGATATGGAATCCATTGAGGCGCTGAACCTCGCGCTGGAAAATTACCCGGGTACGCTGATTTTTGTGAGCCATGACCGGGAGTTTGTTTCGTCGTTGGCGACGCGAATTATTGAGTTGAGAGCCGACGGGGTAACGGACTTTAGTGGTTCCTATGATGATTATCTGCGGAGTCAGGGTTACTTTTGATAGATGAATTTGGGGGTGGCCGAGCGAATAGTGCTGTCCAAAACACGCTCAAGCACATCCCTGTGACGCTTGGGCTCCGCCATTCATGGCTCCGCACAGTTTTGGACAGCACTATTCGCTCGTCCAATCTGGGTCCGGCCAATACCAGCAAAAAGGGGATTTGAATTTGAACGAATCGGCCGTAGTTTCAGCAACCCGACAATGGGTCGAAGACGTGGTGGTCGGCTACAACCTGTGTCCGTTTGCCAAGCGCGAGCTGGTCCGGAACCGGGTTCGATTTGTGGTTTCCGATGCCAGTGATGAAGATGCGTTGCTGCAGGCGTTGCATGCTGAGCTTCGCCGCCTGGACGATGAGCCGGAGATTGAAACCACCCTGCTGATCCACCCGGATGTATTGCAGGCATTCGGACCCTACAATGAATTCCTGGATGCGGCTGACGGGCTACTCGCGTACCTTGAGATGGAAGGCGTATACCAGATCGCCAGTTTCCACCCGGACTACCAGTTCGAAGGAACGGAACCGGAAGCTGCGGAGAATTACACCAATCGGTCTCCGTACCCGATGCTTCACCTGTTGCGGGAAGCCAGTCTGGAGGCGGCCATTGATGGCTACCCGGATGTGGATGGGATCCCTGAGAGAAATATTGAGCTGATGGAAAATCTCGGCGCCGAGAAAATGCGGAATATCCTGCTCGGTTGTTTGAAGGTTTCGGAGTAACTCGATGGCTGGGTTGGGCGGGTGGGTAGTCCCTGCCAAAACCCGCTCAAGCACATCCCTGTGACGCTTGAGCTCCGCCATCCATGGCTCCGCACAGTTTTGGCACGGACTACCCACCCACACCCGCATCGGTCGAGCGGCCGCACCTTCACCCTGACAAGATAGAGGCACAACTTTGGGACTTCTTTTCGAGCAAATTGACAGCCAGCCCTCCGAAATCGGAGAGATCACCCTGCGTCGGCGCCGGATTCCGGCGATCGGTAACCGGGATATTTTCGAAGTGAAGCTCGGCGAAGAGTTCCTGATGTCCAGCATGTTCGTGGACGCCGAAGTGGCGCTGTCCGACATCGGCCTGAATGCAACCCCGGGCGATAACCTAAGTGTGGTCGTTGGTGGTCTGGGCCTTGGGTATACCGCCGTGGCTGCGCTCAAGCACGAACGGGTGGGGGAGCTGCTGATTGTCGAGTACCTGGAGCCGGTCATTCGCTGGCACCAAAAGGAACTGGTGCCATTGGGAAAGGATATAAACGCCGATGCCCGCAGCCGCTACGTGCATGGGAGCTTCTTTGATCTGGCGATAGCCGAACCTGCAGAAGGTGGTTTCGATCCCGAGTCGCCCGGAAAAACCTTCGATGCCATTCTATTGGACATCGATCACTCACCCCGGGCTCTGCTGCACGATTCCAATGCCAGCTTCTATACCGTAAACAACATTCGCCAGATGGCCCGGCAGATCAAACCCCAGGGTATTTTTGCCATGTGGTCCAACGAAGGGGAAGATGAGGAATTCATGGCAGTTCTGCGGGAGGTGTTTACCGATGTGGCCTGCCACGTGGTGACCTTTTTTAATCCGTTTCAGAACAGGGAATCGTTTAATACCGTATACGTGGCCCGAAAACCGGGCTAACAAAACCGGGAGGCCTATGCCTGTGATGACCCATCGCACCCGACCTTTCAGTACCAGCCAGCGATTGCCGGAGACCGATGAGGTGCCGGTGCAACATGAGCCGGAACAGGCCGGGGACATGCTGGTGGATTTCATTCGAAAGCACCCCAGGCTACTGGTGCTTACCGGGGCGGGTGTGAGTACCGATTCGGGCATCCCCGATTACCGCGATGGCGACGGTGCCTGGAAACGCAAGCAACCGGTGCAGCACCAGGCCTTTATGGAAAGCTTTGAAACCCGGCAGCGCTACTGGGGCCGGAGCCTGATCGGTTGGCCGGTTATGCGCAATGCCTCGCCTAACCCGTCGCATCACCACATCGCCCAACTGGAACTGCTCAATCACACCAGCCTGGTGGTCACACAAAATGTCGACCGGCTGCACCAGAAGGCGGGCACCCAGGGTGTCGTTGACCTGCACGGCCGGGCGGATGAGGTGATCTGCATGGGGTGCGGGTTCCGGTGTTCCCGGGATGAGGTGCACAACCAATGCGACACACTCAACCCGCGCTTCCGGCAGTACCAGGCCGCGACCGCGCCAGACGGGGATGCCGACCTGGATGTGGACTTCTCCGATTTCAAACCCGCAGACTGCCCCCAGTGCGCGGGCATCCTGAAACCGGACGTGGTGTTCTTCGGGGATTTCGTGCCGAAGCAGCGAGTTGATGCCGCACTCGATAGTCTGCGCGAGAGTGACGGTTTGCTGGTCGTGGGTTCCTCGTTGATGGTGTACTCCGGATTTCGGTTTTGTCGGTACGCAAAGGAGTGGGGAAAACCCATCGCAACGCTGAATCTTGGCCGGACGCGGGCAGATGATCTGGCGGATCTCAAGCTTAATGCACGCATTGCCGAGACCCTGGAAGCGTCACTGCCTGCGCTTTCGTGACAGCAGCCTCCTTCGTGTTCTTGTAACCATATTTTGGCCGTCCCTCCATTTTCGAACTGAATAAAGAAAAGCGGACATTCGCATTGCACCCTGGGCCCCCGTTTTTCTTCACTGAGACGGACAGAAATTCCTTCCTTCACGATTTCAAAAACTCGAACGGCAGACCTGATTCTGAGTAGCGAATTCGGCACACAAACCCGTCTGTAGCTTTACCGGGCGTATAATGTAATTCGCTCATAATCGGCCAATTTCGTGCGGTTTTATTTGCAGGGCGTGCACGTTTTTCCCGAGGGGTCTCTGTAACTCTATGTTTTAATGTGCAAAAATCTCTAGGGCTTGGTTTTAACTTGCACGAGCTTGCACGTTTAGCGCGATGCACATTTTTTGCAGGACGGGACGGCGGAAAATCCGTCCTGGTGTTTCTCTATCTCTATGAATTAGATTAGGAATTGGCGCTGTGATCTAGGTTTGGACGGGGCGATGGCGTTGCGGTTTAATGCGAATTCAAACTAATAAGCTGTTAGGTTCACAGGGAGTAGTGAGTAATGAAGCATAAAGTTGAACAGCTAAAGTGGCTGTATGGCGCATTCACAGGGGCATGCGTGACCTACTTTTTGGCTTTGCTGAGCTCGAACCAGCCTGTATCTGATTCGCTTCTACTTTTCCTCGCAACTTGTCTGTTTGCTGGCCTTCTCCCAGTTTTTGCTGGTTTCACATTTGCGCACGCCTACCTTATTGAGGACCAAACTCCGGCAAAGAAAATCGAAGCTGCCCTCGGGGCTGAAAGGGTAAGGAACTTGACCAAGTATGCTCTTTGGGCTTTCTTTGCGGCATTCGCTTTGCTTGTATTCCATTTCTCATTAATAGCGGGTGCCATAATGCTGGGCGGATCGTGGTATATCCGGGATGAGCTCAAAGCATTTATTGGGAGTCTCCGGGATGGGACCTAACAAGGCCATTAAGGTTGTTTCGGGCCGATGGCCCTCCACCGGACGCCCTTTTCAGGGCGCCGCTTATGGCTGGCGTTAGAACGTGAGGTAGCAGTATCAAAACCTGTCCCTATTGCTCTGAAACCCTGCCGTATTTCAATCTGATTCGTCAGAGGCTTACTCCATCCGAGCAGAAGGCCATCGAATGCCCTCACTGTAAATCAACTATCTCGGTACAGGGTGGGGCCAGTATGTGGGCTTCTTTTGGAATTGGCTCTACAGGTGGATATTTTTTGGGGAAGATCTTTGGCGGGTTTAGCCCTGAGGTCGTGGTGGCTTCTGTAATTTTCGGGCTTCTGATCTTTGTTATTTCTTCCTACTTCACAGCGCCCATTCGTCATGGGTAGTACTGTTCTAACAAGTGCATTAAATCTGTTCCGGCCCGATGGGCCTCCACCGGACGCCCTAGTCGGGCGCCGTTTATGCAAGCGTTAGGTGCATTTCACCTCTAGGCCACAGAAGAGGTTCTGATGACTGATCATTTCGGTTCTTGTCTGTGCGGCACGGTGAGCTTTCAGGTCAAAGGTGAATTCGATAGCTTCTACCTGTGCCATTGTCGGCATTGCCAAAAAGATACGGGCTCGGCCCATGCGGCAAATTTATTCTCGCATTCTGCTAAATTGGTCTGGCAATCGGGTGCAGATACCGTGACCTCCTTTACGCTTCCAGGTACTCGTCATAGCCGGAGCTTTTGTAAGTTGTGTGGTTCAGCATTGCCGAATTCGCCAGTCGCGGGTTTAGTCGTTGTTCCCGCAGGGTGTTTGGATTCTCAATTAACGATGTTGCCAACGGCGCATATATTCTCATCCAGCAAAGCCGTTTGGGATGAGTGGTTGGCGGAGGTACCGAAGTTTGAGGGGCTGCCAACGTGAACCACCACATAACCAGTGCATTAAATTCGTTCCGGACCGATGGGCCTCCACCGGACGCCCTAGTCGGGCGCCGCTTATGCAGGCGTTAGGGATTAAATACAGGGAAGTCATCAACATGAGAATCCATCACTTCATAGTGCTCACTCTTCTAGTCTCGGGTTGTGCAATGGGGCCAAGATCGTACGACGGCGTTCTTGGTTATCGCACTGAACCGCTACCTGAGGGAGTCCAGGTTACGTATGTCGATGAGGCAGACAACAGCAATGAGAGAATACTTTCCTACATTGCAGAAGTTTGCGATGAAACTCTTGGCCCGACATCTACTACGCCTCTTATTGAGCTCAGGTCTGTCTCAGAATTCGAGCAGCAGGTCGCAATGAGCGTACAAATTCCTGTCGGAGTTCAGGGAACCGGCACCTCTAAAAGTAATGCGGGAAGTGCTCAAGTCTCTGCTGTTAAGAATTCCTACGCTCATAGTGAGAGCGTGTTTCGAAACATGAAACTCAAAAAAGTTGTGGCACTCTGTGCAACCGATTCCTAACAAGTCACGGCACTTGGACAGCCTGAAAGCGGCCGCCGGTGCGTTCAGCGTTAAGTGGTTATGACTTATACCGAGTACGAGTCCAGATATAGGCTGTCGGCAATAGAGTTGATGTGCCAGTTGCAGGAGCATGAGCGAGCAATTAGCAATGATCGTCCGCCTGCGTCAGAGGTTTCAGCGGCTCAGCTCGACTATCTGGTTTTGGCTTGTGCTCGGGCGGTTGGGAAGATATTCATAGCCTTAGATGCGGAGAGGGTGGTTGGTCTTATCGTGGTGTTTCTCGACCACGAGCACGAGGGCACGCAGCACGTTTACGAGCAGTATCGGCAATTTGGTTTGGTCACTGATTTCGTGGTCGCAGAGACTCACCGAGGTTCGGGCGTTGCGAGCGAACTCTTGAGTCTGGCAGAGGGTTTTTGTAAGTCGCTCAGCTTGTCGATCATCAAGTTGTCGGTATTGCGGGCGAACGAGGTTGCACGGCGGTTTTACGAAAAACGTGGTTATGAGGCTCACGAGGTTGTATACCGAAAGACCATTTAACAAGTGACTGTGCCGCTCAGATCCGAATGCCCGCTTTGCGACCCGAGCAGCCAATTTATTGAGTCAGTTCTCGGCGACGTGATGGTGACATGACCATTCGAACCGAAACATTTACCGCGTCAGCCCAATCAAAAAAGCCCGCTCGAAAGCGGGCTTTTTCATGGCCGGGAGGCTTACAGCAGGTTGTAGATAAACACCGCTGCAACCGCGACCGGGGTGAAGTACCGAACAGTGGTGTACCACAGACGGAACATCGGTTCGGACAGTGACAGCTCGTTCTTCACAGCCTGGCTGGACATGACCCAGCCGACGAAGACAGCGACCATCAGGCCACCCAGCGGCAGCAGGATGTTGGCGGTGAAGAAGTCGAGCAGGTCGAAGATGGTCTTGCCTTCGAACATGGCGAACGCGCCCAGCGGTGTGAAGTCGGACCACAGGTTCAGCGACAGGATCGACGCAATACCCAGCGCCCAGCACACCAGGCCAGCACCCAGGGTGCTCACGGTGCGGTTCATGCCTTTTTGCTCTTCCAGCCACTCAACAATCGGCTCCAGCAGGGAGATGCCAGACGTCCATGCGGCGAAGATCAGCAGCACGAAGAACAGGGTGCCGAACAGGCTGCCCATCGGCATCTGGCCAAACGCCAGCGGCAGGGTCTGGAAGATCAGGCCAGGACCAGCGCCCGGCTCCAGGCCGTTGGCGAACACGATCGGGAAGATCGCCAGGCCAGCCAGAAGCGCCACACCGGTGTCGATGATGGACACGGTGATGGAGGTCTTGGCGATGGACACTTTCTTCGGCAGGTAAGAGCCGTAGGCCATCATCACCGCCATACCCAGGCTGAGGGTGAAGAAGGCGTGGCCAAGGGCAACCAGAACACCGGAGGTGGTCAGCTTGGAGAAGTCCGGCTGGAAGAGGAACGCCGCTGCACGGCCAAACTCACCGGTGGTCATGGCATAGCCAACCACCATCAGCAGCAGCACGAACAGGCCGGGCATCAGGATGCTGACAGCACGCTCAAGACCAGAACGAACGCCGCGGGCTACCACCACCATGACCAGCGCCATGAATACGGTATGCCACATCAGCAGGGTGAGCGGGTCGCTCAGCAGGCCGGAGAAGATGGCGCCGATGGCGTCCGCGGACTGGCCCACCAGCTGGCCGCTGGCCGCCGTGCCAACGTAGGAGGCAGCCCAGCCGCCAATCACGGAGTAGAAGGACAGGATCAGGAAGCCGGCGAGTACACCCACGGCACCGATCATGCGCCACATGGGGTTGAGTTTGTCGCGCTCGGCGATCAAGCGAATGCTGTTCACCGGGCTGCGACCGCCACGGCGACCAATCAGCACTTCACCCATCATGATGGGGATACCGACTACCGCAATACAGAGCAGATAAACCAGGACAAACGCACCGCCACCGTGTTCACCGGTGATGTAGGGGAACTTCCAGATGTTACCAAGGCCTACCGCGGAACCGGTGGCCGCCAGGATAAAGGCCAGGCGTGAGGACCAGAGGCCACGCGCGGCATTGGCGCCTTCCTGCGCTCCGGTATAGGTAGTGCTGCCGGATTGTGAAACGGACATAAATGTCTCCTGCTAGTACTTGTTTTTGTAGGGGGAAACAGAGGCTGTGACGGACACAGCCTCAAAGATTTAGTTACCGGTGATTAGCCTGCGCGAGCGAGGCGCTCGGGCAGGGTGCTGACACGGGCAACGTGCTTCTTGAATCGCTCTTCAGCGAGTTCATTGGCGATCGCGCCCGTCGGGCGGCCGCTGTCGTCGGAGCGACGGAAGATCTCCGCCAGGGTGTCACCGATGGTTTCCACGTGGGCGCGGGACTTCTCGGCGGAGCCGGAAGTGCGCTCGTAGAACACATCGATAATGCCGCCGGCATTGATTGCGTAATCCGGGGCATACAGAATGCCACGGTCTTTCAGGGCCTGGTCGTGATCCGGACGCTCCAGCAGGTTGTTGGCTGCACCGGCGATCACAGAGGCCTTGATCTCGGGGATGCTGTTGTCGTTCAGGACGGCACCCATGGCACAGGGCGCGATCACGTCCACCGGCAGGGTCAGGATGTCCTCAGCCGCAGCCGGCTTGGCACCCAGTTCGTCTACCGCACGCTTCATGTTGTCCTCATGGATGTCGTACACCCACAGCTGGGCACCGGCCTCGGCCAGATGCTTGGCCAGGCGGAAGCCCACGTTGCCGATACCCTGAATGGCGACTTTCAGACCGTTCAGGTCGTCACGGCCAAGCTTGTGCTTCACCGCCGCCTTCAGGCCGATGAAGGTACCGTAGGCGGTCGCCGGTGACGGATCACCGTTGCACGGGCGACCATCGATGCCCGTGCGCTCAACGATGCCGGCCACGTGCCGGGTGTGACGGCCCATGACTTTCAGGTCCGCGACGCTGGTGCCGGAATCTTCGGCGGCAATGTACTGGCCGCCAAGGCCGTCCAGGTGCTTGCCCATGGCTTCCAGCAGCGCTTCGGTCTTGTGCTTGCGTGGGTCGCCGATGATCACGGACTTGCCGCCGCCCAGGTCCAGGTTGGCCAGGGCGGACTTGTAGGTCATGCCCTTGGACAGACGCAGTACGTCGCGCAGGGCTTCCTCGTCCGAGGCGTAGGGGAACATCCGGCAGCCGCCGAGGGCAGGGCCGCGAGAGGTGTTGTGAACGGCAACGATGGCTTTCAGTCCGGTTTCCGGATCACAGAAAAAGGACAGATGCTCATGGTTGTCGAATTCGGGATGGCTGAATACGTTCATGTCGTTTCACCTTTCTCGTAATGCCACCGCTACCCTTGTGGGGCCTGCGGTGGCTGGTTCTTGTTGTTAGACCGCAGCGTTTGCGATTTGTTGATGTTCCCGTGCGTTCGGGTTCAGCTCCGCTCGCAGCTGGGACCGCTCCTTGCGGGTGGCCTCATAGGCTTTTTCCTTCACCGGGCCATAGCCGCGGATCTTCGCGGGCAGGTTGGCCAGGGCACGGGCGGCGTCGGCGTGGTCCTTGCTCAGGTGCTTCAGTACCCAGCTGACATCGGCTTCGTATTCGCGAATGAGTTTGCGTTCCAGGCGGCGATCGGCGGTGTAGCCAAACGGATCCAGCGGCGTGCCGCGCAGACCTTTTGCTCTGGCGAGCAGGGCAAACACTTTTTCCATCCAGGGGCCGAACTTGATCTTCTTGGGGCGCTCGCCGTTTTTGGCGCGGCTGAAGATGGGCGGAGCCAGGTTGAACTCCAGTTCCACGTCACCCTCGAACTCTTCCGCCAGTTGTTTGCGCAGGCTGCCGTTGCTGAACAGGCGCGCGACTTCGTACTCGTCCTTGTAGGCGAGCACCTTGGCGTAGTTTTCCGCGATGGTGCGCAGCAGTACCGGGTCACTCCCCAGCTGCTTGGCAATGCGGGTTTCCGCCTGGCGCACCAGCTTCTCGTAGCGCTTGGCCAGCGCAGCGTTCTGGTACTCGGTCAGGAAGTCCATCTTGCGACGGATCAGCTGGTCGGTGGTTTCCATGATCTGCACCACGTCGCCCTTGGGCTTCGGGAAGGCCAGCTCTTTGACCCGGTCCAGATCGTGAGCCGCCCGGCGGCCCCACAGGAACGCCTGCTTGTTCTTTTCAACGGCGGCGTTGTTCAACTCAACGGCCCGCTCAATAGAAGCGGCGCTCAATGGCAGCAGGCCTTTCTGGTAAGCGAAGCCAACGGTGAACAGGTTCACCGCCATGTTGTCACCCATCAGGGCCTTGGCGAGCTTGCCGGCGTCCAGGAAGTGGCCGCCGTCTTCGCGGCAGGCTTCGCGGATGCTCTGCTCCATGGACTCGCCCGGGAACTGGATGTCCGGGTTACGGGTGAAGGCCGCCGGCATGGCTTCTTCCACGTTGACCACGCAGCGGGAGAAACGGTTGTCCAGCTTGGCCAGGGCATCGTCAGTAGCCGCAACCATCAGGTCGAACGCCAGCATCAGGTCGGCTTCGCCGGCCGGGATGCGCACGGCGTGGATGTCTTCCTGCTTGTCGCTGATTCGGATGTGGCTGACCACAGCGCCGAACTTCTGCGCCAGGCCAGTCTGGTCCAGCACCGATACGCCTTTGCCTTCCAGGTGCGCGGCCATACCCAGCAGGGCACTGACGGTCACCACACCGGTACCGCCCACGCCGGTCAGCAGGATGCCGTAAGGGTTGTTGCCATCCACGGCCACCGGCTCAGGGAGTTCCGGGAAATCCACATCAGCGCTGACACCGGCCGGCTTCTTCAGCTTGCCGCCCTTGACGGTGACGAAGCTGGGGCAGAAGCCCCGCACACACGAGAAGTCCTTGTTACAGGCGGACTGGTCGATGGTGCGCTTGCGGCCTTCCCCGGTTTCCTTCGGCAGGATGGACAGGCAGTTGGACTGGATGCCGCAATCACCACAGCCTTCGCACACATCGGAGTGGATCATCACGCGCTGATCCGGATCCTCCATGGTGCCGCGCTTGCGGCGACGACGCTTCTCAGCGGCACAGGTCTGGTCGTAGATGATGACGGAGCAGCCCTCGATCTCACGCATTTCGCGCTGGAGTGCATCCAGGTCATCCCGGTGGTGGAAGGTGGTGCGATCGGCAAAATCCGCCCGGGACGGGTACTTGTCCGGCTCGTCGCTCACCACCGCAATGCGGCGAACACCTTCACCGTAGAGCTGGTGGCTGATCTGCTGAACCGTCAGGGTGCCGTCCACCGGCTGACCGCCGGTCATGGCCACCGCATCGTTGTACAGAATCTTGTAGGTGATGTTGGAACCGGAGGCGATCGCGGCACGGATGGCCAGCAGGCCAGAGTGGAAATAGGTGCCGTCACCCAGGTTCTGGAACACGTGCTTTTCTTTGGTGAACGGCGCCTGGCCAAGCCAGGTGACGCCTTCACCGCCCATCTGGGTAAAGGTGTCGGTGCCCCGTTCCATCCAGGTGGCCATGTAATGGCAACCAATACCGCCGAGGGCACGGCTGCCTTCAGGCACTTGGGTAGAGGTGTTGTGGGGGCAGCCGGAGCAGAAGTGCGGTGTCCGGTCCAGACGATCTTTCGGCTGGGCCAGGCTGTTTTCCTTTTCGGTCAGGAAGTTCAGGCGACGATGCAGCTGGTCGTTACATACGCGGTCACCCAGGCGGGAGGCGATGGCACGGGCCACCATGGCCGGCGTCAGTTCGGAAATCACCGGCAGCAGCTCTTCGCCTTTCTCGTTGCACTTGCCGATTACCAGCGGGCGCTGAGCGTCCTGCCAGCTGTAGAGCTGGGTCTTGAGCTGGTCCTCGATCAGGCCGCGTTTCTCCTCAACCACCAGAATTTCTTCCAGGCCGGACGCGAATTCGTAAATACCCTCTGGCTCCAGCGGCCAGGGCATGGCCACCTTGTAGACGGACAGGCCAATGGCCTCACGTTCCTGCTCACCCAGACCCAGGTCGGCCAGCGCCTGGATAACGTCCAGATAGGCCTTGCCGGTGGTCACAATGCCGAGCTTGGGCTGGCTGGCGGACAGAACGGTTTTGTCCAGGCGGTTGGCGCGGCAGAAGGCCTTGGCCGCTTCCAGCTTGAAGCGGTGCAGGCGTTCTTCCTGCTGCATGGGCTTGTCCGGCCAGCGGGAGTTCAGGCCGCCTTCGGGCATCTGGAAATCCCGGGGGATTTTGATATCGATGCGACTCAGGTCCAGATTGGCGGAAATGGAGGAATCCATGTTTTCAGCCAGTGCCTTGAAGCCGACCCAGCAGCCGCTGAAGCGGGACATGGCCCAGCCATACAGGCCCATGTCCAGAATGTCCTGGATGCCGGCCGGGTTCAGTACCGGCATGCCCGCATCCATGAAGGCGTAGTCGCTCTGGTGAGGCAGGGTGGAGGATTTGCAAGCATGGTCGTCGCCCGCTACCGCCAGAACACCGCCAAAGCGGGAAGTGCCTGCAGCATTGGCGTGCTTGAAAACGTCTCCGGTGCGGTCAACGCCCGGGCCCTTGCCGTACCACAGACCAAAGACGCCATCGTACTCGGCGCCTTCGAAAATATTCACCTGCTGGGAACCCCACACGGCGGTCGCGCCGAGGTCTTCGTTGATGCCCGGCAGGAAGTGGATGTTCTTCTGTTTGAGGTAGTCGCGCGCGGTCCAGAGGACCTTGTCGAAGCCGCCCAGTGGCGAGCCGCGATAACCGGAGATGAAGCCGGCGGTGTTCTGGCCGTTGGCCTTGTCGAGCTGGGCCTGAAGCAGGGGCAGGCGTGCCAGCGCCTGACTGCCGTTCATGTAGACGGCGCCGGATTCTTTTTCCCAGACATCGCTCAGACTGGCGTTACGCAGTTGTTTCTCTTGCATGGTGTTCACCGTTTCCAGACAAAATGAGGGCACGGGCGCAGAGTCAGAGTGCGCCGGATGCGAATTCGGTTCGAGTTCAGGCTTTGGTCAGGTAGCCGTTAAATCGAAATACAGGCCCGGGGGCGATCGATACTCGAAGAGCTGGTGGCCGGGACGGCCATTGGAAACGGTTGGAACCGGGAGCGTGCTGCAGACGCAGGGCTGCCCGTAGGACGTACGAGGACTGTTGTTTTTGACATGACTGAAATCCTTTCCACCTGGCCGGATCACGACTTGAGTGGCTATCTTGTTGTTGTCTTCCGGCTTTTGGCCGGTTCACTGATTTCATTGGTCCACCCGGTGTTCCGGGTTTGCCCTTTTGGGGCCGGACGATCGACAAGCTATTCACTTTTTTTGGCGAGGTCAACGAACAAAAGTTAATCAATTGGTCGATGTTCCGGGGCGGGCTTTGTAACTCACTGTTAAACGGAAAAATAATTTTTGCGAACGATTTTGTAACTGGTTTTTTCCGTTTGGTTCCATCGAGTCGGGATAAAGTTCGGCATTTACCTATTCGCTCCCTACGTGATCTCACATAACGTCCCGTGATGACTGCATCCTTGTTTTCCTATCAACTCCAGCCGCATCGGATCGGTCAGGAGTTTGTCCGCCTCTTTCCCATCTCTCTGTTCGTGGTGGCGTTCGGTGCTGCCTTTGGTCTTGCGGCCACCCAGAAAGGAATTCTTCCGCTGGAAGCACTGTTGATGAGTTCGGCGGTGTTTGCGGGGGCTTCCCAGTTTGCGGCCATTGATATGTGGAATGGCGAGGTTTCAGTGCTGCCGTTGATAGCGGTGGTGTTTGCCATCAACTCCCGTCACCTGCTGATGGGGGCCTCCCTGTACCCCATGCTCAAAGACCTGAGCCCCGGCAAGCGCTATGGCGTGCTGCTGTTGTTAACCGATGCCAACTGGGCCGTGTCGGCCCAGGATTACCAGAATGGCCGTCGTAACCTGGAGGTCATACTTGGGGGCGGCCTTGTGCTCTGGCTGGCCTGGATTGTCGGTACCTGGTTGGGCGTTTACTTCGGTGGCTTGCTGGCAGATCCTCAAACTCTGGGGCTGGACATGGTGCTGGGCTGTTTCCTGTTGGCCATGGCTCTGGGCGGCAAGCAGAAATCGGTTCGGACCCTGACAGCCTGGGCCGTGGCGGCTGCGGCTTCCTTGGCTGCATGGAAGTGGCTGCCTCCGCACACGCATGTGGTGGCGGGTGCATTGGCTGGAGGACTGGTGGGTTACTTCTGGCTGGAAAAGCCTGCGGCCGTAAAAGCGGATGCGGGAGGTGACTCCGAGTGACCATCGAAACCACCGCCGCCGGCACATTGGCGCTCATTGCCATCATGACCGCCGTCACTATCGCCACCCGTTTCGGGGGCGTGTTTATCATGTCCTACCTGCGTATCAGCCCAAGGGTGGAAAGCTTCATTAACACCATGGCCAGCTCGGTGCTGATTGCGATTGTGGTTCCCATGGCGTTTGCGGGGGATGCCGGCGCGCTGGCGGCGCTCTCCGTTACGGCCATCATGATGCTGGCTTTGAAAAAGCCCCTGCCGGCGATCGCCGCGGGTATCGCGGCGGCCGGTCTGGTGCGTTATCTGATGTGATCTGGTCTCTGCGTCTGTTTCACTGCATGAAGGCTAGGATTAAGGGGTGTACCAGATCGGACTGGTAATGGCCCGCTCCTGAGACACGTAAGTTGCATCCTCGGGCATCTCATCCTTTAGGCCATAGAATTTCCGGTCATAGGCCAGGAAGGTCGGTGTCGGGATCTCGATCACGCGCACATAATAAAAGGCCCGCCGATCCGGATCGAAGTCCGGATCTTCCCAGTAGGCTCCGAGAGTGGCTGAACCAATCGAGTTATCGTAGCTCGCATCATCAACATCAACCGTGTTACCAACGGGTTCTTCTGCCCGGCCCTGGTTGTTGACCGTGCGATCGCCGGAAACGGCGATATCGTAGATCCGCTCTTGGGTTTTGCCTTCAGCGTCCAGCCAGCCCTTGATGACCTGTATTCGGTCCAGATTGGCACCATCCGGATCGCGCAGTGCTCGTACCAGGAACCCGGGCGATTTACCCGCGGGTGCCTCTGACAGATCACCACCCATTGGAACCCCGAGTTCGTAGGCGTGTTCGGCTAAATTCGACTTATAAAGATCGTCCTCGGTGAAATCGAAGCCTCCAAAGACCCTTACCCGGATCCGGGTGCCGGAGGTCGCATAGACCTCGCGGCGCTTGAACGCATCCCATATCGCTTCCCGGGTGTTCTCTCGGGCCCACACTGCCGCCAAACCAGAGGCGTTGAGGTTGAGTGCGCTGATGGAAAGGCTGTCGTCGACCGGCGACTTGATCAGCACATCTTTCCAGCGCTCCGGGCTGGGTTCCACGATGTTGGCTTTGCCGAACCAGTTGTTCTCTTCCGTGGAGGCCAGGCCACCATGAGCATCGGTACTGCCAATCATCCCAAATTTGAAAGGGTTCTCACCCAGCTCTTCCTCATAGGCCAGTCCTCTCTTCAGGGCTTCTCGGGCGTACTCGTACTGCAGCATGTCGTCGGTTTTGGCTTCAGTGCCGTTTAGATTGGTACCGTCGATCAAGGCAAAATCTGCGAACTCATCGTTTGGCGAGAGAAACGGATGGGCTTCACCGTAACCTTTGGGCTGGATAACCTCGACTATAGGCTCCCATTCACTCCGGCGATCGGCATAGTCGGCATCCAGCGGCTCCTGCGTGGTTTACGTCGTTGCCGCGAACATCATTCCGTTCGACAGATTGCCGTTGTGGGGAATGGCGAGGGCTCTGTCGCCTGTCTTCTTTTCATACTCTGACATCCAGGCCCAGAGGTCCTCCGGGTCCCGGCTGTCATACTGAGAGAACGGCACGATCTGGGAAGCCGCCTCCTTGCCGCCCCGGAAAAGGACATTGCGATGGAGGTTGTTGCCGTCGACGTTCGTGGTCCACTCAAAGCCAATGATCGCGGTGAAACTGCCCGGCTGGTTGTACTTTTCCGCCATCGCAATGATTTCGTTCCAGGCGGTGCGGGACATGGACGGATCCTTGATGGGGTCTTCTGCTCGGCCCTGATAACTCAGCCAGTCCAGGAAGGCCTCGTAGCCGTTTCCGGCTTTCACCATGTCGTGGTATCGCTTGGCTTGCGGGTTGTCTAAAACCACCGGCGCGCTTTTATCGATCAGCGGTGCCAGGCCGAGATTTTCCGCATGATCCGCCACCACCAGAAAATCCAGCGGCCGTTTGAGCTTGGCCCGCAGGCCGGTGCTGCTTTCGACTTCGTAACCCAGAGCAAAGCGATAAGCGCCTTCCGGTGTGACCGTGTTGCCTGCCATCCCGGCATCCACTGAGTAGGATGTGTGAAGGTGGGTGTCGCCAAAATAGACCGTGTTAGGGAAGGTCTGTTCCGGATAAGGTGAGTACACTTGGTCGGGGTTTTTCTCCGAGAAGTGTTCCTGAGCGCCGGCCGCAGAAGCGAGCGCCAAAGTAAGCGGTGCAACAAACCAGATGGTTAGTGGATTCATGTTTGCCCCTCAGCTCCATGTCATTTCAACAACGGGCGACAGAGGCAGAGTCAGACAACTAACTTGATTCTGCTCAGGTTCAGTTTTGTAGAGTTTAGGCGAGGAGGAGGAAACGCAATGAAATTTTTCGCTGTATGGCCCGGAGAGTGGGCTGTCAGATGACAGCCTCGGACTCCAGCCAGTGGAACATGGATGCCCGGATCTGCGGGAAGTGCTTTCCTCCAATCGTCCAGTGGCAGCAGCTTTTGATTTCGATTGTCGTGGCTTGATCCCCAAAACGCTTCGCGATGCTGCGCTGAACGCGAATTGGGGTGATTCGATCCTCTGTGCCACCAAAGATCAGTACTGGGCAATGAATACGCTCCACCTGAACGTGAGCGGCCGAGCGGCTGCGAAGGATGGGCCCCATGCTGATCTGGAACGTGGCCATGCCCGATTCGTAGGTGGTGCTGTCGTAGATCTCTTGCTGCAGCTCAGGGCTCTGGGTGTTGGCAACGCCGTAACGGACGTTCTCCAGCCCAATCTCTGTCACGCGTTCCCACATTGGGAAGCGCAGCAAGTTGACCCCAAGCGTACGGAATACCGATAGGCCCCACCCATTGATGCCAGCCGGTGCTGCCGATGACAGTAAAATCAGCCGTTCACAGGGCACCTGTGCGGCGGCCAGCTGCGCCAGCAAGGCCCCCATGGAATGCCCCACCAGAATCGGGGGGGCTGGCAGCTTTTGCACTGCCTTAACGATGCACTCCACATAATCTTCAACCCGGGTTCGTGCCAGTTTCGCCCGGGTGACTTCAGTGTGTTCGGCCTTGGGGCAATGGTAAGGCAGGCGCAGGGCTGTTACCGGATAGCCCTCCTGTGCGAAGGCGTCACGCAGCTCATGGAGCGTCTCATCGGTGCTCCACATGCCATGCACGAGCAGCACCGGGGGCTTGTCATCGTCGGGCCTCGCGAGACCATCGAGTTTTTGTGGATTCCTTGTCATGCCGTTGCCGCCCACTGGTCACTGTCGGTCTTTGCGGCCGCCTCGGACTCCGTCTGGAATACCAGCACGCCATCGTCCACCGGGTCCTCAACCAGCATTTTCTTGTCCTTGCCGTAGTGCATGGTCACCTGCCAGGGGGGCGCCTTGCCCTGGCGTGGCATTCTGTCGGTGGCACGACGGATGTAACCGGGGGCGAAGTTATCCAGCACACCAGTGTCCGTCCAGCTGTTGTGCTCGTCCACCGCGGTCGCCACGGTAAAGCCATGTTCATCCATGTGCTCGAACAGCCGGCACAAATACTGACCGCCGATGTCGCACTTCAGTGTCCAAGGGGCGTTGGTGTACCCGAAAATCCAGCCATAGTTGGGCACGTCCTGGATCATGATGCTCTTGTAGCTCAGTTTCTGGGGCAGGGGCACGGGCACGCCATCCATTTCCAGCTTCAGCCCGCCCATCAACTGAACATCCAGGCCAGTGGCGGCGACGATGATGTCGGCGTCCAGGTGATCACCGGACTTCAACACAATGCCGGTTTCGTCAAAACGCTCGATTTGGTCTGTCACCATCTCAGCTTTACCGGACTTCAGGCTTTCAAAAAAGTCGCCGTCCGGCGCTGCGCACAGTCGTTGATCCCAGGGCATGTAATCCGGGGTGAAGTGGCGGATATCGACGTTTGGTGCCTGCTTGTGCATGTGGTTGATCAGCAGCTTGCGGGCACGCTCTGGCCAGCGCTGGCAGGCCAGGTACAGGGCGCGCTGGATCAGGATGTTGCGCTTGCGGGCCAGCAGGAAGACCCAGCGTTTGGGCAGTATCTTACCCAGAAACATGGAGATTTTATCCGTGTCGGGCATGGCCATGATGTAGCTGGGGGAACGCTGCAACATGGTCACCTTGGCGGCTTTGTCTGCCATGGCTGGCACCACAGTGATGGCCGTGGCGCCACTGCCGATCACCACCACTTTTTTGCCCGTGTAATCGAGATTTTCAGGCCACTGCTGGGGGTGGAGTATTTCGCCCTTGAAGGATTCCTCACCGTCGAAGTGCGGCCGGTAACCGTGATCGAAGTTGTAGTAGCCGGCACAGTTGACGATGAAGTTGCAGGTAAAGGTTCGGGTTTTGCCGCTGGGTTCGTGCAGGGCAGACACTGTCCATTGCTGGTCTGTGCTGGACCAGTCTGCGGTGTCCAGCTTGAGGCCGAACTTCACTTTGTCGTAAAGGCCGAACTCCTGTGCGGTTTCCACCACATAGCTACGAATGTCCGGGCCCTTGGCCAGCACCGTGTCGGAGTACCACGGCTTGAAGTTGTAGCCGAAGCTGGCCATGTCGGAGTCAGAGCGGATGCCTGGGTAGCGGAACAGATCCCAGGTGCCCCCCATCCGGTCCCGGCGCTCGAGAATGGCCAGGCTTTTGTCCGGGTGCTGCTGGGCGATACGGCAGGCCGTGCCAACCCCGGAAAGGCCGGCACCGATGATGATGATGTCGTAGTGCTCCGCACTCATGGTCGTCTCCTTTTTGTTAATTTTCCGACGGATGAGTGCTTACTATGGCAAAGGGGCCCTTGACAAGATTGACGAATCGGGACATTTTTTTGACATATTGGGACAGGAGGCATCGTGACCCATCTGATTCGGGCAACCAATCTCAGAGGATTTGACCAGCTGGTCCGGCTGCGGGGCGGGGACCCATTGCCGTTGCTTGGCAAGTACCGCATTCCTCCGTCGGAGCATCGTGATGACCGCTCGTTCATCGTCTACCGGCATCTGTCGGCACTGCTCGAGGACACTGCCCGTGAACTCAACTACCCGGAGTTTGGTCTGAAACTGGCGGAATACCAGGGTATGGATATTCTCGGGCCGGTCAGCGTCATTGCCCGCAGCGCCGATACCGTGGGCGATGCCATCAACAGCATCGCACGCTACCTGCATTTGCACAGCCCGGCGTTGGGACTGAGCAAAACGGTGGAGGGAAGCGGTGAAGATCAACGTGTTCGATTTGCCTTCCTCATCGATGACGCCGATGCCGGCGGCTATCGCCCCCAGGCCTACGAACTCAGCCTCTCCAACTCCATGCACGCGATGAAGCTGCTGTGCGGGGAGTGTTTTGACCCCCTCAGCGTACACTTCAAACATCCGAGGGCCGGTGCCGAAGCGGCCTACCGGGAAGTTTTTCATTGTACGCCCCATTTTAACGACAGCTGGTGTGGGTTTTGTCTGAGCCCTGATGTGTTCGATATCCCTCTGGCCAGCGCCGATCACCAGACCTGGCAGCTGGCTGAGCAGTACCTTGCCTCCCAGCAGGCCCCCAATGCCATGACCCTGGCCGAGGATGTGACGCGCCTGGTCAACACCCTGTTACCCACGGGTAAATGCAGCAGCGAAACCATTGCTTCACATCTGAACATGCACAAACGAACCCTTCAGCGACGACTGGGCCAGGAGGGGGTGACCTATGAGCAGCTGCTGAATGAGGAACGACAGAAACTGGCCCGCCAGTACCTGGCGGAGCCCAACCTGAAACTCAGTCAGATCGCCGGCCTATTGGGCTACTCTGAACAATCCGCCTTTAATCGGGCCTGTAAGGATTGGTTTGAGGTGACGCCCAGGACTTTCAGGCAGCAAATAACCGAGGACAGCCTTCAGTCGTTGGGCCAGTAAAACGGGTCGTTTATCGATCCGACAGGCAAGACATGAGCTCCGTTTCAAGGCTATCGCTCAGCCCCGCCCCGATAATCTCTATGCGGCTTTCCGGGCAATCTTCCAGAGGCGTTTCTGTTAAGGCGTCAGACGTTGCGTTGTAGCCAAAAACGCCACTGTCGGTGATAAACACCGCTTTCACACGGTCGGCGTCGATCCCCTTCAGGAAGGCGAGTAATTTGTCGTGATTGAACGATTTTTCCGGCGAGAATCGCCAGCCGATGCTCTCGTATCCTTCGCCACGATTGTGCGCCTTCAGATAACCACAATCCGGGATTGGGGCCTCCGAGAGCCGTTCGGCAGGCTTATGGGCGTGGTGGTGGGTTTCGCCTGTCCGCAGCGAGCGTGTCGCGCCGTGCAGTAAGTCGATATCGATAATGCCGTGCTCGGTAAGCACTGTCGGTGTCTCTGCACTGACATGAATACGGGTGTATTCGGTCAGCCGCTCCTCATCACCCGGTTGGTACAGATCGCGTTTATTGCCGATCACGATATCGGCAATGGAAATCTGCTGGTTAAAGGTCTCGTGTTGCGTATAGCGCGGATCCGCAAGCTTCCGGGCATCGACCAGGGTCAGGGTTTTCTGCAGGGTAAGGACATCCCGGTAATGGTCCGCCGACAGAACCTGTAGCACTTCGATGGGATGACCCAGACCGGTTGGTTCAACCAGCAACCTGTCCGGCTGCGCCCGGGCCAGCAGCTGGTTCAGGGCAATTTGCATGGGCAGGCCGGAAGCACAGCACATGCAGCCACCCGGCACCTCGCGGATGAAGACATCCTGGTCCCGTTCATGCTGGCCCTCAAACAGACTGCCATCGACACCAATCTCCCCGAATTCATTGACCAGCACGGCCCATCGCTCGTCTTCAGGCTTGTGCTTCAGCAAGTTCAGTATTGCGGAAGTTTTTCCGACGCCGAGAAAGCCGGTAATGATATTGGTTGGAACAGCCCTGATGGGCCCCGGTGCGGTGTTCATGAGAAATATACGTCTCCCCTGGGAACCCGGAGTGGATTTTCTGCCTAAACTTGGTGTGACTGGTTTTGGCCCGAGGCTCTCTCTTTCAGGCGGGCCTGTCCAGTCTCAGTCACATTTTGTTAGCCACGATTAGGTCCTTTCATCCAGGGAGCGCCGTGATGCCGAGGGCGAGTCGCCTCTCACCTTACTTTGTCACTCTGGCACTGATCTGCCTGCCGCTCATGGTGGGCCGTGTCGAAGCGTGCATGGTCTGCATTCCATATCCTGAGGAAACCGCGACCGACCGGCTGCTGCACGCCGAGGTGGTCGTTTTTGCCCGTGAAAACCCGGACAAGCCGTTTTCGTACTCGGTGGTTGAAGTACTCAAAGATGACGTTGAAGCACCACCGATTGATCTGTTCCTCCCAAGTACGACACGCAAACGCCTGGCGCTCAGGCCCGGGGACTCCGTGGCATTGGTCTTCGACGCCTCGAAAAACGAGTGGCGATCGGCTGGTTACGCAACCCCTGCCTACCAGGACATTGTGAGGAAAATCGTGAAGCGGGCGCCAGCCTGGAACCGGACGGCACGAGTGGAGAGTCGGGCCAGGTTCTTTGTGCCGTATCTTGCCAGCGAAGATGAAAGTATTCACAAACTTGCCTATCTGGAAGTCGGGCAGTCTTCCTACGATACGATCCGTGAGGCTGACAGTGTCGTGCCCGCCACTCAGGTTCATCGTTTCCTGGGCAACCTGAAGTATATCGAGTGGCATGCGCTCTACATTCTGCTGCTGGGTGTGGATGCGCGGCCGGAGGAAGAGCAAATCATACGCCAGGCCATGGAGAGCCGGGCGCAGCTCGGCATCACACTCAATCTTTCGGCGTGGGCGACGGCGCTGATCGAAATTGATGGTGAAGAGGCCGTCGAATGGCTGGAACAGCATTATCTTGGCGCTGCCGACCGCGAGTCCGATGCCGTGGTGGAAGTCGTCAAAGCGCTGTCGGTACAAGGTGCCCGTAACCGTTCCAGTCTGCGGCAACGAATTGCAGACAGCTATGCGCTGCTGATTCAAACCCATCCGTTGCTGGCAGGTTGGGCGGCACGGGATCTGGCCTCCTGGAACGACTGGCGCTTCGCCGATGCACTGGCCGAAGTGCGGGATGGCGACCAGGACCTGGACGGTGCGACCGCATTCTCCATCAACTACTACATCAGGCGGGCGGAATCCCGCGCTTCAAACTGAACTCCCTTGATTTCGTCACCCGCCAGGACTTAACTGAAATGAGTGGTCTCCGCTTGATCTCTGCCAAAGCGGAGCCTTGGACAGGAATGGTGCAGTACCTGTTACTTGAATCCAGGGAAGGAGGAAAGTTATGGAGTTGCCATCATTTGATGAGCTCAAGGACCTGGCTCAGCGTGATCCGGAAGGCTTCGAAAAATTACGATCCGAACTGATTGAGGACTGCATCCGCGGCAGTTCCGAGGCCAACCAGACCCGGCTGCGTGGACTTCAGTTCGTGATTGAAGCCAAGCGGCGGGTCGCTGGTAGTCCCATGAAGGCGTTATTGGAAATTCAGGCAATGATGTACGACTCGGTTCTGGAATTGCAGCAGGTCCTGCTGCATCAGGGCCGCTCTTGTGAACCGCCTGCATCGATAGACACCCGTGTCCTGGATTTCCCGCCGCCCTTGTCATCCGCGGATTAACGGTTTTGGGATGGCGCGTCCCTTCCACTACTATCAAGATAAGTCAGTGCGAGGGGCAAAGTAACCGTGGGACTGTCGATTAACAGAACGGAGTTTTCGGCGGAGGAGTTTGAGCGTTTTGCGGCCAAGGTCCGGACGGATCTCAGCGCACTGACTCGTCTTCTGAACCGGCCCGGCTTTGGTGAGGGAAAGGCTTCCATTGGTGCCGAGGTCGAGTTCTACATCGTCAACCCGGATCTTCGGGTTCAGCCTATCAACACGGAAATTGCGGCCAGGGTTCAGGATCCCCAACTGACGGTTGAACTCAACCGCTTCAATCTCGAATACAACCTCAGCCCCCAGGCTTTCAAAGGCGATCCGTTCGCCCGGACAGAGCAGGAGCTGCTGTCGGCCATTCAACGAATAAACCAGCACGCTGCATCACTCGACGGGGAACTGGTGCCAATCGGCATCTTGCCCACGCTTCGCCAGGCCGATATGGGACCGGAGGTGATGACGGACGAACCCCGCTACCATGCGTTATCCAAAGCGCTGATCGAGCAACGAGGTGAGCCGTTCAGCATCCACATCGGCGGTAACGATGTCATTGATCTGGAGGTCGACGATGTGTACATGGAGGGCGCCAATACCTCGTTTCAGCTGCATTGGCGGGTGCCCGCTAACCGCTTCGCCGATTATTTCAATGCGGTCCAGCTCGTCACGCCGATTGCCCTCGCGCTGTCCAGCAATTCCCCCAGCCTGTTTGGTCATCATTTATGGGACGAAACCCGTATTGCGCTGTTCAAGCAATCCATCGACAGCCGATCCCCCAATCATAAAACCTGGCGCCACCCACCCAGGGTGTATTATGGAAACGGCTGGGCCAGGAGCGCCTGGGAGTTGTTCGCTGCTTCGGCATCGCTGTATCCCCCCATCATTCCGCTGATGTCGGACGAAGACCCGATGGCCGTGATTGACCGCGGGGAAGTGCCCAAACTAACCGAGCTGCGCTTGCACCAGGGCACCACCTGGCCCTGGAACCGGGCCATCTACGATCACACTGAAGGGGGGCATCTGCGCATCGAGATTCGTTCCATGCCGGCAGGGCCCACCGCCGTTGATATGTGTGCGAACGGGCTGTTCGTGATCGGGGCGGCGTTGGCGGTGCTCGATGACATTCATCACCTGACCTCGATACTCCCTTTCCACTACACCGAGCACAATTTCTATCGGGCCGCCAAGTACGGCATCGGCGCTGAGATCATCTGGCCACACAAGAATCAGGTTCAGTTGCAGGACACGCCGTTGTTAACCGTAGCCCGCGAACTGCTGCCGCGGGCTCGGGAAGCCCTGAAACAGACCGATGTGGACGAGGCGGAAATACACCGCCTGCTGGGAATCATCGAGGGCCGGATTGAATCCAACATGTCTGGCGCCCGCTGGCAGCGCCATATCACCGAGTCATTCCAGGTGTCCCAGACCCCCGATGAGGCGTTCCGGAGCATGCTGTCTATATACATGGCCAACCAGAAGGAAAACCGGCCGCTGCACGAATGGTCTTTGTTGACGTGAGCAATCTGAACGTACTGGATTATCTGAACAATCCGTCGCCCCGCACATTGGGCCGCTCCCCCCTTGAGTGGCTGGACCGACTGAACAAGCCCACGGTGGTTCGTGTTGCCGGTCGTGATCGTTCCCGCACCCGGGCCATGGCAACGCTTCTACACGGTAATGAGCCTTCGGGCCTGTTTGCGCTTCACCGGTGGCTGCTCGAACAGCGCACCCCCGAGGTCAACATGCTGTTTGTCCTGGGAGGGGTATATCCCGCGAAGATTCCACCCATGTTTTCGCTGCGCCAGCTGCCCGAGGGGCTCGATCTGAACCGGTGTTTCAAGGAACCGTTCGAGGGGGAAGAGGGTGCCATCGCCCAGGCCATGCTGGCTGAGCTTCGCAATGCAAGGCCCGAGTGCCTGCTGGATGTGCACAACACCTCAGGCACGGGGCCTGCCTTTGCGGTGACCATTACCAATGACGCCGCTCACCAGGCACTGACCTCGCTCTTTACCGACCGGCTGATCATGACGGACCTTCGCCTGGGTGCGTTGATGGAATATTCCGAGCAGGAGGTACCGACGGTAACCATCGAGTGTGGTGGCGCCCAGGACGAACACGCTCATCAACTGGCGTATGAGGGGCTTGTCCGGTACACCTCAAAACCGGACGTGTTGTCGCTGGAAAAGGCGGAATGGGAGGTCGCTGTACTGCGAAATCCGATTCGGGTGGAGCTCGCGCCTGAAGCGACCATCGAATACCGGCCTGAACCCTCCGGCCATGCGGATCTGACGTTTCCTCCTGACATTGAGCACCGCAATTTTGGCGTGGTTTCCCCGGATGAGCCCCTGGGCTGGATTGGTAACAAGGGCCTCAGCATACTCACAGCCATCGGCCACAACCGGACCGAGAACCTGGAACAGGTGCTCCGCATCAAGGATGGACAGATCTACCCCGCCCAGGCGATCAAAGCCTTTATGATCACTACCAATCCGGTGATTGCGAAGAGCGACTGTCTGTTTTATGCGGTCAAAGCCACCGGCGAACCCATTTTTTAACCCCATTGCCTCAGGCTTCAGGTGCCTCGCCCGTCCGGGCACAACCATGCCAGCACATGTCGCACACCGAATCGTCCCTTGAGAGTGTATGCGGACGACTGTAATGCCCGTGTTGCCCATCGCTGGCAATGACATCGGCCCCCGGCCAATCGTATAGACACCAGGACTGGAAGAACGCATCCAGTTCGCCATGATCACCATGCCGTTCAATCACACGACGAACAAAGGTTTGTGGTGGGCAGTGCGTCCAGTATGTGTAGGTGTTGCCTCCCTCGGTCCACGCTTTCACCGTATACCCCGGAGGTCCGGGCGCGCTGAACGGGAAAACCATGAGCGCTCGGAGTGTCCTTGCTATACGTATTGCAGGGTCGCGGCTGGTGACACGAAAAGGTATGGATACGGCCGTTAGCATCCAGTTATAAACTTTCCAGCCTACATCGGCCACCAATGTCCTGGCGTACTCCGAAGGCACACCACGGCTTATCATCACCTGATAGGCAGCGGTCGTGATTACCGCCAGAAAGACCGTTTGACGATTGCCATAGGTTGGCAAAGTGTCGAGTTCTGCCATTGGCATCAACTGTTCGGAACGCGCCCATGTTTGCCTGAGATAGTCATTGATGTCGGATTCAAGCCACCGTCCCTTTTCTGGCTGGGTAAGATCAAACAGCCGACCCTTCAGAATCTGTCGAGCTGATCGACGGAAAACCGGCCGGTAAATCATCTTACAAGCGGCTATGTACGTTCGGTTCGCTAGGTTCATTTTCTTGTCTTGGCGTGACATGGCCGCGCCATCCAAAATCACTTGATGTCAATCGCACAAGCAACGACAGCTAAGCGGAATCCCTGTCCCACACGATGTTGTTCTTCGACCTGTCAAAATAAGGGGCGAACACGGACAGTGCTGCGAAGCTTTGCCCCTCCTTCAATATTGGCCCGTGGAGGGTGTGTTGTGGAATGAAGACCAGGTCTCCCTGACTGACTTGCTTTATCTCATCGCCAACTTTGAAATCGACGTTGCCCTCGATGATAACGAGTATCTCATCGTGGTGATTTTGAGTATGAAGGGCATTGCCACTGTCACGAACCACCCCGACATTCGCCGTTAAATGCGCTCCATCGAAAACGAACACCCTTTTGATAGGATCATTTTTAGTCGACTCATCTGTTTTTAGCGATTCAACGACCTCGTTGAGGTTTTTGAAATGCATCATGTTGGTGTCCTCCCCGGGCAAAAGATCGATCCCCTGTCGCTCTTGGTAGGACTCTCGAAGCGGAGTGAAGTTTCTACGTTTATCTCGCGAAAATATCCGCCTGGGGCAAATTATGTCGTCGCTTCGATAACGAAGCCCCAGAGCGACAACCATCGGTACTGGATAGGGAATCGGGAAACCGTCAGGGAAGTGAAACCAGCCTTGTACAGTGCCTCTTTCAGTTCCTTCTCGCTATACAGGTTCGCTTGCCACCACTGGCCGATAAGAGGGCGTGTAAGCCAGTTTCGGCGTGTGATGAAAAGGACGAATCGCCCACCTTCGTTCAGCCGCGAGCGCAGTCTTTGAAACCCTTCACTCACGCGGTGCGGGGGAAGGTACTCGAACATCGAGGCGGAAATGATCAGATCGTAGTTGGTCCATTCCGCTGGCAACGTCTCTGATTCAAGAACATCGGCCTGTGTAAGTTCGACGTCCGTGATAGCACGCTTGTGAAGTATTGCGCGAAAGCGGTCAATCATCGCCGGCGTCAGATCGAACGCGTGGAAGGATCCGGGAACCATTCGCCGCTTAAGTAACGCGTCCCTGAGTGCGAGCGTCGCGAATCCAGTGCCGCATCCGGCATCGAGCACATGAAGGCCTGGCCGGAGCCAGGAGGCGCGCAGAAAGTACGCACGGATACCTTGCGGATAGCGGACGACATTTACGAACCTGGTGTAGGTAGCGACGCGGCTCGAATACAGGTCAACGGGGTCCATAAGAACAAAGGGGCCCTTTTTTCATGTTGAAACTGCCTCTGGTGTTTAGACGGCCGCATGCCCCATCACTGGCTGTCTTCTGCCATCGGATTCGGGTTTCGCAGAGCCAGCTCGCCAATGCCCGGCAGTTTGATGCCCAGCGCCATCGGGTTTACTCCCAGTGACAGGCCCAGCACATTCAGCTCCAGCCCCTCCCGGACGCCGGCCAGCAGGCCGAAGTAGCCGCCAACCGACAGTTGGTAGCCCGCGCCACCCGGTACTTCCGCAACCCAGTTTTCGCCCAGGTAGTCCTTGCCGATCGCGTGGTTGGGCAGCGCCACATCAAGCCCGGGTACTTCGCGGATCACCCAGGCGACAAAGGTGTTGCTGTTGGGACCTGGCCAGGCTTTGTATTCGGTGGGGTAGGGGTAGGATTCGACGGCGTCGGAGATGGCGGGGATGAGTTTCTCTGCCTCCTCACCACGGATGTCTGCATAGAGTTGCGGCCGGGCGCCGAACCAGTGGCGGTCGGGCACGCTCGGGTGCGACCTCACCACCTTGTGGCGCCAGCCCAGCACTTCGTGAACGTGGTAGTCGCTGGCGCCCTGGTTCTTGGTGGCTATCCAGGTGTGCACGGCAAAGTACCCCCGCCAACTCCAGGCCCGTGCGCCATAAACCTGCACGACCGCACCGTCATAGTCCTCTGGTGCCGGCGCAAGGCCAGCACTTTCCCGGCTGGCGGTTTGCCAGCTTTCTGCACCTTGCAGGCTGCCACTGGTGGCCATCAGCAGTGGCCCTGAAAGGATCAGTGCGACTCCGGCCAGTAGCCAGAGGCTGATTTTCGATACTTTTTTCATGATAAAACTAGTTTTCAGGCGTTCCGGTTACCGTATTCGTTAGTCCGCGTCGGGTTGCTAGCTCATCCAACCATTTTTGCAGGCGGGTTCTTGCTTTGTTGCCTCATAATGGCGTGATATTCAGGTCCCTTACCAGCGGTCAGGAATCCGCTTCTTGATCACGATTCGTTTTTCGATCGTGTCGATATAACCTCCAATACGCAAATCCTTGAGAATTCGACTGACCATTTCACGGGATGCTCCTACCTCGTCGGCGATCGCCTGTTGGGTCAGTGGCGGAGTGATTAAAACGCCGTCCTCTTCGGTGGCTGATTTCCGGAGCACGCTCGCGATCCGCCCGAACACATCCATCAACGCCAGCTCTTTGGCGTGAAGCGTTGTGTTGCGCATACGCTGCCCCATACCTTCGAGCAAACGAATGGCTACTTTGGGATTCGCCTCCAGGTACGTGAGGAAATCGGTGCGTGAGAGAATCAGCATCTGGCACTGGGTCACTGCTTCAACGGACGCGGACCTCGGCCCTCCATCGATCAGAGACAGCTCGCCAAAGTAGTCGCCCTCGTTGAGACGATTAACGATATTGATGTTTCCATCCTCGTCACTGACATACGCAATCACTTCACCTTGCAGGATCACGTAGAGCGAGTGGGATAACTCGCCCTCGGTAACGATGATGCTGTTCTTGCCATAGGTATGGCGTACCGATGCGGCCATTAACTGCTTCAGATCATGGTCGTCAACAGTGGCGAATAAAGGAACTGTGCGTAATGTTTCGACAGACATCTGTAGAGCTTAGACGAAAGCCATTTGGCGTGGGAAACCGCCTATCCCTGCTGCCGTTCATGTTTTGATCAGAATGGCCTATGCTGAATTCAGAAGTGATGGAGTTAACTGTACCTGCCGGTGGGGCTTCGCTCGTTTCACGGAAGATGAACGTGATGGGTATCACCACAAAGTTCAATCTTATTCTCATTGGCGTCCTGGGGCTCGGGTTTGCGGTGTTCAGTGCCATGACCCATCGTGCGCTCTACGACAATGCCTATCGTGAGGTGGTCGCGCAGGCCGGCCTGATGATGGACAGTTCCATGGCCTTGCGAAGCTACACGGAGCGTGAAATCCGGCCACTGCTCAAGCCCCAGCTAACAGTAGCCTTCCCTCCTCAGATCGTGCCTGCGTATGCCGCCACCCAGAGCTTCATGCAGTTGCGCAAAAACAATCCCGAATACAGCTACAAAGAGGCTTCGACAAATCCAACCAATCCCAGGGACCGGGCACTCGACTGGGAAGCGGACATCATCCGGATGTTCAGGAACAAGCCAGACCTTGAGGAGTTCTCCGGGATGCGTGATACCCCGGGAGGGCAGGCACTGTATCTGGCTCGGCCTATCCGTGTTACCGACGAAGGTTGCTTGGCTTGCCACGGACTCCCGTCGGCGGCTCCCGCGACGATGATCGAACGATACGGCAATGACAATGGGTTTGGATGGGAGATGGGCAAAGTCGTTGGCGCGCAGATTGTATCGGTGCCAGCGGATGTTCCGATTGCAAAAGCACAGTCTATTTCCCAACTGTTGATGGTGATGCTGGCCGCCATCTGTGGCGTCATTATTCTGCTGGCTAATGTGCTTCTCAGGGTGTTCGTCACACGGCCTATTCAGCGAATGTCGCAGACTGCCAATGAAGTTAGTCAGGGCAACATGGAAGTGCCTGAGTTTGAGACCAATGGCAAGGATGAACTGTCGGTATTGGCAAAGTCCTTCAACCGCATGCGTCGAAGCCTCGACAAGGCGATGGCCATGCTGGATTCGGAGCGAAGCTGAGCCATGGCCAATCACAACCGGACTTGGCTGTGTTGTGTTGTTTTCCTGGATGTAGTCGCTTCAACCAAACGCCATATGCAGGCACAGATGGCCATCAAATCCCATCTGGATGAGCAGATCCGAAAGCTTCTGATTAATCGGCCAAGGGACGAATATATTCTTCTGGATCGCGGGGACGGCGCTGCTGTGTGCTTTTTGCTGGAGCCCGAAACAGCGCTCTATTTTGCCCTGGATCTTCGCGAAGCCGTGCGCGCACAGGGCGACAGCACCGTCCCCTATGAGATTCGAACCGGCATACATATGGGTCCGATAAAAATCATATTCGATGTGAAAGGCGAGAAAACAACTCTCGGAGAGGGTATCAACTCCGCAGCCCGCATTATGGATTTTGCCGGTCCCGGCCAGATATTGGTCTCTCGCTCTTTTTATGAAGTTGTTTGCTGTCTTGGGCAGGAGTACGCGGAACTGTTTTCCTACTGTGGAAAAAGAGCGGATAAGCACGTCCGCGAGTTCGAAGTCTATGAGATCGCATTAGCTGTCCATCATGTGCCAAGCCCGGTTGACCTGGGTACTGCAGACAGAGAAAACCCAGCTCGCCCGGACTGGGAGCCCGAAGCATTGAATAGTCGAATTGCCCGGTTGACTGATGAGTGGGGGCCCATGGCTCGAGTTCTGGTGCAGCAGGCGGCTCAGCAGGCAGAAACTCTGGAAGAGCTTGATCGAATGCTGGCGGAAGCAGATCACCCGTTAACACTCGCGCCCAGTCCTGGCGCCGGAGTGCCGGTTCCGTTCGATGGCGCATTGGTACGTCGGGCAGAACGCCTGCTATGCGGCACCCTTGGCCCCATCGGAACCCTTCTGGTTAAAAACGCCGTGGAACGGGCGCTGGATGAACGCAGCTTTCGGCAGATGCTGGCAGATGAACTTGACACGGAGTCCGAAAGGCACCAATTCCTGACTCAATTGGACAATGAATACTGAACGTATCCGGCTTCTCCAGGCCATGCCTTTGTTTGGTGGCGTTTCCGACGAGACCCTGACGTTCCTTTTGGAACGTTCTCGTGTCATCGAGGTAGCGGCTGGGGAGAATTTTTTCTGCGAAAATGATGAAGCCCATGCCCTTTATGTGCTGGAAACGGGAGTCGTCAGCATTATTAAACACTGGCAGGGAAACCCGGTCACGCTGCATCAGCTAACGGCTGGAGACTGTTTTGGCGAGATCGCTTTGATGGCAATGATGCCCCGCAGTGCGACCGTCAGGGCGGATACCCCTTGCCTTGCCATTGAACTGCCCCTGTCTGCACTGTTCGATTGCTACCAGGAAAACCTGGAACAATTCACACTGATTCAGATGAACCTGGGGCGCGAAATCTGCCGACGTCTGCGTGATTCTGATGCCCGCCTGTTCGAGGTAATGAACAAAAGCTAACCGCCTGTCAGGTGCCACTATCAGCCTGCTGCCACCGTCATGTTTGTGGCCTTTCCCGTGTCCTTACTCGCTTCAGCGATGTGTGAATAAGTCACATTTTTCGCGCCAATCCTTAACAGTTTTCACCCGGCCCTGCCTCGTAAAGTGAATCTACTGCAGAGAAACACCGCAGCGGCATCACCAAACCATACGAGCAGTACAAGAAGAACGGAGAAAGGGTCATGAAACCAACAAACGCTACCGCGCGAATCCGCAAGCCTCTTATTTGTGCTTTAACCGCTGTTATTCTCGCCGCCCCTGTTTTGGGCCATGCCCGTTGGGGGGGAGGTCTCTCTTCCCGGATTGAGACCGTGAAGTCCAATACGAGTACGCTGATAACCAATGTGCGGGAAAAGGCTCCGATCCAATCCATTGCTGAAAAGGTTCAGAACGGTTCCCCCGATATCTTTGCGGACATCAAAGATATGAACGTCCTGGATCAGCTGAAGCAGACAATGGGTATGATCAGGCAGATGCAGACGGAGTATGAGTATTTCACTGGTGGTTCTGGGTGTTCTGCGATCTGTGCCGGTTTCCGTAGTCGCATTAAATACATCCTTAACGATTTTCTGAATCTGGCTTCTGAGATTCCGGCCCTGAGCAGCCGCCAGGACTTGCTGGAAAACCTTCAACGTATGAGCGTCGTCATCGATTATGTGCCACCCCGCCCGCTGTACCTCATGTGGCAAACGGTAGGTGCGCAAATGCAGCAGCTGGAATCGACAGTAAGTGACATTCGCCAAATGCTGGCATCGCTGCCGCCTTTGCTGGAACCAGCGCGCTATGGGTTCCAGGCGGTGAGTTCCGGGAACTTGAACCGCGCGCCATCTGGTGAGGTGTGTGAGTGGGCTGTGGAAGAGAGCGAGCCGAAGTTTGAACTGATCCGGGAAAGCCTGAACATGAGTGCCTGGGTCCTTAAAAAGAGTGCTGATCTGATCCCGGACGTGTCCATCGAGGCGGAGGGAGGTGCATCCGCCGGTGCCGGGGTTGCCAACGCAACTGCCTCAGCGACGGTAGGGGTGAAGCCAACCGATGTTTTGAAGTCGCTGCTTAAACTCATCGCTTGGGTCCCAGAGGGAACCAGTTGGACCATCAAGATGAATATCCTGTACGCCAAGGCTATCTGCACGTGAGTCATGACAGGCAAAAAAGGGAAGCTGCAGGCGATCCAGGAATCTAGAGGGGCGTGGCACCTGAATCGGGTGCCGCGCCTCATTGGTATAGGGGCCTGATCAATGAGCATTTCAACTCATCAGAAATCGGACTGATATGTTCCAGGGCTCCTGGTTTGCCGGCACCGGGCTTGTCTTCTAGGCTCAAGAGTATCTTCAGCCACGCTGTTTTCAGCAAATCCGGAGGAAGCAATCATGACTGACCACCACACGTACAAGAAAGTGGAGATTGTGGGTTCGTCCAAGAATAGCATCGAAGATGCCATAGAGAACGCCCTGGGCGAGTGTGCCAAGTCGATTCACAACATGGAGTGGTTCGAGGTGGTGGAAACCCGCGGCCATATCGTCGACTCCAGGGTCGGCCACTACCAGGTGGTGCTGAAGATCGGCTTCCGCATCATGGATAGTTAACGTTGATCACCCGGGTTCGGATGGCATCCGCCAGTCGGTTCATCAGATCCCGGGCCTCGCCATCGTAAAGGGCCTGGCATTTGTCTTTCAGTACCCGGCGTTCGTGGTCGGAGGACGAGTCAGACACTTCCTTTGACACATCCATATGCTGGCAGGCAGCGAGGTGAACCTTGATCTCGGTATCAATCAGGCGGGTCACCAGTTCTTCGACCGTCTCGTTGCAGAACGGACGATTCAGGTTCATTAACTGGCGGGCTTCGAGCGCCGCGTTGCGGGCATCGAGCCGCAGGTCGCCGGCGGATTCTCCATTCTCGATGGCTCGTATAAAAATGCCTACGCGATCATGTAACTGCCAAAGCTGGGGCCATATTTTGCTGTAGGCTTCTTTTTCCGTGTCATATCGGGCGGCTCCCGGATCGGCACCCAGAGTGGGAGGCGGGCGATGGCCGCCGCCTGAGAATTGACCGATGCGGAGTTCTTCCAGTTCACGCCCCAGTGAGCGGGCCTGCTGGCGCAAGGAGTCGGCTTCCCGATTGGCACTGCGGGACAGCGTAAAGGCCATTACCAGAGCGATAATGCCAACCAGCAGTGCAATGGCAGCAAGAATAAGCGCGGTTTGGTTACCTTCCAGAAAACTGAGTAGTGGGTCCGTTTCCATTCGGTCAGAATCCGTTTGAGCCTCGTCAAGGTTTCAGTATAGAAGTTAATCCTGATCCTGTTGTTTGTACGGCAAAAAGCTGAACGATTCCTGAAAATAGGCGTCCACCTGGGCCGCTTCGTCGCGGATAAAGGTTCGGATGGCATCCCGGAAACCCGGGTGGCTGATGCCGTGCCAGGAGTGGGTGAGCTGCGGTTCAAATCCCCTTACCAGTTTGTGTTCGCCCTGGGCGCCTGCATCGAAGCGGCTCAGGCCGAGTTCAATCGCCAGTTCGATGCCCTGGTAATAGCAGGTTTCAAAGTGCAGGTGGGGGTATTCTTCCAGGCAACCCCAGTAACGCCCGTAGAGTGTGTTCTTACTGGTCAGGAACAGGGCGCCGCCAACCCATTCGCGGTTTTTCCGGGCCATAACCAGGTGCAGATGTTCGGGCAGGTTGACTCGAATCAGTTCGAAAAACTGCCGGTTCAGATAGGGGCGCTGCCCGCGCTTGAGATAGGTGGCCTGATAGAACGTGTAAAAAGCCTCCATGACATCATCCGGAATATCCTCGCCGTGAAAACGGCTGAACACAATGCCCTGTTCAGCCACCTGACGGCGCTCGCGCCGGATGGACTTGCGCTTGCGGGAGGTAAGCTGTTCCAGAAAACCGTCAAAGGTTTCGTACTTGCGATTGTGCCAGTGAAACTGACAGCCGAGCCGGCGAAGTTCCTGTGGGTAGCCCAGGAGCTTTCGGTCCCGGGCATCCGGGAACAGCAGGTGCCAGGAGTGGCCACCCAGTTGATGCATCAGGTTGTCGAACAACTCATGGAGTTGGCGCGCGTCCAGCAACCCCCGAAGCTCCCGGGAAAGCAGCAGGCGCGGCCCCTGGGACGGCGTGAACGGAATGGCCATCAGCAACTTGGGGTAATAATCCAGTCCGTGCTGGTGATAGGCCTGGGCCCAGGACCAGTCGAACACATACTCGCCCATGGAATGGGTCTTCAGGTAAGCGGGCGCAAGGCCGGCGATCTCTCCATCCAATCGGAAAATCAGGTGGCTGGGCTCCCAGCCGGTTGAGCGGCTGGTACAGCCGGAACGCTCCAGAGCCTGAAAGAACTCGTAGCGCAAAAACGGGTTGTCCTGGCCAGCCAGGCGATCCCAGTCTGCCCGTGGAATGTCTTCCACCGAGTAGCAGGTGTCCAGAGTCAGGGAGAGGGTTTGTGTATCAGGCATCCGTTACAGGCTTTTTTGGGTGTCCTTGGTCATACCATAGGTCAGAACTTCGCTTTCATCACGAACTCTGGGTCAGAAGACGCCGGCAAGTTCTGAAAATGTAAAGGTTCTGCAAAGGAAAGCGACAGGAATCAGCGGCTTGAATCAGCCGTGGTAGACTCGGGATCATTGTTCAGGAGGCACAAGATGCAGAACCGGGTGTTGCTGGTTGAAGATGACGAGGAATTGCGGAGCCTGCTGGCCCGTTATCTGAGTAATCAGGGGTTTACGGTTCGTGAAGCGGCCAACGGTAACGATGGGCTGGCCCTGGCCCGGGGGCAGAACTGTGATCTGGTGGTGCTGGATATCATGCTGCCGGACATCAATGGCCTGGAAGTGCTGCGTGAACTACGCGCCGACACTCATTTGCCGGTTGTTCTGCTTACCGCCCGAGGCGATGAAACCGACCGTATCGTCGGCTTTGAAGTGGGCGCCGATGATTACATTCCAAAGCCCTGCAATCCGCGGGAACTGGTGGCCCGGCTGCAAGCCCTGTTGCGTCGTGTGGCGTGGGATCAGCGAGCCGAGGTCAATGCTGCCCGGATCTATGGCGACCTCAAGGTGGAACCGGAGCACCGCCGTATCCTGCAGAACGACCAACCGCTGGACCTTACCGCCACCGAGTACGAAGTCCTGCAAGTGCTGCTGTCCCACGCCGGCAGTGTGGTGCGCAAACCGGACCTGATGCAGTGGGCGCTTGGGCGACGTCTGGAGGCGTACGACCGCACCCTGGATATGCACATCAGTAACCTCCGCCGGAAACTGGGGCCGGACGGGCAGGAACGAATAGAGACGGTTCGGGGGCTGGGTTACAGCTACAAGGTGCTGGCATGAAATGGCTGCCGTCCGTGCCGCTGTTCTGGCGGATTTTCCTGTCGATCTGGCTGGCGATGGCCGTGACGGTGGTGGCCAGTAATCTGGCGAGCCGGGTTTTGTTGGATCGTGAGCGACAAGCCATTGAGCGGCAGGCCGGGCTTCATGACCTTGGCTTGGAAGCTATCGCGATTCGCGAGGAGAGCGGCAAATGGGCGCCCTGGCGTTTTCTGCGTGAACAGGGCGAACAGATGGATCTGCACCTTATTCTGATTGATCTGGATGATAAGGAGCGGCGCCTGCCGTCTTTCGTGCGGGAACGCATGGAGTCCAGCTGGTATCCCCAGAAACCGGCACTGATTGATATCAATGAAAGGTATCAGCTGGTGGCCTGGCCCCGGGCCTCAGGGGAAGGCTGGCTGGACCCCGGTGTGTTCCGTTTCATCGAGCTGGCTCTGGCCGCCGTACTGATTACCCTGGCGTGCTGGTGGATTGCCCGTATGGTTTCGCGCCCGATGAATCACATGGAACAGACCGCACGGCAAATCGCCGGTGGGCGGACCGAGCTTCGGGTCAGTGAGGATATTGCCGGGCGGGGCGATGAGGTTGGCCAGCTGGCTACGGCGTTCAATGCCATGACCGACCAGCTGTGCACCCTGCTGGAACGGCAGAAACATTTGCTGAGGGATATCTCCCACGACCTTCGAACGCCCCTGACTCGCCAGCGAATTGCCATTGAGTTGGCGATCGATGCCGGTGAGGACGAACAACTCATGGCCAGTATTCTGCGACAAAACGAACGGCTGGAGGCCATGACCTCCCAGATCCTGACCTTGTACCGGGTGGCCGAGCAGGGCAATGACATCGAGCGGGAGCCGGTTGCGCTGCTGACGTTGATCAACGAAGTGCTCCGGGATGCGGCGGACTATGCGGAACACCAGGGGGTAGACTGTCAGCTCACGGCCAGGCCAGAGTTGCTCAAGAGTTCTGTGCTGGGCGATGGCGAACTGTTGCGCCGGGCGTTTGAAAACATCCTGCAGAATGCCCTTGACCACACCTCGCCGGGGCATGCCGTTCAGGTGAGTGTCGGGACATCGGGGCAATTTCTCGAGATCGCTTTCGAGGATGAAGGCCCGGGCGTGGATGACGAACACCTGCCGCACCTGTTCGAGCCCTTCTACCGCGCCGACAAATCCCGCGGGGGGCCGGGCTGGGGTCTTGGCCTGGCCATTGCCCGGGACATTGTCGCGGCCCACGATGGCTCAATCCGCGCCGATCGGGGCGCTTCGGGCGGCTTACGGGTGACGATCCGCCTGCCGGTCTTTATCGGCACCTGATTCCGGTTCGTCCGGTGCCGCGTCGTCCTCTGGCATTAGGCGTTCGGCGCCGGAAAAATCGATGCCTTCCTGCAGTTCATCGTCTGCGAACCGGATACCGCAGGCGGCCTTCTGGATCCTGGCTGGGCTGGCTGCGCCCGGACTGGTACGATCGCTGTCTTCAGACATAAGGTTTACCTACTGATGAGCAAGGATTACCCGGTCCCCGCAGGATACCTTGAGCGGGAAACGGAAGTGAAGAAAAGCCGCTTCATCGCCCGCATCGCGCCCGTTTCCTCTCGTGAGGAGGTCAAGGCGTGGCTGGACGAGGCCCATAACGATCATCCCGATGCCCGGCATGTTTGCTGGGCTTATCAGCTGGGACGGCCTGGCTCCGCCGCAGAGGCGGGCATGAGCGATGATGGCGAGCCCTCCGGCACCGCCGGAAAGCCCATTCTTAATGTTATTCAGCACAAGGACATGGGCGATGTGCTGGTGATGGTGATCCGCTACTTTGGCGGCATCAAACTGGGCGCTGGCGGTCTGGTGCGTGCCTACGCCGGTGCCGCCGAGAGTGTGCTGTCGGCCGTGGACCGTGTGGTCCAGCGGCCCATGGCGCCCGTAACCGTGACCATGCAGTTCGCCGACGAACAGCCGGTAAGGCACTGGTGTGAGGTCCACGGTGCCGAGGTGGCCTCCGTTGACTATGGCAATCGGGTCACAGCGCAACTGCAGGTTCCGGAAGAGCAGGCCGATGCCTTTGCCGCGTTCTGCGATGCCCAGCGATTGGACTACCATTTCGATAACTGACCCGTAAGGACAGCTGTAGGTCTCTGGCGGACGTATACTGAAAGGACGTGAGCTCCACAAGGAGGATCTTGCATGCGTTTTCTGATGATCACTGCCCTGTTGCTGGCGTTGGCCGGTTGCACGGCCAACGTGGTAACCGACTACAAGGACACCGCCATGTTCGGCAGTTATGGCACCTGGGCTTTTGCGCCCAATGCCGGGGCAGGCTCGTTCGTTTCCCTGGATGGCAGCCGTGTTCGTGCTGCTGTGGAGCGGGAAATGAAACGCGAAGCCCTGCGCCAGGTGCCCGAAGCCGAGGCGGACCTGCTGGTGAACTGGCAGATTGTTGAAGAAGAGCGGCTGGAGCAGGTGGGTGTTGGCGTAGGTATCGGGTTTGGCCGCGGCCCCTTTGGCTGGGGCATGGCTGCACCGCCGCCGGTGCGGGAAGTGAAAGAGGGCAAGCTGGTCCTGGAACTGGTGGATACCTCCGCCAATGAGGTGGTCTGGCGAGCCGTCAGCCGCCGTTATCTAAAGGAATTCCAGTCGTCCGACGAACGCCGCGAACTGATCGACGAGGTGGTCGCGGAAATGTTTTCCCAGTACCCTCCGGCCCCTGAGTCATAAACCGGAGCAGAACAGAGGACCGGAATGAAGAAGCGAAATGAAGGTGGACTGGTGTTTTCCACCGAGCACGGCCGTATGTGCCCCGGCTGTAAGAACCCAGTGTCTGAATGCGCCTGTGGCGAGCCCGAAAGGCCGAAGGGCGATGGTATTGTGCGGGTAAGCCGTGAAACCAAGGGCCGGAAGGGCAAGGGCGTGACCTTGGTGACGGGCATCCCCATGGATGACAAAGAACTCAAGGCTTATGTCAAAGTCCTGAAAGCCAAGTGCGGCACCGGTGGAACGGTGAAAGACGGTGTCGTGGAGATTCAGGGCGATCAGCGGGATATTCTGGTGCCCCTCATGCAGGAAAAAGGCTGGACGGTGAAGCGTTCAGGGGGCTGATAACGGCCCCTCGCCAGACGTGGAAGGCGTGCGTTTCTGGTGACTCCATACCTCCCCTTTAAGTTTCGGCTGCGGCCGACCTGCCCCGCGGGCGAAGGCAATCTTGACTTCGCCCCACTTCCCAGTGGCTATTTCATTCTGAAATCTCCCATGAAAAAGTATTTCAACCTGAAGTGTGTATTTCATGTTGAAACGCTGTTTGCGGCTGTCTTGTTCTGTGTGTTTCGGTTTCCACCTACAGAAAAACATTGTAAAAACAGATGGTTAAAATTTGATCCTTCTGATTTTGGCTGAGTTGGCACTCCCTTTGCGATGCGTAGTGAAAAGGCCCACATGATTTGGGCAATAACACTCCATCCAACAACAGTGTGCTGACGAAAATGACCAAACCATTAGAAGGCGTTCGAATTATCGATCTCACGCACATGCTTTCCGGCCCCTATGCGGGCATGCTGCTAGCCGATATGGGGGCCGAGTCGATCAAGGTAGAGCCGCTCAAAGGCGAGGGCACCAGAGCCCTGTTGGCCAGTGATCCGAAAAACTCCTACAACGGCCAGGGCGCCTACTTCATCACTCTTAACCGCAACAAGAAAAGCGTCTGCATCGACCTGAAAACCGAGGAAGGTCTGGAAACCTTCTATGACCTGGTAAGGGATGCCGACATTGTGCTGGATAATTTCTCGGCCGGCGTTCCCAGCAAGCTCAAGATCGATCACGAGCACCTTTCCCGCATTAATCCGCGCATTATCACCTGCTCTGTGACGGGTTTTGGCCAGGCCGGCCCGAATTTCAAGCGCCCGGCATTCGACCAGGTGGTGCAGGGTATTGGCGGTGGCATGTCGATCACCGGCCACGATGAGGAGCATCCGGCCCGGGCGGGCATCCCGATTGGCGATCTGGGTGGCGGTATGTTTGCCGTGATGGGCGTGCTGGCTGCGCTGCACTCCCGGGCGGTTAACGGCTATGGGCAGCACGTTGATATATCGATGCTCGATTGTCAGATCAGCATGCTCAACTACATGGCCACGATGCACATGCTCAGTGGCGATAATCCAACGCCTATCGGTAATGGCCACTTCGTTCACGTTCCTTACGACGCCTACAAGACCAGCGATGGCTTCGTGATTATTGCGGTCATCTTCGACAGCTTCTGGGACAACCTGGTCGAGTTGCTGGATATCGACGAATTCCGCGATCCGAAGTACAAAACCCAGCCAGGGCGTTTTGCCGACAAACACAAGATCAACACCATCCTCACTAAGCTGCTTCAGACCAATACTACGCAGCACTGGGTTGATCTGCTCTCCAGCGCCCGGATTCCCTGTGCGCCCGTCAATAAATTCTCCGACGCACTGACTGATCCCCAGGTGCTGTTCCGCAACATGGTGGTGGACATTCCCCAGGCCGGCGGCGGTGTCGTCAAGGCGCCGGGTAACCCGATCAAGCTGAGCATTGACTCCTCCGACAGCTACACAGCGCCGCCGTTACTGGGCCAGCACACGGAAGAGGTGCTCCGGAGTATGGGGTACGACGATCAGCGCATTGCTGATCTGAAAGCCAAGAAGATTGTGGGGTAAGGCAATGTCCATCGAGATTCGAGTCAACGAAGTGGGGCCGCGAGACGGCCTCCAGAGTCAGGGTAAGACCCTGACAACGGATGCGCGTCTGGACCTGATTCGCGCCATGGTTCGTGCTGGTGTGCGGAATGTCGAGGCGGGCAGTTTCGTATCGCCGAAGGCAGTCCCTCAAATGGCGGGAACGGCCGAACTCTTTGGACAGTTACCGGATCCGGACACCGTGCGGTATGCGGGGCTGGTGCCCAACATGAAGGGCTATGAACTGGCAGTTGAGGCTGGCGCCCAGGTAGTGAACGTGGTGTTGTCCGTCACCGAGACTATGAACCAGAAAAACATTCGCATGAGTCTCGATCAGACGGCTCAGGTGTGCGCTGCCATTGTGGAACGCGGCCGGAGTGAGGGGGTTGAGGTTCAAGCGTATCTTGCTGTCGCGTATGAATGCCCCTTTGAAGGCCAGGTTTCGCCCAGTGTGGTTGCCGACTATGGCCGCCAGATGCAGCAGGCCGGCGCCAGCAAAATCATTGTCGCTGACACCATTGGCGCGGCGAATCCGGCTCAGGTCCGGGCGGTTCTGGGCGAACTGAGCGCGTTTGTCCCTTCCGAAAAGCTGTCCTGTCATTTCCACGATACCCGGGGCATGGCCCTGGCGAATATCACCGCGGCTCTGGACCTGGGTGTGCGGGAATTTGACGCATCCATCGGCGGTCTGGGCGGGTGTCCCTTCTCGCCGGGCGCAACCGGAAATGTGGCGACAGAGGACGTGGTCCTGCTGCTGAACAGCATGGGCTACCAGGCCGGCATTGATCCGCTGGACCTGGTACCGGTCGTCAAGTTCGCCGAGGATCTGACAGGCGTGACGTTGGGCGGCAAGAGTTTCAAATGGCTGGATCAGCAGTTCGCGAAGCTGCATGGAGAGGCCGGCCATGGTGGGTAAGGTGCTCGGATTCGCAGCGCAGGTTGCGCCCTGGGCGGTGGTCAGCGGACTGGCCTACGCCGCCGCTTTCGTAAAGCCCTCCGTGGAGCCCCTGCCGCTGCCCCAGCCGCTCACCGAGTCGAGAGATACTTTCTACGACGTGAGCGCGACCGGTTCCGATCATTTCTGGTTCGCGGGCAACAACGGGGTTGTGCTGGAAGGCGGCACGGACCCGTCGTCCTGGGCCCGTCATTCCATGCCCCACAACATCAATCTTCAGGGGATTGCCACCTCGGACGACGGCCTGGTGCTGGCGGTTGGTAACGAAGGCTGGACCTTCCGTCGGGAAGGCGAAGGGCAGTGGGAATCGACGCAACTCCCGGTTTCAGACATTGCTGGAAAGCTGATCGAAGTGGCCTGGCTGGGCGATGGGTTCTTTGCCATTGGCGAGATGGGCGCGGTCTTTCGCAGCAATGCCGAAGCGCAGGACTGGACGAACCTGAGTATCGACGGCGATGTGGGGCTGAACGACATCACCCGGGACGGCGCCGGTGTGCTCTGGATTACGGCTGAATTCGGGACCGTCTACCAGTCCGACGACAACGGCAAAAGCTGGTCCGGGGAAGAGCTTGGTTACGAGAGTCTCCGGTCGGTTGAGTTTGTTGATGGCACCGGCGTCATCGTGGGCAACGGTGGCGTGATTTTCCGCTCTACCGATGGCGGAAACAGCTGGACATCGGTCCCGTCGCCCACCTCTGAGCACCTCTACGACGTTATCCATGATGGCTCTCGCTGGCTTGCCGGTGGCAATGGCGGAGTGCTCCTGGAGTCGGCCAATGGCGACGAATGGAACTTGCTGACCCCCGAGAGCGGGACCACCGGGTATGTCGCTCGCCTGCTGCCGGCTAGCGACGGTGTCGTGGTTGCCGGTAAAGAGATCGGTCAACTGGATGGCGAACACTGGAACACCTGGCCTGCCACCCGCGGTGAGGAGAAATAGACATGGTTAGTCAGTTTGCACGCTCCCTGTCAGAACTCTGCATCCGTCACCGCGGTGTGGTCGCCTTCCTGATTCTGATCAGCACGCTGTTAATGGCGCTCACCTTGCTGAAAATGGATGTGCGGACCGTGTTCAGCGACATGGTGCCCAGCGATCACGAATACGTGGATGTCCATGAAACCTACAAGGAGACCTTTGGCGGGAGTAACAAGGTTTCCATTCTCGTACAGGCGAAGTCAGGCGACATCATGACTCGTCCCATCCTGACCGAAGTTCAGCGCATCACCCGCGAGCTGGCCAAGGTCAGCGGTGTCAATCCGTTTCAGGTGGTGTCGCTGGCGTCCCGCAAGCTGAAGTCGGTTAGTGCCTCGTCGATGGGCATAGAAAGTGTGCCTCTGATGTGGCCGGATGTCCCCGAAACAGCCCAGGGCATCGAAGAACTGCGCGAAGCTATTCTCAATAACCCGCTTGTCTACGGTATTTACGTGGAGCCTGACCTGTCGTCCACGCTGATCCAGATGGATTTCTACGATCACCTGGTGGACTACAGCAAGATCTTCCCGCAGGTGCAGGCCATTCTCGATGCTTCTCCGATCAAGGACCAGGTAAGCCATCATGTGGTGGGCGAGCCGATTCTCTACGGCTGGGTCGATTTCTTCCTGGAAGAGACCGTCGCCATCTCCCTGATTTCACTCGGTGCGATGCTGCTGGCGCTGTTCCTGCTGAACCGCACCTGGCGCGGTACGCTGCTGCCGTTGCTCAGTGGCGTGGTGTCCACCATCTGGGCCCTGGGCATTGGTGTACTTCTGGGCTTCAATTTCGACCCACTGGTCATTGTGGTTGCCTTCATCATTACCGCCCGCTGCTTCAGCCACGCAGTTCAGCTGATCACCCGTTTCGATGATCTGTGTGACGGCGAGGGCGTGGCCCCACGTAAAGCAGCGGAGCAGACCATGCGGGAACTGTTCCGGCCCGGGCTGCTGGGGCTGGTGTCCGATGCGGGCGCCATCCTGTGTGTGGTGCTGACCCCGATTCCGCTGCTGCAGAAAGTATCGATCATCGGTGCGATCTGGGTGATGACCATCGGCTTTTCGGCGGTGATCCTGACGCCGGTGATGCTCAGCTGGGTTAAGGCGCCGCTGCGCAATGCCCATCCCCTGAACCTCCGGTTCCTGCTGAATGCGGTGCTCGGGCTGGCGGTCAAAGTGGTAGAAACCCGCGCCCGCTTCTTTGTGTTGCCGTTGACGCTGGTGGCTGTGGGCCTTCTGGTGTTCAAGGCCACCGACCTGACCATCGGCGATGCCACCACCGGCTCGCCCATCCTCTGGGAGGATTCCTCGTTTAACCGGGACAGCGCGTTGATCAACGCCAGCTATCCCGGCACCGAGCAGATGTTTGTGGTGCTGGAGGCCGAGGAACGGGATGCCCTGAAGCGCCCGGACGTGCTGGCGTGGATGCAGAGTTTCCAGCGGCGGATGGAACGGCTGCCGCAAGTCGGGGGCAGCATTTCCCTGGCTGACATTGTGGTGGATGTTCGCCGGAACCTCTACGAGGGTAATCCCCGCTACCGGGAACTGGGTTCAAGCCAGCTCGAGAACGGTGAGCTGATCAGCTTCTACATGCAGGGCGCGGCTCCGGACGACCTGGCCCAGTTTGCCGACCCGCTGTTCAAGAACGGCTCGGTCATCCTGTTCTTTCGGGATCGTCAGGGCGAGACGCTGCGTCAGGCCACCTATCAGATCAAGCAGTTCATTGCGGCAAACCCGCTGGATGGTGTCGAGGTCCGGCTGGCGGGCGGGTCGCTCGGGATCATTGCCGCAGTGAACGAGATTCTGCTTTCCGACCAGATTGAAGCGATTGCCCTGGCATTGCTGGTGGTCATCCTGTCCTGCCTCGCGGTTTACCGTTCCTCGGCGAGCGGCATCTTCTTCATCGTACCGGTGCTTATCTCCAACGTAGTGACCTTTGCCTTCATGGCCTGGCAGGGCATTGGCATGAGCATCAGTACCCTGCCGGTGGTCGCTCTGGGGATCGGCCTGGGAGTCGACTACGCGTTCTACATCGTCGATTCGGTGAAAGAGTATCTGGAGAAAGAGCCGGATGCCGACCCCGTCGAGGCCATTCGTCAATCCCTGTTTTCTGCCGGCCGCGGTGTGCTGCTCACATCAGTGACGCTTGCCGCGGGCGTTCTGTTCTGGTCCCTGTCTTCGCTGCGATTCCAGGCGGAGATGGGCACGTTGATCGGGCTCTGGCTCCTCGTCTCAGCGTTCACATCGTTGTTCGTGATGCCATCCCTTGTCCGGGTGCTGCAGCCGAAGTTCATTTTCGGTGATCGCCCCTCCGGCACCGAAGCCAAGCATGGCGCAGGGCCGCTAGCTCAATCCACTCAATGAAATGGGTAAAACTATGACAACGAAAAACAACCTGGAGTTGAAGGGGCGCTATCGTAAGCAGACGCTTCTGGCAGCTGGCATTGTGGCTGCGACGATGGCTGGCGTTCCCCAAACCGTGTTCGCAAGTGAGGAGGACTGGTTGACCAAAGACTGGGAAGTGTCCGGCTACATTCGCGAGTATCTCTCGTGGAATCTGGAGAACCCCACGCTGATCGGCCCGGGCCCCAATATCTTTGATGGCGAGCAGCGGGATGACTATCGCTACGACCTCTCCATGGCGCGGACCGTCGGCAAGCTCAACCTGTTCCGTGATTTTGGCAACGCCCGTTTCAAGTTTACCGGCCGCATCTCCCGGGAGTCTCCGACGGACTATCTGAAGGACCTGCAGGAGGTTGCCGATGAGTGGGCACAAACCGGCGGTGCGTCTGGCTCTTCGGTGAATCTGCGCGACGACGTTTACGACGATGAGGAGATCCGTGAGCTCTGGATTCAGGGTGATATTACCGATACCACGAACCTGAAAGTCGGTCGTCAACAGGTGGTCTGGGGCGAGACCGACTTCTTCCAGCTGCTGGATGTGGTGCATGGCTATGACTTCCGCTGGCGGTCTTTCCTCGAGCCTGAAAACGAGGAGCTTCGTAAGCCGCTGAATCTGGTCAACCTCGTACAGCGGGTGGATGATCTCGATGGCAGCCTGCAGCTGCTTTACATCCCCGGGCAGCTCAACGACGGTGAAAACCGTGGCAATAGCTACGATGTGGAGGGGGGCCGCTGGGCCAACAATCCGAACAAGGGCATTACGTTTGCCTCCGCACCCTTCGCCGCCAACGTACCCTACAACTACGACCACTCCGAAGCCGACATGGATGACGACTCCTACGGCCTGCGGTGGAATGGATTGGCCGGCGACTGGGGCTATTCGGTGGCCTGGTTCCACGGTCCTAACCCCAATCCTGTGGCGAACCCCAATCCGGCCACCAATCCGGGGCGGCCTGACCTTCAGACCAATCCGTACGAGTATGAAGGCAACCCTTCTGCGGCTGGTGAGTTTATCTATCCCTACATCGACATCTTTGGTGTGACCGCGAACAACTATTTTGCGGGTCCGGATCTGGTGTTCAGCACCGAGATTGCTTACATCCCGGATGCTCCCTACAACGTTGGTATTGCTGGCGGTGCCGCCGGGCTGGGTGCCGGCGAGGCTTGTGGCTTCTTCCCGGGCTTCTGCGGCATTGCCGAGAAAAGCCTGGTGCGCTCCATGTTCCGCATCGACAAGCAGCTGGACCTGCAGGATTTCCTGGGCACCAGCCGTCCGTCGTTCTTCACCGTTCAGCTGTTCAACAACTGGATCACCGATTTCGAGCGTGACGAGCAGCTGGTTAATCTCGCCGGTTTCGGCGGTGAAACCAAGGAGTTCAGCAGCATCATCACTGCGGTGCTGGCAACCAACTACGCCAACGACCAGATCAATCCGTCCCTGGCGGTTGGTTCCGATCTGACCTACGGCGGAGGGTTCGTGATTCCCGCAGTGGAAATGGCCTATGGCGACCACATCCGGGTACGCCTGGAAGCCGATATTTTCTGGCACGAAACCGATCAGGATCGTCCCCTCGAGGGCTTCAACGATACCAACCTGTTCGGCTACTTCTCGGGCAACGATCAGTTGACCGCACGTCTGACTTACCAGTTCTGAGGAGATACTCATGACAATCACAACAAACCTGAAGAACCTGACTCTGGCTGTAAGTCTTATGGCAGGCGCCAGCTATCTGGCGGCTGCGGAGCTTCAGTCGGGTGATGTAATCAATGCGGGCAACCTTGATCAGCGTCTGTCCGATACCTTTGACGGGGATAGCATCGATTCCCTGCTGACCGACCTGCAGAAGCGGCTGATTCGTGAGGAAGGTCTGGTCATTACGCTTAAGGCACCCGAGCCCATCACCCTCGGTGACGATTATCTGGCCGCAACCGAGCAGTACGCCAGCTCCGCAACCTTTAATCCCGATACACGGATGATGGAAGGCTGGAAAGCCGGTATGCCTTTCCCGGAGGTGGATGAAAACACACCGCACGCAGCGGAAAAGCTGATCTGGAATCACCACGTTGCGCAGCCGACCAAGAACTTCCAGGACTACCCCGAATTTGCCTACCTGTTTGTCGATGATGATCGGGGCCTGGAGCGTACCCAGGAGTGGGTGCTGCGCCGTTACTACATGAAGGGGCGCCTAGGTGAGGAACAGACCGTCGAGGGTGATGGCGATGTGCTGTGGAAGCAGCTGCTGTACGCCACTTATCCGGCGGATATCCGGGGGCTTGGTCTGTTCACCGTTCGTTATGACAGCCCGAAACTGGACGACAGCTGGGCTTACATCAAGTCCGTGCGTCGTACCCGCCGTCTTTCCGGTGGTACCTGGATGGACCCCATCGGCGGCACCGATCAGCTGAACGACGACATCGAGATCTTTAACGCCCATCCGACCTGGTATCCGGAATACAAGCTTCTGGGCAAGCGCAAGATTCTGGTAGTCGCCAACAGCCAGTCCACTGCCTGGAACCAGGACGCCAGTGGCGACGCGGAATTCCCGATCGTGGACCTGGACAGCGAGCCGTACTGGAATCCGACCGATCAGTGGGAGCCCCGTGAAGTGTGGGTAATTGAAGCCGTGGCTCCGCCCGAGCATCCGTACAGCAAGAAAGTGATGTATATGGATACTCAGTTCCCGCGTTTCTACATGGCCGATGTGTATGATCGCAAAGGGGAGTTCTGGAAGTGGATGAACTACAACCTGAAGACGATCGAAACCGAGGACGGCGACCGTGGCATTGTGTCCAACGCCGGGTTCACCATCGATTACCAGCGTCGCCATGCCACCATCTTCGTGCTGGCAGATAACGCAAAACTGAACACCGACGGGGTGGACGGTGATTCCATCAGTCTGAGAGAGCTGGAGCAGGCAGCAGCGCGCTGATGCCCATCCGCAACCAAAACGTTTGTCAGGAGGAAGTATGAGCTTTCGACTAGGGGTTGATGTGGGCGGCACGTTTACGGACTTACTGCTCATCAACGATGATACCGGCGCCACGTATACCGCCAAGGTGCCTTCGACACCCTCCGATTCGTCCCAAGGGGTGCTCAACGGGATCGAGAAGATCTGCCGCACCTCGGGGATTGACCCGAAGCAGATTCGCTCGGTCATGCACGGTACCACCGTGGCGACCAACGCGATCCTGACCCAGAAGGGCGCCAGGGTTGGTCTGGTCACTACCCAGGGTTACCGGCAGGTTCTGCACATTGCGCGGTCCTTCGTGCCGGGCGGCCTGGGTGGCTGGGTGATTTTCAACAAGCAGCCACTGCTGGCGTCCCTGGAAGACACGGTCGAGGCGGTCGAGCGGGTCAGCGCCAAGGGTGAGATCGTCCAGGAGCTGGACGAGTCAGACATCCGGTCGAAGCTCGAATCGCTGCGCGACTCCGGCATAGAGGCCCTGACGGTCTCCCTCATCAATGCCTACGCCAGTGGCGCCCATGAGGAAAAGATCTCGGCCATCGCCGCAGAAGTGATGCCGGATATTCCGGTATCACTCTCCTCCCGGGTGGTTCCGGAAATGCAGGAGTACGAGCGGACTGAGACAACGGTGGTGAACAGCTTTGTTCGACCGGAAGTCTCCAGCTACCTGGATCACCTGGAACACGAGATCAAGTCCCGGCTGGCGGATGACGTCCAGTTGTCCATCCTGCGTTCGGATGGCGGACTGGCCACCTGCGATTCGGCGTCCTACACACCGGTCAATCTGCTGTTGTCCGGTCCGGCCGGGGGCGTCGCGGGCGCCATCTGGTTCTGTTCCCGGGGCGGCTTCGACAAGGTGCTCACGTTCGACGTGGGTGGAACATCCACCGACGTGGCGCTGATTGAGAACAACAGTGCGCGATTGCGGCGGGAAACCCGTGTCGGTGATGTGGCCGTCCGTGCGCCCTCGGTGGACGTCCGGACGGTGGGCGCCGGCGGTGGCTCCATCGCGTTTGTGCCCGAGCTGACCAAGGCGTTGCGGGTCGGGCCGGACAGTGCCGGTGCTGAGCCCGGACCGGCGGCCTATAACAAGGGTGGCGATCAGCCGACGGTCACCGATGCCAACGTGGTACTCGGGTACTTGCCGGCCAACCAGCGGCTCGGTGGGGACATGGAAATCCGCAAGGACTTGGCCGAAGCAGCCGTTCAGAAGGTGGCGGATGCCATGGGTGTGCCTCTGAAAGAGGCCGCGGAAGGCATTGTGCGGATTGCCAACGAGCATATGTTCGGTGCGCTGCGACTGATCTCGGTCGAGCAGGGCTACGACCCCCGCGAATTCGCGCTGTGTGGCTTTGGTGGTGCCGGGCCTCTGCACGCCAATGCCCTGGGCATTCTGATGGATGCCTGGCCGGTAATTGTCCCGCCGTCACCCGGGGTGCTCTGTGCCTACGGTGATGCCACCACGCGGGTCAAAGACGAGGCGTCCCGTTCCCTGATCAAAGGCTTCTCCAATATCGATAAGAGCCAGGTGGTGGATATTCTCGAGGTCCTCACCAAGCAGGTAAGCGATTCACTGGAGACACAGGACATTCCAGGCGACCAGCAGACCATCACCTGGGAGGCGGATGTGCGCTACCAGGGACAGGCACTTCTGCTGACCCAGACTGTTGAGCCGGAGGATCTGCGCAGCAATGGCCTGAGCGTGTTGCAGGATGCGTTCGACGCGGAGCACGAGCAGCTGTTCAGCTTCTCGCTGGATGAAGAGCATGAGCTGGTTAACCTGCGTGCCATCGCGCGGGCACCGCGCCCGAACATCAATGAGAAAGAATGGGCGGAAAAAGCGCAGGACCTGAGCGCGGCGGTCACGGGTGAAAGCCCCATCTACTTTGACGGTCAGGATCAGACTGCGGTTCTGTATGACCGTGAGAAGCTCTGGCCCGGGCATGTGGTTCCTGGTCCTGCCATTGTTACCGAGATGGATTCAACTACCGTGGTTTTTCCGGGGTATCACGCGAAGGTCGACCAGGTGGGCAACCTGCTGATCGAGCCCGTGGATCACAAGGGGAAGGAGTAATCGTATGCCTGCGAATATCGTTCAACCCAACAGCAAACCACTTGAACGCGTAGAAGTGGATACGGTCACCCTCGATATTATCGAGAATGCCATGGCCAACGCCCGCAACGAGATGGACGCCGTGCTCTTCCGCACCGCCATGTCGCCGGGTATTCGCGAGCAGGGTGATGCCTTCCCGATGATCGCCAATCACGAGGGTAAAATGGTGGTTGGCCAATTCGGTTCGTTCATTACCGGGTTCACCCAGTCCTACCAGGGCGGCATCGAGGAAGGTGATATCTTCCTGACCAATGACCCGTACATGTGCGACGGGGCGGTGAGTCACCTGCCGGACTGGCTGGTGCTGGTGCCCATCTTCAAGGATGGCCGGCTCATTAACTGGGCGGCCATGTTCGGTCATATGTCCGATGTGGGCGGCAAGGTTCCGGGCAGCCTGCCGACCGATGCGCAAACCATTTTTGAGGAAGGTATCCGGATTCCCCCGGTGAAGATCTACAAGAAGGGGGAGCTGAACGAAGACGTTCTGGATCTGATCCTTCATAACGTGCGGATGCCGCGCTGGAACAAGTCTGACTTCAACGCCATTGTGGCGTCCTGTCGTACTGCCGGACGTCGCTGTGTCGAACTGGCAGAACGTTTCGGTGACGACGTGTTCAGCAGTGCACTGGGCATGATGCTTGAACGTAACTACATAGCGATGCGCGAAATCATTCGCAATGTGGTTCCGGAAGAGAAACGTTCCTTCGAGGACTATATCTGTGACGATGGTGCGGGGTTGGGTCCCTACACCATTCGCTGCACCATGTGGCGCGAGGGCGACAAGGCCATCTTCGATTTTGAGGGAACCGACCCGCAGGCTCCGTCTTCAGTGAACTTCTACCTCAACGAGGAGATGTTCAAGATGTTCTTCGGGGCGTTCACCATCAACCTGTTTGATCCCTCGATCCTGTTCAACGATGGCTTCTACGACCTCGTTGAAGTGAATATTCCCCAAGGGTCCATTCTCAAGCCGAACTTCCCGGCCGCGCTGTCTTGCCGGACTCACCTGCTGGGACGCATCTTTGACGTCATGGGCGGCCTGCTCGGGCAGGGTACGCCGGATGCCATGAGCGGTGCCGGGTTCTCGGACTCACCCCACTTCATGTATTCCGGGTACGACGAAAACAACGAGTGGTTCCAGTTGTTCCAGATCGGCTTCGGCGGAATCCCGGGTCGCCCGGTGGGTGATGGTCCTGACGGTCATTCCCTGTGGCCGGGCTTTACTAACGTGCCAAACGAGTTTGTTGAGGCCTATTTCCCGCTGCGCATCGAAACCTACGAGACCATCACCGACTCTGGTGGTGCCGGGCTTCATCGCGGGGGTAACGGTATCCGCGTGGGTTATCGCCTGCTGGCAGACGGTGAGATCTCGATACACGATGATCGCTGGCTGACCTACCCGTGGGGGGTAAATGGCGGTGCGCCCGGACAGCGCAGCCGCAAGGAACTGATCAAGGTCAACGGTGAGCGACGTATCCTGCCTTCCAAGTGCGACCATGTGAAGGTCGAAAAGGGTGATCTGGTGATCTTCGACACCTGGGGTGGCGGTGGCTGGGGTGACCCACTGCAGCGAGCGACTGACCAGGTGGCAGCGGACGTCCGCAAGGGACTTGTCAGTGTGGAAGGCGCCCGGAGATACGGGGTTGTTTTGACCGCGGACGGAACGGTTGATGAGGCCGCCACAACCGAGTTGCGAGCCAGCATGGCCGAGGATCGCGATGAGCCGGATCTGTTCTCCCGTGGCGGAACACTGGACGAAATCAAGGCTCGTTGTGAGGCTGAAACCGGCCTTCCCGCTCCTGCGACACCCATATGGAACAAAGGTGCCGGGGGTGTAGCATGAGTCTGGACACTCGTGTCCTGGCAAAGGCCAACAAGTACGCCCTGATTGTGGTTGATATGAGTCTTGGATTCACTGACCCCACCCGCAGCCCTCTGGCTGCGGAGTGCGGGGAGGTCATCAAGGCCAACCGCGTACTGCTTGAAGGCTTCCGTGCCAGGGGATTGCCTGTCCTGTTTACTACCGTTGCCTACAGCTCTCCCGGGCAGGCCCGGATTTTCCGGGAGAAACTGCCCGATCTCGAGGTGCTGCAGGCTGGTTCAGGGCTTGAGACGATCGATCCAAGGCTGGAACGGCGGGACGACGAAGTCCTGATTACCAAACAATGGCCCAGTGGCTTCTTTCGCACCGATTTGCACCAGCAGTTGCAGAATTCGGGTGTCGACGGTGCGGTGGTGACGGGTCTGACCACCAGTGGTTGTGTGCGGGCAACGGCCCTGGGCTGCCTGCAGCATGAGTATCGGACGGTCGTGGTCCGGGAGGCATGCGGTGATCGGGATATGGATGCCCATGCCGCCAACCTGAAAGATCTCAATACCAAGTATGTGGATGTGTTGTCTTTGGAAGAAACGCTGAACCATGTGTTTTGAGCGATACGTGTCCGTGGGACTGGCGCTTGCCCTGAGCGCCTGCGGTTCGTTGCCTACCGAGACTATCGACGGCGACAACCGGCAGGCGTTTATTGCCCGTCTCGCTGCAGAGCCGGCGGTGTGCCGCAGTTACCGGGAGGTCTATGTGGCAGGCTTTCGGGAAAACGTCAGTGCACTCGCGGATGAGGATCGGGTGGCTGGGGCGACCGCAAAGGCAAAACTGGATGAGAGCCGCAGCCTGCTGCATAGAGAGGGGCTTTCGGGCAGCGATTGTGCCCGCCCTTACTGCATCATTGAGCCTTTGCAGAATGGCCAACTGGATAGCTGGTGTGGATTCAGGATTGACGCCGATGAAGGCGAGGAACTCTACCAATGGCTGAGTTATCCCGAAGTCCGGGAGCTGCTATCTAGCCAAAACTGAGGATATCAAGATGGCTGGTCAAACGCTGTACGACAAGCTTTGGAGCCGACATTTTGTCGATGAACTGGACGATGGTTCGTCGCTCATTTATATCGATCGGCATCTGTTGCACGAAGTGACTTCTCCCCAGGCTTTTTCTGGCCTGAAGAACAACAACCGCCAGCCCTGGCGCATAGGGGCTAACATTGCAGTGCCAGACCATGCGGTACCGACCCGCAACCGGGAGCTGGGCGTGACCGGTATCGCTGACCGTGTGGCCAGGCGGCAGGTTGAGACGCTGACGGAAAACTGCCGGCACTTCGGCATCCCGCTGATTGAACTGGAGGATGCACGGCAGGGCATTGTTCATGTGGTCGGGCCCGAGCAGGGATTGACCTTGCCGGGAATGACCATCGTCTGTGGCGATTCCCATACTGCGACCCACGGCGCCTTCGCCACGCTGGCAATGGGCATCGGTACCAGTGAAGTCGAGCACGTGCTGGCGACACAAACCCTGAGAACCCAGAAGCAGAAGAATATGCGGGTCCGATTCGATGGGCCAATGGGGCTGGGCGTTACGCCCAAAGATATGATCCTGGCTCTGATCGGGCGCATTGGCACGGCCGGTGGCACCGGATATGCCATCGAGTACTCGGGGGATGCCATAAGGGATCTATCGATGGAAGGGCGAATGACCATCTGCAATATGAGTATCGAGGCGGGCGCGCGCGCAGGAATGGTGGCCTTTGATTCTGTGACCGAGGCGTTTGTGTGCGGTCGACCGCATGCGCCAGAGGGGGCGGATCTGGAAGCTGCACTGGCGTATTGGCGCAGTCTCCACACGGATGATGACGCGGTATTTGACCGCGAGGAGAGTTTTGATCTTGGCAAACTGGTCCCTCAGGTTACCTGGGGCACCTCCCCTGAGATGGTCACCGGCATTGATGGCCACGTGCCTGTGCCCGAGAGCCTGGCCAGCCCGGCTGAGCGTAACTCCCTGCAACGTGCGCTCGAGTACATGGACCTTACGCCCGGGCAGGCTCTGAAAGGCGTACCCGTCGACAAGGTGTTTATCGGCTCCTGCACCAACGCGCGCATAGAAGACCTGCGCAGTGTGGCGAACCTGGTCCGGGGGCAGAAGGTTCACCACTCCATCAAGCAGGCCTTGATTGTGCCGGGCTCGGGGCTGGTCGGGCTTCAGGCCGAGCGCGAAGGGTTGGACACCATTTTCAGAAAAGCGGGGTTCGAGTGGCGATCGGCCGGCTGTTCCATGTGCCTGGGTATGAACGATGACCGCCTTGCCAGCGGCGAACGTTGTGTTTCTACTTCAAACCGTAATTTTGAAGGCCGGCAAGGCAAAGGTGGTCGTACGCACCTGGCCAGTCCCGTCATGGCAGCTGCCGCTGCTTTAACCGGTGAACTTACCGACGTCAGGGAGTTGTAACATGGAACCATTCACCCAGCACACCGGCACCCTCGTGCCGTTTGACCGGGACAATGTCGACACCGATGCCATTCTGCCAAAGCAGTACCTGAAAATGCTGGAAAAGACCGGTTTCGGGGATTTTCTGTTCGACGATGAGCGTTATCTGGATCCCGGGGATGTGGATACCCCGATTGCCGAACGGCGAGCCAACCCTGAATTTATCCTCAACCGGTCTCCGTATTGCCTGGCAACCATTCTGGTGGCCGGGGCCAATTTCGGCTGCGGATCCTCCCGTGAGCACGCGGTGTGGGCACTCCGGGACTTTGGTGTCCGTGTTGTGCTGGCAAAGAGCTTCGGTGACATCTTTTTCAACAACTGTTTCAACAATGGCCTGTTGCCGGTCATTCTGGATGACGCCGTCATTGATGAACTCATGGATTTTGCGCAGACATCGCCCGATCGGGAGGTGACAGTCGACCTTGAGGCATTTGAAATTCGGGCCGGTGAGCGGACCTGGGCCTTCGTTGTCGACCGCGGGCGTCGGGAAAACCTGTTGAGCGGGTTGGATGAAATCGGCCGAACACTGGAATACGCCGAGTCCGTGCGTCAATATGAAACGAACCGCCAGAAACTGGAGCCGTGGCTGTTTCAGGATTGACGATGTAATTTCCGGAGGGGAATTTTGGAATTCAACAACGCAGAGAGTCGTCGCGCCACCGTTTGCCTGATTGGTAACTCCAAGCTGAGCAAAATGGTGCATTCGCTGGTTCCGGAATTCAGCTCCATTGCCGAAATTGTCATTATCGACAACGTCTTTCACGATGCCCTTATGTCCGCCCGACGTCTTGTGGAGCACGACGCAGTCGATGTCTTTATCAGCGCCGGGGCAAACGCCTATTACCTCAAGGATACGTTGCCGGTTCCTGTCGTGCCGCTGGAGGTTCGCCAATCCGATCTGGTGGAAGCTGTCCTCAAGGCTCGCCGGGTGGACCGCAAGATTCTGTTGCTGACACACGAGCACCAAGCTGCCTGGACGGGCTTTCTGGAGTATGTCGAGGGTGCAGAAATCGTCCATCGCACCTACCAGACAGCGGAAGAGGCAAAAGAAGTCTTCGATCGTGTCAGGGATGATGGTTTTGGCGTTGTGATCGGCTCCAGTTACACCTGCGATCTGGCCGAAAGCGCGAATATTCCCTTCGTCATGCTCTATTCCCGCGAATCATGCCGGCAGATGATCCAACGCGCTGTCGCGGTTGCCGGCGAATACAAGCGGGAAAGCGAGCAGAGGGCATTCACACAGTTTCTGCTGGATAGTACGACTGAAGCGACTGTAGTCACCAACCGGGATGAGCAGATCATTGGATTCAATGGCGCGGCCCGGAGCTTGATTGCCGGCTTGAGCCGGAACCGGCGGGTGGACCGCTACCTGGATGGGCGGTTTCTTCAAACGGCGGAAACCGTTGCCGATGGGATCCTGATTGGTGAACGACTCTGCCGCGTCGCCAAGCGATCTTTCGAAATAGACGGTCAGCGAGTTGGCCACCTGTATTCCATCAAGGCGGCGCCAGTCAGCGCTCCCGATGCCGACGCACCATCCTCCACCCTGGTGTTTCAGTCGAGGAAGATGATTGAAGTAAGTCATTTTCTTAAGGTGTATGGTGCCACGCCCGGGGCAGTATTGCTCCGGGGAGAGACCGGAACCGGTAAGGAACTGGCAGCACGAACGGTTCACGAGTCCAGCGCCAATCGTAACGGGCCCTTTGTCGCGATTAACTGCGCGGCCATCCCGGGCGAACTCTTCGAATCCGAAATCTTCGGGTATGCCGATGGTGCCTTCACCAATTCCCGAAGTGGGGGGCAGTCGGGCTTGCTGGAGTCTGCCAACAATGGCACCTTTTTCATGGACGAGATCAACTCGTTGCCCATGCCGCAGCAGGCCAAGCTCTTGAGAGTGTTGCAGGAAAAAGAGGTGCGGCCTGTCGGAGCACGCCGCTCCATTGCCTTGAATATCAAATTTGTGGCTGCCTGCAACCATGATCTTCTCAAGGAGGTTGAGGCGGGTCGCTTCAGGGAAGATCTTTATTACCGGCTTAACGTGTTCATCGTGAATCTGCCGCCCCTGCGGGATAGGCCCGAGGATATTGAACCGCTGACCCTCCATTTTGTCCGGACTCTGGGCAAGCAATACGGCATAGAAACGGACGAGGCCGCGTTGGTGGAGGCGCTGGTGCCGATTTTCCGTGAGTACCACTGGCCGGGTAATGTTCGACAACTCGAGAATCTAATGGAACGGTTGCTGGTGTCGTCGAGCATGTATACCTCCGTTAACCAGTTTGCCAGCAATCTTCCGACTCTCGCACCCGAGTTGTTTGAGCGTCCGGCTGGATCAAAGTCATCCACGGACTCTGGGCATTTGCAGGCTATGGAACAGGAAGAAATTCTTCGGGTGCTGGAGAGTTTCAATGGCAATAAAAGCCGAACAGCGGAGTATCTTGGGATCAGTCAGACGACATTGTGGCGGCGCCTGAAACAACTCAAGTCAGGCACTGCTGACTGATCGGGTTGGAGAAACGTTTAGCCGACATCCCTTAAGCCTCCCTGCAATAAAAAGCCCCGTGAAGGCAGAAGCTCTCACGGGGCTTTTTTGTAGCTTGTTCAGACTCAGGGCTTGAGCTTACTCATAGGTGCAAAGGTAAGCGGTATCGACGTCTGTCGTGACCTTGAAACTGGCCTGGCCAGCCACTTCGAAGCTTTCGCCCGCGCCGTAGGTCAGCCAGTCATCCATACCAGGCAGCATGACGGTCAGTGCACCGCTGATGATGGTCATGGTTTCTTTCTTGGTGGTTCCAAACTCGTATTCGCCCGGGCTGATCACGCCTACCGTCGCCGGCAGAGTTGAGGTCTGGAAGTTGATGGACTTGGCGTTGCCATCAAAATATTCATTCACTTTCAGCATTGTGCGCTGTCTCCTTATAAGAATTTTGGCGCCTACTTTACACGAGATTAGGCTGAAACCAATGGAAATACTCGGATAGGTGCCGTTTAAACCGTTCTTATTGGTCCCAGGGGTTGCCCCGGGTGTGTTCGGCGGTGTTCACGCCAATGTGCATCGCGGCCTTGGCCAGAATGTTGGCACTGACCGGTGCGGTCATGAACAGGAACACGGTAATCAGAATCTCTGAAATTCCCAGGTCACCCTGGTGGCTGAAGTACAGCACGGAGCTGACCATAATGGCGCCCACACCCAGTGTGGTTGCCTTGGTGGGACCGTGCAGTCTGGTGTAGAAGTCCGGCAACCGGACCAGTCCAATGGCGCCGATCAGGGTAAACGCGCCCCCAATCAGCAAAAGGATGGATATCATAATTTCAAGAAACGCACTCATAACGTGTGTCCTTTATGGGCCGGTGGTTAGTCGATCACGCTGCCGCGCTTGAGGTATTTGGCCATGGCAACGGTGCCAACAAACCCCATCACCGCAATCAGCAGCGCAGATTCCAGATACATCCGGGTGCCCAGCGTGATGCCGAGCAGGATGATCAGGGCGATGGCGTTGACGTACAGGGTGTCCAGTGCCAGAACCCGGTCAGGCGCATCCGGGCCCTTGATCAGACGGAACACGTTCAGCAGTGCCGCCAGGGTGACCATGGCAATGGTGATGTATAGGGCTGCGACCATCAATGGAACATCTCCAGCAGAGGTTTCTCGTAACGGTTTCGGATCGTGTCGATGACTTCCAGGTCGTTTTCCGCGTCGAGGGCATGGATCAGCAGCAGTTTGTTGTCGTCACTCACGTCTGCGCTCACGGTTCCCGGCGTCAGGGATATGGTGCTGGCCAGAATGCTGATGGCCAGAGGATGCTCCAGCTCCAGTGGGTAGGAGATAAACGCCGGACGTGGTTTACGCGGGCTCAGAATCAGCCAGGCAACTTCTATACTGGCGATCACGATGTCCTTGAAGACTCGCAGGAGATAGAGCGGCATGCGCCAGGCCCTGATGAACGCAGGAGGGTCTGGCCAGAAGCTGTGAGTCATCTGGGGAATGGCCCAGGCCAACAGGACACCCATCACTAGGCTTGCGCCAGAAATGCCATCGCTCAGAAGCTGCCAGGTGGCAAACAGCAATACGCTCAACCAGGGCTGTGGAAAAAAACTTAGGCGATCAAACATTATGGATTTCCTCCCACCATCGGCGTGTTGAGCACCTCAATATAGGCCTGCGGGTTGTTCAGCTGTGCGGCAGTCGCGTCGGTGTATGAACCAATCGGCCCGGCCAGCGCCACAATAATCAGGCTAAGGCCGACCAGCGCGCCGGCACTGACCGATACCGTGCCGGTCAGCGGTGATTTGTTTTCCACGTGTCCATCCACCGTGCGCCAGAACACGATACTTCCAGCCCGGCTGTAAGCGACCACGGTAAAGAAACTGCCAATCAGGATGACCGACCACAGCCATGCCATCTGAGAGCTATCCAGCGCAGATTGAAGAATCAGCACTTTGGCGAAAAAACCGCTCAGGGGGGGCAGTCCGGCCGCAGCCACGGCGCCCACCATGAACAGCACACTCAGGAAGGTCCGGTTGTGCATGCGTGGGGCTGTGACGATCTTGTCCTTGGCTGAGCCGCGCTGGTTTGAAACCAGATCGGCGACAAGGAACAGGCCTGCGACGGTCCAGGTGGTGCTCAGGAGATAGAACAGGCCAGCGGAAATGCCCTCGGTGGAGCCCAGGGCAATGGGCGCCAGCAGGGTGCCCACAGAGATGACCACCTGCCAGGCCACCAGGGTTTTCAGGTTATCCGCACCCAGTGCGCCAATCACACCCATGGTGAGGGTGATCAGGGCCAGCGGGAATAGCCAGTCCATGCCCAGGTTGGCCAGTGCGCCGGCGGAGTCGCCAAAGATCAGGAAGTAGATTCGAAGGATGGCGTAAATGCCCACCTTGGTCATCACGGCAAATAGGCCTGCCACGGGGGCGGTTGCCCGGGCGTAGGCTTTTGGCAACCAGAAACACAGGGGAATCAGCGCTGCCTTGAGCGCGAAGACTACAAGCAGCATCATGCCGCCGGCCTTGACGATGTTCAGTTCTTCGCCGCTGACCTTGGGGATCTCCACCGCCAGGTGCGCCATGTTCAGGGTGCCGGTGACGCTATAGATCATGCCGACACTGATCAGGAAAATGGCCGAACCGGCCAGGTTCAGGACCACGTAGTGCAGGCCCGGCACGGTGCGGGTTCGGCCGCCGCCATGCATTAACAGGCCGTAGGAGGCAATGAGCAGAACCTCAAAAGCGACGAACAGGTTAAACAGGTCGCCGGTCAGGAAGGCGATGTTCAGCCCCAGCAGCTGGAACAGGAACAGGCCGTGGAACTGGCGGTTACCCTCGTCCTGACCGCCGATCGAGAAAATATGGCAGAACAGGGCGAGGACCGACGTCAGCACCAGCATCAGCGCGGCCAATCGGTCCAGTACCAGCACAATGCCAAAGGGTGGCTGCCAGTTACCAAAGGCGTAGAGCCGGTAGGAACCGTCGCTGGCCATGGCCAGAAGCACAATGCTCGACACCATCATTAGCACAGTAGTGATCAGGGCCAGGGTCCGGCGCAGGCTGATAGGCGCGTAGCCCATGAACACCTGCAAAATGCCACCGATCAGTGGAATCAGAATGGGGGCGGTCAGCCACTGCGTCATTGCTGACCCTCCTGTTTTTCCTGTTCCCGATCCGCAGCCCGGGCATTGCGCTCGCCATCCACATGGTCATCTTCATGGTCGGCGAGGCTGCGCAGGGACAGCACCACGACGAACGCTGTCATGGCAAAACCGATCACAATGGCCGTAAGGACCAGTGCCTGAGGCAGAGGGTCTGAGTAGGCTTCCGTCGAGCCCAGGATGGGCTGGCCGGCAGTGGCCAGTCTTCCGCTAGAGAATAGGAAAAGGTTTACGCCGTAGGACAGCAACGTCAAACCAACGACCACCGGGAAGGTGCGGGCCCGCAGGATCAGGTAGACGCCGGAAGCGGTCAGCGCGCCGATAACCAGAGCAAAGACAAGTTCCATTACGCGCCCTCCTTAGGACTCTTGATGGCCGAATGCGGAGAGATTCTCCCAATGCTCACAATTGCCAGCAGAGTGGCGCCAATGACCGTCAGGTAGACCCCGAGGTCAAAGATCAGTGCCGAGGCTACTTCGAACTTACCCACCACTGGCCAGGTGATGTAGCCGAAGGTGGAGGTCAGGAACGGGTAGCCGAAGGCGAGGCTGCCGGCACCGGCGATAACGGCGAATAGCAGGCCAACACCAATCACATTGTGGTATTTGAACGGCACCCGATCCTGAGTCCAGACCATGCCGCTGGCCACGTACTGCAGGATCAGGGCAATGGAGGTGATCAGGCCGGCAATAAAGCCGCCACCCGGCAGGTTGTGCCCGCGCAGGAAGATATAAACGGATACCATCAATGCCAGTGGCAGCATCGGTCGGGCGACGAGTCGCAGCATCAGGGGATGCAGATCCCGCGTCCAGCCGTGACCTTGGCCATCGCTTGGGGGCGGGGTCAGGGCCATGTTTTTCAGCATGGCGTAGATGCCCAGAGCGGCAATGGCCAGCACGGTGATTTCGCCAAGGGTATCAAAGCCCCGGAAGTCCACCAGAATCACGTTTACCACATTGGTTCCGCCGCCGCCGGATTTGCTGTTTTCCAGGAAGAAGTCGGAAATCGAGTTGAACGGCTGGGTCAGCATGGCCAGGGTCACCAGCGTCATGCCTGTGCCCGCCACCAGGGCAATGATGACATCGCGAATGCGGCGAGGCTTGGAGGTCTCAAGTGGTGTCCAGGATGGCATGTAATAGAGAGCCAGCATCAGCAACACAATGGTGACCACTTCCACCGACAACTGGGTCATGGCCAGATCCGGTGCCGAGAAGCGGGCAAAGGCCAGTGCCACCACCAGTCCGACCACGCTGAGCAGGGTCAGTGAATAGAAGCGGGAACGGTGCAGGGCTGCAGTAAGGAACGCGCAGATGATCAGCACGCCGGCTGCCAGCGCGGTCGGGAGGTCGATGGGCGACAGGCCAGACTCGCCAACAAAAATGCCAAGATCCATCAGCGGCGCGGCGGCCACAGCAATGACGCTGACGGCGAGGAAAAAGACATATCGCTGCAGCGAACCATTTTCAACGCGCTCGGTGATGCCCCGGGCAAAGCCTTCGACGCGCAACATGGCGGCTTCGAACACTGCTTTCTCGTCCACTTCTTTAAACCGTGCGTGGAAGTCGAAGAATTTTTGTCGCTGGGTGTACATCAGCAAACCGCCGAAGAAGGCGATGAAACTCATCAGCAGGGGCAGGTTGAAGCCGTGGGCAATGGTCAGGTGGTACTCGGGCACCTCTCCGCCAAGCGTGGCCGCGGCCGCCGCGTAGAGTAGAGGACCGACAGAAATCGCCGGAAACATACCCACCATGATGCAGGCAAATACCAGAATCTCGACGGGTATCTTCATGTAACGAGGCGGTTCGTGGGGCGGATAAATGGGCAGATCCACCGGCTGACCGTTGAAGAACACGTCGTGAATGAATCGAGCCGAATAGGCAACCGCAAAAATCCCCGCCAGCGTGGCCACCAGTGGCGGCAGCCATGCCCAGATGCCTGGAAGGTTCAGTTCCAGGGATTCGGCAAAGAACATTTCCTTGCTCAGGAAGCCGTTCAGCAAGGGTACGCCGGCCATGGACGCGGCTGCGACCATCGCCAGGGTGGCGGTGTGAGGCATATAACGCCAGAGCCCGTTGATGCGCCGCATGTCCCGGGTGCCGGTTTCGTGGTCGATGATACCGGCGGCCATAAACAGTGATGCCTTGAAGGTGGCGTGGTTAATGACATGGAATACTGCCGCCACGGCAGCCAGCTCCGTGCCCATGCCAAATAGCAGGGTGATCAGGCCCAGGTGGCTGACTGTGGAGTGAGCCAGCAGACCCTTCAGATCGTGCTTGAACATGGCCACGTAGGCGCCAATCAGCAAGGTGGCCATGCCGGTAAAGCTGACCATATAGAACCACTGTTCGGTGCCCGCCAGAGCCGGGTACAAGCGGGCCATCAGGAAAATGCCGGCCTTGACCATGGTGGCTGAGTGCAGATAGGCCGAGACTGGCGTCGGCGCCTGCATGGCGTGGGGCAACCAGAAGTGGAACGGGAACTGGGCCGACTTGGTAAAGGCGCCCAGCAGGATCAGGGTCAGGGCCACTGGATAGAGCGAGTGCGCCTTGATCTGGTCGCCGGCGGCCAGAACCTGGTCCAGCTCGAAGCTGCCGACAATGTTACCGATCATCAGGATCCCTGCCAGCAGCGCCAGCCCGCCACCACCGGTGACCGCCAGTGCCATTCGTGCACCCCGGCGGGCGTCCTGCTTGTAGTTCCAGAAACTGATAAGCAGGAAGGAGGTCAGGCTGGTCAGCTCCCAGAAAATCATCATCAGAAGCAGGTTGTTGGACAGCACAATGCCCAGCATCGAGCCTTTGAAACTCAGTAGCAGGGCATAAAACTTGCCGACGTTCTCCTGTGCCTTCAGATAGTAACGGGCGTACAGGATAATCAGCAGACCGATAACGAGGATCAGCAGGGCGAACAGCAGTGACAGCCCGTCAAGGCGGAAACTGAAGGCCAGTCCCAGGGCAGGAAGCCAATCGGCGTGGTAAAGCACAACACCGCCATCGGCGAGGGTTTGCCAGTGCGGGAATAGCGCCGCAAGGGCAATCAGCGCCGGCACGGACGACGCAATGGCTATGGCCGTGCGTCCCCCCTGGGCAAACAGGGGTGCGGCTATGGCCCCCAGAAATGGCAGTAGAACAACCAACGGTAGCGACATCGCAACCTCTTATCGGATCCTTGTTAGTCGTAGAGACAAGCCTGTTATTGTTTCTTGTCTCCGGCTCCATCCTTCAGTCAGAGCGGTGCTGACCAGCGGACAGGATAATGATGAACACTCAGGCCCGGGCAGGTGGATCAGGAAAGTATGGCAAACGCCCCCGATGCAGCGCGATGTCTGCGGTTATCGGCGTGCCAGTGGAGAACTTGCAGCCAGTAGACCTTGAGGTCATGGTCGCTCCGTCAGTCAAACTTGATTGCCGATGATACGTGGCCCGTCCTGTCGGTCAAGTCACCTTGCCATTCACCAAGTGTATACTCGGTATAAATTTTTCGTGAGGCAACATCATGAGTTCAACCTACCCAAATCTACTTAACCCCCTCGATCTTGGATTCACCGAACTCCGTAACCGCGTATTGATGGGTTCCATGCATACCGGGCTTGAAGACCGGTTCTGGAATATCCACAAGTTTGCCCGTTACTTTGCAGAGCGCGCCGAGGGTGGGGTAGGGCTCATGGTGACCGGCGGCTATTCGCCGAACCTGGCCGGTCAGTTGGCGCCTCTTGCCTCCACCATGAATAACAAGGGAACGGCCCTGTTACACCGCCACGTCACGAGCGCCGTGCACGAAGCTGGCGCCAAAATCTGCCTGCAAATACTGCATGCCGGGCGCTATGGTTATCATCCGTTCACCGTCTCTGCGTCCGCCACCAAGGCACCAATCACTCCGTTCAAGGCCCGTGCCCTGTCTACCCGTGGCGTTGAAGGACAGATCAAGGACTTTGTCCGCGCGGCGGAACTGGCCAAGTTTGCCGGTTACGACGGTGTGGAAGTGATGGGTTCCGAGGGCTACTTCATCAATCAATTCTTGTGCGAGCGCACCAACAAGCGGACGGATAAGTGGGGTGGGCCCTATGAAAACCGGATGCGTTTGCCGGTGGAAATCGTGCGCCGGATCCGCGAAGCAGTTGGTCCGGAATTCATCATCATCTACCGCTTATCCATGCTGGATCTGGTGGAAGGCGGCCAGACCTGGGATCAGATCGTCACCCTGGGCAAGGCCATTGAGCAGGCCGGTGCCACCATTATCAACACCGGCATTGGCTGGCACGAGGCACGGGTGCCGACCATTGTTACCTCCGTTCCCCGGGGTGGATTTGCCGATGTCACCGCCAAGTTTTATGGCGAAGTGGATATTCCCCTCTGCACCACCAACCGGATCAACACGCCCGAGAAGGGCGAGGAAATTCTGGCCGCCGGCAAAGCCGATATGGTGTCCATGGCTCGTCCGCTACTGGCGGACAGCGAGTTTGTGCGCAAGGCCGAGCAGGGCCGGGCGGATGAAATCAACACCTGTATTGCCTGCAACCAGGCCTGTCTGGACCACGCGTTTCAGGCCAAGCGGGCGTCCTGTCTGGTGAACCCTCGCGCCTGTCATGAAACGGAGCTGGTGCTGACCGTGGCGCCGGTAGTGCGGAGTGTGGCGGTGGTGGGCGCCGGGCCTGCCGGGTTGGCCGCCGCGACGACTGCCGCCAAGCGTGGGCACAAGGTCACCCTTTTCGAAGCGGACGACCGGATTGGTGGGCAGTTCAATTACGCCAAGCGGATTCCCGGTAAGGAAGAGTTCTACGAAACCCTGCGTTATTTCCAGCGCCAGATCGAGCTGCTGGACATCGAGCTGAAACTGGATACCCGGGTGGATGTGGAATTCCTGGCCAAGGCCGGTTTTGACGACGTGGTTGTCGCCACCGGCGTCAAACCGAGAACACCTGCTATTGACGGTATTGACCACCCGAAAGTGCTCGGGTATCTGGATGTGTTGCGTCATAACAAGCCGGTGGGCAAGTCCGTGGCGGTGATTGGCGCCGGCGGTATCGGGTTCGACGTCAGTGAGTTTCTGACCCACGACTTCAGTCATCAACCGGAAGGCGAGCAGATCAGCATTGATGCCTGGCAGGCAGAATGGGGTGTGGCTCCGGACTACGAAGGGCCGGGTGGCCTGGCCGAGCGTCAGCCCACCGAGTCGCCCCGCAAGATCTACCTGATGCAGCGCAAGACCGGCAAGGTTGGCGCGGGTCTGGGCAAGACCTCCGGCTGGGTGCACCGAAACAGCCTCAAACACCGGGACGTGGAAATGCTGCGTGGCTGCCGATATGACCGCATTGATGACGATGGTCTGCACGTTACCCTGGTGGACAAGGAAGGCAAGGAAACCGAAACCCGCGTGCTGGATGTCGATAACGTGGTCATTTGCGCCGGGCAGGAGTCCTACCGGGAACTTTTCGATCAGCTGGAGGCCACTGGTGTCAAGGCGCACCTGATCGGCGGTGCCGATGTTGCCGAAGAGCTGGACGCAAAACGGGCCTTCCGACAGGGAACGGAAGTTGCGATAAAGCTATGACCTTACTCATTGCGTTCGCGATCATCTCGATCGGGTTTTCGTTCCTATGTTCCATTCTGGAGGCGGCTCTGCTGTCGGTGACGCCAAGCTATGTTGCCTCCCTGAAAAACGAGCGGCCGCAACAGTTTGAGGGCCTCCGGAAACTGAAGGACGACGTCGAAGAGCCGCTGTCCGCCATTCTTACGCTCAACACCGTGGCCCACACGGTCGGGGCAACCGGGGTCGGGGCCCAGGTTGCCGTTGTGTTTGGCGAGGCGTGGCTAGGCGTGGCCTCCGCAGCGATGACCCTGGCCATTCTGATTTTCTCCGAGATCATTCCCAAGACCATTGGCGCCAAGTACTGGCGGGGACTGGCGCCATATTTGCCAGCCATCCTCGGGTTTATGATCAAGGCGCTGCTGCCGTTCATCTGGTTGTCCAAGCAGGTGACCCGCCGCATCGGATCCGGTGAGCCGGAGACGGACATTCGGGGAGAAATCAGTGCCCTGGCAGAAATAGGCCGGGATCAGCAGGCGCTTGATGAGGATGAAAAACGAATCATCCACAACGTACTGAGATTTCATGAAATCAAAGTGGATTCGGTGATGACCCCAAGAACCGTGTGCAAGTACATCGAGCCGGGCACGACGGTGGAGGTGTTCCGGGACAAGGTACGGAACTCGCCCTTTTCCCGTTACCCGGTCATCGACGAAGAGGGCGAGGCACTTGGCTATCTGCACCGTGCCGATCTGCTCAATCTCGATGAGGACGCAGATCTCCTGTCCCACATGCGCGAGGTCAAGCGGGTCAAGGGCAATACCAATATTGAATTCCTGTTTTCAGACATGTTGCGGGAGCGCCAACATCTGGCGGTGGTGTACGATCAGCTCGGCACCTGGCTGGGCATAGTGACGCTGGAGGACATACTGGAGACGCTGTTGGGCACCGAGATCATGGACGAGACGGACAATGTCTCTAACCTTCGCCGCTACGCGAAACAGCGCTGGAGCCGTCGCCTGAAGAAAAGCCTGGCTCCCGGAAAAGGTGAGAGAAAAGATTAGCGAGCGGTTTTTATGGCATTGAAGATGGCTTCAGCTTCGGCCGCAAGTACTTGACTTCGCAAGCTGTTGCCACTTTCTAAGGCTTTTGCCAGCTGCTTTTGCTTCATGCAATACAGCTTGTTCAGAACGTCGGCCTGACTTGGCCGTGATGGTGTGTCCATGGTGCCCTCCCACTCAGACACTGGTGTCAAAATTCTTTACGAACTGCACCAAAATTTGGTCTTCTATTTTTTCTGACGCATACCTCGTGCCATTGTTACAGTCCTCATCGGGCAAAGCGGGCCCGGTAGGCCCCTGGAGCCATGCCGGTATGCTTCTTGAACAGACGGGAAAACGAACTTACATCCTCGTAGCCGGCTGAATGAATAATATCTTCAATGGCTTGGCGGGATGACTCCAGTCGCTGGCGGACATGCTCAATGCGAAGAAGCTGCAGATAGGTGGTCGGCGTGTCGCCCGTTGCTGCCCGGAAACGTCGGAACAATGATCGTTCGCTCAGCCCGGTCTGCTGGCAAAGATCCCTCAGGGTGACGGGGTTGGTGTAATTGGCGTCAAGCCAGTCCTGCAGTTCCAGAATGGTCCGGTCCGCATGATATCGCTTGGTTTGCAGCGCGCCGTAGGGCGCCTGGCTGGTTCGGCCGGCATCAATGACGAATGCCTTTGCCAGCTGTCGGGCGACATCGGTGCCTGCATAGCGCTCCACCAGATAGACGCCCAGATCCCACCACGCCATGCCACCGCCGGCGCAGGCCACGTTGCCGTCCACGGTGACCAGCTTCTCCGGGTGACAGTAAACCCGGGGGTAGCGCTGCCGGAACTGGTTACTGAAGCCCCAGTGGGTGGTTGCCTGTTTTTCGTCGAGCAAGCCGGCTTCGGCCAGCAGGAAGGCACCTGTGCAGTTGCTGGCTAGCAGGGTTTGCTTGCTGTCCTGCTGGCGTAACCACTCGATAAGGGCCTGGTTGCGCTTGAGCACATCCGGGATGAAGGCACCAATGGTGGGAATAACGATGACGTCTGCCGGGTCGTCGGTATCCCAGCGCCCATCGGCCATCAGAGTCATCCCGTTTATGCAGCGACACGGGCCTCCATCCCGGGTCAGCAGCCGGGTATGAAAGCGTGGGTCCGGTTCCTCGCTGTGGATGCGTGCCCACGACACGCCCGCCAGACGAAAAAGGTCAATGATGCCGGTGATGGCGCTGGCCAACGCACCATCAAAGCCAATAACAGCGACACGGAGCATGTTGTTTGCCCTTAAATCAGTTCATTAGGGATTAGATAGGCAGTATCGACCAATAATATGTCATAAATGCCGGTTTATCATCCGAATGGCCTGTGACACCCTGTGTGCAAGCACATAGGAGATTCAAGCATGAGTGATACGCTGATTGACCGCCGTGACCTGGCGTTCCAGCTGTACGAAGTCCTCGATACCGAGAGTCTGGCCACCCGGGAACGGTTCAGAGAACACAGTCGCGACACCTTTGATGCGGTGATCGAAACCGCCGATCGGCTGGCCCGGGACAAATTTGCCAACCACAACAGTGCGGCAGACAAGCAGGAACCGCGTTTTGTGGACGGTGCGGTGGAGATGCTTCCGGACGTCAAGGAGGCCTTTGATGCCTATGCGGAGGCTGGTTTCCTGGCCGGACGTTACGACTACGAGTTGGGTGGCATGCAACTGCCTGAATCGGTTATGGCGGCCTGCAATGGGTTCTTCACGGCGGCCAACCCCGGCACGGCCGGGTACCCGTTTCTGACCACCGCCGCCGCAAACCTGATTCGCGTGTTTGGTGATGAGCAGCAGAAAGCGACGTTCCTGCCTCATATGCTGTCAGGTCGCTTTACAGGCACCATGGCGTTGACCGAACCTCACGCCGGTTCCTCACTGGCGGATATCCGTACCTCGGCCACCCCAACCGACGATGGCCATTACCTGATCAAAGGCGCCAAGATCTACATCTCCGGTGGTGAACAATCCCTCACCGAAAACATCGTTCACATGGTGCTGGCCAAGATCAAAGGTGCACCGGGTGGTGTGCGGGGTATTTCCCTGTTTATCGTGCCCAAGTTCCGGGTGGGTGGCGACGGAAACAGCACCGAACGCAACGGGGTCAGCCTTGCTGGCCTGATTCACAAGCTGGGTTACCGGGGCACCACCTCCACGGCACTGAGTTTCGGTGACGATGCGCCCTGCCACGGTTATCTGGTGGGCGAGCCCCACCAGGGCCTGAAGTACATGTTCCAGATGATGAACGAAGCCCGCCTTGGCGTGGGCTTTGGCGCGGCAGTCATCGGTTATCGCGGCTACATGCACAGCCTGGAATACGCGAAAGACCGTTTGCAGGGCCGCAAGCCCTCGGAGAAGAGCCCGGAAGCCCCGCAGGTACCCATCATCGAGCACGCGGACGTTCGCCGTATGCTGCTGGCCCAGAAAGCCTACAGCGAAGGGGGGCTGGCGCTGTGTTTGTACGGTGCCCGGCTGATGGACGATCAGCATACCCATCCGGACGAGGAAAAGCGTATTGAGGCGGGCAAGCTGTTGGACTTGCTAACCCCGGTGATCAAGGCGTGGCCCTCGGAGTACGGCCCCAAGGCCAACGACCTGGCCATTCAGGTTTACGGCGGCGCGGGTTACACCCGGGAATATCCGGTTGAGCAGTGCTGGCGGGACAATCGACTGAACCCGATTCACGAAGGTACCAACGGCATCCAGGCGCTGGATCTTCTGGGTCGCAAGGTCTGGCAGGATCAGAGCCACGGCCTGCAATTGCTGATGCAGCAAATGCAGATCGATCTGACCGAAGCAAAAACCGACCGCTGCCAGCAGTGGGCGCTGTCCCTGAGCGAAACCCTGCAGAAAGCGGTTCAGGTCACCCAGAGCCTCGGCAAGAGCCTGATGCAGGAGAACCCGGATCGGGCGCTGGCGAATGCGTCCTGTTACCTGCACCTGTTCGGCCACATTGTGGTGGCGTGGATGTGGCTGCGACAGGCCAATGCCGCGGAGAAGGCGCTGATGGCGATGCCGGCAGGCAGTGAGGAAAGCTTCTATCGCGGCAAGCTTCAGGCGGCCCAGTATTTCTTTCACTGGGAGCTGCCCACGGTGGCTCAGGACCTGGTGCTGCTGCGCAATCAGGATGACACTTGCCTGGAAATGAAAACGGAGTGGTTCTGACCGAAAGGTCCCCGCTCCTATCCCTTCTTCAGCCCTCGGCCTGATCGCCGGGGGCAATTACCAACCACCCCTTGAGAACTGCTGGCACAGCTGACAGGCCTTGCCGGGCGGATACTGGCGAAATCGCTGATTGTGAACCAGACTCCTGCCTGTAATAGAAAAACCACACAAACCATCGAACAACTTTAAACGGGGATGGCTTCTGCATGATTCCATCGAGGGGAGCGCCGAATACGGTCGTACCTTGGTCGGCTCTGGATATTCTGAGTAGCTACATCACTTCCGGTCAGCTTGCAGAGATTGTTTATCGCGACAGCTCCGGTCAGGTCTGTACCGTTCATGACATTATCAAGGACCTCTATAGCCGTGCAGGCCATGATTACGTGTTGCTGGGGCGGCGCGTGATGGTTGGCATTGACCATATCATCACACTGGACGGCCAACGGCTCTGTCCGTCAGCCTACTAACTAACCAAAGGGTAATCCGGCGTCGGTTGTGTGGTGCGTCCGGTGCCCTTAACCTGTCATAGCGGTACTTTATGGACCAATGGAGGGAGTGGTTATGTATAAACCAATTCTGGCAGCAGTTGCTTTTACACTGACGCTCGGACTGACTGCGTGCAGTTCTGAGGAAAGCGAAGAAGGTGTGGATCTGGAGCAGGCCGCAGACAACGTTGAAGACATGGCGGATGATGCAGCTGATGCTACTGGTGATGCCTATGAGGACACCAAGGATGCGGTTTCTGATACGGCTGAGGAAATGGGCGAGGCGGCAGATGACGCTGCGGATGCTGTGAAGGAAGGGTACGAGGATATGACCGAGGAGTAACCCCTCAGCCCGGGTCCGGCACGCCCTGCCCGGGGCGGTTGTTTGCCGGGCCTGCACAGACTGATATCCACCCACCCAGTCAACCGACGAAGCTTCTCCTTTCAATGACAAAAGGGCCCCGTTGCGGAGCCCTTACACCTTTCGAATTCACAACGAATCAGGAACCGACCATGCCGGGGGGAGGCAGGTTGCCGCCAAGCATGTTTTCTACCACGGCCGCATTGTAGAAGGTTTCGACGCTCTGGATCTTGTCGTCCCGGACACGGAACCAGACCGCGAGCCGGACATCGCCGATGGGTTCGAAGTGTGTCCGGTAATCGAGAATGGCGAATACGTGCTCACCGTCGGCACTGAGCTGACGGGTGACCAGGTCTTTCTGGATGGCGACCAGGCCGAACTGGTAGGCGAGCATGTCATCGCGATTCAGGAAGCGCATGTTCGGGCCAACATACTCAAAGCCCTCTTCGGCCAGCAGAGCCTTGGCTTCTTCCAGTCGCTGGTCATGAACGTCGGAGATGAACTGCGCCACGATGTCTTTTGGTTGCATGGTTGCCCCCAATAGCTGATAGGCGACGGCTGGACATGCCTTGGGTTATGGATGTGCAAGGCGTTCTGCACCCCTTCACCTCTATAACAAAAGCGGGACAATGACAAATGACACTTGGAAATGGGCCTGCAGAAAGCGGTCGCGTTAGCTGCAGAGAAAGCTGACAAACGCTGACCGTGGCGCTGCAAGGAAGGCCGGGCGGCGCACTCCCGGCCAATCGCTGACTGCAGCGGGCTATACTGCAATGGGGCTGTGGTAGACTTCGGCTAAGTATGGAAAAGGAGACTTACCTTGACTGAACCGGAGTTTATTCCCGCAGGTTCGGACCCCGTAGCCCGTCGCTCAGATCCCGCCCGTAACCTGGCGGTGGTGGTCTATATCCTTCAGGCCCTGCATTTTTTTACCGGAGGCATCGCGCCGCTGGTGGGCGTTATCATCAACTACGTCAAACTGGATGACGTCCAGAATACCTGGGTGGAAAGCCACTTCCGCTGGCAGATCCGGACCTTCTGGATTGGCCTGCTCTGGACGGTCATCGGGGTGCTGACCACGGCACTCATTATTGGCTGGTTCATCCTGCTGGGTGTGTCCATCTGGATGATCTACCGCATTGTCAAAGGGGCGCTGGCCCTGAATGACGGAAAAACCATCTGAGGCCTCCCGGCCTCAGCGAATGGGCGCCTCAGGATACTTCCTTCAGCCGGAGCGCGCTGACCATGCCGGCAGCGCCCATTAAGCCCAGTACCAGAATCACAGCGATTTCCGAGATGGCCGATATCGCCGCGGTCAGGGCGCCGGTCACCAGCAGCAGAACGCCAATCACTGAATTGCTGACGGCCGTGTAGTCGGTGCGCTTGTTGCCGCCGGCCATGTCCACCAGATAGGTTTTCCGCCCCAGCCGGACGCCCGAGTGGGCAATCTGCAGCACGAAAAAGGCTGCGGGGTAGAACCAGGAACTCCGTGTTCCATCGTCCGCGGCCATGGCGGTAACAGCCACGACCAGGCAAACCCCGCTGGCAATGGCGGCGCCGCGAATCATGGTTTTGCGGCTGGATGAGTCCGCCATCCAGCCCCAGACGCTGGCACTGATGGAGCTGGCCAGACTGCTTACCAGTAAAAAGACACCGAGAAGAAGGCTGCCCTCCGATTGCTGCTGGGCCAGCACCACGAAATAGGGTGCCGCCAGGGCCGAACACAACAGCAATGCCCGGGTAATCACGAAGTGGCGAAACGGTGCATCCTCTTTCAACAGTGACAGGCTCTTGAACGCCTCTGCAAGCGCATTGCCTCCACCACTGGTTTCGCCCTCGTATTCCTGAACACCGGCGAACAGAAAGCCTGCAATCACCCAGAGCCCGGCGGCCAGCATCAGCAGCAGACTATAAAACGCCACATTCGGATCTTCCTGCCCCCAGAACAGAAGGAGCGTCATGGCGACGGTCAGGGTTCCGCCGAACGTGGTGGCCAGGCCGGACAGACGGCCCCGGCGGGATTTGGGGATGCATTTTCCCTGTACGTCCTTCATCGCCACCGAGCAGAAGCCTCGTGCCAGGGAAAAGGCGATCAATGCGGCAACAATCCCCGCGCCGGCCGCGTACCCCTCCAGAAACCAGACGCTGGCGGCCATGGCCATCACACTGACGGCTTGGCCAAAGCTGCCCATCACCCAGAACCATTTGCGCACCGGCTTGCGACGAACCCAGGCACCAATCACCATCTGGGGCAGCATCGAGCCGGATTCGCGAATGGGCACCAGCCAGGCCACCAGGGCCGGCGCGCCCACCGCACTCATCAGCCAGGCCAATACCGTCTTGGGGCTCGTCAGCAGGTCCCCCAGTTTGGTCAGTACGTTGCTGGCGAGGATCAGGAAGAAGTTTCTGGGCACTTCCCGGCAGGCTTCGTCGGGAATGTCCTTGCACACCCGGGCGTCTTCCTCGTTGGCAATCAGGCTGTAGAGCTGGTCGATGGTATCGGTGTTCTGCTTGGTCAAGGTGCGCTTCCTGCTGGTCCTGATGGGAGTAAGTTGTTAAGGGTAACAACCGTGCCCGCGGGTTTATACCGTCATCGGGATGATCCGGCCTGTTCAGGGTAAGGGGACGGTGCTAGCCTTCGATGCGCAAACGCTTCCTTACCCGCGGCTATCCGGAGTTATCCATGCTGAGTTACCTGCACGCCTTCCATGCCGGCAATTTCGCCGATGTTCAGAAACACGCAGCGTTGACGCTGACGATGTCGATGATGCAGGCCAAACCCTCCGGCATTGCTTGCATCGATACACATGCGGGAAGTGCGGTGTATGACCTGAACAGTGACCGGGCACGGAAAACCGCCGAAGCCGATGACGGTATACGGAAAGTCTGGGCGGCCCGAGGCAGTCTGGCATCAGCGGACTGGCAACCCATGTTGAGTGTGCTCTCCGGATTGAACCCGGCCTCGGATGATCTCAATCGATACCCCGGATCACCAGCATGGTTTGCCCACTTTCTTCGGGCCGATGACACCTTGACCACGTTTGAGTTGCACCCCACCGAAGGCGCCCGGCTTGAGGAGTGGGCCAGTGCCAGAGGGATTAAGGTCCGGCAGGAGGACGGCCTGAAAGGCATGTTCAGGCTGCTTCCTCCGCGTCAGCCCCGTTTGCTGGTGCTGATGGACCCGTCCTATGAAATCAAATCCGACTACCAGGCCGTTGCCTCGGCGCTGGCGAAGGCGTGGAAGAAATGCCGTCATGGCGTCTATCTTATCTGGTATCCCGTGCTCACCAGTGGCCTGGAAAAAGGCTTGCTGGAAGGCGTTGAGCAGGGTCCGGTCCGGAAGGTGCTGCGCAGCGAAGTACACCTGGACCATCCGCCTGAGCGGGGGATGACCGGTTCTGGCATGTTGATGGTCAATCCGCCCTGGGGCCTGTCCGAGCGTCTGTCCGCCATGATGGACGACGTGAGTGGGCGCGAAGCGCTTGGCGTTACTCACCGGCTGGATTGGCTGGTCCCGGAGTAGCCAGCGCACCTGACAACTGAGGAGTCGTTCGCTTGACCGAAACGCACGATTCAACCCCCGAAACCCCGTGCTTGCCTGGTGGCTTGATTCCTATGGATGAGTGGGAGTTTCCGGAGTTGTCGGTCCGGCGCTCCGTAAAGGACGCGGTGCGGCATATATCGGTCCAGCTGAAAGAGGGAGTGTCTCGCAAAGATCAACCTTTCCAGAGTCTGGATGACCTGCCTGAACTGTCTGCCCGGCAGCGCCAATTGATCGCTCCCGATCCCGATTTTTCCGTTCTTGCGGCCACGCTGGCCGATGAGCTTCAACAGCGCAGGCGTGAGCTTCCCAATCCGCAGGATGTCTCTTTCCTTGTGGCGCCACCGTTTTCAGGCATGCGCGAGGCGCTGGTCCGGTGTTCCTGGAAGACGATTGGGCAGGGCCAGGGCGATGGAAGCGAATGGATAATAGCGCCACCCAAAAGCTTGTTGATGAGTGATGAGGACGCTGCCCAGTGGTGGAATGAGCAGGACCTGTCCCGCCCCTGGGTAATTCCGGAACTGGCGGACTTCTGGCTTCGGCACATGCGCGGACTGGCGCTAGTTCGCGAGCTGTTTCGCCGGATATCGGACGGCAAGGCAGGGCAAGGGGTTGTAGGCTGTTCGAGTTGGTGCTGGCAGTTCTGGGCCAGTTATGTTCCGGATATGCCATCGGCACCCTGTACCCCGGCGCCGCTTAATTCAGACTACCTTGGGCAATGGCTGGAGTATTTGCCCGGCGACGAAGGTTCGGGCCCGTTGGTCGCTCGTATGGCTCACGACGGCCTCTATGTGCTGCCGGCGCGCGGTCGGCTCGATGGCAATAAAATCAGGCGCAGCAGTTTCCTGAGCGATCTGGCCGCTGCCTCCCGGGGCAATCACGGGGTTGCTTTGGCGCTCTGGCGCTCTGCCCTTCGGGCTGCCCCGGAAGAGGGCGCCGAGGATTCAGGCGAATCCGAATCGTCCCGCTCACGCTGTTGTTGGGTGGTTCCTCTGGACAAGCTGAGTCTGCCAGCCATGCCGTCCAGCAAAGACCGTGCGATTGGGTTTGTTCTTCACGCGTTGTTGTTGCACGACGGACTTGATGAGGAGTCACTGTTCCTGGTGGCGGGTATTTCCAGAAAGGACACCGCGAATGCGCTGGCGCTTCTGAAGCGGGCCGACATTATTCACTACAGCGATGCTGGTAACCGCTGGCATGTGACCGATCTGGCCTACCCGAACACCCGGCGTCATCTGCTCAGCTGGGGTTTTCCCGTGGATCGTTTCTGAGGGGGTACTGGCATGGAAGATCTTGGTCTGAAAGAGGTCGTCTCTACGATTAGTTCCCAGGCGTTGGGGGAAGCACTGGTCGTCGTAATGGTCGCGATTGCGATCATAATTCTGACCCGGAAGCTTTTGCCGGCGCTGGCTGGCAGGCTGAGTGGTAAGCCGAGGTTGTATCTTTTGGCTTCGGTGCCCCTGATTCGGCTGCTGGTGATCGTCGCAACCATTATTATTGTGGTACCCATCCTGATTGAGCCGTCCTTCGAAAACATGGTCGCCATGTTTGGTGCGCTGGGGCTGGTGCTGGGGTTCGCCTTCAAGGATTACGTGAACAGCCTGCTTGCCGGGATTGTCATCCTGTATGAGATGCCTTACCGGCCGGGTGACTGGATTCAGGTGGATGACCACTATGGCGAGGTTCGCTCGATCGGTGCCCGGGCGGCGGAGATAGTCACGCCGGATGACTCGGTGGTGGTGGTTCCTCACAACAAGCTCTGGAATGCCCTGCTGGCTAACGGTAATGGCGGTACCGACAACCTGATGTGCGTGGCCAAGTTCCATCTGGAACCCAACCACGATGTCCGGCAGGTACTGAATTTGCTCAGGGACGTAGCCTTCACCAGTCCGTACACCCGAACCTGGCAACCGGTCGTGGTGGTAGTGCAGAACGAACCCTGGGGAATGCTCTACCGGCTGAAGGCCTACCCGCTGGAACCCCAGGAACAGTTCCGTTACATCAGCGACCTGACTGCCAGAGGCGCCGATGTGCTGGCGGAGGCGGGCGTCGGCTTCGTGTCAGCTCCCGTTACGGGTGGATGAAGCCGCCGAGTGGCTTTCGAAGGTATTACCGCTTTGGGTCAGCCAATCCAGAAGTTCCATTCCGAACGTGCCGGCGGAGTCCATGTAGGCCTGGCGAGCGGGGCGGCTCGCTTCTGCGAAGGCCGCACGTTCCTCATCGGTGAGTCGAACCACCTTGATTTGCGTTGCTTCGAGCATCCGTTCCAGGCGTGACTGGTTCAGCTCCCTCTGGGTATTCCATGCAATAACGGCTACGTCTTGCAGTGCCACCTCAAGCAAGGCTTTCTGGTTGTCGGGAAGTGAGGCCAACCATTCCGGGTTGGTCACCACCGATGAGATGAACTGGGCAGGCCGGCCCAGTGTCAGAGTGCTCTGCACCTCATAGAAATTCATTTCCTCAATGGCAAAGATCGGGTTTGTCTGGCCATCGGTCTTGCGCAGCTGAAGATCGTTGTAGACCTGCGAGAACGGTGTCTGTTTTGGTTCAGCCCCGTACACCCGGAAGGATTCCGCAGCCAGGTCTGAGGTCATGGTCCGGAAGCGCATGCCCTGGAAATCGGCAGGCGATTTTAGTGGCTTGTTGGCGGTCCATGCCATCCAGCCCTCGGGAACGAAGGACAGCAGTTTCAGGTTCCGCTTCTCGTAGGCGGGCTCGAACCGGGTAACCAGTTCCGGGCTGGTCAGCAGATTGCGTATGGCCTTTTCGTCGTCCGGGAACAGGTAGTGGAGGTTGAAGACTCCGACTTCGGGAATTCGGTTGGCCAGGTGGCCCGGGGATGCGAAGGCGAGGTTCACCGAGCCGTTACGTACCAGTTCCGTCAGCTGGGTGGACGTCCCAAGGGAACCATAGGGGAATATCTCCAGTTCGACCCGGCCATCGGAGCGGGTCTCGACCAACTCCTTTAACGCCTTGGCATAGGCATGCTGTACACTGCCCTCGATCTCTTCCAGCGCGAAGCGCCAGGTTACCGGGTACTCATCTGGAGTTGCATCAGGGTTGGCATCGCTGGTTGATGGTTCCTGGCTCTCAGAACAGCCAGCGATGATCAGCATCACGGTGGTGAGCAGCGATAAGCAAAGTGCCAGAGGGCGCATGTCCCGGTCTCCGGTATCTGGGCGAATGCCTGGGTGAGTGAAAGGGAGCGCTAACCTAACATATTAGGGCAGGATAATGCTGCCCGAAGGAGTTTTGGAGACTGTATGACCAACCAGAAGCAGGCCATGCTGTTCGGGCTTGGGACGGTGTTGTTGTGGTCGACTGTGGCGACCGCGTTCAAGTTGGCGTTGATGGATCTGGCGCCAGTTCAGTTGCTGTTGATTGCCTGCGCATCGTCGGTGCTGGTGTTGGGCGTCATACTGCTGGTACAGGGCCGTTGGCATCTGGTTTTCAAACTTCGGAAGCGTCAGTACCTCCAGTCGTTCGGAATGGGGCTGATCAACCCCTGTCTGTACTATCTTGTGCTGTTTGCTGCGTTTGACCGATTGCCTGCCCAGGAAGCGCAGCCACTCAACTACACCTGGGCGCTGGTGCTGACGTATCTTTCTGTGCCATTTCTGGGGCACAAGCTTCGTCGCGTCGACATTGTGGCGGGGCTCATCTGCTATGCCGGCGTGGTGGTGATTGCCACCCGGGGCGCGGTGACGTCGCTAAGCTTTTCCAACCCGTTTGGTGTGGGGCTCGCGCTGGGCAGCACCGTGATCTGGGCGTCCTACTGGATCCTCGCGACGCGTGATCAGCGGGATCCGGTGGTCGGTCTGTTTCTGAATTTCCTCTTTGCCTTGCCCGTTATCGCCCTTATTTGTGGGTTAACAGAGGGCATTCAGTTCCATCCGATGGCTTCGGTGGGCGCTGCGGTTTACGTCGGCGTTTTTGAAATGGGCGTCGCGTTCGTGCTCTGGTCCTATGCAATGAAAAAGGCAGAGAATACTTCCAAAGTCAGTAACCTGATTTTTATTTCGCCGTTTCTGTCCCTGGTGTTTATCTACTTCATCCTGGGCGAGGAGATTTTGCCCTCAACGTACATCGGGCTGGTGATGATTATGGGTGGGCTCTGGCTTCAGCAAAGGAAGGTGTCCGCACAGAAACAGCGGTTGGTCCATGAGTCCTGAGTGGAGTGTTTACATCGTCCGCACCGGCAAGGGCACACTGTATACCGGCATTACCACCGATGTGGCGCGTCGGCTGGCAGAGCATGAGTCAGGAACCAAAGGAGCACGGAGCCTGCGCGGCAAGGGCCCGTTAAAGCTGGTCTTTCAGGCGGAGGCGGGGGACCGGAGCCGAGCCTCCCGCCTGGAGTGGCACATCAAGCAATGGCCCAAGGCCAGAAAGGAAGCGCTGGTCCGGGGCGAGCTTACCCTGCCAGATGACGTTTGATGTGGGCACCTGCACCCTGCAGGGCGGCTTTGGCCCGGGCCAGCTGGCCCGCGTGGAACTGGAACACGTGCCAGAGGCTGTTGAACACTTCCAGAGTGGTTTGGACATCCTGTCGCTTTGCCTTGTTGGCCAGCCGTTCTGAATCGTTTAGCAGGACTTCCTCACTGCCTACCTGAATCAGTAGTGGCGGAAGCCCGCTCAGGTCGCCGAAGATCGGTGAAATCAGTGGATTGGTCAGTGGCTCCTGTCCGCCATAGTAGTGGGCGTTTCGCTCAAGCCAGCGAACCTGCAGGACGGGTTCGGTTTCCGGCACGTGCATCTGCTCGTGGGTCAGGTCTACAAGGGGGGAAAAGACTGTGATGGAAGAGGGCAGGGGCCGTTTCCCGTCCCGCAGCTTCAGGGCCAGGGAAAGACACAGTCCGCCACCGGCGGAATCTCCGGCAAGGGCAATCTGACTGGCTTGGACACCATCATCAAGCAGCGCCTGGTAGACGGCCTCGGCGTCTTCCAGCGCCGCCGGGAACGGATGCTCCGGTGCCAGCCGGTAATCCGGAGCAATCACCTGACAGCCACTGGTTTTTGCTAGATGGCCGATAATGCCGCGATGAGTCGTGGGAGAGCCAAAGATAAAGCCCCCACCGTGCAGGTACAGAATGACACCTTTATTATTGCCGCCACAATTAGCCCGTGTAATGGGCATACCGCCAAGGGTTTCCTCGGTGAAGCTGCAGCCCCGCGGCGGCGTGGAGCTGCGGAAAGCCTGAGCCACCAGCGTCCGCTGCAGATTCACCGGCAACGATGGGTGAAGGATGGGCCTTACAAGTCGGTTCATGGTATGACGTAGGCCGGTCTCAAGAAGGTATTGCAACATCTGTGTTCTACCCTCGCTATACGTTAGGATTGTCATTAGGTAAGCGAATAAACAATCATGACAGGCGTTTAACTCTACGTGTACTGGAAAACAGATACCATAGAAATTCCGGATTGGGACCGAGGGTCCTTGCTCGAAAGGCTCGAGCCCTTCGAGCCGGGCGTGGCGGACGTGTTGAGCGATGAAATGATCGCTTACTGCCGTTTTTACGGGCTGGATCTGTGGGTGGAACACCCGGACGTCAGTTACTGCCAGGGATACGTGGAGGCCGGGCCCCATCAGGTCATGGTTCATCACTACCGGTTGCCGGAATCGTCTCCCACACGGGGAACGGTTTTCATTTTCCATGGATACTTCGACCATGTAGGCCTCTACAGCCAGTTGATCGAGCGTTGTCTTGGGGCGGGCTTGAATGTTCTGGCCTACGACCAGCCCGGACATGGACTGTCCAGCGGGACGCCGGCGGCAATCGGTAGCTTCGCTGAATATCAGGACGTTCTGATGAAGGTTCTTGGGCAGGTACAGGACAAAGTGCCAGGGCCCTGGTTTGCCGTCGGGCAAAGTACCGGAGGCGCCATCCTGATTGACTACCTGCTGTCCAATAATCACACGGAAGAGACCTCGGCGTTCAAAAAGGTGGTGTTGCTGGCACCTCTGGTTAGACCGATGGGGTGGTTGGGGGCCAAGGTGTTGCACAGCGTGATGAAGCCGTTCATTACGCGTTGGCGGCGGGCGTTCTCAACCAACAGCGGAAACTCACGGTTCCTGAAGTTTCTTCGGGAGCATGATCCGCTTCAGGCCCGCGCGGTCCATGTGGATTGGGTCAGCGCGTTGCGACTATGGATTCCAAAGATTGAGTCGGCGCGACCGGTAAATTTCCCGGTAACGGTGATTCAGGGCGAAAAGGACCTGACGGTGGATTGGCAGCACAACCTTCGCATCGTCCGGAATAAATTTGCTGCGGTTGAGGAACTGAGAATCCGCGATGGGCGTCATCATCTAGTGAATGAAGCCCAGGATTTACAGTCAACGGTTTTCAATACAATTATCGACACCTTTGTTTGCGAAACGACCGCCAGGGCGGAAGCGGCATCGGGTCGGGCTTAAACATTTCAGAGGAGATTGCTGTGAAAAAAACGGTTCTTGCATTTGCGGTTGCGACGTTGGGGTTGAGTGGGTGTATGACTTACGACCCTTACACCGGTGAAGAGAAAACCTCCAGCGCAACAACAGGCAGTATTATTGGTGCGTTGGGTGGTGCAGCCATTGGTGCGGCAACCTCCAGCAAGAGCGATCGTGGTAAGGGTGCGCTGATTGGCGCAGCCGGTGGTGCGGCCATCGGTGGCGGCATCGGTTACTACATGGACAAGCAGGAAGCGGAACTGCGCCGCAAGCTGGAAGGCTCCGGTGTGCGGGTTGTGCGTAATGGCGATCAGATTGAACTGATCATGCCGGGCAACATCACCTTCGATCTGAACGAATCCTCCATCAAGCCGTCCTTCGTGGACACACTGGACTCCGTTGGCCTCGTTCTGCAGGAGTTCGACAAGACCAGCATCCAGATCGCGGGCCATACCGACAGCTCCGGCTCCCAGAGCTACAACCAGCTGCTGAGTGAGCGTCGTGCATCCTCCGTGCGCGACTTCCTGATGAACCGCGGTATTCAGCCGCAGCGCACTCGTGCGGTTGGCTACGGCGAGCGTTACCCCGTTGCTTCTAACGATACCCCGGCCGGTCGTGAGCAGAACCGTCGGGTAGAGCTGACGCTGGTACCGATGCAGTAAGCGGCATCCGCAGTCAGTGAGTTTCAGAAAAGGCACCACAGCTTTGGCCGCGGTGCCTTTTCTTTTGTCCCGTACTGGCTGTTTTACTGATTATTTGCTGCCGGGCAGCCAGCTTTCTATGCGCTGCTTAAGGCTTTCCAGCTGGCTTTCGCTGGCGCCTTTTAGTTCATCCAGTTTCGAGCGCGCTGTTGCGATCTGATCTTCAACGCCCTGGATTTTCTCAGATAATTCTTTCTGTATTTCCGCCTCAGCCTGTTCATCCTGGGCAGATGCTTTCTTTTTCTCCGCATCGGCACGCAGGCTTTCGACTTCTTTACTCCAGCGCTCTGTCTGGGTTTCCAGTTTCTGTATCAGCGAATCCTTCAGAGACATAGAACCTCCTGTCATCCAGGCCGCCGGGATGGGAATGTGGGAGCGGCCTCAGTAAGAGAGTGGGTTCGCGCGATGACAGATCAAGGTCGGCGGGGTGAACGTTTTGTAACCGGATAGTGGCGGGGCAGGTATAAAATCTGCTTTTCAGGCAATAAAAAACCGGAGATGTGTCTCCGGTTTTTTTGACTTGCTGTGAGGCCTTAGAACAGTACCCGGCAGCGAATGGTGCCCTTGACGTGGCGAAGTTTGTCCAGCGCCAGTTCGCTGTACTCCTTGTCCACATCAATCACCACATAGCCCACATTCTCGTTGGTCTGCAGGTATTGGCCACAGATGTTGATGTCGTTTTCGGAGAACACCTGGTTGATCTCGGACAGCACGCCCGGCACGTTCTCGTGGATGTGCAGCAGGCGGTGCTGGTTCGCGTGGGACGGCAAGGCCACTTCCGGGAAGTTCACGGAAGACACGGAGGTGCCGTTGTCGCTGTACATGGCCAGTTTCTCTGCCACTTCACGGCCAATGTTTTCCTGGGCTTCGATGGTAGAGCCACCCACGTGTGGCGTCAGGATAACATTGTCGAATTCCCGCAGCGGAGAGATGAATTCTTCGTCGTTGGACTTCGGCTCGACCGGGAACACGTCGATGGCTGCACCCAACAGTTTGCCGCTACCCAGTGCCTCAGCCAGCGCGTCAATGTCCACCACGGTGCCTCGGGAGGCGTTCATCAGAATGGAACCGGGCTTCATCTGGGCAAACTGCTCGGCCTTGAACATGTACTTGGTTGACGGTGTTTCCGGCACGTGCAGGCTCACCACGTCGGCAATGTTCAGCAGTTCCTGCAGGGTGCCAACCTGGGTGGCATTGCCGATCGGCAGCTTGGAAACCACGTCGTAGAAGTACACGTCCATGCCCAGGCTTTCGGCGAGGACGCTGAACTGGGTGCCAATGTTGCCGTAGCCGATGATGCCCAGCTTCTTGCCGCGGATTTCGTAGCTGTTCTTGGCAGACTTCAGCCACTCGCCACGGTGAGCCTTGGCACTTTTCTCAGGAACGCCGCGCAGCAGCAGAATAGCCTGGGCCAGAACCAGCTCGGCAACGCTCCGGGTGTTGGAGAAAGGTGCGTTGAACACCGCAATTCCGCGGCGGGTGGCCGCCTGCAGGTCAACCTGGTTGGTGCCGATACAGAAGCATCCCACCGCGACGAGTTTGCTCGCGGCATCAAATACTCTTTCAGTCAGCTGGGTACGGGACCGGATACCAATGAAGTGCGCATCGGCAACCTTCTCAATCAGGTCCTCTTCGGCCAGCGAGTGAGTCAGATACTCGATGTTGGTGTAACCCGCAGCGTTCAGGGTATCAATCGCAGATTGATGCACGCCTTCCAGCAGCAGAATCCGGATCTTGCTCTTTTCGAGAGACGTATTTGACATAGAAATGCTTCCGAACCTTTCGTCACGTGAAACGGCCTGTTACCAGCTTTACGCAAGGGCTGGCTCACAGAACAGGGGCGGTATGATACCATAAACGCAAGTTTTCACAGTGTGCTGATCGGCTTGTTTTAAACGATTGTTTGCAGGCGGGCAGCACCATGCTAAGAGACTGATGCTCAAATGAATTCCGATCAAGTTATTGCTTCCCTGAAAGAGTTGATGGCCGCCGGCGATGCCCCGGGCAAGGTGCTGACCGATCCGGCCGATCTTGAGAACTACGGCAAGGACTGGACCAAGATCTACCCGCCCAAACCCCTTGCGATCGTACTGCCGAAAACCACGGAACAGGTGCAGGCACTGGTGAAATTTGCCAACGAGAATCAGGTGGCTCTGGTGCCTTCCGGTGGCCGGACTGGCCTGAGTGCCGGTGCTGTGGCCGCCAATGGCGAAGTGGTTGTGGCCTTCGACAACATGAACCAGATTCTGGATTTCAACGCCAGCGATCGGGTGGTTCGGTGTCAGGCCGGGGTTGTTACCGAGCAGCTGCAGAACTTTGCCGAAGAGAACGACCTCTACTATCCGGTGGATTTCGCCTCGGCTGGCTCCAGCCAGCTAGGGGGGAACCTGTCCACCAACGCCGGTGGTATCAAGGTGATCCGTTATGGCATGAGCCGCGACTGGGTGGCGGGCCTGAAGGTGGTCACTGGAAAGGGTGACATTCTGGATCTGAACAAGGATCTGGAAAAGAACAACACCGGCTACGACCTGCGCCACCTGTTTATCGGTGCCGAAGGCACGCTCGGCTTTATTACCGAAGCGACCATGAAGCTGTCCCGGAAGCCGGATAATTTGACCGTGCTGGTGCTCGGCCTGAACGACCTGACCAACACTATGGACGTGCTGCAGACGTTCCAGAAGAAGATCGACCTGACGGCCTACGAGTTCTTCTCCCATCAGGCGATGGGGCACGTGCTGGCCCATGGGCAGGTGCAGGCGCCGTTTGAAACCGAAGCGCCTTACTATGCCTTGCTGGAGTTCGAAGCGGTGTCCGATCAGGTGATGGACGACGCCATGGAACTGTTCGAGCAGTGCATGGAAAACGGCTGGGTGCTCGATGGTGTGATCAGCCAGAGCGAAACCCAGGCCCAGAACCTGTGGCAGCTGCGTGAGGGTATTTCCGAGTCCATTGCGCCACGGACGCCCTACAAGAACGACATTTCCGTGATGGTGTCCAAGGTGCCCGGGTTCCTGCAGGAAATTGAGGACGTCGTCACCACCCATTACCCGGATTTCGAGATCATCTGGTTCGGACACATTGGCGACGGCAACCTGCACCTGAACATCCTCAAGCCCGAAGACATGGCCAACGAAGACTTCTTCGAGAAGTGCCAACAGGTGAACAAGTGGGTGTTCGAGATTGTTGAACTTTACCAGGGCAGTGTGTCCGCCGAGCACGGTGTTGGCATGACCAAAAAGCCCTACCTGCAGTACACGCGAAGCGAGACGGAAATTGCCTACCTGAGGAGCATCAAGCAGGTGTTCGATCCGAACGGTATTATGAACCCCGGCAAGATCTTCGACTGATGCCGGATCACATCGTCGTACTGACTGGTGCTGGCATCAGTGCCGAAAGCGGTCTTTCCACCTTCCGTGATAACGGTGGGTTGTGGGAGCAGCACAGTATCTACGATGTGGCCACACCCGAGGCCTTTGCCCGCAATCAGGAGCTGGTGCTGCTTTTTTATAACGAGCGCCGTCGCCAGCTCCAGTCCGCCCAGCCCAATCAGGCCCACCAACTGCTGGCCGAGCTTGAAAACACCTATCGCGTGACGGTGGTGACCCAGAACGTGGATGACCTTCACGAGCGCGGGGGTTCCAGCCAGGTGATCCACCTGCATGGGGAGCTGACCAAGGCCCGCAGTACCCGAGACCCAGGTCTGGTTTACGATATCGGCTACCGGGACATTGAACCGGGTGATACCTGTGAACGGGGCGCCCAGCTTCGTCCGCACATTGTCTGGTTCGGGGAAGAGGTTCCGATGCTTGAAGAAGCCGCGGAGGTGGTTCGCACCGCGGATCACCTGCTCATTGTCGGGACGTCGCTTCAGGTCTATCCGGCGGCAGGATTGGTGTACGAGGTGGGCGATGGTGTTCCCATCACCGTGATTGATCCGGGTGCGCCGGCTTCCGTGTCCCGTGCTCGTGTTATCCGCAAGGGTGCCTGCGAAGGCGTCGCCGAGTGGGTTCAGTCCCTGTAATGCAAGGGTAGAGACGTTCCCGAATCAGGGCACAGTATCCGCAGACTCTCCGGCGGGGGCCAGATACTGTTCCAGATCGGAGCGGAACGCCGCCTGAACCCCAAGACGCTTCAGTATCCAGTAATGCCCGGCAATCATGCGGTCGATGAAGATGCTTTCCACCGGTGGCTTGAAATAGTCCAGGTACTTGAACACCGTACTGGTTTTGGACGCCACGTGGGTATGCAGGTCGGATTCGGCAAAGTCGTAGGGTTCGGGCTGGTCAAAGGGCACGATCAGGATGTCGCGCCACATGGCGTAGTAAGCCGCATCCACCGCCGGCTGGCTCTTGACGCGAGCGCCCAGGTCGATCAGGTAGCGGTCGACGGCCTGATAATCCTCATCCAGCGCGGACACCAGGACGTTACGGTAGGCCTCGACAATCTCCGGCTTCAGCTTTTTCACGCAGCCGAAGTCATACATGATGATGGTGCCATCAGGCCGATAGGCAAAGTTGCCGGCGTGGGGATCGCCGTGAATACACTGGAACTTGAACAGCTGGTCGGCCATGGTGCGGAAAATACGGTGGCCGATCAGGTTGATGGTGTCCTGGTCGTAGCGATCCTGTGTGACCTCGTTGATGTGGTCGCCCTCCACCAGCTCCAGGGTCAGCACGCGTTTGGTTGAGTGGCTGTCGATCACGCCGGGAATCAGAACCCACTCGTCCTTGTCGTGGAATTTGCGAAACAGCTTGAGGTTGTTGGCCTCGTTCAGGTAGTCCAACTCCTCTTTCAGGCGTTCCCGAATCTCGCCGAAGAGCTGGTCCACCGTTTCCTTGGGCATTTTCAGCAGCCCGCCCAGCTTAAGGGCCATACGCAGCTGTTTGAGGTCGGAATCGCAGGATTCGTCCACCCCCGGATACTGCACTTTCACGATCACGTCGGTGCCATCGTGCAGTCGGGCCCGATGCACCTGGCCAATGGAGGCCGCGGCGTAGGGTTTTTCCTGCAGGTATTCGAATAGTTGTGAGATGGGCTGTCCCAGTTCGGACTCAATCTGCCTCTGGATGACCGAAAACGGCATCGGAGGGGCTTCCTTCTGAAGTCTTTGCAGCGCGTCTGAAAACTCCTTGGGCAGGAAGTCCTGAGTCTGTGAAGCAATCTGCCCGACTTTCATCACCGCGCCCTTGAGTTCGCCCAGGGTGTCGGCAATCTGGTCTGCCATCCGGGTGTAATTCTGGCTGCGGGCGGCCTCGTCGTCGTCCTTCCGGAAGACCTTGCGGGCACGTTGTCCGGCATACTGTCCGGCCACGGAGGCCGTCATGCCGGCGAGTTTTAAAAAGCGTCCGCGGCGGGATGTAACGGGTTTCTTTGCCATACCTGATGTACGTCTTCCGCTGAAAAAGGAATCACCTGCGTGTGACGTTAAACCACTTTGGTTTCAACGAACAGCACATCGTCCAATTCCAGTGACAGGGTTTGCCCCTCGGCCAGGGGGCCCACGCCCTTCGGCGTGCCGGTCAGCACCACATCGCCCGGCATCAGTGAGAACTGGCTGCTGATATGGGCTATCAGCGGCAGGATGGGCATCAGCATGTCGCGGGTGTCGCCCCGTTGCCGAAGTTCCTGGTCAATGTCCAGGGTGAAGGTGAAGTGGTCTTTGGAAAACTTTTCTGCAGCGACGAACGGAGACAGTGGGCAGGCGCCGTCAAAACTCTTGGCCCGTTCCCAGGGATGGCCCTTTTCTTTCAGCTGACTTTGCAGATCACGAAGTGTCAGATCCAGTGCGAGTCCGTAACCCAGGATCGCGGCTTTCGCTTCACTCTCGGATGCGTTGGTCAGCGGGCGACCAATCAGCACGGCCAGTTCGGATTCGTAATGAACCTCGCCCTGGTTGCGGGGGATGGCCAGGGGCCGGGTAATGTAAACCGCCGCGGTGGCGGGTTTGATGAACAGCAGCGGTTCATCGGGGATGGGGTTGTTCAGCTCCCGGGCATGCTCGGCATAGTTGCGGCCGATGCAGACGATTTTACCCAGTGGCAGATGGAGCGGGGTTCCATCCTTCCAGTGGTGTTGATAATCCTGCATGGCCGCCTCCTGTGTGTTCCGGAATTATTCCCCTTCAAATGAACAGACAGTGTATACCTGAAGTCCCTCTTCCTGAAGCTTGCTGGAGCCGCCGAGGTCTGGCAGGTCGATCATGGCAGCCACTTCGACGATTTCGGCGCCGATCCGGCGAATCAGCCGGGTGGCTGCCAGCATGGTGCCGCCGGTGGCGATCAGGTCATCCACCAGGACCACTTTGTCGCCGGACTTGAAGGCATCCTTGTGCAGTTCGACAGAGGCGGTGCCGTATTCAAGTTCGTAGTCTTCCACCAGGGTGTCGAAAGGCAGCTTGCCTTTCTTGCGGACCAGAACCAGAGACGCATTCAGCTCATAGGCCAGGGCAGAGCCGATGATGAAGCCCCGGGCGTCGACCGCTGCGACGGCATCGATTTTCTGGCCGTGGTAGCGGTGGACGAAGGCGTCGATCAGCTTGCGGAATGCCGTCTTGTCCTGCAAAACCGTGGTGATGTCACGAAAGGCAACACCGGGTTTGGGCCAGTCCGGAACGGTCCGGATGGCTTGTTTAATGCTTTCCGAAAAATAGTCCATGACAGATCCGGTTAACTCAATGGACGGGGTTTATTCCCCGCCCAGGAAAATGAATTTCAGCACAAAGACAATGGCAATAATCACGACACTCGGGTTCAGGTCGGACCAGCGACCGCTGAGCGCCTTCACAATAGCGTAGGTGATAAACCCGAAGGCGATGCCGTTGGCGATGGAGAAGGTCAGCGGCATCATCAGGGCGGTCACCACCGCAGGCGCGGCATCCGTGATGTCATCCCAGTCCACGAGCTTAAGGCCACCGGTCATCAGCACGGCAACGTAGAGCAAAGCGGGGGCGGTAGCGTAGGCCGGAATGATGCTGGCAATCGGTGACAGCAGCAGGCACGCCAGGAAGAGCACCGCAACCACCACGGCCGTTAATCCCGTGCGGCCACCGGCGGAGATACCGGCGGTAGACTCAATGTAACTGGTAGTTGTGGACGTACCCAGTGCGGCACCAGACATGGTGGCGACAGAGTCTGACATCAGGGCACGGCCAAGGCGGGGCAGTTTGCCGTCTTTGTCCAGCAGGCCGCCGCGCTGGGCTGCGCCAATCAGGGTGCCGGAGGTGTCGAACAGGTCAACAAACAGGAAGGCAAAGACAACGCTGATCATGCCCACGTTCAGGGCACCGGCAATGTCCAGTTCCATGAAGGTCGGAGCCAGGCTCGGCGGAGCAGACATGAATCCGTTGTACTCCACCATGCCGAGCATCATGGCAATGGCAGTGACCGCGATGATACCGATCATGACGGCACCGGTGATCTGGCGGAACGACAGCGCGCAGATCAGTACGAAGCCACCGAAGAACAGCAGGCTCTCAGCCACTTTGATGTCGCCCAGGCCCACCAGGGTAGCTGGATGATCAACCACGATACCGGCGTTCTTCAGGGCAATCAGCGCCAGGAAGAAACCGATACCGGCGGAGATGCCGAAGCGAAGGGACATGGGGATGCTGTTAATGATCCACTCACGGACCTTGAAGATGCTCAGCAGGAAGAAGATCAAGCCAGACAGGAATACCGCACCCAGTGCCACCTGCCAGCTGTAGCCCATACTGCCAACCACAGTGAACGAGAAAAACGCATTCAGGCCCATGCCCGGTGCCAGGGCAATCGGGTAATTGGCCCAGAGGCCCATGATCAGGGTGCCGATGGCGGCTGCGATACAGGTCGCCACGAATACGGCACCGAAATCCATGCCGGTGGCGGACAGGATGCTCGGGTTGACCACGATGATGTAGGCCATGGTCAGGAAGGTGGTGATGCCCGCGATCACTTCTTTGCGAATATCAGTGCCGTGGGCCTGAAGTTGGAACAGTCGTTCAAGCATGACGGGTGTCTGCCTCTTGGGATTGCTGAAGGTTGGAATTGAAGCGTGTGTTTTGGATGGACAAAACGGCTTAGATGAAAAGGCGGTAATCTTACCGGCTGAGGGCTCTCAGGCCAAGTCAGGATTGGCCTGTGTTCGTAAAAAAGTGTTTGCTCACTTCTGGAATGGATCCCGCTGCAGGCGGATGTCGAAACGGACGGCGGCCATCCGGACGATGACGATAAAAAGCAGTCCGACGGTCAGCGCTGTGACCTCGCTGTCCAGTAGCCAGTGGCAGGCAAAGTAAACCCAGCAGCCGGCAAAGGAAATGGAGGCGTAGATCTGATCTTTCCGGAAGATATAGGGCACCTCGTTGCACAGGGTGTCGCGCAGGGCACCTCCGAAGGTGCCGGTCATCACACCCAGCAGGGAGGCAATGAACAGCGAGTGCCCCAGGTCCAGGGCCAGCTGGGCGCCCAGAATCGAAAAAATGCCAAGCCCGATGGCGTCCGGTAACACAATGCGGGATTCTCGAATCCTGTGGGCCCGGTTCCAGTAACTGAACACGACGGCTATGCACAGGATCAGGATCGGCAGTTCCTGATGCTTCATCCAGTACAGGGGATGGTTGTCCATCATCAGGTCCCGCAGGGTTCCGCCACCGAGGGCGGTCACGAACCCGATGGTGAAGATGCCCACCGGATCCATGTTCTTTGCCCACGCGACAATCATGCCTGATATCGCAAAAGCCACAATTCCAGTCATTTCAAGCAGGTAGATGATATCGACCATCGCGTTCACCTGGGGAGTGGGACAAACGCCGTAAGGCAAGCGCGCCGAAGCATAGCGAAAAACCGCGCCCGATTCACCCGCCCTCCGGAACCCCAGCGTGCAGTGATCCACCGGCGCAGTTGTCTCCGTACACCTGCGCTTGTCTACCTGTTAAGCGGTAAGGAGATTGTCATGCCATTGATGCGTCTGGCCTACGCCAGCACTGCCACGTTCAAGGCCGAGCCCGTCAAGCGCGGTATCGAGCCCCATGTTGCCCGGATTCTGATGGAGTCCCGCCGAAACAATGTGAAGAGGCAGCTCGTGGGCGGGCTGTATTACGGCGACAACCGGTTCTTCCAGTATCTCGAAGGTGAAAAGGAGGCAGTGCTTGCGCTCTACCAGCGGATCAAGGCGGACCCCAGACACCGGGATGTGGTGACGTTGATTGAGGGGCCTCTGGAGAAAACGACATTCACCGACTGGTCGATGAAGTACGTTCCTTTGTCCGCCGACGTCCAGCAACTCCTGAACCGATATGGGCTCCGTGAGTTTGCTCCGGCGTCGTTTGATGCATCCATGTGCGAAGCGATGATCCAGTTGATTCGTAGCTCCAGGGGCGACCAGAAACTGGTTAATCACGACGAGGCGGAGACAAGGGCTCAGCCGCAAGCTCGCGTCCTGTCGCCGGCGATGATCGGCGGACTGATCCTGGCGGCGGCCTGTGTCATTGGTGGGCTCGTTGCGACCGGAGCCAGTCTGTAATCTCCATAAATAGCATTTATCGGGATAGATAAGTTTGCTTCAGTTGCTTCATGGCCTGACTCGGTTTAGCGTGACCGGCATTGCTTGGAAGGGAAGCTCGCTTTCCCATCATTATCGCTGCTACAGGAGTTGCCATGAAAGCCATCCTCTGCAAGGAACACGGTCCTGCGGAACAACTGGTCATCGAGGATATTGCCAGCCCGGAAGTGAAAGGGCGCGGCGTTAAGGTTCGGGTGAAGGCCGCCGGCCTGAACTTCCCGGACACCCTGATTATCGAGGATAAGTACCAGCTCAAGCCGTCCTTGCCGTTTTCTCCGGGTGGCGAACTCGCAGGCGAAGTAATCGAGGTGGGCGACAAGGTGACCCGCTACAAACCAGGTGATCGGGTCGCCGGACTCACCGGTTACGGCGCCTTTGCCGAGGAAGTGATCGTTCCCGAGCAGAACCTGTTGCCGGTTCCCGACAGCATGTCGGATGAAAAAGCCGCGGCCTTCATGATGGTTTACGGGACTTCATATTATGCGCTTAAGCAGCGCGCCAACATCCAGCCGGGCGAGAGTCTGCTGGTGCTGGGCGCCAGCGGGGGCGTGGGTCTGGCCGCCGTGGAACTCGGCAAGGCCATGGGTGCGAAGGTGATTGCTGCGGCCAGCACCGATGAAAAGCTTACAGTAGCCAAAGAGGCCGGTGCCGATGAGCTGATCAATTACACCGAAGAACCTCTCAAAGACGCGGTCAAAAAACTGACCCGCAGCAAAGGTGTGGATGTGGTCTACGATCCGGTGGGTGGTGATTTCACCGAACAGGCGCTGCGCGCTATGGGCTGGAACGGCCGTCATCTGGTGATTGGTTTCGCTGCCGGCGATATCCCCAAGGTTCCGGCCAACCTTACGCTGCTGAAAGGCTGCTCATTGGTTGGCGTGTTCTGGGGCAGCTTCACCCAGCGCGAACCGGAAGCCAGCGCCAGGAATATGATGGACCTGATGCAGCTGTTTGCAGAGGGCAAGATTGACCCGAAAATCAGCGAAGTCTTTGAGTTTGAAGACTATGCCCGGGCACTCAACACCCTCACCGAGCGTCGTGCCACCGGGAAAATTGTTTTGCGGGTGGCAAAAGACTGACCGTCGGTTTTAGCGACCGAATAACCGTCGCGCCTCTCGGAGTATTGGTGGGAACAGGAAGAGCGAGCGGGAGGCCTGGAAGGTCACCCGCTTTTTTCTGTCAGAAACGCACGTCGCCCGCGTTGATCTGCTGTTCCAGTTCAGGCGTCACGCGTGTGTACTCGGTGCTCTTGGGCAGCCAGACGTAGACTTCGTCTTCCAGCTTGTCGGTTGAATACGCCTGTTTCTGGATGTCGACCTTGCGGTACTTGAAGGTGCCGGTTTTTTCGATGGCGTTCGTGACACGAACAAACACCGGGACGGCGTAGGCGGGCAGGTTAGACTGCAGATAACCGAGTAGTTTGTTGATGTCGAACGGGTGGCCATTACTGCGGGGAACCAGGGTCACCATGCCGGCCTTGCCATTGGTGTTGGGGATTTCCACGCCGTAGACGATGGCCTCTTCCACCATGCCGGAGCCGTCGATGATGTTCTCCACTTCGTTGGTGGACACGTTTTCCCCTTTCCAGCGGTAGGTGTCCCCCATGCGATCAACGAACTGCAGGTGGCCGCACCCGATTTCCCGCAGGACATCGCCGGTATTGAACCAGGCGTCGCCCTTCTTGAAGGCATCCCGAAGAATGGATTTTTCCGTAGCGTCCTTTTGGGTATAGCCCTCAAAGGACCACTTCTTGGTGATTTCGCCGATCAGCAGGCCGGGCTCGCCCCTGGTGACTTCTTCCAGCCTGCCCTTGCTGTTGCGCACGGGATCGCGGGTTCCGTCGTGGAATTTCACCAGCTTGTACGGGGCTGTGGAAAAGCCAACCGTGTTGTCCAGGTTCAGGAAGTTGCTGAAGCCGATGTTGCCCTCGCTGGAGGCGTAGAGCTCGGCCACGGTTTCGATACCGAAGCGGTCTTTGAACTCCCGCCAGATGGAAGGACGCAAGCCGTTGCCAATCATTTTTTTCAGGCTGTGGTTGCGGTCCTGGTCGCTGGCCGGCTGATTGAGCAGATAGCGGCAGAGTTCCCCCACGTAGCCGAAGGTGGTGGCGTGGTATCGCCGTACATCATCCCAGAACGCGCTGGCGGAGAATTTCCGGCGGATGGCGATGGCCGACCCACCTGCCATCACCGAACCCCAGCACACCAGCAAAGCGGTGCCGTGATACAGAGGTAGGGTGCAGTAGAGAACATCCTCGGGTTTCATGGCAAGGGACATGTGGCCAAAGCCGCCATAGGCCTTGATGAACTTGCGATGGGAACCGGGCGCTGCCTTGGGCAGGCCAGTGGTGCCGGAGGTGAACAGGTAGATGGCAGTGTCACCCATCCGGGGCGGGTTGGTGAGTTCGGGGCGGTTGCTGTTGAAGCGGCTCACCGCTTCCGCCAGATTGATATAGCCGTCCGGCGCATCACCGAAGGTGCCAAGTGTATTGGCGTCCGCCATAAACAGGAACGGATGAGAGTGCCGCGTCTGGACGCTGTCTTTTACGTCCGCGAATGCCTCCACAAGTTCTTCCCCGACAACCACCATCTGGGGTTGGATCAGGTTGATGCTGTGCGCCAGTACCTTGCCACGCTGGGAAGTGTTGACCATGGCGCAGGCGATTCCGAGTTTGGCCGCGCCGGCGACCACGGCGAGCAGTTCCGGACGGTTCTCCAGAAAAACCGCGATGGCGTCACCCTTGGTGAGGCCCTGATGCATAAAATACTGGGCGATTCGGTTCGCCCAGCGGTCGAATTCACGCCAGGTAATGGTTGTGTCGTCGAAATAAATGGCGGGGCGCTCGCCATAACGTTCCGCGTTGCGTTCAATCAGGGTGCCGAGGGTCAGCTCCTTTTTGTCGTTTTTGACGGCGTAGTAGTAATAACCCCGGGCGATAGACGGAAAACGGCGCAGGACGGCCGGAAGGCTCCGGGCGATGTCCAGTGCGGATACGTTGTTGCTACTCATGATCGGGTCCGTGATGGCGAGTGTTGTTGTCTGGATTCTGGTTTGTGTTTGCTGCCGGCTATTCAACAAACAGGTCTGTCATCAGCGGACTGTCCCCTGGCTGGTATCGGTAGGCCTCGAAGTCGGTCACGCCGTCCTGTCGAAGTATCTCCTCGTCTATGAGATTCTGGCCGGTCAGTTCGCTGGCCGGGCGCTTGAGGATGCTGACGGCGGCATCCGCCATGATGTCCGGCTTCCGGCCTTTGGCCAGCATCTGTGGTCCACCGGCTTCAAACTCGACAGCGGCGGTGGCGATCAGGGTTTTGGGCCACAGGGTATTCACGGCAATGCCGTAGCGCCGGAACTCCTGGGCCATGCCTATGCTCATCATGGTCATGGCGTACTTGGTGCTGGTGTAGGGGCCGTAGTGGGCAAACCACTTCGGGTCCAGGTTCAGTGGCGGCGAGAGGCTCAGGATATGGGGCCGGTCTGAGGCTTTCAGGTGGGGCAGGGCGGCCTGACTGCAAACGAGTGTGGCCCGGGCATTTACCTGATGCATCAGGTCGTAGCGGCTCACCTTGAGCTTCTCCACACCGGAAAGGCGGATGGCGCCGGCGTTGTTGATCAGCGCATCCAGGCCGCCAAAATACTCGGCGGCTTCGTCCATGCGCTGTCGAACGAGGTTTTCATCCCGAACGTCCAGCACCAGTGGCAGGGCCTGCCCGCCGGCGGCTCGGATCTCGTCAGCCACGGTATGAATGGTGCCCGGCAGTTTCGGGTGTGGCGTGTCGGTCTTGGCCGCGATGACAACGTTGGCGCCCTGTCTGGCGCAGGCCAGCGCAATGGCACGGCCGATGCCCCGGCTGCCGCCGGTGATAAAGATGGTTTTCTTTTCCAGTGTGGTCATGCTTCGACTTCCTGTTTCGCCGACGTGCTGTCGGCAATTTCTGCCAGTAGCTGGCTGCGTTTAACCTGAGCACCTTTGCTGACGAGCACGTCGGTGATGGTGCCGTCCCGATCAGCCTTGACGGGATGTTCCATTTTCATGGCTTCCAGTATCAGCAAGGTGTCCCCCTGCTGAACCTGCTGATCGGGCTTGACGAGGATATCAACGATGGCCCCGTCCATGCTGGCCTGAACTTTGCCGGTGCCAGCACCCTGGGCTCCCGCAGCGGCCTGATGGGTGATGTCCCGAACCTGCCAGGCTTGTCCGTCGAGTTGGAAATATAGGGAATCGCCTTGCCGGTGATATTGGCAGGTCTGACGAATGCCATTGTCGATGAAGCAGGCCTGCCCGTTGTTCAGGCTGTCAATGGTCAGCGAATGCTGGTCTTCGCCTAAAGTGACGTTCAGCCCCGAGTCGCTCCGGCTGACCAGCAGCTGGAACGGTTGGCCATCATGTTCAAGAAGGATCGGTGTCATGGTGGCCGGGGCGTTGCTCCAGGGGCTTTGGCCATTGCTGTCGTGGTCGAGCAGGCAGGCCGCGATGGCCAGGTCCCGGATGCCGGGCGTCGCTGGCTTCAGCGAAGGATCGTCGCTGAATGCCTGTTGCAGGAAGGCCGTGGTCGCCTCGCCGGCACCGAAGGTGTCATTGGCGATAATCCGGCTCAGGAAATGCCGGTTGGTGGTCACGCCGAATACGGTGGTGTCCTCCAGCGCCCTCACCAGTCGGCGGCGGGCATCATCCCGGGTCGGTCCCCAGGCGATGACTTTGGCCAGCATGGGGTCGTAATGTGGGGTGATGGTGTCGCCACGGCGCACGCCCGAGTCAAAACGAAGACCCTCGGTCAGTGCGGGCTCGAAAGCCAGAAGCGGGCCGGTTTGCGGTGTGAAGCCGTTGGCCGGGTCCTCGGCATACAGGCGGACTTCAATGGCGTGTCCATTCAGTTCAATCTGCTCCTGAGCCAGCGGCAGAGGCCGGCCTTCGGCCACCATCAGTTGCCAGGCCACCAGGTCCTGGCCGGTGATCAGTTCGGTCACCGGGTGCTCCACCTGAAGCCGGGTATTCATTTCGAGGAAGTAGAAATTGCGGTCCTTGTCCACCAGAAATTCGACGGTGCCAGCGCCCTCGTAACCGCAGGCTTTGGCGGCCTGAACCGCCGCTTCACCCATGGCTCCCCGAAGCTCGGGGGTGACGAACGGGGAGGGCGCTTCCTCCACGACCTTCTGGTGTCGCCGTTGCACGGAACAATCCCGTTCGCCCAGATAAACGGCGTTGCCATGGCGATCCGCAAACACCTGAATTTCCACGTGGCGGGGTTCGATCACGGCTTTTTCGAGGATCAGTTCGTCGTCGCCAAAGGCCTGTTTGGCTTCTGATCGAGCCCGTTGGATGTTGCTTAGCAGGTCAGCTTCGGCCTCGACCAGGCGCATGCCCCGGCCACCACCACCGGCGGAGGCCTTGATCATCAAGGGGTAGCCGATATCACCGGCGGCAGCCACCAGTTCATCATCGCTGGCGTTGTTGCCCTCGTAGCCGGGCACCACGGGTACACCGGCTTCCTGCATGGCAATCTTGGAGCGGCGCTTGCTACCCATCAGTTCGATGGCGCCGGAGGGTGGGCCAACGAAGGTCAGCCCCTGTGCTTTGCACGCTTCGGCGAAGGCGGCATTCTCGGACAGGAATCCGTAGCCGGGGTGCACGCAGTCGGCGCCAGTCCTTTTTGCGGCATCAAGGATGGCGTCGGCGTTCAGGTACGATGCGGATACCTGGGCAGGCCCAATGCAAACGGCTTCGTCGGCCAGCTCGACATGGAGCGCCCTGGCATCGGCGTAGGAATAGACCGCTACCGTCCGGTAGCCGATTGCCTTGGCGGTGCGGATGACCCGGACGGCGATTTCACCGCGGTTGGCGATCAGGAGTTTTTTTAGCATTGTGCCGGTCTCTTGGGTTTGATGCCTATCCGTGAGCGACTGGGAAGCTGTTTTCAGGAAAACGCTACGAGCACATCCATGTGCGCTCGGCTTCGGCCATCCTTGGCCTCAGACATTTCCTGAAAACAGCTTCCCAGCCCCTCACTCCCTCGAACTATTCTTCGGTTGCCCACGCTGGTGGGCGCTTCTGCATAAAGGCCATGGTGCCTTCCGTTCCTTCGCTGCCCCGGATGGCTTCGGCGAACTTCTCCGCGGCATTGTCGAGCAGGCCGCTCATGTTTTCGTGACCAACCCGGTGCAACAGGGCCTTGGTCTCGGCGGTGGCAACCGGTGCACACTGGCGCACTCGTTCAATGGCGTAGCCAACCATTTCCTCAAGTTCCCCGTCAGAACCTGCCGCCTGATGAACGATGCCCAGCCTGCAGGCTTCGTCGGCATCAATTCGCAATCCGAGTAGTGCCAGCCGGCGTGCCTGGGTGAGGCCGATTCGTTCGACGACGAATGGCGCGATCTGCGCCGGAATAATGCCGAGGGTGGTTTCCGGCATTCCGAACTTGGCGGTCGGCCCGGAGATGGCCACATCGGACACGCAGGCCAGCCCGAATCCACCACCCATCACGGCGCCTTCGGTGACGGCGATAACCACCTTGGAGGATTCATTCACCTGCTGGATCATCTGGCCAAAGGCCCGGTTCAGTCGGTAGAACGGGTCGGCCTCGCCCTCGCCAGCTTTCTGGCCCCGGGCACCCGCCATGTCTTTGATATCGCCGCCGGCACAGAAATGCCCGCCGGCGCCACGAATCACCACGGCCCGGATGTGCAGGTCGGATTCAATCTGGGTAAACACCGTGGACAGTTCCGCCACCATCTGAAGACTCATAGCGTTGCGAACGTCCGGTCGGTTAATGGTGACGAACAGGGTCGGCCCCTGTTTTTCCAGCAGCAATGTTTCGCAATGCGGTAAAGATTCCATCAAAAATGACTCCAAGAATGTGGTCTGGGCCGGTAGCCCGATAGTTCCTGCCAGAACCGTGGAGGGCCATGGATGGCCCGACCGAGCCCTACAGGGACGTACTCGCGGGCGTGTTCTGGCAGGAACTATCGGGGTGCCACTCCTCCAGACTCCGATGGCCCCACAGGTTGGTCAGTCTGTTAATCGCGTTTCTTACCGGGCAACGTCCCCATCATCTTGCAGATAATTCCCAGCATGATTTCGTCTGCGCCACCACCAATAGACACCAGCCGAACATCCCGGAAAGCCCGGGACAGCGGGTTGTCCCACATGTAGCCCATGCCCCCCCAGTATTGCAGGCAGCTGTCGGTGACTTCGCGACCGAGTCGGCCCGCCTTCAGCTTGGCCATGGACGCCAACTTGGTAACGTCCTTGCCTTCGATATGCAGTTCGCAGGCCTGATAGGTGAGGGCACGCAACGCCTCGATTTCAGTTTGCAGTTCCGCCAGGCGGAAATGGATCACCTGGTTGTCGATCAGCGGCTGGCCGAAAGTTTTGCGTTCGCGACAGTAGGCGATGGTCTGGTCGATGCAGTTCTCCAGCGCCTTGATCACGTTGGCGGCGCCCCACATACGTTCTTCCTGGAACTGCAGCATCTGCATCATAAAGCCAGTACCTTCGGCCCCGATGCGGTTGCGTTGGGGGACGCGCACATCGTCAAAGAAGATTTGCGCCGTTTCCGAGGAACGCATCCCCAGCTTGTTGAGGTGCGGGCTGAACGAGATGCCGGGGCTGCTCATGGGCACCACAATCAGCGACTTGTTTTTGTGGGGTTTGTCGTCGCTGGTGTTGGCCAGCAGGCAGATGAAGTCCGCTTTCGGGCTGTTGGTGATCCACATCTTGGAGCCGTTGATGATGTAGTCATCGCCGTCTTTCCGGGCGGTGGTTTTCATGCCCGCGACATCCGACCCGGCGCCCACTTCGCTCACTCCAATACAGCCCACCATCTCCCCGGTGATGGCCGGGGTCAGGAAAGTACGCTTGAGTTCGTCGGAACCGAATCGGGCGATGGCCGGTGTGCACATGTCGGTTTGCACGCCGATGGCCAGGGGCACGCCACCGCAATGGGCCATGCCAAGCTCTTCGGCGGCGACCAGGTTGTAACTGTAATCCAGCCCCATGCCGCCATATTCTTCCGGCTTCTGAATGCCCAGAAGGCCAAGGGCTCCGAGCTTCCGGAACAGGTCGTGGATGGGGAATTCGCCCGCTTCCTCCCATTCGTCGCAGTAGGGGTTGATTTCTTTTTCAACGAAATCCCGAACCGTCTTTCGGAGGGCTTCGTGTTCGGCGGTGAATTTCACGGTGTTGTTCTCCTTGTCAGAAATCTCTGGATGCGATCCGGTTTTGTCAGAGCCGGGCAACGCCAAAGCTGTTTGGGCGCAACGGGCGGGCCTCGGCTTCCCGGCACACCGATAACACCAGCGACAAAATCCGGCGGGTGTCCCGCGGGTCAATCAGTCCGTCGTCCCAGAGTCGGGCGGTGCCGTACAGCGCCGTGGAGCCTTCTTCCAGTTTCTTGGCCGTGGCCTGCTCCAGGAATTCCAGGGTCTTCGGGTCTGGCTCGATGCCGTTCTTGCGCTGCTTTTCCTCGGCCACAATGCGCATCACCTTGCCCGCCTGGGCTGGGCCCATGACCGCGGTGCGGCTGTTCGGCCAGGCGAAAATGAATCTTGGATCCAGCCCCCGCCCGCACATGGCGTAGTTCCCTGCACCATAGGAGCCGCCAACCACAATTGCGACCTTCGGTACCTGGGCATTGGCCACCGCCTGCAGCATCTTTGAACCGTGCTTGATGATGCCGTTCTGCTCGGAGTGGGTGCCCACCATGAAACCGGTGGTGTTGTGCAGGAACAGCAAGGGGGTGCCAGCCTGGTCGCACAACTGAATGAACTGGGCAGCCTTGGCACTGCCTGCGGGCGTGATCGGGCCGTTGTTGCCGATGATGCCCACCGCATGCCCCTCGATGCGGATGGTGCCGCACACGGTCTGGTCGTCGAACTCGTTCTTGAAATCCATGAATCGGGAACCGTCGGCAATCCGCGCCAGGATCTCCCGCACGTCGTAGGGCTTCTTGGCGTCGGAAGGAATGACGCCCAGTAGTTCCTCGATCGGGTAAAGCGGCTCGTCCCACGTCAGATTCCGTTGAATGGGCAGTTGTTCGTTCCAGGGCAGGGCGCTCATAACATTTCGGGCGATGCGAATGCCGTCGGCGTCGTCCTCGGCCAGGTATTCGGCGGTACCGGCCACCTGGGCGTGCATCTCTGCGCCACCCAGTTCTTCATCGCTGGCAATTTCGCCCGTGGCTGCCTTCAGCAGGGGTGGGCCGGCGAGGAACATCTTGGCCTTGCCGCGCACCGTGATCACGTAATCCGACAGGCCCGGCTGGTAGGCACCGCCGGCGGTGGCGTTGCCGTGAACCACGGTGACCTGGGGAATGCCCGCAGCCGACAGGCGAGCCTGGTTGGCAAAGCCACGGGCGCCCTGCACGAAGATGTCGGTGGCGTAGTTCAGGTTGGCACCGCCACTTTCGGACAGCGACACGATGGGCAGTTTGTTTTCTTTGGCGATCTGCTGCAGGCGCAGTGTCTTGTCGAGACCGGCCGGGGAAATGGTGCCGCCCTTGATGGCACTGTTGCTCGCAACAATCAGGCAGCGAATGCCGCTGACGGTGCCAATGCCGGCAATGATGCCGCCGCCGGCCATGCTGCCGTCTTTGTCGTCGTGCATCTTGTAGCCGGCCAGGGAGCATAGTTCCAGGAACGGTGTGCCCCGGTCCAGCAGGCGATTGATGCGATCCCGGGGCAGCAGCTTGCTGCGGCCGTTGAATTTCTCCCGGGCGGCTTCGGCCAGGTCCAGGACTTTCTGCTCCACGTCCCGGAAGGTCCGGATGTGGGTTTCCATGGCGTCGACGTTGGCCCGGAATTCGTCGGACTGTGGGTTAACGCTGGTGGTCAGTGGCTCCATGGCGATCTCCTCAATCCTCGCCCAGTACTTTGGGCGTGGTCGCTCGGTGGAAGCCGTTGAACGGCTCGTTGTTCTTGGCTTTCGGCAATGGCCAGACCCGGCCGCCCTGGGAGGCACCGCCGTCGATGCGAAGGCAGTCCCCGTTGATGAAGGCCGCCCCTGGGGAGAGCAGGAAACAGATGGCGGCACTGACTTCCGACTCGGTACCCATGCGTTTGATGGGCACATTGTCGCCCAGGCTGCGAATCCATTGCTTCATGTGCTCGGGGTAGTTGTCCATGCCGCTGGAGGCAATCCAGCCCGGCGCCACTGCGTTCACACGCACACCGGAGGCGGCCCATTCCACGGCGGCGGTCTGGGTGAAGTTCACCATGCCGGCCCGGGCGGCCCCGGAATGGCCCATGCCGGGCATGCCGCCCCACATGTCGGCGACGATGTTGACGATCGCGCCGCCGTTTTTGGACAGGGCTTGTGTATAGGCCTCGCGGGCCATCAGGAAGCCCCCGGTCAGATTGGTGCGTACCACGGTTTCCCAGCCTTTCTGGTTGATGCCGGCCAGCGGGGCGGGGAACTGACCGCCGGCGTTATTGACCAGACCGTTCAGGCTGCCGTGTTGCTCAAGGATGGCCTTCATGGTGGCTTTGACCTGCTCTTCCTCCCGGATGTCGCACACATGAGCAGAGGCCACGCCACCGTCTTCCTCAATCTCTGCCTTCACGGCTTCGACCTTTTCCGCCTTCCGACCTACCAGGGCAACACGGGCGCCCAGTGACGCCAGTTCGTGGGCGGTGCAGCGGCCGATACCCGAACCACCGCCGGTGACGATGAAGGTCTGGTCCTTGAACAAACCGGGATGAAAGATGGATTGGTAACTCATGAATCGCGTCCTTGTTCCAGAATGGCCCGGTTGATGGGCACAGGGAATTCCAGTAACTGCTGGGCAAACGCCTTGCCTTGCGGGTCGATGCGCAGGCTGGCCACGCCACCCCCGCCAAGGCTGTGCTCCAGCAGGAAGTTAAAACCATGAATGCCGGGCAGGGCCCAGCGACTGACCTTGCCGGTTTCCGGATTCAGGATGTGGGCCATCCAATCCTTAACAGCGTCTTCGGTCAGGGCGGCCGCCAGGTAGGGAACGAAGTCCGGATGGCGGGCGAGCACCCCAATGTTGCTGTGATCGCCTTTGTCGCCGCTGCGAGCCCAGGCCAGGTCGATCAGGGGCACGATGGTGTCGGGTTCTGCGCTCATCTTCGGTGGAGCCGGTTCCGGGCTCAGATCGCTGGTGTTCAGGCCGCCGTCATTCGCCACGGCGACCTCCGCGCTTTCGCCGGCCATATCCACCCGTACCTTGACCCCGGTCTTTGGCACCAGGCAGGAGAAAAGCCGGATCTTCGGCCACACGGTGGGACGGCCACCCACAATCCCGGTGATACCCGGGGCCATCCCGGTTGCTGCCTGGGCGATTTCCCGGGAGAACAATACCAGTGCCTCTTTCTTAGGGTGGGCAGTACTGATCTTCACCACCACCTCCCGGCAGCCGCCGGCTTTGCCATGAGGGCCATAGGTGGCTTCGGTGCCCAGGAGTTCAATGCTGGTTTCGGAGTAATCTGGCAGGTCCCGTTCGCTGAACATGCGGGAGGTTTTGCTGAGTATGGCCTCGGCGACACTTTGCGCCTTGGTTTTGGCGTCAAACCCGGCCAGCAGGAAGGTGACGGTACATTTGAAGCCATCCGGCCAGGTGCCGGACACCTTGTAGGAATCGGTGGGAGGCAGACCCCGGGAGCCTTGAACCGTTACCTGATCCGGGCCGGATTCGATGAGCTCCACCCGGGTAAAGTCACAGGTCACATCCGGCAGCAGGTAGGCCCGCGGATCCCCGATCTCGTACACCAGCTGCTCGCCAACGGTACCCCGGCTGACCTGGCCGCCGGTGCCGCCGGGTTTGGTGATGATGAACTCGCCGCTGGCGCTGACCTCGGCGATGGGGAAACCCATGTTGTCATAGCCTTCGGCCACGTCCTGCCAATCGGTGAAGTTGCCGCCGGTGGCCTGGGCGCCGCACTCCAACAGGTGACCGGCCAGACTGCCCTGGGCGAGCTTGTCGTAATCGTCCCAGGCCCAGCCGAATTCGTGGATCAGTGGCGCCAGTACCAGCGCGCTGTCCGCCACCCGGCCGGTAATCACAATGTCCGCGCCCTGATCCAGCGCGGCCACCAGCCCGGGTGCGCCCAGGTAGGCGTTCAGACTGACCATCATCGGCGGCATGGGCTGGCCGGTGGACATTTCGGTGATGCCGGTTTCCGCCAGTTTTTTCTTCTGCATCAGCAAGTCGTCACCGAGGACCAGGGCGATCTTCAGGTCCACGCCCGCTTCATCACACAGGGCCTGCAGGGCATCCCGGCAGGCAGGGGGATTCACGCCGCCGGCATTGGCCAGCACACGAATGCCTTTTTCCTTGATGTCGCCCAGAAGTGGGCCCATGACCGTCTGCACGAAATCCCGCGCATAGCCCTGGGTCGGATCCTTCATTTTCTGGCCGGCCATGATCGACATGGTGATCTCGGCCAGATAGTCCGCCACCAGGAAATCGATATTGCCCTGCCGGACCAGCTGGCGGGCGGCGGTTTCAGTATCGCCCCAGAAGGCAGCGGAGCAGCCGATGCGCACGGGCTTTCGGTCGGTAGAGCTGTTGTCAGTCATAGATGGGCGCCTTTGGGTTTGGGCCAGTCTCAGTAACGAGGTGAATCGACTGAATTAAGTAGTGCAAACGAACATACCAAGCAAGCGCTTGGTTTGTAAACACGGAAATGTCAGGTAGAATCGTTGGCCTGACATGACTGCCGGGAAGCCCCTGTGAACCAAGCCGAAATTCTGAATGCCCTGATCGCCGATAATCTGGTTTCTGACCCGAAGGGCGCTCGCGGGCGTCTGCTCAAAGAAGCCGCTCGCCTGTTTCGGGACAAGGGCTATGAGCGCACCACGGTTCGGGATCTGGCCGCTGCCGTCGGCATTCAGTCGGGTAGTCTGTTTCACCACTTCCGGACCAAGGAAGAAATCCTCAAGGCCGTGATGGTCGAAACCATTCACCTGAACACCGCCTTGTTAAAGACGGCGGTGGAAAGGGCGCAAACCGGTGTGGCACGTCTGAGGGCGCTGATCCGCGCCGAGCTGGAATCGATCAATGGTCAGACCGGGGAAGCCATGGCGGTGCTGGTATACGAATGGCGCAGTCTCTCCGAAACTTCCCAGGCGGAGGTTCTGAAACTCCGCGCCATCTACGAGCAGGTCTGGCTGGATGTGCTGGCGGCCCTCAAGGCCGAAGGTCAACTGTTGGCTGACCCCTTCGTCGTGCGGCGGATGTTGACCGGCGCCCTGAGCTGGACCATTACCTGGTATCGACCGGAAGGCGGAGGGTTGAGCCTCGATGGCCTCACCGACCAGGTCATGGCCATGATGGCTTTTCCCCGGTAACTACACGTTTTATATCCGCTTTTTGAGTGCTTTCTGATGGGCCATTGGCCTGATTGGCCCTAAAATTTGGTCGCCACAGCCATTTTTGTCCGACAGTGTTACAAGCATCCTTCTTTCTGTCTGTATTCTGAATCAACCATCAGACCGCGCTGCGGATCACGGTATGTGCAGCCGAGCCCGTGGTAAAAGAATGAATCAGTCATTCTGGACAGAATAACAAGGAAAGTAGGGCGAACCATGATCTCTTCACTGACAACGAGTGTCGGCGGCAGACTGTCTGCGCACTTAAAAACGTTGACCCTGATTGGCTTGCTGCCACTGGCGGGCTGCTCGATGGAACCGATTTACAAAACCTCTGGCATGGTTATGTCCGGTTATTCCTGGACCGAAGCCACCCCCTACGTTATGCGGATGTCCGACCCGGCCATGGCCTGCGCCCTGGGTGAGGGCGTGGATCCGCTTCTCTACTCGTTTTCAGAAGTCGTTGACGCGCCGGACAACAGCGGCTCGCTGATGATGGCACTGGCGGCAAACTGTTCTGAATACCGGGCCTGGGAAGCAGAGCTGGATTATCTGCGGGCGGATTACGCCGGTGATGTGAATGCAGCCAAGAACGCCCGGGAACTGGCGAAACGACTGAATGCGGAGTCTGCCACTCGACGCTACCGTTCGTTTGAAAGGGCGATGGCTGCCTATGAATTTGACCCTGCCGCCGAGCCGCTGGTATGCCCGGACTTTGATAACGATCAGGACGAACTGACCTTTCTTCTTGGCCTGCTCAATGGCATGCAGGCCATCGTGAACGATTCCAACTCCGGTGCGCGAGCCGACATTCCGAGAAACATCGCTCCCCAGGCTGAGCGTGCCGCCACCTGCGTTGATAACGCCAAGTGGGGTGGACTGCCCACAGCCGTGCGGGCACTGGTGTGGCTGCTGCTTCCGGATACCAAACCCGATGCCTCCACCGATCCATGGCAGATGCTGGACCGGAGTTCAGACATGTCCATTCGTGCCGGTATGAGAGCGGCCATGGCCATTGAGGTCGTGGCTGCAGAAACCTTTGGTCGTCCCGATGTGCTGGAGCAAACCATTGCTGAATTCGCCGCGGCCGATGACCGGATGAACGTCTGGGAAGACTATCGACTGGTGGATGTGGTCGCCGGAACCATTGTCCTGTTTGCGTCCGATAAATACTGGGCTGCCAACTATGGTCACCGCACCCCACAAGGTGCTTTCGGCACACTGAGTCCGGAACGTCCGGCGACCGACATGGAAACCATGGACCTGGACGGATTGCTTTAATCCCCCGGCTGCTGGGAGCAGCCGCAATGCTGATAACTATAAAATGACTGGGAGGTCGTTATGATTCGCAAGTCCCTGAGTGCGCTCACCCTGGCCGCTATGGCACCACTGGCATCGGCACAATCCGTGTCTGTGTGTGTCTTCGACGTGATCGGTGCCAATGGCGACCTGTACAACATGATCAAGGACTATGCGCTGGAGATGAAAGCGCATGGTGTGGATCTGCAACTGAAGCCCTACACGGATGAGGGGGTGGCCATCGGGGACTTTAATGCCGGCCAGTGCGATGCGGTGGCGGCTACTGACATTCGGGTCCGCCCCTACAACCAGTTTACAGGCAGCATTGGCGCGGTGGGTGCGCTGCCCACGTATGACGACCTGAAAACCCTGCTGGCGACACTGGCTCAGCCCAAGGCAGCGCCGCTGATGAAGGAAAATGGCTACGAAGTGCTGGGTATTCTGCCGGTGGGCGCTGGCTATCTGTTTGTCAATGATCGCAGCATCGACACCGCCGGTGAACTGGCGGGTAAGCGAATTGCCACGCTGGACTACCAGGAAGACGCCATCCACATGGTCAACTTCGTCAAGGCCACGGTGGTTCCGTCCGATATCACCAACTTTGCTGGCAAGTTCAACAACGGCTCGGTGGATACCGCGTATGCACCTGCGTTCGCCTACGAGGCTCTGGAACTCTATAAGGGCCTTGGTGAGACCGGCGGCATTGTGGACTACCCGTTGGCCCAGGTAACCGTACAGATTGTTGCCCGCGATGCGGTTCTCGAGGACGACAAGGCTCAGAAAGCCCGAGAAGTGGCCTGGGGCATGTTCCCGCAAGCGATGAATCTGGTCTCTGGCCAGGAGGAAGCCATTCCTGATCAGAAGTGGGTTCGTATCCCGGCCAAGGATGTCGAGGGCTACCAGGAGATGTTTCGTCAGAACCGTCTGGAAATGCGGGATGGGCTGAACGGCGCGCCAAGCGTTTATCACCCAAAGATGCTGGGCTTGCTGAGCAAGATTCGCTGCGCGAGTAATCCGTCAGCTTCAGAGTGCACAGCCGCTAACCGCGAATAACAGGACTTTACCCCATGAATTGGCGAGCCCTGACCGCTCCTGAGACAAGGACGTTGTATCCCGTGCATCGGTTGCACGGGGTGATTCTGTTGCTGTTACTGCTGTTCACTCTGGTGCTGGGGATGGGCAATTCGCTGCACTCCCGGTTGTTGTGGGTCGGTGAACAGCTCTGGCCGAACTACTATCTTCTGAACCCAGATGCCGCAGAACCATCCTGTCAGCTGGAAATGGATGTGGATGCGGAGGTGCAAAAGCGGGTAGCGGCCTATCAGCCCGATCCAGACGATTTGTTCAGCTCGCCCCCCAATCCGGATGCCATCCGCCAGTCCCTGGAACGAAACCTGGAACTGTGCCAGCAGGAGTACGCGCTGTACGAGCAAAACCTCAAGCTGGCGACACCGGCACTGGGTGCTTTCAAGGCGGTTGAGCAGGGATTGGCGGATTTCCTGCTCAGTAACATCGAACTGACCAAGTACCTGTTCATCGCCATGTTCGCCATGGCCGCAGCCATCGCGGCGCTGGACGCCGATCACATTGCCCTGCGCCTGCCTCGTAACCGGGCTGAGTGGCGATTGAGTCAGGGGGGGCAATTCCTCGTGAATGGCCTGATGGTCGGTTCGTTGTACGCCTACCTGGGTAAGCTGGCCGACTCGCCGGGTGCGGATCGCACGGTGGATCTGCAAATGGCGTGGGCTGGCGTGTTCGCCCTGTTCATGGTGATCAACGCAGTGCGTTTCCTGAACGTTCCGGAGCGGATGAAACCCGGTCGCCTGTCGCTGTCCTCCGGGCTGGTCCTTCCTTTGTACTGCGGTATGGGATTCATCGCCATGGGCTATTTTTTCCTGGTGGATGGCTACGCCTCGGGGCTGGCCATTTACTTTGGCATGATGTCCAACCTGTCATCCATGTTCATCAACATCGGGCTGTATGTTCTGGTGGGTATGGTGCTCAAGCAGACCCGGTTGCCGGAGCTGCTGCTGAATGTCATCAAGCCCTACCATCTGCCGGCACCCCTGCTGGCATCGGTGATTATCTTTGCCACGGCGTTTCCCACCGCCTTTACTGGCGCCTCGGGTATTTTCATCCTTGCGGTCGGCGGCGTGGTCTACGACGAATTGCGCCGGTCGGGAGCGGGCCGTCAGTTGTCATTGGCGACGACGGCCATGTCCGGAAGCCTCGGTGTGGTGCTCAATCCCTGTCTGCTGATCGTGGTGATCGCTGCCCTTAATAAAGAGGTCACGACCACGGAGATGTATGGCTGGGGCGTCTGGGTGTTCCTGATGTCCGCCACCCTGTTCTCGATTATTGTCTGCAAAACCCAGGGTAACTGGCGGCCCCGTCCGGCGCCGGGGGCGTTCCGCGCCTCGATCGGCGAGTTGCGCCCGCTGCTGCCTTACGTCGCAGCGGGTGCTCTGGTGATTGTAGCGATCTGGGGCATTCTGGGGCTGAACTTTAACGAATACAGTGCACCGATGATCCTTCCGCTGGTGATGCTGGCGCTGGTGTTTTTGGATGCTGGCAAAGACACCCGCAGCGAAGGCGAATCCCGGTTTCAGGCGTTCTGGAGTCGAAGCACGGCGGCTGCCAGCGACTCGGCGGTCCACATCGGAGCGCTGCTGTGCCTGATCGGCTTCTCCATCTGCCTCGGTGGCATTCTGGAACGGTCTGACATTGTCCATGCCCTGTTCCCCGATAACCTCACCAGTCCCTGGCTGGCCATGCTGGTCATCGTGGTAATGCTCACGGTCATTGGCATGGTGATGGATCCCTTCGGTGCCGTGATTCTGGTGTCGGCAACCATTGCCCAGCCGGCGATTGGTCTGGGCATCGATCCCTTGCACTTCTGGATTGTCTGCCTGGTTGCGTTTGAGCTGGGTTACCTGAGCCCGCCGGTGGCGCTCAATCACCTGCTCACCCGGCAGGTGGTTGGCGAAACCGAGGTGATTGCCGGCGAGTGCACCGGCTCCTTCTGGCACCGTTATGAACGGTTGCTGCTCCCCCTGGCCGTCATGGGGCCAACGCTCCTTTTGGTGGCGTTTGTGCCGATGTTGTTCTACACCCTGTAGACAGGCCCTTCTTCTGAGCCCGCTCGTCCATCATGGCGGAGCGGGCTTTTGGCATCTGCCCCTGATTGACTGTCGTATCGCTTTTTACACTCTGTAAAGCACAGGCTGAGTGCGGGCGTGTATGCTGGGCGAATTCATGGAGTTGAAAAAAATGTCGCTTATAAATCAGACGGTTAAGGCTTTATCTTGCGCTGTTTGTAGCGTCACTTTGTTGCTTGCAGGATGCGATGGCGGTTCCGACAGCAGTGAACGAGAACCTTTTAACACTGCCTTGTCTGGCACGATTGATATCGAAGCCGGTACCCGTGTTGACTTCGATAACGCGGATGCGCTCAGGTTTAATGCAGTGCCAAGAAGCACTGACCAGAGCTTGCCCCAGGAATTTATTCTGTCGGGATATGTCAGCGCTACTCAGGGCACCTACCCGAGTGCGCCTGATTTCCCTGCCATCTCCTATCCGGCAGATCCGCAGGATTCCTTCTCCATGGCTCTCGCTGCCGGGCAGGCGGTGGAATTGCAGGCATTTGCCACCCGGGCCGGGCCCTCAAGTGTACGGCTGACATTTGAGCGGGACGGTGAGGCGCTGGCTTCCAACTCGGGCTCTACCGGTACCACGTTTGGCTTGACCAATACAGGCGAGGAGGGCGTTTACACGGTTCGCGTCGACGTCCTTGGCGATTTGCCGGTGCTGTATGTTTTGTCCTCGGCGTTGGCCCCGACCGGGCTGGCGCGCAACCTTAGCTGGCCGGACCACGAGGTGATCGAAGGAGAGGCGATTGTTGGGCTCACTGCAGCCGCAAGTGGGACAAATGCCCGCGCCCTGGTTCAGCAGACGGGTATGACGCCCATGGGTGAAGTGGCTCCCGGATTCTGGCGGGTTGCTGCGCCGGCAAAGAAGACCAGCATGCGGGATGCCGGGGCGCAGGCCGGTACCCTGGCGTGGATAGAGTCCCTGCGAAAGCAACCTGGAATCGCTTCGGTCGAGCCCAACTATAAGATGCAGGCACTGGCGAGCCCGCTGACGGAACCGCTTTATGAAAATCAGCAGTGGCACTATGGTCTGTTGAATGCGCCGACTGCCTGGCAGCTGGCACCCGGAGGCGGAGCCGGGGTGACGGTCGCCGTGATGGATACCGGTCTGTACCGGCGCAGTAGCACCAGCTGGCACAGGGATCTGGACGCCAATGTGGTTCCCGGATTGGATTTTGTGTCCGAACAATTCGATAACGATGGGCAACCGGGGCCAGACAATAACCCGAGTGATCCCGGCAACAGTGTCGGTAACAGTGTGTTCCACGGAACCCATGTTGCCGGTACGGTCGCTGCTCTGGCTAACGACGCTGGCGGCACGGGTGTCGCTTTCGGTTCCTCGCTGATGCCTGTGCGGGTCCTGGGTGAGGGAGGCGTTGGTTCCGCAGCCGACCTGCTGAACGCCATTCGCTGGGTGAACGGACCCGAATCGGGGTCACCCCGTGCTGATATTGTGAACCTGAGTCTGGGCGGCTTGCCGTTCATACAGGTATTGCAGGATGCCATTGACGAGGCAACTGCCCGCGGGGTCGTTTTTGTAGCGGCTGCGGGCAATTCTGCGACCTCAACGGAATCGTTTCCGGCGGCGTTTCGTAATGTATTTGCTGTCAGCGCCGTGGACGGCGCCGGTGAGCTGGCTTCCTATTCCAACCGAGGAAACTGGATCGACCTGGCTGCCCCTGGCGGCGACGCGAGCCGGGACGGCAATGCCGACGGTCGGGGAGATGTGATTGTCAGCACCAGTGCATCGGTAATCAATGGAACCGCCCAGGAAACCTACATAGGCTTGCAGGGGACGTCGATGGCGGCGCCCCATGTGTCGGGCGTGATGGCGCTGATGAAAAGTATCAACGGCACCCTGGACTTTGCCAGTCTCAACGCCCTCCTGGTTGCCGGGGATCTTACCGTACAAACCTGTGTCACACCTCCGTGCAACAGGGATAACCGTCTGGGATGGGGGCTGATGGATGCGGGCAAGTCGGCATTAGCAGCCCAGAACAATACGGTGCCGGAGCTTCTGACAGCGTCTCCTGCGATTGTGACCTTGTCCACGGAAGGGGAGCGGTCTGCCACAGTCGTGCTGGAGGCTTTTGGCAGTGAGCTGCAAAGTGTGCGAGTCAATTCGGTTTCTGCGCCTCCCGACTGGTTGATCCTGAACGCCGACCTGACAGGCGCCTTGAGTACACGATTCGAATTGCCGATGACCCTGAATCCGGAGGCCTTGGGTAACGAGGTTTCCAAGCGCACGACTCTGGTCATCGAGTACACATCCGATCAGGCGCGCACCCTTGAAATTCCGGTGGTTGGCCGGGTGGTGTCTGATCAGAACGCGAAAGACGCGGGGCGGCACTTCGTGTTACTGGTGGCTCCGGAGCCACAGGGCAACTTCTATGTCACCGTCGGGCAGGCCAATGTGGTGGCCGAAAATGGACAATACCGTTTCAGTTTTGTACCGGACGACGGTGAAGAGCCCCTGCTGGCTAACGAAGTGCCGCCCGGTGATTATTTTCTGGTGGCCGGCACGGACCTGGATAACGATGGTCTGATCTGTCATTCCGGAGAAGCTTGCGCCGAATATCCGGTTGCAGGCCTGCGGGAAGTCATTACTCTGCCAGACAACGGCCCGGTGACCGGCATTCGAATGACCACCAGCTATTCACGTCCTTCGATTTCCGCCAGAACGCCCGACCTCTTGCCAAGACCGGGCTTTCAAGGGTATCAACTGTTGTCCGCCGAGCCGGCGGAGATTCCGACCAAGGCTATTGCTGAACCATGAAGAAGTGCCGATTTATACCTGTAGTTTCGTGCGTTGCCGTCCTGAGTCTGACCGCTGGATGCGCTCTGAGTCAGACCGAGACCGATACCGGTGCGCCGCTTGCCCGGCAGATCGGGCAGTCCTCTCACTGTGGCCTTACCGCTCCGGGGCACGTGGTACTGCGCAGTACCACGGATGTTGATCGTCTGGAACAGTTACCGGCGCGGACTCTGTCCCTGGCGCCACTCAGGGAGCTGGATTTTAGCCGGGAACATGTGGTTCTGGCGGCTCTGGGCCAGAAGCCCACCGGCGGGTATGGCGTGATGTTGGCGGATTCGGAAATTGTCGATGGGCGGCTGGATCTCTCGGTCACTGTCAAGGCGCCCGAGCCCGGAGCCATGGTGCCGCAGATGATCACCACCCCCTGCGCGGTGATTGCTGTCACTGCAGAGGGCTGGGATGGTTTGCGAGTGGTGCCTGTTCAAAACAACCGTTGATCTTTCCCACCGAATCCCTAAGCTATGGCTCAGTTTTCAGTTTTAAATTGAGAGTTACTTCCTACCTATGAGCCAACAACAATATAACGCCGACGCCATTGAAGTACTGAGCGGCCTTGACCCGGTGCGCAAGCGCCCGGGGATGTACACTGAAACCAGTCGTCCGAACCATCTGGCTCAGGAAGTCATCGACAACAGCGTGGACGAGGCCCTTGCCGGTCACGCCAGCCGCATCGACGTCATTTTGTACAGCGATGGTTCGCTGAGCGTCGAGGATGACGGTCGGGGTATGCCGGTCGATATGCACAAGGAGGAAGGCCTGCCGGGCGTGGAGTTGATTCTGACCCGCCTCCATGCTGGTGGTAAGTTTTCCCAGGGTAACTACAACTTCTCCGGTGGTCTGCACGGGGTCGGTGTGTCCGTCGTCAATGCGCTGTCCAAGCACCTGGAAGTCCTGATCAAGCGAGACGGACAGCTGCACAAGATCACTTTTGCGAATGGCGAGAAGGCTTCTGACCTTGAGGTCATCGGCACCGTGGGCAAACGCAACACCGGTACCCGCCTGAAGTTCACCCCGGATGTCAGCTATTTTGACAGCCCGAATTTCTCCGTCAGCCGCCTGCGCCATAACCTGCGAGCCAAAGCGGTACTTTGCCCAGGACTCACGGTTACCTTCCTGCAGGAAAAGACCGGCGACAAGGAGGAGTGGCACTACGAAGACGGCCTTCGCGATTACCTGCGCACCGCACTGGCGGACCTTGAAGCGGTTCCGCTGGATCCGTTTACCGGCACGTTTTCCGGTAACTCGGAAGCGGTGGACTGGGCCATTCAGTGGCTGCCCGAAGGCGGCGAAGCGGTGATGGAAAGCTATGTAAACCTGATCCCGACAGCCCAGGGCGGTACCCACGTGAATGGGTTGCGTACCGGTCTGCTGGAGGCCATGCGGGAATTCTGTGAATTCCGAAATCTGTTGCCCAGGGGCGTCAAGCTGTCGCCGGAAGATATCTGGGAGCGTGCCGCTTACGTCCTGTCCTTCAAGATGCAGGAGCCCCAGTTCTCGGGCCAGACCAAAGAGCGGTTGTCTTCTCGCGAGGCAGCTGCGTTCGTGTCCGGTATCGTCAAGGATGCCTTCAGCCTCTGGCTGAACCAGCACACCGACGTGGCCGAGGCGCTGGCGGAACTCTTCATTAGCAATGCACAGCGCCGTCTGCGGGCCAGCAAGAAAGTGGCGCGGAAGAAGGTGACCTCTGGCCCGGCATTGCCCGGAAAATTGGCGGATTGTTCCGGTGGTGACACCGCGCGGTCCGAACTCTTCCTGGTGGAGGGAGACTCCGCAGGTGGCTCTGCCAAGCAGGCCCGGGATCGTGAGTTTCAGGCGGTGATGCCACTACGCGGCAAAATTCTCAACACCTGGGAAGTCGACCCGTCTGAAGTGCTGGGGTCTCAGGAGGTCCACGATATTGCTGTGGCGATCGGTGTCGATCCCGGCTCCGACAAGCTTGACGGATTGCGCTACAACAAAATCTGCATCCTTGCCGATGCCGACTCGGACGGGTTGCACATTGCAACGCTACTGTGCGCCCTGTTCGTCAAGCACTTCCGTCCACTGGTGGAAGCGGGGCATGTGTTTGTTGCCATGCCTCCCCTCTACCGGGTCGATCTGGGCAAGGAAACCTTTTATGCCCTGGATGAGCATGAGAAACAGGGAATCCTGGATCGTCTGGCTGCCGAGAACCGTAAAGGCAAGATTTCGGTCACCCGATTCAAGGGCTTGGGTGAAATGAACCCCCTGCAGCTTCGTGAAACCACCATGGCGCCGGATACCCGTCGACTGGTCATGTTGACCATTGAAGACGGTGACGATACGGATAGCCGTATGGATATGCTGCTGGGTAAGAAGCGTGCCTCTGATCGTCGCTCCTGGTTGGAAACCTACGGCAATATTGCCGACGTGCCTGTGTGATCTGTCCGAGGGGCCCGACTTCCGGGCCCTTCTGTTCACTCCTAAAACTCCTTTCTTAATATACTTAAAAAGAATATAAAAATTTAAATATATTCTTTTTAAGTATTTTTCTGAGTCGCTATCCTGCCAGTTTTGAAACTGGGCAGACCCTACATGGATTGGCAAGGCTGGTTCGCACTCTCATTGGCAGGTGCGTCCCTGATTTTCATGAGTTTCGGGCGCGTGGCACCCCACATTGTCATGATGGGTATCCTCATCATTCTGAGTGCCTCGGGTATTATTTCCGCGGAACAGGCGCTCAGTGGCTTCAGTAACAGTGGGCTCATAACGGTTGTTGCCATGTTCGTGGTGGCAGCGGGTATTCATCACTCCGGTGGTGTGGATCTACTGGTGAACAATCTGCTGCGCCATCCGAAGTCTGTCCGCAGTGCTCAGGCACGCATTGCCTTGCCGGTCACCTTCCTGAGCGGATTTCTCAACAACACCCCCGTCGTCGCTACCATGATTCCAGCGGTGCATGCGTGGTCCCGCAAGATTGGCATTGCTCCCTCCAAGCTGATGATTCCCCTGAGCTACTCCGCCATTCTTGGAGGGACGCTCACGCTGATCGGCACCAGCACCAACCTGGTGGTGAACGGTCAATACCAGGAACTGACCGGTGAGAAAGGGTTTTCCATCTTTTCCATCACCGCCGTGGGTCTCCCTGTTGCGGTCATTGGTGTGGCGGTTTTGCTGCTGGTGATGCCCCGCTTCTTGCCAGACCGGAAGGACCAGCAGAAATTCGGCTCAATGCGGGAGTTCACGCTGGAGGTGGCGGTTTCCTTCGATGGCCCGCTGGTGGGACAAACTGTTGGCCAGGCCGGGCTCCGAGAACTCGAACAGCTGTATCTCGTGGAGATTGAGCGCGATGGCAGCGTCGTCACCGCGGTTCCTTCGGAAGAACGTCTCAGGGGAGGGGACCGCCTCGTGTTCGCCGGTGATACCCAGTCGATTTCAGACCTGATGCGCATCAACGGGATTGTGCCCTCCGTGCATGAAGACGAACCGAGTCTGAGCCAGGATCGTGCCGAAAGGCGACTGGTGGAAGCCGTCCTGTCACCGCAGTCGGATGTGCTGGGGATGACCATCCGGGATGCCCGGTTCCGGGACCGTTATGGGGCAGTGGTCATAGCCGTTGCCCGGGGTGGCAAGCGGGTATCCGGTAACCTTGGAAACATCCGCCTTAAGCAGGGCGATGTATTGCTGTTGGAGGCACGTCCGGCCTTCGTCAGTCGACAGCGGTACAACAAGGATTTTCTGCTGATCAACGATCTCGACACCGAGCGCCCGCGCCATGACCGCGCCTGGCTGTCCTGGGGAATTCTGCTGGTACTGGTGGGGTTAGCGGCCTGTGGCGTGGTCAGCATGCTAAACGCAGCCCTGCTTGGGGCTGGGCTGATGATTCTGACCGGGTGTTGTTCGGTGGAACAGGCCCAGAAGTCCGTCGATGTGCCGGTGATCCTCACTATTGGCGCTTCTTTTGCATTAGGTGCGGCACTTCAGGAAACCGGAGCGGCTGCCCTGCTGGCGGAATCCATTCTGGATTTCAGTGGCGGAGAAGTGCTGATGGCCATCTTGCTGGTTTACCTGGCGGTGTCTGTGTTGACGGAAATCATCACCAACAACGCGGCCGCGGTTCTGATTATCCCCATCGTACTGTCCATGACATCCACCATGGGTATTGGCGCAGAACCTTTTGTGATGGCAGTGATGATGGCGGCATCGGCCAGCTTTGCCACGCCGCTGGGGTATCAGACCAATATGATGGTGTTCGGACCCGGAGGGTATCGATTCCTGGATTTCGTCCGGGTCGGTTTGCCAATGAACATCTTCATCGGAACCGTAACGGTGCTGGTGATTGCCCAGGTTTACGGGCTTACGGTCGGTTAAACTGATCAGGAACCGGGTTGGCGAGGATATCGCAGCTCAGCTCCCTCAGTGCACCGTCGTGATAGTGCCCCAGGGACAGGGCGATGCACATGAAGGCGACCGTCACGTCAATTTGAACGGCCTCGATCGTGCACAAGATAGCAACGTGATACTGCCGGAGGGTTGAGCAGTGTCTGGCAGGCCGTCTCGACGTTCTGGCTGTTCAGAATCACTGTACGACAATGCCAGGCTTTCAAGCGCCTGCCATGCCCACAAGTCGCGAGCATGGCCCGCTTGTCGTCAGGTCGGCTACCGCAACGGGCAGGTTATCAAAAAGCGATCGTCACCACGGCTTAATGTTCCAGACACGGAACCTTTTGTATCTGGCTGCGCGGGCGGTGAGAGGAGATGGCGGCGGCCGTGCGTGCCGCCTGTTTGTCAGTTGTTGCTGGGGACAACAACGTCTTCGTCGAATTCCACTTCCATTGTCGTTTCTACCTTTCGATGGTTTTGCCCGGAGCAGGGCGTCAGGACTTGCTTAAAAGTGTAACGTTGATGTTATTTTGAACAATCCGTAAAAGCCGTATACGACTAAAGGCGGGGCGCCATCTGCTGTTTGATCAAATATTTTGATGTTGGTCAGCAGAACATTTTGATTTCATTCGAATGGAGAGCTTCCTAAGCTCCCAACAATCCTTTTCCAGGGCAGCCATCTCATTCAAGGGACAAGGACACGAAGCGAGCTATGCAAGTTTTTAACTCTTCAAGCCGGTTTGGCGTCGTCAGCATCCTACTTCATTGGTTGGTGGCAGTGGCTGTGTTTACGTTGTTTGGGCTCGGTCTCTGGATGGTGGATCTCAATTATTACCATGAATGGTACAAAACCGGTCCGGACATTCATCGAAGCGTGGGCATCCTGTTATTCGGGGTGATGATATTCCGCGTGCTATGGAGGGTGGTAAACCGGGGCCCTTGCCCGCTCCCCGGTCAGGCCAAATGGGAAGTGCGCATCGCCCATGGAGTGCACGGGGTTCTTTACCTGTTGTTGTTTGTTGCCTTTGTCAGTGGCTATCTGATTACAACGGCCGACGGCTCGTCGATCCATGTGTTTGACTGGTTCACGGTGCCTTCGGTAACCGGGCAGGTCAAAGGCCTGGAAGAGGTGGCGGGAGACATCCACTACTGGACCACCTGGGCCATTGTTGTGTTGGCGGGCCTGCACGCTGCGGCGGCCTTCAAACATCACCTGATTGATCGAGACGATACCTTGCGGCGTATGGTTGGCCGCTAAAGGTAGATCGCCACTGTTGTCTGTTGTTCCGAACGAACCGAACCAAAAAAAGGAGAATGCCATGAAAAAACTACTGCTTGCGTCTGCCGTTTCGATGACCATGATCGGCAGTGTCCACGCCGACGGGCACGGAGGTACCTATGCGTTTGATGACGAAGGTGCCCACCAGTTCGTTACCTTCAAGATTTCCCACCTCGGGTTCAGCTGGTTGTACGGCCGCTTCAATGAGTTCGATGGTCAGTTCGTGTATGACGAGGAGAACCCGGAAAACAGTTCGGTGTCCGTCACTATCGATACCTCCAGTGTTGATTCCAATCATGCAGAGCGCGACAAGCATTTGCGCAGCGAGGATTTCCTGTATGTGGATGACTTCCCTGAAGCGAGTTTCCAGAGCACTCGCGTCGAGCTGGGTGACGATGGGGAGGCAGACATTGTCGGTGACCTTACTCTTCGCGGGGTTACCAAAGAGGTCACACTCGACGCCAAGATGCTTGGTCACGGCGAGGATCCCTGGGGCGGTTATCGGATGGGATTCGAAGCCCAGACCGAGCTCGCGTTGAAGGATTTTGGTATCCCCATGGACCTTGGAAAGGCGTCCGAAACTGTGGAGGTCATTATCTCCGTTGAGGGCATTCGCCAGTAACCAGTGACCTGTCAGGTCTGTTGATCATGCCCCGGGGCGGGAGCAAGTTCGGCCCCGGGGTTGTCAATTCAGTAGGCGCTCAGAGCTGTCTGGCCTCGAACGTGTTGCAGTTGTCAATATCGCCGGTTTCAAACCCCCGGCGGAACCAGCGGGCCCGTTGTTCTGACGTGCCGTGGGTAAAACTGTCGGGCACCACCTGACCGCCGGCCTGCCGTTGCAGACGATCATCACCGATCGCGGCCGCGGCCTGAAGGGCTTCGTCAAGATCGCCGGGTTCCAGTATCTGACGGTCCCGATGGGCGATGTGGCCCCACACTCCGGCAAAGCAGTCGGCCTGTAGTTCCTGTCTGACGGATAATGAATTCACTTCCTGCTTGCTACGGCCCTGGCCCAGGCGTCTGACTTCCTGACTGATGCCCAGTACGGTTTGCACGTGATGTCCAACCTCATGGGCGAGCACATAGGCCTGGGCGAAATCGCCGGGCGCTCCGAAGCGGCGGGCCAGATCGTCGAAAAACGACAGATCTATGTAAACCTTCTCGTCACCCGGGCAGTAAAAGGGGCCTACGGCAGCGCTGGCAAACCCGCAGGCGGATTGTACCTGGCCCGTGAACAGCACCAGTGTCGGTTCCCGGTAAGCTGCGCCCCGCTCGCTGAAGATGGCTTTCCAGGTGTCCTCGGTGTCGGCCAGCACAACTGAGGTGAAATCGGCGAGTTCCTGTTCGGCTGCGGTGAATTCCCGCTGGTTCTCGACGGTGGTAGGTCCCCCGCCTCCACCGAGCAGGAAGGGTAGGATATCGATGCCCAGCATTTTTCCGCCAAAGATCAGGATCACACCAACAATCAGGATCGTCCGCCCCATCTTGCTGCGAAAAAGCATCGGCAGGAACCTGAGCAGTACGGCACTTCCTGCACCGGCCGCAGCGTATCGGGTGGTCTGTCCCCGTCTGTCTTCGACGTTCTCGCTTCGCCTGCCGCTTTTCCAGCGCATAGCCATGCCTCCCGGGGTGCGTCTGCAGAAGTTTCGGGCCCTCGCCCGTAACCGATGGATTCACTGAACGTCAGGCATGTGATCCTGAGGTGGGCGCGAAAACGACGGGATCTCGCGCTGGTTTTTTTGCTACCTGATGACCCGGGGAATGCCGCGCTGGTCCTTGTCCGCACCTGGGTCGGATGCAGTGAGATGGAGTCGGCGTGCTCACATCATGGACACAAGTATAGACGTCGGGAAAAAGTCTGCGACAAGCGGGGATTGAGAGGGGGTTGAGGCGAGGAGTGTGGACCAGCCCTCTCAGGTGGACTCACTGGATAAGCACGATAAGCACGTGCCTGATCTCAGGCGGACGACCGGGAGGTGCTCCTGGGGCAGGTTATTCGTGGGACTGGGCGGAACGGCACAGGTGGCGCTGACGCCAGAACTGTCCGGCGAAGATGACCAGCCAGATGAGCAAGCCGGCCCAGAGATAAGGCTCGGGCACCTGAAACGAGCCACTGATCGCGAACTCGACCAGAAGCATCAGGGCAACGGCCAGTACGGCATTGACCATGGCGGTCATCATGGCTTGTCCACAGGCTTTCAGGTTGGGTTTCATAGAGTTCCGTTGGCGTTTGGACATTGAAACGGTTACTGACGAATAGTTAATAGAATACGGACCGGGTCGATGAGCCTCCATTCGGGGTTTCCGCTATTGGAAGTTGGAGTATCGGAGCCGGCGTCCATATAATGTGGCTCGCCCCGGTGCTGGTGAATATTCCGCAGGTTACAGGTAGCATCGCTGGCAGCATAAAAAAACAGGTACAAGACGCAAAAGAGGCATCCATGCCAGAGTTTCAGACAACGGATGAGGGCTTTGAGCGGGTTTCGCTCCGGGATTATACGGAGAAAGCCTATCTCGATTATTCCATGTACGTCATCCTCGACCGGGCGTTGCCCAACGTCGGGGATGGTTTAAAGCCGGTACAGCGGCGCATTGTGTACGCCATGTCCGAGCTGGGGTTGAAGTCCACCGCCAAATATAAGAAATCAGCCCGTACCGTGGGTGACGTCCTGGGTAAATTCCACCCCCACGGCGACAGCGCCTGTTACGAAGCCATGGTGCTGATGGCGCAGCCGTTTTCTTATCGCTACCCGTTGGTTGACGGGCAGGGTAACTGGGGGTCACCGGACGATCCAAAATCCTTCGCTGCCATGCGATACACCGAGTCGCGTCTGGCGCCTTTCGCCGAAGTCCTGCTGAGCGAACTGGGGCAGGGTACCGTGGACTGGGTGCCGAACTTTGACGGCACCATGGACGAGCCCTCCGTTCTGCCTGCGCGTCTTCCCCATGTGCTGCTTAATGGCACCACCGGGATTGCTGTCGGTATGGCCACGGATATCCCGCCTCACAATGTTCGTGAAGTCGCTTCGGCGTGTATTCGCCTGCTGGATCAACCGGACGCAACCGTTGATGAGCTTTGCGAGCACATCAAGGGCCCGGATTTCCCAACCCAGGCGGAAATCATTACACCCCAGAAAGACATCCGTCAGATGTACGAAACCGGGCGCGGCTCCCTGCGGATGCGGGCGCGCTGGATTCGGGAGAACGGTGAGATTGTCATCACCGATTTGCCGCACCAGGTCTCCGGTGCACGGGTTCTGGAGCAGATCGCGCAGCAGATGCAGACCAAAAAGCTGCCAATGGTGGGCGACCTTCGGGATGAATCCGATCACGAGAACCCCACCCGACTGGTGATTGCGCCGCGCTCCAACCGGGTGGACCTGGAAGGGCTGATGGCCCACCTGTTTGCCACCACGGATCTGGAAAAGACCTACCGTGTGAACGTCAACGTGATTGGCAACGACGGTCGACCGGGGGTGAAGGGGCTGGGTGAAATCCTGACCGAGTGGCTGGTGTTCCGTCGAACCACGGTCACCCGGCGTCTCCAGCACCGACTGGATAAAGTCCTGTCCCGCTTGCACCTTCTGGAAGGGCTGTTGATCGCATACCTCAATATCGATGAGGTTATCGAGATCATCCGTACCGAGGACAAACCAAAGGATGAGCTGATCGCTCGCTTTGGCCTGTCTCCGGAACAGGCGGAAGCCATTCTGGAATTGAAGTTGCGCCACTTGGCTAAGCTTGAAGAAATGAAGATTCGCGGCGAGCAGGATGAGCTGTCTGCAGAGCGTGATGAGCTGCAGTCTATTCTTGGTTCCGACGACCGGTTGCGGGAACTGATCAAGAGTGAACTGCAGGCTGATGCCGAAACCTACGGCGACGATCGTCGCTCGCCTATAGTAGAGCGTGATGAGGCTCGTGCCTTCAGCGAAGCGGATCTGGTGTCGAATGATCCGGTAACCGTTGTGCTGTCCGAGAAAGGCTGGGTTCGAGCGGCGAAGGGTCATGACATTGACCCTGACGGACTGAACTATAAGGCCGGTGACCGGTTTGCCCTGGCTGCCCGGGGGCGTAACAACCAGGCTGCCATTTTTATCGACTCGACGGGGCGGGCCTACTCACTTATGGCCCACAGTTTGCCCTCTGCGCGGGGGCAGGGGGAGCCGCTTACCGGGCGCATCAATCCGCCTTCTGGTGCGACGTTTGCCGGTCTTTTGATGGGGGAGGCCAGCCAGAAAGCTCTGCTGGTCACTGATGGTGGCTACGGGTTTGTGGCATCCCTCAATGACATGGTCAGCAAGAACCGTAACGGAAAGGCGCTGGTGTCGGTGCCCAAGGGTGCCCGTATCATGTCGCCCATATCTGTGCCGGTTTCGGATAAAACCCTGTACCTGGCCGCCATCTCGAATGAGGGCCGCATGCTGGTGTTCCCGCTCAGCGAATTGCCGGAACTGGCAAAGGGCAAGGGCAACAAGATCATCAGCATTCCGTCTGCCCGAGTACAGAACCGGGAAGAATTCGTCGTGGCGGTTGCCGTATTCGCCGAGGACGATCAGCTGGAAGTCCGCGCCGGCAAGCGCAAAATGGGACTACAGTTCAGTGACCTGGAACATTACCTCGGGGAACGCGGTCGTCGGGGGCATAAACTGCCGAGAGGGCTTCAGAGGGTGGATGCCATCGATGTGATTCCTTCAGCTGCCCCGGCTCAGCCAGAGGAGACGCTCGAGAGTGAGTGAACTCATCCTGATTAACGTGTCCGGGCGCGATAAGCCCGGGCTGACCTCGGAAATTACCGGAATTATGGGGCAGTATGATGTCCGGATTCTGGATATTGGTCAGGCGGTCATCCACGATCACCTGACCTGGGGGATCCTGATCGAGATCCCGGATGCGTCGAAATCGTCACCGGTCATCCGGGACCTGCTGTTTCGCTTGCACGCACTGGATCTTCAGGTGCATTTTGCCCCGATTACCGTCGAGGAGTACCTGTCCTGGGCAGAGGGTCGGAACCGGGCATGCTACATCGTGACGCTGCTGTCCCGGGACATAAAGGCGGAGCAGATTGCCCGGGTTTCAGCCATCACGGCTCGCCATGGCCTGAATATTGACAATATCACCCGCTTGTCGGCGCGCCCGTCCCTGACTTCGTCGGAAAACCGCATCGCCTGCGTGGAATTTTCGGTGCGCGGACAACCGGCGGATCTGGAACAGTTGCGGGCGGACTTCCTGCATATTGCCGGTGAGATGAACGTGGATATTGCGTTCCAGCAGGATTCCATCTTCCGCCGCAATCGTCGCCTTGTGGTGTTCGATATGGACTCCACCCTGATTGAGGCCGAGGTAATCGACGAACTGGCGCTGGAGGCCGGTGTGGGCGAACAGGTGGCCGAAATCACCGAGAGGGCGATGCAAGGGGAGCTGGACTTCAGTCAGAGCTTCGCCGAGCGTCTGGCGCTCCTTCAGGGACTGGATGAATCGGTGCTGGAACGGGTAGCCGCACGCCTCAAGATGACAGAAGGGGCAGAGCACCTGATCAAGAGTCTGAAAGCGCTGGGCTATCGCACGGCAATCCTTTCGGGCGGCTTTACCTATTTTGCCCGCCACCTGCAGAACAAGCTGGGCATCGACTATGTCTACGCCAATGAGCTGGAAATTGTCGACGGCAAGGTGACCGGCAAGGTTTCAGGACAGATTGTCGACGGCAAGCGCAAGGCTGAGTTGCTGCTGGAAATTGCCGAAAGAGAGCGCATATCCCGCGCCCAGGTGATTGCCGTGGGTGATGGTGCCAATGACCTGCCTATGCTAAGCCAGGCAGGACTTGGAGTTGCCTTCCGTGCCAAGCCGCTGGTAAAGGAGTCGGCCCGTCATGCCATCTCAACCCTGGGGCTGGATGCCATTCTGTACCTGATCGGTTTCCGGGAGAGCGAGACCAATCAGGGGCTTGCAGACGCAGGCATCTGAGAGCCCTCGCAGAAATGAAAAACGGCGCCTTCGGGCGCCGTTTTCGTTGGGCTGGCGAATTTACTGATCGCCGAAGTCGTAGTTCATCTCAGGTGCCGGGGCCTGCAGGTAATAGCCCTGGATGTAGTTGACGCCGGCCTGCCACAGGGTGGCCAGAACGCCCGCGTTCTCCACCAATGGAATGATGGTCAGCTTGCCGTTGTTCTGCAGGGTTTTGACCATTTCCTTGAACTGCTCCTTGGCTTCGTCGCTCTTCTGGATTTCTTCGGTGAAGGATCCATCGATTTTCACATAGTCTGCGTCGATGTGCTTCAGGGTGTTGAATGGATTGATGGCGCCGCCAAACTGGGCAATGGAAATCTTGCAATGCAGTTCCTGCAGGTTTTTGGTGAATTCCTTGGCCTGTTTGAGGAAGTTGTTGGCGTCGCCTTCGCGGATCTGGAAAATCAGCGAGTCGCCGGGCAGTCTGGCTGCTTTCAGGGCCACGCTGAGCCAGGCGCTGAAGGTCTTGTCCTGGAGGGTTTCTGCCGTGACGTTCAGGAACAGACGGGTATCGTGTCCCTGCGAACGATGGCTGGCCAGCTGCTTGATGGTTTGCAGGATTACCCAGCGGTCAATCTTGATGGCGGTATCGGCCGGTCCAGTCGGTGGCAGGAAGTCATAGGGAGAGACCTCCTCGCCATCCTTGTTGACCATGCGAACGAAGGTCTCGTAGTGCTCTTCACCCTCGCCGCGCAGGTTGATGATCGGCTGGAACAGCAAGCGGAAGCGATTGTCTTCAAGTGCCTTGAGGATAGCTTCGACCGAATTACTCTGGTCCAGGGTTTCGTAGTCAGCTGGATTGTATACCAGTACGCCGTTACCCTCTTCCTTGCCTGCCTGTTTACGAACATCGGCCGATGCCGTATGGGACCTGGCCATCAACTCCTCGGCTTTCGGAGAGTTTTCTGTGATGGCGGCAATACCGATGCTCACAGTGAGCTGGACAGTCCGGCCATTGATGTCGAAGAGGTGGTCTTCCACCGCCTTGCGGACCCGCTCACTGACGTCCGTCATGGTTTTCTCATCGCACGGCTGATGCATGATGGCAAAGGCATCGTCGCTCAGGCGCGCCAGAGTCATTTCGTCACCGGCCTGTTCCTTGAGCAGGTTGGCCAGGTCGCCGAGCAGCAGGTCTGCACCGGCAATGCCCACCTGGCCTTTCATGCTCATGAAATTATCCAGTGCGATATAAGCCAGTGCGCCGGATTCGCTGCTTTTAGCGGCATTGGCGATGTTTTCAGACAGTGTGTCCATCAGGAACTGACGGTTGTACAGGCCGGTCAGCAGATCCTGGCTACTGATCTTGCGCAGTTTTTCTTCCAGTTCGGCGTCACTGTGCTCCGGCTGAAGGACGATCTGGGTACAGGTCTCACCGTCGTAGGTGGCTGCTGATACTGACATGGTGACGTTCAGCTCGTGATCGTCACTGCGGCGGGCAACGCAATTCATAGTCATGCCATCTTCGCCCTTTTCGACGAAGGACTTCATGAACTCCTTGTACTTGCCCTGGCTGTCCGGAGTCAGGGTATCAAGCACCGGGATGCAGATCAGTTCGTCGATATCGTCGTAACCCAGGAACTCCATGTACGACTGGTTGGCATATATGTGCATGCCATCGTTGATGTAGGCGATGGCGTCCTTGGAGCTTTCTAGCAGCAACTGACAGCGCTGTTCCGCTTCTCGCAGGTGGGACTCGAGAAGTCGACGGCGGCGGCGTTCTTCCAGGGCAGCCAGCTCTCGGTTCACGACCAGAACCAGCAGATCGGTCTGATCGACGGGGAGTGCATCCTGTGCGCCGGCCTTGATGATCTCAACGGTTCGTTCGTGACTGTATTCATTGGTCAGTAAAACGAATGGAACGTCTTTGTCCATCCGGCGAATCATCGCCAACGCGTCATCCGCGGAGAATTCTTCGTCCAGATCCCGGGCGATAAGCAGGTCCCACTGTCCCGCTTTCAGGGTTTCTTCAAGGTCTTCCTCTGACGTGATGCGGTGAGCGCGGGTGGCCTTGCCGGAGTTCCGGAGCAGGCTGACGAGCGATTCAGCGTCGTTCTGTGATGGATCGAGAATTAGGAGGTGTACGGTCGCGTTCTTCTTCTGCATTCGTTAGGCGTCTCGTGGTACAACGGTTGTCTAAGTCGGCCCTGTGGTCAGGGGGGAGTTCGCTGAAAATCCCGGGATGCGATGGCTGGATCACCAGCATCGATGGGCCAAATAGTCACTTAGGCTGAATGATGCAGGGGATATTTCCCAATAACAACCCTCGGCGATGCCGAGGGTTTGCTGCTTGTGTCTAGAGGGACGGCCACAGGGAGTCGAACTCGTCCTCACTGGCGCTGGGCACCTGTGTTCCGGTCATGCTCCGATTGCCGGTGTTGTGCAGTTTTAGCTCGAACTGACTGATGCTTCCGGACGATGCGACTTTATTGGATAGCACCCCTTCGTCTACCCGGCCATCGTACAGCATGGAAATCCGACTGCCGGACTGGAACGGCAAGCGAGGCGTCACCAGTGTGGCTGCCTGGTTGATGGCGCTGATTTCGGGCAGCAGCAGGCCTCTCAGGTACTCGGAGCTGTTTCCCACTTTCTGGATCAGCTTTACACCGCAGGGAGAGGCACTGGGGGCCAGCAGTTCGATGCCGACCTGGGTCCCTTCGCCTTTGGTGTGCTGGAGCCAGCGCACCATGGCAATGCTCCAGGGGTGGGAATGGTGTTCTCGGACACCGAGGATTTCACCGGACTGAAGCGATGATGGGGCGGAGGTCTCCCACACCACGCAGTAGCCACCCGGACTGGTGTTGATCAGGGTCGGGTGGTGCGCGCGGGGCTGGTTCTTGTCGTCCTTTGAGGTGGCGGAATTGCTGCCGGAAGCGCCCTTGAAGTTAATAGGTGTGTCGGCTGCGTGGAGCATGTCTTCACGAGGTGCGCTGTCGGGTGAGTTGGCCCAGGGATCATTCTTTTCCCGAGCCGATCGGACAAACGGATTGGTCTGGTCTTTCAGATCCCAATCGTTGCCATCGATGAAGTCGCCGAAGACCTTTTCGCCAGAGACAAAATAGTGGGCAGCGGTCAGGCCCACACAGACCTCAAGGGTGCCCTGGCACGCGATACGGTTAAAGTTCCGTTTTGCAACAATCCCCAGAGCCTGGCTCAGGTGGGTTAGCAGGGTGTCGTTAATTCTGGCGGGTATTGGCAGTGGTGCTTCAGCGTCCAGATGATTGCGGCGGTTATGCAGTGTCTCCGCAACCATTGACGAGAGTTTCCGGCTATCGAATCCGATGCTGTCCTCACAGGGTGACGCCTGCAGGAGGCTGCGGTACATGGGCGGGTTGTCATGCTCCAGGTTAATGACGAACAGACTGTCATCTGTTGCATCAGTCTGGCAGGAAGCGTAATCGCTCCAGAGTTCAAACAGCTCGTATACCTGCACCAGTTCTGGCTGGCGCAACTGATTTGGTCGGGCGCAGCCAAGCAGCAAGATCCGCTTGTAGGCATCTGCCACGGTGCTGGAACGACGATGCTGCAAGGTGTCATCGTCTATTTCAGTGTTGGCCAGCTTGTTGCGGAGGGCGAAGCGGAACAGGCGGTGGCATTCGAGCCAGCTGCGGGTCGGACTTGGACAGTACAGCTGGTGAGAGCGAACGATGCCGGCGGCCAACTCCGAGATGGCCCGGTGGCAGGCCAGTGACAGGTGCTTTCGGTTACGGTCGACACCGCCGTCTTCCAGTAATTCGAGTACGGACAGCTTGTAGCCAGAGGCCAGATGCATCTGCAGCGCCTGCGACAGGTTGGCAATCTTGCGCTGTTTCTCCGTCAAGGCCACGGACATGCCAAGGTAGTGTCGTGACAGCTCGTCGCAGACGAAGCGAATCTTCCCTCTGATCTGTTCCAGCAGCTGCAGCCGTTGCTGTGGATGGATGTACAGCTGGTTCAGCTCAATGATGGCGTGGTAGAGCTGGCGGGAGGCTTCGCCGATGTTGGCGAGTGGCAACTGTCCGGTCCAGTCCCTGAATGCTTTCGGCGTGTGATCGCAAAAAGACAGGGTGGACGTCTTTTGCTCGGGGACTCGCAGATCGGGTTTCAGAATCGTGCCTTCCATTAGTTCACGCCAGTATCAGGATCTTGGTAAGTATTCAAAGACGGCTCAGGCCTTTCACGCGATTGTAATTGTGCTGAGGCGTTTTGCTGAGACAAATGCCGTGAATACGTGTGTTGTTTTGTATCAAACGTTACCGGACTTTCACGAAGTCGACTAGGCGTAAAATGAGAACGGTTCACCACTTAACAATGTTTGACGTTTGGGGTGCCGGGGCGGTGTGTGTTGCAGGTCACAGGTTGATGTTGAGTGGTGTCTTGCTCTCTTCGCCAGGAATCTCCCGGACAAGGCGCGGAACCAGAAAACCCGGCAGCCGGGTAAGCAGTTGCTGAATCAGGCCCTGGGCCCGTTGGTCTTCGACATCGAAGTGGTGGGCACCCCTAACGGGGTCAAACGCGTGCAGGTAGTAGGGCAGGACCCCGGCATCAAACAGAGACTCGCTGAGAGACTCAAGGGTGTCAGCGCTGTCGTTGATGCCCCTGAGTATTACGCTCTGGTTCAGAAGCGTAACCCCCACCTCTGAAAGTCTGGCCAGTGCTTCCCGAACATTGGCATCGATTTCGGCCGGGTGGTTGATGTGCAGCACCATCACCACCCGCACGGATGTTTGGGAAATCCAGTCGATCAGGGCGTCACACACCCTCTGCGGAATCACCACTGGTAGCCGGGTATGGAGGCGCAGGCGCCTGATGTGGGGCAGCCCGGTGATGGCTTCGGCCCAGTCGGCCAGCAGGCGGTCGCTGGCCACCAGCGGATCGCCGCCGCTGAAGATGACCTCGTTGATTTCCGGGCTGTCGCCCAGGGTTTCGATCACTTTTTGACGGTCACTGGGAGACAGGCGCTGATCCTCGTAGGGGAAATGACGCCGGAAGCAGTAGCGGCAGTTGATCGCGCACTGGCCGGTAACCATCAACAGCGCCCGGCTGCGATACTTGCGGATCAGGCCGGTGGTCTGAATTGCGCCGCTCTCAGCCAGTGGATCCTGCACGAAACCATCGGCGGATTCGGTCTCGTCGGTCAGAGGGAGTACCTGGCGCAACAGCGGGTCGTAGGGGTCCCCTTTGCGCATTCGAGCCAGGAAAGGTTCCGGTACCCGTACGGCGAAAAGCCTGTGCCCGGTCTTCGCCCCCTCAAGCCAGGTTTCGGGTGCGAGCTCCAGCCGCTCCAGCAGGTCGGCTGGCGACGTGATGGAGTTCGAGAGCAGTTGCTGCCAGGTTCGGCGGTCTTCCGCGGGATGGGCTTCAATACGGGTGGGAGTTCGCTGTATCATAGCGACCTTTCATTCATATACTGCATTCTGTCAGGTGAACATTTCATGGCTTCATATTCTACCAACGAATTCCGCAGTGGTCTTAAGGTTTTGCTCGACGGCGACCCTTGCATCATGCTGGATAACGAGTTTGTTAAACCCGGCAAGGGGCAGGCGTTCAATCGTGTGAAGCTGCGTAACCTGATGACCAACCGGGTCTGGGAGCGTACCTTCAAGTCTGGAGAATCCCTCGAAGCGGCGGATGTTCTCGATCAGGACATGGAGTACCTGTACACCGACGGTGAGTTCTGGCATTTCATGCTGACGGATGGCTCCTTTGAGCAGTTCGCGGCGGATGCCAAGGCGGTGGGCGATAACGTCAAGTGGCTCAAGGAGCAGGATGTCTACACGGTGACTCTGTATAACGGTGCCCCGCTTTCCGTGACGCCTCCCAACTTCGTGGAGCTGGAAGTGGTTGATACCGATCCCGGTATGAAAGGGGATACGGCCCAGGGCGGATCCAAGCCCGCGACCCTGTCCACCGGTGCGGTTGTAAGCGTTCCGCTGTTCATCAGCATTGGCGAAGTTCTGAAAGTGGATACGCGTACCGGCGAATACGTCAGCCGTGTGAAGAGCAGCTGAACCACCAATGACGACTCAACCTGTCTGGCAGCCCTCTGCCTCACAGGCCGCTCTGAAAAGCCGCGCACAGCAGTTGAAGTTTGTGCGCGGCTTTTTTGATGAGCGGCAGGTCATGGAAGTTGAAACGCCGGTGCTTGCCGCCCATGGGGTGAGCGACCTGAATCTGGATGGCGTGCGTGCTCATGTGTCGGCCGCTGGGCGTCGCGGAGGCTGGCTCCAGACCTCTCCTGAATATCATATGAAGCGCCTGCTGGCAGCGGGCTCCGGATCGATTTTCCAGGTCTCCAGAGTATTTCGCGACGGTGAGCGGGGGCAGCGTCATAACCCGGAATTCTCGATGCTGGAATGGTATCGGGTAGGGTTTGATGATGAAGCGCTGAGGGCGGAGGTCGCAGATCTGGTATGTAGCTGGCTCGATTGCCGGCGTCCCCGGACGGTTTCCTATCGCGACGCGGTGATGGCCTGTGCCCATATTGATCCCTTTGAAGCCTCCGACCGGGAGTTACGCCGGTGCTGTGAGCACTGGCTTGAGCCGGACCAACTAGCCGGTATGGGGCGGGATGCCTGTCTGGACCTGATCATGAGTTTTGCGGTGGAGCCTCAGTTGGGGCAGGACGTGCCCGAGTTTATTGTGGACTATCCGGCGTCCCAGGCGGCATTGGCGAGAGTGTCCGAGCGAGATGGCCACCCGGTGGCGCACCGGTTCGAGCTGTATATCGACGGTGTCGAGCTGTGCAACGGCTACTGGGAACTGGTGGATGCGGACGAGCAGCGTCGGCGCTTTGAGCAGGATAATCAGTTGCGCAGGCGTGCAGGAAAGCCGGAAATGGCGATTGATGAGGCGTTTCTGGCTGCTGTGGAAGCGGGAATACCCGAGTGCGCTGGCGTCGCACTCGGGCTGGATCGGTTATTGATGCTCAAGCTGGGAACCCGCGATATCGCCGATGTACTGGCGTTTCCCTTCGAGCGGGCGTAGCTCCGGATCGCCGGCTTCGGGCCTCCGGCGTTACGCGAGGGTACCGAAGGCTTCGCCCAGTCGAACGCTGCCGCCGGCTGACAGGTTTTCGTTCCAGTTCACCGAGCCTTTCGGCATCACCAGGACTACCGTTGAGCCGAGCCGGAAACGCCCCATTTCCTCGCCTTTCTCAAAGCTTCTCGCTTCATCGCCTTCATAGCGGGTGGCGGTAAGCTGGCCATCGCCCGGGGCCACCACGCCTGACCAGACGGTTTCAACGCTGCCAACAATCATCGCGCCCACTAGGACCATCGCCATGGGGCCGGCCTCGGTGTCAAAAATGCAGGCAACACGCTCATTACGGGCAAAGAGGTTGGGTACGTTTTCTGCCGTGACCGGATTCACCGAGAACAGTTTGCCCGGGATATAAACCATTTCCCGAAGTTTGCCCGCCATCGGCATGTGAATGCGGTGGTAGTCCTTCGGGGAGAGGTAAATGGTTGAAAACACGCCTTCGGCGAAGGGTTCGGCCCGTTTTTCATCACCGCCGAGCAATTCGGTCAGGCCGAACGACTGGCCCTTGGCCTGAAACACCCGGTCGTTGGTGATCTCGCCCAGCTGGCTGATGGCGCCGTCCACCGGGCAGGCCATGGTTTTTTCGCCTTCGGCGATGGGGCGGATGCCGGGTTTCAGTTCACGGGTAAAGAATGCGTTGAAACTGGGGTAAGCGGTGGGATCGGGTTCCCGCGCTTCGCTCATGTCTACGCCGTAGCGGCCGATAAACCACTTGATCACGCGATTCTTGAGCGCCGGGTTGCTGTCATCGTCAGCAAGGCGGCCGGCAAGGCGAGAGACCGCAAGTTGCGGCGTAACGTACTGGCTCAGAACAAACAACTTGTTAAGCATTAATAAAACCCTTTGCGCTCGAGAGCGCGAGAGTTTACCAAAGACTGGTCCATGTATAGAAATGGTTTCACGGCCTGACCATGGCTCATCCGAGGCAGCCAGTTAACCATCGCATCCGAACCAGTGCCGACCTGGGCGAGTTCAGCTGGTGAACGGCAGTCCCGGTTCAGTTCAGTTTGAGTCCGCGGGCCTGCTGCTCGGCCATGTCCTGAAGAATCCGGTGGAAACTTTTCAGGCGTTCCGGGCTTATTCTGCCGGCTTCGGCCGCCGCGTCGATGGCGCAGCCCGGGTCGCCCATGTGGCGGCAGTTGCGGAACTTGCAGTGGCCGATTTCGTCGCGGATTTCCCGGAACCCGTATTCGATTTCATCCGGCGTCATGTGCCAGAGGCCAAATTCCCGAATCCCCGGAGAATCAATCAGATCACCGCCAATGGGCAAGTGAAAAAGTTTCGCGGTGGTGGTGGTGTGTGTGCCCTTGCCAGTGCTTTCAGAAATCGCGCCCACCCGGATGGCTTCATCGGGAATTAGCGTCTGGATAATGGATGACTTGCCCACGCCGGACTGGCCAACGAAGACACTGGTCTGGCCTTTTACCAGCGCTTGCACTTCCGGTGACGGGGTATCGCCGGCGTCCACCGCGGATGTGCGGACCACCTCGTACCCGAGCGCTTCGTAGCGGCTCAGCAGGGCATCGATCTGCTCCTGATTGCGGTCGCTGATCAGGTCGGTCTTGTTGAGCAGGATGACGGCCGGAATGTCCGACGTTTCGGAAGCGACCAGGTAGCGGTCGATCAGGTTGTCGTGGGGCTCGGGCTCAACGGAAATGACCAGGATGATGTGGTCGATGTTGGCAGCGACGGGTTTCAGAGCTCCGAAGTTGTCAGGCCGCTGAAGCAGGTTCTGGCGGTCGCAGCGCGCCACAATCACGCCGGTTCCGTTTTTACCCGGGCGCCAGATGACTTTGTCGCCTGTGACCAGGCTGTCGATGTTGGCCCGGACAAAACAGCGCACCACCGTGCCCTGATCCTCACCCTCCAGCACTTCAACATCCAGTTGCTGGCCGTAGTGCGCAATGATCAGCCCTTGTTGCTCCGGACCCAGTTCGCCGGCTTCAGCCTGTGCCTCGATGGCCTTCTCTTTCCGGGCGGCCCGCTCGGCCCGCTCCTGCTGGATCTTCTTGATGCGGAATTGCTGCTGTTTGTTCAGTCGCCGTTTTGCCATTCGGGATCGCGAGTCGCTGTCCAGTGGAGTTGAGGTGTTACATGATACGTTAATCAGCCACAATACGGGGCGAATTTACTGATTTCATCATCAAGACAACCACAAGGTTAGGAAAGAGTCATGGCAGAAGGCGATCGCTTGGTTTGGATTGATCTGGAAATGACCGGACTGGACCCGGAGCAGGAACGGATTATTGAGATGGCGACCATTATCACGGATTCGCACTTGAATCTGGTGGCGGAGGGGCCGGTGATTGCCGTGCATCAGCCGGACAGCCTACTCGACGCCATGGATGAGTGGTGCACCAGAACCCACGGAGCCAGTGGCCTGACCCGGCGGGTCAAAGAGAGTTCGATCGGAGAAGCGGAAGCCGAACGCCTGACACTGGAGTTTTTACAGCAGCACGTGGAGCCGGGTTCGTCTCCGTTGTGCGGCAACAGCATCGGCCAGGATCGCCGTTTTCTGGTGAAGTACATGCCAGAGCTGGAGGGCTTCTTCCATTACCGGAACCTGGACGTCTCCACCATCAAGGAGCTGGCGCGTCGCTGGCGTCCGGATGTGCTGGCCGGGGTGAAAAAACAGGGCAGTCATCTGGCGCTGGACGACATCCGCGATTCCATCAACGAGCTCCGCCACTATCGCGGGACTTTCTTCCAGCTATAAACCGTGCTGTCTGAGAGCCCACTGCACGTGCTCACGGACCATCTCTGATGGGTGGTCCGCCCGTCGCTTCAAGGCTTCCATAACCGGAATGGTCAATGGGGCGTTGCCCAGGCCCACCGCCAGATTTCTCAACCACCCTTCGTACCCCGTGCGCCGAATCGCAGAACCTTCGGTGCGCTTCAAAAACTGCTCTTCCGTCCACAGGAACAGTTCCGCCAGGGAACTGTTGTCCAGTCCGTGGCGTGGCTGGAAATCGGCTTCCTGTGTGGGCTTGCTGAATTTCTGCCAGGGACAGACCAGCTGGCAGTCGTCACAGCCGAACACGCGGTTTCCGATGAGGGGTCGGAGTTGCTCCGGAATACTGCCTTTCAGCTCAATGGTCAGGTAGCTGATGCAGCGCCGTCCATCCAGTTGGTACGGGCCAACAAATGCCTGGGTCGGGCAGATATCGAGGCAAGCCGAGCAGCTGCCACAATGTTCAGTCTCGAAAGGCTGATCAACGGGCAGGGGGGCGCTGGTGAAGATTTCACCGAGAAAAAAGAACGAGCCAGCCTTGGGATGGATGAGCATGGTGTTCTTGCCGATCCAGCCCAGTCCGGCGCGTTGAGCCAGGGCTCGTTCTAGCACCGGAGCACTGTCGACAAAGGCGCGATAGTTGTGGCCGGTGACCGCTTCGTCAATGCGACTGGCCAGGGTTGCCAGCCGCTTTCGTATCACCTTGTGGTAGTCCCGACCCTGGGCGTATCGCGTCACATAAGCCTTTTCGCGGTCAGTGAGTACTTCTTTCGGGTTGTCCGGGGCGGGCAGGTAATCCATGCGAACAGAAATGACACGCTTGGTGCCTGGCACCAGTGAGCAGGGTGTATACCGTTTGTCCCCGTGGTGGCCCATGTACTCCATTTCGCCCTGATAACCGTTTGCCAGCCAGTTCTGCAGGTGGGCTGCGTGCTCGCCCGTATCCGGGGTGGTGATTCCGGCGCTGGAAAAGCCAAGCTCCCGCGCCCACTCAGGAATGCGTCGGGCCACGTCGGCGAGTGTGTCGCCTGAATCGGTCAGGGGCGGTGTGGTGCTGGTGGTGCCTGTCATGGCAAGGGCAACTCACTGTAACGCATGGGGTTTGTTGTGAATCTGATTCAATTTCGACCTTTAGGGTGGTTTTGCTATCCTTTCCAGATAGCTGGCTTTTTTTCTTCATCCGCTTTCTGCAACGGGATCCGAGCCTTATGCCGCCCTTCGCCACGAGCAGTCTACCAGACACACTGTATTCCGCCGAAGGCGTCCGAGAAATAGATCGTTATCTCATTGACGAACAGGGTGTAAACGGCTTCGATCTGATGCAGCGTGCGGCCCACGGCGCGTTCCGGCGGCTGGTGTCGCGCTGGCCCTACGCAGGTAAAGTTTTGGTGCTGTGCGGTGCTGGCAATAACGGCGGTGATGGTTATCTGGTGGCGGCCAATGCGGTGCGTCATGGCATGACCGTTAATTGCCTTGCCGTTGCGCCGACCGACAAGCTGGCGGGCGATGCCCTAAGGGCGTATCAGAAGGCGGCAGCCGATGGTGTGCAGGTGCAGCAGCTCGATGACATTGGCGAGGATCACCTGGCCAGTCTGTTTTCGGAGGCCGGCCTGTTGGTGGATGCCATGCTCGGAACCGGGGTATCCGGTGCGCCCCGCGAGCCTTTCTCCGGAATGATTGCACGTTCCAATGCCTGCAATGCCCCTGTGCTGGCCATTGATCTGCCCTCTGGGTTGAATGCGACAACCGGGGCGGCGGCTGGCGATGTTATCCAGGCGGATATGACCGTCACGTTCATTGGCCTGAAGCTTGGACTTTTCACCGGACAGGGGGCGGCCAGTTGTGGGCAGGTGGTGTTCGATCCCCTGGATACGGAAGAGGCTGTCGAGGGTTGCAGTGAAATTCCGTTGGCAAACCGGATTGACTGGCCGGGCACCATGCCATGGCTCCCTGCCCGTAAGGCCAATGCCCACAAGGGGCGCTTTGGTCATGTCTTGATTGTTGCCGGAGATCGTGGCTTCGGTGGGGCAGGATTGCTGGCCGCTGAGGCTGCCAGCCGGGCGGGCGCGGGGCTGGTTTCACTGGCAACTCGACCGGAGCATGTTCCTGCTGCGCTGGCGCGTTGCCCGTCGGTCATGGTCCAGGGGGTTATTCACGGATCGGAGTTGCCGCCGCTGTTAGAGGCTGCGTCGGTCGTTGTTTGTGGGCCCGGCATAGGTACTAATTTCTGGGGGCAGCAAATGCTGGATCAGGTCGTGACCAGCGATAAACCGAGGGTGCTGGATGCGGATGCCCTGAACCTGATGTCCTCCCGGGTTCCGATACAGGCGGACAATCACGTCCTGACTCCTCACCCGGGCGAGGCTGCGCGGCTGCTCGAATGTACGGTGCCCGAGGTGGAGTCTGACCGCCTTGCTGCGGCCAGGGCACTGCAGAAAAAATTCGGCGGTACCGTACTGCTGAAAGGTGCCGGCACGGTCGTTGCCTCCGCCGACGGAGTGACTGATATTGTCAGTGGCAGCAATCCGGGCCTGGCGACCGGTGGCATGGGCGATGTCCTGTCAGGCATTATAGGGGCGCTCTACGGCCAATTGCAGGATGTTCGGCGGGCAACGGGACTGGGTGCCTCAGTGCACCTTGCGGCCGCTGACCGGGCCTCTGTACATAAGGGTTACATGGGATTGATTCCCTGTGATGTGATTGACGCCTTGCCGCTCATATTTCGTGAAGCGGAGGGCTTGCCGAACCGTAGTCGGGAGGATTGATGGCAGTTTTCGGCAATGAACGCCGTTTTTTTTTGCAGAATGAGGCAGAAACCGAAGCGCTTGGGCAGGAAGTTGCCCGACATGTGATAGCATCCGAGCGGGGCTTTACTCTGTTTCTGGACGGTGATCTCGGTATGGGCAAAACCACCATGAGCCGGGGTATCATGCGTGGGCTGGGGCACAAGGGCGCGGTGAAAAGTCCGACCTACACCCTGGTGGAGCCCTACGAAGACCTCACGGTACCGGCGTATCACTTTGATTTGTACCGTCTTGGTGATCCTGAAGAACTGGAATACATGGGGATCCGGGACTATTTCTCAGGCGGCAATGTGTGCCTTATTGAGTGGCCTGAGCGAGGCGAGGGCCTGCTGCCCGAACCTGACATCGAGATCCACTTCGAACGTGAGGGCGACGGCCGTTCCGTTGTTCTACGGGCAGGAACAGAAGACGGGGCGGACCTTCTGAACCGGCTGGAACTGGTCGGCAATAGTTAACGATTGCGCAATTGCCTGGTTGGGCGGGAAAGCAGTATGAGTATGGAAAAATTAATCCCGAGAGCGCTTTTTGGCGCTGTATCGGCACTCCTGCTGAGTGTGTCTTTTCTGGCGCATGCCGGCTCTCGCGTGGACGATGTCCGCCTTTGGCCGGCACCCGACCACACCCGGCTCGTGCTGGATACGGCGGGCAAGGTTGCCCACAATATTTTTTCTCTCCAGAACCCCTCGCGACTGGTTATTGATCTCAAAAATGCCGAGCTCGGCGCGGACTTTGAAGCACTGGACCTGGCCGGCAGCCCTATCAAGCGTATTCGGAGTGCGCCCCGAAACGGTAGCGACCTCCGGGTAGTGCTGGACCTGAAAAGCGACATCAAGCCCCGCAGCTTCCAGCTGGAGCCAAACGGCCAGTATGGCCACCGGCTTGTGGTCGACCTGATCGACGAGAATGGCCGGAGGTTTGAAAAAACCGCCAAACCGACCGTGACACAGAGCGTTGGAGGCCAGCGCGATATTGTTGTTGTAATTGATGCAGGGCACGGCGGTGAAGATCCGGGCGCTATTGGCCCGAAGGGGACCCGCGAGAAAAACGTTGTTCTGCAAATGGCAAAAACCCTGGCGGCCCTGATTGATAAGCGGCCGGGTTACACTGCCAAGTTGACCCGTACCGGTGACTATTACATAGGCCTGCGAAACCGGACGCTGCTGGCGCGCAAGTACAACGCCGACCTGTTCGTGTCGGTGCACGCTGATGCCTTCCGCACTCCTCAGCCAAAGGGGGCGTCGGTATTTGCCCTGTCCCAGCGCGGTGCAACCAGTGAAACCGCACGCTGGCTGGCTCAGAGCGAGAACCGCTCTGACCTGACAGGCGGAGTCTCCCTGGACGGTCGGGATGACATGCTGGCCGGCGTGCTACTGGACTTGTCGATGACCGCCAGTATCAACGCCAGCCTCGGTGTGGGCAGCTCGGTGCTGGGTAACCTGGGCCGCGTGGCCAAGCTGCATAAACCACGGGTAGAACAGGCGTCCTTCGTGGTGCTCAAGTCTCCGGATATCCCTTCGATCCTTGTGGAGGCTGGCTTCATTTCCAACCCCGAGGAAGAGAAAAATCTGAACAGCCAGTGGTATCGTGACCGATTGGCATCAGCGATCATGCAAGGCATTGAAGACTACTTCCAGAAAACACCGCCGCCGGGAACCATGCTGGCGTGGCAGAAACAAAGGGGCAGTTCGGCCGTCAGTCATTACCAGATCAAGGCCGGCGACACTTTGTCCGGCGTAGCCAGGGAAAACCAGACCACGGTCAGCGAGCTGATGCAGTTTAACGGCCTGACAGACGACCGTGTTATGGTAGGGCAAACCATTCGTATACCCGCTTCCTGAGTAAGAGGTTTTTCCAGAACATGCCCCACATTCAGTTGCTCTCGCCGCGGCTCGCCAACCAGATTGCCGCGGGCGAGGTGGTGGAGCGTCCCGCATCGGTTGTCAAAGAGCTTGTCGAAAATTCGCTGGACGCCGGTGCCGGCAGAGTCGATGTTGAAATAGAGCAGGGCGGCGTCAAGCTGATCCGGATCCGGGATGACGGTAGCGGTATCAGCGAATCCGACCTGCCTCTGGCGTTGAGCCGCCACGCCACCAGCAAGATTACCAGTCTTGATGACCTCGAGTCCGTTGCGTCCCTGGGTTTTCGCGGTGAGGCCCTGGCGAGTATCAGCTCGGTGTCCCGTCTCACCCTGACATCCCGCACGGAAGAACAGGAAGCGGCGTCAAGGGTGGAAGTGGAAGGCCGGGACATGGACGCCCACATATCACCGGCTGCGCATCCGGTCGGTACGACCGTGGAAGTTCGGGATCTGTTCTTCAATACCCCGGCGCGCCGCAAGTTTCTGCGCACAGAGAAAACTGAATTCAATCATATCGAAGAGTGTGTCCGGCGCCAGGCCCTGAGCCGTTTTGATGCCGGATTCACCCTGCGCCATAACCAGCGGGTGGTTCAAAGCCTGCGGCCCGCGGAGACCCCGCTGGATAAAGAGCGCCGGATCGGATCCCTTTGCGGCCAGCAGTTTATTGATAACGCGGTGGTCATCGATGCCGAAGCGACCGGGCTGCGCCTGTGGGGCTGGGTGGCATTGCCCACCTTTTCCCGCAGTCAGGCGGATCTGCAGTACTTTTTCGTGAACGGCAGGGTGATCCGTGATCGACTGGTGGCCCACGCGGTCCGCCAGGCGTATCGCGACGTTCTGTACAATAACCGGCATCCGGCGTTTGTCCTGTACCTGGAACTGGACCCTGCCACGGTCGACGTCAACGTGCACCCAACCAAGCATGAAGTTCGCTTCCGGGATGGTCGCCTGGTCCACGATTTCATTTTCCGGACACTGCACAAGGCGCTCGCGGATGTTCGGCCCGATGATCACTTCCGTGGCGCGGTTGCGCAGTCGGTGGTTCGGGAAGGGGGAGCAATGCCCGGTACAGGGGCAGAGGCCACAACGTCCGCAGCAACAAGCTGGGGGCAGCCTGCGCAGCCGGCGGTTCCTTCGCCGTCGTCGCCGGGCGCTTCCGGTTACGGCGGCTACCAGGCCTCCCAGCCCCAGCAGGAATGGCGCGCCAGCGATCAGATGGCGTTCTACAGTTCGCTGAATACTGGCGGTGGCGTTACCAATGGACAATCGTCAGCCGCCATCGCCGATCTGTCTGTTGCAAGTCCGACGCCCCCCGCCGACAGCGACGAGGAGCCTCCGCTGGGTTACGCGATTGCCCAGTTGCACGGCATCTACATTCTAGCTCAAGGCAAGGCCGGCCTTATTGTGGTGGATATGCACGCTGCCCATGAGCGGATTACCTACGAGCGGATGAAGCGGGCGCTTGCGGACCAGGATCTCAAGAGTCAGCCTTTGCTGGTGCCGGTATCTCTGGCGGTCAGCCAGAAGGAGGCCGCGTTGGTCGAGACCCATGGAGGCGAACTCCAACAGCTTGGACTGCAGATTGAGCGTATAGGGCCGGAAACCCTGGCCGTTCGGCAGGTGCCGGCGCTACTTCGAGGAGCAGACACCGAACAGTTGGTGCGGGATGTGTTGTCGGACCTGATCGAGCATGGTCAGAGCGATCGAGTGGAGGCCGTCACCCATGAGCTGCTCGGCACCATGGCGTGCCACGGCTCCGTTCGGGCCAACCGGCAGCTGACCATTCCTGAAATGAACTCTCTGCTTCGGGACATGGAAGCCACCGAGCGCAGCGGCCAGTGTAACCATGGGCGTCCGACCTGGACGCTGGTCACCCTGTCCGAGCTCGACAAGTTGTTCCTACGCGGTCGCTGACCTATGGCGCACGAGAACGGGGCCAACTCTACCCAGAAGCCGCCCGCCATCTTCCTGATGGGGCCCACGGCTTCGGGCAAGACCGATCTGGCCATCGAGCTTTGTAAGCGACTGCCCTGCGACATCATCAGCGTGGACTCGGCCCTGATCTACCGAACCATGGATATCGGGACCGCCAAGCCCAGTGCCGAGGAGCTGGCGGCCGCTCCCCACCGTTTGATCGATATCTGTGATCCGGCCGAAACCTATTCAGCCGCGGATTTTCGCCGGGATGCCCTGGCGGAAATGTCGGCCATCAGTGCAGCCGGACGCATTCCGCTGCTGGTGGGCGGCACCATGATGTACTACAAGGCCCTGCTGCACGGTATGTCACGCTTACCGTCGGCCAGTCCGGAAATCCGCCACGCGATCCAGCAGGAAGCGGAGGAGAAAGGCTGGCAGGCCTTGCACGGGGAGCTCGAGCTGTACGACCCGGTTGCTGCCCGCCTGATTCACCCCAATAACCGCCAGAGGCTGATGCGGGCGCTGGAGGTCTACCGCCTGACCGGCAAGCCGATTTCATCCTTCTGGCAGGCTGAATTCGCCAATCCATCACAAAATCAGCGAGATGGGGTTGAGGATTTCACCTATTTCACCCAGTGGCAGGCAGACGAATCCGAAGAGCTACCGTATACTGTTATTCAGCTGGCTGTAGCCCCGTCAACGCGGAGCCAGCTTCATGAAAGGATTCATCAGCGGTTTTTAAACATGCTGGAGCATGGCTTCCTTGATGAGGTGCGTTCACTGATGGCGAGGGGGGATTTGCATCCCGATCTTCCCTCCATGCGCTGTGTCGGTTACCGGCAGGCCTGGGATTTCCTGGCCGGCAACGTTGACTATGACGCGTTTGTGAACAAGGGGGTTGCTGCAACCCGGCAGCTGGCCAAGCGCCAGATGACCTGGTTGCGGAAGTGGTCGGATGTGTTCTGGCTCGACAGCGGGGACCCAAAGATCACCGAGACTGCCTTGAAAAACATCGGGCTTCGCACCACTTTTAAAATTGACGATGACGATCTGAATTAACTAAAAACAGGAGAACACCCATGTCAAAAGGGCACTCGTTACAAGACCCTTACCTGAATGCCTTGCGCAAGGAGCGCGTGCCGGTATCCATCTTCCTGGTGAACGGTATTAAACTCCAGGGCCAGATTGAATCTTTCGATCAGTTCGTGATTTTGCTGAAAAACACTGTCAGCCAGATGGTCTACAAGCATGCCATTTCCACTGTCGTGCCGGCGCGCAATGTTCGCCTGCCGCAGCAGGGCACGGCAGGCGAGGGTGAGTCTGAAGACTGAATTGTCAGACCGCCCGAAGATCGCCACCCGCGTTTCCGACGAACCTCAGGGTTCCAAGGACGCGGGTGTTTGTTTTTATAGCCCGTTGAAATGTTTCCACCGGAGTTGAATTGGTTTGTTTGAACGTCCCGATGTTGGCGAACGCGCCGTACTGGTTCATATCGATTTCACCGCTTACGATGACGCTGAAGACCCGGGTGAATTCCGGGAGCTGGTCACTTCTGCCGGTGTGGAGCCTGTGGCCCAGATAGGAGGTTCCCGCAAGCAGCCAAGTCCCCGCCTCTTTGTGGGTGAGGGAAAACTGCAGGAAATCCGGGATGCGATCCAGGCTTACGAGGCGGATGTGGTGCTGTTCAATCACGCCCTCAGCCCAAGTCAGGAGCGTAATATTGAACGGGAACTGAAGTGCCGGGTGCTGGATCGCACGGGGGTTATTCTCGACATTTTTGCTCAGCGGGCCCGCACCCACGAGGGTAAGTTGCAGGTTGAGCTGGCCCAGTTGGAGCATATGTCCACACGCCTGGTTCGCGGCTGGACACACCTGGAGCGTCAGAAAGGCGGGATTGGCCTGCGCGGACCGGGTGAAACCCAGCTGGAAACCGACCGACGGTTGCTTCGGGAGCGCATCAAGTCAATCCACAAACGGTTGGCAAAGGTTCGTCGTCAGCGTGATCAGGGGCGGCGTGCCAGGCAGCGGGCTGACATTCCGACGGTGTCTCTGGTCGGTTACACCAACGCAGGCAAATCTACGCTGTTCAACCGAATTACAACCTCCAGCGTATACGCTGCTGATCAGTTGTTTGCCACACTCGACCCAACCCTGCGCAGGTTGGAACTCCCGGACATCGGGCCCGTAGTGATGGCGGACACGGTGGGTTTCATTCGGCACCTGCCCCACAAACTGGTGGAAGCCTTCCGGGCAACCCTTGAGGAAACCACCGAGGCGACCTTACTGCTGCACGTCGTGGATTGCTACGATAGCCGCAGGGACGACAATATCGAACAGGTGGAATCCGTGCTCGCCGAAATCGGTGCGGACGAGATTCCGGTTCTTCAGGTGTTCAACAAGATTGATTTGCTTGAAGGTTTTTCTCCAAGGATTGATCGTAACGAAGATGGAATCCCGATCCGGGTATGGGTCTCTGCGGTAACTGGCGAAGGGATCGATGACCTGTTCGACGCGATTGTGGAGCGCCTCGCCGAAGACGTCGTCCACTATTTTGTCTTGCTTGGGCCAACAGACGGCAAACTGAGGGCTCTGTTGCACGAGGCGGGTTCGGTATTGAGTGAAGAGCACCGGGAGACCGGCGATGCGGTGCTGGAGGTCCGGTTGCAGAACCGTGACTGGCGGCAGTTGCTCAGCCGTGCAGGAATGAATGAAGAATCGGTTCGCCTTGATGATCGCCATGCCTGAAAGCGCATGGGCTATTGCCGGGGCGATGATAAATCCCTAGTATTTGCAGCCATCTACACGTAAGGAACGGAGAGCACTATGGCCTGGAACGAACCGGGTGGAAATCGCAATGACAACGACCCCTGGGGAACTGGCGGAGGTCGGCGCGGCGATGATCAGGGGCCGCCAGACCTCGACGAAGCGCTAAAGAAAGGTATCGAAAAGCTGAACAAAATGCTGGGTGGCAAAGGCTCCCGCAACGACGGAGGCGGTTCCGGAAGTTCCGGAAGTTCCGGCGGATTCGGTGCGGTTCTGGCACTGGGCTTTTTGCTGTTCTTGGGTTATGTGATCTACCAGTCTTTCTACACGGTGGACGAGCAGGAGCGGGCAGTAGTCCTTCGATTCGGTGAATTTAACCGCACCGAGGAGCCAGGTCTGCGCTTCAAGGTGCCGCTGATTGATGATGTCACCAAAGTGCTTGTTACCAACGTGCGTACAGCCGAGTCCAGCGGTCAGATGCTGACCCAGGATGAGAACCTCGTTACCGTTGATCTGCAGGTGCAGTACCGGGTTGAGGATGCCAAGGCTTACGTCCTGAATGTACGGGATTCGAACCAGGCTCTTGCCTTCGCAACCGACAGTGCGTTGCGCCACGAGGTGGGTAGTTCGTCGCTGGACGATGTTCTGACCGAGGGGCGTGCTGAGCTTGCGGTGCGAGTTGAGCAGCGGCTCCAGCGTTTCCTTCAGGAGTATGGTACGGGCCTTCAGATCGTCCGGGTGAACGTGGAAAGCACACAACCGCCGCCCGCGGTTCAGGACGCTTTCCGTGAAGTTCAGCGCGCCCGTGAGGACGAACAGCGCGTGAAGGAAGAAGCCGAAACCTATCGAAACAAGGTGGTTCCTGAGGCGCGTGGTCAGGCTCAGCGGATGATTGAGGAAGCTAACGCTTACAAGCAGGAAGCGATTGAGCGCGCTCGTGGTGAGTCGGCTCGCTTCACCGAACTGCTGTCAGTGTATAAGCGGGCTCCGGAAGTCACCCGGGAGCGTTTGTACCTGCAGGCTCTGGAATCAGTACTTTCTAACAGCAGCAAGATCTTTGTTGATACCGAAAGCAGTGGAAACATGATGTATCTGCCACTTGATCGTCTGACACAGGGTGCCTCGCTGCCCCGCAGTTCCCGGAGTGGCGACAGCCAGTCATCCGGCGACCGAAATGGGGACGTGGATATTCAGGAGTTGACCGAGCAGGTCATCCGGGAGCTTCGCTCCAGACAGGAGACTAACGGACGGAGGAGCAGATAATCATGGGACCTAAAGGTGTATTGGGGCTTGCAGGCACCCTGATTGTTGTCCTGCTCGTTCTCTCAAGTGTTTATATCATTCCGGAAACCCATCGAGGTGTCCTGTTACGCTTCGGTGAGTTGGTGGAAACTGATATCCCGGCTGGCCTTCACTTCAAGGTGCCGGTGATTGATCAGGTGCGGGAATTCGATATCCGGGTACTGACCATGGATCTGCCTTCGCGCCAGTACCTGACCACCGAGAAGAAGCCGCTGGATGTGGATTCCTACATTGCTTGGAAAATCCTTAACGTGGACCAGTTCTACCGGGCGACTGGTGGTGATGAGTTCCGGGCCCAGTCTCTGCTGTTGTCCCGCGTGGACAACGGCCTGCGGGACGAATTCGGTATCCGTACCATGCACGAGGTGGTCTCCGGTCAGCGTGATGAGCTGATGCACGCTCTGAGGGATCGTGTCAACGAAACCTCTGTCCAGGAATTTGGCATCGAGGTTCTCGACGTGCGGGTCAAGGCCATCGAACTGCCGGGCCAGGTCAGCGACAACGTCTATCGTCGGATGGCCACCGAGCGGGAAAAGCTGGCTCAGGAATTCCGTTCTCGCGGTCGTGAGCTTGCCGAAGGCATTCGTGCGGATGCGGATCGTCAGCGCACGGTTGTTCTTGCGGAAGCTTTTGCCGAGTCGGAAGAGACGCGCGGTGAAGGTGATCGGGAAGCCGCCAACATCTATGCGGATGCGTACGGTTCCGATGCTGAGTTCTACAGCTTCTATCGGAGCTTGCAGGCCTACCAGAAGACCTTCTCCGGTAAAGGCGATATCATGGTGATTGATTCTGACAGTGACTTCATGAAGTTCCTCAAGGACCCTATGGGCGCCCAGTAAACCGCGTGCCCGAGTTGAAAACCGGAATACCTCGGTATTCCGGTTTTTTTGTGTCGTCCAAGCGTGTAAAATCCGAGCGGTTTTGTGTCAGGGTTTTACTGCCCTGAGTCGCCTTAAATCCTGTGTAACCGCCAACGGGCTGTATGCCTTGGCGAGTCTGACGGACAATGTTATCTCATGACAGTATCTGATCGCTGGTTACTGCCGGACGGGGTGGAAGACATTCTGCCGCCGCTGGCCGGACGGATCGAATCCCTGCGCAGGGATGTAATGGATACCTGCCAGCGCTGGGGCTACCAGCTGGTTATACCTCCTCTGGTTGAATATCTGGAGTCGCTGTTTACCGGCACCGGTAATGATCTTCAGCTCCAGACTTTCAAACTGACGGATCAGCTCACTGGCCGGATGATGGGCGTCCGGGCTGACATGACGCCCCAAGCTGCCCGTATCGATGCTCACACCCTTGCACAGGATGGCATTACCCGTCTTTGCTATGCGGGTCATGTGCTGCATACCCGTCCCCGTCATATGCTGACCGGCCGGACTCCGATTCAGGCCGGCTGTGAGTTGTTTGGCAGCGCTTCCGAGGCTGCCGATATGGAAGTCATCCGGTTGATGCTTGAAAGCCTGCGGGTTGCTGGTCTGCCTCGTATTCACCTGGATCTCGCTCATGTGTCCATCTACCAGAGTCTGATGGGGGCGGCGGACTTTGGTCATGAGACTGAGGCGGCCATTTTTGACGCCATGGCGCGCAAGTCGGTACCGGAACTGGATGAACTGCTTGGACACTGCGAGGCAGGTTCGCCCGGAGCCAGGCTGAGAGATCTTGCCCGGGTCAGTGGCGGGCGCGAGGCGCTTGAGCAGGCTCGCGACATCCTGATCGGCTTCTCGGAGGATCTGGATGCCGCGCTGGGCAAGTTGAGCCGCGTGTCTGAAATGCTGGCAGAAAGTTATCCGGAAGTGAGTCTTGGCTTCGATTTTTGCGAGCTTCGTGGCTACAACTATCACACTGGGCTGGTGTTTGCCGCCTACGTTCCCGGTCATGGCGACTCGGTTGCCAAAGGCGGCCGTTACGATGCCATCGGCAGCGATTTTGGCCGTGCAAGGCCGGCAACAGGCTTCAGTCTGGATATTCGGGCGCTGGTGTCGCTCGGTGAACGTCCCTTCAAGGTGGCCGGCGCCATCTGGGCGCCATCGGATGAGGATGCGGCGTTGGAAGAGGCTATCCTAGAATTGAGAGCGAACCATTCGGTTATCCGTGCCTTGCCGGAGGACGCTGGAACGAATCCTGTTGTCAAAGGCTGTGATCGTCACCTGGTTAAGCGTGATGGTAAATGGGTCGTTGAGAATCTCGGTTGAGACCCGAGGGTCTCTACCATCAATTACACGTATTTGGATGAAATGCCTGCCCCAAGGGCAGCGGCACTGAGAGAAAATCATGGGTAAAAACGTTGTTGTGCTGGGCACCCAGTGGGGTGATGAAGGCAAGGGTAAGATTGTTGACCTGCTGACCGACAAGGTGGCCGCGGTTGTTCGCTTTCAGGGCGGACACAATGCCGGTCATACACTGGTTATCGATGGCAAGAAAACGGCCCTTCACCTGATTCCGTCCGGGATTCTGCGCGAACACGTGGTGTGCCTGATTGGCAACGGCGTTGTGTTGTCCCCGGAAGCGCTGCTGAAAGAGGTTCGGGAGCTGGAGGCCAATGGTGTCGCTGTGCGCGACCGACTGCGCATTTCGGAAGCCTGCCCGATTATCCTGCGTACCCACGTTCGCATTGACCAGGCCCGCGAGCGCGCCCGTGGCAATGACAAAATCGGTACCACCGGTCGGGGTATTGGCCCTGCCTATGAGGACAAGGTTTCCCGGCGCGGTATTCGCCTTGGCGATCTGGCGAACCCCGCTGATTTCGAAGCGAAGTTGCGTGAAATTATGGCCTACCACAACTTCGTTTTGACCGAATACTTCAAGGAAGAGGCCGAAGACATTGATGCTGCTCTGGCCGAGCTGAAGCAGATGGGTGAGGAAATCCTGCCGATGGCGGCGGATGTGACCGACATGCTGCACGACTTCCGCAAGCGCGGTGAGCATATCCTGTTCGAAGGCGCTCAGGGCTCCCTGCTGGATATCGATCTGGGCACCTACCCGTATGTAACCTCCTCCAACACCACCGCAGGCGGTACCGCTACGGGTTCCGGTTTCGGGCCCCTGTTCCTGGATTATGTGCTGGGCATTACCAAGGCCTACACCACTCGCGTTGGCTCCGGTCCGTTTCCGACCGAACTGTTTGATGACATGGGAAATCATCTGGCGATCAAGGGTAACGAAGTCGGCACCACCACCGGTCGTGCCCGTCGCTGTGGTTGGTTCGACGCGGTGGCCCTGCGCCATGCCATTCAGATCAACAGTGTGTCGGGTATCTGCCTGACCAAGCTCGACGTGTTGGACGGACTGGAGACCGTGAAGGTCTGCGTGGGCTACAAGACGCCGAATGGCGAAATCACTCGCCCGCCCATCGGCTGCGACAACTACAAGGACATTGAGCCGGTGTATACCGAGCTTCCTGGTTGGAGTGAGAGCACCGTAGGGCTGACCGGCATCGATCAGTTGCCCGAGAACGCCAAGGCCTATATCCGCTTCCTCGAGGAGCAGATTGAGGCGCCGATCGATATTATTTCTACCGGTCCGGACCGGGTGGAAACCATCACTCTGCGTCATCCCTTCGGCGAGTAAGTCTACCGAAGCAAAAAAGCCGCCCCACGGGGCGGCTTTTTTGTGTCAGGGTTTTTCGGCAATGACGGTGGCCCGCTTGGGCCCCGGATAACCTTCAATGGTTCTGGTCGGGTCTTCGGGATCGAGGAAGTCTTTCAGCGAATTGAATCGCATCCAATCGGTACTTCGTTGCTCCTCGGTGGTGGTTTCCGTGACATCCACCACCCGGGCGTTCTCGAATCCCGTGCGGTCCAGCCAGCGCAGCAGGGTATCGCAGCTGGGCAGGAACCAGACATTACGCATCTGGCCGTACCGGTCTTCGGGCATCAGGCTGTAGCCCTCGGGTCCGTCGACAACCAGTGTCTCCAGGACCAGTTCGCCGCCTTTGCGCAGGGTGCCTTTGAGTTCCAGCAAGTGGTCCAGAGGGGAACGGCGGTGATAGAGCACGCCCATGGAGAAGGTGGTGTCAAAGGCCTGCAGGTTCTCCGGCAGGTCCTCCATTCGAATGGGCAGCAGGTCAACCGGTACATGGCCGAGATAGCGTTTGACACTGAGGAACTGGAACAGGAAGAGCAGACCGGGGTCAATGCCAATCACCCGCCCGGCACCTTCGCCAAGCATTCGCCAGCAGTGGTAGCCTGACCCGCAGCCAACGTCGAGGATTCGGCGGCCCCTCAGGTCTGACAGGTAGGGTGATACCCGATCCCATTTCCAGTCTGAACGCCACTCGGTATCAATGTGGATACCGAAGAAATCGAATGGCCCCTTACGCCAGGGCATCAGGCCCTTCAGCGAGGCTTCGAGCTGCTCCTGTTGAGCGGACGAGAGGGGCGTCCGGGATTCCAGTGTTACTGCCGGGCAAGTGAGGTTTCCGTTGACCTCAGGCAGCTCGGGAAGGCCGTCAAGGGCGTTCAGCCAGCGCACCATGTCGCCGTGGGGCCGTTCCTCAAACCGGAGCGTGAGTTGTTTGCGAAGTTGCTCGGCCCAGCGTGCCTGGGGGCCATTGGAGGCGGTCAGCTCTTCGAAGAGCCTTTGGTAACAGGTTTGCCAATCGAAGTGTGTCATGGGTGCGAGTGATGTTTAACCGTTCTTGATGGCCAGCATGGAGACAAAATTGAAGCACTGGTACCACACCATCACATCGTCGAATCCGGCGTCGACCAGTCGCTGCTTGTGAGCGGCCAGGGTCTCAGGTATCAGTACCCGTTCAATGGCGCTCCGCTTCTGACTGATTTCCAGATCGGAATAGCCATTGGCCCGTTTGAAATCATGGTGCAGCCGGGTTTGCGTATTTTGCTCCCGCTCGGATTCGAACTGAATTTTTTCCGACAGGATGAGCACGCCTCCGGGGCGGGTTGCCCTGGCAATGCGGGTCAGCAGGGCTGAGCGCTCCTCCGGTGCGATGAACTGGAGGGTGAAGTTCAGGGTTGTGACCGAGGCATTGCTCAGCTCGGTATGCAGGATGTCCTCGCACCTGAGCGTGACCGGCATCGGATTGTCGTCGAGGGCGATGTAGTGCTCGCAGCGCTCGATCATGGCGCTGGAGTTGTCGACACCGAACAGGGCACAGTCCGGATAGGAGATGCCATGGCGCATGGCCAGCGTAGAGGCGCCCAGAGAGCAGCCGAGGTCGTAGCAGTTGGAGCCGGCCTGTGCGTACTGTTCGGTAATCACCTCGATCATCGGGATGATGGTGGTGTAGCCGGGCACTGACCGGCGAATCATGTCGGGAAACACCCGAGCCACCGATGCATCAAAGCGGAAGTCGTCGGGTCGCCGCTCGGTGGCAAAGAGTCGGTCGGTGGCCTGTTCGGGTGGCTTGCCCGGAGACTTCGGTTTACTCATTGTCAGCAGGCTCCGCGGATTCAGTGGCATCGGGGACAGAGGGGGCTGTTGGTGAGGGACGGTAACAGCGTACGCCCCGGTTTTTGTAGTCCACCAGAATGCCGCGGAATGATGGGTCGACATCGGCGGCAATGGCCATATACCCGTTCTCGCAGGTAGCGTGCAGTTCAGAGGCTTTGTGTGACATCCGGAAGGGCTGGTCCGGATTGACGTGAATGGCCTCAAAAGTGCCAACCGGAACGTGGTCCTTGTTGTCGGAGTGATCAATCCGGCCGCTGGCCTCAAGGACGAGCACCGTTACAACGATGGAAACCACGGCCGTCAAAATCAGGCTGCGAACCGTATACTGGGCCTCTTGCTCGGGCATGCTTACCTCAAATGCTGTGAAACGTTGAATGACTCAGTGTTGGCCGGGGAGTGACAGCGATGGTGACTGCAGGGCGGCCAACTGCTCCCTGAGCGCAAGAATCTGATCAGACCAGAAGCGGGGTTTGCCAAACCACGGAAAGAAGCGGGGAAATGCCGGGTCGTCCCAGCGTCTGGCGAGCCATGCGCAGTGGGCAATCTGCCGGTAGCAACGCAGTGGTTCGATCAGGTGCCGTTCTCTCCGGTTGAAGTCCCGAAACATCTCGTAGCCTTCAAGCAGCTCTCCCAGCTGGGCTCCTCGCTCTGAATCCTCTCCGTTGAGCAGTAACCACATATCCTGGATGGCTGGCCCGGTGCGGCAATCGTCCAGGTCCACAAACAGCATCTGCTCGTCGCGGCACAGGATGTTGCCGGCGTGGCAGTCGCCATGCAGGCGCAAGTCTACCACAGGTCCTGCGTCATCAATTCGGGCCGCGCACAGCTCGATCAAATCCCGGAGCAGGCTGTCCCAGGCAGGGCGCAAGTCTTCCGGTATCCATCCGCCTTCCACCAGCAGTTGATTATTCGCAACCAGGCCATCGAGTAATGACAGGGCCGGCCGGTGCCGGAACGTTTGCTTGGCGCCAATGTTGTGCAGCTGGCCGAGCCATTGCCCAAGGCGATAAAGGGTATCCGTTACGCTGACATCCGGAGCCTGGCCGCCTCGCTGTGGGAACACAGCAAAGCAAAAGCCGGAGTGGCTGGCCAGGGTGTCCCCAGAAGGCATTTCAAGTGGCGCGACCACGGGAATATCGGCGTCAACCAGCTCCCGGGTAAAGTCATGCTCTTCACGAATCTGGGCTTCAGTCCATCGGCCGGGGCGGTAGAACTTGGCAATGACCGGTGTGGTTTCTTCCAGGCCAACCTGGTAAACCCGGTTTTCGTAGCTGTTGAGGGCAAACAGGCGCCCATTGATGTCGAAGCCCACGGATTCCAGGGCGTCCAGTATGGTATCTGGCGTCAGGGCATCGTAGGGGTGGGAAGATTCTGTAGCAGTTTGGTGGTCGTGGGTCATAGGGCAGCGACTCAGAAGTCCGTCTCGTAATCGGATTTCATGGCCCGAATATGATACCAGTTTTCATCCAGTTCCCAGCGAATTCGCCGGATACCTTCGGCTCCCAGAACAATGTCGCCGGCCCGGGCTTGAATTTGGGCGAGTTCGCGCTCGGCGCGCTGCCAGGCTTTGTCACTTTCGGCCAGACTTTTCATGCTTGGAAAAACCGCACCCAGTGCCTGCTGGGTAGAGACATTGTGCGAGCGCAGTGAGCTCATGATGGCTGTGTTTCCTTCCACGCGAAGTACCCGGTGTTGATAGGGGTAGCCGGCAACCACGGGGTCTGACTTCAGCAATTCGTTCAGACTGATGACCTCAAAGCCGCGCCAGCCGAGCCAGCTGACGAACACTGCGGCTACAACCATCACCAGTAAAAACTGCTTTTTGTCTGACATACCTGCTGGGCTCCGTGCACATTTTCAGTATTCCTGACGCAGAGTATAACTGGTCTGATCCACTGAGTAATGGGTGCTTCGCGCTGCAGTGCGCTGGATCAATCGGTTATGCTTTTCCCACTACACGGTGATGTTCAGGGAGTAAGGTTTGTCGGCAGAGTCGCTTGAGGTACAAACGGTTGTGATCGGTGCGGGCGTGGTTGGTCTTGCCATTGCGCGCAGCCTGGCCCTGGCCGGGCATGAGGTGGTGATTGTTGAGCAGGGCCCGCGTTTTGGTGAGGGCTTGTCGTCGCGCAACAGCGAGGTCATTCATGCCGGGATCTACTATCCCGAGGGCAGTCTCAAGGCCCGCTTGTGTGTCCGTGGCCGCAAGTTGCTGTACGACTATTGCGGTGAGCACCGGGTAAACCACCGCAAATGTGGCAAATGGATTGTCGCCAGTTCGCCGGATCAGGTCGTATCGCTGGAAAGGATTGCGCGAAAAGCCGAAGCAAACGGGGTGGCGTTGAAGCTGGTCGACGGTCCGGATCTGGCGCAAGCACTGCCCCGGCTTTCAATCTGCTCGGCGCTCTGGTCGCCGGAGACCGGGATTGTCGATAGTCATGGACTGATGGTGTCTCTGGTGGGCGAACTTGAGGACGCTGGCGGTCGCATTGCGTTCGGAACACCTGTTCTGGAGGCCGAGTCCTGTTCGGGCAGTCACCGTTTGCTTATCGGAGGCGATACGCCTTGTGAGTTACGTGCTGAAAACGTGATCAATGCGGCGGGCCTGGGGGCGGTCAACCTGGCAAAACACTGGCAGGGTCTGCCTGACCATGGCAAACCGCGGCAGTGGCTCGCCCGGGGCGTTTACTTCAGTTATCGCGGCACGCCTCCGGCGGATTGCCTCGTGTATCCGGTGCCTGAGCCAGGTGGTCTCGGAGTGCATCTGACCCTGGATCTCGCCGGTCAGGCCCGGTTCGGCCCGGACGTGGAGTGGATCGATGAGATTGGTTACCACGTCGACCCGGGGCGGGGCAGGCGGTTTGTTGAGGGGCTGAGGCGCTGGTGGCCGGAGGTTGATGAGTCCCGCCTGGAACCCGCCTACGCCGGTATTCGCCCGAAGTTGAGCGGGCCGGGTGAACCGGCTGCCGATTTTCGAATTGATGGCCCTGAGGCGCACGGCGTGGCTGGTCTGGTTAATCTGTTTGGCGTTGAGTCGCCTGGACTGACGTCGTGCCTCGCGATTGCCGAGTACGTGAAGTCCCGGTTGTCCTAAAGCGGCGTTCGCGCCAGCGCCCAAACCTGTATGTCCTGTGCCCCCTGATTCTTGAGGGCGGATGCAAGGCTGCGTGCGGTCGCCCCTGTGGTGACCACATCATCGATGATGGCGATGCGGCTCGGAACTTCCCCCTTCAACTCAAAGACCCGGCGCAGATTTTTCAGGCGTTCATCTCTCCCCAGACCACGCTGACTGTCGACGTGGCGTTTGCGTGCCACAAGGCTGGAGGCGACGGGTATCGCCAATTGCTTCGCCAGTTCCTCTGCAATTACCTGGGCCTGGTTGAACCCGCGGGCCAGGCGACGCTTCCGGTGCATGGGCGCCGGTATAAGGGCGTCCGGTCTGGGAATGGTTTGCTCTTGCATCAGGGTTTCGAGCTGTGATGCCAGGTCCGCCACAAGGGGGCGAAGGAATTGTCTCTGCCCCTGATCCTTAAAACGCCGAATCATGGCATCGGCCGGAAAGCGATAAAGCCAGGGGATGATCGAGCAGGAGAAGGACGGAGGGTTGGACAGACAGTCGCCGCACACCAGGCCGGACATGGGCATTGGCATTGCGCAGGTCTGGCACGGGTGATTATTGCGCGGCAGATCATGCCGGCAAGGGCTGCACAGGCCGTCTCTCGCTGAGGTATCCAGGCAAGCAACGCAGAGCCCTGCCTTGCGAGACCGGTTAACCTTTAGTGTTAACAAGGTTGACAGGATGTCTGTGCTCTTTATCATCTGGTTCTTCCGTAAACCCAAAGGCCGGAAAAGGTTAACAGGACTCCTTTATGACTGCTACTGCACCCCGTCACGACTGGACGCTTCAGGAAGCGCGTGCGCTGTTTGAATTACCGTTTAATGATCTGCTTTTCCGTGCCCAGAGCGTTCACCGTGAACACTTTGATCCGAATGAGGTTCAGGTCAGCACGCTGCTGTCCATCAAGACCGGCGCCTGCCCGGAGGACTGCAAATACTGTCCGCAAAGCGGTCATTACAACACCGGGCTTGAGAAAGAACGGTTGCTGGAGATCGAGAAGGTCGTCGCGGAAGCCCGCGCAGCCAAGGAGCGTGGCGCATCGCGTTTCTGTATGGGGGCGGCTTGGCGAAGTCCTTCTAAGAAAGACATGCCCTACGTGCTGGACATGGTGAAACAGGTCAAATCCCTTGGGATGGAGACTTGCATGACCCTCGGCATGCTGAAGGAAGATCAGGCAAAAGAGCTGGCCGATGCGGGTCTGGATTATTACAACCACAACCTGGATACCTCCGAAAAGTTCTACAGCCATATCATTACCACCCGTACCTATCAGGACCGCCTGGATACGCTGGACAATGTCCGCAAGGCCGGGATGAAGGTGTGTTGCGGCGGCATCATGGGCATGGGCGAAGACGAGGATGACCGCGTTGGTTTGCTGGTTCAGCTGGCGAACCTGCCACAGCATCCGGAAAGTGTGCCGGTCAACATGCTGGTGAAGGTGAAGGGTACCCCGATGGAAGATGTGGAGGATCTCGATCCGTTCGAATTCATTCGCATCATTGCCGTGGCCCGAATCATGATGCCAGCCTCCCACGTGCGCCTGTCTGCCGGCCGGGAGAACATGAATGACCAGATGCAGGCGCTGTGCTTTATGGCGGGCGCCAACTCCATATTCTATGGCGAAAAGTTGCTGACCACTGCTAACCCAGAAGCCGATGCCGATATGCGGTTGTTCCAGCGCCTGGGCATTCGCCCCGAACAGCGCGAGCAGTGCGCAACGGAAGATCAGCAAATCGAGGCGATTGCCGGCGCTGTGGAGCACGAAGCGACCCGGCATTTGTTTTACGATGCCACCCGTGAATCGGCCGCATCCTGATGTGGCCCGTCACTAAAACTGTCTGAGTAAACTCACGTTTTACGGGGTGTGTCGTTGCGAGATTTCGAAGCTGAGTTGGCAGAGCGGAAGCGGGCCGGGCTCCATCGGGTCCGGCGTCAGATTTCTGGTCCACAGCAACCGGTGCTGACCTCGGATGGCCGGGAAATTCTGTCCTTTTGCAGTAATGACTATCTGGGGTTGGCCAATCACCCGGCCAACCTCGATGCCTTGCGCCAGGCTCTGCCGTCAACGGGGCTGGGCGGGGCCGCATCCCATCTGATCTGTGGACACCACGATGCCCATCATCAACTGGAGCAGCGTCTGGCTGAGTTCACTGGTCGGAGTTCCGCGCTGTTTTTCTCCACCGGTTACATGGCGAATATGGGGATCATCGCCGCGCTCGCGGGGCGGGGCGATACTATTTTCTCTGACCGCCTGAATCATGCGTCAATCATTGACGGCTGCATTCTCAGCCGTGCCCGGGTGCACCGGTATCCCCATGGTGATGTGGCGGCTCTGGAGTCGATGCTGAAGAAAACTTCCGGACACAAGCTGGTCGTGACTGACGGTGTGTTCAGTATGGACGGCGATGTGGCCCCGTTGCGCGAATTGGCCCGACTGTGTCGTGAGCACGATGCGCTGCTGGTCGTGGACGATGCCCATGGTATCGGTGTGCTCGGACCTCAGGGCCGGGGCAGCGTGGCAGAACTGGGGCTGTCGGAGCAGGAGGTGCCGGTACTGATTGGTACATTGGGCAAGGCCGTGGGCACCAGTGGTGCGTTCGCGGCCGGGCCCGAGGTGCTGATGGAGTATCTGGTTCAGAAGGCCCGCACCTACATCTATACAACGGCCATGCCGCCCGCCATTGCGCTGGCGACCTGCGCCAGTCTGGATGTCATTGAGCGGGATGACGCCCGTCGGGAGCACCTTGGCAGTCTGATAACCCGGTTCCGGCAAGAGGCCGGGGCCTTTGGCTACCGACTGATGCCCTCGGAAACCCCAATCCAGCCCATCATGGTGGGTGATAACTGGAAAGCCCTGGCACTGAGTAAGGCCCTGGAAGAGTGGGGGGTGCTCGTGACCGCCATCCGGCCACCCACGGTGCCGGAGGGAGAGGCCCGCTTGCGTGTGACGCTGAGTGCAGCGCACACCCATGGCGATCTTGACCGTTTGCTCGACAGCCTGTCCGCGTGTCGGTCACTGTTGGAAGGGACGGAGGAAGGCCTGTGAATGCCGCTTTGCATACCTTGGTAGGGCCGGACCTGTCGGAATGCCAGAACGACCTTCCGATTGCGGATAAGGTGGATATCGCCCGGGAATTTGGCGTGGCCAGTGCCACGTATGAGCAGGCCTCCAGGCTTCAGCGCCTGATGGGGAATGTTATGATTGCCGAGCTCTCGCGGGCTGGGTTCCAGGGGGAGCGTGCTCTGGATGTTGGCTGCGGGACGGGGTGGTTCACCAGAGCGCTGGCAGGCATGGCATCTGTCGGTCGGGTGACGGGCGTTGATCTTTCTGCTGGCATGGTTGAGCGCGCGCGCAACAACGTAACCGGGGATGTATCTTGGCTGGTTGCCGATGCGGAACACCTGCCCCTGCCGGATGATAGTGTTGACCTTATTTTCAGTAACCTGATGATCCAGTGGTGTTCGGACCCTGTTCCGGTGCTCCTGGAGTGTCGCAGGTTGCTCAGGCCCGGCGGCCGTTTGATGCTATCGACGCTGATGGATGGCACGCTGAACGAGTTGAAGAAGGCCTGGGAGGTAGCAGATCCGGGTCGTCCTCATGTCAATCGCTTTGAGCCGGAGCATCGACTGCGTGAACTGGTCACGCAGGCATTGCCCGGAGCCCAATTTGTGCGTCGCACCATTGCCTTGCCCTACGACTCTCCACTGGCGCTGACGGGCGAACTGAAACAGCTGGGCGCCGGATTCAAGGGAGATGCCCGCCGCAAGACGCTGACCGGCCCAGGTCGTGTCCGCGCCATGTGCAAGGCTTACCCCAGGCAGCCGGACGGCAGCGTGGCGGCAAGCTACGAAGCGGCCTGGGTGTATTGGCAGGCGTAATCGCATTCGCAACTGAGAAGGATATTTTAGCTCCATGGCACGTAAAACCTATTTTGTGACGGGCACTGACACCGGGGTGGGCAAGACCATGGTATCGGCGGCCATTCTTGAGGCCGCCCGCTCGATGGGTAAGCGCACGCTGGCGATGAAGCCGATTGCCTCGGGGTGTGACAACACGCCTGATGGCTTGCGCAATGAAGATGCGTTGCTGCTTCAGGGGGCCATGACCGAAGAGCTTGCCTACGACGTGGTCAATCCGATCGCGTTGGAGCCGGCCATTGCCCCCCATGTGGCTGCTCAGCAGGCGGGAAAATCCATAACGGCGGGGCGGCTGGCGGGGTACTGCCGCGGGCTGCAAATGCGTTCTTCCGATCTGATGCTGGTTGAGGGGGCCGGTGGTTGGCGGGTTCCCCTGAATGAGCGCGAGACTTATGCCGCGCTCCCCAGAGAGCTGGAGATGCCGGTTATTCTCGTAGTTAGCCTGAAGCTGGGATGCATTAACCATGCATTGCTGACGGCAGAAGCCGTACGCGCTGATGGTCTTCGCCTGGCTGGCTGGGTTGCCAATCGCCCGGAAAAGGACACCATGAGCTGTGAACAGGAAACCTTCGACTATCTTCTTGGTCATATCGGCGCGCCCTGCCTGGGCAGCCTGCCCTGGAATCCGGAGGCGGATGCTGTCACCCTATCTGCGCACTTGAATATCAGTCCGTTATTTGAAAATTGACCTGAAGCGTTGCTTGCTTGAGTCAATGATCAGTAACGCGCTATCGACAGGGGTTCAAGGGGCTCGGAATGGCACGGTGGGCATGGAAGGTGCCGCCAGGAGAATCGCCAGGGCCAGTATGCGGGTTCTGTGTCCTACAACTATCAAAAGCTTCAGCGCAACCGACACTTTTCGTTCAGTCGCCGCCATCGTTGCAGATGGCTGGCGTTCTGTATCTCTTTTGGGCTCCCTCAGGGCCTGATTCCCTTCTTCACTGCCTGAATTCATGGTTGGCCCGAGGGCGGCCTTACGTATGCGCTCGCGTTTGCATCCATGGGTGACGTACGGCAACACAAATTTCTTGCCTGGCTATTGACAATTCTGTGCCTCGAAACGTATGTTTCAAACAAGTGTTTAATTAAGGCTGTGGCGCCCGTCGCTGCAGTGTCTGAGTAAACCCAAGGCTTATAGCTGCATCCTGTTCAGCTAAGTCCGCGAACTGAGGTTGATTACATGCCTGAATACAAAGCGCCCCTGCGTGATATCAAATTCGTAATGAGCGAGCTGCTGAGCAGTGAACAGCACTATGCCAACCTGGAGGGTGCAGAGGATGCTACTCCGGATATGGTTGATGCCATTATCGGGGAAGGAGCCAAATTCTGTGAGCAGGTTTTGTCTCCGCTCAATCAGGTGGGTGACAAGGAAGGTTGCACCTGGAGCGAAGACGGCGTTAAGACGCCGACTGGCTTCAAAGAAGCTTACCAGCAGTACGTAGAAGGCGGGTGGCCTTCCATGACTGCGGATCCGAATTACGGCGGTCAGGGCCTGCCTCACTCTCTCGGTCTGGTTATGAGCGAGATGGTTGGTACTTCCAACTGGTCCTGGGGTATGTACCCTGGCCTGAGCCACGGCGCTACCAACACCATTGAAGCACACGGCACCGAAGAGCAGAAGCAGGTTTACCTGACCAAGCTGATCAGCGGTGAGTGGACCGGCACCATGTGCCTGACCGAGCCGCACTGTGGTTCTGACCTGGGGACTCTGCGCGCCAAGGCCGAGCCGAACGCTGATGGTTCCTACGCGATTTCCGGTACCAAGATCTTTATTTCCGCTGGTGAGCACGATATGGCCGAGAACATCGTCCACATCGTTCTGGCGCGTCTGCCGGGCGCTCCGGAAGGCACCAAGGGTATCTCTCTGTTCATCGTGCCCAAGCAGCTGCCGAATGAAGACGGATCTGCCGGTGAGCGTAACGCGGTTTCCTGTGGCTCTCTGGAGCACAAGATGGGGATCCACGGTAACGCCACTTGCGTTATGAACTTCGACGGCGCCAAGGGCTGGCTGATCGGACCTGAGAACAAGGGTCTGAACTGCATGTTCACCTTCATGAACACCGCTCGTATCGGTACCGCTATCCAGGGTCTGGGTGCTTCCGAGCTGAGCTTCCAGGGCTCACTGGTCTACGCCAAAGAGCGTCTGGCTATGCGTTCCCTGAGCGGACCGAAGAACCCGGAAGGCATTGCTGACCCGATCATCGTTCACCCGGACGTTCGTCGCATGCTGCTGACCCAGAAAGCGGTTGCAGAAGGCGCGCGTGCGTTGATCTACCTGACTGCACAGCAGGTGGACATCGTTCACGGTGGCAAGACTGAAGAAGAGCGTAAGGCGGCTGACGAAGCACTGAGCTTCCTGACACCGATCGCCAAGGCGTTCCTGACCGAGATCGGTCACGAAGCGGCTAACCTGGGTATGCAGGTATTCGGTGGCCACGGCTTTATCTCCGAGTGGGGCATGGAGCAGAACGTTCGTGACGCCCGTATCGGTATGATCTATGAGGGTACTACCGGTATCCAGGCGCTGGATCTGCTGGGTCGTAAGGTGCTGATGACCCAGGGCGAGTCTCTGAAAGGCTTCACCAAGCAGGTTCACCTGTTCTGCAAGGAAAACGCCGACAACGAGCAGCTCCAGGAATTCATCGAGCCGCTGGCAGCGATCAACAAGGAATGGGGCGAGCTGACCATGAAGATCGGCATGAGCGCCATGAAGAACCGTGAGGAAGTCGGTGCGGCCTCTGTTGATTACCTGATGTACTCCGGTTATGCCGTGTTCGCCTACCTGTGGGCTCGCATGGCCAAGGTTGCTCTGGACACCATGGCTGAAGGTACATCTGAAGAGATGTTCTACAACGCCAAGGTTCAGACCGCTCGCTTCTATTTCAAGCGCATGCTGCCGCGTTCCAAGGCGCACGCTGAAATGATGCTGGCTGGTGCTGACAGCCTGATGGATATGCCTGAGGAAGCCTTCGCTTTCTAAGCGATAGGCGTTTCGAAGGACGATCCTAGAAAAGCCCGCTCTCCCTGGAGGCGGGTTTTTTCGTGAATTAAACAGGACGATTGGGGTAATATAGTCGCCCGTTTTAAACGCGTGATGGGCATTTGGTACTGATGACCGGCTCCGCTGGTTGTGAGATGTGCACCATCGCCCGATAACACTGACAGAGATGCTGGAGAGTACAGATGGCCGATTACCAGGCGCCTTTGCGTGACATGCGCTTTGTATTGAATGAAGTTTTCGACGCGCCCTCACTGTGGGCTTCCTTGCCCAAGGTTGCGGAAAACGTAGATCCGGAAACGGCCGACGCGATTCTGGAAGAGGCTGGAAAAATTTGTGGTGGCGTGCTGGCGCCACTGAACCGCGAGGGTGACGAGCAGGGCAGCAGCTGGAATGACGGCGAAGTCACTGCGCCAGAGGGTTTCAAAGAGGCTTACCAGACCATCGTAGAAGGCGGCTGGAACGGCCTGGGTGGTAATCCGGAGTTTGGCGGTATGGGTATGCCCAAGACCCTGGTTGCCCAGTTCGAGGAAATGATGCAGGGCGCGAACATGGCCTTTGGCCTGGCGCCGATGCTGACAGCCGGTGCTTGCCTGGCGATGGACGCCCACGCCAGCCAGGAACTGAAGGAAAAATACCTGCCGAACATGTACTCGGGCGTCTGGTCCGGTGCCATGGACCTGACCGAGCCGCACGCCGGTACGGACCTGGGCATTATCCGCACCAAGGCTGAGCCAAACGGCGATGGCTCCTTCAACGTGACTGGCACCAAGATCTTTATCACCTGGGGCGAGCACGACATGGCGGAAAACATCATCCACCTGGTGCTGGCCAAGCTACCGGATGCGCCGAAGGGTCCGAAGGGCATTTCCCTGTTCCTGGTACCCAAGTTCCTGGTTAACGACGATGGTTCCCTGGGCGAGCGCAATACCCTGAGCTGCGGCTCCATTGAGAAGAAGATGGGTATCAAGGCGTCTGCCACTTGTGTGATGAACTTCGACGGTGCCAAGGGCTGGCTTGTTGGTGAAGAAAACAAGGGCCTGGCGGCCATGTTCACCATGATGAACTACGAGCGTCTGGGCGTGGGAATCCAGGGTATTGGTGCCGCTGAAGCTTCTCTGCAGAGTGCTCGTGAATACGCCATGGAGCGCATTCAGAGCCGTGCCCCGACCGGCGCACAGCAGCCTGAAAAGGCCGCTGACCCGATTCTGGTGCACCCGGACGTGCGCCGCATGCTGCTGACCATGAAGAGCTATGTCGAAGGCGGCCGCGCATTCTCGACCTACGTTGCCCAGTGGCTGGATATCGCCAAATACGCGGATGATGATGAGCGTCGCGAGCATGCAGAAGGCATGGTTGCTCTGCTGACTCCGGTTGCCAAGGCCTTCCTGACCGATCGCGGTTTGGAAACCTGTATTGCGGGTCAGCAAGTGTTCGGTGGCCACGGCTTTATCCGTGAGTGGGGCCAGGAGCAGCTGGTTCGTGATTGTCGTATCACCCAGATTTATGAGGGCACCAACGGTATCCAGGCTCTGGACCTGATGGGGCGTAAGGTTGTTGCCAGCCAGGGCAAGCTGTACGAGCTGTTTGCTCAGGATCTGGCGGCCTTTATCGAAGTGAATAGTGGCGACGAAGCGTTGCGTCCGTTCCTGGAGCCTCTGGCAGCGGCGTTTGAGCGTCTGTCAGACGTGACCGACTTCGTTATCAACCAGGCCGGTGATAACCCGGATGTGGTTGGCGCAGCTTCTGTGGACTATCTGGACCTGTTTGGTCTGACTGCACTGGGCTACATGTGGGCCAAGATCGTCAAGACTGCAGCCCCGAAAGCCGCCGATGACGCCTCCGGCTTCTATTCAGGCAAAGTAAAAACGGCGCGTTTCTACTTTGATCGCCTGTTGCCGAAGACGGTGTCTCTCGCCGAAGCGATCCGCAGCGGCAGTGACTCCATGATGGCGTTGACCGCTGACGAGTTCTAAGCGGTCAGAAGCGCAATAAAAAAAGCAGGCCCTCGGGCCTGCTTTTTTTATGTCTCTATCCGGTCTGCTACAGTCTTTCGATTCGGTTCGGGTTGGTGACAAACGGATTCTCGTTACCCTGGACTTCGGCAATTTTGCTATGACGGCTAAGCTCTGTGTCGTCGGGCGGGTCCTGGCGATTCCAGTCTTTGAATATCGGAGGGCGTCCCAGCCAGGGCAGGCCATAGGTGTCTACCATGTAAGCCATGGTGCGCGCCACATCCCCTTTTACCCGTTCGGGTGGTTCGAAAAAGCCTGCCTGCTCCTTAATGCCGCAGTCTTCGCTGTTGGCGTGGGAGTCAAGCTGCTCGTAGCGCACGGTTTGCCGCTTCATTTCCAGTCGGCTTTTGACCGGTACCATGTTGTGCAGGTCTGAGGCTATCTGTCGGTATCGGTTGTCCTGCTCGCACTGGCGTGATGTCCCGCAATCGAGTGCGGTGCGAATGTCTGACAACGGATAAATATAGCCATCCTGGAGCATGAAGCCTTTCTTCTTGAACGCTTTTTCACAAAAGAAAGAAGTGCCACCGGTGGCATAAAGGTTATTCCAGAACTCGTTTTTGATCACGGTATCTGGATCACTGAAACGAGTGTTCTGGCCAATCACAACACCGGTGGCAACCATCAGTGACAGGGTGGTTAGAGTCTGGATGTATTTTTTCATACGCCTCGTTCACCTCGCAGGGTCGGTGAGCGCCATTTCTTGGAATTGTTCGATGTCTGAACGATGGGTCAAAAAAACTGACGCTTTGTTCAGTTTGCATTGTAAAGTATGGCACACGGGGAATTTTCAACTGAATCTATCCAGTTGATAAATGTGTGCTTTTGTTAACCTGTTAACGCATTATTTCAGCTTGTTTCGAAGCTCTTCGTAGTTGTCCTTCAGTGTTTTGCCAAGCCGTTCGGCCGCTTGCCGGGTTTCCTGGGAAGCGTTTTCGGCGTCATGGAAAATGTCCTCCATTTTGGCTCGAAAGCGATCCCACTCTTGCTCGAGGTCGTCCCATTCGTCCTTTACATCCTCCCGGGCAAGGTGGATCTGAACCCGGGCCTCATCGCGATACTGTTTGATCTTTTCGGTCAGTTTTTTCAGTTCTTCTTGAAATGACATGGCAGGCACCTCCCGGGCTGGTTATATCCTAACCATGCTCCTTGGCGTAGAAAGGTTCAAGATGGCAATTGAGCCAAAAGCCGATAACGAGAGGCGTTTTTGATCCGGATCAGTTTGGGCGTGCGAGGAAGGCTGAAAGATCGCGGAGGTGATGCCACGGCGGCAAATCGCCGAAGCCTTTGGCCGCACGATCAATCCGGGCGCACATTTCGAGGGCGTGATGAAGCTGGGGCGGGGTGAGTCGTCGGGCAGCCTGCTCAATGACTCGGGCACGCTGGGGTTGAAATACACCCCGCTTTTTCAGGAAGGCTGATGCGTTTTCGCCCTGACTGGCGGCGCTTTTCAGTTCCAGGGTGAGGTTTAGATCCCGAGTCAGAACGGTCAGCATGCCAAGAGGGTTCTCGCCCTCCTGCTGGAGTACGCCGATCATTTTTGCCGCATGGGGTGCACGGCCGGCAAGTAATTCGGTTGCCAGTTCAAAACCGTTAAAGCGTGAACTGTCCAGCACTGCTTTTTCCACGGTTTCTTCATCAATGGTTTCGCCATTGGTCAGCAACTGCAGACGGTCCATTTCCTGGCTGGCGGCCAGCAGGTTGCCTTCCAGTCGTTCGGCAAGCATGGCCAGGGCTCCCTGGGTCAGGTGAAGGCCCTGGCGGGTCGCTCGTTGCTTCAGCCAGCCCTGGAATTTGTCCGCATCAACAGGCCAGACGGGGACATGGACCCCCTTATTTTGCAGAGACTTGTACCATTTGCGCTTTGTCTCCGCGGCGTCAAGGCGGGAGCTGATCAGCAGGAGGATAATGTCATCCGTGGGTGCTTCCAGGTACTGCTCCAGAACGTCCTTGCCTTTCCCCACCTTGCCATTGGGTAGATGGATTTCGATGCGCCTACGCTCTGCGAACAGCGACATAGCATTGAACTCATCGGCGACGGTGCCCCAGTCAAGCTGGTTGTCTGCGTGGAAAGTCAGCCGGTCCTGAAAGCCTGCGTCCCTGGCGGCCTGTCGGATTTGGTCACAACACTCCTGAACGAGCAGGGGTTCGTCACCAGAAATCAGGTAAACGGGAGCGAGGCCTTTTTTCAGTAACTGCGGAAGCTGGTTGGCCTGAGTCTTCATGGTGAGGTCGAATCCGTTTCTTCTGCATCAATTGAAGCCTCATATTCTTCCCTGATCGCGTCAATCCGTTCGTCCGTCAGTGGCGCCAGACGAAAAATAATCTGCTGGGCAAGACGCTCATCGAGTTGAATGCGCAGGGTTTCCTCTTCCTGTCGCTTGGCCAGAACGTTGGTCTCGTCATAACGGTAACTTTCACTGGCCGTGAGGCGAGTGTCGGCAATAAGGGGAATGCGGTCGGCACTGGTAAGGCTCATGTCCACCGAATGCCGGAGTGTGTACTCCGCAGCAGAGGCCTGGGCCGTGATGGCGGATGCCCGCCGGTTTCGCTGGAAATTACTCAGATTGAGCACGAACGCCGCATCGGCTGGCGACTTGAGTTCGACCTCGCCCAGTTCCAGCTGGCTTCGGACCGCGTTGCACAGAGTGTCCTGAATGTCCTGGCTGCAGGTCACAGCCAACGGCTGCAGGGCAGGGGATACCGGTGGCGCGCCGCGCAACTGAAAACCACAGCCAGTCAACCCTGCCAACAGCAGTGCTGCAGCCGGTCGGGCCAGTGTGCTGGTTATCGGTGCGCGGCTCATGGGCATTGATCAGTTCGCTACGATGTTGACCAGTTTGCCCGGTACTACGATGACCTTGCGAACGGTCTTGCCCTCGGTGAAACGAACCACGTTTTCGTTTTCCAGAGCAATCTTTTCCAGGTCGGCTTTAGCAATGTCAGCCGGTACTTCCTGTTTAGCTCGGACTTTGCCGTTGACCTGCAGAACGACCTGGATTTCGCTGCGAACCATGGCCTTTTCATCCGCCACCGGCCACTGGGCATCCACGACCGGTGTCTCGTGACCCAGAGCCTGCCACAGGTTGTGGCAAACGTGCGGTGCAATCGGAGACAGGAGCAACACGGCGGTGTTCAGGGCTTCCTGACGCACAGCACGGCTCTGGGGCTCGTCATCGTTCAGCTTGTTGACGTCATTCAGCAGCTCCATCACCGCTGCAATAGCCGTATTGAACGTCAGGCGCCGGCTCAGATCGTCACTAACCTTGGCAATGGTCTCGTGAGTCTTTCGGCGCAGATCTTTTTGCTTGTCAGTCAGCTCGGCGGCATTGAGCGTCGGGGCTGCACCTGCGGCGGTATGCTCGCTAACCAGACGCCACAGGCGTTTGAGGAATCGATGGGCGCCTTCAACACCGCTGTCGGACCACTCCAGGGACTGCTCGGGGGGCGCTGCGAACATCATGAACAGGCGAACGGTGTCTGCACCGTACTGGTCGATGATGGCTTGTGGGTCGATGCCGTTGTTCTTGGACTTGGACATCTTGGTGACGCCGCCGGCAATGACCGGTTGACCGTCTTCCTTGTGGGTGGCCTGAATGGGCTGGCCCTTGTCGTCCCGCTCTACCGTGACGTCAGACGGGGCAATCCACACCTTGCCGCCTTTCTCGTCTTCCCGGTAGTAGGTTTCGGCCAGCACCATGCCCTGGCACAGCAGGCGCTTGAAAGGTTCTGAACTGGTGACCAGGCCCACGTCCCGCAGCAACTTGTGGAAGAAGCGGGCGTAGAGCAGGTGCAGGATGGCGTGCTCAATGCCGCCGATGTACTGGTCAACCGGCAGCCAGTAGTTGGCAGCGGACGGATCCAGCATGCCCTTGTCGTAGTTTGGGCTGCAGAAACGGGCGTAATACCAGGACGACTCCATGAAGGTGTCGAAGGTATCGGTCTCCAGCGTCGCCGGCTGGCCTTCGAAGGTCGTCTTGGCCCACTCCGGATCGGCCTTGATAGGGGACTGAACGCCGTCCATTTCGACTTCTTCGGGCAGGCGAACAGGCAGCTGGTCGTCAGGAACCGGCCGCTCGGTGCCGTCTTCCAGAGTCATCATTGGAATAGGGGCGCCCCAGTAACGCTGCCGGGACACGCCCCAGTCACGCAGTCGATAGTTCACGGTGCGTTTGCCGATGCTGTGTTCTTCAAGGTACTCGGCGATGGCATCGAAGGCCTCTTCGCTGGTCAGGCCGCTGTACTTGCCGGAGGATACCAGGGTGCCTTTTTCGGTGAAGGCGGCTTCCTGGACGTCGATTTCACGACCATCCCGGGCGGCAATGACTTGCTTGATCGGCAGGCGATACTTGCGGGCAAATTCGTGGTCACGCTCATCGTGGGCCGGCACGGCCATCAGGGCGCCGGTGCCATAGTCGGTCAGAACAAAGTTCGCGATCCAGACCGGAATCTCTTCCTGGGTAAGCGGGTGGACGGCCTTGAAGCCGGTGTCGATGCCTTTCTTTTCCATGGTGGCCAGTTCCGCTTCGGCTACCTTGCTATTCCGGCACTCGTCGACAAATTCGGCGACGTCCCGATGCAGCTTGGCGGATGCCTTGGCCAGCGGATGCTCGGCGGACACGGCCATGTAGCTGACACCCATGAGCGTGTCCGGGCGAGTGGTGTAAACCGTCAGGCCGTCGTGCGAATCCTTGAGAGGGAAGGTCAGCTCGGTGCCGACCGACTTGCCGATCCAGTTGCGCTGCATGGTTTTGACCTGGTCCGGCCAGTCATCCAGCTCGTCCAGATCGTTGAGCAATTCTTCGGCGTAATCGGTGATGCGAATGAACCACTGGGGAATTTTCTTCTGTTCCACCAGGGCACCGGAGCGCCAGCCGCGGCCGTCAACGACTTGTTCGTTGGCCAGTACCGTTTGGTCTACTGGATCCCAGTTGACCGTGGACATCTTCTTGTAGACCAGGCCCTTCTCGTACAGGCGGGCAAAAAACCACTGTTCCCAGCGATAGTAATCCGGGCTGCAGGTGGCCAGTTCACGGTTCCAGTCGTAACCGAAGCCCAGCTGCTTGAGCTGGTTCTTCATGTAGTCGATGTTGGCGTAGGTCCATTTGGCCGGTGCGGTCTTGTTGGCAATGGCGGCGTTTTCCGCCGGAAGACCGAAGGCGTCCCAGCCCATGGGCTGCATGACATTCTTGCCCTGCATGCGCTGGTATCGGGAGATGGCATCGCCGATGGTGTAGTTGCGAACATGCCCCATGTGCAGTTTGCCGCTGGGGTAGGGGAACATGGACAGGCAGTAGTATTTTGGCTTGCCCGGCTCTTCCTTCACTTCGAAGGTTTTGTTTTCTTCCCAGAAATTGCGGGCATTCTGTTCTACGTTACTCGGATTGTATTGCTCGTCCATTCCTGCCATTACCAAAGTTACCCTATAACAAAATGATGTTCGGAGCGGCCGGACATTCTAACGCACCAGCGCCCCGACAGGTAGTCTGCCAATCCGCGAATCCTGTGCCATGATTAGGGATGCTGATTGTCCGTGCCAGGCCTGCGCCTGCAGGCGGCACCTCCCTTCCGGACGGTATCAAGGAGTCGTTATGAGCGAACCCGAACGTAGCCATCTTTCAGGAAAAGCGCTGGAGGTCTATGACCGGATGCTTGAGCGTGTCCAGACCCGGCTGAAAACCTTGCCTGATATCACGGTCCAGGCCCTGGAGGACGAGGTGCAGAAGGCCGTGGAGTTCGAATATGAGCTTGAGGAGATGACGAGGGAAGAGTCAGATCTGTTAGGCGCTTACCTGGAACGGGACCTCAAGCACCTGATGCATTTCATGGAAGAAACCGGAGAAGGACTCGAAGAGTGGCTGCAGTTGGATATCGCCCTGCTGGAGCACCAGCTAGCGGACCGGCTGTTGTCGGTCGCGGACAAGACCCTGGTCGACACGCTGGAGCTGAACCAGAAACTGGATAACACCGATGCGGGCCATTACATCTCCGGCGAGGTGGCTACGGCCGGCATGTTTCGCTGTCTGAACTGCAGTCACATGCGCTGCCTGACGGCCACCAGTCATCTGGAACCCTGCGAAGCCTGCGGTTCCCACTACTACGAACGGGTTACGAGCCGCTGGCCGAAACAGGAGGAATGATCCGTTCCCGCACAAAGACCACCAGGATCAGCGCAATGGTGAGGGCCGGCCAGGAGCCGGTCTGCATGAACGGCGTCATGCCCTCAGCCGAGTAGACTTCCCCGCGCAGGGTGACCCGCTCGAATTGCGGCGTCGATTCGGTGATTTTGCCCTTGTGGTTGATAATCGCCGTGACTCCGTTGTTGGTGCCCCGGAGCATGTAGCGCCCTGTTTCCAGTGCCCGCATCCGGGCGATCTGAAGGTGCTGTAGTGGGCCGATCGAAGCGCCGAACCAGCCATCGTTGCTGATCGTCAGCAACAGACCGGATTGACGGCTGTTGAATGCGACGAAATCCGGATAGGCCACCTCATAACAGATAAACGGCATGATCTTGGCGCCGCCTGCCTGAAGGGGGCTCTGGTATTCCGGGCCCCGGCTGAAGCTGCTCATTGGCAGGTCGAAGAAGCCAATCAGTCCTCGCAGCAAGCCCTCCAGAGGCACATACTCGCCGAAGGGCACCAGTTTTTGCTTGTGATAAATGCCTTCCCCTTCGCCGATTGCCATGATGCTGTTGTGGAAGGTGAAGTCTTCCAGGCGTTCGCTGAACCCGTACCAAGGGATGCCGGTAATCAGAGTGCTGTTGTCTCCCAGTCGATCGCTGATGTGATCGATGATCTGGCCGGCCTGATCGTGCGGAATGGGAATGGCGGTCTCGGGCCATAGGATCAGGTCGGTGTTCCATTGCCCATCGGTCATACCCAGGTAGGTGACGATCTGGTCGCGCAGAAAGTCCGGATCCCACTTGATCTGCTGGGGGATGTTACCCTGCATGGCCGCAAAGCTGGTGGGTTCGTCGCTGAGGCGAGTCCATTCAACCTGCTTCAGTTGCGGGCCAGCCAGCCACGGGATCAGAGCCAGCGCCAGAGTAGCGGCCGTCGCTCCCCAGTTGCGATAGCGGGCCAGCCAGCAGGCGCCATAAATTGCTGCGCCGGTAGCCGTGATCCACAGGGTAATGCCATGCACGCCCACCAGTGGCGCCCATCCGCCGAGCGGGCCGTCCGTGTGGGCGGTCCCCAGGTAAAGCCAGGGGAAGCCAGTCAGCAGCCAGCCGCGCAGCCAGTCGCCCAGAAGCCAGATACCCGGAAACAGAATGAGGCGACGAACGCGGTTTTCTCTCGCCAGTTTACCCCAGAACCAGAAAGCCAGGCCGTGGAACAGGGCGAGCCCGGCGACGAAAATGGCTGTCAGCAGCACGGCGACGGGAACGTTCGTATTTCCGTATTCACTGATGCTGATATAGACCCAGCTGGCGCCGGATCCAAACAGTCCGAGCCCCGTGAGCCACCCCGCCTGGAAAAGCTTTTCCGGCGCTGCCGGTATGGTGACCAGCAGGATCAGGAATGCCGAAAACGGGCCGAGCCACCAGTACTCAAATGGCGAGAACGTAAATGTCTGAAATGCTCCGGCGGCCAGCAGAATCAAGGCTGCCAGCCAACGATTGCCGGAGAGTGGGAAGGTCAGCCCCTGGGGAGCGTCTGGGTTATGGCTCAACTCGGTTTACCTGCAACAGTCGGATGACGCGGTTATCGGCGTTGGCTATGGTAAAGCGCAAGCCACCGAATTCAACCGTTTCGCCTCGTCTGGGCAGGTGACCGAACTCCTTGAGAACCAGGCCGCCAATGGTGTCGAACTCTTCTTCATCCAGTTCGGTCTCGAAGAACTCGTTGAAGTCTTCAACGGGAGTTACGGCTTTGACGGTGTAGACTCCGTCTCCGCGACCCTTGATGTGGGTTTCTTCATCGAAATCGTGCTCGTCTTCGATTTCGCCGACGATTTGCTCCAGCACGTCTTCAATGGTGATCAGGCCGGCTGTGCCGCCGTATTCATCCACCACAATGGCCATGTGATTGCGATTTTCCTTGAACTCCTTGAGCAACTGGTTAAGGCGCTTGCTCTCAGGAACAAAGGTCGGTGGGCGGAGAATTTCCCGGATGCTGGACCAGTTCAGGTCGTCGTTCAGCGCCAGGGGCAGCAGGTCTTTGGCCAGCAGTACCCCGACGACGTCGTCCTGATTGTCACCAATGACGGGAAAGCGGCTGTGAGCGGAGTTGATGATTTCGCCGAGGAATTCCTTGGGCTCCTGGGAGGCCTTGACGGTGACCATCTGGGAACGCGGGATCATGATTTCTTCCACGCGCATGTCGATCACCTGCATCGCACCTTCGATGATGCTCATGGCATCGGTATCGATGATGCTCTGGGACTCTGCGTCCCGGAGGATTTCCAGCACGTCCTCGATGGACTCAGGCCCGCTGGAGAAGGCCTGTGATATACGTTCCAGCCAGGACTTGTTGCCCTGGCTGCGACTCGACTGGTCGTCGCTCATGAGTCTTTTTCCAATTCCTCTGCTTCGTAGGGGTTACCAAATCCGAGCTGGCCGAGCAGCTGGACCTCGAGGGCTTCCATGACCTCGGCATCCTCGTCGATCACATGATCGTAGCCCTGTAAGTGCAGCATACCGTGTACGACCATGTGGGCCCAGTGGGCCATTAATTCTTTATGTTGTTCCCTGGCTTCTTTTTCAACAACTGGCGCACAAATAATGAGATCGCCCGCCAATGGAATGGTTATACCCGCTGGTGCCTCAAATGGAAAGGACAGGACGTTGGTTGGGTTATCCTTACCCCGATATTCCAGATTCAGTGCCTGGCTTTCCGGTTCGCCAACAATGCGGATGGTGACCTCGGATGGCTCGTCGCCTTGCCAGGCAAGATTGGCCCAGCTTTCAAGGTGGGCTGGTTCCGGAATGCCGGGCTGCTCGTAAGCATCCTGCAAGTCCACCGTCAGCTTGCTCACTGGCTGCTGCCTCCGTCATCGAAGGCATCGTAGGCCTCGACAATCCGCTGCACGAGAGGGTGCCGGACAACATCCTTGGCGCCGAAGCGCGTGAAGCCAATGCCCGAGACTTTGCTCAACACGCCGGCGGCGTGGATCAGGCCGGAATTTTGCCCGCGGGGCAGGTCTACCTGAGTGGTATCGCCGGTGATCACGGCGGTGGAGCCAAAGCCGATGCGGGTCAGGAACATTTTCATCTGCTCCCGGGTAGTGTTCTGGCTTTCATCCAGGATGATGAAGGCATTGTTGAGGGTTCGGCCGCGCATGAACGCCAGCGGGGCGATTTCGATGACGCTCTTTTCGATCAGCCGCGTCACCTGGTCAAACCCCAGCATCTCATAGAGGGCGTCGTACAGGGGGCGAAGGTAGGGATCGACCTTCTGGGCCAGGTCGCCAGGCAGGAAGCCGAGCTTTTCGCCAGCCTCAACTGCCGGGCGCACCAGCAGGATTCGCTTGACCTGTTCGTCCTTCAGGGCCTCGACCGCGCAGGCCACGGCCAGCCAGGTTTTGCCAGTTCCCGCCGGGCCAATGCCGAAGTTGATGTCGTGGGTGCGAATGTTGTGCACGTACTTCTGCTGGTTCGCGCCACGGGGCTTGGCCTGGAGTTTCGGGGTTTTAATGACTGTCACAGCGCCATCGTAGGGCACATCTTCGGGCAGGCGCTCCAATCCGGTTTCCCGGATGAACAAGTGGACGGTGTCTGGTTGCAGGTCGTCCGTGGCTTCGGTTTCACGGTAGAGGTGTCGAATTACTTCAATGGCGGCGGCAACATGCTCGGTTTCGCCCTCGATTCGGAAATGGTGCCCCCGTCGGCCAACCTTGACGTGCAGTCGGCGCTCGATGTGTTTGAGGTTTTCATCGAACTGGCCGCACAAAGTGGCGAGTCTGCGTTGATCTGCCGGATGCAGGTCGAACTGTCTGGAGTCGTGGGTGCTCAAGAATGCTCCGTCGTGCTGCCCGGCAAGTGCCGGGCGTGTTGAAGGATTTACTTAATAATGGACCGGTTCTGGAAAGTCTGTCGACTTAATCAGTGCAGCTGATCGTCCACCGGTACGCCCCGCAGGGAATTGGGGAATGCGTCGACAATCTCCACATCAATGAAGTGACCGACCACATCCGGGTTGTCGTGGCGGAAGTTGACGATCCGGTTGTTCTCGGTGCGTCCGGCGAACTCGCCCGGGTCTTTCTTGGACAGGCCGGTGACCAGAATCCGCTGGGTGGAGCCCACCATCTTACGGCTGATATCCATGGCCTGCTGGTTAATTCGCTGCTGAAGAATGCTCAGGCGCTGCTTCTTGACGTCCATCGGGGTGTCGTCCGGCAGGTCAGATGCCGGAGTGCCCGGTCGGGCGCTGTAAATAAAGCTGAAGGACACGTCAAAACCGATGTCGTTGATCAGCTTCATGGTGTCTTCAAAGTCTTTGTCGGTTTCGCCGGGAAATCCGATGATGAAGTCGGACGAGAAACTGATGTCCGGGCGGATCTTCCGCAGGCGGCGCAGCTTGGACTTGTATTCCAGTGCGGTATGACCGCGTTTCATGGCGGCCAGGATTCGGTCGGATCCACTCTGGACCGGCAGATGCAGGTGGCTGACCAGTTCCGGAACCTGTTCGTAGACGTCGATCATCGCATCGGTAAATTCCACCGGATGAGACGTGGTGTACCGAATCCGGTCGATGCCATCGATGGTGGCGATCAGGGTGATCAGTTCCGCCAGGTCCATGACGTCGCCGTCGTGGGTTTCGCCACGATAGGCGTTGACATTCTGGCCCAGCAGATTCACCTCACGAACACCCTGGGTGGCCAGGTGGGCGACTTCGGCAATGACGTCGTCCACCGGTCGGCTGACTTCCTCACCACGGGTGTAAGGGACCACACAGAAGGTGCAGTACTTGCTGCAGCCTTCCATGATGGACACGAATGCCGAGGGGCCGTCCGCACCCGGTTCGGGCAGTTTGTCGAACTTCTCGATTTCCGGGAAGCTGACATCCACCACGCCAACGCCGTTACCCTTGCTGCGAACCTCAGTAATCATGTCCGGCAGGCGATGCAGGGTCTGTGGGCCGAATACCATGTCGACGTAGGGGGCTCGCTCGATAATTGCCTCGCCTTCCTGGCTGGCCACGCACCCGCCCACGCCAATGATCAGTTCCGGCTTGCTGTTTTTCAGCGACTTCCAGCGGCCAAGCTGGTGAAACACTTTTTCCTGGGCTTTTTCCCGGATAGAGCAGGTGTTCAGCAGCAGGATGTCCGCGTCCTCGGGGGTGTCGGTCATTTCGACCGCTTCGCCGGAGCGCAGCAGGTCTGCCATGCGGGATGAATCGTATTCGTTCATCTGGCAGCCATGGGTTTTGATGTACAGCTTCTTGGCCATGAGTCTCAACGTATTCTGGTGGATGTTGCGCCGGACGAGTCGTGTCGACTGAGTGCTACAGAAGGCGCGGTCAAAAAAGGGACGGCGTATTATAGCGGTCTGCCTATTCTTCAACCACCGTTGTCTCGGCTTGTTGCTAGTTCAATGTGGTATGATGCGCGACTTTTCAAGTACTGACACCGAAGACCATGACCCCTGAACGCCTCGCCCGCATCAAGCAAATCCTTGATACACGCCAGCCTGATATCAGTGTGTTAACCGATCAGGTTCACAAGCCGCGGAACCTGTCTGCGATCATCCGGTCCTGTGATGCGTTCGGGCTGGCTAACATGCATGTGGTCTGGCCAAGGGAAGGATTCCGTGCTTTCCGCAAAACGGCGGGGGGCAGTTACAACTGGGTGACGACCCATACCCATCGGACCATGGACGATGCCATTGGTTACCTCAAGGGGCAGGGCCACAAACTCTACGCGGCACAGTTGTCGGACCGGGCCGTGGACTACCGAGAGGTGAATTTTACCGTACCCTGCACGGTGATCATGGGCAATGAAGTGGATGGTGTCAGCGCGGGTGCGGCCGATCAGGCGGACGAGCATATCGTGATCCCGATGATGGGGATGGTGGAATCGCTCAATGTGTCCTCGGCCTGCTCGATCATCCTCGCCGAAGCCCAGCGTCAGAGGAAGGCCGCCGGGCTCTTTGATGCCCGGCGGCTGCCGGACGACGAGTATCAGCGTCTTCTGTTTTGCTGGTGCCAGCCGACGGTGAAGCGTTACTGCGATGACCGTAACCTGCCGTATCCGCCGATTGATCCGGAAACCGGCGATTTGATCGACGGCGTCGGTTGGATGCAGGAAGTCAGAAAACTGAGGGCTAACCGTCCAAGGTGGGACGACGAGCCTGCTGCCATCGAAGAAAATTTAGATTAAAAGCCATACCTGCTTGTCCAAATTCGCGCTGGGATGTGATGCCTTTTCTGTCGGAAAAAATGTTCGAGCGAAGCGAGTTGTTTTTCCAGAAGGAAAGGCTTTGCAGCCCGGCGCAGCCCCTTACCGGCCGGCTACCAAGCAACAACCGACGAGTTTACTCCTCGCGAGCTTCCAGATAGCGCTGAAGCTGTTCCCGCAGCGCCTTGGGCAGTCGGGTTATGGTCAACGCGTCCTTGTCCTTGTCGTAATACACCGCCTGGTTCACCAGATCCGAGGAAAACGACACACTCATACCACCGCCGGAGCCAGCGATGCGCACCAGCTTTTTGACCTTGCGGTGATCCGGGTGAATCACGCCGCTTTCCGGCAGTTCGGTATTCTTGCCGGCAAACTCCTGGAAGCGCTGAGGGGCACTTTCGTCCAGGTATTCGGACAGGGCGCCGATTTCTACCGGCTCACCCAGGGCATGCTGCTCCTTGCAGAATTCATAGGCCTTGGTGCGGACCTCTCCGGCTTTTTCCGGCTCCGAGGTCTTCGCGAACGCTTCCACAGCATCCAGGAATGTCAGGGTTTCCTTTTCCACGTCCACCTGATTGGTGAATCCCGCAAGGCGGATAAACAGTTCGCCTGGTTCGCCTGTGCCCCGGCCGTGGAGTAGCGTCAGGTAGTTGTCGCCGCTGTTGTCGCCAAGCCAGTCGTCCAGCTCTATGCGCATTGCAAGATTCAGGCGCGAGAGGCTCAGGACATCGGTGGCGTCGAGAGTCTGGCTGCCATCGAAGCGCAGCGCACTGTCGGTTTCCATGATCAGCAGATAAACCACCTCGGCATCGGCCAGGGCCTCGTGGACAATCATCAGGTGCCCCTGAAACTCTTCCTGGCAGCCGGTCAGCAGCTCCTGCCACTGGCCGAACAGGCGGTCCGTCAGTGAATCGAAGCTCTGCTTGTCCTGAAGATAGTCTTTCAGCCAGGCGCCGAACGGACTTTCGCCGATATCATCGGTGAAACGGCCGTACTTTTTGCCTGGCTTGCTGTTGAAAAGCCGCTTCATTTGCTTGTGAAGAGATTCGTAATCGCCACCTGGCTCAGTCAGAGCGTCCCCGGCGTTCAGGCGGGCGGGCTGGCCTGGCTGATACTGGCTGGCGAATGCGGTGCGGAGGTGTTTGATGGCCATGCTCGGACTCTCTTACAAGGGGTGCAATAAAAAAGCCCCGGAGGCGTCTGGCCTGCGGGGCTTTGGATTACCCGAGGGTCAGATGCGCTTGCTCCGGATCAGATCCTGAACCAGTTGGCTGACGGCGGCAGGAATTTCCTGTTCGCTGTCTGCGGAAACGGATGCAGAGGCTACATCGGAACCGAGGTTGACCGCAACGGCAATCAGCCCGTGCGCGGATAGCAGCTGAGCAGCACGACGGCGGTCGTCAGCATCACCGGTGTTGTCTTCAGTGAGAACGACGGACGTCTTGCCATGGTCGAACAGGGCGCGTTCGACCGCCAGCGCCAGGGATGTGGCCTGCTTGCCTCCGCAACCTACGATGGCGGGCTTCTGTGCCAACCGGCGTTCGCGTTCCTCGGTGCTGACGGGCTCGAAAGAGCTGGCCTTGTCCGCCTGTCCGGCAATCATGCCGGCACCCACGGTGATGTTGGTGAGCCGGTCAATGACGATGAAGCTGCCCGTCGCATGGCTGCCCGGATAGTTGTCATATGCTACGGGCTGATTCAGTGTCAGCTCGCACAGGCCAATTTCGTTGAGTGCCAATTGTGATGGATTGGCATTCTGCTCCAGCGTATTCACATCGGTCTGATGGTGGATTTTCTTGATGGTGCCGGAGGTGAAGTTGGGGCCGAGCTTGATGTTGTACAGGCGGCCGGTTTCCAGTGGGGCGTCGGTCATCCAGACGATGTTGGCGTTAAAGTGGTTGTCCACCTCAGGCTCGTCGCCAACCTTGACCAGCATGTCGCCACGGCTGACATCGATCTCGTCTTCCAGGGTCAGGGTAACCGCCTGGTCAATGTAGGCCTCCTCGAGATTGCCATCGAAAGTGACGATGTCCTTCACTTTGCTGGTGCGTCGGGAGGGTAGGGCCATGACCTCATCGCCCGGGCGGATAACTCCGGAGGCGATCGTGCCGCAGAAACCCCGGAAGTTCAGGTTGGGCCGGTTGACGTACTGGACCGGAAGCCGGAAGTGCTCCATGTTCTTATCCCGGGAAACCTCGACGGTTTCCAGGATTTCCATCAAGGGCTGGCCGGTAAACCAGGGCGTGTTCTCGCTGCGGTTTACAACGTTGTCGCCTTCCAGCGCAGACATGGGGACAAACCGGATGTCTTTCAGGCCGAGTTTGGCCGCAAAAGCGAGGTAGTCGTCTTTGATTTCATTGAACCGCTGCTCGCTGAAGTCCACCAGATCCATCTTGTTGACGGCAACGACGATGTGGCGGATGCCGAGCAGTGAGGCGATGTAAGAGTGGCGGCGGGTCTGGGTCAGGACGCCGTGGCGCGCATCGATCATCAGAATGGCCAGCTGGGCCGTGGATGCGCCGGTGGCCATGTTGCGAGTGTACTGCTCGTGCCCCGGTGTATCGGCAATGATGAACTTGCGCTTGTCGGTGGAGAAAAAGCGGTAGGCTACGTCGATGGTAATGCCTTGTTCACGTTCCGCCTGCAGGCCGTCTACCAGCAGGGCCAGATCGAGCTTCTCGCCGGTGGTCCCCATCTTGGCGCTATCGGTCTTCAGGCTGGCCATGTGATCTTCGTAGATCATCTTGGTGTCATGGAGAAGGCGGCCAATCAGGGTGCTCTTGCCATCGTCCACGCTGCCGCAGGTAAGCAGACGCAGCAGTTGCTTGTTCTCGTGTTGACTCAGGTAGGCCTGAATATCTTCGGCAATCAGATCAGACTGGTGTGACATCTTAGAAGTACCCTTCCCGCTTTTTCTGTTCCATGGACCCGGCAGAATCGTGGTCAATGACCCGGCCCTGACGCTCAGAGCTCTTGGCCAGCAGCATTTCCTGAATAATGTCCGTCAGCGTGTCGGCTTCGGATTCAATGGCACCGGTGAGGGGGTAGCAGCCCAGGGTACGGAAGCGAACCGATTTCATCATCGGGGTTTCACCCTCTTTAAGAGGCATGCGATCGTCATCCACCATGATCAGTGTGCCGTCGCGCTCAACCACCGGACGCTTGGCGGCGTAGTAGAGAGGAACGATCTCGATGTTCTCCAGGTAGATGTACTGCCAGATATCCAGTTCGGTCCAGTTGGACAGCGGAAAGACCCGGATGCTCTCACCTTTGTTGATCTTGCCGTTGTAGATGTTCCAGAGTTCCGGACGCTGGTTTTTCGGGTCCCACCGATGATGTTCGTCCCGGAAGGAGTAAACCCGCTCCTTGGCCCGGGATTTTTCTTCATCGCGGCGGGCGCCACCGAAGGCGGCGTCAAACTTGTACTTGTCCAGAGCTTGCTTGAGCGCCTGGGTTTTCATGACGTCCGTATGCTTGGCACTGCCGTGAGTAAAGGGCCCGACGCCCTGCTCAACACCTTCCTGGTTGGTGTGCACGATCAGGTCCAGACCATATTCCTTGGTCTTGCGGTCCCGGAATTCGATCATCTCACGGAATTTCCAGGTGGTGTCGATGTGCATGAGAGGAAACGGCAATTTGCCGGGGTGGAAAGCCTTGCGGGCCAGGTGCAGCATGACCGCAGAGTCCTTTCCGATGGAGTACAGCATGACCGGATTGTCAAATTCCGCTGCGACTTCCCGGATGATATGGATGCTTTCTGCTTCCAGCTGCTTCAGATGGGTCAGATTGTATGTGGTCATGGTGTTCCGCTGTTGTTTCACAGGCCTGCCAGATGTTTGAGAGCCCGAGTATATCAGAGGGGTGCGAGGAATAATAAGGTGCCCAAGTAGATGTTTGGGTTATAAAAATATAGCTGCGTAGAGCAGATTAGGAGGTTGGGCGGGTTATCAGATGGTCTTGGAGTCGGCCAGTAGCTCGGCTACGTAACGGTCCACGTAATCGAATCCGTTGCCTTCAAATTCGGAGAAGTTAATGCCGAGATGAAATTCATCTCGAGCAACGCGGCGCATATGCACGATATTGCAGTCGGCCACCACGCTGACGGGTTGGTGCGCCAAAACGGGAACCGAGAAGGCAGTCTTGACCGCTATCCAGTGGCCCGGGGCCGGGGATTGTTGGGTGGGGATCAGCTTTTTGATGTCCCCCCGGTTGCAGGAGATCATCACGCCCGAGCGTGATAGGTTAATTGTCGTGCATGTCAGTTTGTCGCCACTTTCGGTTTCTACGGCAATGTCGAACTTGACGTCGACCCGCTGTTGGTTCCGAAGATTACTTTTAATGGCAACTGGTTTCATGGTTACTCGATTGGCGTGACTGGTTTTAATGGACTCTGCCTTTCCCATAAATCCCATCCGGAGAGACGCTTAGGCTCGAAAAGTTTAGATGTTTGATTTGCGCACGGCAAGATTCGTGTCGCCCATTGTGTCAGATTTGCTGCAAAAAAATGAACATGGATTCACAAAAAATGCACACCGATGGGAATTTTTCGATTAGTGGTCTTTACGCATCCGCTTTAAGGACGATGCGTGCTGCAGTGTGGTTCCATGGTGGGGTAAAATCGGCGTTTTCATTCATTCGGGAGTTTGCGAAAAACTCCGGGGACTCAGTTTGGTTATGACAGAAAAATCTCGCGATACCGACACTGGCAGTGGAAAGGTTGGCTTTATCAGCCTTGGATGCCCCAAGGCGTTGGTGGACTCCGAACGTATCCTGACCCAGCTTCGGCAGGATGGCTACGAGGTTGTGCCCACTTATGATGATGCTGATGTGGTGGTAGTGAATACCTGCGGCTTCATCGACTCTGCGAAGCAGGAGTCCCTGGATGCGATAGGCGAGGCGATGAATGAAAACGGCAAGGTAATTGTCACCGGGTGTATGGGCGTGGAAGCCGACCGAATTCGGGATACCCACCCGGGTGTGCTTGCGGTGTCGGGCCCGCAGGCCTACGAGGAGGTTGTCGGTGCAGTTCATCGGTATGTGCCGCCCCAGAAAAAGCACGATCCGTTTGTCGATCTGGTTCCGCCCCAGGGGGTCAAGCTGACGCCACGGCATTACGCCTATCTGAAAATCTCTGAGGGCTGCAACCATCGTTGCACCTTCTGCATCATCCCCTCCATGCGCGGTGATCTGGTCAGCCGGCCGATTGGCGACGTCATGGATGAGGCCAAGCGTCTGGTGGATGCCGGGGTAAAGGAGTTGCTGGTCATCTCGCAGGACACCTCAGCATATGGTGTTGATATCAAATACCGCACCGGTTTCTGGCAAGGGCGCCCGCTCAAGACCAAGATGCAGGCATTGTGCGAGGCGCTGGGGGAGATGGGCGTCTGGGTGCGTCTCCATTACGTGTACCCATACCCCCATGTGGACGACATCATTCCTTTAATGGCTGAAGGAAAGATTCTTCCTTATCTCGATATCCCGTTCCAGCATGCCAGTCCGAAAGTCCTGAAGGCCATGAAGCGACCGGCGCATGACAGCAAGACGCTGGATCGCATCCGAAAATGGCGGGAAATTTGCCCGGAGCTGACTATTCGCTCCACCTTCATTGTTGGTTTCCCTGGCGAGACGGAGGAGGATTTCCAGTATCTGCTGGACTGGCTGGAAGAGGCGCAGCTGGATCGAGTTGGCGCGTTCAAGTACAGCCCCGTTGAAGGTGCCCGCGCCAATGAACTGGAGGGGGCGGTTCCCGAAGACGTCAAAGAAGAGCGACTCGAGCGTTTTATGGCGAAGCAGGCTGAAATTTCTGCCGCCCGCCTGCAGTCCAAGATCGGTCAGACGATTGACGTATTGATTGATGAGGTGGACGAAGAGGGCGCTATTGGTCGTTCGAAGGCGGATGCGCCGGAAATCGATGGTATGGTCTACCTCAACGAAGAAACCGACCTGGAGCCGGGGCAGATCGTGAAGGCCGTGGTGGAGCACGCGGACGAGCACGATCTGTGGGCGAGTCTCGTGCATTAAGGGCGAAGGTCAGCCTGCAGTAAACGAAAACGGGCGCCATAGGGCGCCCGTTTTGCTCTCTGAAGTAAGAGTTACCCGCCGAGTTTCTTCAGCAGAATCTCGTTGAACAGTTTCGGGTTGCCCTGGCCTTTGGAGGCTTTCATCAGGGGCCCCATAAACCCGCCGAGCATCTTCTTGCGTTTCTTCGGGTCCTCTTCATTCTGGAACTGGGCCACCTGATCCGGCATGCCGGCCAGAACTTCATCCACCATGGCTTCCAGAGCACCGGTATCGGATACCTGTTTCAGGCCCTTGGCGTCGATGATGGCATCCACATTGTCGCCGTTGCCGGTCCAGAGTGCTTCGAAGACCTTCTTGGCGCCCGCCGACGACAGGGTGTTGTCGGCAATGCGCACCACCAGATCGCCAAGCTGGGCGCCGGAGATGGGAGACTCGGTGACGGTCTTCTCTTCGGCCTTCAGTCGGGCTGAAAACTCGCCCTGAATCCAGTTGGCCGTCAGTTTCGCATCCTTGCCGTGGGCCGCTGCCTCCTCAAAGAAGCTTGCCAGTTTGGCATCGCTGCTCAGCAGGCTTGCGTCGTAATCGTTCAGACCATACTGACCCTTGAAGCGCGCCTTTCGGGCGTCCGGAAGTTCCGGCAGACGTGCACGGGCATCCTCAATAAAGCTGTCGTCGATTTCGATGGGTAGCAGGTCCGGGCAGGGGAAGTAGCGATAGTCGTTGGCTTCTTCCTTGGTGCGCATGGAGCGGGATTCGTCGCGGTCGCCGTTGTACAGCCGGGTTTCCTGCTCGATTTTGCCACCGTCTTCCAGGATGTCCATCTGCCGCTCGACTTCGTGGGCGATGGCCTGTTCCATGAAGCGGAAGGAGTTCAGGTTCTTGGTCTCGGTGCGGGTGCCAAGCGTGTCGGAACCTTTCGGCTTCAGGGAGATGTTCACGTCAAAGCGCATGGAGCCCTGAGACATGTCGCCATCACAGATGCCCAGCGACGTCACTATGCTGTGCAGTTTTCTGGCGAAGGCGACCGCTTCTTCGGCGCTGTTCATATCCGGCTCTGTGACTACTTCGATCAGCGGCGTGCCGGCCCGGTTCAGGTCGATACCGGTCATGCCGTGGTAGTCCTCGTGCAGGGACTTGCCGGCATCCTCTTCCAGGTGGGCGTGGTGAATGCGTACGCGCTTGGTTTCGCCGTTGGCCAGATCGACGTCCACATAGCCAGGGCCGACGATGGGCTTGTCCAGTTGGGTCGTCTGATAGCCTTTCGGCAGGTCCGGGTAGAAGTAGTTCTTCCGCTCGAACACCGAGCGTCGGCCAATCTCGGCATTGACCGCCAGGCCGAACATTAACGCGTATCGAAACGCGTTTTCATTAGGTACCGGCAGCGTACCGGGCATGGCCAAGTCGACCGCGCTGGCCTGGGTGTTGGGTTCGGCACCGTAAGCGGTGCTGGTGCCGGAGAAAATCTTGGTCTGGGTGGCGAGCTGAACGTGAATTTCCAGCCCGATCACGATATCCCACTGCATGTGTTCGTCTCCTCTGTCGGGCTTATTTCGGCTCACGCTGGTGCCAGTCGGTCACCTGCTGGAACTGGTGGGCGGCGTTGAGCAGTCTTGCCTCGGCAAAATGGTCGCCGATGATCTGCAGGCCGACAGGTAATCCATCGACAAATCCGGCGGGTACAGACATGGCTGGCAGTCCTGCCAGGTTGATGGCGATGGTGAATATGTCCTCCAGATACATGGTCACCGGATCGTTGGTCTTCTCGCCCTGTATGAAGGCGGGTGACGGCGATACCGGGCTCATCAGGACGTCCACTTCCTTGAAGGCGTTGGCGAAATCCTGCTGGATCAGGCGACGGACTTTCTGGGCTTTCAGGTAGTAGGCGTCGTAATAGCCGTGGGACAGGGCGTAGGTGCCCACCAGGATCCGGCGCTTCACTTCGTTACCGAAGCCTTCTGCCCGGGTCCGGGTGTAAAGATCCATGAGGTCTTTCGGGTCTTCGCAGCGGTAGCCGTAGCGCACGCCGTCGAAGCGGGACAGGTTGGCGGAGGCCTCGGCCGGCGCAATCACGTAGTAGGCTGCAATGGCCAACTTGGCATTGGGCAGGGACACTTCCTTGACCGTTGCTCCGAGCTTTTCGTATTCGCGCACTGCAGCACGAACCTGCTCTTCCATGGCTGGGCTGAGCTGGTCAGAGAAGTACTCTTTCGGCAGGCCAATGCGCAGGCCTTTCAGCGGTTCGTTCAATGTGGCGGTGTAATCCGGCACGTCCCGCTCAATGGAGGTGGAGTCTTTCGGATCGAAGCCTGCCATCACATTAAGCATCATGGCGTTGTCTTCGGCCGTCCGCGCCATGGTGCCGCCCTGATCAAGGCTGGAGGCAAAGGCAATCATGCCGTAGCGGGAAACCCGGCCATAAGTGGGCTTGAGGCCAGTGATGCCGCACAAGGCTGCGGGCTGGCGGATGGAACCGCCCGTATCCGTTGCGGTCGCTGCGGGAACCAGTCGCGCCGCGACGGCAGCGGCGGAGCCGCCGGAGGAGCCCCCCGGTACACGTTTCTCGCCATTATCCAGTCCCCAGGGGTTCGTTACCGCGCCGAAGTAGCTGGATTCGTTGGAGGAGCCCATGGCGAACTCGTCCATGTTGGTTTTGCCAAGGCACACGGCGCCGGCCTTGCGGAAGTTTTCCGTTACCGTTGCGTCATAAGGCGGAATGAAGTTTTCCAGCATCCGGGAACCGCAGGTGGTGCGAATACCATTGGTGCAGAAAATGTCCTTGTGGGCAAACGGGATGCCGGTCCAGGGCGTCGCGTTCCCTGCGGCGCGTTGTTCATCTGCGGCTCTGGCATCGGCCAGCGCCTGTTCTTCGGTGACAGTAATAAAGCTGTTGTACTTGCTGTCTTCTTTCTTAATACGGTCAAGCAGCTGCTGGGTCAGTTCCAGGCTTGAAACAGTGCCGCTGTCCAGTTCGCGGGCCAGTTCTGCTACGGTTTTGTTGTGCATGTTGATTCCTGAAGTCGCTGTTCGTCAGATCACTCAATGACTCGGGGAACGAGATAAAGCCCGTCTTCAGTGGCGGGGGCTGTGGCCTGAAAGGCTTCCCGCTGGTTTGTTTCGGTCACCTCGTCGGCGCGCAGGCGCTGAATGGCGTCCAGCGGATGGGCCATGGGCTCAACGGCGTCGGTGTCGGCGGCGCCGAGTTGATCCACCAGGTCGAGGATATTGCCCAGGTCTTTTTCCAAGGCTGAAACCTGATCATCATCCACTTGGATGCGGGCGAGCACAGCGACTTTTTCGATGTTCTCACGGGAAATGGTCACGCAAAGTCTCCCAGTATCTAAACTGTCATTGGTATTCGTACGAGATGTAACACGAAAGTGGCTGGCGCAGGCAGCCGGTGCATTAAACCGATAATGGTAACAGATTCAGGCGAGAGCGGCAGGATCAAAGGTGCCGGAGTATGGGTAAATCGTTAGGTTTCAGGGGTTTTACTGCCTTGCCTGCCGGGGTGCTCACTGCTAAAGTTGCCGCAATATTTTTGCCACCACAACTTTCAGGTTGAAACAACGCGAATGTTTATCAAGAAACTCCGAGGCATGTTTTCCAGCGATCTGTCGATTGATCTGGGTACCGCCAACACCCTTATTTATGTGCGCGAGCGCGGGATTGTGCTGAATGAGCCATCGGTGGTGGCAATTCGGACCAGCAATTCCCAGAAGATGGTCGCCGCCGTGGGTGCTGAAGCGAAGCGCATGCTGGGACGTACGCCGGGGAACATCACTGCCATCCGTCCGATGAAGGACGGTGTGATTGCTGACTTCGTGGTGACTGAAAAAATGCTGCAGCACTTTATTCATAAGGTGCATGAGAACAGCTTTATTACACCCAGTCCTCGAGTTCTTGTGTGTGTACCGAGCAAGTCAACCCAGGTTGAGCGCAAGGCCATTCGTGAGTCGGCTCTGGGCGCGGGCGCGCGGGAAGTTTTCCTGATTGAGGAGCCTATGGCGGCAGCGATTGGTGCCGGGCTGCCGGTGGAAGAAGCCAGCGGTTCCATGATCGTTGATATCGGTGGTGGCACCACAGAGATCGCCATCATTTCCCTCAACGGCATTGTGTATGCCGAATCGGTTCGCGTGGGTGGTGACAAGTTCGACGAAGCCATCGTTACCTATGTGCGCCGTAACTACGGCAGCCTGATCGGCGATACCACCGCAGAACGCATCAAGCATGAGATTGGTTGTGCCTACGAAGGTCTGGAGATTCGCGAAATCGATGTGCGCGGGCGCAACCTGGCCGAAGGTGTACCCCGTGCGTTTACACTGAACAGCGAAGAAATTCTGGACGCGTTGCAGGAGTCCCTGGCGCAAATCGTGCAAACGGTTAAGAGCGCCCTTGAGCAGTCTCCCCCGGAGCTGGCCTCTGATATTGCCGAGCGCGGTATTGTGCTGACTGGCGGTGGTGCGCTGTTGCGGGGGCTGGACAAGCTGCTGAGTGAAGAAACCGGGCTGCCGGTGATCATCGCTGAAGATCCGCTGACCTGTGTGGCCCGGGGCGGCGGCAAGGCGCTTGAGTTGATTGACAAGGGTGGCATTGGAATGTTCTCCCAGGAGGGATAAGCCCGTAGGGAGGAATTACCATTAAGACCATCTTCGTTCAGGGTCCGGTTCCCGGCTTACGACTTCTGTTCATCATTATCCTGTCGGCAGCCCTTGTGGTTGCCGATGCCCGTTTTGATAAGCTCTCGACGGTCCGTAATACCCTCGGAACCGGGCTGGCCCCAGTCTACTGGCTTGGCAATGCGCCACAGCAGCTCAGTGACTGGTTCTCTGGTCTGTTTGTCAGCACAGAAGACTTGCAGCAGGAAAACGAAGATCTCAAAGCTCGGCTCCTGATTCTGGAACGCCGGGCCCTGAAATACGCCGCTCTGGCATCGGAGAACGCCGAACTGCGGCGACTGATGAACTCGTCCCGTGTGCTGGACGACCGATCCATCCTCGGTGAAGTGGTGGGTATCTCCCCGGACCCCTATTCCCACGAAATCATTATCAATAAAGGTTCGAGCGACGGTCTTATCGAAGGTCAGGCGGTACTGGATGCCCATGGTTTGATGGGGCAGGTGGTCCAGACCAGTCAGGTGACGTCCCGGGTTATTCTGGTATCAGACAGCAGTCATGCGGTACCGGTTGAACTGGTTCGCAATGGGCTGCGGGCAATTCTCCTGGGGACCGGTAATCCAGATACCCTTGAGTTGGTTCATGTGCCCGATACGGCGGATATTCGCGAAGGTGACCTCCTGGTCAGTTCCGGGCTGGGAGGGCGTTTCCCGAGAGGGTACCCGGTGGCAGAAGTTGCGCGAATTACAAAAGAACCCGGCGAGCCTTTTGTCTCTATCGAGGCCCGGCCGAAGGCGGAGTTAAATCAGAGCCGACTGATTCTGGTGGTGTTCCAGCCTGAGGTGCCCAAAGCAGACCTGAATGACTCTGAAGGTGGTAGCGGGACCGGGGTCGGACCGGCTGCCGGCGACAGTACAAGGCCGGAGGGTGAAAGCTGATGTTGTCAGTAATCAGTTATCCGGTGTTTGCCGTATCCGTGCTGATCTCCCTGGTACTGAGCATTTCTCTTTTTCCAGTGGACTGGCTCGCCTACCGGCCAGAATGGCTTGGCTTGATTGTGTTCTACTGGACCTTCCGGGCGCCGGCGCAGTTCGGGATTGTGTTGGCCTGGTGTCTGGGGCTGCTGCTCGATGTACTTGAAGCCACGCCTCTGGGGGTTAATGCCATGGCCATGGCGCTTGTGGCTTTCCTTGTGCTGACGGTTCATCAGCGTTTACGCATGTATCCCATTTCCCAGCAATGCCTGATGGTCTTCCTGTTGCTGGGCATCAACCAGATGCTGGTTCACTTTATCAAGCAGATGCTGGGCGCCCAGGATGCAGGCTTTAGTTATCTCTGGCCGGCGGTGACTGGCGCGCTGGTTTGGCCGGTGGTCTGTGTGCTGTTGGATAACATCAATCGCAGATTGGGTTAACCATGTGTGCTGTCGTTCTTGCCTCAGCATCCCCTCGCAGGTCTGAACTCCTGCAGCAAATGGGCGTGTCCTTCACGGTGCAACCGGCGGATGTGGACGAAACACCGAACAGTGGAGAACGCCCCGACACCTACGTGGAGCGTCTGGCCAGAGAAAAAGCCCTGGCGGTCTTTGACGATTACCCGGATGCCCTGGTACTGGGTTCGGATACGTCGGTCGTGCTGGATGATCGTATTCTTGGCAAACCTCTCGATCAGTCAGAGGCCCGGACCATGCTCAAGAGGCTTTCCGGTCGTTCCCATCAGGTCATGACGTCAGTCGCGCTGGTCAGTAAATCCGGGTGCCGCGCTCTGGTGGTGGTGACGGATGTCGAGTTTCGTACTCTGTCGGAGGGAGAGATCGACGCCTATATCGCCAGCGGTGAACCGATGGACAAGGCTGGAAGCTATGGGATTCAGGGTCTTGGTGGTATTTTTGTCAGAGAACTCAGGGGTAGTTACAGTGCGGTGGTTGGCCTGCCGTTGCAGGAAACTGCCGGCCTGCTGGAGCAAGCAGGTTATCCCGTGTGGAAGCGCTGGCCAATCAGTCTGGAGAACTGAAGATGAGTGAAGAAATCCTGATCAATGTGACGCCGGTAGAAACCCGGGTCGCCCTGGTGGAAAACGGTATGCTGCAGGAGGCATACATCGAACGCACCAGCCGCAAGGGCATCGTCGGAAATATCTACAAGGGCAAGGTGGTCAGGGTGCTTCCGGGGATGGAAGCGGCATTTGTCGATATCGGCCTCGAACGAGCCGCCTTTATTCACGCTTCTGACGTGATCTCCCAGAACTCCTCTGAAGATACTAACGACTCCCCGAAGACTGTGCCTGACATTCGCACACTGCTCCGGGAAGGGCAGTCACTGGTGGTCCAGGTCACCAAGGATCCGATTGGTACCAAGGGTGCCCGGCTGACGACGCAGTTATCGATTCCCTCCCGCTATCTGGTCTTCATGCCCGGCGTATCCCATGTCGGGATTTCCCAGAGGATTGAGGACGAAGCCGAACGCACTCGCCTGAAGGAACTGGTGGAACAGGCTGCCGCCGAAGAGACCGAGGTGCAGGGCGGCTATATCATCCGTACCGCCGCCGAAAGCGCCTCACCCGAGGACCTGATCGGAGACATGGCATACCTGCATCGGCTCAGCCAGTCCATTCAGGAGCGAATCTCCAGGGTGAAGGAGCCGGCGGTCATTTATCAGGACCTTCCCCTGTTTATCCGTACCATCCGGGACCTGATCAGGCCGCAGACGGAAAAGGTCCGCATCGATAGCCGGGAGAGCCATCAGCGGGTCATGGAGTTCGTCCAGGAGTTTGTCACTGAGTTTTCCAACAAGGTGGAGTATTACCCCGGTGAGCGTCCGATCTTTGATCTGTACTCGGTGGAAGATGAAATCCAGAAGGCCCTCAGTCGCAAGGTGCAGCTGAAATCCGGTGGCTACGTCATCATCGACCAGACTGAAGCAATGACCACCATCGACATCAATACGGGCGGCTTCGTGGGGCACCGGAATCTTGAGGAAACCATTTTCAAGACCAACCTGGAAGCGGCCAGATCCATCAGTCGCCAACTGAGGCTACGCAACCTCGGCGGTATCATAATTATTGATTTTATCGACATGGAAGATCCGGAGCATCAGCGTCAGGTCCACAGGATGCTCGAGAAGATGCTCGAGCGTGACCACGCCAAGACCAAGATCACCGGCGTATCAGAGCTGGGACTGGTGGAGATGACCCGCAAACGGACCACGGAAAGCCTGGGCCAGGTGCTCTGCGAACCGTGCCCGATCTGCGATGGACGGGGCTTCCTCAAGACCAGCGAAACCGTGTGTTATGAGGTGTTCCGGGAAATTCTCCGGGTGAATCGGGCCTATGACGCGGAAAGCTACCTGGTGATGGCCTCCCAGAGCGTGGTTGATCGCCTGCTGGATGAGGAGTCTGACAACGTCGCCGATCTGGAGACGTTTATTGGTAAAACGATTCGCTTTCAGGTGGAACCCTTCTACAGCCAGGAGCAATACGATGTGGTTCTGCTCTGACGCGAGGGTGACGGGCTGGCCGCTGGGTTAGGGGAGTCAAATGTCCGCCACCGGTTCGGAAAACAGGGCTGCCGAGCAGACTTCCCCGAGGCCTGCACTGAGGTTTGCTGCCCGCTTATCCAGCGTCATCTGGTGGCTGTTGCTCGCGGTGTTGGTGCTGCTGGCGCTCTATGCCGGAGTTGGCCGGCAGTTGACGAGTAATGTCGACCGATACACCGCAGACCTTGAATCCGAGCTTTCGGCCCGTCTCGGCCATCAGGTATCCATCGAGCAATTATCTTCCCGCTGGTTCTGGCTTGATCCTTCCTTTACCGCTCGCAACGTTGTCGTTCGCAGACCCGACTCCGACGACTCACTGGCACAGATCGAGTATTTCCGGATTCGCTTTGATTTTTTGTCATCCCTGCTTCGTTGGCGGGTGGTGTTCGAAGACTTTGAGCTGGACGGTGTTGAGCTAGCCCTTCGGCAGTCGAATGAAGGCGAATTGAGGGTTCGCGGGGCCGAGCTGCCCGAGCCAGTAAACAACCGGCTAAATCGATTATTGCAGCTGGCCGGTGAATGGTTGTCCGAGCCCTATGCGAAGGTGACGCGCCTCAGCCTGTCGCTGAAAGACAGCGAGGGCGAGTTGCGTCACGTCGACATCCCACAGCTTGATCTGGTTTATCGCGACGGCCTGTTCCGTGCCTCCGGGCGGGCGATCAAATCGGGGGCGACCGAGCAGTTGGCCAGTTTCCGTCTGGTTGGCCGGCATTTCTTTAGAGGCGATTTTACCGGTCAACTGTATCTGGATGTGCAGTCCGGTCGCCTTTTCGACGCCTTGATCGACGAGTACGAATGGCGCGACATTCGGGTTGAAGGTGTCGATCTGGGTGGCGAGGCCTGGCTTACCTTTCAGGATGGCGAGGTTCAGCAGGTTAACGGACGTCTCAATACCCCTTATCTTCAGCTATCGGTTGGTAACGAATCCCTGGCGCCCATCGAAAATATACAGGCGCGATTTGGCTGGCGGCGATCGGGGCACCCCCTGTCTTCGGTGGCCTCCGGGAGCGAAGCGGCCGATGTGTCAGAACAGCCTGGCGAGTGGCACCTTCAGGAACTTCAGTGGCAGTGGAACGCAGACAAGGTGTCACCATTCAGCCTGAGTATGGTTCCGTCTGAAAACGGCTTGCTGGCCAGTGCCGATGCGTTGCCTCTCGGGCCCATACAGCGCCTGCTGTCGGCACTTCCCGTCCTGCCAGAACCCGCTTCAAACGCACTGGTCAATTATCGACCGGAGGGGTTTCTTGACGGGGTTACGCTCTGGTTTCCCAAAGACCCGGAAAGCAGCTTTGAGTTCGGGGGGCAGCTGCGAGACGTGCGTGTCGAGGCGTTCGGTGGCGCTCCGGCCCTGAGTGGCGTGGCGGGTCAGCTCTGGCTGGATCGTGAAGCGGGATATGTTGACCTTACCAGCGAGGATGGGCCAGTCGGCATGGCTTTCCCGGGGCTGTATAGCCAAGGGTGGTTATTTCCGGGGTTCAACGGTCGCGTGTCGTGGCAATTCGATAACACAGGGTTCAGGGTGTTCTCCGAGAACCTGAATCTACAGTATGGGAAAGACACCCGCTTTACCGGCGCTTTTGAGCTGGCCAAGGCACCCGAGGAGCCGACCGGGCTGGAACTCGATGTTGGTGTCGCGAATGGCAATGAGCAGACGCTGTCCGCATTTTTACCAGATAAACCCCTCAACCCGGGTCTCTACGACTGGCTGACCGAGGCCATCCAAACAGCAGATAATATTTCCGGTTATTACCGGGGCAGCGGCCAGATTGGCGCCCTGGCGGCCAAGGGCTCCTTTGAGTCGTCAATGGAATTCGGCTTTGACAAAGCGACCGTGGCCTATCACGAACGCTGGCCCGTGGTGTCCGGAGCCAGTGGGCGGGTGGTTGTGCAGGACGGGGTAACCAATGTGAGCCTGGATTCGGCTCGCACCGGGGGCATCACGCTTGAGCCGAGTGACGTCCAGGTTGCCTCTGAAGACGGCGACACGGTGGTACGTGTGAACGCTGCCGGAGAATTTCCCGGTGAAGCGATTGGCTTCTGGCTGAAAAACAGCCCACTCGGGGAAATCGCTTCCGAGCGGGCTGCTGAATTGGATATTGACGGCGATTACCAGATGGCACTGTCGATCGCGCTGCCGTTAAGCAGTGAAGCGGAACCAGTCGTCGACCTGCAGGTGAAGACTGAGTCGGGCTCGGTGCGTTATCCCACTGCTGATCTGGGGTGGCAGGGTATCACTGGTGAAATTAGCTACCAGACCGAATCCGGTATTTCTGGCCTGGGTTTGAGTGCCCGGTTTCTCGGCCAACCGGTAGAGATCACCCTGGCTTCATCCGCAAACGACTCGGGCGTTTCCGTGCGTCAGTGGGGCCAGATGTCTGTGCCGGACCTGTTTCGTCTCGCCGGGCGCGACGAGGGAGCGGGTTTCGGGGTAAGCGGAACGGTTTCCTATGTGGCCGAGCTGAAGATGGGGGACAACTCCAGTCCGGGAGTGAATCTGCGTTCCGGTCTGAGGGGGGTGGCTCTGGACTGGCCTGGTGCGCTGGGCAAGACTGCCGATGAGGTTGCGCCCCTGAAAGCCATCGTGAACCCCGGGGCCGACGGTGGAATTGAGATCATCGCCGATTGGGAGAATCGCGCGGCCTTTTCCCTGCTTTTCAGGGACTCAGGGCTGGATCTCAACGTGAAGCACCTGTATCTCAAGGACCAGCGTCTCGAAAATATCCAGCTCGAAGCAACGGCTCTGGAGGATCGGTGGATCATTGATGCTCGCTCGGAGCGGGTGGAGGGGCGCCTGGTTGTGCCGGAGCAAGGCATTGTGGTGGCCGACATCGAGACGCTTCGACTCAGGCGTGGCGACAATGACGAAGACGATGCCAGAAGCCTGCTAACCTTGGAAGAGCAGCTCGAAGCCTTCCGATCACTGGGAATGGGAGACTGGCCAGACATCGATGTCACGATCGCCGATCTGCAACTGGATACTGAGTCGGTGGGCTCCTGGGCTTTTCGTCTGCGTCCGGAAGCCGAGCGATTGAGTGTTGAAGGCATCGAAGGGAGGCTGAGTTCGCTGAGTGTTGTGGGCGATATGGTCTGGAGTATTGTCGGTGCGCGTGAAACCACGCGATTCAACGGGCAGATTTCGGGCGGGGCGCTGAACGATCTGGGCCCACTCCTGGGCTACGATGTGCCGCTCACCAACAAAACAACCAACATCGAGCTTGATGTTGACTGGCCCGGCCGGCCGGACGAGTTCGGCATCAGGCGACTGAGTGGATCGGTCCAGCTCAGGCTTGACGAAGGGGTCATACTGGAACAAAACAATACCGCTCAGTTGTTCCGGGTGTTCAACCTGCTCAATGCCGACACGCTCTGGCGCCGTTTGAAACTGGATTTTTCAGACCTTTATGAGCGTGGTGTGGCCTTCGATGCGATTTCCGGGCAGGCTCAGATCACAGAGGGGCTGCTCACGCTGGACCCGGAGCTTCAGGTAGTTGGGCCTTCGGGTGCCTTCCGGCTAGTAGGTGCTACCAACATGGTGCAGGAAAGCCTGGATATGAAGCTGGTGGTTGTGCTTCCCTTGACTCAGAACCTGCCGCTGGCGGCCCTGTTGATGGGGGCGGGTGCCCCGATCGGTGGGGCTCTTTTTGTCCTGGATAAAGTCCTTGGAGACCCGCTCAGCAAGCTGACCAGTGCCACCTACCGTGTCGGCGGTACCTGGGATAATCCAGAGGTTTCACTTCAACGGGTCTTTGATACCGGCCAGTAACAGGAGGGGTTATGACAGCAGCACAGTCTCAACGAGTGGCAGCCATTCAAATGGTCAGCGGCCGCGATATCGACGTCAATCTGAAAGAGGCCGGCCGGCTGCTCGAACAGGCCGCCGCGAAGGGCGCGGCTGTTGCTGTTCTGCCAGAAAATTTTGCGGTATTGGCTACCGACCAGATGATCCGTTGTGGCAATCGGGAAGTTGAGGGTGATGGTCTGATCCGTCGTTTTCTGGCTGACCGGGCCAGGGAATTAGGCATATGGATTGTCGGCGGCTCACTGCCCGTCGCCACCAGGCCCGACGGTTCGCGCATTGACGACCGGGTCCGATCCAGTTGCCTGGTTTATGACGCCAACGGGCACCAGGTGGCTCGCTACGACAAAATCCACCTGTTTGACGCGATGGTTGAGGACGCCCACGGCCAGTACCGGGAATCGGATACCTTCGAGCCGGGTGACCAGGTGGTAACGGTGGACACACCGGCGGGTGTTGTTGGTATGGCGATTTGTTACGACCTGCGCTTCCCCGAACTGTTCCGCGCACTTCGAGAGAAAGGTGCCACTTGGGCCTGCCTTCCCAGTGCCTTTACCTGGCAGACAGGCGAGGCGCACTGGCACGCTCTGATTCGGGCGCGTGCCATCGAAAACCAGTTGTGGATCGTGGCCCCCAACCAGGGCGGGCAGAACAGTGAGCGGCGCAAAACCTATGGCCATTCACTGATCTGCGACCCATGGGGCAGGGTAGTCTCTGAACGGGATCAGGAGGGGCCGGGAATTGTCTCCGGAGATCTGAATATGGAGCAGTTAACGGAGCTGAGAAAGCGGATGCCCGTCTGGGAGCATCGCCGGCTTTAAGGCAGTGGCTGCACTGCTTTCTCAGGGATTTTCGGCTTCGGCGTCGTCAATGCATTCTCGCAGGTAGCGGAACAGCTTCTTCGCCTGTCCCGTGTTCTTCTCTTTTTCCAGATCTTTGCGGGCGTTACGGGCCAGATTACGGAGGTGCTGTAGGTCGGAGGTCGGGCAATAGCTGAAAAACTCCCCGACCGCACTGTCGCCTTCGGAAATCATACGATCGCGCCAGCGTTCGGCCAAATGATGCCGGCGGGTGTGTTCTTCGCTACCGGCGTCGAATGCATCAATCGCCCGCTTGATACCATCGGGATCATCTTCCCGGCGAATGACTTTGCCAATGTACTGCAAGTGACGTCGCCGGGCCTCATGCTGGCGGATCCGGTGGGACTCTGCCACGGCGGATTTGAGGGTTTCGCTGATTGGCAGTGTGTCCAGCTGGTCGCGGCTCAGTTCGAGCATTCGTTTACCAAGGTCCTGCAGTGCCTGCATTTCGCGCTTGAGCTGGGATTTACTTTTTCCAAACTCGTCGTCTTCGTAGGAATCGTGTTCGCTCATGATGGATCCGTATACTCGGGTCAGAGGCTGTCCGTTAGCCGTAAAAGATGGTGGCCAGGCCAAGGAACGCCATGAAACCCACCACATCGGTGACAGTCGTCAGGATAACGCTGCCGGCCAGTGCCGGGTCAATGTTCCTGGATTTGAGAAACAGGGGTAAAACCGTTCCAACCAGAGCCGCTGCAACCAGGTTAATGACCAGTGCGGCGGCAATGATGGCACCGATCAGCATATCGTTGAACCAGAGGGCGGCCGCGGCGGCCACCACCAGGGCCCAGAACAGCCCATTCAATACCCCGGACAGGAATTCCCGGTTTAACAGCCAGCCCACATTGGCGCCGCTGATCTGGCCGACAGCCATGCCGCGGATAACCAGAGTCAGGGTTTGGCTACCGGCGATGCCGCCCATGCTGGCAACAATCGGCATAAGGACCGCCAAGGCAACGACCTTGGAAATGGTCTCTTCAAACAGGCCGATGACACCGGCGGCAATGAAGGCTGTGATCAGATTAATGCCCAGCCATACGGCGCGCCGGCGGGTGGTTTTCCAGACCGGAGCAAAGGTATCTTCGTCTTCATCCAGACCCGCCATGCTCATCAGGGAGTGGTCGGCCTCTTCCCGAATAACATCGACCACGTCATCAATGGTGATTCGGCCCAATAGCTTGCCATCATCATTGACCACTGGCGCCGAGATCAGGTCGTAGCGCTCGAACAGTGTCGCTACCTTGGTGTCTTGCAGTTCCACCGGTATCGGCTCGATGTCTGTGTCCATCACTTCCCGGACGGTGGAAGCCGGGTTGGACACCAGCATGGTGGTGATCGGCAACATGCCGATGAAGTCATCCCGACGGCTGACCACGATCAGGCTGTCGGTCATGGGGGGCAGGTTGCGGTGACGGCGCAGGTAACGAAGGACAACGTCGATACTGATGTCCGGACGGACCGTAATGGTGTCCGTGTTCATCAGGCCGCCGGCGGTGTCCTCCGGGTAGGACAGGACTTCCTCGACCCGCTGGCGATCCTGCTCATCCATGGTGTCGAGCACTTCCTGGATGACCGTATCAGGAAGTTGCTGAAGCAAGTCGGCGAGGTCATCGGACTCGAAGTCCTCGATGATGTCGGCCAGTTCCTGAACGTTCAGCTGGCTCAGGAAGTAACCCCGGATGTCATCGCTCAGGTACTGGAGAACCTCACCTTCGAGCTGTTTGTCCACCAGATTCCAGAGCAGGGCGCGCTGGCGAGGAGGGGACGATTCCAGAAGGTGGGCAATATCACTGGGGCTCAGGCCGCCATTCAGGATACGGGCGACCTGCTTCAGGGATCCGCTGTCTAGGGCTTCGCTCAGGGAGCGTAGCCGCTGGCGAGCCTGACTTTTTTCCAGTATGTCTGTCATGGATTACCTGCAGTCAGAAAACCCCTGCATTATAGCGGAGTTAGGGTGTCTTGGTGAGGGGGGACGTTCAGGTAAATCTGGCGCGTAACGTAGCCTTACTCACCCTCGCCGAAATAGTCGTTGATGAGGGCGGTTAAGGCATCCACTGCAGCTTCTTCGTCCGGGCCATCGGCCACCAGCTCGACTTCGGTGCCTTGGCTGGCGGCCAACATCATGACTTGCATGATGTTCTTGGCATCCACCTCCCGGCCTTTGCCGTGAATTCGCACGTTGCTGTCGAACTCCGAGGCAGTGGCCACCAGCTTGGCAGTGGCACGGGCATGGAGACCAAGCTTGTTAATGATGGTGATAGGGCGCCGAATCATATCCAGATCAGTTGTTGTCAGGCAGTTGCAGATGAGGCAGTTCTGAATGCCTTAACTGAACGTTGCCGTAGCGACGTCGAAAATGCTGGCACAGCTGTTCGCTGACAAACACCGAGCGATGCTGGCCACCGGTGCAGCCAATGGAAATGGTCATGTAACTGCGGTTACTGTCGGCAAACGCCGGCAGCCAGCTCTCCAGAAATCCGATCAGGTCATCCACCATTTTTCGGCTGGCTGGCTCCTGCTCCAGGAAATCGATAACGGGTTGGTCCAGACCGGTGTAGTTGCGCAGGCTGTGATCCCAGTAGGGGTTGGGCAGACAGCGCACATCGAAGACATAATCCGAATCCAGCGGAACGCCATGCTTGAAACCAAAGGACTGGATGAGCAGAGCCAGTTCCTGGTCTTTACGTCCGACCACGCGTTGCTTGACCATGTCGCGCAGTTCGTAAATCGACGTGCCGGTGGTGTCAATATAGAGATCGGCCAGTTTGGATAGGGGTTCCAGCAGGTTTTTTTCGTTGTGAATGGCTTCCCGGAGGGACGTTTTATCATCGCTCAGTGGATGTTTGCGTCTGGTAGCGTGAAAGCGCTGGAGTAACGACTGTTCGTCCGCATCGAGGAAAATGATCTCAACCTGGAGGGCTGTCGATTTCAGCTGGCGGTATATATCCTCGAAGTTGCTCAGTTCCCCGGACAGGTTCCTGGCATCGATGCTCACGGCCATTTTGCTGAGCCTGCCCGGTGTCGCATGCTCGGTGGCTTCCTGAGTCAGCGGGAACAGCAGACCGATTGGCAGGTTGTCGATGCAGTAGTAGCCGAGATCTTCCAGTACATGGAGCGCTGTACTTTTACCGGAACCAGACCTGCCACTGACGATAATCAGTTTCATGGTTTCTCAGCCTCCCCTGTCGATGAATGATTACGGGTTTCCGGCGGTCATGTGCTGGTAGAGGGTGCCGGACGCTTCGCACTGGCGAAGCCGGTCGCAAAATGCACGATCGTTGAACTTCTCCGCCAGCTGGCTCAGCAGTTCAAGGTGCTCGCTGGTTGCTTCCTTTGGCACGATCAGGGCAAAAACCAGATCGACAGGCTGGTTGTCGATGGCGTCGAAATCAATGCTTTGTTCCAGTGTTACCAGAACACCGATGACATGATCGAGGCCTTCCAGTCGGCAGTGGGGAATGGCGATGCCCTGGCCAATGCCGGTGCTGCCAAGGCGCTCCCGTGCCACCAGGTTGTTGAAAATCTGCGTTGCGTTGAGCGTGGCGTCGTGCTGGTGAATTTGCTCGGCAATAGACTCCAGTACCCGTTTCTTGCTCGATGCAGGAATCCTGCACAGGGAAAGTTCGGGCAAAAGGATGTTATCGATTGTCAGGGATGTGTCGCTCATGGATCGACTGCATGTCGGTTAAAAAAAGCTGCGGCAGGATACCCTGGCCGCAGCGCGATTCGCTGTTGTTCACGGATCCGGTCGCTACCGGGAGCCGTTACCGTGCTTACGGTCTACGTTCTTTTCCTTGTGCTTGAGGATCTGGCGGTCAAGCTTATCGATCAGGGCATCGATTGCCGCGTACATGTCCTCGTTTTCAGCCTTTGCGTGAATTTCACCGCCAACCACATGCATGGTTGCTTCCGCCAGCTGGCGCACCTTTTCCACCTCCAGGGTGACCTGGCAATTGTTGATGTGGTCAAAGTGCCGTTCCAGTTTTTCGAATTTCTCTGAAACGTAATCCTTCAGTGCGGGAGTCAGTTCTACATGATGGCCTGAAATGTTGAGTTGCATAGGCGTCTCCTGTTGTCATCATGCCGGCCCAAACTGGGGCCGGGCTGAGCGCTGGTGCGGTGTTCTGCACCAGCAGAAATGTTCAGGGGCTGCCCTTGCAGACCGAATGCCCCTAAACCAGTCGTTTTCGCTCGTTGGACGGCGGAATATGCATGGCCTCCCGGTACTTGGCTACCGTGCGTCGCGCCACCCTGATGCCCTGTTCTCCTAGCATGGCCGCAATTTTACTATCGCTCAACGGCTTTTTCGGTGTTTCTGCAGCAATCAGTTTCTTGATCATTGCACGGATGGCGGTCGAAGAACACTCCCCACCCTCATCGGTACTGACATGGCTGGAGAAGAAGTACTTGAGTTCGAAAATGCCCCGTGGGGTGTGCATATATTTTTGCGTCGTCACCCTGGAAATCGTCGATTCATGCATTTCGACGGCCTGCGCAATGTCTGACAGGATCAGAGGTTTCATGGCCTCTTCGCCCTGATCGAGAAACCCTTGCTGGTGCTCCACAATGCGCGTGGCGACCTTCAGCAAGGTTTCGTTCCGGCTTTGCAGGCTTTTGATGAACCATTTGGCCTCTTGCAGCTGATCCCGGAGGTAGGTGTTGTCAGCACTGCTGTCCGCTCGCTTTATAAGGGAAGCATAGCTTGCATTGACGCGGATGCGCGGTGCGATTTCAGGGTTAAGCTCCACGCGCCAGCGACCGCTGTGTTTCCTGACAATCACGTCTGGAATCACATAATCCGGTTCCGCCCGGTCAATGGAATCGCCGGGGCGTGGGTTCAGGTTGGTAATGAGCGCCAATACTTCCCGAAGTTGGTCCTCTTTCAGCCGGCTCCTGCGCAGCAGTTGTGCGTAATCCCGATTGCCAAGCAGGTTGATGTAGTGAGTAATCACCAGGCGGGCCTGGGCCAGCCAGGGGGTTTCGGGCGTAAGCTGGTTCAGCTGGATCAGCAGGCATTCCTGAAGGTCGCGGGCAAACACGCCGGGCGGATCAAAATGCTGCAGGCGATGCAGAACCGCTTCCACTTCGTCCAGTTCCAGTGGGTCCTCGTCTTCCTCGTCCAGCAGGCCGGCGTGAATTTCTTCCAGTGGGCTGGTGATGTAGCCGCGGTCATCCACGGCATCCAGGAGTGCGTGGGCTACAGCGCTGTCCCTTTCACTCAGTGGGGTGAGGTTGAGCTGCCACTCAAGGTGATCCTGCAGGGTTTCTGTGGGCGAGTTTCGTGTCTCGAAGTCGTGATCGTTTTCGTCGTCGTTTCGGGCAGCGGGTGCTGGGGCAGACTGGTAGATATCGTCCCAGGCTGTGTCGACGGGCAGGTCATCCGGAATGTTGTCGGGAGCCTCGTTTTCGGTCGACCAGTCGGGGCCGGGATCGGGTTCGTCCCAGTCTTGCTCAGCCTCGGACGGGGCGTCTGCCGTAACGTCAGCTTCGGTATCGTTTTGGGAATTGTCAGCGTCGTTGCTGGCGGTGTCCGGATGCTGTTCGTCATCTTCCGACGTCTCCAGCATGGGGTTGGATTCCAGAGCCTGCTGGATCTCTTGCTGGAGATCGAGGGTAGATAGCTGTAGTAGCCGGATCGCCTGTTGAAGCTGGGGCGTCATGGTCAGGCTTTGACCCAGCTTTAACTGTAAAGAGGCTTTCATCACCATGGTTCAGGATCCGTTACTCATCAGCTCACGCGATTACGGAATGTGTCGTAAAAATCTATACACGACCAGCGTTTGCAGAGTACGCGGTCTAGCAAGTTCTTTGCCGAGTTTACTTGGTAGCGAGTACCAAAACAATTGGATGCCATGGGTCACAGGCGGAATTCATCGCCCAGATAGACCTCCTTCACCTGCTGGTTGGCGAGAATGCTCTCGGCGTTTCCAGAGGCGATGATATGGCCGCCCGATACGATGTAGGCGGTTTCACAGATGTCCAGTGTTTCCCGGACGTTATGGTCGGTGATCAGCACGCCAATGCCTTTGTCCCTGAGGTGGCGGATGATGTGCTTTATGTCACTCACGGAGATGGGGTCGACCCCGGCAAAGGGCTCATCAAGCAGAATAAAGGCGGGCTCCATGGCCAGCGCCCGGGCGATCTCCACGCGTCGGCGTTCGCCCCCGGAAAGGGCCATGCCAACGCTGTCCCGAATGTGGGTGATGTGGAACTCTTCCAGCAGTTCTTCCAGTTTGTGTTCACGCTCGCTGCGGCTCAACCGCTTGCGGGTTTCCAGGATGGCCATGATGTTGTCCCGGACCGACAGCTTGCGAAACACGGATGCCTCCTGCGGCAGGTATCCAATACCTTTTCGCGCGCGTCCGTGCATGGGCAACGGTGTGATGTTTTGGCCATCAATGGCGATTCGGCCCCGGTCGGCGGGCACGAGGCCCACGATCATGTAAAAACAGGTCGTTTTGCCCGCGCCGTTCGGCCCCAGGAGGCCGACGATCTCGCCGCTGCGAATTTCCAGCGAGACGTCAATCACCACTTTTTTCTGTTTGTAGCTTTTCGCCAGATTACTGGCTCTCAGAACTGCCATCGGATCCCTGTCTGTTGCTGGTGCTACGTGGCTGAATAATCATTTCGACGCGCCCGCCGCCTGTCGTGGTCTCGGCGCCACCCTCGGCGGTGACGACTCGACGGACGGTATCATAATGAATGACGTCGCCTCGGAACAGGTTCCCGTTTTGCTGGATCACGGCTTCCCGTTCGAACGTAAGCTGATTGTCCGAGGCCGACCAGGTAATGCTGAGTGCCCTTGCGTCGGTTTCGCCCGAGCCGTCCCGGGCGGGCTGCTGGTATCGGGCCGGGCTGCCGGTGGCTTCCACCCGGTTGAGGTCGTCTCCGGAGCGGTAGAGCATCACTTTGTCTGCGGTCAGTCGGGTCTTGCCCTGAATCAGTTCCACGGCGCCGTTGTATTCTGCGATGCCTTGCCCGTCATCCAGTCGGGCGCTGTCGGCGCTGACGGTGATGGGCTCGTCGGAGTCCAGGGTGAAGGCGGCAGCAGGGCCTGCGAGTGTCAGCAAAAGAGTGGTTGCCAGCGCCCCTCGGAGCCGCTTATTTGCCAGTTTCATAACGTCCTTCCACCTGGGATTTGAGTTCCACAATACGTTTGTCGATCCATGCTTGCATGCCATTTGCGCGGGTCACACCGGTTTTGTCGGCTATGGTGACCGGGGCATCGGTGTAAACAATACCAAGATCGTTGTCCAGTGTGAGTGATTCCGTGGTAAGCGTGATGTCACGCTCACCCAGTTGCTGGAACACACGGACATTGCCGGTCAGATAGAGAATGCCTTCGTTCTGAAGAAGGCTGCCGTTTTCGGCCTCGATTTGCCAGGGGGAGGTGTCGCCCTGTTCGCCGAATATGTTTGCTTTTGGCGCTTCGACAGTGGCCAGGTTGCCTTCTTCGAATTGCTCGATCCGCGGGCTGGTGAACTGGATTTCCAGCTCGCCGGATTCGTTGTACGAGGTATAACTGCCGTTGACCACAAAGCCGTCCGGTTCCCGGGTGCCTCGCAGATCGGCCCGGTCGTCGCTGGACATGGTGGGTTCGTCGCTGCGCCACAACAGGAATATGGTCGCGCCGATGGTTGCGATCAGTGCCAGGGTGCGAAGCCAGGGGCGGTTTTCCAGTGTGAGCAGTGCGATCAGGCCACCATCAGCGTTGTCCGGATCGTAATCCGGAGCGGAGTCCTGATTGTTTTGCTGGGATGAGGTTCCTGAGGTCATGCGTCCGGTTCCAGGTATTTTGCCAGTGCCTCGTCCAGTTTGTTCTGCGATGTCAGAATCAGGTCGCAGGCCTCGCGGACGGCGCCTTCGCCACCTGCTGCCCGGGTACAGTAATCGGCGTGTTTCTGGACCAGCCAGTAGCCATTGGGTACGGTGATGCCCAGGCCCGCGAAGCGAATGGCTGGCAGGTCAGGCAGATCGTCGCCCATATAGGCAATTTGTTCCGGTAGCACATCCATGGTGCTGACCAGTTCCTGCAAGGCGACTTTTTTGTCCTCACGCCCCTGCATCAGGTGAGTGATGCCCAGGTCATTCATGCGTTTCTCGGTGAGCGCCGAGCGCCGCCCGGTAATAACCGCCACCGTGATTCCGGCGGCCATGAGCTGCTTGAGGCCCAGTCCATCAAGGATGTTGAAACCTTTGAGTTCGTCGCCTGTGGCGCTGAAGTAGAGCTTGCCGTTACTCATGATGCCGTCGACATCGAAGGCCGCGAGCCGGATAGGTGCCGCCTTTTTCTTCAGGGCTTCGGGCCACTGGTCAGCCATTGGATGCGTTGTCTCCGGCATCAGATGACTCCCGCCCGCAGAAGGTCGTGCATGTTGATAGCGCCAACCAGTTCACCTTGTGCATTGGTGACCGGCAGGGCGTTGATCTTCATTTCTTCCATGATGTTCAGCGCTTCGGCAGCCAGATGATCGGCCTCGATTGTTTTGCCGTTGCGAGTCATGACGTCTTCAATAGGTGTCGTGTGCACGTCAAGGTTCTTGTCGAGGGTGCGTCGCAGGTCACCATCGGTGAATACACCGGTCAGTTTGCCCCGTGCGTCCAGAACCGTGGTCATGCCCAGCCCCTTGCGGGAAATCTCCAGCAGTGCGCCGCTTAAGGGAGTGCCTTCCTGGACTCGGGGAATCCGGTCGCCGACATGCATAATGTCTGAGACATGCAGCAAAAGCCGCCGTCCCAGACTGCCGCCAGGGTGAGAGAAGGCAAATTCCTCTGCGCTGAAGCCGCGGGCTTCCAGTAGCGCCACGGCCAGTGCATCTCCCATCACCAGTGTGGCCGTGGTGCTGGAAGTGGGGGCCAGGCCCAGAGGGCAGGCTTCGGTCTGTACACTGACGTCCAGGTTGGCCACGGCCTCCTTGGCCAGCGTGGACGACGCGTTGCCGGTCATGCTGATCAGGGGTGCGCCCATGCGTTTGATCAGGGGCAGTATAGTCACCACCTCACTGGTATTGCCGCTATTCGAGATGGCGATCACCACGTCTTGACTGGTAATCATGCCCAGATCGCCGTGACTGGCCTCGCCCGGGTGTACGAAAAAGGACGGGGTGCCTGTGCTGGCCAGTGTTGCGGCAATTTTGTTGCCTATGTGTCCGGATTTCCCCATCCCGGTAACGACGACGCGCCCCTTGCACTGCATGATGACTTCGCAGGCCTTGATGAACTCATCATCAATGCGTTCTTCAAGAGCCTCGATGGCCTGGCGTTCAATTCGGATGGCCTGCAGTGCGGATGTGCGAAAATCCTTGGGGCTCGTTTCAGTCATCGGGATCCTTGCCTGGTCTGCTTGCGTGGGTATGGATGTACGTCAATCAAGTGGTGATGCGCGGCCCGGAAACTAGTCCAAGTCGACTGTTCAGTATATCATTTTCATACATCGACGCTGTTCGGTTGAGGTATGTTCGGGCAAACTGACCTTCAGATACAACCCGTTTTTTGTTCAAGGGATTGAGCTTCGTGCCCCAGCAGCAGCATGCTGCCGCTCCCACAAAGGTAAAGGCCATGGAATCGCCTGCGTATATTTCCCTGCAGAATGTTGTTTTCTCCCGCGCTGGGCGACGAATCTTCGATGGCGTGTCGCTGGATATTCCGCGCGGTAAGATTACCGCCATTATGGGGCCCAGCGGGACTGGTAAGACCACACTTTTGCGGCTGATCGGTGGGCAGTTGAAGCCGGATTCGGGCAGCATTCAGGTGGCTGGCCAGGAGGTTCCGGGCCTTAAGCGGCGAGCGTTGTATGAATTGCGGGAAAAAATGGGCCTGCTGTTTCAAAGTGGCGCACTGTTTACCGACTTAAATGTGTACGAGAACGTGGCTTTTCCATTACGCGTTCATACCTCCCTGCCGGAAGATATGATTCGCGATATCGTCCTGATGAAGCTCGAAGCGGTTGGCCTCCGGGGCGCGCGCCAGTTGATGCCCTCTGAGCTGTCTGGAGGCATGACTCGTCGTGTGGCCCTGGCCCGCAGTATTGCACTGGATCCCGAATTGATTATGTATGACGAACCTTTCGCCGGTCAGGATCCGATTGCCATGGGCGTTCTGGTGAAGTTGATCCGGGATCTGAATCGGGCCACGGGGATGACCAGTGTCCTGGTCTCTCACGATGTCGCGGAGTCCCTGAGTATCTGCGATTACGCCTGTATTGTGGCGGATGGCAAGGTGATCGGGGAGGGCGAGCCTGATGAGCTTCAGTCCCACCCCTCGGAACAGGTTCAGCAGTTTTTACAGGGCAAACCCGACGGCCCGGTTCCCTTTCATTATCAGGCGAGCGGGCTGGACGCGGATCTCGGCCTGGCCGGGGGCGGTGCATGATTGAGCGTGTGGCAGCCCTTGGGCGTCAGGGGCTGGATGTGGTTGCCTCCCTTGGGCGGGCCGGTCAGTTTCTGTTTGGTGTGCTCGCAGGCGTTCCCCGGCCGGCAACCGGCTTTCCCCTCCTTATCAAGCAACTCTACTCGGTTGGTGTGCTGTCCCTTGTAATAGTGGTTGTGTCTGGCCTGTTTATCGGCATGGTTCTGGGGCTGCAGGGGTATACGATTCTTAGCGACTACGGTTCCGAGGCGGCAATTGGTCAGATGATTGCGTTGACTCTGGTTCGTGAACTGGGGCCGGTGGTAACGGCGTTGCTTTTTGCTGGTCGGGCAGGGTCTGCCCTGACGGCGGAGATTGGTTTGATGAAGGCAACCGAGCAACTGTCCAGTATGGAAATGATGGGGATTGACCCATTGAGGCGTGTCATTGCCCCTCGACTGTGGGCGGGCTTCCTGGCAATGCCGGTACTGGCTGTGATCTTTTCCATGGTGGGGATCGTCGGCGGCATGCTTGTTGGTGTCGAATGGCTCGGTGTGTTCGAAGGTTCCTACTGGGGGAATATGCAGTCCTCCGTGGATTTCAGGGAAGACGTTCTGAACGGTGTAATCAAGAGTGTGGTGTTTGGTTTCGTATGTGCGTGGATTGCGGTGTACCAGGGCTACGACTGCGTGCCGACGTCGGCAGGGATCAGTTCAGCGACCACCAAGACGGTCGTTTACTCGTCTCTGGCCGTGCTGGGGCTGGATTTCGTGCTCACCGCAATCATGTTTGGTGAGTTTGGGTACTGAATATCGGGTGTAAGTGATGACGCAGAGAACGATGGAAATTGCAGTGGGTTTGTTTATGATTGCCGGTCTCGCTGCGGTGCTGTTCCTGGCCTTGAAGGTTAGCGGGTTGTCGTTGCAGTCGGCCGGGAACACCTACACGGTGTATGCCAATTTCAATGACATTGGCGGCTTGCGGCCCCGCGGGCGGGTTTCGATGGCGGGTGTGACGGTTGGCTCGATCGATTCCATCACGCTTGAGCCGGAAACCTTCCAGGCTCGGGTTTCCCTGGCGATTCGCTCGGATGTGGACAACATTCCGGCAGACAGTTCAGCCGTAATACGTACATCCGGATTGCTCGGTGAGCAGTACATTGATATATCGATTGGCGGCGACATGGAGTCTCTGGCAGAAGGCGATACGTTTTACTCTACGCAGTCGGCCATGAACCTTGAGCGGATGATCAGCAATTTTGCTTCTGGCCGATGAGCCAGTACGACGGAATTTGATTTATGAAGGAGAATTCGATGTTCGGAATGACACAACGCTTTCTGATGCTGCTTTTTCTGGTAATGGCGTTTGCCAGTGCGGCACAGGCTGATGCTGCCGAGGATCTTCGAAGCTATGTGGATGAAAAAACCCAGAAGATGGTTGCACAGCTCAACCAGGAGCGGGGGCTTTACGAGTCAGATCCGGAAGCATTCTATGCCAGCATGGACGCCTCACTAGAGGAGTTTGTTGATTTTCGCCGGATCGCAGCCCGGGTAATGGGGCGTTACGCTCGCCAGACTACCCCCGAGCAGCGGGATGAATTCGTCGCCAAGTTCAAGCGCAGCCTGTTTGACAGCTACGCCCAGGCATTGGTGAACACCGAGGATTTCAGTATCGAGGTGAATGAAGCGGTGATAAATCCCCGTGATGAAGATCGGGCCTCGGTTCAGATGGAGGTGATCACCGCTTCTGGTAACCGCTATCCGGTGACCTACTCCATGTATAAATCCGGCGAAGGTGTCTGGTTGATGGAGAACGTGATCGTCGAAGGTGTGAATATCGGCCTTGCGTTCCGCGACCGTTTTGCCCAGGAAATGGAGCAAAATCGCGGCCAGGTCGATGTTGTGATTGATGACTGGGGCGATGCGGTGAAGTCACTGAACCTCGAAGAGGAAGTTGATAAGTCGTGAGTCTCGCAGTGCCGAGCGTGACGCTGAACGGTACGACACTGAGCGTCGCCGGCGAGGTTAATGCTGAGACCGTTATGTCGTTGCGATCCCGGGGCGAGGCCCTGATTCGTTCGGCCCGGTCACCTTTGGCCGTCGACCTCGCAGGGTTGGAGACGGCCCACAGTGTGGTGCTTTCCATGCTTCTGTGCTGGCAAAGAGCAGCTGGAGAGAGTGGCGCAACGCTGACCTTTCAAAACGCCAGTGACCGTCTAAGGTCACTGGCGGCGCTGAGCAATCTGGACAGGCAAATCCCCGGATTCGAAACGGCCTGATGTGACGTCTGTCTTTGCGGGTTACTTTCCTTCCATCTCATGACGCTAAAGCTGACCCGCGCAACGTAATTGGTTACAATCCCGCCCCTGATTTTTTCAAAACGCCCGAGGATTTAGTTATGGATGCCACCGAAGCTACCGCACTGGTTGAAGCTGCGTTTCCCGGCTGTGAAGTTCAGGTGCAGGTCGACGGTACTCATTACCTGGTCGTTGTGGTGGGTGATGTCTTTGAAGGGCTGCCGACCATCAAACGGCAGCAGATGATCAACAAGGCGCTGTTCCAGCAAGTCATGGATGGCACCATCCACGCACTGCATCCAAGAGCCTATACTCCGTCTGAATGGGCCGAGCGACAGGGCTGATCCCCAGCACCGACAGAACAGGATAATTACCGTGGATAAACTAATGATCGGGGGGCGTAAGCCCCTGGATGGCGAAATCCGGATTTCCGGTGCCAAGAACGCTGCACTGCCGATCCTGGCAGCCACACTTCTGGCTGACGAGCCGGTTACTGTTGGCAACCTGCCGCACCTTCATGATGTGACGACCATGATGGAGTTGCTGGGGCGCATGGGGGTGGAGCTGCTGATCGATGAAAAGATGAGTGTTGAGATTCACGCCAATACCATCAAGCAGTTCCATGCGCCCTATGAGCTGGTGAAAACCATGCGTGCGTCCATTCTCGTTTTGGGGCCGCTGGTCGCACACTTTGGCGAAGCCGAGGTTTCACTGCCAGGTGGCTGCGCTATTGGTAGCCGCCCGGTGGATCTGCACATCCACGGTCTGGAGATGATGGGGGCCGACATCAAGGTTGAAAACGGCTACATCAAGGCGAAGACCAATGGTCGCCTCAAGGGCGCTCATATCTTCCTGGACACCGTTACCGTAACCGGCACCGAGAACCTGATGATGGCCGCCGCCCTGGCTGACGGCAAAACCATTCTGGAGAACGCCGCCCGTGAACCGGAAGTGGTCGACCTTGCCGAGTGTCTGATTGCCATGGGTGCTGACATTAAAGGCCACGGTACGGCGACCATAGAGATCAATGGTGTCGAGCGGTTGCACGGATGCCATTATGACGTGCTGCCTGACCGGGTCGAAACCGGAACCTACCTGGTGGCTGCGGCCGCAACCGGTGGCCGGGTAAAACTCAAGGATACCCGTGAGGACCTGCTTGAAGCGGTGTTGCTCAAGTTGAATGAGGCGGGCGCCCACATTTCCACCGGTCCGGACTGGATCGAGCTGGACATGAAGGGCAATCGGCCCAAGGCAGTCAGTCTGCGCACTGCACCGTATCCCGCATTTCCGACAGACATGCAGGCGCAGTTCGCCGCGATGAATACTGTGGCAGAAGGCTCGGGAACCATCGTTGAAACGGTGTTTGAGAACCGCTTCATGCATTTGCAGGAGCTTATCCGTATGGGCGCGGATATCACTCTCGAAGGCAACGCGGCCATTATCAAAGGTGTGGATCATCTGAAAGCCGCTCCGGTGATGGCAACCGATCTTCGGGCGTCCGCGAGCCTGGTCATTGCCGGTCTGGTAGCCGATGGCGACACCATCGTTGATCGTATCTACCACATCGACCGTGGCTACGAGTGTATCGAGGAAAAGCTGCAGCTGCTGGGCGCAAGCATCCGCCGGCTGCCGGCATAACGGAGATTAGGGGAAACCGGAAGGACGTATGACAGATTCCATCACCATCGCCTTGTCGAAGGGACGAATCCTGGATGAAACGTTGCCGCTGCTGGCCGAGGCCGGTATTGAGCTGGTCGACGACATCAAAAAATCCCGTAAGCTGGTGTTCCCTACCACCGATCCGAATGTGCGGGTGCTGATTATCCGCGCCACCGATGTGCCGACTTACGTTCAATACGGTGGCGCCGATCTCGGCGTAACCGGGAAAGACGTACTGATGGAGCACGGAGGCGAGGGGTTGTACGAGCCCCTGGACCTGAAGATTTCCCAATGTCGCCTGATGACAGCTGGTCCCAAGGGCAGTCAGCCTCCGTCGGGTCGCATCAAGGTAGCCACCAAGTTTGTGAACATCGCCCGCCGCTATTACGCCGCTCAGGGGCGACAGGCCGATATCATCAAACTCTATGGGGCGATGGAGCTGGCGCCGATTCTGGGGCTGGCGGATGAAATCGTCGATATCGTTGACACGGGCAACACGCTTCGTGCGAACGGGCTGGAGGCGCGTGAACTGATCGAGCATATCAGTAGTCGCCTGGTGGTGAATCGCGCCTCGATGAAGATGAAACACGGTCGCATTAACCCCATAATCGAGCGCATGGCTGCTGCTGTGGCGTCGCGACACGCCGAGGCGTAATCGCCGCCTGCTGTCGTTTTTTTCAGGGTGTGCCGGTGACTTCGGCACGCCGTTTTACGGTCCGTGCTTGGGCCGCCTTCAATTCCCTCATTTAGCGCAGGATTGAATACATGTCTGATCTCAGTATCACTCGACTCAATACGTCCGACGAGGATTTTGACCGTTCGCTGGCCCGACTGCTGGCCTGGGACGACAGTGTTGATCATCAGGTGAACGAGTCAGTGCGTCATATCCTGAGCCAGGTGAAGTCCCGTGGCGATGCCGCGATCCTGGAATTTACCGAACAGTTTGATCGGCTCAAGGCTGACTCTGTGGCGGAACTGGAAATGAGCAAGGATCGCTTGCTGAAGGCGCTTGAGGCCATTCCTCAGGATCAGCGCCTGGCGCTGGAAGCAGCAGCTCAACGCATTCGTGACTACCACGAACGCCAGAATCAAACTTCCTGGCAGTACGAAGAGGCCGATGGGACGGTTCTGGGGCAAAAGGTGACGCCTCTGGATCGCGCCGGCCTTTACGTTCCGGGAGGGAAAGCAGCTTATCCTTCATCGGTGTTGATGAATGCCATCCCGGCGAAGGTGGCGGGTGTTTCCGAGGTGGTCATGGTGGTGCCCACACCGGATGGTCTGGTGAATGATATGGTCCTGGCTGCGGCAGCGATCGCTGGTGTAGACCGGGTGTTTACCATTGGCGGTGCCCAGGCGGTTGGCGCGCTAGCCTACGGAACCGAAACCGTTCCGGCGGTCGACAAGATTGTCGGGCCCGGGAACATCTTTGTTGCAACGGCCAAGCGGGAGGTGTTTGGAACCGTTGGCATCGACATGATTGCCGGCCCGTCCGAAATTCTGGTGATTTGCGATGGCCAGACTGACCCGGACTGGATTGCCATGGACCTGTTCTCCCAGGCTGAACACGACGAGCAGGCCCAGTCCATCCTGATCAGTCCGGATAAAGGCTTCCTGGATGCCGTTGAAGCCAGCATTCAGCGCTTGCTTCCAACCATGGAGCGTGCGGATATCATTGCGGAGTCGGTCGGCAGTCGCGGGGCGTTGATTCAGGTAGCAGATCTGGCGGAGGCCGCCGAGGTGTCCAACCGAATTGCTCCGGAGCATTTGGAGTTGTCCGTGGAGCAGCCGGAAGCCCTGTTGGAAAACATTCGCCATGCGGGTGCCGTCTTCATGGGGCGTTACACCGCTGAGGCGCTGGGGGATTATTGCGCTGGCCCCAACCACGTTCTTCCGACCAGTGGTACGGCGCGTTTCTCCTCTCCTTTGGGGGTATATGACTTCCAGAAGCGTTCGTCCATTATCGGTTTTTCGGCCAATGGTGCCGATAAAATGGGGAGGATCGCCTCTGTGTTGGCCAGAGGAGAAGGCCTGACGGCCCATGCCCGTTCTGCGGAATATCGAATCAAAGAGTGAATGCTAATCCCCGCTGGAGTGGAGCAGTAAGGCCATGAGCAAGTTCTGGAGTCCGCTGGTTAATGATCTCGTTCCCTACGTGCCGGGGGAGCAGCCCAAGGTCGCTAACCTGATCAAGCTGAATACCAATGAGAGCCCGTTTGGGCCTTCGCCAAAGGTTATCGCGGCCGTTCAGGCCGAGCTGAACGATACCCTGCGGCTGTATCCGGACCCCGAAGGCGAGAGCCTTCGGAAAACCATTGCGGCCTATCATGGCATCACGCCCGGGCAGGTGTTTCTCGGAAACGGCTCCGACGAGGTGCTTGCGCATATTTTCTACGGGCTGTTCCAGCACGGGGAGCCGGTGCTGTTTCCGGATGTCACCTACAGTTTCTATCCGGTCTACTGTGGCCTTTATGGCATAGAAAGTCGGCAGATTCCCCTGACGGACAGCTTCGAGATTGACCCGGCAGAGTACACCGGTCCCAACGGTGGGGTTATTTTCCCCAACCCCAATGCGCCAACCGGTCGGTACCTGGAGCTGGAGCATATCGAAACGATTCTGCACGCCAATCCGGATCGTGTCGTGGTGGTGGATGAAGCCTACATTGATTTTGGCGGTACCAGTGCGATTACCCTGGTGGATCGCTATCCGAACCTTCTGGTTACCCAGACATTGTCAAAGTCCCGGGCGCTGGCCGGCTTGCGGGTGGGCTTTGCTGTCGGGCACCCCGATCTCATTGAGGCGCTGAATCGGGTGAAAAACAGTTTCAACAGCTATCCCCTGGATCGGCTTGCCCTGGCTGGAGCCAAGGCGGCGTATGAGGACGAAGCCTGGTTCCAGCAATGCTGCCAGACTGTTATCGCCGAGCGGGAGCGTGTAACACAGGCGCTGGAGCAGCAGGGCTTTGAGGTGTTGCCGTCCAGGGCTAACTTCGTTCTTGCTCGCCATCCCGACAAATCCGGCCAGCACCTGGCGACGGGGCTCCGGGAAAAGGGCATTATCGTTCGCCACTTCAACAAGCCCAGAATCAGTGAGTACCTCCGGATTACCATCGGAACGACCTCCCAGAACGATGCGCTGATCGACGGGCTCGCAGCTCTTTAAACTTATCCGAGCAGAGCAAAGCCGGCGCTTTGGTATGGTGGCTTTGCTCTTTGATGGCAGGAGAAAATCATGATCACCCGAGACGAAATTCTGACCCGGATCGATGAATGGCTTCAGCCAGACAATTTTCAGGACTATTGTCCGAATGGTCTTCAGGTTGAGGGCAGGGCCGAAGTTCGAACCATTGTCAGCGGGGTGACGGCGTCAAAGGCGTTGATTGATGCCGCAATTGATGCCGGGGCAGACATGATTCTTGTTCACCACGGCTATTTCTGGAAAGGCGAGGATGCCCGTGTTCGTGGAATGAAACGTGAGCGTCTGAAGCTGCTGCTCGATCATGACATCAACCTGGTTGCCTACCACCTCCCGCTGGACGATCATCCGGAATTCGGTAATAACCGGCAGCTGGCGGATGTGCTTGGGCTGCGGAATCCTCGTCCTCTGGCCGGGCTGGTCTGGCAGGGGGAGTTGGAACAGCCGCTGGGAGCCTCTCATTTTGCCGAATGGATAGCTGAAAAGCTGAATCGAACGCCGCTCTGGGTGGGTGAAGGTAAAGACGAGATAAAGCGGGTGGGCTGGTGTACCGGTGCCGCGCAGGGATTTATTGATCAGGCGCTTGAAGCTGGGCTGGATGCCTACATCAGCGGCGAAATATCCGAGCCCACCACGCACACCGCCAGAGAGTGTGGTATCCATTACTTTGCGGCGGGCCACCACGCTACCGAAAGGTACGGTGTCCAGGCATTAGGCGCGGCTTTGGCAAAGGAGTTCGGGTTGATGCACCGGTTTATTGACTGCGACAACCCGGTTTAAGGATTCAGGCGTTGCCTTTTCCCGCCAGCCCGAAGTCTTCGGACAGGGTCCCGGAGGCTTTGGGGTCGGTTTTGGGCGCATAGTCCCGTGGTGCTTCCACGCCATCATCGCGGTCCCCGGTTTCTCCCAGGCGCTTCCTCGCGGTTTCGTCGCCCAGTTCGTCCAGCCATTCATCGTCGTTGCACAGGCGGTTTGCGCCTCTGGCCATGTGCTGGTTGATGTCACGGTAGCTGTCATTGAACCGCCGGAGCAAATGAGCGGATTCCATGAAATGCTCGTTCACCTGCGCCTGATAGCGGGTGTATTCATTTCGCAGTTCTTCGACCTGCTGTTCCGCCCGGCGTTGCCGGAGCGTGGTTCCTTGCCCTGAACGGCCAATCATGACCCCAATGACGATGCCGACGATGAGCGCGGCAACGGCTGCCAGAATCAGGTTTTCCATAGGTTGTGTCGTCCCTTTTTGACTGGAATTTTACCTCGCACGTTTTCCGAGTATAGCGCCCTGAGCGCTCGCAGCACATTACCTTGTGGTGAACCAATCGTCGTAATTTGGCGGTGGGGCGGCATCGTGGCGAAAAATGCCCAAATGCGAGACAATACAGCGCCGAAATTTCATGATTATGATCCTGGAAAAATCAATGACCGCAGCGATGTCCAAACTAGATGCCAGTGCAAATCTGACTCCCTGGGAGCGTTATCAAAAAGATCTTGAGCGTCCGGATTTCCAGAAGGATGCTGCCCAGGAAGATGCCGTACGTCGTCTTCAGGCGTTGTATGAAAAATTGGTTGTTGCGGAAGAAGAGCGCAACAAGGCGATGGCCAGGTTGCGTCGCAAATTGAAAAAGGGCAAAGAGGAGCCCGTTAAGGGTCTGTATTTCTGGGGTGGCGTAGGGCGCGGTAAAACCTATCTGATGGACACGTTTTACGAGTCGCTTCCGTTTGACCGAAAGATGCGTGTCCACTTTCACCGGTTCATGCAGCGGGTCCACAACGAGCTAAAACAGTTGAAGGGCGAGAAGAACCCGTTGGATCTTGTGTCCCGGAAGTTTGCCGAGGAAACCCGGGTTATCTGCTTTGACGAGTTTTTTGTCTCCGATATTGGCGATGCCATGATTCTCGCAACGCTGATGGACGGTCTGTTCAGCCGGGGCGTCACGCTGGTGTGTACCTCCAACATCGTGCCGGATGGCCTCTACAAAGATGGTTTGCAAAGGGCTCGCTTCCTGCCGGCGATCGCGTTGGTTAAGAAGTATACCGATGTGGTGAACGTGGATGGCGGCGTTGATTACCGGTTGCGAACACTAGAGCAGGCGGAATTGTTTCACTCCCCCCTGGATGCAGAAGCTGATGTCAGCTTGCGCAAAAGCTATGACGCGCTGGCTCTTGAGGCGGGCAAGCACAGTCAGAGTATTGAGGTGAATGGCCGGAAAATTCCGGTTCAGGCGCACGCCGATGACGTTGTCTGGTTTGATTTTACCGATGTCTGTGACGGGCCTCGGAGCCAGAACGATTACATTGAATTGGCGCGACAGTTCCACGCCATCATCATCAGCAATGTGCCAGTCCTCGGTGGTGAAAAAGACGACCAGGCGCGTAGGTTCATCAACATGGTGGACGAGTTCTACGACCGCAACGTGAAGGTCATCATGTCTGCAGCGGCACCTATCACCGAACTCTATGCCGGCGGCCGGCTCAGTTTCGAATTTGAGCGTACCGAATCCCGGTTGCTGGAAATGCAGTCCCATGAATATCTAGAGGCACCTCACAAACCCTAAGTTTTCTGGCCGGAGCAGCGCTCCGGTTCTTTGCTAAACCGGACGATCGGGCAGTTCGTCCCGACCCACAACATAAAGACAGAGAGATTGATCCATGAGTAGCGATAGCGTAGTGATTGTTAGCGGCGTTCGGACCCCGATGGGGGGCTTTCAAGGCAGTTTGTCGCCTTTGTCTGCGCCGGAGCTTGGGGCCATTACGATCGCCGAGGCAGTTAAACGCGCGGGACTTCAGCCTGCGGATGTGCAGGAAGTCATTATGGGCAACGTTCTGCCGGCAGGGCTCAAGCAGGGGCCAGCTCGTCAGGCGATGCGCCAGGCAGGTTTACCGGACAGCACCGGTGCCACCACGATCAACAAGCTGTGTGGCTCCGGCATGAAGGCCGCCATGTTTGCTCATGACCTGATCAAGGCTGGTAGCAATGACATCATGGTCGCCGGCGGTATGGAGAGTATGTCCAACGCGCCGTATATCCTGCCCAATGCTCGTAAAGGCTATCGTATGGGCGCGGGTGACACTGTTCAGGATCATATGTTCCTGGACGGGCTTGAAGATGCCGAGACGGGTCGTCTGATGGGCGCGTTTGCCCAGGAGATGGCGGATAAGAAAGGTTACACCCGCGAAGACATGGATGCATACGCCATTCAGTCGCTCAAGCGAGCGCAGCGAGCCATTGAAGAGGGTGCTCTAAAAGATGAAATCGTTCCGGTTACCGTGAAAACCCGCAAAGGTGAAACGGTGGTTGAGCACGATGAACAGCCGTTCAATGCCAACATCGAGAAAATTCCTTCCCTGCGTCCGGCCTTCAGCAAAGACGGTACGGTAACCGCGGCTAATGCCTCGTCAATTTCCGATGGTGCTTCTGCTCTGGTTCTGATGAGCGAGTCAGAAGCCGAGAAGCGGGGGCTCAAGCCGGTTGCCCGGATCGTGGGTCACAGCACTCAGTCCCAGCATCCTTCCGAATTCACCTGTGCTCCCGTGGGCGCTATCGAAACGCTCCTTGGCAAAACAGGTTGGAACAAGGCCGACGTTGACCTGTTCGAGATCAATGAAGCGTTTGCCATGGTGGCAATGATGCCGATCCGTGAGCTCGGCCTGGATCCGGATAAGGTCAATGTCCATGGTGGTGCCTGTGCTCAGGGTCACCCGGTTGGCTCAACAGGATCCAGACTGCTGGTCACGCTGATGCACGCGCTTCAGCGGCACGGAAAGAAACGTGGGGTCGCCGCCCTGTGCATCGGCGGCGGTGAAGCCACCGCCATGGCGATAGAGCTGATTTAATGAATAAAGGCCCGGTTAAAAACCGGGCCTTCTTATTTGCAATTCAAAGGTGCCGGGATGGGGTGATATCAAAATCATACTTTTGACTGATCAAAGCCCTCGACAGCCTTAGCTATAGTGCGTACATCACGAGCACTGTGCACGAAGCCTCCAATACATCGTGAACACCAATAATCAGAGCAGCGACTCAGAACAACAATGGAGTAGCCTTCCAATGACAAGAAAAACTCATCAATGGCAGCGTTGGACCAAATTGCCACTGGCGGCCGCGGTTGCCGCAGGTATGTCGGGTCAGGCGCTTGCCTTCAGCAGCAGCGTCTGGGGTGTCGACTACCAGTTCAATACCACTTTGTCAGCGGGTGCCGGCTGGCGGATGGAAGATCGCGACAAGCGTTTGATCGCCCCGGGTAACCTTGGGCCAGAATATGCTCCGGGCGGTTCCCTGGCGAACATCGGTTCCTCCTCGAATAACTTCGACGATGGCAACCTGAACTTCGAGAAAGGTGACACCTACTCGAAAATCGTCAAGGGTAACAGTGAGCTGTTCATCGACTATTACGTTGACAGCAATGTCCTGACCCGTGTCGGAGGTTTGTTGCGTGGCCGCTACTGGTACGACTTTGAACTGAAAGACGAAAGCCGTGCAGTGGATTATGTCGGCCAGCAGCGTGAACTGAACCCAAAAGCAAAGGGCAACGCGTCCGGCGGCGAGTTGCTGGATGCCTATGTGTTCACCGACTGGTACTTTGGCAACGTTCCTGTGAGCTTGCGCTATGGCCGCCAGGTGGTGAGCTGGGGTGAAAGTACCTTTATTCAGGGTGGTATTAACGTCGTCAACCCGGTTGACGTTCCGGCCTTCCGTTCTCCGGGTGCCGAGCTGAAGGACGTCCTGCTGCCGGTTGAAATGTTCTACATGTCAGCAGGTGTGACCGAGAACATTACCCTTGAAACCTTTGTTCAGGCCGACTGGGAGCCCGTTCGTCCGGATGACTGCGGTACTTTCTTCTCCACCAACGACTTTGCCGCTGATGGCTGTGGTCCGGTCCTTCTGGCTGGTCAGTTGCCGGATTCTCAGGCGTATGCCCAGGGCTTCATCGCGCCTCGTATCGGCGACCAGGAAGCCGACTCCAAGGATCAGTTTGGTGTGGCCATGCGCTGGTACGTGCCAGCACTGAACGATTCCGAGCTGGGCTTCTACTACATCAAGTACAACAGCCGTCTGCCGTACGTCAGTGGTCTGGTAAACAATCCTTCGGATCCCGGCGAGACTCAGCAAAGCGATCCTGATCTTCCGTATTCCGCATTTCCAAGTTACTTCATCGAGTATCCGGAGAACATCAACCTTTACGGTGTCAGCATCAACACCACCACTCCGGGTGGTTGGTCGCTGGGTGCAGAGTATAGCTTCCGTGACAATGTGCCTCTGCAGTGGAGCGCGTTCGAGCTGATCTTTGGTGGTCTTCAGCAGCGTGGTCCCAACGGTGAAGTGCTGAGCAAGCTGGAGCAACAGCGTCTGGAAGAAACTGGTGGAGCGAACTTTGCAGGTAAACCCGTGGCGGGCTATGACCGCTTCAACGTGTCCCAGGCCCAGTTCACCCTGATCAAGTTCTTTGACCAGGTTATGGGTGCCAGCCGTTTGACTTTCGTCAGTGAATTTGGCGCAACCTACATCCATGATCTGCCGGATTACGATGAAGCTCGCTATGGCCGTTCTGGTACCTTTGGTATAGGCACTTTGCCACTGGGCGGCGGATTCGACCTCTGTGAAGCTGGCGCAAACCTGAATACCAACTACTGTAATAATGATGGGTTTACCACTGACTTCTCATGGGGTTACCGCGCCCGGTTTGTGTGGGATTACCCGAACGTGTTTGCCGGTGTGAACCTCCGTCCGCAGTTGGCGTGGTCACATGATGTTCAGGGCTACAGCCCGCAGCCGGGTGGTGCGTTCAATGAAGGCAGCAAGGCTCTGGGTGTTTCCATGGAAGCGGTCTACCAGAACAAGATCACCGGTAATATCGGATACACGAACTTTTTCGGCGGTAAGCCGTATAACGAGTTGACAGACCGTGACTTCGCAACGGTGAGTGTTTCCTACTCATTCTAATACCGGAAAGAATTCGTTTTACGAGGGATGAAAATGAAATTAAACAAGAAACTACTGGCCACAGGTGTACTGGCTGCAAGCGTTTTTGCTGGTCAGGCCTATGGTGCGGTTTCTGCCGATGAAGCTGCCAAACTCGGCGATTCTCTGACCCGCATGGGCGCAGAGATGGCTGGCAATGGTGGCGATATTCCAGCATGGACGGGCGGCCTGGATACGCCGCCAGACGGCTACAAAAGTGGCGGCGCTTACATTGATCCGTTCTCCGGCGAGGAGCCGAAGTTCGTGATTGATCAGAGCAATGTGGATCAGTACGCGGACAACCTGTCTCCCGGCCAGATTGCCATGATCAAGCGCTATGACGATTACGTCATGCCGGTTTTCGAGACTCACCGGACCGCGGCTTACCCGGAGCCTATCCAGCAACAGTCAGTCGAAAACGCGACCAAGGTTGAGTTGATTAAGGATGGTAACGGTCTCGGCAATTACGTAGAGTCTGTTCCATTCCCGATTCCGAAAAGTGGCGTGGAAGTGATCTGGAATCACATTACCCGTTACCGGGGTGGTTCTGTTGTGCGAACCATCGGTCAGGTAACCCCGACGGAAGGTGGTGCTTTCTCGGTGGTTAAATTTCAGGACGAGTTTACCTGGCGGACGGCTCTGAGCGACTACGAGCCCGGAGAAGATCCCAACGTTCTTTTCTACTTCAAGCAGGCGATCACTGCTCCTGCGCGACTGGCGGGTAACGTACTGCTGGTTCACGAGACTATCGACCAGGTGGCTGAACCTCGCCGGGCGTGGATCTACAACGCTGGTCAGCGTCGTGTCCGTCGGGCACCTCAGGTTTCCTATGACGGTCCGGGTACCGCGTCTGATGGCATGCGTACCTCTGATAACTACGATATGTACAACGGTGCTCCCGATCGTTACAACTGGGAACTGGTTGGCAAGAAGGAAGTGTACATCCCGTACAACTCCTACCGGCTGATGAACCCGGACCTGAATTACGATCAGATCGTCAAGCCGGGTCATATCAATCAGCAACTGACCCGTTATGAACTGCACCGGGTCTGGCACGTTCGTGCGACGCTGAAGGACGGTGAGCGTCATGTTTACGCCAAGCGTGACTTCTACATCGATGAGGATACCTGGCAGGCGTCCGTGATCGATCATTACGATGGACGTGGTGAGCTGTGGCGGGTTGCGGAAGCCCACGCGGTCCAGTTCTACGATCATGACGTGCCCTGGTACGCGATTGAAGTACTCTATGATCTTCTGTCTGGTCGATACTTGGCCCTTGGCCTGACCAACGAAGAAGAGAACGCGTACGAGTTTGGTGCGGACCGTCGATTCCGGGAATACACTCCTGCGGCCCTCCGACGGTCGGGCACCCGGTAACCTGTTACCCTCGAAAGATAAAAAGGCGGACAAATGTCCGCCTTTTTTTGTTTTTCTTTAAGTAAAGTCCGGGGTTGTTAGAAAACCGCAACCTAGAAAAATAGTTTTACGTCAATTTTTTGCAGCCCCCTGTCAATTGGTTTACCCTTCCAGTCATACTAAAGGCGTACCCGTTGCCGGTCGCCAGTTCTAACTCAGTGCCGAAATGCCCGTTTCAGGCTTTCGGACCATTCCAGTGTCGCAGTTAACACGGGGCAGTGAGTGAATCCATTCAATGATGGCTGTGCAGCCAACGATGAGTTCCAGTCAGCGAATAATGGTCTGCAAAAGGGCGAATTGGTAAAGGATCTGCTAAGGCAGCGGATTCAGTTTCCGGCGTTGCCAGAAGGATGGCTTGGTCGGCCGCAACTCGAACAGTCTATCGCGGCATCGCTCCGGCCCCGTAGCGTGATTCTGATTGAGGGTGGCTGTGGTTTCGGGAAGACCCATCTGGTTGCCAGGGCGATCGATACTCACCGATCCGCTCCAGACGATTGTTGCTGGATCACGCTTAATGGTCAGGATAATTCCCCGTCTCGGTTTCTGACGTTGCTTGCCATCGCACTTAACCTCTCAGAGACGCTGGAAACTGCTCTCCACAGTGGTGGAACCTTCTCCGATGTGTTGGCCATGCTGTTGGTTTCCCTGGAGCGTAAGTCCGGCAAGGGCGAGCCCAAGGCTCTTGTTCTGGATAACGTCCAGAGCCTGACTAACCCGTCGGTAACGGCGCTTCTTCATCAATTGGTCGCGGACCTACCCCGTTGTCTCTGTGCGGTTCTGATTTCACGCAGTGCGGTGCCATTTGAAACCCATAACCTTGAGCTTGAGAATCGCTTTGTCCGTTTTGGCGTAGATGCACTTGCTTTCAGTCGGTCCGAAACCTTTGAGTTTTTTGACCGGTTGTTGGCGTCTGACCGGTTGACCAGCGTAGCCGTCGATCAGCTTTACGAGGTAAGTGAGGGCTGGCCTGCGCCTCTTGCCTTATATAGGAGAGAAATCGCTTGCTCCGAGAATCGCCAATCACTGCTGGATAGTGCCAGTGTGCAGCGCTTTCTCAAGGAGTCTGTTCTGGGACATCTGACCCGACTCCAGCAGCGCTCTCTTCAGTTGATGGCTGAACTTGAGCTGAGTTCGGACTCTCTGTTTTCCTCCGGAGAGTTTCCCGACTTTCCCGTTGATTTCCTGCCGTCTCAGGCCGCTGATATCGGCATTCCGCTGCGGGCGGTGCCCGGTCGCGGACGCTGGTATCGGTTGAATGGCTTGCTGAAGGAATGGCTGAAAACGCCGCAGGTACCGGGGCAGAAGGCGCGATTGCGCTACGTCAGTCAGTGGTTTGGTGAACGGGATCAGTTTCCGGAATCCCTGAAATATGCCCTTCTGTCCGGCGACTCGAAACTGGTGATCGAGATCGCGTCTGAGGGATCCGAAGCGCTGCTTCTCGGCCAGGATACGGCGTCGCTGTTGCAGCTTCGGAAGGCACTCCCGCAGCACTTGCTGGAGAGTAGTCCCCGTCTTCGAATTGTTTACAGTTGGGTGCATGCCATTGGTGGTCAGTTCAGCCGGGCAAGGGCGCTGATCGACGGCCTCGGCGAGGTCGACAGGGTCTCCTACTCAGCCCGTTTGTGTGCGCTCGAAGCATTCATTCTGCGGGGGGAGGGCCGGATCGGGTCGGCGCTGGATATGGCGGATCGCGCCCTTTCCCAGGATGAACTGTCTGCCCAGGCTCGTCTGGTAACCCAGATGGTCCGCTCAAGTGCGTTGTCGGCTTGCGGTCGTTTTGCCGAAGCCAGGGAAGCCAATCGCATGGCAGCAAAACTGGCTCGTGAAGCCGGTGATTATGGATCAGAGGCTTTGTCAGTCTATGGTCACGCGGGTATTGAACTTGGCAAAGGGGCCTTGAAACACGCGGAGCAGCTTCTGCGGACGGGGCTCGACACAGCCATGCATGAGCTAACGCGATATGCGCGCATCGGCGAAACCCGCCTGCAGCTGAGTCTCGCGCTTGTGCTTTGGCATCAGGGGCGTGACCGGGAAGCGGATCGTCTTCTGGCATCCTGCAGTCGGCAGGCTGAGCAATCAAGGGATGTCGGATTGCTGATGGCCATGGCGCTTCGGGTATTGATGTGTCGGGCAGCAGGACAGTACGAGGAGGCTTTCGCATGGGTAGGCCGTGCAGAACGAACCATGCATGCCTGGCAGGTGGATGAGGCCTTTTTTGAGCCGGTTCTGGAGGCACTGAAGGCAAGCTGTTGGCTGGCTCAGGGGCAACTGGAGAGCGCCCGGCAGGCGCTTGAGAAGCTGGAGCCTCATCGCTCTGCCGGCCGGATTCCGGAGTTGTTTCCGATGATGCCCGGACTGCTCGATTGTCTTCAGGTTCGTGTTGATATGGCACAAGGGGCTGCCGAGGGTGCCCGTGAAAAACTCTGCAGCATCAGGCACCGCTATGGTGAGCGAATGCCCTCAGGGGTTGCCATACACGTGCGCCTTCTGGACGCGTTGCTCGCCGAGGACGGTTGTGACCAGAAGATACTGCAAGCGGTTATTCAGTCCGCTGCGGAAGAGCACTTTGTCAGTCCCTTTGTCGAGATGGCACATGAACTCAGGCCGCTGATGGAGAAGGTCTTTCCGCGCCTGGAGGAGAGCGCTTTCACCTTGGCGCTCGGTCGAGTTTTCGATTTGCAGGTTGCTCCGGCCCACAGGGATGTATTACCTGAGCCGATCAGTGATCGCGAGCATGGCGTTCTTGAATTGATTGCCAAGGGGCTGTCGAATCAGGAGATCGCGGACGAGCTCCATATTTCACTTCATACTGTGAAAACCCACGCTCGAAGGATCAATGCGAAGCTGGATGTAAAGTCCCGGACTCAAGCCATCGTTCGTGCCCGGGAACTCGGCTTGCTCTAAGCGTTTTTCAGCTCTGTCTTTAACTCGTCGATGCGGGCGTCTTTCTCTGCCCAGAGCTGGGATACCCAGCGCTGGAATTCGGTCCGAACCGCGCGGTCATTCCCGTAGTCCATGCCCAGAAACTGCTCCGGAATTTCTCTGGTCTGAATATCGATCACAATCCTATCGATCCGTCCGCACAGATAATCCCAGAAGCCCGCCTTACCGTCCGGATAGACGATCGTGACGTTCAGCATGGTGTGGATCATTTCTCCCATCGCCTGCAGGACAAATGCTGTGCCGCCAGCCCTCGGTTTTAAAAGGTGGCGATAGGGAGAGTGCTGCCGCTGGTGTTTGGCCTCGGTAAAGCGGGTTCCTTCCATGAAATTGAAAATTGTCACCGGGGTATAGCGGAACTTTTCGCAGGCGGCCTGTGTGGCTTCCATGTCCTTGCCCTTGAGTTCAGGCCGGCGGGCCAGTTGTTCTTTGGTGTGTCGGTGCATGAACGGGAAATCAAGTGCCCACCACGCGATGCCGAGAAACGGCACCCAGATCAGTTGTTTCTTGAGAAAGAATTTGAGCAGTGGAATTCGATTGTTGAGCACGTACTGGATAGCCGGAATGTCTGCCCACGTCTGGTGATTGCAGGTGACGAAATACCAGTGATCCTTATCAAGCTCCTCCAGCCCCCGAACGTCCCAGTGGACCTTGTGGAACAGATCCATCAGACAGTTGTTGAATCCGATCCAGAGCCAGGCTATTCGGTTCAGGATTACAGTGCATAGAGTCCTGAATCCGCTCATAGGCACAAGCAGTTTGGCAATGGCAACGATCAGCAGGATAGGAAACAGTACCAGGGTGTCGAGGAGTATCAGCAGGGCAGCAAGGCTACCCTTCAGAGGTGCGGGCAAGAAATACAGCATGCTCGGGGTCTCTGTCCTTTTATGGGGGTCAGCTTTCGGTTTTGGTTGTGGTTTGTCCGGGTAACAGGTTTGATTCGGAAATGGACGTTGCCATGCTTAGCAACCGGTCAGGCGACAGGTTTTGCATGACGCGGCTGAAATCCTGATCGTAAAAGCTCAGATTATTGTACTGAATGATCGAACGGATTTCGTTGATGTATGCCTCTCCCCGTTCGGAATAGCCCACCAGCCCCGCAGCAAGCTCGAAGCCTGACAAGGGCAGATCCTGGCGATTGTCGGCCCGGAGTTTTCGCAAGGTTCCGTAACTATGGTGACGGTTCAGATTTTCGATGTAGGCGCGGACCGATCGATAGGGAGAATCGAAGGTTGCTACTTCATGACGCGCGCCTTCCTTACGTTGTTTTGGGATCAGTCCGCAGCCGCGAGAGAAACACCACTGGCCGAACAGGTTGAATCCGGCTGTGGCAAAGCGAGAGGTTCCCCAGGCCGATTCATTCGCCGCCTGAGCAAGAATAAGTGAAGGAGGAATAACGTCCAACCGGTGCTTTAGCTGCTGGAAAAACTGCTGGCTGCCGGGCTCGCCTTTAACCCGCAAGCGATCAGCCTGAGTGGCCAGCCAGCGCTGTTCCTTGGAAGAGAGATCGCTTTTCCCAACCAGCGTTTCGAGATAGTGTCGCTCCATCAAAATACGCGAATTCGCAAGCACAATTCGCGGGTAAAGGAACGAGAAAAAAGCGGCCTTCTTTTCGGTGATGTCGTTGTACTGGGAAAAGTCTGGTAGATCCGCGTTCGCCCATGTTGGCAGTGCAGGAAGGGGAGGCTGTGAGCTATTTTGCTTCCGGTCGTTAAACCCGCCCATGTCGTCGTATGGGGAGTAAAAACCGCCCCCGACCGCAAACGCCAGCAGGGGAACCATCAGCATCAAAGCTTTTGTGCCTGAAGACATAAGGCCTCACTTGAAAAGGGTGAGGCAAAAGTATAACAGTTCTTGCCTTTTATGCAGTTATCCCGACCACAGGCTCACGGGCCCGTCAACGGATGCGAGTGGCAAGCACCAGTCCGATGTTTTCCTCGCCGTTGCGGGTGTCTCGGAGGCGCAGGTAGAACTGGTTCTGGTCGGGGGTGAAGAACCCTTCCAGCGTTAATTCGCCGGTTGTGTCGGTGCAGGAAAAACTTGCCTGCCCATTACCGGCATCTGCGTACACGAGAGTGACGCTGTCACCCAATGAATCCACGAGGGAAGGCGCGGAGACTGTCGAGCCGCTCACACTGTGTGTGACTTCCAGGATACGGGGATCGAGTGTGGCGCTTGACGCAGAGTTGATCGTTAACGTCGCATGATTCATGTGCTGCAGGACATTGGTGTCTTCTGACATGCCGAGGCTGACTCCCTGGAGCCGATATCGGCCATTCGTCGGGGCGGGAATCGCGTGCTGCGAGCTGGCAATCAGAAGGCCGTCGCCGCCCGGGCTATCGTTCATGTTCACTGCCATGAAACTGCCATCCGGAGTGCTGGCACCAACACCCAGCTGCGGTTTAGCCATTTCGTCTGTTGGTAGCTGACTGATGCCGAAGTTCAGTCTGCCATCGTACAGAACGGCATTGTTTCTGTATGAGGGACGGCGACTCACAAGCCGGTTCCGGGTCACGCTGGTTGTGTTTTCCCACTGCACGGATCCCGAGGGCAGACGGGCAAGTACAGAGGTTGCCACTGACTCGTTGATGCTGCCGTTTCCGCTATTCACGGTCCAGATACCGGTGCCCGTCTCGACTTCCATCACAGGCTGGTTATCGAATGTCTGGCAGCTGCTTGAGCTGCCCTGTCGTTGAGAGGTGTAGACGATGTTGTAGGCGCCGTTAACGGATGACAATTCAAAGCCTGATTGGCGCTCAACATTGATGTCTATGACGGAGAGAAAATGATTTTCCAGAATGTCTCTGCGCTTGTAGCTTTCTCCCTCAAGTTCCAGGGCAATCGCTTTTCCAGCTGTGAAGTAGCTACTGACAATTCGATCCGGTGTGTTGGAGTCGGCCGGCGGTTCGCTAATAAAGGCATCCATATAGTAGGGATTGCGGGTCCAGCCAATGCTACTGGAAAAATTGTTGGTGACGGTTTGGAATAATGCACGCCCGGCAGTCAGGCGAATATCATTAACAATGCTTGCGGACCCGACTGCGGGTGTGTGGGAGTTGAGTTCCCAGATACTGTTATCGCGCAGGCAGAAGGTATTTCCTGCCTGATGTGTCAGTAGTTCACGGCTGTAGGGAATATCACCGGACAGGACGGTAGAGTTCAATCCGGGTAAGAGATCACTGACACTGGCAAATGACAGGCCGGGATAAACATGGTCCTCCCTGGGTGAGAGAACTTGCTCCTGACCTGTGCGCACGCCCCAGAAGCCGGCATTTGATAAGTTGCTCTCTAGAAAGGTCTGGCCCAGCTCAACACCAAAGAATACTGAGTTGTAGTTTCCTTCGAGTACGGCGAGCTCCCCGGATGACGTGTCCAGGCTCAATGCATATTGCATCATGTCGTCAATGTAAGATGTGAAATCGCCACGGGCGCCCAATAAAGACAGCGCCGTCTCTTTACTGGCCGTACCTGGAATGTCTATCTCGAAATCGTGAATCTGGTCAGCCAGCGAGGCCCAGGCCGCCTTGCCTGTGCAGTCGTCTTGTTCTGTGCAGTCTGTGATCGCTTGTATGTCGAACGCGGAGTACTTGGCGATCGTCTGTCTGACCAGAAACTCTGAGAATGGATTGACCTGGACGTTCTGGTCCGCGTCGGCGGCCATCGAACGGTACACCTCATCGCCAAATCTGGCTTCAATGAGGGTGTCCGGACCTAGCGGTAGTCCACCTGGAAAAGCGATGGTAGCGGAGAGATCGTCGTTGTAGGTGATCTCAGCCGGGACTGACACAGAGTTGTCGGTCGTGGCGTAAACTGAGATGCTTTCCGGCTTCACAAGGCGCAGATTGCGGCGGGATGACTCTGCGTCCGGAGCGGCTGTTTCGGGCACCTCCATCGTCAGTCGAATTTCATTGGGGCCGAGTCCCGAGGTCGTGCCGCCTCCACCGGGCGTTCCGGGCGTAAACCCTTCGCCTCCGGATGAGGCGCCGCCGAAGTCATTGGTGTCTTTTTTTGCGGCATCAATGGCGTCGCTGGTGCAGCCGCCGAGGAAGAGAAACGCTGAAAGTAGAGCCGGGCCGGAAAGAGATCGCATTATGTGCTGTCCATGCGTTTGAATTCGGCCTTGAGTATATCAACCGATAACGCAGGAAAGCGTGAGAAAAGCCACGGAATGGGTGCCCTCAGGCTCGGGCACCCGGTTGGAAAGATCCAAAAATCAGGTGGGGGAGGGGATTAATTTCAGAAAAAGATCTTCATGCCCGCCATGACCCCTTCATCCAGATTCAGGTCTCCACGGATGGGGCCGTCAAAGTCGGTGTTGAGGTAACGGTAACCGACAAACAATTCACCGTTGCGGATCAGGCGGTAGCTGCCACGCAGTTCCAGGCTGGTCAGGTCGTCGGAATCACCAAACGACATGATGCTGGGGGCGTAATGCAGCGAGCCGGTGAACGACAGACCCGGAGCGCGGGGGATGTTCAATGTGGCAAAGCCGCCCAAGGCGCCGGCGCCACCGTCCAGATTGTCGTCTTCCCAGGCATAGCCACGGATGCCAATGCCGGCTGTGGTTGGCAGGTTCCCGATGGCTGTTCTTCCCTGTGCGTGGAAGTCCAGGTTCAGGATGTCGCGACCACCTTCGTGGTAGGCGTAGCCGACGCCCATTTGCAGCTCATTGCTGGCATTGAAGAAGTTGGCCTGGCCTTTGACTGAGTCGTTGGTCAGGCTCAGATCCAGGTCGCTGGCAATAGCGGGCGTGGCGGCCAGGGACAGCGCCAAAAGAGTAATGCGGGTGGCTTTCATGGATGCACCTATTGTAACTGTTTAAATATTTGGAATATTTTAATGTCCCGCTCGGGACCGTCTCAAGTGAAACGGTGGTAAGTTGTCGCGTGCGGACTGCTTTTTTAGTGTTGTGTGTCGCTGTCGCCCTGGTCGAGATCCTCTGGCGAGCTGTTTTCAGCAGGCACACGATACTCCTCATTGGCCCAGGCGCCGAGGTCAATCAGCTGGCAGCGTTCAGAGCAGAACGGCCGGAAAGGGTTGTCGTCGGACCATTCGACGGACTTCTTACAGGTTGGGCATTCTACGTTCATGGTGGCCTATTCGGGAAGTGTGGCGAATTCTGCGACCGCAGCTAATCAAAAAGCCGCAGGCGCTTTGCAGTATTGTTCCAGCACTGCACGGAGCATTTCAATATTGACAGGCCTGGCAACGAAAGAATTCATGCCAGCCTTGTGGCACTTCTCTTCATCCTCCTCCCTGGCACTGGCGGTCAGTGCAACCACCGGCACAGGGTCACGGCCCTGTGATTCTTCCCAATGTCTCAGGCGCTGAGTGGCCTCGAAGCCGTCAACGCGCGGCATTGCGCAGTCCATGAAGATCAGGTCGAAGCTGTTCCACTGCCAAAGACTTTCCGCGGCCTCGCCGTCTGGTGCCGTCATGACGTTGCACCCCAGCTTTTCGAGGAGCCGGCTGGTGAGCGTTCGGTTAACCGGATTATCCTCCACCAGCAGCACTTTCATTCTCCCGCAGGGCAGGTCGGGCCTCGGGTGCGCATCGCTGACGGTCTGCAGTGAAAAACGGGTCAGGAAACGTCGTTCGTGTTTTGCCGCATCTGAAAAAAGCAGGTTGAGAATGGGAGCGAGGCAGGACTCCCTGAGGGACTTGCTCAGGAATGCGTCGGCGCCGGCCTGACGAAAATGTTCGGCATCGCCCCGTTGCGGATTTGAAGACAGGATCAGCAGTCGCATGTGCGACCAGTCGGGATTGCTGCGGATCTGGCGGCAAAGAAGGTCGCAATCCATGTCAGGGACGAAGCCATCCAGAATAATGGCATCGAATGCATGCTCGCTGTCAGATGCCTGCCGGAGGGATGTCAGGGCTTCACCGGCCGATTTTACCGACTCAATGTTCAGGTTATGTCGGGACAGCATTTCAAGGGTGATCTTACGGGACAGGTGATACGAGTCGACGACCAGAACCCGCTTGTTTCTGATCATACGGGTGTCCGGGGCGGCTTTGCGGGTCTCTTCCTCGGCAACGGGCAGCGTCAACTCCATCCAGAAGGTGGATCCTTCACCGACCTGACTTTCAAGTTCAAGAGTTCCATGCATCAGCTGGACGAGTTGCCGGCTGATGCTAAGGCCTAGCCCTGCCCCCGGGAGCTGACGCTGGAACCTCTGGTTCAACTGAACATAGGGTTCACAGACTAGGGGAATGTCGCTTGGGTTGATGCCAATCCCGGTGTCTTCCACAGACAACCTGAGTCGCACCATGGCGTCCCGGCGATTCAGTACCTCGATGCTGATCAGAACATGGCCGGAGTCGGTGAACTTGAGTGCGTTTGAGGTCAGGTTCAGAAGGATCTGGCGAATGCGCACCGGGTCGCCCTTCAACGCCCAGGGCAGGGTTTCATCCACCCTCAATTCCAGCGCGAGACCCTTTTCCCGGGCCCTTGGGCCAAGCATTTGGACAATGTCGTTGAGGGTGTCTCTCAGGTCAAAAGGGATATCCTCAAGCACCATCTTGCCGGCCTCGATACTGGAAATGTCGAGCAGGTCGTTGATGATCGAAGACAGTCCTTCCGAAGCGCTGAGCAGTGTCTGCACGTATTCCCGCTGCTCCGGATCCAGGGGCGTATCAGCCAGCAGAGTCGAATAACCGAGCACCGATTGCAGCGGGATTCTCAATTCATGGCTGATGTTGGCCAGGAATTGGTTTTTGATGTGATTGGCCCGCAAAGCCTCGTCTCGCTCATCCTGGGACTGAAGTGTGGATTGGCGCAGGGAACGGGTGTCTTCGAGTAACTGAAGCCGCATGGTGTTCAGAGCGTGTTCCAGTTCCGACAGTTCATCCGGTTTTTTTGGCGGTCGCCGCTTGAGTTCCAATGGCGCGATTAATGCGTCCAGATTGAGCCTGCTGGCATAGTCTGCAATGGCTTCCAGATGCCTGGACAGGGTAAGGCGAACGATTACAAACAGTCCGAGGGTGCCCATTAACATGACTGACCATTGTGCCAGGAGGTTCAGGAGCGTCCGTTTGGTCAGGTCGGCGTAAATCTGGGTCAGGGAGGAAGTCAGCGTCAGGGTTCCTACCGTTTCCGGAGGAAGGTTACGTGTGCGGTCGTATACGAGCGGGAAGCTCTGGTTAATCACCGCGCCATCTGGCTTTTGGCCAGATGTAAATTCGCGACCGGTGGTTGTCTGTATGTGTGCCTGTTGAATGCTTGCCAGCGCAGTAATGTCATCCAGCCCATTGGCCGCTTCGCTGAAGTTCAAAATCCACAGGTTATGGCTCAGGCTCCCGGCAACCAGTTGGGCAGTTTTGTTCTGGCTGGCCAGAAGGTCGTTTTTGCTCCGACGAAGTTCGCTCAGGGTTTGAATGCCCGTGGTGACCACCGATAAAACGAGGCTGAAGAGAAGGACGTACACCAGCAGGCGGGCCGCCAGGGGTCTGATCCCCAGGCGCTTGGATAGGCGAGATGTAGGCAATGCTCAAATTCCTTTTGACAACAGCAACGTCTGCCTGGGCAGTTTAACAGACCGTCAGTACTTCCACACATTGATCCGGTCCCCGGTTCACAAAACGAAACCGAATATTGAGATCGTAGAGATGAGCCCCGTAGATTCTTTCCTCCTCCTGCCCGCGGCGGAACGATGGGCGAGGGTCGTAGCTGACAACGTCTTCGATAAGAGCCTGCAGGTCCGGATAGAGCTCGGGTGATAACTGGCTGAGTTGAATCCGGGCCTCGGGCAGGAACATGACCTCCATCCGCTCTGTAGGGGCGCTTTCTGCCCACCCAAGAGATGCTTCTGGAATCGAGTCGGCAAATGGGAGGTAGGGTTTGATGTCCAGAATCGGGGTGCCTTCAATTAAATCGTGGTCACTGATTTGCAGAATCAGTTTGCCGTCGCGGCGGATAATGCCCCTGTTTCGAACCACGGAGAGGCCCAGGCTATTGGGGCGAAAGGGAGAACGACTTGCGAAAACACCCATTTTTTTGTTTCCGCCCAGCCGGGGAGGGCGAACGACCGGCCTCCATTCGGCCCGAACCGCTTCGTGAAACTGAAAGGTCAGCCAGAGGTGGCTGGCGGACTCCAGGCCCCGGAAGGCGTCTTCACGGTCGAATGGGGATTGGATGATCAGGTCGGCATGGGCGTGGAGAGTGAGGCCGGGCTGCCGCGGCACACCAAACTTGTCCCGGAAACAGGAACGGGTGATGGCAATGGGTGTCAGCGTCAGGGCTTCCTGCGCTGGTCGGGAAGGGTGTCGTGGCATGGTCAGTCCAGATAGGGTCTCTTAATGCTACCGGAGAAGTAGAGCTCTACCCGAAACAACAGGGAGCCCTGGTCTTTAAAATTGCGTTCCCGGGGGAAATTGAGTGCCGGTATGAGTTCGGCAAATATCCAGTCGCTGTAAAGTCTGTACCGCCAGGTAAGCTCGGCAAACACATCCGTTGTGCGCCATGATGGCTGGCTTTCGCCCAGGACGCCCAGTCGAGGCGTCAGGAGGGATCGGTTGTTCAGTTGCTTCTGAGTACTGAAAACCTGGGCACCGACGAATTTCCTGTCCCGGTGAACCCACTCCAGCTCTGACGATGATTGGAAGTACCAGCCGTTACCCGTTGTTCTGCCGACTGCGACCCAGGTGCGCTCACCCCAGCCATCGTTGTTGAAGTAGTAAACCCGTTGCTGAGCGCTCAGGGTCCAATCGTCGTCCAGTTGCCATTGCTTCTCGGCGGTGGCGCGCCAGAATGCGTCGAGAGGCAGCCGCAACCGAACACCAAAGTCATTGGACAGATTTACCGCATCACCGATCTGGGTGAGGAAGCGGAGCGCGCCGGTCGCTTCGGTGTCGGATCGCTCATCATCCGTCAGTTGCCGATCGCGCTGCCGCTCTTCCAGGGGGATCAGCTCTTCACTTTCACTTTCGATGACCAGGCGGAGTTTGCGACGGGTAGTCGGAATATCGAGCCGGAATCGGGCCTCCGGGTCGAAGCTTGCAAGGTTACCGTAGGCGGATTCCGCGGCAAAACCGATGCGCAAATAACTGGCGTTGTTGGGCAGGCCCCGGTCGCTGCCGGACAGCGTCCTGTCTGCCCATTGTCCAAGCCGTTCGACCTTCGGACTTTGCCGGCGCTCCTGAAGAAGCACCCAGTTGCTGAACTGGATCCAGTAGGAGTCTCTGGGTTCTGCCCAGTATTCCGACGGTTCGAAGTCGTAGAAGGACTGAGGCAGACTCTGCGGTGACAAAACCTCGCTAAGAGGCATTTCCCGAACCTCTATTGCGGGCTCGGCAGCCGACAGTTGTAGGCTAAGAGTGCAAAAACCAAGAAGTACCAGCCATGACCATAGTGCTGACAATGTCCGGTCAGACAAATTCCACCTTGAATCTTTCGTGTAAAGCACGAACCTGACGCTCCACGTCATTGAACGGACGACTGTTATCTATTATAGCGTCCGCCCGCTTCAGTCGCTGCTCTCTGGGCATCTGGGCGGCAATAATCCGTTCGACCTGTTCCCGGGAATTACTGTCCCGCTGCATGGTCCGTTCTATCTGGGTGGCAACAGGCACGTCGACGACAATGCTGCAGTCTACGAGTTGATGCTGGTCCGTCTCGAAAAGCAGGGGGGAAACGAGGAGTGTGTACGGTTGGTTATAGTTGTCGGGCACTAATTGCCGCTGCAGTTCTTCACGGATAACCGGATGAAGAAGGGCTTCCAGCCATTTCCGCTGCTCGGGATGTTCAAATACGATGACCCGGAGCTGAGCCCGGTCCAGGGCGCCATCGGGGGTCAGAATGTCCTGCCCAAAATGGTCTGCAATATCTTTCAGTGCGGGGGTGCCGGGTTCAACGACCGCCCGGGCAACATCATCGGCATCCACCCAGTGAATGCCGAGCTTGCCAAACATTTTCACTACGGTGGACTTTCCCGAACCAATACCACCAGTGAGTCCAATAACTGCCATCAGCTGACGCCCAGGAAGCCAAACCAGATGCGCTGGATGTCTGACCCAAACCACAGGCAGAGGAGGCCCGCTGCGGCCAGATAGGGGCCAAAGGGAATGGGAACCTCCCGACCGTGCTTCTTGAACACCATCAGACTGAGGCCAACAACCGCGCCCACGATCGATGAAAGCAAAATAATCGCAGGCAGCAACTGCCAGCCAAGCCACGCGCCGAGGGCTGCGAGGAGCTTGAAGTCTCCATGCCCCATACCCTCTTTGCCAGTAACCAGCTTGAACAGCCAGTACACGGACCAGAGAGACAGGTAGCCCGCGACAGCGCCCCAGAAGGCGGAGGAGAAATCCGTGAAAACGCCGAAGTAATTGAGGATCAGGCCCAGCCACATCAGAGGCAGGGTGATGTTGTCGGGTAACAGCTGGGTATCAAAGTCAATCATGGTCATAGCGACCAGCGACCAGACCAGCAGCAGGGCCCACAGAGCGGCGTCCGAGGGTCCGAGCAACGCCACCGTGACCACGGAAAAAATCGCGGTCAGGGCTTCGATCATCGGGTAGCGCGAAGAGATGCGGGTTTTACAGTTTGAACACTTGCCACCCAGAAGCAAGTAGCTGATGACCGGAATATTCTCCCAAGCCCGGATGCCATGGCCACAGGAAGGGCAGGTGGACGCTGGCTTGGACAGGGTGATGACGTCTTCCTGTTTCCGCTCACCTTCCGGAACGTCCAGGAACTCTTCGCACTGGCAGCGCCATTCCTGGTGCATCATCTTGGGCAGGCGCAGTATGACGACGTTGAGGAAGCTTCCGATGCAGAGGGAAACGAAAATGACGGTCAGGTAAAGCAGCCAGGGCGTGGCAAGCAGCGTGTCAAAAAAAGCCATGGTGTATCCGTTAGAAAGAGAAAGCCGGGCCATGGTGGCCCGGCTGATTACAGCGAAAGTGTGGTGTTAACCGACGACCTGCCCCATCTGGAAGATGGGGAGGTACATGGCGATGATCAGGCCACCTACCAGCACGCCGAGTACGGCCATGATCATGGGCTCCATCAGCGCGGTCAGGTTGTCGACCATGTCGTCGACTACGGCTTCGTAGTGTTCCGCGACCTTGGAAAGCATGTCATCCAGATTTCCTGATTCCTCTCCAATGGCGGTGAGTTGTACGGCCATTACAGGAAATACGTTTTGCTGGCGCATGGATGCTTGTAGTTGTGTTCCGCTTGATACGTCGGCTTTAATTCGTTGAATCGCGTCACGGTAAATCGCATTACCGGTAGCTCCCGATACAGAATCCAGGGCGTCCACCAGTGGTACACCTGCTGCAAAAGTAGTCGAAAGAACCCGTCCAAATTTAGCTACAGCTGATTTGTCTAAAATCTCACCGACTATTGGTAGTTTGAGAACATATTTGTCGACAAGATCGGAGAATTTTTGAGATCGCCGAATAGATTCTTTCAGCAAGAAGATCGATCCGACAATGCCAATTAGAACGATGAACCACCAACTTTGCATCCACTCTGACAAATTCACGACCATTTGTGTGAAAACTGGGAGTTCAGCGCCAAAGCCGTTAAACAGACTCTCGAATTGAGGGACTACCTTGACCAACAGAATTGCTGTTACAACGAGAGCAACTACCACTACTGCCGCAGGGTAGGTCATTGCTTTCTTAACCTTTTTCTTGAGTAATTCCGTTTTCTCGAGATAGGTGGCTATCCGATCAAGCATTTGCTCGAGGGCGCCAGCTTGTTCGCCGGAGTCCACCAGATTGCAGTACAGGTCGTCAAAGTGCTTTGGGTGCCTCCGAAGTGCTCCGGCAAAGCTTGTGCCAGCGGCAATGTCAGTTCTAATGGTAACAACCAGCTCCTGAAGGCCTTTGTTTTCAAGTCCATCGGCAACAATGTCAAAGCTCTGGACCAGTGGCACGCCCGCCTTCATCATGGTGGCGAGCTGCCGGGTTAGCATGGCAATATCAAATGGCGTAATTTTCTTACTTCCACCAAACAAAGGCTTTGGTTTCTTCTTGACCTTGTCAGGAATGATGCCTTGCTTTCGAAGCTGGGCTTTAACCAGAGCAAGGCTTGCTCCGTTTAATTCCCCCTGCGCCTTGTTGCCTTTTCGGTCTTTTCCTTCCCAGATAAATGCTTCCAGCTTTTGCGCTTGTTCTGCCATTACTAATCCTTCGTCACGCGGTTGGCTTCTTCGAGACTGGTTACACCCTCAATTACTTTAATGAGGGCAGACTGCCGCAAATTCCGGAAGCCTTCCGCCTGAGCCTGCTTTGCAATTTGAATGGAGCTGGCCTCTTCCATAATCATGTTCGCCAGTTCGTTGGTAATCCTGACCACCTCGTAAATGCCGACGCGGCCTTTGTATCCTCCACTGCATTTATCACAGCCCTTGGGGCGGTACAACGTGAAGCCTGTTTCAATTTGTTCCTCTGTGAACCCTTCCTTCAAAAGCACGTCTTTGGGGACGTCTAAAGGTTGTTTGCAGGCGCTGCAGAGTCGTCGGCCCAGGCGCTGGGCGATAATCAGGCTCACCGAAGTGGCAATGTTAAACGCGGGCACGCCCATATTCATCATTCGGGTGAGGGTTTCCGGGGCGCTGTTGGTGTGCAGCGTGGAAAGTACCAGGTGACCGGTTTGTGCGGCCTTGATCGCAATGTTCGCGGTTTCCAGATCTCGGATCTCGCCCACCATGATGACGTCAGGGTCCTGACGGAGAAATGCTCGCAGGGCCTCGGCAAATCCCAATCCAACTTTTGTGTTTACGTTGACCTGGTTGATGCCTTCCAGGTTGATTTCCGCCGGGTCCTCTGCAGTGGAAATGTTGGTTTCCGGCGTGTTCAGGATGTTCAGGCCTGTATAAAGAGATACGGTCTTACCCGATCCGGTGGGACCGGTAACCAGAATCATGCCTTGCGGTTGCTTTAGGGCATCCAAGTAGAGTTGTTTCTGATCCTCTTCGTAACCCAGGGCGTCAATGCCAAGTTTGGCTGAGCTGGGGTCCAGGATTCGCAATACGATTTTTTCGCCCCACAGGGTGGGAAGTGTGTTGACCCGAAAATCGATGGCCTTGGTTTTCGACAGCTTCATCTTGATTCGGCCGTCCTGAGGTACGCGACGCTCGGAGATGTCCAGCTGGGCCATGATCTTGACCCGGGCCGAAATTTTTGGGGCGAGCTTGATGGACGGGCGAGAAACTTCTTTCAAAATGCCGTCGGTCCGGTATCGAACACGATAGGTTTTTTCGTAGGGTTCGAAGTGGATGTCAGAGGCGCCCCCCCGAATGGCGTCAAGAAGCATCTTATTGACGTATTTGACGATCGGTGCATCGTCGACTTCGGCGCTGGAAACGTTGTCTTGTTCGTCCTGATCACCACCTTCGGTTTCAACGCCTTCCAGATCTGCGTCGTCCAGGTCGCCCATGGTGGTGTCCTGAGATTCCAGATATTTTTCGATGGCGGTTCGCAGCTTGGCGTCATCCACCAAGACGGCATCAGTGCTCAAGCCCGTGTTGAACTTGATTTCGTCCAGTGCCTGAATGTTGGTAGGGTCGGAGACGGCGACAAACAGGCGATTCCCTCTTGTGTACAGAGGGAGTGAGTTGTGTTTGCGGATCAGCTTTTCGTCAACAGCCTTCTCGGGCATCATCTCCGGCAAGAACGCGTCCAGATCCAAAACCGAGAACCCAAACTCCAGGGCTGCCGAAGAAGCCAGCTTGCTGCTGTCGGCAAGGTTGTGTTGAGCCAGGTAGGTGATCAGCGGAATTTTGTTCTGGGAGGCTTGAAGAAATGCATCTTTAGCGATTTCTTCGTCCAAAAGGCCGTCGTCCACAAAGCGTCTGGCCAGTCCGGTTAGGGTGATGCTGCTTTTATTGTTCGACATAAGTGTTCAAGAAGGCCGTTCAAGTTGTTGAAATCGGGTCTTAATCTTTTGCTTCCCGAGTTTAGAGGCATGGTTGCCGTATTGAAAGCATGGTTTTGCAGGCTTTTGTTTTGTTCGGTATCTGCGGCGGGAAAGCGGTGAGTGACAAAAAGTGTCACCTATAGACGTTCTGGGTCATGATGTTTCGCTAAGGCGAGGCGTGACCGAGCGGTTGGGAGCATGGGGTTGCGGCGGTTTGCCGTATGTTTTACAAAGTTTTGAAGTTGGCACGCCCAGTGCTTATCATTGTTCAAGCTCCTGCCGCCGAACGAGAAAATTCTTTCGGGTCTGAGCTCCGTGGAAGTGACTAACGAAAAATAGAGGTGAATAATGAAAAGCATTCGTATGAATCAGGCTCAGAAGGGTTTCACCCTGATTGAATTGATGATCGTTGTTGCAATCATCGGTATCCTGGCCGCTGTTGCTATTCCTGCGTATCAAGATTACACCATCCGGGCTAAAGTTTCTGAGATCATTGGCATTTCAACTGCAGCGAAGACACCGCTCTACGAGGCATATGCGAGTACTGGAGCGATGCCGGCTGACAATACCGATACAGTGATTATCGACCAGCTCGCCAACTTTGATGCATCTGCTTACACCGCTGCAGCGACCACTTACGCTGCGGACGATGAAAGCGGTGACGGTGTCGACAACCGTGGAACGTTTACTCTGACACTGGGGGGCTTGGGTGCCGGTGCCGATGGGGATACGTTCATCGTTGAATATATTGGCTCGGCTACCGGTCTGACCATGACCTGTGATACTGGTAACTTGGACGACAAGTACCTGCCTTCAGCTTGTAAGTAATTCCATATTGGGCCGATTGGGTCTGGTATAGAGTTAGCTGGCCCTCTCTGCGGAGAGGGCTTTCTTTTTCAAGGTTCAGAAAGTAATTTCTTCGTATAGTTCTGGTGATTCCGCACTCCACCCAAACCGCTCACAAATCCGCTTCCGCATAACATCGCTCGCCACTAATTCCCCGTGCGTGACATAAACCTTCTCAGGTTTCAGTTTTCCTTGCTCAAGCCACGCCAGAATCTCCTCATAATCTCCATGCGCAGACAGTGAATCCAGATTGAACACATCCGCCCTCACTGGCCAATACTCCCCATGAATCTTTACCGATTCGGCTCCGTTCACCAGGGCGTCGCCCCGCGTGCCCGGCGCCTGAAAGCCCGCAAATACAATGCTGTTGCGTTCGTTCGGCAGTAACGTCTTCAGGTGGTGCAGAACCCGTCCGCCGCTTGCCATGCCGCTGGCTGAGATGATCACACAGGGGTAGCGCACACAGTTAAGCTCTATGGACTCCTCAACCTTTCGGACGAACTTGGTGTTCTGATCGATCAGGTGGCAGTCTTCTGGCGTCAGTTTGTGTTCCTTGTGGTGCCGGCAGAAGATTTCCGTGGCGTGAATCGCCATGGGGCTGTTGAGGAATACCGGCAATCTGGGGATTTTCTCCTCGGTCATCAGTTTGTGCACGACGTACAGAAGCATCTGGGCTCGTCCGACGGCGAAGGCCGGGATGAGGACAATCCCACCCCGGCCGGCGGTTCTTGTGATGATCTCTGTCAGTTCGGCCTCCGGATCTACCTCCCCGTGCTTTCTATCCCCGTAGGTCGATTCGCAAACCAGTATGTCGGCCTTGGCGATAGGTTCCGGTGGGCGCATGATGATGTCGTTCTGGCGCCCCACGTCCCCGCTGAAGACAATCGTTCTGTCCGCTTCCTTGTTATGCACATGCACACAGGATGAGCCCAGGATATGGCCGGCGGGGGTGAAGGTGACCTCCAAGCCTTTTACCGGTTCAAAGGTTTCGTGAAAGTGCAGCGATTCAAAGTATTTCAGCGCTTCACGCGCATCTTTTTCGGTGAATAAGGGTTCCGGATGTTCGTGTTTTGAAAACTTTTTCCGGTAGGCGTATTTTGCGTCTTCTTCTTGCAGGTACCCTGCATCCGGCAACAGAATTTTGCAGAGTTCGTGGGTGCCTTTGGTGCAGTAGATTTTTCCCCGAAAACCGTTCTTCACCAGTGCCGGCAGGTAGCCGGAATGGTCAATGTGGGCATGGGTGAGCACGACCGCATTGATGGTTGAGGGCTCCACAGGAAACTTGGCCCAGTTCCGGCGACGCAGTGTCTTCACGCCCTGATACATGCCGCAGTCCACCAGAAGTCTGTGCTTGTCGTCGGAGAGCAGGTAGCGGGAGCCAGTGACGGTTCCGGTGCCACCGAGGAATTGAAGTTTCATGGTGCCAGCCTCATGCACGGGTGGTTGATAATGTAAGTATCACTGATCATAGTTCATGGCTTATTGATCTGAGGCAGGAGCCTGAAAACATGCAATGCAGCGACATACTGCCCGATGTCATCAGAATCGCCGACGAGGCGAGTGATCGGGTGCTTCGCATCTACGAGTCGGACTTTAAGGTCAACTACAAGGACGACGATTCACCGGTAACCGCCGCAGATCTGGCCAGCCATGACGTGATCGTGAACGGGCTGCGGGCAATCAGCCACGACATTCCGGTTCTGTCTGAGGAGGGGCGAGATATTCCCTGGGAGGAGCGAAAGCAATGGCGGCGTTTCTGGTTGGTAGACCCGATCGATGGCACCCGGGAATTCACCCAACGCAATGGCGAGTTCACGGTCAATATTGCCCTGATTGAGGATGGCCAACCGGTGATGGGCATCGTCACGGCCCCGGCTCTCAAAGAAGCGTTCTGGGGAGTGGTAGGGGAGGGTGCCCATAAACGAGACCGGGCGGGCAAGGTTTACCGAATTCAGGTTGCCGAGCCCAGGGCAAGGCGGCGCGTGGTGGCCAGCAAGAACCACCTGAACGACGAGACCCGAACGTTCATTGAAGCGCTTGGTGATCATGAACTGGTTCAGGCGGGCAGTTCGCTCAAGTTCTGTCGAATCGCCGAAGGCCGGGCCGATATTTACCCCCGTCTTGGCCCGACCAGCGAGTGGGACACCGGGGCGGGGCATGCGGTACTGGCCGCTGCCGGGGGCGAGGTGCGGACCCTGGAGGGTGCGCCGCTGCGCTACGGCAAAGAGGATGTCCTGAATCCCTGGTTTGTGGGCGCTGCGAATTGGTATTTTTAGTGTCGGGACTGGTACCATCTGCGGTCCGAGCTTTGAGCAATCTCACCCAGATGGAGTGGTCATGACCTGGTACGCCATCCAGCACAAGCCGGCTCAGGGCGACCGTGCCCTGCAGCATCTCCAGAATCAGGATATCCACTGTTTCTTCCCGAAGATCGAGGTTGAGAAAATCAGGGCGGGCAAGCGCACCAAAAAGCTCGAGCCTCTCTTCCCGGGTTACCTGTTCGTCAACCTCGAACCCACCGATTCCGTCTGGGGCAAGCTGCGTTCAACCCGCGGCGTTATCCGAGTCGTTGGCTTTGCCAACCGGCCTGCGCCCATTGGGGATGAGGTTATCCAGCACATCAAAGACAGTCTGGATAAGGTCGCTGCGACGGGAGGTATTAAAGAGGGTGAGCCTGTCGAGCTGGATGAAGGGCCGTTCAAAGGTATCCGCGCCATCTTCCAGGCCTATGAAGGTGAGGAGAGGGCGATTGTGCTTATCAGCTTCATGCAGAAGCAGCAGTTGGTCAATGTCCCGGTAGCGTCCATTCGGCGTTGAGACTCTATTCCTGCGTCTTTCCCCCGCATTTAATTCACGTCCTCACCCTTTAACAATTCTTTACGCGTCTAACTGCCTGAATCACCGTGAGGCGAGCAATCGAGGCTTGCCACAAATTACAGAGCCGTTAGAATCCCGCCACCATTCGAAGTATATCCAAATAACCAAAATCACTTGAACGGGACCAAGCTAGGGCATTTTTCATGTCCACGGCCCCGCTTTGCCACTGAAAAACTGATGGACATCATGCCCTCAAAACACTGGACCCTGGTCGGTGGGGCGGTAGCGTGCCTGATCGTATCAGGTTACTCGTCTGCCCCGGCCGCTTCTCCGTGGATCAATCCCGGGGATGCCTATGCAAGATTCAAAGTTCAGCAAGCTGCAGACCGTGGAGAAGTGGAAGCAACGGTAACGACTTGGCCGTTGTCTCGTGCTAACGCGAAAAACGATACGAAGGCTGATGGTAATCCGGATCAGTCGCTGTGGACCGATTTGGCCGGCCCCATCGGGGGTAGCGCAGAGGTTTCCTTCAGTGGCAGCACAAGCCCGGTGATGATTCGTGGTTTCGGCGGAGCCGTCCGGGAAAAAGGCGAATTGGATATTTCGCTTGAGTACGTTGGAGACTCCATAGCGGTGGGCTTCAGTCCATCGTATGTGCCGGACCCGACAGATGATGAAAACCTTCGTCTTGACGGTAGCTACCTGGCTGGCACTTTCAGCAATCTGACGGTTGGTGCAGGCTATATCGATCGCTGGTGGGGGCCGGGATGGCAGTCCAGCATGATCCTTTCCGACAACGCTCGCCCGATCCCTTCCGTCTGGTTGAGCCGGCGTAACACGCAGGCCTCTGAAAGTCCCTGGCTCAGCTGGCTGGGCCCATGGCACTTTACTGTGTTTGCCGGCCAGTTGGAGGAAGAACGTGTCGTTCCAGAAGCCAAATTGATCGGTGTGCGGGTAAATTTCAGACCTCTTGAGGGACTGGAAGTTGGGTTATCCCGGTTGATGCAGTGGGGCGGAGATGGTCGTCCAGAGAGTGGTTCCACCCTCTGGGAGGCAATTATTGGTGACGATAACACTTATGCTGACGACGGGCGGCGTGACCCAGCCAATCAGCTCGCCGGAATTGATGTTCGATATGGGTTCCTGGTCAGAAGATCGACTGTCGGGCTATACGCCCACGTGGTGGGCGATGATGAGGCGGGTTATCTGCCATCGAGGAAGATTTATCAGTTTGGTCTGGATTGGACCACGGCTTTTGGAGGGGCAGAACAGCAATGGTTTTTAGAGGGAGTCGATACCATGACCGAGGGAGGTCTCGGCGGCGAACCAAGGCCTAATTATGCCTACGAGCATCATACCTATAAGTCTGGTTTTCGGTACTTGGGAAGAAATATAGCTTCCACTTTTGATTCTGATGCGCGAGCTCTGACAATTGGTATGTTCCATTTCTTCGATGAGGCGAATTACTGGAATGCAAATATTACCTATGCAGAGCTCAACCGGGATGGGCGCAGTCGTCCTCAAGATTTTCCTCCAAAAGATGTCGATTACTTTGTCCCTGAATCTTCTCAAGACTTGGTCGTTCTTAATTTGAGGTATTTAAAAGCGTTGCCAATTGGTCGCGCAGAGCTCCAAGTTGTAATTAGTACTGATGATATTGAGCTCGAGTATGGAGAACTCGATTCCTTAGCGGCTTCTCTTGGGTGGCATTTGTCTCTTTAAAGACGCAGTTGGTCTGATATTGGCGGGTATTTGTAGTGCTATTAGTTGAACAGAAAGAAAATTTACAAAGCAACGAGAGCGATGAAAGTTTCGCTGAATTTGACATATCGAATAGGCAGCCTGGACAACGTAGATTTTTTCAGTCAGCTGGTTTGCTGAGTTCTGAAGTCATCGGATTGTCCGCTGCTTATTCAGTAGCGACTCAGGTGATTTTTGCGGGGGGATTGTATGATCTTTCTCTTCTGCTGCTATCTGTTTGTTTGTTCGTGATCTTCCAGATCAGGAAAAGTCAATACACTCGCCGAAAGCCATTCTGGGATCAAATTTACCATTTCCTCGAAGTTTGTTTTCTTCTCGCGCTTCTTACTGCTGCTATTCCGAATTTGACGGGGCAGGACAGTTCTAGAGTCTGGGTAATATGGTTGATCGGAAGTATCACTCTACCGGTTGCCAGGTTCTTGGCTATCAAGACAATGGCGTTGCTTGATCTGTGGGAGCGGCCGACGGTGATTGTGGGTGACGGGCCGAACGCCGTTGAAACAGCGAAAGCCCTCATGCAGGACAAGACCCTGGGTTACCGAGTTATTGGTTTTTTATCAGCCGGCCCTTCGAGAGACCCGAAGATTCGAATAGGCAAACGAAACTACCCTGTTGCGCATTTAGGACAGCACCCGGAGAACACGCTTGAGGCTTTGAATTATCCCCACGTGGTGATTGCACTGGAGCGAGGCGGACTCGACCGGATGCAGTACTACTTCGATAAGCTAAATCTTTTCTATCGTCGGCTCTCGGTTGTTCCTGCTCTCAGAGGCGTGCCGCTCTTCGGTATGGATGTCGACAGCTTTTTTAGTCATGAAGTTATGATGCTTAATGTGCGAAATAATCTTCATCGGCCAATGTCTAGGTTAGCAAAGCGGCTATTCGATGTGTTTGGTTCCTTGCTTTTACTGATTGTTTTGGCGCCGGCTTTTTTTGTTTTGTGGTTCTTAGTTAGAAAAACCGGCAAACAGGTGTTTTTTGGCCATGAGCGAATTGGAATGGCTGGTCGGAGCTTCAAGTGTTACAAGTTTCGGTCCATGGTAGTGAACGCTCAAGATGTATTGGAGGAGCTTCTTGAGAATGACCCCGAGGCTCGTGATGAGTGGAATCGAGAGTTCAAGCTAAAAAATGACCCGCGAGTTACTGGGGTGGGCAACTTTCTGCGTAGAACCAGCTTGGATGAATTGCCTCAGCTCTGGAATGTGCTCAAGGGAGATATGAGCCTCGTTGGCCCTCGTCCGGTAGTCGCTGAAGAGATTGAAAAATATGGCGAAAAGACCGGACATTACCTTCTCGCAAAACCGGGTATGACGGGGCTATGGCAAGTTAGCGGCAGAAACGATGTTGATTATGACAGTCGGATCTACCTGGACTCCTGGTATGTGAAGAACTGGTCTCTGTGGAGCGACATCGTCATTCTTTTTCGAACCGTCAGAGTCGTGTTGGGCAGAGACGGGGCCTATTGAGCTCAGTGTGCTTACCATGCGGAACTGCATGTGTTGCAGATTGAAACGCAAGTTTTGTTGCCACTGGTGGATGAATTTCGCATGCTCCCCAGCCTTCAAAAAGATCAACCTAATCAAACTGGACAAATTCGCCTGATGAAACGCCTGGCCGCTGCCCTGGTATTGACGACACTCGGTGGGTGCACCGTTATTCCCGGTGCCCATATTCCCTCTGGCCAATCGTCCTGGTACGAGGGCAAGAATGATCAGAGCTCGGTTGATCTCCAAGAGCAGGTCAACATTTACGCCATTACCCCCCGGTTGCTGTCAGAGCAAAAAACACAGCCCATCCGGCAACCGGTGTTCAACGAGGCGCTGGAAGCCAGCCTGCGGGATTACGATTACGAGGTAAACCGGGGCGATATCCTGAACATCACCGTGTGGGACCATCCGGAATTGACCATCCCTCAGGGTTCAGATCGAAGCCCATCCGATGCCGGCAACTGGGTGCATAACGACGGCACCATCTTCTACCCCTACGTAGGCAGGGTAGAGGTTGCCGGCCTGAAAGTGACTGAAATCCGGGACATCCTGCGGGAGCGACTGGCCGAGTACATCCCCAACCCCCAGGTGGACGTAACGGTGGCTTCATTCCGGTCCAAGCGGGTGTATGTCACCGGTGAGGTGAAACAGCCGGGAACCCAACCGGTCACCAATGTGCCCCTAACGTTGCTAGAAGCGGTCACCCGAGCCGGCGGCCTGACCGAACTGGCGGACTGGACAAGCGTGACCCTGACTCGCGGGGGCGAAACCACCGAGTTTTCCCTGCGAGAGCTCCTGCAGCGGGGCGATACCCGGGAAAACATTCTGCTGCGCCCCAACGACATCGTGCACGTTGCCCGCAACGACGCCGCCAAGGTGTTCGTGCTCGGTGAGGTGGTTGATCCGCAAAGCATCAATTTCGGCCGCAGTGATCTCACCCTGGCCGATGCGCTGGCCGATACCGGCGGGTTTGCCCAGGCGACCGCTGACGCCAGTGGCGTGTTCGTGGTACGCAAGGCAAAGGAAGGCTCCGACAAGATCGCGGACGTTTACCAGCTCAATGCTCGCAACGCGACTGCGCTTGTCCTGGCGGACCAGTTCAAACTGCAGCCCCGGGATATTGTTTACGTGACGGCTGCGCCGATTGCCCGCTGGAACCGCCTGATTGCTCAAATACTTCCCACCGCACAAGCCGTTTACTTCTTTGGCCAGGCGGAAGATGAATTGACGAACTAGCAGTAACCAACGCCATGTTTAAACGCATTCTCGTGATTTGTGTGGGCAACATATGCCGTAGCCCGATGGGCGAGTACCTCCTGAAACACAAGCTGGCGCACAAACCGGACATCGCTATTGAGTCGGCCGGTGTCGGCGCGCTGGTGGGTAAGCCCGCCGACCCCACCTCTGTTGAGGTGCTGCGCGAACATGGCATTGATGCGGGTGGCCATCGGGCAAGGCCGGTTACGGCAGAGATGCTGGCACACGCCGATTTGATTCTTGCCATGGAAGAGAAACACCTCAAACATCTGTACGACATGGCGCCGCAGGTTCGTGGTAAAGCCTTTTTGTTCGGTAAATGGATCGACGATCTGCCCGTGCCAGATCCCTACCGGCAGCAGCGCCCTGCCTTTGATCATGCGTTCAAATTGATTGATCAGGCCTCCGATGCCTGGCTCAAATACCTGGATAAGTAACCCCCATGAGTGACTCCAAGATTACCCATCGTCCGGATGAAGACGAAATTGACCTGCTGGCCCTATTTGGCACTTTGTGGGACAGCCGTTGGCTGATCGCAAGTATTACCTTGGCCTTTACCGTCATTGGCGTCGCCTATGCGCTGTTGGCAACGCCGGTTTACAAAGCCACATCGCTTATTCAGGTAGAGGATGAGCAGGCCTCCATGCCGGGCATGGAGGACATTTCCAGCCTGCTTGGTTCCGCCTCCACCGCGACCACCGAAATCCAGCTCATCAAAAGCCGCGCAGTTCTGGGCAACGTCGTGGACGAACTGGGACTGGATGTTGTGGTGGAACCGAACCATTTCCCGGTCGTTGGCCAGGCCATTGCCCGTCGCTTTGTGGGCTCTGATGGTGAGCTGGCGGAGCCTCTGCTGGGTGAGCAGTACGCCTGGGGTGGTGAAGTATTGGAAGTTTCCCGGCTGGAAGTGCCGGCCATGGAATATGGCGACCCTCTGACGCTGCATGCAACTGATTCCGGCTGGTTGCTGAAAAACAGTAAAGGCGAGCCGGTATTGGAGGGGATTGTTGGCCGTGCCGAAACGTCAGGTGACTACGCCTTGACGGTGAAAGAACTCATGGCGCGCCCAGGCACGACTTTCGAGTTAACAAAACGCCGCCGTTTCAGCGCGATCGCTGAACTGCAGGAAGACATTGGGGCCAGTGAGGTCGGGAAAGATTCGGGCATTATCTCACTAAGCTACCAGCACAACGACTATCAACTGGCTGAACGCGTGCTGAACGAAGTGGGTAACCATTACGTGCGTCAGAATGTTGAGCGCAACAGTGCAGAGGCTGCGAAGTCGCTGGATTTCCTGCGTAAAAAGCTGCCGGAAGTGAAGCATGAACTGGAAACGGCGGAAGAGCGCCTGAATGAGTTCCAGATTCGTGCTGAAACGATTGACATTACGGCCGAAGGCGAAGCCATTCTCGAGCAGGTGGTAGAGCTGGAGAAGCAGATTTCTGAGCTTGAAATCAAGCGAGCGGAAATCGAACAGCGCTTCCGACCGAGCCACCCCCGCTACAAGGCCTGGGCTTCCCAGATGGAGGAGCTGAAAGAGCGCCGTCAGGAGCTGGACAGTCGTATTGGTGGTCTTCCAGAAACCCAGCAGGAACTGGTACGGCTGCGCCGTAATGTGGAGGTCGGCAATGAGATCTATCTGGAGATGCTGTCGAACATTCAGCAATTGGATATTGTTCGTGCAGGAACAGTTGGAAGTGTCCGCGTTGTAGACAAGGCTGCAGTTAATGTTCAGCAGCCTGTAAGCCCCAAAAAGCTTCTGATAATTGCAATTGGCATAATGACGGGAGTTTTATTTAGTACTGCTTTAGTGCTCATCCAATCTTTGTTTAACCGAGGCGTAGAGAGTGCGGATGATATTGAAGCCATTGGAATACCCGTTTATGCCGTTCTTCCGGTTTCTCAGACTCAGGAGGCAATGAGCAAAGAAGCGTTAAAGCGGGGCAGCGAAAACTATCCGCCAAAAGCGCGGTTGTTAGCAACTGAGAACCCTGCTGATTTGGCTATTGAGTCGCTTCGGAGCCTTCGGACCAGTCTGAAATTTGCTGTTACAGAGGCGAAGAAAAACGTATTAATGATTACAGGACCCAGTCCCAGAGTTGGAAAATCCTTTCTTTCTGCGAATCTGGCAGCCGTTTTTGCCCAAACACAGCAAAAAATATTGTTGATAGATGCGGATATGCGGAGAGGATACACCCATAATACTTTGGGAGTGGGCAACGAGAGAGGGTTGACGGATTTTTTGAGCAATCAGGTGCAGTTGGAAACAATCGTTCAACCTACAAATGATGAATATCTCCACTTTATTTCTAGGGGTTCGGTAGCTCCGAACCCTTCAGAACTATTGCAGAGCAAGCGCCTTTCTAAACTCATTGAAGATCTTTCCGAAAAATATGATTGGGTCATTATTGATACTCCACCAATTGGGGCGGTAACTGACTCCGCCATTATAGGTCAACAAGTAGGGTTAACGCTGCTAACTGCAAAATTCGGCGTAAACTCAATTAAGGAAATTGAACTTGCCAAGAAAAAGCTAGAATTTGCTGGTATTTGTATAAATGGTTGTGTTTTGAATGCCGTTAAGAAAAGGCCAATGTTAGCGGGATATGAATACTATTTATACGACTACAAAACCACAGAATCATGATTTTACTATTTTTGGGTCTTCAAAAAGTCATTTTTATAGCTATTGGGCTCCCTGCAGATGGTTTTATTTCGGCTGAAAAATAGGAAAATTTCGTAGAATTTCTTTGGGTAAAAACTACAATGTGGCGCTGTTCGAAGGTTCCATGGAATAAAGCCCATTGGATTCTTTTTTGGTTTTATTCTGTCGTAATTTTAATGGCATACAAATTTCAGGTCATATTTTATATTCTTTGTTCGGAATAACGCATGATCAATTTCTTTATTGTTGGTGCTCCAAAGTGTGGAACCACAAAACTGTATGATTATTTGAGAAAACATCCTGAGGTATTTCTTCCGGAGGAAAAGGAACCACATTTCTTCGCTGATGACTTAGGTAAATACAAATCTCACAAAACCGAAAGAGAGTTTTTAAATATCTACAGGGAACGTAGGTCGAATCAGATTACTGGTGATGCCTCAATATTTCATATGTACTCGTCAGTAGCAATGGGTAATATATATAACCATAATCCCAATGCGAAGATTGTTGTTATTTTAAGAAACCCTGTCGAAGCGGCCCATTCATTTCATTCGCAATTGCTTTATACGCAGGATGAGACGGAACGAGATTTCGAAAGTGCGTGGCGATTAATAGGAAATAGGCAGCATGGAGAGGGTATTCCTAATGTATGCAAAAGTCCAAAAGTTTTGAATTACAGGGAGGTGTTCGCCTACTCCGACCAACTGAAACGAGTGTATAGTTATTTTCCACTGGGGCAGGTTAAAGTTTTCTTTTATGACGATTTAAAGAAAGAAAATGAAAGCGTAACAAGCGAGTTATGCAAATTCCTCGAGATAGAACCTCTAACATCCGATAACGCCATCATCAACCCAAATCAGGTTAATCGATTCCCATGGATTTCACGCATTCTGAGGCACCCTCCTTCATGGCTAAAGACTCTCAAACGCGCGCTCATAGGAAAAGGGCATACTAAATTATACGACGTTATTTTGGACTTAAATACAATAAAGGGTCCTAGGGAACCGATGAAGCCCAGTTTTAAGAGGGAGTTAGAGGTGGAATTTAGAGATGAAATTGTGGAATTGGAGGAACTTCTAGCGCGGGATTTATCTGCATGGAAAATTTAAAGCCAAAAATAATATTTGTCGTGAGAAACTTATCAATTGGCGGAATTAATACTGTTACATCTGAATTAGTGAAAGAAATACAAGTTCAGGGTCTGTATGATGTAATAGTTGTATCGCTTTCCCGAGAAAAACAAGAATACAAAGGTTTTTCTGAGGTGAGGACTGAGTTCTTTTCTTTCCCCATAGACTCCGTATTTGGAAAGTTGGCTAGAGCATTAAATTATTTTTTTCCGTTTCTTGGCAGTTGGATTTTTGGATCATTAAGTCGCGCCCTATTTGTTAGATTTGTATCAAGGCTTGGCAATGTAGAAAAAGTGTTTTTATGCGGGTTTGGGGCTTATTCAAACTTTAACCGGTTTAATGACGGGCGGTTTGTTTTCGTTTCTCATAGTTTGAAGAGTAGGATTATATTTAAAAAATCAAATCTATTGTCAAAGTTAAATTCTATTTGGCTTGAAAACATTTTGTCCGATCGAATGATCGCTGTTTCTCATGGGGTTAAAAAAGATTGGAAGAGAGTTATTGGAAGCGCCGCTGACAATATTGAGGTTATCAATAACCCCGTAAATAAAGAGCGAGTAGAAAGGCTTGCCAAAGTTAAGGTCTTCAAAAATATACCAGAAAAATATTTTCTCCTCTGTGGACGGCTATCGAAAGAAAAAAACTTTGAGTCTATCATAAAAACCTGGGCGGATTCCGGTGTTTCGGAGCAATTGGTAGTTGTTGGAGATGGGCCAGAATATAGTAATCTAAAAACGATAGTCGAGAGGCTTGGTATAAGAAAAAACGTTCATTTTATGGGGTTTCTGGACAACCCCTATCCTTTTATTTGCAAGGCCACCGCCGTAATTATAAATAGTTTTTATGAGGGGTTGCCGACATTGGCGATAGAAGCGCAGTTTCTAAAGACACCTCTGATTATAGGCGAGTGTGGAGGGGCTGCATATGATGTTGTTCAGGAAAAGTACTACTCTGAAATATTTTCTATTAATGATCAAACGAAACTTATGAAAAATATTCAGAGAGCCTCAAATAATATTTACCCAATATTTGAAGTTGATTACGAAAAATTTGATGTGGCTAGCGTCGTAAAAAGATACTTGGATATTTAGATGTTGGTTAATAGGTTAGCCTCTATAGTTTCATTGTTTTTCATATTCCTCACTTTTTTGTCGTTCTCCACAGAGTCGGCTACTGGAAGCATATATTCAAAATATTATTTAATTTGCCTTTTTTTTTGTGTTCTGCTGTTTAGTGTGAGATTTAAAGAAATTTTTTTATATGATTTTGATGTAAAAAATTTTGTTTTTTTTCTTTTGTATTTAATTCCTGCCACACTTTCCTTACAGATATCTTTTAATGACGCTTCATCAATAATTATTACATCAATAATTTCGTATATATATTATTTGAGTGTTAAGGGGCGAGTCGATGATTTGGTGGCGCCGATAAGGATATTTCTGATATTAAACCTTTTAGCATTTTTTGTTCAGGTTTTAAATGTCCTATTTTTTGGCGAGAATACGTATATCCATGGAAAGATATTTTCTTTTTCACGGCAAAGTTATCAGTTGGTGGAGTTAGGCCAATTTTATCGGTTTTCGGGGTATCATCTGGAGCCTGGAGCATATTCGACAATCGTATCTATGGCCTTGATTATATATCGTTTAGTAGTCCAGAGGAATGATTGGATTTTCTTTGCTGCGCTGCTCTCAGTTCCATTAACGTTCTCATTTGTTGGAGTTTTCCTGTTTTTTTGTATCTCTTTGACCTTTTTTAGAGAATACCTGTTCAGCAGGCGAGGTAGTCTTGTTCTGATCCTGGTTCTCCTGCCCATTTTTCTTTTTATTTTTAAGTATCTAGATGTGTTTGGATACCTTGTAGATCGTTTCGAAGGTGGTGCAGAATCTGATAGCTCGACTTCTTATAAATTAAATAATTTACGTTACTTTTTTTCCGGCGATTTTTATAACATTTTTTTCGGTTATGGTTTGGGCACCAATTTTCCTGGATGCTACGAGTGTGGCCATGTTACTGGTAATGGATCATTCTTCTTTGTGGCTTATAGTTTTGGTTTGTTGTTTGCTATATTTAGTTATGGCTTTGTTCTTTTTTTTGCTTTAGGTCAAAAAGGTGGAGTTTTATTTTTTGTGATATTCTCTCTTTCACGATATGGACCCACATTTTTTGTTTATTGGCTGTTTTTGTTTTTGTTTTTTTCCGCTACAAAGTCATATAGGAAATAGTTTATATGAGGGTTTTGTTTTTACAGCCAAAGTCTTATTTTGAGGAGTTAGGAATCGATGTTACTCCAGATATTGACGCGCAGTTTGGTTTTTTAGTTAGTTTAGATGTTTCTCATTTTTTAAAAAAATTTGACCTTGTCGTAAACGCCATCGATCACGATCCAAGCTGTAGAACGTTGTGTGGTTATGCTAGGTCATTAGGCATTCCCGCGATATTCTTGATGGATGGAATTTTTGATCTTGCGAATGCGGAAAAAAATCCTTTCGTGCTTTCCCGTGTCGATGGACTTTTGTCCGAAAATTGTTATACGACTATATTTACGCCCACAAAAAAACATCGTGACTATATTGCCAGTAACTTTGGCAATTCAGTTTTATTCCTGCCCAAGCGTTTGACGTTTGGGTTGGAAGAAGGTCATGAAAAAGCGGTTGATAAATATAAATACCTTATTACCTCGGCGAAGACGGCGTACTTTGATGATACGGAAAGAGACGATTTGGCGAAGATTTTGGTTGATGTTATCGAGTACTTGGATAAGCGAGGGGAAAGTTTTGCGCTTAGGATTTTCGATAATTATTTGTTAAGTAAAATTAACGCGTCTCTGAAACGAAAGCCGGTGAATATCGTGGATGCACCGTTTTCAGATGTTATTGGATGTGTAGATGCAGTCATTTCGCCACCATCCAGTGTTTTGCATACGGCTTCATTGGCGAATAAGAGAGTTTATATTCTTAATTTTCGTAAGGGGTACGAAGATTTTTTGGATTTTGGGCTAAGGTTTTCTAATATTAATGAATTTAAAATGGCTATTAATATTTGCTACCCAGAAACCGAGTGGCATTGTGTCCGTCGCGCTGGCTTGGTTGTCGATGAAGAATTGGTTCTGAGCGCTAAAAGATTGGAGCGTAATGGAACCTTACGTAGGGAAAAATTGGGAAAAAGATCTGTTTTTTTGAATTTTGAATATGCTATTCGTTATTGTTATAGGATTATAAAAGATAGGCTTCCAAGAGTATTTTCATTTGTTAATAGTTTTGTTCGAGTGTTTTATTAATTAAGTGATGTTGTTGTTATTTTTGCTTTGGTTTTATCTATATTTTTTTATTTATTTTTTGTCTTTTGGGGTTGTATAATTGGTTAAAGTTCTTCATGTCACGGAGTCAATGGGCGCTGGTGTGACAACTGCCATTAATAGTTATGTCAAGTCATCTTCATGTTTTGAGCATTATTTGTTTGCTTCTGTTCGAACTTCGGATATTACAGGTGAGGAGGAGGATGCTAATTTTAAAGCTAGTTGCTTTGTTTCAAGAAGTATTTCTGCAATTAAAAATTTTAAAAGGTTTGTAGTTGAAATAAATCCGGATGTTCTTCACGTTCATAGTACTTTTGCGGGATTTTTTGTTAGAATATTTTGCTGGAAGTTGGGCGTCCCAGTAATATATACACCTCATGGTTTTTCATTTCTTCGAGACGATAAGTTTGGACTGTCATATTTATATTTGTTTTTGGAAAGAGTATTGAGTCATAGGACGCATGTGTTAGCTGGATGTAGTAAAGATGAGGCTTCGATTGCAGCTTCACTGAGTCGTAAATGGGATGTGTTTGAGCTTGTAAATATATGTGAGCCAATTGATATCCAAAGTAAACCGGCTCAGAGAAAGGGCAGGCTGCAGGTGGGCATGGTAGGCAGGATTACAAATCAAAAGGGCTATAGGTTTTTTGGTGAAATATCTAAGCGGCTGGCAGATGAGGCGGATTTCGTTTGGCTGGGAGGAGGGGCTCCAGTCGGTGAAAAGTTTCTTCGTAAGTGCGGGGTAAAAGTAACTGGTTGGACTCCACGCTCGGAGGTTCTTAAGGCTTTGTCCAAGCTTGATGTCTATTTTCATAGCGCAGAATGGGATGGATTTCCGGTCTCAGTGTTGGAGGCGGTTGAGGTTAGTCGTCCATTAGTTTTGCGGAATATCGGTCCTTTTTCTTCAGAAGGACTGAATACTGTTACTAATGTTGATGATGCTTATGAAGAGTTTCGCTGTCTAATACGAGGAGAAGAAAGTGCCTGGGCAAGGGCGGATGCTAACCTTAGTTCGATTAGAGAGCGCCACACAAGTGCGAGACTTTCTCGTGAATTGGTTCGTCTATACTCTAGGTTTGGATAATTAATTTTCTTGCATAGAATCCGGTGTTTGTAATTATTTAAGAGGTTTCGTTGTTTCTGATTCTTTTGACGATAGATAATTTTGATTTAAGTTCTATTATTTGTGTAAATATAAAATGACTTGATGACCAAACTGGTATTATTTTTCTTGTCGGTTTTAAAATAGGAATTTGATGTTGTGGGATATATTGACATTGCAAAAGGTGTTTTTGAAGCCGAGGCAAATGCTATCCAGAGTTTGGGAGCAAGGTTAGATAGTGATTTTTCCCATTCTGTTGATAAAATTCTTTGCTCGTCTGGTCGGGTAATTGTCTGTGGGATGGGGAAATCAGGGATCATTGGTAAAAAAATTGCTGCTACTTTTGCTAGTACCGGTACGCCAAGCTTTTTTATGCACCCCGGAGAGGCATATCATGGCGACCTTGGTATGGTAACACCCGAAGACATTTTTATGGCCATATCAAACTCAGGCGAAACTGATGAAGTGATCAAATTGATTTCCTTTTTGAAGAGTAATGGCAATCTTCTGATAGGTCTCACTGGTAATGATAATTCTACGTTGGCGAAGGCGTCCGATTACCATTTGGACATTGGTGTGAGAAAAGAAGCTTGTCCTCTGCAACTTGCTCCAACTTCTTCAACGACAGCCACACTTGCAATGGGCGATGCGCTAGCTGTTACTTTAATGAAAGCTCGCAATTTCCAGCCTGAACATTTTGCCCGGTTTCATCCCGGTGGGTCGCTTGGACGGCGGCTGCTAGGCCGCGTGGAAGACGAGATGGTTAATGAGGAGCTTCCGGTCGTTTCAGAGGAATCAAAGGTTCTGGATGTTATACACGCGATGACAGTAGGGAGTTTAGGGCTGGCCATTGTGGACTCATCTAAGGGCTGGGGAATCGTGACAGATGGCGATGTTAGGCGGGTAATCGAAGAATTTGGAAATAAGATGTTTGACCGATGCGCTTCAGACTTTATGACTCGAAATCCCACAATGGTTAAAGTTGGTACTCGGGTGGAAGATGCGTTGGTACTTATGGAAAGGCAGCGTATAACTTCTCTTCTTGTGTTTGACGGAGAAAAAGTTGTAGGCGTCTTTAAGAAGTGAATTTCCTGAAAATCCAAAACAAAGAGGTTTTGCTTCAAAGTTTTTGGGCCTTCTTTGTCAAGGTGCTTGGAGCATTGACAGCATTTGGGATGAGCATTGTGCTGGCTCGCAAACTAGGAGCTCATCAGAGCGGCTATTTCTTTTTGGGATTAACTTTAATCTCTTTCTTTGGGGCAGTTTCCCGCTGCGGATTCGATAATGTTGTCCTGCGTTACACTGCAGCAGCAAAATCCGTTAGTGATTGGACCACTATTCGCCGGGTGTTTTTCCTCGGTGCCGGCGGAACCCTTATCTTTTCTGCTTTTGTTGCCGGTTTTCTATGGTTAGGTTCAGGATATTGGGCAAGTGCTTTCTTCGGCAAGCCTGATCTGGCGCCTGTACTTGCAGCGATTGCACCGTCCGTGGTTTCTTTTGCGCTTCTATGGCTGGTCGCTCAGAGTTTGCAGGGGATGGGACGAGCTTCGTCGGCGATTCTCGCGATGAATGTGGTATCCAATATCACTTTGATTGTATCGGCTTCGCTATTTGAGGTGCGTTTGGGGGCCCAGGCTGCATTTGCTTACAGTGTTGGATCACTTTTGGTATTAGCCGGTTTTCTAATCTTTTGGTATTCAAGAGTAACGAGGGACATCAGCCAACAAACCTACGAGATTTCGTTGGCGTCTATGATGGCATCGGCCTGGCCACTATGGATAGTTTTGCTGATGAGTCAGTTGATTCAGTGGACAGGGCAGTTTGTAGGGGGGGCCTATTTGCCGCCAGAAGAAATTGCCCAGCTCGCTGTAGCCCAGCGCACTGCAATGTTGGTGAGCTTTATACTGACGGCAGTGAACATGGTTGTAGCGCCTCGCTTTGCAGCTCTGCATGCATCAGGAAACATGGAAGCTTTGCAGAGCATGGCACTAACCGCGGTGCGTTTGATGGCGGTGGGAGCCACGCCGGTGGTTGCCGTTATGTTCGTTTTCCCCGACTTTTTGATGGGGCTGTTTGGAGAAGGTTTTTCCGGCGGTACTGTGTTGCTTCAGGTCTTGGCGGTGGGCCAGTTCGTGAATGTTCTCACGGGTTCTGTTGGATATCTTCTATCAATGTCTGGCCACGAGCGGGATCTTCGCAATACCTTATTAGTTGTGGCGCCCGTCAGTGTGGTTGTGACTTTTATCCTTGTACCTATCTACGGTGCTCTGGGCGCCGCCCTCTCTACCGCGTTAGCCGTTGGCGCCCAAAACCTTCTGGCGGTGTACTGGGTAAAACGGCGACTCGGTTTCAATACACTCGCCGTTTGGCGTTTTAAATCTGTTTAACGGAGTTCTTTATGCAAAGCATTCGCAAGGCTGTGATTCCGGTCGCTGGCCTAGGTACTCGTATGCTTCCAGCCACCAAGGCGATTCCCAAGGAAATGCTGCCAATCGTGGATAAGCCACTTATTCAGTACGTGGTTAATGAGTGCATCGCAGCCGGTGTGAAAGAGATTGTTCTGGTTACCCACGCCAGTAAGAACTCCATTGAGAATCACTTTGATACCAGTTTTGAGCTGGAATCCATGCTGGAAAAGCGTGTAAAGCGTCAGCTGTTGGAAGAAGTTCAGTCAATTTGCCCGGTGGATGTGACCTTATTGCATGTGCGCCAGGGTGAAGCCAAGGGGCTTGGGCACGCCATCAGCTGTGCTCGTCCGGCCGTTGGTAATGAGCCGTTTGCTGTGGTTCTGCCGGATGTACTGATTGATGATCACGCTTCGAATCTCAGTAAGGACAACATCGCAGGTATGATTCGCCGGTATGAGAAGAGCGGTGCCAGCCAGGTGATGGTGGAGCCGGTTCCGGCAGAGAAAGTTTCGTCCTACGGCGTGGTGGATATTGGGGGTGGCGATCTACACGAAGGCGAAGCAGCGGCCATGAAGGCGATTGTCGAAAAGCCCCCGGTTGACCAGGCCCCTTCGAATCTTTCTGTCGTTGGTCGCTATGTGCTGTCCGCTTCCATCTGGGATTTGCTGGAGAAAACGCCCGCCGGGGCCGGTAATGAAATCCAGCTGACGGACACCATCGGCATGTTGATGGAAAAGGAAGCGGTGGAGGCGTTTCACATCCAGGGGCGTTCTCACGATTGTGGAAACAAGCAGGGCTACCTGCAAACCTTCGTTACCTACGCTCGTCGTCACCCCGATCTGGGCGCGGAGTTCTGTGAGTTCTTGAAACACCCTTGAACACTCTTTTCTATTTTGCACGAAAGGATTTTTATGCACCTTTACGATGTGTTCAACGGCGATGCCGATGGCATTTGCGCCTTGATTCAACTCCGGTTGGCTGAGCCGGCCGACGCCACGCTGATTACCGGTGTTAAACGGGATATAGCGTTGGCTAAGCATGTGCCTGCTGTGGAGCCTGCAAGGGTCACTATCCTGGATGTCAGTTTGGACAAAAACCGCGAGGCCGTGGATAGCCTGCTGGCAGCAGGCAGCTCTGTGTTCTATGTCGACCACCACTTCCCGGGAGAGATGCTGCCCGATGCGCCGAATTTCAAGGCGCTGATCGACACTGAGCCTACCACCTGTACCAGCCTGCTCGTGGATAACTACCTTGAGGGGCGTTTCCATAACTGGGCAATTACCGCCGCCTTCGGGGATAACCTCAATGTGGTTGGTGCGGAGCTGGCAGCGAATGCCGGTCTTTCACCAGAGCAGACAGAAGCTTTGAAAACACTGGGTGTGTGTATCAATTACAACGGGTATGGCGCTTCAGTTGATGACCTGCATTTCCATCCGGCGGATTTGTATCGGGAGTTCGTCAAATTTGCAGATCCGCTTGATTTGATCGCTACTTCGCCCGCGGCTTGGCAGCATCTGCGCGTGGGGTACGAAGAAGACATGGCGCAGGGGCTGGCGGCTCCCGTTCTTGCCGAATCCACGTCTTCGCTTGTGGTGAAGCTCCCTGATGAAGCCTGGTCACGCCGAGTGAGTGGTGTGCTGGGTAACGAGCTCGCCAACCGTAACCCTGATAAAGGCTGTGCAATCATTACTGAAAAGCCGGACGACTCGTATCTCGTGAGTGTCCGGGCGCCTTTAAGTAAACGCTATGGCGCCGAGGAACTGGTGCGCCAGTTCCCAACTGGCGGTGGACGTAAGGCGGCCGCCGGCATCAATTCGCTCCCAGCCGAGCAATTAGACGACTTCTTAGACACCATTGCCAAGTTTTGGAGCTAAAGAGCCGGTATCGCGTTGACTCCTCCCAGAAAACTCACCTCAAGCAGCTCGAGGCTGAATTGAGCGGGAGTGGTGAAATCGACATTTATGTTGGATATGGCGATTTGAAATCAAGCATGTGCTGAACAGGAACTGATTGAAAAGCCGGGCTGTGATCCGGCTTTTTTGATGGGATGATTTCGGTAGAGCTTGAAGCGGTGCCGGGAGGTGTCAGCAGTTCGGCTTTGGTTAGTAAACTCATTGTTCAGCCGATATAATGCTCGGTCGATTTGCGGGGAGCGATAGGATGCGGGATTACAAGCGGTGGGTTGGCGGGTTAGTGATTGGCGCGATCATCGGGGCAAGTATAGGCCTGATTCAGGTCAATCTCATCGAGAAGAAACGATATGTTGCCGCGCTGGACCTCAAAGAGAGAATATTTTTCAACGAATTCTGGGAGGCGGCTCCGGACGTTCTGTTGAAGGCGGAACTTATGAGGTCGTCATATTCTCAAGAGAAAGCCTCGGGGCTCGATCCCATTGTTGCGGACTTGCTGAATGGTTGGTTTCGCCTTCTTGATGACACTCTTTTCAAGTTTCCTATCGACGAGGCGCTCAAGTCGACTGCTATCAGTGCTTCAGGTCAGCGCTATGTTGAAATCAACCCTGGTTTTATAGATGGTCTCGGACAGCGATCAATCACGTTTCGGATCGTTGGAAATAGTCCCGAAAGTGTCAATAGTGAGCTATTGCAATGGGTCGCGGACGTCAAACATCGTGGAAACGAACTATCTCTCAAAGCATTGCGGTCATGGTTGAGTCGCAAGGCTTATAGCCTGGAGGCCATGTCTAATCTGGATGGTCGTGAGTACTCCAAACTCCAGCGCATCGATTTGCATCGGATGGCTGAGGATTTTGAACGTGCCGCCCAAAGCTTGCCTTCTTTCGATTCTTTTTTGAATGAGCCTCCTCAAGTGCAGGTTGCACCCGTGCCTGTATCCCTGTCCCTTAGGGTGCTGATTTGGGGAGCATTGGGTATGGGTTTGGCCTTTCTGGTTTTGACAGTATTTCAAGCTAAGAGGGCGCGGTGAGTATCCGCAGTCGTTTTTTGAAATTACTACTGGGACCTGCGATAACACTTGTTGTCGGAGTGTTGTCAGGTCCAATTATATCTCGCCTTTTTAATCCTGAGGATTTTGGTCGTTACTCCGTTTTGTTGGGAATTATTGGCGTGGGTGCTGTAGCGGTAACAGCACGATTCGAGCAACTAATTCCGAGCAGTAAAGACCCTGCGGCTAATTTCTGGATAGTCTTGGCAACTTCGATACTTGGGGCTTTGCTACTCGGGTTTGGTGCTTACTCTTTTTTTTCACTTCAAGAAGCAGTGTTCGTCGCCCTGACGACACTTTCTGTGGCGATCTTCAATGCTTTTTACTATCTGTTGATCGTGACAGATAGGTCTTTGCGAGCCTCCGGGGGACGCGCGCTCCAGGCCGGTGGTGTTCTGGGTGGCCAGGTGGCACTGGGGTCATCAGGCTGGGCAATGCCAGGCTTGATGTGGGGTGAGCTATCGGGGCGACTGCTATCTCTGGTGCTGGTTTTCCAGCGGATTGAATTTCGTAAAAAACCGGAGATTTTTCGGGCCATTCGTGATCAATTGCCCACGGCCAAATGGCTACTGCCCGGAGCCCTCCTGGGGGCGTTGGCACTCCAGTTGCTGCCTTTAGGTATGGCCTCGTCAGTTGGAGCAGCGGCGGCAGGAGTGTTCCTACTGATCTATCGGATGGTTGTGATCCCCAACGCTCTCCTTTCGAAGGTGGCGAGCGATACGCTGCTCGTGGAATTGAGCAGGTTGGAAAGACAGGGAATGTCGATACATGCAGTGGTCGAGAGCAGCCTCGCACGACTTGTGCTTACAGCCGTCTGTCTATATGGAAGTCTCTCGATATACGGTGGATGGTTTTTCGCATTCATTCTAGGTGAAGGCTGGGAGTCTGGCACTCAGCTCATTCCATGGCTATCGATCCTTGTGGGTTTTTGGTCTATTGCATCGCCGCTGGCCATGGTCTTCGTTTCTCTCGAAAAAACGAAATGGTCTTTTAGGCTTAGCGCGTTGGATATATTAAATCGCTTTTTTGCGTTGGTAGTTGGCTACCTGGCCCAGGATGTGGTGCTTGCAACAATATCCCTCGCGATTGGAGGGGGCGTCGTTTACGGGCTATCGGTAAAATGCGCATTGAGTCTCGCTAATGCGAGTTTTGCCAGATCATTGAATCCTGTGTTACCACATTTGCTGTTGGTGGCGCTATTGCTTCTCGGTAGTTGGGTGCTTTTTACCAGCGGGTTTTGGCTGTTGGCATGTTCTCTTACCGTAATCGCTTTTCTAATTGCCGGAAAGAGGGTTGTCTATGGATAACAGGGTTGGCGTCATTGGGGCTTCGTTATGGACGCCGCGCCTAGCCGCATCTCTTGAAAAGCACGGACGGTTACGTTGTTCTCCAGTATCAGAAGTGATGCCGAAAGATCTGTATCGTCTTCTAACGATCTTTGGAACAAGGACAACGATCCGCGTGGGATTTCGCCCCGGCCAGATTCGAGTAAGGGGGCTTATTATAGACTTGGTTTGTCTTCTCTATCTTTTGGTAGGTGGTAGACTCGTATTCTACTGGACCGGCTCCGATGTGCAGCGAACTGCCCACATGCTAGCGAAGCCCAGCTTGCTGGCTCGGCTTTGGTCCATTCCCGTGGCTCGGAAACTCGTTGGAAGCAGTCGTAACTGTGTTGCTGCTCCTTGGCTCGTGAGTGAGCTCAATGAAATGGGGTATTCTGCTACCTGTATTCCGTTTCCCACGCCGACGGAGACCTTTGAGGAGGCTGGTGCCGATGTTTCCGAGTGGCCTGCTCAGTTCACAGTACTGTCGTATGTGCCAGACCATAATTTTGAGAATTACTGCGGTCCAGAAATTGTTCAGCTGGCGAGAAGAATGCCTCAGGTAGATTTTCGGGTCATGGGCGGTCAGGGCGAATGGTGTTCAGAATGTCCCGGGAACCTAAAGTTTTTAGGTTGGACTGATTCTCTGGAACAGTACCTGAAAAGTGTGGTTGTCTTACGCGCGGTACGACATGACGCCCTCGGTGGGACGGTACGAGAAGCCCTGCTCTGTGGTCGCCATGTTCTTTATACCTACCCCCATGAATGCACGGAATTGTTGCCTGACCCAAGCTATTCGGCTGATTTTTTGGGGAATATTGAAGACAGGCTGAAGCTTTTCTTAGAGAAGTTTCAGTGTGGCAGTTTAAATATTAACCACGTGGCCCGAGGCTGGGTCTCAGAAAACCTTTCTGAGAAAGTCCTTGCCAAGAGATTGGTGGATTATCTTGTCGGGGAAGACCGTGTCTAAAAGGCGCTGGGTGGCTTTTTGTTCTCTGTTGCTCACGATCAGTCTCCTCATCGCATTTGGGCTTAGCTCTTTTGGGATGTTTTTCGATCTCGCCCTGGCTTCAGTGTTTTTCCTCATGGTGCTTTGCTGGCCCCTTCTACTTGAACGGTTAAGGTGGTACGAGCCTGTTTGTGCCCTGAATGCGATGTTTGCGTTCTTGGGATTGGCTGGTTTGTATATGGCCGCAACAGGGTTTTCCACTGCAGAACATGCGATTCATGATGTTCTGGACCTGAAGCAGCGCGCGCCGTATACCATGCTTTATGTTACTGGTTGGCTGGTTGCTTTTTACATCGGATATGGGTTGGTGAGGAAGGTTCCCCCTGAGAGTTTATCAGGCGAGGCCGTTGTGAATCGGATTGAAGGGTTTGATCCGAGTTTATTGAAAACGGTTGCGGCGGGTTGCTTCTTTATTGGAGTCGTCAATGCTGTTTACAATATTTGGTTGTTCAGTCCGGGCGATCCGCTGAAATACTTTATGAATTTTGGTGTATCAAGATATCGTGACCAAGTTAATGAAGGGGTTTTTACTACACTTGGCTACCACTTTCTCATTGTATCTTTAATTTTTTATCGATGCTCTTTCCCAAGCTGGGATTGGAAGCGTTTAATACTTTTCGGTGCTGCCCTTCTTATTTCCTTATTGATTATTGTCTCCAGAGGGCAAATTTTCTTTACATTTTCTGTTGTGTTGTTCTTGTTAGTCTTGGAGTACTTTTTCTCCATCACTAGGTCGGCCTATCTTCGGTGCGTCATCTTCGTGGTTCCCCTTCTTTTCGTGTTTATGATATTGGCCTATTTTCTTCGTTTGGTAAGCGTCGAAGCCTATATTGCAGGGCAGGTGGGGCAGAGCATCGATTTTAGTGTCACCTTAATGGAAAAGATTAAGGGTTTTGGGGGGCTGATTTTTGGGAAAGGGAATGTTCCTAATTTGCCTGCGATGCTTGTTTATGAGGATCATTTTGGTGGCGTTGAGGATTTCATTCTAGGAGAATCCTTGACGAATTGGCTTGCTGCATTTTTACCATCTTTCGACGGTACTTATATTGGATATAAGATAAGCGAAATATGGTACCCGAATAATGTGGGTGGAATACCTCCGGGCGTTGTGCATGAGTTGTACGCTAATTTTGGTATGTTTGGTTCATATGCTTTCTCAATAGTTTTTGGCGGTTTCGCCGCTGCTCTTTTTAATCGCTTTTCGCGAGAAAGGAGTTTTATTTTATGCGTGATATATTCTGCTTTTTTGGTCCGGTTTTGGTTTATTTTGCCAAAGGTGGAATTTACAGTATTTAGTAATGCGATATGGTTGTTCTTGCCGACCGTAGCTGTTTTTTTGTTTGTCTCAATGATTTCTCGGATTTTTTCTAGTAATTCTTATCACAAGTGATTTTATGATCCATATCGCAAATAATTTTGTCAGCAGTGCTGTGCATGGTGAGCTAGTAAAAGCTTTGTCGGAAAAAATCGGGGATCAGAAAGTCGTCGTTCCAATTCGGGAGACCGGCCATTACGGAAAAAACTCCGAAAATTTGGAAGATGTTCAGGTGGAATACATCTTATTTAACAATAAGGTTATACGCTTTTTCCCTTTGTTAAAGGTTTTTTATATATTCTTTCTATGTGCAGGCCTTTTAATAAAAATTGTAAATGCAGAGACGAAGAGAGAGGTGCGTCCGACAATTTTTGCTCACAATTTTTGGTCGGATGGGATGATTGCCTTCTTTTTATCATTCATTAAGCCAGTGAGATACGTGTTGGTAGTGAGAAATACAGATGTTAACTTCTTCATTGCAAAGCTCCCGCATTACAGGTGGCTGATGAGGTGGTGTATTCGGAGGTCAGAAGGACTGATTTTCGTCAGTCGAGCCCATTACGACCGTGTTCTGGAACGCTGGCCAGGCTTGATCACGGATGCGAAGAGGATTCAGGTCATTGCGAATGGAATTGATGATTGGTGGCTCAATCATACGGTTGTGAATAATAATCTCCGTCCCACTACGGCCTGTTTCGTTGGAAAGTTCAATACCAATAAGAATTTGAATGTGCTGATTCGAGCCGCAGAGCACGTCCAGCATATTATTCCTGATTTTAAACTGATTTTGATTGGTGGTGGTTCTCAGGAATTATTTCGTGTTACCGGAATTCAAAGCCTGCCCTCATACGTTGAGGTGGTGGGGCGGAAAAATAAGAAAGAGATTTTAGAAATATTTCGATTAGCTCGGCTTTTTGTTATGCCGTCGCTAACAGAGACTTTTGGTCTCGTATACATTGAGGCACTATCGCAAGGGTGTTCGGTTATTTGCAGCGCCGGAGAGGGGATAGATGGAATGTGGAGTGAATCTTTCATAAAGGCCGTAGATCCGAGCTCGCCCGAGAAGCTCGCAGAAAATATGATCGCTTTACTTGAGAAATATCCCGAAGGTGTGCCGGTGTCCTGGATTAATAATGAGATTAGTCGGTTTAACTGGCAGAGGGTCGCCGACAAGTATTTGGAGTTTGTTTCGTGAGAATTATTTATTTGCACCAGTACTTTCGGACACCGCAAATGTCTGGGGGGACTCGGTCTTATGAAATGGCCCGTCGCATGGTTAAAGCGGGGCACGAAGTTCATATGGTGACCTCTTGTACAGAGGCGACGGATGGAAATACCGGGTGGTACGTTGAAGTAATCGAAGGTATCACGGTTCACTGGCTTCCTGTTGAATATAGTAATTCCATGGGATTTGGGCGGCGTCTTTGGTCGTTCTTTCAGTTCGCCACGAGCGCTGGACGTTATGCGGCGAAACTTGGCGGTGACGTGGTATTCGCGACGAGTACACCGTTGACCATCGCTATACCCGCGGTGCAAGTGAGTCGGAAGCTCCAGGCTCCGATGGTCTTCGAGGTGCGTGATCTATGGCCGGAGTTGCCGATCGCCATGGGAGCTTTGAAGTTCCCATTTGCCAAGACCGTGGCGCATAAACTTGAGCGCTGGGCTTACAAAAACGCGAGTCGGGTTGTTGGTTTGTCTCCGGGGATGTGTGAGGGTGTTATCAAAACTGGTTACCCCGAGACGCAAACTTTATGTATCCCAAACAGCGCAGACGTGGAGCTGTTCTCGGTTGACAAAGAGCGTGGCCTGAATTTTCGGCGTTCCAGAGAGTGGTTAGGGGATAGAAAGCTCGTCGTTTATGCCGGGACCTTTGGTCGCATAAACGGAGTTGGGTATCTTGCAGAAATCGCCCACGAAATGCGCTCGTTAGATCCTGATGTTCGTTTTCTTGTTGTCGGAGGAGGCGCTGAATTCGAGCTAGTATGCGAGAAAGCAGAGGGTTTGGGCGTTTTAGGACGAAATTTCTTTATGGAAGGGCCGTTACCTAAAAAAGACATGCCGGCGTTATTGAGTGCTGCAACTGTTTGTACGTCACTATTCATCCCGCTCCAGCCAATGTGGCATAACAGTGCGAACAAGTTTTTCGATGCGTTGGCTGCTGGTAAGCCTGTCATGATCAACTACGGGGGGTGGCAGAAGGATTTGTTAGAAAGCTATAACGCGGGAATCTCAGTTTCTGCGGAGAGCCCCCGGGAAGCAGCGGTCCATCTGAAAGCTTTTCTCAATGATGATTCAAGGCTGGCTTCGGCCGGAGCACGGGCTTCTGAATTGGCGCATACAAAATTCGCAAGGGATACGCTTGCACAACGTTTAATTGAAACGCTAGAGAGTGTGGTAGCAGGTGGGTAGATCAAAAAGACTGTTTGATGTGTCGGTTTCACTTGTTCTTTTGGTTTTAGCCATACCAGTTTTTATGTTTCTGTCAGGAGCGGTATTGATTTCTTTGGGGCGGCCCGTGTTTTTCAAGCAGGAACGCCCTGGTTATGGAGCGAAGCCGTTCAACATGATCAAGTTTCGGACCATGCGTAATGACCTGGATGCAAACGGTCAGTTACTCTCTGACGCTGATCGACTAACAAGGTTTGGTCGTTTTCTTCGCGCGTCGAGTTTGGATGAGCTTCCGGAATTATGGAATGTTTTGAGAGGTGACATGAGTTTGGTGGGCCCACGTCCCCTATTAATAGAGTATCTGTCTCTCTATTCGAAGGAGCAATTCCGTCGGCATGAAGTTCGGCCGGGGGTTACTGGTTGGGCACAAGTTAACGGTCGTAATGCTCTCTCCTGGGAGGACAAGTTCCTGTTGGATGTTTGGTATGTCGATAATCGCAGCTTTCTGCTGGACTTGAAGATTTTGTGTCTCACTGTCAAGAAGGTTTTCGCCAGGGAGGGAATCAGTGGAGATGGAGAAGCCACAGTGAGTAAGTTTAGAGGAAACGATGAATGAAACGCCTTGCTATCCTCGGTGCCAGTGGTCATGGAAAAGTTGTTGCAGATGCCGCTCAGGCTCAGGGGTGGGGGGAAATTTGCTTCTACGATGACGCTTTCGCTTCTCCAGAAAAAAACGCAACTTGGCCAGTTGTTGGTAATTTTAACCAGTTGATAAAGGATATCGCTGGTTTCGATGGGGTTATCGTTGCTATAGGCAACAATATGGTTCGTCAACGTAAATTGACTGCTTTGAAGGAGGCAGGGGCTGTTCTTGCGACGATTGTCCACCCCGCTGCTGTTGTTAGTGAGTATGCGGTCGTTGGTTGTGGCTCCGTGATTTTGGCCGGTTCGGTGATTAATGCTGGTGCAGAAGTGGGAGAGGGTACCATTGTAAATACGGGTGCTGTTGTCGAACATGATTGCGTAGTTGGACCAAGTGTTCATATTAGCCCAAATGCCACTTTGTCTGGTGGCGTAACTCTAGGGCCTTTGGTTTGGATAGGGGCGGGCGCCGCAGTTAAACAACTAGTAGTTGTGGGAGAGGCTTGCGTGGTGGGCATGGGCGCTGTAGTGATCAGTGATACTCTGGCGGGCACCACTGTGGTAGGAATTCCCGCCAAAGAAATTTAGTGCTTTTATTTAATTCTAGAATGAGCTGTTAATATGCTGAATACGCCTTTTTCGCCTTGGCCTGCGTTTACTGAAGAGGAGGCTGACGCGGTCTCTCGAACTCTGTTATCCAATAAAGTCAACTACTGGACCGGCCGGGAATGTAGAGAGTTTGAAGCTGAGTTTGCCGAATTCACTGCCACTAAATACGCGATTGCAGTCTCAAATGGGACAGTCGCTTTGGACCTGTGTTTGAAGGGATTGGGCGTAGGACCAGGTGATGAAGTTGTAGTGACATCCCGAACCTTTCTTGCCTCTGCATCGTCTATCGTGAATGCGGGTGCCCGTCCGGTATTTGCAGACGTTGACAGGGATTCTCAGAACATATCTGCAAATACAGTCCGCTCTGCGTTGTCCAGTCGAACCAAAGCCATTCTTGCGGTACATCTGGCCGGTTGGCCTTGCGAAATGGATGAGCTTAGAAATCTGGCCGAGGAGTACGGCGTATTTTTGATAGAGGACTGTGCTCAGGCTCATGGTGCGGCCTATAAGGGACGGCCGGTCGGCTCGCTGGGGCACGTTGCGGCTTGGTCGTTTTGTCAGGACAAGATCATGACAACCGGCGGCGAGGGAGGCATGGTCACCACCAATGATGAATCCCTGTGGTCTAGCATGTGGGCGTTCAAAGACCATGGAAAAAGCTGGGAGGCGGTATACGAGCGCGAACATCCACCCGGATTCCGCTGGCTGCACGAGAGCTTCGGTACAAACTGGCGAATGACCGAGATGCAGGCGGTGATTGGCCGGATTCAGCTGACTAGAATGGCAGAATGGACGAGGCAGCGTCAGCAGAAATGTAAGGCAATATGGGACGCAGCCTCCCAGTATGCCGGCCTCAGAGTTCCCAAGGTGCCAGAATATATAGTTCATGCTGGCTATAAGTGTTACGTGTTCGTCGAACCCGACAAGCTGAAATCTGGCTGGGATCGGGACGCCGTCATGAGCGAGATAAACCGGATAGGCGTACCATGCTTCTCCGGCTCCTGCTCCGAGGTGTATCTCGAAAAAAGCTTCCAGGAGGCAGGTTTTGCTCCTTCCCACCGGCTTCCTGTTGCAATGGAACTGGGGCAGACCAGCCTCATGTTTCTTGTTCACCCGACCCTGACCGAACAGGAAATGGAGAAGACAGTCGGCGCGATCCACGCCGTGATGGATGAATGTTCACTTTGAATCGGCGACAGGCTATTCGAACATTAGATGCAAGGAACATAGATTTTGAGATCGGCAGTGATCAATAAGGTATTGCGCCTTAAACGCCCACAAAAACGAGCGATATCCGTCGTGACGGATATCGTATTACTTTCCGTGGCTATTTGGGCCGCGTTTGCGCTGAGATTTGAGAGTTCATCTTGGATGCCAGACCAGAAGCAGCTTTTAGTTTCCGTGGGTACTGTTACGGTGACACTTGCTGCGTTTATCAAGCTCGGACTCTACCGGGCGGTAATTCGTTACCTTAGTGAACACGCCTTTCTCGCGATCATGGTCGGCGTTACTTTTTCCAGTATATCGCTGATCGTGTTTGGTTTTGTTTTTCAAGCCCTTGTTCCCAGGTCTGTACCGGTCATTTATGGTGCTTTCGCCTTTTTGTTAGTGGCAGGGACACGGTTTGTTGTTAGGAATGTGGTTCGCAGACCAGGTGAAAAGTCCAAAGACAATGCTCTGATTGTAGGATCGGGCCCCACAGGAATGCAGTTGGCATCAGCACTAGCCCAAGGTGTTGAGTTTCGTCCCGTGGGGTTTGTCTCCCTCGACAACGGCAATCATCGTTCTCTGATCGGAAACCTCCCTGTCTACTCAATGGGGCATATCGACAAAGCGGTGAGGGAATTAGGTGTCGACCGTGTTCTTCTCGCGCTGGAGGATTCAGGTTCTGTAAACCGGAAAGAACTGATTCGTAAGCTAGAGGCTCTGTCAATTCCGGTTCAGACCGTTCCCTCGATGTCGGAGCTGGTAGCCGGCCAGGCTCGGATCAACGATATACGAGATCTCGAGATCGAGGATTTGCTGGGGCGTGACCCTGTTCGCCCAGATACAAATCTCGTGGCATCTTCTTTATTAGGTAAGTCGGTCATGGTTACTGGTGCTGGTGGCTCGATCGGCTCTGAACTGTGCCGGCAGATTCTAAGGCACAAGCCGAAGATTTTGGTGCTTTTCGAGCAATCAGAGTTTTCCCTGTACTCTATAGAGCGTGAGCTCCAATCCATTAACCTGGTAGAGGGGCTTGGGGTTGCGCTGCAGCCCGTTTTAGGCAGTGTTACTCACCGTCGTCGCTGTGAAGCAGTGATGAAAACCTTTGACGTCCAAACTGTCTATCATGCGGCTGCTTATAAGCATGTTCCTCTGGTTGAACATAATGTTATTGAAGGTGTTCAGAACAATGTTTTCGGAACCTGGCACACTGCCGAGGCTGCAATTGCTGCCGGGGTGGACCGCTTTGTCCTGATTTCGACGGACAAAGCGGTGCGTCCTACTAACGTCATGGGGGCAACCAAGCGATTGTCGGAACTGGTCCTCCAGGGGCTTGCCCATCGCCAGGCAGGTACTGTGTTTTCGATGGTACGTTTCGGAAATGTGTTAGGGTCCTCGGGATCGGTTGTGCCGCTTTTCCGAGATCAAATCCGGGATGGAGGGCCAGTCACCGTTACCCACCCGGATATCATCCGCTATTTCATGACGATTCCCGAGGCCAGTCAGCTTGTGCTTCAGGCAGGTAGCATGGGGCAGGGTGGTGAGGTTTTTGTCCTGGATATGGGAGAGCCGGTAAAGATAGCAGATTTGGCCCGAAAGATGATTCACCTGATGGGGCTCACCGAGAAAACTGAGGAAGAGCCGGAGGGTGACATTGAAGTGGTCTTCAGCGGCTTGCGCCCCGGTGAAAAGCTTTATGAGGAGTTGCTCATCGGTGATGATCCACAGGGTACCTCTCATCCGAGGATTATGAAGGCCCGGGAAGTTTCCATGCCGTGGGATGAGCTGGAGAGGGTTTTGGATCAGTTGATGCGAGCCAGTCAGGAGTTTGATTGTGGGCGGATTGTTTCACTGTTACGTGATGCCCCGACGGGGTTTGCGCCGAACGGTGATGTAGCGGATTTGATTTGGTGTCAGGGACAGACGCCCAAGCCCAAGTCAGCATCGGTTGTGAAACTGAGCTGAAGATGTGTCAGAAGAAAGCTTTCTTCTGACTCTTTGTTTAAAGACAGGGAATGTTGTAAATGATCAATATTAAACATCACGGAGCCACGTCTGGTGTGACGGGCTCTTGTCATGAATTGAGCTTGCAGACCGAGTCCGCTTCCGGGCTTGAGTCTGCGGAGCATGGAATCTTCATCGATTGCGGCCTTTTCCAGGGCCAGGATGAGGGGCGCTCGGCCTCTGCCGCCGATCTAACGATTGATTTCCCTATTGACCACATCCGTGCGCTCTTGGTGACTCATGTCCACATCGACCATGTGGGACGGATCCCCTATTTGCTGGCGGCCGGATTTGAAGGGCCCATTGTCTGCTCTGAGCCTTCGGCAGTCATGTTGCCGGAAATTCTGGAGGATGCCCTGAAAATCGGCTTTACCCGGGACCGGCGTTTGATCGAACGAGTGCTTGGGCTGATCAGGGAGCGGCTGGTGCCGGTGCCTTACGGCCAGTGGCACCGGGTGTTTGATGAGGGTGAGTGTTCGCTGTCGGTACGGCTTCAGCGGGCCGGGCACATTCTGGGATCTGCCTACGTCGAATGTGATGCCCGGATCGGAGATATGGAAGAGCGCATCGTGTTCTCGGGGGATCTCGGTGCGCCGCATTCGCCGCTGTTGCCAGCGCCGAAATCGCCCGAGCGCGCGGATCGGTTGGTGATTGAGAGTACCTATGGGGACCACGATCATGAGGATCGCAAGACTCGCAGGCATCGGCTGAAGGCGGTGCTGAAGAGTGCGCTCGCGGATGGCGGGACGGTTCTGGTTCCGGCGTTCAGTATCGGGCGGACGCAGGAGTTATTGTATGAGATTGAAGGGATTATTGCCGACTCATCTGAACCCGGGTTCGACTGGCGTTCTCTGGAAATCGTCGTCGACTCGCCCCTCGCTGCCAACTTCACCCGAATCTACCGGGATCTGAAACCCTTCTGGGATGCCGAAGCCCGGGAACGGGTCCGCTCCGGCCGGCATCCGCTGTCTTTCGAGCAATTGACGGTGATTGATTCCCATGAGGATCATCTGAATGCCGTGGATTACCTCGCCAGGTCTCATCGGTCCTGTGTGGTGTTGGCGGGCTCCGGTATGTGTGCCGGCGGCCGGGTGGTGAATTACCTGAAGGCGATGCTGGGTGATGAGCGCAATGATGTGCTCTTTGTCGGTTACCAGGCCGCCGGAACGCCGGGGCGTGATATTCTTAACTATGGCCCAAAAGGTGGCTGGTTGACGCTGGATGGTGAGCGCTACGACATTCGTGCCCGGGTTCATCAGGTCGGGGGATACTCGGCCCACGCTGGGCAGAGTGATTTGCTGAGATTTGTTGAGGGGATTCCGGAGGTGCCGGAGGAGATCCGGATTGTTCACGGGGATTCCGGAGCCAAGGCGGCGTTTCGGGCGCTGCTGGAAGAAACGTTCAATACTCGGATTATGATTCCCGAGTAAGGTTTACTTTGCGGGCAGATAAAAAAGTCAATCAGCCCCTGCGTTTGTTAGATGTTGGAGGAAAAATGAAAAAAATTGCGGTAATCGGCCTGGGCTATGTGGGCTTGCCGCTGGCGGCTGCGTTTGGTGAGAAACGTGAGGTCGTGGGCTTTGATATCAACAGCAAGCGCATTGCCGAACTCAAGGACGGTGTGGATTTCACCCGGGAGGTGTCCCGCGAGGAGCTGGCCGCAGCCGGTGGTTTGTCTTTTACCGATCAGCTCGACGACATCGCCGATTGCCAGATTTTCATTGTCACGGTGCCGACACCTATTGATGAGTACAAGACACCGGATCTGACACCGCTGATCAAATCCAGCGAGAGTGTGGGCCGGGTGCTCAAGAAGGGCGATATTGTGATCTACGAATCCACCGTATTCCCGGGTGCTACAGAGGAGGTCTGTGTGCCGGTGCTGGAGAGGGTTTCGGGACTGGTGTTCAATCAGGATTTCTTTGCCGGTTACAGCCCGGAACGAATCAATCCGGGCGATAAGGAACACCGGGTGACGTCCATTATGAAAGTGACTTCCGGTTCCACACGGGACATTGCGAACGAGGTGGATGCGCTTTACGCAGAGGTGATTATCGCGGGTACCCATAAGGCCAGTTCCATCAAGGTGGCGGAAGCGGCGAAGGTGATCGAGAACACCCAACGCGACCTAAATATCGCGTTGATGAATGAGCTTTCCATGATTTTCTCCAGGCTGAAGATTGATACCCATGAAGTGCTGGCGGCAGCCGGTACCAAATGGAACTTTCTGCCGTTCAAGCCCGGGCTGGTCGGGGGGCACTGTATTGGCGTGGACCCGTATTACCTGACCCACAAAGCGCAGTCGATTGGTTATCACCCGGAGATAATTCTTGCCGGGCGGAGAGTGAACGACAATATGGGGCCTTATGCGGCCGCCGAGCTGGTGAAGGCGATGATCAAGAAAGGCCACACGATTGCCGGTTCTCGGGTGCTGATGATGGGGCTGACATTCAAAGAAAACTGTCCGGACTTGCGAAATACCCGGGTCATTGATGTGATTCGTGAACTTGAAGATTTTGGTTGTCAGGTAGATGTCACCGATTGTTGGGCAGATAGTGAAGAAGCGCAGGATGAATATGGTATTTCTCTGATTGGTGAACCTGAGCAATCAAAGTACGACGCCGTTTTTCTTGCCGTACCTCATCGTGAATATTCGGAAAAGGCAAGTTCTGAATTAAGGACCTATATCAAAGGTGATGGGGTGCTTTTTGATTTAAAGGGCGTGCTTCCAACTGGTGAAGCTGATATTCGCCTTTAATGTGAAGTGAGATAAGTTAAAAAAATAACAGGCAAGGACGCTGTCACTGGTCAAAGTGAAAAGGTGATGAATAATAGGAAGTGCTTTCTCACCTATCACGGCCAAAAACTGCCCAGACAACCCACCGCTTACTTGTTAATGGCGAGTTCATATGAAGGTGTACGACGTTTTTAACGGCGACGCAGATGGAATTTGTGCCCTCATTCAGTTGCGTCTGGCTGAGCCTGCTGAAACCACCTTGATTACCGGCGTAAAGCGGGACATTGCGCTCGTTCGACAGGTGCCGGTATCTGAACCGGTTCGGGCCCACATCCTCGATGTAAGCCTGGAAAAAAACCGCGAGGCCGTAGATGCGCTCCTGGACGTCGGCAGCGAGGTATTTTACGTCGATCATCATTTCCCGGGTGACGAGCTGCCCAGCTCCCCAAAGTTTACCGCTCTGATTGATACCCAACCTACTACCTGCACCAGCCTCTTGATTGACAACTATCTGGGTGGGCGCTTTCACCACTGGGCTATCGCAGCTGCCTTTGGTGATAATCTGAATGCGGTTGGCAATGACTTGGCTGAAAAAGCCGGTTTGTCAAAAGAGCAGGGCGAAGCCCTGAAAAACCTGGGCGTATGCATCAATTACAATGGTTACGGTGCCACGGTTGAGGATCTGCACTTTCACCCTGCCGATTTATTCCGTGAGTTTGTGAAGTTCGAAGATCCGCTGGATCTGATAGCGTCGGAACCTGAGGCGTGGACGAAGCTCCGAAAGGGGTATGAAGAAGATATGGAACAAGGTCTGTCCGCGCCGGTGCTTGCTGAATCGGATTCTGCTCTGATTGTGCAACTACCCGATGAGCCCTGGGCCCGCCGGGTCAGTGGAGTCCTGGGAAATGAGCTGGCCAATCGTCATCCCGACCAGGCCTGTGCCATTGTCACTGAGAGGCCCAATCAAACCTACCTGGTAAGTATTCGGGCCCCCTTGAGCAATCGAACGGGGGCAGATGAGGTTGCTCGTCGATTTCCTACTGGTGGTGGTCGGAAGGCCGCTGCTGGTATTAATGAATTACCGTCTGACAAGCTCGACGAGTTCATTGAAGTGCTTCAAACCTATTGGAGCTGAGGGACCGCAAAGCGATCTGGGGAGATTGTTTTGGCTGACAATATAGTTTGTCGTCCAATATTGTGGTCTATGGTCCGGGGCGTTATCGTTTTAATGACTGTGTGAACATAAGGCTGCCACTTAGTGTGCCGGTTGGTTTTGTTGCTATTTTGCTTATGCCGATGGTTTGGAGTTTTTAAGTATCTGTAGGTGTGAACTGTTTTTTTGATCTTTTCGTATTCAGTGGTCAAATTAAATAATTCCTTTTTTGAGTGCTGCTAAAAAGTTTTGCTATTTTTTAAATGTTTTAATATGATCGTCGCCGTCGCCCGGGCGATGTTGATGGTTTCCTTGAAGCCTAAATTTGAATAAGGTTGTTTTTCCATGGCAAAAATTAACGATTATTATCAAAAGAAGCAGCTTATGGAGAAGCTGGCTTTAGAGCTGGAAAAGCTAGAAGAAGATCAGGCTCTGAAGAGCGAACTTGAGTTTGAAAATAAAGTACGTGACTTGATGAACGAATATGACAAGTCACCAAAAGACGTGCTTCAAATCCTTTCCGCTATTGATCCGTCATTGGCTGGCTCAAAAGTTGAGGCACCGGCTGGTCGTGCGAAGCGCCCGATGAAAACGTACAAGAACCCCCATACCGGTGAAGTGGTTAAGACTCGCGGTGGCAATCATAAAACTTTGAACGCATGGCGTGATAAGTACGGTAAAGAAGCGGTACAGGGTTGGCAGCAGGATTAAGCTGGTTACTTACCGGTACCCAATAAAAAGCCCGGCAATTTGCCGGGTTTTTTATTGTCGAAAATAAGTGTCCGCAAAGGGCGCTGTATTTCCTCAAATTGTGATAGCTGCCTGATGCGTCTTATGGGGGTGTTGCAGACAGATGCTCTGGTGCGTTTTGTGCGTTGGATCATGCTTGGCTCAGGTTGCTGGTGAATGGGCGTCCCGATTGTGACAAGCCTCACTCCATTGGCTGATCTGCCTCCGATATAGTGCACCTGTGGCAAAAAGATGAGTAACTCACAGGCCACCTGCCTCCGCTCATTAATGATTGCAGAATAAAGGGGGCGGTAGAGTCCGGCGTCGAAACTGGCTCTAACTGACTAATCAGAGACGCACAAACTATGAACTATACGGCGTACGGATACGCTGCCCTTACCGTGCTTTCTATGGGTATTTCTGCCGTTGCCCAGGCTGAGTTAACACCTATGTCGGATGAGACCATGGGTGAGGTAACCGGGCAGGCGTTTATGGAAATCGAGAACTTCAACAATGTTACCGGCTCAACTCTCGACTATACCCGGATGACCCTGGGTATGGAGGTCGAGACTCGAGTCAATATTGACGACGTCACCTTGGGTGATATCAACAGCGGTGCCGATCTGGCAGCTTCCCGTGTGGCGCTCGGCCACATCGCCCGGGCCGACGGTGCTGAGTACAACGGGCAAAACTATCTTGCCGATGAAACCGTTCCATTTGAGGCTGCCAGGCCTTACCTCGAATTGGCGGAGGATCCTGATCCCACAAATCCGCGGTTGGTTGGTTTTCGAATGGGATTCGAGCAGGCGCGAGGTTCCGTTTCGTCTGTAACGTCGAGCTTCAGCGGTAATATTGGCCTGAAGATTACGGACGACAGTACCGGCGTCGTTTATGACGCAGCGCTACTTAATGCAAACTCCCAGGCGACCAATTACCGCGCGACCCACATAGGCATTGATGACGCGGCAGTGACGACGGACTGCGCCACTGGCGCGAATTGCGCGCCTTTGTCCCATGCCCAGTCCTTGATCGTGGGCCAGGACAATAATGGGGCGACGGATTTGACCAGCGATTTCTTTATAGGCTTCCATGCCGAGGACGTTCCCTGGCAGAGCCCTGCAGGCGCCAATGTCATCAATGCCGGAAAAGGGGTTTATCTTAATTTGCCGACCAGCATGACGGTGAATATGAGTGACCTGGCAACGGGTCTTTCGCGTCTCCGAACCCACCAAACCGATCTGGGGACAAACCTCTTTTAAGTGTTAAACTCCTGCCATTCACCCGTTTAATGACAGGAGTTTCGTCCCTTGATCCGCTCGTTCTACTGGCACGATTACGAAACCTTCGGTGTCGACCCGATTCACGACCGCCCCTCCCAGTTTGCCGGTGTCCGAACGGACGAAAACCTGAACATCATCGAAGACCCGCTGGTGATCTACTGCAAGCCAGCGGATGATTACCTGCCTTCCCCGGAAGCGTGCCTGATTACCGGAATTACCCCCCAGAAAGCCCTTGAGGATGGTTACCCTGAAGCGGAATTCATCGCGCAGATCAATGAAGCGTTCAGCCAGCCGGGTACCTGTGTGGTCGGGTACAACAGCCTTCGCTTTGACGATGAAGTGACACGTCACACCCTGTACCGGAACCTTCGTGACCCGTATGCCCGTGAGTGGCAGAACGGTAACTCGCGCTGGGACATTATTGACATGGTGCGGCTGACCTACGCGCTTCGCCCGGAAGGCATTAACTGGCCCAGAAAAGAGGACGGCAGTCCGAGTTTTCGTCTCGAAGAGCTTACCGCGGCGAATGGGATTGCTCATGAGAGCGCACACGATGCCATGTCGGATGTGCAGGCGACCATTGCCGTTGCCAGGCTGATCAAGGACAAGCAGCCCAAGTTGTTCGACTTTGTTCTGAATAACAAGAACAAGCACTCCGCCCGGTCCATGCTCGATACGGCCTCGATGAAGCCCGTTTTCCACATCTCTTCCAAATACCCTGCAACCCGAGGTTGCTGCGCTCTGGTGGCACCCGTGGCGGAGCATCCCACCAACAAGAATGCGGTCATCGTGTATGACCTTCGTGAAGACCCATCTGAACTTCTTCAGGCAACCCCTGATCAGATTCGTGAGCGGGTATTTACTTCACAGGCGGAGTTGGGCGAATCCACAAGTCGCTTCCCCCTGAAAGCGGTTCATCTGAACAAGTGCCCCGTGCTGGCCCCGGCCAATATGCTGTCTACGTTGTCTCAGGAGCGTCTTGCCGAGTTGGAGCTAAACGGTGAGACCTTGCGGGCTAATCTTGCAACATTGCGCACAGGCAGCGATTTGCCGGCCCGGATCGCGCAAGCGTTTGATCGTGACTTTGAAGGATCGGATCTGACCGACCCGGATGAGCAGCTCTATGCCGGTGGTTTTATTAGTCGTACCGATCGAGAAAAGCTGAATTGGGTGCTAAGCCAGCCGGTGGAACAGCTTGGTGAACAGGAGGTCCAGTTCGAAGATGGTCGTCTGGATGAGATGCTGTTCCGATATCGAGCCCGCAATTACCCGGGTAGCCTCATTGGAGAAGACGTCGAGCGTTGGGAAAGCTTCCGTTCGCAGCGCCTGATGAGTCCGAAGCAGGGCTGGCGTTCTCTTGAGGCATACGGGAAAGAGTTGCAGAGACTGGCCGCTGATCCGGAGTTAACCCCGAGTAAGCGGCACATTCTCGAAGAGCTTCATCTGTATGGGGAAGCCTTGATTCCCTACCTGTAGGGCGTCTCGGCCTCTTTTCAGCCAGCGCCCCAATAGCCATTCCCCCCGCGCTGCCGTACAATGGGCGCCCTATTTTTCAAGCTATTCATTTGCATTCAGTCAGGAGCAAGGACATGTCTGACATCAAAAAGGTGGTTCTGGCCTATTCCGGTGGCCTGGATACTTCCGTGATCGTGCGGTGGTTGCAGGATACCTATAACTGCGAGGTGGTGACCTTCACCGCCGACATTGGCCAGGGTGAGGAAGTGGAACCGGCGCGCGCGAAAGCCGAAGCGCTGGGTGTAAAGGAAATCTACATCGAGGATCTGCGCGAGGAATACGTGCGCGACTACGTGTATCCGATGTTCCGGGCCAATACCATCTACGAAGGTGAGTACCTGCTGGGTACCTCCATCGCCCGTCCACTGATTGCCAAGCGCCTGATTGAGATTGCTAATGAAACCGGCGCAGACGCTATTTCCCACGGTGCTACCGGTAAGGGTAATGATCAGGTTCGCTTTGAGCTGGGTGCCTACGCGTTGAAGCCGGGTGTTAAAGTGATCGCGCCCTGGCGTGAGTGGGATCTGAACTCCCGTGAGAAGCTTCTGGCCTACTGTGAAGAGCGCAGCATCCCGGTCGAGATGAAAAAGGGCAAGAGCCCGTACTCCATGGATGCCAATCTGCTGCACATTTCCTACGAGGGCATGAACCTCGAGGACCCCTGGGCCGAGGCCGAGGAAGATATGTGGCGCTGGAGCGTGTCTCCAGAAGAAGCGCCGGATCAGCCGACGTACGTCGAGCTGACCTACAGTAAGGGCGACATTGTTGCCGTTGATGGCCAGGAGATGAAACCCCACGAGGTTCTGGAGCACCTGAACAAGGTGGCGGGCGCCAACGGTATTGGCCGTATCGACATCGTTGAGAACCGCTACGTGGGGATGAAATCCCGTGGTTGTTACGAAACCCCGGGTGGCACCATCATGCTGCGCGCCCACCGTGCCATCGAGTCCATCACTCTGGATCGCGAAGTAGCGCACCTGAAAGACAGCATTATGCCACGCTACGCGGAAGTGATTTACAACGGCTACTGGTGGTCGCCCGAGCGTGAGGCGCTGCAGGCGCTGATCGACAAAACTCAGGAGTACGTGAACGGTACCGTTCGCCTGAAGCTCTACAAAGGCAATGTCGATGTGGTGGGTCGGAAGTCGGAAGATTCCCTGTTCGATGAGAAGATCGCGACGTTTGAAGAAGATCAGGGTGCTTACAATCAGAAGGACGCGGAAGGCTTCATCAAGCTGAACGCGCTGCGCCTTCGGATTGCCGCCGGCAAGGGCCGAAAGCTCTGATTACTCCCTGATGTCTTGCCGACTCAACGCCCGGAACTCTCCGGGCGTTTTGCCGTTTGTGGCTTTGAATTTCCGGTGGAAGGAAGTGGTTTCGCCGTATCCCAGCCGCAGGGCGATGTCCGGGATCGAGAGGTCGCTGTTCTTCAGGTAGTCCTCGGCAAGGGATTGCCGCACCTCATCCAGCAGTCTCTGGTACGACGTGCCTTCCTGGCTTAACCGGCGTTGCAGCGTGCGGTTGGTCATATCAAGAGCCTCTGCCACCATGTCCTGCCGGGTAATGCCCTGCATCAGCTGGCTTTGGATCATCTGTTTGACCCGCGCAGTGAGGGCAGTGTCGGTATCCAGTGCGGCCAGTTGCGTGAGGGCGTGGGTTTCCAGAGTTTTGCGCAGCAGTGGGTCCGGTTGTCGCAGCCGGGCCTCAAGCAGTTCCTTCGCAAACACAATGGCATCCTCGTCTGCTTCAAATTCAACCGGGCAGTGCCAGCGTTTCAGGTAAGCGCCTTCCAGATGTTTGCCTGGCGATGAGCGGGACAGGCGAACTCGAGTTGGGCCGGCGGCATCGTCGTCGGCCAGCCATCGGGCGTAGTTAATCCAGGATGAAATGACGTTATCGACGATGTGATCCCGAACCAGTGGATCGGTGTAGTTGCATCGCCAGCTCAGGATGGCCTGTTTTCCCTGTAGGGCAAGCCGCGTGGTACCCATGTCGCCAACGAGCCGTTCGAAGGGAGGGATGCGGGTCACGGCTTCGCCGAGGGTGGCGCAGCTCATCGTGATGTAGCCAACCACGCTGTAACTTCCTGGCTGAACGAAGTCACCGGTTTCCAATCCTAGAATCGGGTTGTTGGTGTGCTCCACCAGCAGGCGAATGAATTGTTGGAGCTGTTCGCCAAGGATGCGACCGTCATCGGAATCCAGTATCGCCGGATCAAGCCGGCAGCGCTCCATAAGCGGTTTTGTATCAATTCCGGCGGCCTCAGCGGCGCGGACATATTGGCGCAAGGCGGCGACGGAGGCGGTCCCAAGCGGTTTCATGGTGGCGACTGCATCTGTTTGTTTTGCCACAGTATACCGAAATATGCGGGAGAATCTGCTTGTGCCTGGGTGGGTACGGAAGCCCGTTGTTCTGTGGCAGTCGGGTGCTGTGTGCGGAGGGGGCAAATAAAAGGGCCAGCTAAAAAGCTGGCCCGAAAGTCGGAAAAAACGAAAGGCCTGAATCAATCGTTAATCCTGTGGAAGCGCATCCCATTTTTCGGCAGAAGTACTACACGGCTCCTCCGCCATGGGGATACTGCTTGAATCCACATTCACACCTTAGGTGGTGTGCATTTGGCTGTCTGTGTGTGAACGGTGTCACGGTGTTACGAGATGTGTTATCGCACCGGAGCGAAGTAGGAGTGTCTGACAAAGTTTTGGCGTCTGGCAGGGCGGGGGCGGTGAGAAAAACAGGGCCCCAGAAACAACAAAACCAGCAAAGCTGCTGGTTGAGGGCGTTCTGACTGTGGTGATTCAAGTCTGAGCCTGGCAACCCCATATGGCGGCGGAGGTACTACACGGCTCCTCCGCCATGGGGGATTGCTAACCCATACTGCGCGAAGGTACTACACAGATCCTTCGTCATGGGTTCACAGCTTGCCCATACTGCAGCGAAGTTACTACTCGGCTCCTCCGCTATTGGGATACTGCTTGAATCCACGAGTGCTAGATTAGTGGCTTCCGGCTCGGGTGTCTGTGTGTGAAGCGTATCCCTGTGTTACGCAATGTTGGCTGAAATTTGCTCAATTGTTACGCCTCGGCGCCCACGTCCGGGGATGTTTCCGTAAACCGTCTTGTCTCGTACGCCTCCATCAAACCTTCCACAGCTGATCGTTCCATGGCCTGAACCAGTGGCGTGCCTTTTTCCGCGTCAGCACGGCATAACACCATGCCCGCCTCCACGGAGATATAGCCTGCCGTGGTCTTCAATGCTTTGTGGTTGATGCCGTCGAAGATCCGCCGGAACGCGGTGGTGGTGCAGTGGTCGCTGTTGGGGAAGTAAGCGACGATGGCGAACTGGTTGTCGCCAACCCGGCACAGCGCATCGATGGGTCGGATCAGGGATTTCAGCCGCCGGGCGATGCCGATGGCCAGTTCGCTCATGACGGTAGGGGAATGCTTGCGTTTGAGTTCCTGCCAGTTGCGAATGCCACACAGGACATAGGCACACGAACCACCCCGGGCCTCGGCGTGGCGCAGCAGTTTGCCCAGCCGCTCACGTCCGTATTTGCTGTTGCACAGGCCGGTTTCCAGATCAATGATGTTGCTGGCTTCCAGTTCCCGGTTGTTTTCGATAAGCAGGGAGTTGGCCTTCAGTAGCGTGTTCTGCCGGTCGGCCATGCGATCCGCTGCAAAAATTCTCGGAATCAGTTGTTTGGTCATGTCCGACTTGTAGATAAAATCATCCACACCGCGATCGAAGGCTTCTGACAGGGCTTCGTTGCTTTCCCTGGCAGTGAGCAGAATAACGTAGGTGTAGTGGTTGGTTTGCTCGTCCAGCTGGCGAACGGAGTCAGTGAGCTCAAGTCCATCCATTTCAGGCATCAGCCAGTCCGCAATCAACACGCTCACAGGGCGCTGTTCGATCAGTTCCAATGCGGCTGGAGCGTTGTTGGCGATGCGGACATCTCGATAGCCGGCGTTGCGGAGGGTTCGCCCGACTACCATGCTGCTGAATTTCGCGTCGTCTACGACAAGGATGGGTAAATCCAGGTTTGGCATTGTGATCTACTTTTTATCGGTGTGTGGTCGGACCGAAGGTGCGGTTCGCCGGATGCGGTCCGGCGTGGCTCTTGCTATGCTTGGCAACCCTGCACATCCGCCTAATTTTATTGCGATAGTATACCGATAGCGGCAAATGGAGAATAACGACCATGCCTTCTTTTGACATTGTTTCAGAAATTGACCTGCACGAAGTCACCAACGCGGTTGATCAGGCAAAACGTGAGCTTGGTAACCGCTGGGACTTTAAAAATGTGGAAGCTGACATCGAGAAAGACGACCAGGGTGTAACCCTGAGTGCCGAGCAGGATTTCCAGTTGGAGCAATTGGAAGAGATGGTCAGGATGGCGTTTGCCAAACGAAACATTGACAGTCGCGCGCTCTCTGAAGGTGACGGGAGCAAGTCTGGAAAGCTGGTCAAGAAGCACTTCAGCCTCAAGCAGGGTATTGAGACGGATATGGCAAAGAAGATCGTGAAGATGATCAAGGATGCCAAGCTCAAGGTTCAGTCCAGTATCCAGGGCGATAAGGTTCGGGTCACTGGCAAGAAGCGTGATGACCTGCAGACGGCTATCGCTTTGCTGAAAGAGTCGGATCTGGACATTCCTCTTCAGTTCAACAACTTCCGCGACTGATTTTCTGGAGGCCAGGCCATTTTTTCCAGCGACCGCCGTGCCCTGATTCGGGATACGCTCTACACCTACACCCGTTGGCAGGTCATTGCGCTCCTGTTCCTCGGATTTTCCGCTGGCCTGCCATTCCTGCTGGTGTTTTCCACCCTTAACGCACGGCTGGCGGATGTGGGAGTAGAGACTGCTACCATCGGCTTCTTCAGCTGGTTGGGCATTACCTATTCCATCAAGGTGTTCTGGGCCCCGGTGATTGACCGGGTTCGCCTGCCCATTCTGGACCGGTTGCTGGGCAAGCGTCGAAGCTGGATGTTGCTGGCCCAGGCGGGGATTGCGACCGGCCTATACCTGATGGCGAACGTCGACGCCACCGTTGCGCCGGAAACGATGGCCTTGTTCGGATTTCTGGTTGCGTTCTCTTCCGCCACGCAGGACGTGGCTATTGATGCTTACCGAATTGAAATTGCCGAAGAGCGTTTGCAGGCCGCGTTGGCAGCGACGTATATCTTCGGTTACCGGTTAGCGCTGCTGGTCGCGGGGGCGGGAGCCTTTTATATTGCCGAATTCTGGTCGTGGCAGGTGTCGTATGAAGTGATGGCGCTGCTGGTGGGTGTCGGCATGCTGACTGTGCTGGTGGTCAGGGAACCCCGGCTGAATCATTTTGCCGCCGCCCAGGATATCGCTCACAAAATCGAGCAGGAAGCCGCCAAGCGTACCCATATGAATCCACGGCTGGCACGGGCGGCCGGTTGGTTCTACGCGGCGGTAGCGGGCCCTTTTCAGGACTTTTTTGGTCGTTACCGGGATCTGGCCATTCTGATTCTGGTTACGGTGGCGGTCTATCGAATTTCCGACATCGCCATGGGGGTCATGGCGAATCCTTTTTACCTGAATTTTATGGGCTTTTCGAAAACCCAAGTGGCGGACGTGACCAAGGTCTTTGGCTTTTTTATGACCATCGCCGGCTCCTTTATGGGTGGCGTTCTGGTGATTCGCTACGGCGTGCGAAAGATCCTGCTCGTGGGTGCGGTGATGACGGCGGCTACCAACCTGCTGTTTGTTGTGCTGGCTCAGTACCCGCCAAATATCATGACCCTGGCTGCCGTCGTAAGCGCTGATAATCTCAGCGGGGGAATTGCGAACGTGGCATTAATTGCCTGGCTGTCGAGTATGACCAGCGCCTCGTTCACCGCTACCCAGTACGCCTTGTTCAGTTCATTGATGACGTTGCCTGGAAAATTCCTTGGGGGCTTCTCTGGCATTGTGGTCGCGGATTACGGCTATGCAGAGTTCTTCCTGCTGGCGGGCGTCATGGGGATTCCAGCTATTCTGCTGTCCATGTACATGATTCGAAAAGGGGGCCGCCTCGATTCGCTGGCGCCGAGAAAATCCGAGGTCGAACCCGAACCAGCCCGAGCGGGGTGAGCTTTGGAAGCCGGAAAAGATCAGGCAATCTGGCAGGTGGTCATGGCCATTCCAGAGGGCAAGGTTGCCAGCTATGGTCAGGTGGCAAGCATGGCCGGTCTCGGGCGGCAGGCTCGTTACATTGGTCGGGCCCTGGGTAAGCTGCCAGCTGGTCACGCCGTGCCCTGGCATCGGGTGATCCGGAGTAATGGGCAGATCGCGTTTCCCGAAGGTTCCGACAAGTTTCGGGAACAGGTCTCGTTGCTTGAGCGGGAAGGTGTGGAGGTTGTCCGGGGCAGGGTAGCCATGGGCCGGTTTCAGTGGTCTTAGTTTTTTCTCAGGGGCAAGCGTTCACTTACCCCGTAATCTCCGGTCTTAAACTCGCAAACCCCCATCCACTTCAATCATGCGCCCCGTCAGGTAATCGTTTTCAAAGATGAAATCCACGGTGGTCGCAATCTCGTGTGGCTGCCCCATCCGTTTGAGCGGAATGCCCGATGTCATCCGTTCCAGAGCTTCGGGTTTCATGGAGGTGGTCATCTCGGTTTCGATAAAGCCTGGTGCAATACCCATCACCCGGATATTGTGCCGGGCAAGTTCCTTCGCCCACACGGGTACCAGCGCGGCGACGCCAGCCTTGGCCGATGAGTAATTGCTTTGCCCCATATTACCGGCTCTGGAGATGGAGGAGATGTTGATGATAACGCCTCCGCTGCCGTTTCGAATCATGTGGGTGGCTGCCTCGCGCCCGCACAGGAAAACTCCGGTCAGATTGACGTCGATCACTGCCTGCCATTCGGCGAGGCTCATGCGTTTGATGATATCCCCGTCCTTCGCTTTTACCATCAGCCCATCGCGAAGTATTCCGGCATTGTTGACCAGGCCGTCGATCTGGCCGAAATCTCGGTTGATGGCCGCAAAGGTTTCCTCCACGTCCTTTTCCCGGGCAACGTTGCATACGTAGGCCCGGGCATCGCCACCGGCTTGTTTGCAGGCGGTGACTGTCTGTTCGAGCTTTTCCGGTACGAGATCGATAAGAGCCAGTCTGGCGCCTTGCCCCGCCAGGTAGGTTGCCATCGATCGTCCCAGGCCCTGGCCGCCACCGGTGATCGCGATGACCGAATCTTGAAGTTTCATGTTTCGCCCTAACGTAGGATAGTAAGTTGATCGCGCGGCGAGCCAAGGGGAGGCTGCCTTACAGATAAAAAGGCTGCCAAGTATATCAGACGCCGCAAACCCCACAGCCTGAATGCAGGTATCTCATGTCTATTTTCCTCCTTTTATTCATCGTCATGCCGATCGCCGAGATGGCGGTTCTGATCAAGGTAGGCGGTGTTATCGGTGTTCTTAATACGGTCGGTCTCGTCCTTCTGACTGCCGTCATCGGTGCCTGGTTGCTCAGGCAGCAGGGCTTGGCGACGCTGCTTCGTGCCAACCAGCGTCTCAATAGCGGTGAGTTGCCTGCCCGGGAAGTAGCCGAAGGGCTGATTCTGGCCGTTGGTGGGGCTTTGCTTCTGACACCGGGCTTTATTACCGACACCATCGGATTCCTGTGCCTGATCCCTGTCACCCGTCATTGGTTTGCTGCTCAAGCGCTCAAGCGCATGGTGATTTCCGGCCAGCGCAGCCACTTCGAATTCCGGTCCGGACCGGGACCCTTCGAGCGGGACCCATTTGGTGAGCAGGGCGGGCCGTTTGGTCGCCAGAGCCCGTTCGATCGGAAAAGCCGTTTCGATGAGGACGGGGACATCATCGAAGGTGAGTACAGTGACAGCACCGAGGCGGATCGTGATCGCATCGAAAAAAAATGAGAAAAATTTTTCCGGCGGGTGTTGAAAAGCTTCGGGCCAACCCCACATAAGATGCACAAGTTAGCTTCAGGCCGATAACCATTGAAAACACAGTGGCTTAGCCGGCCGGGCATTTTGGCCGGACCCTGCGTTGCAGGTCTGACCTTTTAAACAGCAAATGTCATTGCCACATTAATCTGACTATTGGAGACAACGAGCAATGAAAATTCGTCCGCTACACGATCGTGTCGTCGTACGCCGAAAGGAAGAAGAAGAGAAAACAGCTGGTGGAATCGTTCTTCCGGGAAATGCCAAGGAAAAGCCGTCCCAGGGCGAAGTGATCGCAGTGGGTAACGGTCGCATTCTGGATAACGGTGAAACCCGTGCGCTGGCGGTCAAGGTGGGTGACACCGTTGTGTTCGGCCAGTATGCCGGTAACACCGTCAAGGTTGACGGCGAAGAGCTGCTCATCATGAGCGAGAACGACATCTACGGCGTGCTCGAGTAATCGCGCCGCGATTCGCAAGAGACTCTATTGATCCGTTTGATTCAATCTCGGTTTAAAGAACAGGAATAGTAAACATGGCAGCAAAAGACGTTAAATTTGGTGATAGCGCCCGTAAACGCATGGTCGCAGGTGTCAACGTACTGGCGGACGCGGTTAAGGTTACTCTGGGCCCGAAAGGCCGGAACGTAGTTCTGGAAAAATCCTTTGGTGCGCCGAACGTCACCAAAGACGGTGTTTCCGTGGCCAAGGAAATCGAACTGAAAGACAAGTTCGAGAACATGGGCGCCCAGATGGTGAAAGAAGTTGCCTCCCAGGCTAACGACACCGCGGGTGACGGCACCACCACTGCAACCGTTCTGGCTCAGTCCATCGTCAACGAGGGTATCAAGGCCGTGACTGCCGGCATGAACCCGATGGACCTGAAGCGCGGCATCGACAAGGCCACCACCGAAGCCGTTAAGGCGATCCGTGACATGGCCAAGCCGTGCGACGACAACCGCAACATCGCCCAGGTTGGCACCATTTCCGCCAACGGTGACGAAACCATCGGTAAGATCATCGCCGACGCCATGGAGCGTGTAGGTAAAGAAGGTGTTATCACCGTTGAGGAAGGCCGTGGCCTGGAAGACGAGCTGGACGTGGTTGAAGGTATGCAGTTCGACCGCGGCTACCTGAGCCCGTACTTCATCAACAACCAGGACAACATGTCTGCCGAGCTGGACGAGCCGTACATCCTGCTGGTCGACAAGAAGATCTCCAACATCCGCGAGCTGCTGCCGGTTCTGGAATCCGTCGCCAAGGCTGGCAAGCCGCTGATGATCATCGCTGAAGACATCGAAGGCGAAGCGCTGGCAACTCTGGTTGTCAACAACATGCGTGGCATCGTGAAGGTTGCTGCGGTTAAGGCGCCTGGCTTCGGTGATCGTCGTAAGGAAATGCTGCAGGACATCGCGATCCTGACCGGCGGTACCGTGATCTCTGAAGAAGTTGGTCTGTCTCTGGAAAGTGCTACTCTGGACGATCTGGGTAACGCCAAGCGCATCAACATCACCAAGGAAAACACCACCATCATCGATGGTGTTGGCGCCCAGGCTGATATCGAAGCGCGCGTTGAGCAGATCCGCAAGCAGATCGAAGAAAGCTCCTCCGATTACGACAAGGAGAAGCTGCAGGAGCGTGTAGCCAAGCTGGCCGGCGGTGTTGCCGTAATCAAGGTTGGCGCTGGCTCCGAAGTAGAGATGAAAGAGAAGAAGGCACGCGTTGAAGACGCCCTGCACTCTACTCGCGCTGCGGTTGAAGAAGGTATCGTAGCCGGTGGTGGTGTCACCCTGATCCGTGCAATCGCCGCTCTGGACGCCGTTGATGCCATCAACGAAGAGCAGAAAGCGGGCGTGAACATCCTGCGTCGCGCCATGGAAGCGCCGCTGCGTCAGATCGTTTACAACGCGGGCGGTGAGTCTTCTGTTGTTGTGGCCAAGGTACGCGAAGGCGAAGGCGCCTTCGGTTTCAACGCCGCCACCGAGCAGTACGGCGACATGCTGGAAATGGGTATCCTGGATCCTGCCAAGGTGACTCGTTCTGCTCTGCAGGCAGCGGCTTCCGTGGCTTCCCTGATCATCACCACCGAAGCGATGGTTGCTGATGAGCCTGAGGAAGATAAAGGTGGCGCTGCAATGCCGGACATGGGCGGCATGGGCGGAATGGGAGGCATGGGCGGCATGATGTAAGCCGTCCTGATCCCGACCACGCCTCATGACCTGAGTGTGTGGTTCGCCGGACCCTGAAAAAACCCTGCGCTGGTTGGTACTGGCGCAGGGTTTTTGTTTTTTCTCATGAACTTGAAACGCCCCTTTGATAGACTCGATGGCCTGTCTATTGTGTGCGTGTTGTTGAATGAACGAAGCCCCACCCAAGCGTTTTTTCCGGTTCGGTAAGGTCCTGCTGCTGGTCCTTCTTGCTGCCGTTGTCTATCTGGGCGCGTTACTGGTCTGGGTACCTGCTGGTTGGGTGTGGAGTCAGGTGTCGAATCAGATTCAGCTGCCGCAGCAGGTCAATGTTCGTCAGGTGTCCGGCCAGATCTGGGATGGTGCCGCGGGATTGGATGTGGCCGGTTTTCCTCTTCGTGTGTCGTGGGAATTGGGGCTGCCGTCGCTCACCGATCTGAGTATGCCCGTCGATATTTCCGTTGCTTCATCACAATCTTTGCTGGAAGGTAATGTTACGATTGGCTGGCCCGCTTCTGCCGAGTTGGATGCCCGTGGCCGGGTCGTGGTGAGTGAGTTTGAGGATCTGATTCGCCGCAGCGGCGGAGCAATGATTGAAGGCAACGTGACGATCGACCGTCTGAATGTGTTGTGGGCCGACAACCGGATTCAGAGAGCTGACGGTATCGGGCGCTGGCCCGGAGGCCAGGTAAGCTGGCCCATGGGTAACCAGACCGGCCAGGCCAGGTTCCCACCGATGCAGGCTGAACTGGATACGACCCAGGGCGGAATCGAACTGATTGTTGAAGAGCAGGACGGCAGTGGGCCAGCGGCAGAGGCGAATGTTCTTTGGAACGGAATGCTCGAAGTGCGGGTCTACAAACGCATGGTGGATCTGGCCCAGCAACCGTGGCCGGATACCGCCAGTCCGGACGATGTTATTTTCCGCGTCAGGCAGCCCTTGCTGCCGGGGGCTCGCTAAATTATGGCGATGAGTCTCAGAGCACAAACCCGTTTATCCAGGGCGCTGGCCAACGTTTTGCTCGTGGGGCTGGCCATCTATCTGGCGCTAGCGTTGGCCAAAGTCACCTGGCTGTTAATCTGGGATGAGCGCCCTGTACCTTCTACACCGACGGCTCTTGACGGTGGTAACAACGGTGGTGGATCCGCGCTGTCAGCACCCATGGCCAGTTTCGAATTTTTTGGCCGCCCGGAACAACAGCAGGGTGTCTCCGAGGTAGTCAAACGTTCGGCGCCTGAAACGCAGCTCCGGTTGCGACTGGAGGGGGTGTTGTTGGGTCAGCGTCCGGAAGACTCCGGTGCTATAGTTGCAGGAAGCAACGGGGAAACCGGGCATTATCGCGTTGGGGATATGCTACCGGGAAACGTCGAACTGGCCGAGGTTGAAGCGGGCCGTATACTGATTCGACGAGGTGGGCGATACGAGTCGCTGACCTTTGAAGATGGTTCCGAGACACTGGTTGCACAAACCCCGGAGCAGCCGGCACAATCCTCGCCCGACGCCTTTTTGGATCAGGCTCGCGCCCAGCTAGACACCGAGGGTGCAGCCGCACTCAACGCCTACGGACTGCGTCCTGCGGGCGACAGCGGTCAATCCGGCTATGTCTATGACGGTTCCAACGCCATGCTGAATGCAGTGAACTTACAGGCTGGTGATGTCATCACATCAATCAATGGGCAAATCCTTGGCGATATTGAACAGGATAAGTCGTTGTTTGACAGCTGGCGGGACCAGGCTCAGCTCGACATTGAAATCGAACGTGACGGTTCTTTTCTAACCATTAGTTTTGCAATACCCGAGCAATGGCGCTGATCGGGTTACTAGATACAGGACGAATTCGCCACATGCATAATCATAAAACCAACTTGTTGCGGGCTGTAGCCTTTCTCATCCTCCTGCCGCTGATGTCCCTGGCTCATGCACAGGAAGAAACCTGGCGGCTGAATCTCAAAGAGGCCGACATCCGGGCCTTTGTGACTCAGATAGCCGACATTACCGGCTACAGCTTTGTGGTTGATCCTCGCGTCAAAGGGAAGGTCACCGTTCTTTCCAGCGCGCCGATGAACAAGAGCGAAATCTACGACCTGTTCCTCGCTGTTTTGAACGTGCACGGTTTCACCGCCATTCCGGGCGAAGAGGTGATCAAGGTTGTCCAACAGGTGGATGCCAAGCAATCTGCCGAATCTCTGACCCGGTTCGACGCGACGCCGTCCGAGCAACTGATTACCCGGGTTATCCAGATTGATAACGCCAATGCGCTCGAACTGGTGCCCATCTTGCGCCCACTGGTGGCGAAGTACGGTCACCTGGCCGGCGTCGCAGCTGCAAACGCGCTGATTGTCAGTGATCACGCATCCAACATCGGCCGGATTGAACAGATCGTCCGGGAACTGGACAGTCCGTCAAAATACGAGGTGGAAGTCATTCAGCTGGATGAGGCCTGGGTAGGCGACATGGTTGTCCTGCTGCAGGAGCTGGCGCCGGAAGAACTCGGCAAAGGTGGTGGCGAAAATGCCTCACGCAAGTACAGTGTCACCGCCGACGAGCGTAGCAACCGGTTAATTCTGCGTGGCGATCAAACCTTCCGGGACAAGATGCGAGGCCTGATTCGCCAGCTTGATCAGCCGTCTGCCACCGGCGGCACAACCAAGGTGATTCGTCTGAAGCATGCTGATGCGAAGACCATGACCGAAATCCTCAAGGGTGTAATGGGGCAGGTCGTTGAGGAAGAGTCCGGCGGTAAAGCGGGCGCCGCCAAGCCAAGTGCCAACTTCGCGGTGTTCGCCGACGAGGGGTTGAACGCACTGGTTGTTCGCGGTGAGCCTTCCTTGATGCAGGAAGCCGAACAGATTGTCGCCAGTCTGGATGTGCGCCGTGCGCAGGTGATGATTGAAGCGGCCATCGTGGAGATCAGTGACGAGGTTGGTCAGGATCTTGGGGTCCAGGCGGCCGTGGGTGACCGCTCTGGCGGTTCGACGCCGCTTGCCGCAACCAGCTTCGATAACGTCGGCCGAAGCCTGAGCGAAGTGATTGGTGCCATCGTAGCAGAAACGCCCATCGCTCCTGCCGCGGGTGGTATCACCATCGGTATTGGCGAAGAGGACAAGGGCGGTCTCACCTGGGGCGTGCTCCTGCAAGCCTTGTCCACATCGGCAGCGGCGAACCTGTTGTCCACGCCGAGTATCATCACCCTCGATAACCAGGAATCTGAGATCATTGTGGGTCAGAACGTTCCGTTCCGGACCGGGGAGTCCACGGTATCTGGTGATGGAACCACCAATCCTTTCACCACCATTGAGCGTCGGGATATTGGTCTGACTCTCAAGGTAACACCGACCATCAGTGCCGATGGCCTGGTGAAACTGGTGGTCGAGCAGTCCACGGAAAACGTGGCAGACAGTGTTGAGAACGCCTCTGACATCGTCACTAACAAACGTGAAATCAAAACCACGGTGTTGGCCGACGACGGCGAAACCATTGTCCTGGGTGGCTTGATCCGCGACGACTTCCAGGTGATCAAGAGCAAGGTGCCCCTGCTGGGTGACATTCCGTTCCTTGGTCGTCTGTTCTCCTCTGAATCGGAACGACGTACCAAGCGTAACCTGCTCGTCTTCCTGCGCCCGACCATCATGCTGGGTAAGCTGGAAGCCGTGGCTGTTACCGACGACAAGTTCAACGAACTCTGGGATATCAATCTGGACATGCGTGAGCAGCTCAAACTGCCCAAAGCAGAAATCAACCCGGAAGTGGATGTCCTGTTCGACGGACGTCGTCGGCAACGTCTCCGGGAGATCAGCGAGTAAGCGGAGGCATCGGGCAGTCGAGCTGGTCGGCAATGAGTCGCATCAGCTCGTATTCTCTGGGATCGACTTTCCCGTCATGGGTGATGCAATCGCCGCAGGCGTCAATGATTGCCGGCTTCAAAAGGGGAGAGAGCCCGTTTAACATCATCAATGCCTCCCGCAGTTGCCGCATGCCCACCTTCTCAAGAATCAAGTGCTCATCGGGGTTGGCTGAAAAGCCACTCATGACCCGCGTGAAGAGTGCCTCGGCATCGTTGCTGTTGTTGGTGCCGGCCCGTGCCAGAAGGCTCAGCAGTCTCTGAATGGCCGGCCCTACCTGGCGGTAGTTTCGATATCGAACCCGGACTTCCCGGCTTGCCCCGTCGCTCAGGTGGCGCCACAGAAAGCTGGTCATGGCCAGCTCGAACAACGACAGTTTTTTGTCGGCGGCCACCAACTTCTGAACGTTTGCCCGCAATATCTTGCGCTCGTCCGGATCCAGCTTGCGCAAGGCTGGCATCGCCAGTTCCAGGGCAGGAAAGCCAATTCCGTGGCCGGCAGCCCGAATCGTTGGAATCAGCAGCATTTGTACCTCAGGCTGAGCCCCCAGGACCGGGTGCTCCGGAATCAGCTCGAGGCGTGTCTTTTGCTGTTTCTCCGTCAGCTCACAAACCAGCAGTGCATAGCAGAGCTGAACGGCCCCCGTTCGGGTGTAAAGCTGGTCCCGAAAGCTCTCCGGCAGTCGGTCCAGGAAGCGAATGGCGAAGGCCTCGCCCTGAGGGTTAACGGTACCGACCCGGTCAGAGAGCCGCTTTTCGTTTTGGGCGCTTTCAGTTTCGGTGGCACTCGTTGTCCGATAGGGGATCGGGCCCGAGTCGGCAAAGCCCGCCGCCTGGGGCGGGGTGGGAGTAGTACCCGCGCTGCGTAGATCCTCGCCCGCGCGACTGTCCCTGAACCGGCTGCGTAACCGGGCCATGAGGCCAGGCTGGATGGCGTTGATGCGTTCTTCAATGGGCGGGTGTGAAGCCAGCAGTGACGAAAACTTCATTCGTGCACTCTCGCCGAAGCACATGTGATTCATGTCGCTCGCGTGACTGGTGGTATCCAGATAGCCGCCTTTGAGTCCTATTTTGTAAAGGGCTCCCCCAATTCCGTCTGGATTTCGTGTGAACTGAACGGATGAGGCATCGGCGAGCATCTCCCTTTGTCGGGATACGGCAGATTGAATCAGGCGGCCAAAGAAAACCCCGACATAGCCAATGATCATCAAAGCCAGGCCGATCGCGCCCATCGCCATTTGGCCCCGGCCATCTCTGGACGAACGGTATGAGCGATGGCTGCTGTAGAAAGAGGAACGAATAAGGAATCCGCCAATCTGGCCAATCATCAGTATGCCGGCTAGCAAGGCAATCAGCCGGACGTTGATTCTCATGTCGCCATTGAGGATGTGGCTGAACTCGTGCCCGATGACCCCCTGAAGTTCATCCCGGCTCAACTGGGTAATGGCTCCATGGGTAACCACCATCACCGCTTCGCCGGGGGCGTAGCCGGCCACAAAGGCGTTGATGCCTGTCTCCCGATCCATCACGTAGAGCTCTGGCACCGGTACGCCGCTGGCAATGGCCATTTCCTCTACGATATTGCGGAGTCGGCGCTCGTCGCTGTCACGGGTATCCGGGTCGATGAGACGGGCTCCCACCATTCTGGCGACGCGCGTGCCTCCGCCGGCAAGATCAATCCATCGGACCAGCGATCCAATACCAATCAGGCCCACGACAACGGCACTGGTCATCAGGCCGTGATTCGATAGCAGCCAGTCATGGAAGGCGAGGTGGCTGGATTCGCTGCGAGTTACAAAGTAACCGACCAGGCAGACGGCCAGCGTGATCAGAACGACGGCCGTCAGAAAGAGAATCACCAAAAGGCCGGTATTGCGCCGGGCCTTGGCCTGGCGCTGAAAAAATCCCTGATGCGCCATAAATCAGCGCCTTAGAAAGAGACTTTCGGAGCCTGGCGAGCCTCTGGGGACTCCAGTTCGAGCTGGGCGGTTTCCTTGAACGCAAACATGCCAGCAAGGATGTTGTTGGGGAACTGTTCGCGGAAGGTGTTGTAGGTCATTACGCCATCGTTGTAGGCCTGGCGGGCAAAAGCGACCCGGTTCTCGGTGCTGGAAAGCTCTTCCATCAACTGCTGGATGGTTTCGTTGGCTTTGAGTTCAGGGTAGTTCTCCGCAACCGCGTAGAAATTAGCCAGCGCTTTGGTGAGCAGGTTTTCGGCGCTGCCGAGACGCTGGATCCTGGTGCTGTCGCTCGGGTCTTTTGCCGCGTCCTGCTGGGCGCTGACGGCATTATGGCGGGCTTCCATAACCTGTGTCAGTGTGGATTTCTCGTGGCTGAGGTAGGCCTTGGCGGCTTCCACCAGGTTGGGGATCAGGTCGTGTCGGCGCTGCAGTTGCACATCAATCTGGGCAAAGCCGTTCTTGAACTGGTTTCTCAAGGCAACCAGTCGGTTGTAGATGAAAACCAGGTAGAACACGACGGCGGCAATAACAATAAGGCCGATCAAGGTAGTACCCATTGCAGCTCCTGTATGGTGAGAGGGTCAGACGTTATTTTCGGCAAATTGCCCGTGAAAACGATGGACGAAAGTCTCAAATTCACGGGCTGGTATTGGTCTACTGAAGTGATAGCCCTGTGCCAGGCGGCAACCCCGTTGGCTCAGGTAATATTCCTGTTCAGCGGTTTCCACGCCCTCAGCCACCACCGACATATTCAGGCTTCGGCCGAGATCAACGATTGTATTGGCGATGCGGGTGTCATCATCGTTCAACAGCAGATCACGAATGAACTGCTTGTCGATTTTCAGGTGCTGGACGGGCATCTTCTTCAGGTAGGTCAGCGAGGAATAGCCTGTGCCGAAGTCATCCACGGCAATACTGATGCCAGCTTGATTCAGTTGCTCCAGCTTGTCCACTGCATCCGCCATGTTGGTCATGAAACTGGTTTCGGTCACTTCCAGCTCCAGTCGTCCGGCCGGGACACTATGGCGCTCCAGTGTCTCCAGAATATCCTCAACAATATCGGGCTGTTGTAGTTGGACGGCGGACAGGTTGACGGCGACCCGGATGTCGATACCTTTGGCGGCCCACTGTGCGGCCTGCCAGCAAGCCTGCTCCAGAACCCACTGGCCGATTTCGATAATTGCACCGTTGGCTTCCGCCACTGGAATGAAATCGTCGGGCGGGACAAAACCCCTGGATGGGTGGTTCCAGCGTATCAGGGCTTCAGCTCCGCTGATGCGTCGGGTCTCCAGGTCTATCTGGGGCTGGTAAACCAGGTGGAATTCGCCCCTGGCGAGGGCCTCTGACAGGTCTTTCTCAAGCAGTTTCCGGTTGCGAATCTCCTGGTCGATCCTGGCCACGTAGAACTGCAGGTGGTTCCGGCCGCCCTGTTTGGCAAGCGTCATGGTTTGCTCCGCGCTCTGCAGCAGGCGATCCGCTTCGTCTGCGTCGGAGGGGAACATGGACACACCGATGGTCGCCGACATGCTGATGGTCTGGCTTTCCGCGGTAATCGGCGTGCTGAAACACGCCAGAACCTGATCGGCAGTCTCGGCCGCCTGGAAACTGTTCTGAATGCCCTTCTCCAGAATGGCGAATTGATCGCTGCCGAGTCGTGAAAGGGAAAAACGACTGCCCCCCAAAGTGGTGGAGAGGCGATCAGAGAGTTTCTGCAGGATCAGGTCGCCAACCCGGAAGCCACACTGGTCATTCACGGACTTGAAGTCGTCAATACCGCAGACCATCAGGGACAGTACCTGATTATCTGACCTTGCCTGCTCAATGTCCTTTTGCAGGATTTCCATGAAGGTTTCCCGGCGAGGCAGGCCGGTCAGTTGATCGTACTGCGACAGTCGGTTGGCCCGAACTTCTGCTTCCCGGTGGCGCTCCTGGCTATCTCCGATGGCGACCAGCAAATTGTTGGTGGCATTCACCCAGAGTCCGATCTCATCCCGCTGGTGGCCCTTGGGGATCTTAATCAATCGGCCGTCCGGGTGCTCCGGGTCTACCGCTTTGACGGCCCGGATAATTTTCTCCATTGGACGGGCCAGAAGCAGATGAAAGACAAAGTAAAGGGCCAGGCCAAGGATGCCGGCCGTCGCCAGGCCGGAGGCAAAGGTAAACACGGATCGATTGAGCCAGGTGTTGGCCGCCGGCGCTGTGTCGTAGTGAACCTCAAGGTACCCGTACACAGTGTCGGAGGCGTCACGGGTCAAGGGCGCCTGGTAGGTTCGTTGGGCCTTGAAAATCCAGTCTGTCAGGTCACGGTGGGGTGCCTTCATCAATGGGCGATCATGGCTGGCCAGAGTTTCGCCGTCGGGGTGAGAGATTCTCGCCAGGTGGACGGCGTCGGCGGCGAACAGCCCCTTGATCACCCGCGCGGCAAGGTCGGAATCGATATTAAAGACGGCCTGGGTTGCCGCATCCTCGACCATCGCGATGGTTTCCGTGGCCTGCGTCTCCAAATCGCTGGAGACGCGCCTGGCATCGACAAGAACCTGGGCCGCACTGATAACAAAGCCACAGAGCAGCGCGATGGTCAGCAGCCACCAGAGAATGCGATCGCCAAGGCGCTGTTCAATATTGAGCTTGCTGTTCATTCAGGGCCATCGGTTATCGGTTTGGCGCGCGGGCCGGCGTTGCCTGGCATAGAACCAGTTGTGCTTTATTCAGGCTTTTTCGTTATTAAGCGCGCGTAACTGCTTTAAGTATCAGTGATTTTTTCAGAGTATGTAGCCATTGCGTGTATCAAATTGTTTGGTTTTCGTTGTGCTCGCATACAAAAAACGCCCACACGAGGTGGGCGTTTTTTCAGGCGGCCGGTGGGCCGCCAAAGCCAGAGCGAGAAGTCGATCAGGCCAGGTTTTCGTTCACGAAATCCCAGTTGACCAGCTTCCAGAACGCTTCCAGGTAGTTCGGGCGAGAGTTGCGGTAGTCGATGTAGTACGCGTGCTCCCAAACGTCTACGGTCAATACCGGCTTATCTTCACCGGTCAGCGGCGTTTCGGCGTTGCTGGTGTTAACGATAGCTACGCTTCCGTCGGCTTTCTTGACCAGCCAGGTCCAGCCAGAACCGAAGTTGTTGGCGGCCTTGTCGTTGAACTCTTTCTGGAACGCTTCGAAAGAGCCGAATGCTTTTTCGATCGCGTCCTTCGCAGCGCCGGTCGGTTCACCGCCGCCGTTCGGACTCAGGCAGTGCCAGTAGAATGTGTGGTTCCAGACCTGCGCAGCGTTGTTGAACAGAGGGCCGCTGGCGCTCTTGATGATGTCTTCAAGAGACTTGTTGGCGTTCTCGGTGCCGTCAACCAGACCATTCAACTTGGTGACGTACGTGTTGTGGTGCTTGCCGTAATGGTACTCCAGGGTTTCCTGGGAAATGTGCGGTTCCAGCGCGTTCTTTTCGTACGGCAATGCGGGAAGTTCAAATGCCATGAGGTCGTTCTCCCTGTCTCTCTTTGAGTGAATGTTCACTGCGCAACTATAAGGGCGAATTGACTTATATCAACCCTTCGGGGTTAAGGAACTTTGAAACTCGGGACTGCCCGGCAGGAACTGGGCACAGTTGCGAACCCGCCACACGAGCTCCTCGTAACTGTCGGCCAGAATGTTGACGTGGCCCAGCTTCCGGCCCGGTCGTTCCCCCTTATTGTAGAGGTGAACGTGGGCGTACGGCAGTTCGAGAATGCGGTCGATCTCGCCGTGTTCGGCGATGATGTTGATCATGCAGCTGAGTCCACGGGCTTCAACGCTGCCCAGTGGATGCCCGCTTACCGCGCGGATGTGGTTTTCGAACTGGCTGGTCATGGCGCCTTCGATGGTCCAGTGGCCAGAGTTGTGAACTCGAGGCGCCATCTCGTTGGCAACAAGGCCGTTCGCGGTCTCAAACAGTTCCAGGGTCAGTACGCCAACGTAGTTCAGTTCATTGAGCAGGGCGCGGATGTAGCGCTCGGCTTCTTCCTGAACATCCCTGCTCAAACCGGGTGTCGGTGCTATGGAGTAACGCAGTATGCCTTCATGGTGGGTGTTTTCCGCCATAGGGTAGAAAGCCACGTCTCCATCTTCTGAGCGAACGGCAATAATGGACACTTCGCGGCTGAACTCGACAAACTTCTCAACGATCAGTCGGGGATGACCAATGGAGGCCCACGCCGCTTCGGCTTCTTCCGGGTTCTTCAGGACCGCCTGTCCCTTACCGTCGTAGCCTTCGGTGATGGATTTGGCCACAACCGGGCAGCCAAGGGCTTCGGCCGCTGTTTTCAGGCTTTCGGCGCTGTCTGCGATCTTCCACTGTGGCGTTGGGATGCCCAGCTCCCCGAACAGTGTCTTTTCAAGCTCCCGGTTCTGGCAAACCTGCAAGGCGCGGGGGCAGGGGTGAACCGGCTTTTCTTTGGCCAGTTTCTCGGCGACTTCCACCGGCAGATGCTCAAATTCGTAGGTGACCCGGTCGACGCGCGACAGAAAATCATCCTGGTAACTGCCGTCCCGATCGATGATAACTTCGCCCAGGCCCGCGCTCGGGTTTCCGGACATGTCGTAGAACACAAAGGTTTTAGCCAGCGGATAACCGGCGAGCGCCAACATGCGTCCGAGCTGGCCAGCTCCAAGAACACCAATTCTCATGTCTTTCTCCTGCCGTTGTTCGGGCTGGAAGGGTCAGTCTTCCCGGGGATCGGGGTTGTCGAGTACGGCCTGGGTCTGGGTGTTGCGGAAATCCTCAACAGCCTGCTGCACCGTCCCGTCAAACGTGCCAATAATCTGGGCGGCCAACAGGCCTGCATTGGTTGCTCCCGCCTTGCCAATGGCCAGAGTGCCAACGGCCACACCGCCGGGCATCTGGGCGATCGAAAGCAGGGAATCGAGTCCATTCAGTGCCTTGGACTGCACGGGCACACCCAGCACTGGCAGTGCCGTCTGGGACGCTACCATGCCCGGCAAGTGAGCGGCGCCGCCAGCACCGGCAATAATCACTTTCAAGCCACGGGATGACGCAGTCTTGGCGTAGTCAAACAGCAAATCCGGCGTTCGGTGAGCCGAAACAACCTTCGTTTCATACGCAACGCCCAGCTTCTCGAGCATGGTCGCGGCGTGTTCCATGGTGGGCCAGTCGGATTTGGACCCCATGATCAGTCCTACAAGCGGCTGCATAAAAGACAGTCCCCAATAATTTGAAAGCCGGCCATTGTATGGGTTGGTCAGAGTCTGCGCAACTTGCCCGTGCCGCCGGCCTGCGGTCCCGTCCGTAGATTCCCCAAGGGGTTATGTGCATGTATTATCAACCATAAAGTCTAGACAAACCTCCATATTTTGAGGAGAAACAATGGAACCCATTCGCCCCGATGACGATGAACTCCGAGCTGAGGCCCCGAAGATCACGGCGGAACGTGATAACTCGACCCCGGGCAAGGTAAAGGCGGCATCCCGGGCCAGTAAGGAAAATGCCGACAAGCCGGCACGCCAGCGAACAGCCAATGGCGGAAAGGGCAGCATGGTTATGCTGTGGCTTCTGTTTGTTGGCCTGGCGTGCGCTGCGGTCGCAGGCTGGTACTCACAGAATGAGCGCATCAAAGCGCTGGAGGGTCAGTTGGAAGAAGCAGACTACTCGGTTCGCCAGAGTACGCTTGCCTTGGCGCGGGTAGAAGGGGAGTTATCCGAAACCGGCGAGACACTTGAGCAGAGTGGTGCCACGCTGGGTGAGAAGATTGCGGCGAACCAGTCTGGATTGAAAGCAGCCAACAGCGAGATCAGAAAGCTTTGGGTGGTGGCTAATGAGCGCAACAAGGCACGCCTGAATGAGCATGAGGAGCAGTTGAGCGGGCTTGAGGAGCGCCTCGCGGAAGACGTTGAAGCACGGAGGGCATTGCAGACCACCGTGGAGAATGCGAAAGCGTCATTGGCGGCTGATATCTCCGCCCTGGAGAATGAGTCCCAGGCTTCTATTGCGTCCCTTGAAGAGGCTGCTCAACAGCTAACCGCACAGCTGACCGGGCTAACCCAGCAGATGGCTGAGGTAGACCAGTTGGTGGAAAGTCGTATTCGACGCTTCGAGCAGGAGCAGAAACTGTCGGCCAGCGGGGTCGAAAGTCGTTTGTCGGCGCTTGAACAGAAAACCAGTGCGGCTGCAGGTCAAAACACCGTCCAGGCCTTGCAGAGTGAGGTGGCAAGTCTGGAGCGGACGGTTCAGGCTATTGATTCATCGAGAGCCCAGCTTACCTCCAGGCTGGTTCGTCTGTCTGAGGAGGTCAATGCACTTCGGACTCAGTCCGTCGCCAATTAAGCTGGCCCGGCTTGTACGCAGGGGTGAATGCGCCAATGTAACGGTTTGTATTCATCCCTTGCGGTAGCTCTCATTTCTCCGTTGACCCAGTTGGTATCATCAGTCAACTCGCGGAACGATGAAGAGTGAACAACAATGAGACATCGAATTCTCCTGGCTCTCCGGGCGATTGCTGGCTACGGAAATGGGTGGGCCAGGGTGCTTCTCGTGCTGGCCTTGATCTCCCTGTCAGGCTGCAAGATCTATCAGTCTATCGGTAAAAGTGTCGGTGGCTTTGTGCACCCTGTTTCCGGCCACGACTTTGTGCATATTTCTAACGATGAGTGGAATCGCAAGAACGCGCTGATCTACTTTTACCGACCTCACTCCCAGTGGGCCGGCGACGAAATCGAGTCCCCCAGTGTTTACATTGACGACAAACACTACTTCAACTTCCGCAATGACAGCTTTACCTGGCTTGAGGTGAAACCGGGGGAGCGTCAAATCAATATGCGGCGCCCGTTACTCGGTCTCGAAGGCATGGGTTCTTTTGCGCTGAGCATGATTGTCGATGCAAAGCTCAATGTCGAAGCTGGCCGCATCTATTACCTGCGCTACAGCGAAGTAAGTCAGCCCGAGAGTGTTCATCCTGATATGGATTCTGAACACCCACTGGCTCAGGGGGATCTGCAGTGGGTAACCCGGGATTACGCCATGGGCGAGAGCGAGATTGTCTCAACCCGTTTTCTGAACAGTGACATGCTGGCACCAAACCACGCGGCGACATCCATTGTTGAGGTGAACGAAGACACCGATTACGAGCGCGCAATGGCGGCGCTGGAGGAAGAGCGTGAGGTGGAAATCGAACGGCTTAAAGCTCAGGGGCAGTACTATGAAAATCCCTGGTACTGGCCTTTTGGTTCCAGCAGTTCTCTCGAAGCAGATCGTAAGATTGAGGAGCTGGAAGCTGCCTACGTAGAGCTTGAGGAAGAGCGGGAGCGCCAGGAGGAACTCGAGTCTGGTGGCGGATGGTGGATCTTCTGACAGTATCAGAGAAGCGCTGCGGCTTGACTATTGTCGATCCTGGTTCGGGTGACTAAACTGGATTTGGCTTAATTGCTGGGAAAGCGCAACCATGACATTGAAGGAATCGATTGCAGACCGTTACGGAAGAATTGCAGGGGACCTTCTGCCCAAGCTGAAAGACACCTGGACCGACATGCGTGCATGGCTTGATGACGTGAACTGTTCATTGGCCAATCAAGCGGTTCCGGAAAAGCGACGCTCGCGGGTGAGTGAGTTATCGCTGTCCAGAAAAGCCAGGGAGGCGGGACAGGGGAAGCCCGAGCTCAAAGTCGTGAAGCAGCGGTCTAAAGCTAAGGGGTAATGAGTTCTTTTTGGATAAATAGTGTCCAAAAATAAGGGCTTGGAAGTTTTTTTCAATTTTTTCCTGAAAACGTTTGACACGCTCAGGGAAATGCTTAAAATGCGCGTCTCACTTGGTTGAGACAACAACGTTGGCCCGCTGGCCAGCCTGTTCGTCACAAGTGAAACCCATGATTCAAGCTGGTTTACTGGCTGCGAAGTGGGTGGTTAGCTCAGCTGGGAGAGCATCGCCCTTACAAGGCGAGGGTCGCAGGTTCGATCCCTGCACCACCCACCACTTTCATGGGATGCCAAGATCAGGCTCAAAGCCGGATCGATGCGGAGCGGTAGTTCAGTTGGTTAGAATACCGGCCTGTCACGCCGGGGGTCGCGGGTTCGAGTCCCGTCCGCTCCGCCACTCTTTCTGGGTGGTTAGCTCAGCTGGGAGAGCATCGCCCTTACAAGGCGAGGGTCACTGGTTCGATCCCAGTACCACCCACCATATTCTGAAAAGGCGGACCAATCGGTCCGCCTTTTTTCGTTATTACTTCCCTATCAGAGACTGACCGCATACCCGAACGACGTTGCCGTTAACGCCGTTGGAAGCCGGGCTGCAGTACCAAGCGATGGCTTCTGCCACATCAATGGGCTGCCCACCCTGGGACAGGCTGTTCATTCGCCGACCGGCCTCACGAATGGTCAGCGGAATGGCCGCCGTCATCTGGGTTTCAATGAAACCCGGCGCAATCGCATTGATGGTTACCCCGTTCTTCAGATGTTTGGCCATGGATTCCACGTACCCGATAACGCCGCTCTTTGCCGTCGAATAGTTGGTCTGGCCGAAGTTGCCAGCGATGCCGCTGATGGATGAAATACAGACAATCCTCCCGTTATGGCGCATCAGTTTGCGCTTCTGCAGCTCTTCATCAATGAGCTCTTCTGCGCTCAGGTTGACGGCGATCGTCATGTCCCAGAAATGTTCCGGCATGTTGCCCAGCGTTTTGTCCCGGGTGATACCAGCGTTGTGAATCACCAGATCGATACCCTCGAAGTGTTCTGCAATGAAATCCGCGATCAGATTGGGCGCGGCAGCATCCGTAATGTCGCAGGCAAAGGCCTTCCCGCCGATGGCGTCGGTGACCGCACGCAGTTCATTCAGGGCTTGAGGGATATCCAGTCCGATGACGGTGGCGCCGTCCCGTGCCAGGGTTTGGGCGATGGCTTCGCCAATACCACGGGACGCGCCGGTGACCAGGGCTACTTTGCTGGTCAGCGGTTTCACCTGGCTGACCGCCGGGGCGGGGTCGGATTTTCCAATACGCACGGTCTGACCAGAAACATAGGCAGAGCGGGGTGACAGGAAGAAGCGTACACTGGAGTCCAGGTGTTGGTCTGTGCCGGGCGCGATCCAGATCAGGTTGGCGGTTGAGCCCTTCTTTCCTACTTCCTTGCCAACACTTCGGGTGAATCCCTCAAGCGCTTGTTGTGCTGCTGCATTGGCGGGTTTTCTGCAGCTTGAGGGTGTCTGGCCGATAATCAGCACGCGGCCGTTTGCAGAAAGCTTTTTGATGGTAGGGTGGAAAAAGGCATAGAGTGCCTTGAGTTCGTCAGGATTTTTAATGCCCGTTGCGTCAAAGACCAGAGCTTTGAAGGCGTTTTCGATCGGCGCCGACAGATCCAGTGCTTTGGCTTTTTTCCCGGCCAGTTCCGAGTCACCAAGAGATTCGGCCCCGGAGGCGAAGAACAGGTTGGCAGGGCTGGCGGAGATCGTCCGGCCCAGGCTCGCTACCGCTTTGGTTCCATTGGCGGCACCGATGAGCACATCGCCCTCGATAAACGGTTGGTCGGGACGTTGCAGGCGCGTGAGTGGCACGGGGGAAGGCAGCCCCAGGCTTTTAACCGCTGTCTGCCCAAGCGGCGTGTTGGCAAGTCTCAAGTAAAGGTCTGACATGAATGCTTCCTTCTTGTGTGGAGTTGAGCGCTGAACTTGCTTAAAGAGTAAATCGTCTCGCGGTATTTGTATTGACTCAATGGGTTAACGCCTATGTCAGGTATGCCAATGAGCGGTGGCAGTCAGCGGCTAGACTGCCCTTAATTCAACCAGTTTGGGAGAGTGGTCATGGTACAGGCATCGAAATCGACTCAAAAGAAAACCCGTGCGCCGCGCCGCACTGACTCTGCGGCAAAGGGGGGGATTCGCAGGGTGGCCATTCTCGGGGGGAATCGGGTGCCCTTTGCCCGGTCCAATACCGTCTACAGTAAACTGGGGAATCAGGAATTGCTGACGTCTGCCCTGCAAGGGCTGGTGAACCGATACGACCTGCAGGACAAACGGTTGGGGGAGGTGGTTGCTGGTGCCGTTATCAAGCACTCCCGGGACTTTAACCTCACTCGGGAGTCGGTACTCAGCACCGGTCTCGCGCCGGAAACGCCCGCCTATGATATTCAGCAGGCCTGTGGTACCGGGCTCGAGGCGACTATTCTCGTGGCCAACAAGATTGCTCTGGGACAGATTGAGAGCGGCATTGCCGGTGGTACCGACACGACCTCTGATGCCCCCATCGGTGTGGGGGAAGGTCTGAGGGAAATTCTGCTGGACCTGAATCGTGCGAAAACAGCGACGGAGCGGCTGAAGATCCTGGGTCGTTTTCGCCCGAAACATCTGGTCCCGGAGGTGCCGGAAAACGGCGAGCCCCGCACCGGCATGTCCATGGGCGATCATGCCCAGGTTACCGCGCACAAGTGGCAGATCCCGCGCGAAGATCAGGATCAGCTGGCCTGGGAAAGCCATCAGAAACTGGCCAAGGCCTATGAAGAGAATTTTTTCGCCGACCTGATGACCCCGCTGGCCGGCCTCGCGAAAGACAATAACCTGCGCCCGGACACCACGCTGGAAAAGCTGGCAACGCTGAAGCCCTGCTTTGACCGGGACAATGGCACCATGACCGCAGCCAACAGCACACCGCTCACGGACGGCGCTTCCTGTGTTTTGCTGGCGAGCGAGGAATGGGCCAAGGCCAACAATCTGGAGGTCAAGGCGTGGCTGACTTTCTCGGAAGTGGCGGCGGTGGATTTCGTCGACAAGCGCGAAGGGCTGTTGATGGCACCTGCCTATGCGGTTCCCAGAATGCTGGAGAAGGCAGGCCTGTCCCTGCAGGATTTTGATTTCTACGAAATTCACGAGGCGTTTGCCTCTCAGGTACTGTCGACCCTTAAGGCCTGGGAGGATCCGGACTTTTGCAAGAGCCAGCTGGGGCTGGATAAGCCTCTGGGGAGCATCGATCGGGCTAAACTGAATGTGAAGGGCAGCAGTCTTGCAACGGGGCATCCGTTTGCGGCAACCGGCGCCCGGATCGTGGCAACGTTGGCGAAGCTGCTTGAGGAGAAAGGGAGTGGCCGTGGCCTGATTTCCATCTGTGCGGCAGGTGGTCAGGGTGTTACAGCGATTCTGGAGCGTTAATTAGCAGATAACATGAAATTGGCTTTGACAGTGGCCGCTCCACCCCTTATCATGCGCGCCACGTTGATCGGGGTTACCCCGGACAACAACCAGTTTTGATGCGGGGTGGAGCAGTCTGGTAGCTCGTCGGGCTCATAACCCGAAGGTCGTTGGTTCGAATCCAGCCCCCGCTACCAAATATGAAAAGGCAGATCGGTATACACCGATCTGCCTTTTTTGTTTCCGGGGAAACTCCCCGCAATTTTCTGCTCGAAAGATCGCTTGGCCTGCCACAGGCGCGTTTCGGTTTCAGGCGCCCCTTGCAAGAGAGTGGTGTGCGTGCCTGTTTACAATGTTGTGAGGAGGGCGCCATCAGGATATCGAGCACGGCAGCAGTCGCATCGCGGTTGTACACCCAGTTCATTTACAGCTGTTGAAGCAAGACGCCTTTATAAGGCAATGGCAGGCTTGAGCGGGCAACGCTTGCCTAAGCATTCGTTTGCAGACAGAAATGGCTAACGCTTCAGGTGGTCACTGGTTGGATTAACTGGTTGAAAATAAATTAATTGGCGGGCTGGCTGCCAAGCGCGCACCGGGTTGAAGCGATTTGGTGTTGGGATGGATGGTGCTTTTTTCAAATCTGGTGCCTTGCTATGAGCCCAGAACTGGCCCCTTTGAGGTCGGCGGGTTACCCGTGCTGGTTCCATCCAGGTGTTGGTCCGAAACCGTCCCCGGCCCTGAGCCTGGCCTCGAACCGGGGATCTGGAGATGAGTTGGTTAGAACTCTACGAACAGTTTGCCCTGGTTCTGTCCTGAGAACAGCAGCTGAACACCTTCAACAGCGCTGTCCAGTCCCTTCAGGACATGGCTGCGGAATTTGAGCTGGCCCTTTTCGAGGTAACCCATCATTGCTCCCATGGACTCTTCGACTTTGTCGTAGTGATCGGTGATCACAAAGCCCTCAACCCGGAGTGCCTTGAGGTTGATATCGACCCAACTTGGGCCCGGGCTCGGAATGTCCTTGGAGTACTCCGCGATGTTACCGCAAACGACAATGGTACCCAGCCGGTTCATGCGGTCGAACGCGAGGTGCTGAATGGGGCCCCCGGTGTTTTCGAAGTAAAGATCGATACCATCCGGTGTCGCTGCCTCCAGTTGCGCGGCGAGATTCGCATCCTTGTAGTTTAGGGCCTTGTCGAAGCCGAGCTCGTCTTCCAGCCAGCGGCATTTCTCGTCGCTGCCGGCGACACCGATGACGCGCAGGCCCTCGGCTTTGCCGATCTGGCCCACCAGCGAACCTACTGATCCGGCAGCACCGCTGACAACCAGGGTTTGGCCCCTTTCTGGCCGGCCAATTTTCATCAGCCCTACGTAGGCAGTGAATCCGGGTACGTACAGAACAGACAGCAAGGCAGTGACGTCAACGGATTTGTCGACAACCTGCATATCCTCCCCGCCCAGGCTGTACTCTGCCCAGCCGGTGATACCTACCACGCGGGAGCCAACCGGATAGTCCGGGTTTTTCGATTCGACCACTTCGCCGACCCCGTAGGACCGCATGATATCGCCCGGCCGTACCGGCTCGATGTAGCTGTCCTCGTTGTCCTGGACCCAGGTGCGCATCGCTGGATCCAGCGACATGTGACTCTGTTTAACCAGGAAATCACCATCCTTCAGCTCCGGCTTTTCGAGCTCCACCGCTTTGAAACAATCGGAAGTAAATTTTCCGGCTGGTCGCTTCGCCAGTTGGTACGCCTTGAATTTCATTGTGGAAAGTTCCTCTTGATAGTTTGGCGGGCGACTCACGGAATCGTGACGTCGCCGAAAATTTTGGTGAACCGCGGCTGGCCATTCCATGCCGAGCTGCCGCCATCGACACACAGGTTCTGTCCGGTGACATAGCTGGCCAGATCGGAGGCCAGGAACAGCATAACTTTGGCAATCTCTTCCGGTTCTCCTGCCCGGCTCATCGGGATGTTGTGCAGGTACTCTTTGTAGGCATCGGGCTGACCCGTCAGCGGGCCGGTTAGAGGGGTCTTGATCAGTCCCGGGCTGATGCTGTTGACCCGGATGTTGTCCGTGGCGTAGTCCAGGGCAAGGTTACGGGTGTAGTTGATCACACCGCCCTTCGCTGCGGCGTAGGCATTGAAACCGTAATCGGCACGGGTGCCGGAAACCGATGCGGTATTGATGATGCTGCCACCGCCGTTGTTCATCAGGTGCGGAATGGCGTGCCGACAGGTATGGAACAGCGCATTCAGGTTGACTTCCATCACCTTGTACCAGGTTTCCGGTTCGATAATGTGGGTTCGACCGTACGTGCCAAAGCCAGCGTTGTTGATGAGAATGTCCAGCCCACCCAGGGTCTCGGTAGCAAAGGAAACCATTTTCTCGATTTCCTCGGGCTGGCTCAGGTCCACTTTGACAAAGAAGACACCGTCATCCAGTTCTTTCGCCAGGGCAGTACCCAGCTCTTCGTTCATGTCAGCAATAACGACGTTCGCACCATTTTCGTGAAACAGGCGAACGGTCTGGGCGCCGATGCCGGAGGCTCCGCCCGTGATGATGGCTTTCTTGTTCTGAAGCATGGCTGTTTACCTTGATCTTGTTTGAATTATCACTCTCCGGGTATGCGTCTTCAGGCAAATACCGAAGATTTTGCCCAGCCAGTTTTATCGATAAGTTGCATTCAATAAGTGTTAGATCACGCCTAATTATTGATAAATCGCGCCAGAATCAATGTGGCGCATAAAGTTAAATTAAGGTCGGAAAAAGGTAAGTTTAAATGGCTCGAGACCAATAATATGGCGCACCTTGGAGTGGTACTGGCATGGGACGTGGCCGCATGAATAGGCAGGCACCTGTCCTTGTCTGGCTAATGGAGTACCTGCCTCAAGACCCAATGACGGAGAGCATTATGACTACAAGAACAAGTTTGGCTGGGCTGCGCGTCGCGACCCTGTCGGCTGCTGTACTGGCGGCGTCTTCCGCCTCTGCTGCGGTGATTACCGGTAAACTGACGAACAACGAAGGGGAGGCCATTGCTGGCGCCATCGTCCGTTTGAGTGATGTCCAGAACGGCCTTTCAGAGTCAGTGTATACCGGTCCTGACGGTGGGTACGTTCTGGAAACTGACCTTAAAGGCGATCTACGCCTGAGGTTCCGGGCTCATTATTTTGAAGATTTTGAAGAACAAGTGGTTTTGGGTAGCGCGGATTCAGCTCTGGAGAAGAACATCCGGATGGGCGCGCTCGAAACCGATCGGCAGATTTCTGAAAGTCTTGCTGCTTCATACCACTTCAATGAATTGCCATTCGATACAGAAGAAGATCAACCCTTCACCCGTGAAAAATTCCAGCTAGAGTGCCTGTCGTGTCACCAGCTTGGTAATCCGTTTACCCGGACTGTTCGTCCGGCTGAGTCATGGCAGCAGACTGTTCAGCGGATGCACGCCTACATGGGCGCTGTGGGTATTACCGAGAAAGACAAGCGTCGTGCTGAAATCTTTGCCGAAGGGTTTGATGGCAAACCGACGGATATGCGTCCGGAATTTCCGTTTGACCCAGCGCTTACACACACCAAGGTTTATGAGTATCAGCTGCCCAGCTCCGGCGTTCCCCACGATGCTTACGTCCATTCCGACAATGGCTTGGTGTACACGGTCGACCAGTTTGCCGATGGCATGTATGTAACCGATCTGGACACTAAAGAGACACGGTTCGTCCCACACCCGGAGCAGGGTATGCCGCTTGGGGGGATCTTTACCGTGTTAGGTGTTCCGCCTGCCATGAACAAGGTCAACGTTCGCCACGGGCCACATTCCCTGGCTGAAGGTCCTGATGGCAAGCTGTATACGACGAACTCTTACTCTGCGTCCATCGGGGTTTTCAATGCCGAGACGAACCAGTGGGAAGAAAAAATCCCTCTGCCGGGCAACGCTCCTTACCCTCATACCATTCGTGTCGATAAAGAAGGCATTCTCTGGTTCAGCGTGGTTGGTACCGAGCAGATCGGACGTCTGGACCCGAAGACTCAGGAGGTCACCCTGATTACTCTGCCGGAACCGCGCCCGGTAGCCATAACGCCAGCAGTACTTACCTATGGGGTGGCTGTTAGCAGCCTCGACGGTTCGATCTGGTACAGCCGTCTATGGGGAAATCGCATTGGCCGGATCGACCCCGAGACACTGGAAGTGACGGAAATTGAGTCCCCTGTGTTCGGTCCTCGTCGTCTGCGTTTTGCCGAGGACGGCATCCTGTGGCAAACCGGTTACGGCCACGGCGAAATCGCCCGGATCGATACAAGGACTATGGACATCAAAGTTTATGAGATGCCCGAGTTTGCGCCAGATGCACGTCCAGGGCCGTATTCCCTGAATATCGCACCCTCCACGGGAGATGTCTGGATCAACGAGACAATGACCGATCACATCTACCGGTTCGATCCGAAGGCCGAAGAGTTCGTTGCTTATCCGGCCCCGCTGCGCGGCACCTACACCCGTGACGTGACCTTTACCGACGAAGGTTGGGCCTGTATGACCAACAACCCGATTCCGGTTCAGGCGCTCGAAGAGTTTACCGGTGTCCTGATGTGCCTGGACCCAAATTACCGTAATTAAGCGTTGAGTTGTTCTGCACAACTTGCTTTGCCCAGGCTCCGGCCTGGGCTTTTTTTTGCCCGCAACAGAGTACTGCCGCGCTTCGGCCAGGCCGTCTTTAGAGGCCAGACTTCAGCGTGTCAGTGCATTCAAAGAGGCTGATCCCGTTCGGGATCGCCGTTGCCTTCCGCCGATCCTTCGGGCCTTTGCGTCAATTCCTCAGGTTGTCAGTTCAGGCTTGTAGCACCTGTTTCGATTAACTCCGTAATAGCGGGGGGACAGAGACCGGGGAGGGCATGCAAGTGGGTGATGCATCGTAGAGTGCGGCAGTGTGTGCCGGTCAGGACCAATCGCGGTCATCCTGTGGATCTCTGCATTGTTCCGTCCTGAAACCTGATGCGGCAGGGACTTTTCTCTGTTGGTTTGAAACAAAAAAAAGCCCATTGACCATCAGGCGTCAATGGGCTCACCCAAGTAAGAGGTTAAAGAGCCGCCCCTTTACTCTGAAAAAGGGCGGGCAGGTTGGATTAGCGGCCGTATTTCTTACCGACCAACAAGGATGCCAGCGGCGGCATGAGCAGGATGGCGCCGAGCATGTTCCAAATGAACAGGAGCACCAGAAGTAGTCCCATGTCCGCCTGGAATTTCAGGGTCGAGAAGATCCAGGTGGATACCCCGATGGCGAGCGTCGCACCGGTGAAGGCCACGGCCGTCCCTGTGGTCTTGAGTGCCTCAAAGAATGCCTGCTGGAACCGGTGCCCCTGTTTCAGGAAGCCTTCCATCCGGCTGTAAAGGTAGATCCCATAGTCGACGCCGATGCCCACACCCAGGGCGATCACCGGCAGCGTCGCGATCTTGACCCCAAGGCCGAGATTCGCCATGACGGCTTCCGCCAATACGGTGGAGAGGTACAGTGGAGCCATGAGCGCAAAGGCAACTTTCAGTGACTTGAACTCCAGCCACACCATGGCACCGACAATGGCGAAGACCAGAATCAACATCAGCTTTTCAGAGTACTCAATGACTTCGTTGGTTGCTGCCTGGATGCCGGCATTACCTGCAATCAGACGGATCGTGAAGTCCTCGGTATTGTACTTGCCGGCAAATTCTTCGACGGCCGCAGTCACGCGTTCGAGGGTGACCGCCTTATGATCCGACAGGTAGAACGTCACCGGGGCGATACTGCAGTTCCGGTCTACCAGTTCGGGGGGAGCACCGGTCCGGGCATCGTTCATGATGTATTGGTTCCGGTTGAGTTCTGCCCATTTCGGATTGCCCTTGTTGACCGACATAATTTTGAATCTCATGCGGTCGTACAGTGAGTGTGCAGACTCGACACCCTCGACACCCAGCATATGCTCCTGAAACTGCAAAACGAGATCACCGGCTGCAAATCGGGCGCATTGCTCGGGAGGTGTTGTGAAAATGGCCTGGTAAACGTCTGTACTGGTCGAATAATGGTTCAGAATGTAGGCGTTATCCTGGTTATATCGAGCGTCCTCGTGAAACTCCGGGGCGCCCGGGTCCAGATCGCCGATCTTCAGATCACGGGACTCGTAGTAGCCAATGCCCAACAGGACCAGGCCCACGACCACGGCAGGAATGCCGTATTTCGGCTGGACGAGATTGGAAATACGACGGAACGTGGGCCAGGAAGACTGGTTACGCTTCTCTTGTCGGGCCAGCCCTGCCTTGCTGACGCCGACATAGGACATCAGGACAGGTAACAGGAACATCTTGGTGAACAGGGCGACAAATACGCCCAGGCTCGCTGTGATGGCCAGTTGCTGGATAACACCGATGTCAATCACCATCAGGGTTGCGAAGCCGACACCGTCTGCAATCAGGGCGGAGGAGCCGGGTATGAATAGTGCCCGAAAGGTCGATTTGGACGCCTCCAGCCGGGTTGCACCCTTGCTCATTTCACTGATTGTCAGGTTGATGTTCTGAACCGCGTGACTGATGCCAATGGCAAAAATCAGGAAAGGAACCAGAATCGAGTAGGGATCAAGCCCGAAATCCAGATAGGTCAATAAACCAAGCTGGCAGACCACAGTCAGAATGCAGGTGAATACCGTCACCGCCGTGCTGCGCCAGCATCGGCAATAGGCCAGGAGCAAAATCGAAATCAGGGCGACGGTAACGGCGAAGAACACCGCTATATCGGCTGAGGCTGCAATCAGGTCGCCGATGATCTGGGCGAAACCGACCACGCGGATATTGACACCTCGATCATCAAACTTATCCCGGACCTTCTCTTCGAACAACCGGGTGAACTGACCGTAGTCCAGAGGTTCACCTGTGTCAGGGTTTACGTCGGTCAGTGGTACACGGATGATGGTCGATTTCAGGTCATTGGCGACAAATGAACCTGTCATATTGGCGCGCTGGGTGTTGATGCGCACCTGCTCCAGAGACCCTTTGCTGCCGTCATAACCGTCGGGAATGATACGTCCACCTCTGAGGCCTTCGTTGGTAACCTCGGTCCAGAGCGCGTTGGGTGTCCATAGGGATTTTAGGTTACCCCGGTCAACCCCCGGCAGGTAGAAGATGGCATCGGTGACTTCCCGAAGTGTTTCCAGGTAGTCTTCGGTGAAGACATAGCCAGCCTCATTTTCCACAATCACTCTGAGCACGTTGCTTTGTGGAGCCAGCATTTCCTCCCAGTTAAGGTAGTTCTGAACGTACTCATGCCCGGTGGGGATCATGCGATTAAAGCTGGCATCGGGTTTCAGGCTCAGGGCCTTGTAGCCAAGGAAGAGGGAGGCTACCAGGAAAAACAGGAGAACCAGTGCCCGGTTCCGGAAAATAAGATTTTCAAAAAAACTAACCATCCGCTCCAGTGCGCCCTTCTTCTCTGAGGTGGATGGAAGTTGGGTGTAGCTGCTCATTCCACACCTCCCAGTACATCATTGAGCGAAAGGGTTTTAATCCCGGCTTGGCCGCCGAGAATCAGCTGTCCTGCAGTTGGCTCGACAACGTCCATCCAGAGCGAACGTCCGGGGGCTGGCCAGTGCTTGAATTCCTGCAGATCCTCCGAGTAAAGAAGGCCGCCTCGTTGAGCGAGCAATACGCCGCCATTACTGAGAGACGTGCCGCCGAAAAGGGTGTCCGAAGATCCTGTATCCAGCTGATCCCAGGTTTCTCCCTGGTCGCGGCTGACAAAAAGCGTCCCGCCAAAGCCCAGGGCAAGAACCTCGGCCCCGGAACCGGGTACGAAGTTGTACAGTGACGAAAAGCCTACTTCACGGGGTGGCTCCCAGGTTGTGCCCTTGTCCATAGATCGGAAAAGCAGGCCATTTTCTCCGGCGACCAGTACGACGCCGGGCGCGGGACTGAAGACGGCGTTGAGATGAAAGCTGTAGGGGTTATCGATACCCGCGATGTATTGCCAGGACTGACCACCGTCACGGGTTTCCACCGCCATGCCGTAGGCTCCTACGGCGAAGCCGGTGGATTCGTCAATGAATTCAATATCCATCAGGGGGAGTGCCGGGCCATACTCCATGCCGGCTTCGATGTCTTCCAGCTTGAAAATGGCATCTTCAAGTTTGAGGGCGAGGTCTGCGTCGTCGGGATTCTCTTCGGTGGCCTGCTCCAGTCTTGTGACCTTCTCTTCTGCTGAGGCCCGCATCAGTTCGCCGATAGCGATGCCATCAAGCTCTTTGGTCCAAGAGCGCCCGCCGTTCGTCGTCATGAGCAGGGCACCATCGTGGCCGACAGCCCAGCCAAGAGTGTCGTCAACAAAGTCGACGGCGGTCAGCAGCAGGTCCACGGGGACCTCGGCCTGCTGGTAGTTGTCTTCGGAAGTAACGGTCAGCACGGAACCGTCAGCGCCAACGGCAATGGCCTTTCCACCAACTGTCACCAAGTCGGTGAACAGTTTACTGGTAACCCGGTGGGACTGACTGGCGGGTCTCTCCAGGCGATCCGGAAGGGTTTCGGCCGACGCCAGTATGCTTATTGGGAGCGTAAGAATACCTGCCAAACAGGTACAGAGCGTACGTTTGTTCATTGTTCTGATCCTGGGAAGGAAGGCGGAGAGTCGAGGCTCTCCGCCCTTGTTACCGATAGGTCATTTGCTGAAGATTAGAGAGCCATCAGCGACCACGGCGGCGCAGAACCGCCGGGCTGTAGTCACCGACGCTGCCTTGGGGGCCAAACTCGACGACTGGCTCTTCGTTCTGCAGGTTGTAGGCGATGTACCTGCTACCTTGCAGGTCGTATACGGCCTCCAGGTGGTGGGCCGGAACCAGCTGGTCGTAGTACTGGATCTGGTGAGCCTCTTCGACGCGCCAGAGTTCACCGCGGCCGTCATAATCCTCAGCCAGGGCAATGTTCCAGCTGTCCTCGTCGACGTAGAATCGGCGCTTGGAGTAAATGTGGCGTTCGCCATCCTTAAGCGTCGCCTCGACAACCCACACTCGATGCAGTTCATAGCGGGTCAGGTCCTGATTGATATGGCCTTTGCGCACAATGTCTGTGTACTTCAGCGATTTGTCAGCCAGGTCGTAGGTATTGTAGGGGATGTATATCTCCTTCTTGCCCACGAGCTCCCAGTTGTACTTGTCCGGAGCACCGTTGAACATGTCGGTAGAGTCACTGGTCCGCAGGCCGTCACTGGTCAGGGGCGGCGAGTCATAGCCGACTTCCGGCGCACGCACAACACGACGCTGTCCGGGGTTATAGCGCCACGCCAGTCGCTGTTCCTTGACGTGGTTGATGGGCTCATGAACCAGCAACTGTGAGCCGGCCACGCTGTTCGGCTCCAGTGCCTTGTTCCAGTAATAGAACAGGCGGTTTTCCTCTGGGTCCTCCATCGCGGCAGTCATGGTCAGTCGACGCTCCCGAACGACCGGGGTGAAGGCACCGTTGCCCTGAACCACGGCTTCGGTCGGATAATCGCGATAACCACCGGCACGGTAACGGGTCAGGTGATTCCACATCACCTCGATACCCTGTTTGGGAATGGGGAAGGGGACATTGGTCTGTTCAAAGTTGGCCAGTCCGTTGCCTCCTCCGACGAGCTCGACGTTTTTACTCTCCGTCTTGATGATTTCATGCTCTTCCGCCGGGATCACGGCGGTGCGATGGGTCTTGTACACCGGAACCGTGTAGGTTTCCGGATGTTTTTTAAGCATGGCCTTGTGACCCTCCGACAGCTTGTCGGCGTATTGGTCCATGTTATCGGCAGTAATAACGTATAGGGGGTCTTCGTCGGCAAACGGGTTCACATAACCGTTTTCCCGGTTGAAGCCTGCCGGAGCTTCGCTGAGGCCACCAGTCCACTCGGGAATGGTGCCATCTTCGTTACCGGCTTTGATGGCGCCAACAGGAGTAAGGTCGGCGCCAAGCCGGGCGACCTCTTCGTCGGTCATCGCGGCCGCCGCCTGGCCAGAGGCCAGGCCCAGAGAGGCGCCGAGAATGGCTGCTGATAGCAGATGCTTGTTCATGTTAAATCCTCTTATATTTGTTTTGGCAGAATCAGAAGTTCATGCGTGCGCTGAGGGCCAGGAAGTCCCGGTCGGTCTGCGCCCAGAAACTATTGCCAGTGGTCGTATAGCTCAGCTCGGCGGAGTACTTGGCCAGGTAATCGGCTTTGACACCAATGTTGCCGAGCAGGCGGCCCTCGCTGAAGTTGTTATCGTGGGAATAGCCCTCAACATCGTGGCCAAACGCCGCGTACGGAGACACGTTGACGCCGGCGAACAGACCCTTGTAGTTCAGCTGTCCGCGCAGGCGGTAGCCCCAGGACAGGTCGGTAACAAACCCGTCGTCGCTACACACCTTTTCATGGTACTGGGGATTCACACCGGCGTTACAGCCGGCAGAGCCCACGAGCTGATCGGCAGCCAGGTTGGAACCGAAAGCGTCGGGACGCCCGTAACGGACCTCATCCAGTGACGGAAGGTCGTGCACGTACTTCATGCCCGCCTCACCGATGAAGACGAAGTTGTCGGCACCCATCACTTGTGAAAAGGTCTGGATGGCGCCAATGCTCAGCTGGGAGACTTTTTCCCGTCCATAGCCCTTGAAGTAGGAACCGGGTTCGGCCGCCAGAACATCATCCGCAAGGGGGGCGCCAAAGGCGAAGTCGAGATCGGCAGTCGCGCCAAATATCGCGGGAACAGAGTCGCCCGTGTGATACACGATCGGCTGGTTTGGCCGGTAGCTGTATTCGCTGAAGACAGACCATCCGGCTACGTTGGCAGAAGCGGTAAAGCCAAAGATGCGGATATCCTCGGCATAATCCTTGATATAGGTTGCGCTGTCCGCCGTGGGGCCATCAACACCGTTGTATTCCCAACCCGGGTTGCCGAAGTCGTTTTTGTTCGGATCGGAACTCAGGAATACGGACGGCTGCGGCGTCCGACTGTGGATCTGCATGGCGTACAGGCCGAATTCCGCGCCCAGTTCCCAGTCGAAATAGCGCAGGGACAGACCAAACTGACCACTGTCGCTGGGCTCATTGTCGGGACCGCGCTCGATGATGGAGCCCACGGCATAGCCTTCCCGGTCATTGTAGTCAGCCGGGTTGGGGTATGGGGTTCCCGGACCCTTTCGGCTGATACCAAAGCAGTCACCCGGGAAGTAATCCAGGCCGGAAAAATAGGTTCCGCACCCTTCCAGCACGGTTTCCTTCCATTGCAATTGGTAGAAGCCTTCCAGGCTCAGGCTGTTCGTGAGACCGGCGTTGAAATACAGCAATGGTGCCGGCAGCAAAGCCTCCTTGAGCTGGGAGCCGGGACGACGGAACGCTGCGACATCGATCGGGTTAATGGAATTGATACCGTTCTGAAAGAACAGACCTTCACCCCAGTTGATGACCTGGTTACCTGCGCGGACGTGGATCGGGATATTCCCGGCATCGAAGTCACCAAAGACGTAGGCGTCGAGCAGTTCAACGCCTTTGAATTGTGCAAGGTCATTGAAGCCGTCATCTTCAAGCGTAGCGTCGCGCTTATACCCGTTCAGGGAGCTGCCGTGGGGAACTTTTTTGTTGTCAAGGGTGTAGTCATACCACGCCTTGCCCCGGATAAAGGCACCAAAACGATCGTAGGTGAGTTCGACCTCTCCCAGCAGGGTGATTGGTGAAGAGACTATGTCTCCCTTTTCCCAGTTCAGCCGGCTATCATCGGCCTCGACCGCGCCCCAGGGGTTGGCGTCGCCCGAGAACTCGGCCCCGATTAACTCGGCGTTTTTGGCATTGGTCCAACGTCCGGCTGCTTTCTCCATGCTCATCAATGTACCGGCGGTAATTGAGCCGTTGGCTGTTGCCGAGATCGGACCGAGGTTGAAGTCTGCGGCCATGGCCGGGTAGGCAGCGAACAAAGCGACCGCCAGGGGCAGAGGTTTTAAGGACAGCGACTTGAATTTTGAGGTGCGATAGATGCTGGCACCATTGGTAGATGAAGGCATTCAACACTCCATACTTGTTGTTGTGGTGTTAGGTGGGAGCCGACTGGTTGAGGTCAGGACTCAGAGCCAAGTCTCGTTAGAAAGGCAATCTCAAACATGTTTAAAGGCGTCAGCGGGTTAGCAATTTCCGCCAAGCAGAGATCTGCTTTTCAATTAATACTTTTTTCAATGGGTAGGATTCCCTACGGCAAGGCGCAGAGAGGCAGGAAGAAACACTGGCTGGAAGCTTGTCTTCGAAGCCCGGGATAGCGCCGGGTATCCGGCGCTATCCAGGCATCACGGAAAGATTCGGGAAGCTGCGTTGATGGCGGGCAGAGGCCCCTTATGGCGAAGCGGCCATGTGTGTTGCAACGAGCAGCGGTTCAAAACCCTGCAACCCGCTCCAGCGTCCAGAAGGCGGCCAGACTGCCGACCCCGTAGATCGTGGCCGGCGCTGCGCTGGCCATTGGTTCGCCCCACCGTCGGAGGACGGACAACAGGGCGGCCACCGTACCGACGAACAGTACCTGGCCGATTTCCACGCCAATGTTAAAAAACAGGAGCGCGGTGCCCAGATCCGTCTTCGGCAGGCCAATATCCTGCAGCACCGAGGCGAAACCGAAGCCGTGAATCAGACCAAACAACGTAGACACCGCCACTGGGTAGCGCCAGGCGAAGGTGTCCCGACGGTTACGGATAATCTCAGCGGCCAGAAACAGGATGCTCATGGCAATCACTGCTTCGACCGGGGCAATCGGCAGACGGATCATGCCCAACGTGGTCAGCGCCAGAGTGACTGAGTGGGCCAGAGTGAAGCCGGTAACGGTAATCAGCGTTCGCTTGAAGGTGCCAGCGATCCAGATCAGGCAGAGCAGAAACAGCAGGTGGTCCCAGCCAATCAGGATGTGTTCGATACCCAGGCTGCTGTACTCGCTGGCCACTGCCCAAGTGCTGCGTTTCGTAGGCACCTGCCAGTGGCTTTCGCTTGGGGCGAGGAGCTGCTGATAGCTGGCCCCGGAGCTGAAACTTGACCGCACGAGGGTACTGATTGACGGATTGTGCTCGGGCCAGTTGATGTGCACGGATTCGCCAGCCAGGGGCGCGCTGCAAGTCACCTGAATGATCATGCCCATACGCTCGTGGTCGCAGGTGTCGGGCAGCGTCAGATAAGGCCGGTTGCTGGTTTCGACCGACGGCGGAACCTGTAATTTAAGGGTGTAGTGAAAAGCTTCTGAGTGTGCCCGCTCAACTTCGTTGATCTGAAGGTAAAGCGGACGCGCGTCGTGGGCCTTTAACACGCCTGGGAGCAGCAGTAGCACCACTGCCAGCTTAAAGGCGGTTTTCCACATTGTACTGCTCCACGATCTGCTGAATGGCCAGTTCCTGTTTTTGTTGCTGTTTCCAGCGCAGGAAATCGTCTTCGACCCGGGAACGGACTTCTGCCAACGAGGGTATGCGGCCCGGTTGATGCTTGCTCAGCATGACCAGGTGCAGGCCGTGTTTCGACACAATTGGCCCGTGCCATTGACCTGTGTCCGGCTTGAGCTGCTCGAGTGAGGTCTTGAAGGCCTCACCGAAGTGGCTGGCGATAAAGGCCGGCGTCCGTTCGACGTAGTTTCGATGGTAGAGGAAGCGATCACCGTATTGAGTTGCAGAGGAAAAACCGACGCCGCTGGTGTTCAGTTTCGCGAGCAAGGCGTCTGCCCGCTCGGCCGGGCTGTTAGTGTTTGAGTTTACGAAAACGTGGGTGAAGCTATAAGACGGCTCTTCGTAATAGTCATGGCGATGCTCTTCAAAATAGGCTTCGAGCACCCCGTCGTTCAGTTCGATGGTTTGTTCGGCAATGCCCTCGGCAATGAATTCAAGCTTCTGGACCGAGCGCCGGCGAATAATGTAGTCGTTTTCGAGCAGGCCCAGCGCTTGAGCCTCCCGATGCAGGGCCTCTTCACGAACATAGTCGCGAATCAGTTCGGCACGCTCTTTTGAACCCATACTTGCCAGTTGCTGGCGGGCCTGGTCGTTCTGGAATGTTTTCGAGCGATACTGAATGAAGGTCAGAAGCGCCTCCTGATCCACCACAATCGTGCCAGCGTCGTGGCCCTCGTCCCCGCCACTGATTAGCTGATGGGCCCCGAAAACAGCCGCGCCGGCCAGGGTAAAGTGCAGCAGAGGATCTCTGATGAATTTGCTGATCATGTGCCTGTCTCTGAAGCGGGTGTGTACCAGATCGGTGAGCTGTAGGCCCTTTCCTGCAAGTAGTCGGGTTGTCTGGTGTTCAAGCGTACGGAGAAATTCTTTTCGTCATACGCGGTCCAGCGTGGCGTCGGGATCTGCAGCACGCGCACGTAATAGAAGGCCCGTTGGTCTGGGTCAAATTCGGGGTCCGTCCAGACGGCAGACAATTCAGCATCACCGATGTTGTTGAGCCAGGTGGCGTCGCTCAGGTTTCCGGTGCCAATCGCCGGTAACTTGCCGTTGGGGTCCAGTTCACGGTCACCGCTCCAGGCAACGTCATACACCTTCTCGTGAAGGCTTCCGTCCTGCGCGTGCCAGCCTTTGACGATCTGGATGCGATCCAGGTTGGCGCCGTGGGGATCCCGGGTGGCATTAACCATGAAGCGGGGTGTTTTCCCCGACGGCGCCCGGGTCAGGTCTCCCCCCATAGGCACGCCTTTGGTGTAGCCACGGTGTACGTAATCTGGGTAACGTACTTCGTCGTTCGAGAAATCCCAGCCACCGAAGAATCGCAGGGTGATGCGGGGGCCGGTAGAGGCATAGGTTTCCCGGCGCTTGATCGCATCGAACAGAGCGGCGCGAGTATTCTCGGTTGCCCAGACTGCGGCGTAGCCGGACGCCACTGATTCGTCGACGGTCAGATCATAGACCTTGCCCTGCTTGCCTTCCTCGTAGCCTGAGATCTCGGCACGTCTGGCGCTCGGTTCGAAAAGAGTAAACTTGCCCCAGAAATTGTTTTCTTCTACTGCTGAAAGGCTGGTGTGGGCATCGGTGCTGCCGATCATGCCAAACTTGAACGGATTGACGCCCAGTTTCGCGTGCTGCTGAAGACCCAGCTTCAGGGCCGAACGGGCATATTCATGGGGCAGCATGTCCGCCGTCTTGGTGGCCGTGGCTGTTAAGTTGCCCTTGTCCCAGGTCTCGAAGTCCGCAAACGGATCATCGGGTGACAGGCGAGGGTGAGTTTCGCCATCGCCTTTGATCTGTGTGACCTCTACCACCGGTTCCCATCGGCTGCGGGTTTTGGCGTAGTCGCTTGTCAGCGGGTTGCCCTCACGATCGGTGAGGGCGAACATCTGGCCGTTACTGACATTGCCATTGTGGGGGATGGCCAGGGCACGCCCACCGGTTTTGTCTTCGTAGTCCTGCAGGAAGTTCCAGAGTTCCTCCGGATCCTCGCTGTCAAACGCTGAGAAGGGCAGTATCTGATTGGCCTTGTCGGCGTCATCGGCAAACATAACCACTCGATGGAGGTTGTTACCGCCGGGCATGGTGGTCCACTCATAGCCAATAAACGTGGTGAACTGACCGGGATTGTTGTGCCGGTCTGCGGCCGCCGTAATTGCACTCCAGGCGGAACGCTCGACCTGCAGGTTGCTGAGGCTTTTACGGTTGTCGCCAATATCAACGTTCATCTGCAGCAGTGCCTTGAGCTGTTCGGCGGGGCCGCCGTTCAGCATCGCGGACCATTTGCGGCCCACGGGATCTTCCAGCAGTGTCTGGTTGCCGGCGGCCAGCATGGGAACCAGACCCAGATACTCGGCATGGTCCGATACCATCAGAAAGTCGAGGGGCCGGTTCAGCCTCGCGGCCATACCGTTATGGGCCTGGACTTCTTCGCCCCGGGCAAACCGATAGGCCTCGTCCGGTGAAAGGCCTTTGTTGCCCATCATGGCGGCATCAAAGGAGTAGGAGGTGTGAAGATGGGTATCCCCCCAATACACTTGCTGCGGATAGTCCGTTCCGGCCAGCGGGGAATAGGAGTCCGCCCCGGCGAGAGCCGGGGGAGACAGCAGGGAGGCAAGGACTGCAATCGAAAGTGGTCTTGTTCTCATAGTGAAATCTCTGGCTGCAGGAAATAACCGGATCAGGGCGTGTACCAGATCGGGGATGAGTAGGCACGCTCCTGTATGACCGTCCGGTAGGTCGCCGCCTGGCGCGGTTTACCCAGAGCAAGTGCATCGAGGGTGGTGTGACGCGCTGTCGGAATTTGCAGTACGCGGACGTAGTAGAAAGCCCGTTGGCCGGGGTCGAAGTCGGGGTCTTTCCAGACGGTCACAAACTCTTTGTCACCAATGCTGTTGGTGTAACGGCCAGTCTGCAGATCGACGGTATTGCCCACCGGGTGGGTGTCTTTGCCCAGATCCTGCCGGCCATCAGACAGGGCAACATTGAATACCCGTTCGTGGCTGTCGCCCTCATTGTCGAGCCAGCCTTTGACCACTTGCACCCGATCGAGGTTGGCGCCTTGAGGGTCCTTCACTGCCTGAATCAGAAGCGTCGGCGCCTTGCCGGCCGGCGCCTGTAGCAGGTCGCCTCCCATGGGTACGCCCTTTTGATACCCCACAGCCGCAAGATCGTTGCGCTCGAGATCGGCGCTGCTGAAGTCAAAGCCACCGAACAATCGTACTTTCATCCGTGGGCCGGTAGTGGCATAGACTTCCTTGCGCTTAAAGGCGGCAAACAGCGACTCGCGGGTGTTTTCCTCCGCCCACGCTGCAACCATGCCAGCGGCGGACATGCTCCAGCCTGGGGCGCCGGGGGTCGTTTCCTCATCCTTGTTTTCGGGAATCGAATCGATGCCGAACTTACCCCAGAAATTGGGTTCACTGGCAGTGCTGAGGCCAGTGTGGGAATCCGTTGAACCGATCATACCGAACTTGAACGGGTTGGCACCGACCGACTGCTCGATTTCGAGTCCGCGCTTGAGCGCGCTCCGGGCATAGTTGCTGACCTCGTCCACCTCTTGTTCAGCCTTGTTGCCAAACGTCATCAGGTGCTCGAAGGTTTCAAAATCCGCAAAGCTATCATCGGCTGAGAGGTCCGGGTGGGTTTCCGAGTCCCCTTTGATCTGCGTGACCTCGGCGACAGGTTCCCAGCGCATGCGGGAACGGGCATAGCTGGCGTCGATCGGGTGACCGTTGCTGTCCACGTCATTGAACATCAGGCCGTTACTGATGTTGGAGTTGTGGGGAATGGCGACAAAATCAGCACCAACCCTTGCTGAGGTCGTTTCCAGCCAATCCCACAAGGCTTCGGGCCTGTTGCTGACCGCAGAAGAGTAAGGCAGGAACTGCTTTGCGGCATCCCCCCCCTGATCGGTAAACACGACGCGGTGCAGATTGGCGCCGCCCGGCATGGACGACCACTCCCAACCGATAAACGCGGTGAATTTGCCTGGTTCGTTATGGCTGTCCGCTGCTTCAACGATCCTGTTCCAGATCGGCTGGCGGATAGCCTCCGTCAGGAGATCCTGATAGGGCTTGCCTTTCACGATTGAGCCGGCGGCGTCGTAATAGACCGACTTAGAGCCCTTGCTCTCCCAGAGTTCAACCAGTCGTTGGCCGTTCTCGGATGCATTCAGCAATGGGCTTTCGTCCCGGACCAGCTGCATCAGGCCCATGTACTCGGCGTGATCGGCCACAACGAGAAAATCCAGAGGACGTTGCAGTTGCACACGGGTCCGGTTGTAGGGGTGGATCACTGGCTGACCTTTGGCAAAGCGGTAGGCCGTTTCCGGATCGGCGGTTTCATTGCCCATGGCAAAAGCATCGCCGGAGTAGGAAGTGTGGAGATGAGTATCCCCCCATAAAAGTTCGGTCGGGGCCGCCTGGGTGCCGGCCGGGATCAGGGTGGCGAGGGCGAGAAGGCCTATGACTTGTTTTTGCATCGAAGTAGCTCCATCGGGATGCCTGGTGGCGCTTGTTATTGTGTTTCGCGGTAACGCAGCAACATAAAGAGTGCGCGCGCATTTAACATGGTTATAGGCGCCTAATACTTGATCTAAGGCGCCAGGTGTCGGGTGGAGGTGAGGTTGTGAAATCGAGGATGGGTGCTGGAATTCCAAACTGAATAAAAGATGATGGCACAGCCCCGTCGGCGCCTCTGGACGACTTCGGAAGCCTGAAGGTTATCTTGGAACTATGGCGTCGGGAGTACCGTTGGGAGGTGACCGTGATTACTTCAGCCAGCTGGGGGGGTGGGTCCGTCTGGCCGACAGCCTGGTGGTTGAGCGGATACCCCGTTCTTTTCGCCAATGGCGCGGACTGACGCCATACCAGCGTTGGAATGCCCTGGAAAACGCTGCCAGATCCGAATAACCGAGAATGCCGGCGAGCTGTGTGAGACTGATGCTGGATTCGTGGAGATAGCGCTGGGCCATGCTCTGACGAGTCTCGTCCAGCAGCTTCTGGAAGGAAGTTCTCTCCTCGCTGAGGTAACGCTGCAAGGTGCGGGAGCTGAGCATCATGTAGCTCGAAATTTGGCTAATGTTGGCGCGCCCGCTGGGCAAAAAGTTCTTGACCAGATACCGGACATACTCGGGCAGTTCCCTGGGTGACAGGTCATCCATTTCCTCCAGGTGCTCACGCATCAGCGCGTGCAATGCCGGGTCCGAATCACTCAGTGGCGTATCCAGGAGCTTGGCGTCAAATACCCAGCTGTTGCTAACGCTGTTGAATTGAGGCGCCACGCCAAGGATCCGTTTGTAGTGATCCGGGGTGTCGCCCGGGCCGCTGCGCAGGTGCACACCCGTGGGATTCCATTTTGCGCCCAGAAGCATGGTCAGTAGCGCCTTGCCGATCCCGACGGCCAGTTCTGCGGCGTGCCGGCCAGGGATTCCCTCCCTCAGAGCGGGCTCATAGCTCAAAATGGCTGCATGGCCCTCCACGGCGGTCGACAGCCTCCCGCTGCTCTCATGAAGATGAAAGTAATTCGTGAGCTCGTGGATTGAATCGCCAACGGTCTCGGCGTTTTTGAACAGGTAAAGCAAGCGGCCAAACACATCGGTGCCCTGGAAAATTCCGTACTTCAGGGCAAACAGCGGGTATTTGGATTCGCCGGCGCAATTGGCCAGCAGGGTGGCAAACCGGGAGTAGGAAATGAAACTTTCCGGGTAATCCAGCAGGTCCATGGGCAAGCCTGCTTGGTGCAGCATGCGTTGATGGTCAAGGCCGTATTTCTCGCAGTACTCGTCGAATCGGGCAAGCGACGAAGCTCTGACAAGCTCAGATGTAGTCATGATCTGTTTTCATTGTTTGTTGTAACTGTTATTGGGCGCTAAACCTAGCGGGTTTCGAGAGGCATGGTCAAGAGCCCGGACGCAACAGGGCATCCTCACATCAGTATTGTTCGTATGGCGCGAAAACACAAAACAAAGGCGCCTTAAGGCAGGTTAGGCGTGTCGGATGGACTGAAGATTAGGGATGGTCCCGAGGACCTGTTCCAAAACAATCTACAAGAGAGGTTCACATGACTACGCCAAACCAGGTGTTTGAACACCATGAACTCCTTTACATCAATTCCAACAACCAGCCCGTGTACAAAGATGCCATGCCTGGCGTGCCTGGAATCGATGTCCAGCCCCTGTTCCTGGATCCGCATAATGGGGTCTGGGTGCTGAAAGTGTGGTTCCATCCCGGCGTTATTCTGCCGCGCCATTTCCACACCGGCGCTGTTCACATGTTCACCATCTCCGGGCACTGGGAGTATGTCGAGTACCCCAACGATCCGCAGACGGATGGCTGTTACCTTTACGAGCCAGGCGGTTCCATCCACCAGTTCATGACGCCAGAAACCAACACCAAGCCCACCGAGACCCTGATGGTGGTTCATGGTGCCAACATCAACTTCGATGATAATGGCAACTACGTTGGTATTCTCGATGCCAGCGAGATCATGGTCATGCTGGATAACCTCATCAAAGAGCGTGGCCTCGAGCCGGCCAATTACATCACGCCTCCCCAGCCGGACCACAACGCCAGAGTCCGTAATCTGAAGTAATCCCTTTCACCGGGGTAGCCTGATCACCGAATTGACAGGTTACCCCCCCGGATGGGCACTCGCTCGGGTTAAACGTGGGAAATTTTCTGAGCAAGACTCCGCGGACAGTATCAATCTGAATAAGCGAGACCCGATCTTCTTGAAGTAAGCAGGGAGTGCATCATGAGCACATATTACAGTCAGATTGCGTTCGTCTGTGAGGATGCGAACGCTCTGAGAGCCTGGTATTCGAGGCTGTTCGGTTTTCTGCCCTCCGGGCGAACCATATACGCTGGTAAGCTGTCGACCCGGGTGATGGGCATCGAGGACGTGAATACCCGGTGTTACTGGTCGCTGGACGGTAATGAGTCGAAGTTCCAGCTGGAGTTCTTCGATTTCCGGTCACCGCAGAGGCTGCCCCGGCCAGAACCCGGGAAAGCTGCGATGCCGGGCTACAACCGGCTTGGTATTTTCACATGGCAGTTCCAGGCCTGTCTTGATGCGCTGTCTGACGATGGCAGATTAGAGCGAATTGACGGAGAGAACGGCCAGAGAATTGCCTACTGTACAGATCCCGAGGGGAATTCGCTGGAGGTCTACGAGCGTGATCCGCTTCCCGAAGCAGAGTGGACCTGTCGGGCCAGACGCTCCGTGGTTCGGCTCATTCGCCTCAACACGCATGGCGCTGACAGTGTGCTGCGTTCCTGGGAAGATGCGTTGGGGCTGGAGCCGCGTACGATGCCTAAATGGCTCACCGATCGGCAATCGCTTGGGCTCGACGGGCTGTCATTCCCGAGTTACCTGCAGGGCGGTGGGCTTGTGATGGAAATCTGCGAGACCCGTGAGGCGTTTCCCGGTGGTGAGCGTCCGCCCCTGTATCAGCACGGCCTGATGAACTTCGCCATCAACACTGCCTCCCGAGCTGAGTGGGACGGCGTGTTCAACAAAGCCCTTCAGTCCGGATTCCGTGCCAACGGAAAAGCGCTGGAGGCGGGTATTTTCAAAGTGATGTACGTCAATGACCCGATGGGCAACAGCATTGAGTTGCTTTACCCGCGGACGTTCGCCTACCCGTTAACTGGGTTTCTGCCCAGTGAAGCGGTGGCCGAAGAGAGCATCAGTGTCGGGGCGGATGTCCCCGCTGTCTGGAAAGCGCTTGCCGAAGTGTTGCCAAAAGGATTGCTGGTGGGCAGCGAGAATGGCGTCGAAGAGGCGTCCGAAAGCGCCCACGTTGTTGCCAGGGAATCCGGGCATTACCTGCACTACCGGCTCCGGCGTCCCTTCGCGCCCGGTTACTCCGCTGTGATTCGTCTGGACTCTCAGGGCGAGACCGTTCGAGTCAGCTGGCAGGCTGTCCTCTCAGCCCCTGTTCCTCTCATTCGCGCGTTGGTTGCGCTGGCAATCCGGTGTTCTGTCCGGGCAAAGCTTGGTCGCGTCAAAAAGATCGCCGAATCGGCTCAGACCAGCTCGATTGCCCTCTGACGCACAGTAAAACCGGTTCTCTCCATTCAGCTTTCGGGTGGGGAGGTCCGGCCTCTCATGTCGCGAGTTTTGATATCGAAAAAAGCCACCGGGGCGGTGGCTGAAAAGGGCAATGAACCAAAAGGAAGACGATCAGTGTAGGGGGTAAGCTGCCGTCCCTTTTTGCATTTTACGACTGCAGCTTGTCTTTCTCTGTCGGGCCAGGGTTCTCAGCGGAGATTATTCCGACGGTTTCACCAGAATCTTGACGTCCTTTTCCGGTTTGCTCAGCCTTTCGAACGCAGAACCTATGTCGTCCAGGCTGACCGTGTCGGAGATGAGAGGGCTGGCCTCGAGCTCGCCGTTGGCAAGATGGTGCAGGGTGGCGCCGAATTCCTCGGGGGTGTAGAAACTGACAAAGCGAATATCCAGTTCTTTCATGATCGGAAAAGCCGGGACAATGCTGTCTTTTTCCATGCACAGGCCGACCACCACAATGCGCGCTCCAAAGGGCGCACCCGCGAAGACGTTCTGAATCAGGCCTGGTACCCCAACACATTCAAAAATCAGGGAGGGCTTGAGGTCGTCACCTCCGAGTAACGGCGAAGACGGACCAGCTTCTTCAGCATTGGCGGTTTGAGCTGCTTCTTTCCAGCTTTCGTAGGGTGAGTGATCGGCTGGGTTGACCACAATGTCAGCACCCATTCTGATCGCCAGATCACGCCGGGCCTTGGAGAAATCGGAGGCGACGATGGGGCCGATGTTCATCATCTTGAGGACCGCAATCACGGCCAGACCGATAGGCCCACAACCGATGACCAGTGGTACGTGGTTGCGGTTGGGCTCGGCCCGGTTGACCGCGTGCAAGGCCACGGCCATGGGTTCGGTCAGTGATGCCGTCTCCGCATCGAGGCCGTTGGGTACTTTCATTGAAAGCCGGCCATCCACGAGTAATTGCTGAGAAAACCCGCCCGGAACCTCCGGCGTGCCGAATCCAACCAACTTCATACCTTCTTCCCGCATCAGGAAGGGGAGGGATACGACCTTGTCGCCTTCCTTGAACGGAGAGTCCGGCATGCGGCTTTCCAGGACCTCACCGACAAACTCATGCCCCATCAAGATCGGTTGATCGGGATCGAGGATGGAGCTACCGACCACCTGTCGGGAGCTCTCGACCAGTTCGTGGGAGTGGTGCAGGCAGTGAAGGTCCGAGCCGCAGATTCCGCAGACAAGGGATTTAATCAACAGCTCGTTTTCCCGGGGCTTCGGGGTGGGCAAGTCGGCAACCGTAAGGGTGTTTTCTTCGACAATGGCACTTCGCATTGGTGAACTCCGTGTTGTGGTTGTTTTGCTGGGATTTTGGGGGGGGCAGCATGGCCCCCCCAGGGTTGATCGTTGTCTTTAAGCAAGTTCTCCGGTTTCCCGGAACCATTCATCGGATCGTTTCATGCCTTCGGCGAGCCTTATTTAGGGTCCGAAGCCAAGAGGCATTCTGGTTTTTGTCCTTTCCGGCCGGTTGAACGGTGCATGTTGGCTCCCCACTTAATTGTGCTTTTCGCATCATGGCCGGAGTGCTTTTTTCTCAATTAACTTTATGCGCCAATTTGTTGTTTCTGGGCGCCACTACTTCATGGCGCTAAAAAACAAGTCTGTGACGGAAAGTGACAAGGTCACGGGAGATGACTGGCGCATAGTGATAGTCGGTCCTCAACCAATGGATTGGTGTCTATGAACTCGATCCCGTATTCGACCCGGTTTTCCGTTTCCACTCTTGATTTGTCCCTCCGGACACGCTGTCGGCTGTTTGCTATGCGCTGGCTGATAAGGCCCCTGATGGCGTTTCTGTTGCGGGGTAAACGTCGCCGTGTTACGTGGGCTCAGGTCAGAACAGCTGGACGTTGGAAAAACAATGCACAGAGGGAGCGGTTTGCCTTTGGCTACTACGAGAGCGACGGTCGGGTGGCAGCGGGGCACAGGTTCGGTGACCCTTTCTCGGAATCGGGTCACCCGGTGATTCTGTGGCTGCACGGAGGGGCGTTTGTCCTGCCGGCTATGCCCGACGCTCATTTCACCTTTGTCGAGCGCCTGTGTGATGGATTGTCGGCCAGTGCGTTCCTGCCGGACTATCGGCTGGCGCCAGCCCATCCCTATCCCGCAGGCCTGGATGATTGCGAGGCAGCCTACCGCCTGCTGCTGGATTCTGGCGTCCCGCCCGCGTCGATCGTGCTGGGCGGCGAATCTGCAGGCGGCAATCTTTTAGTGGCGTTGCTCCATCGAATCCGGCGGAGCGGTCTGCCGATGCCCGGGTGTGCGGTCACACTGTCGCCCGCGCTGGATCTTGCGCGCCTGCACGGTGCCCCATCCCGCTCAGACAATGCCAGCGGTGACGCGATGTTGCCCCTCGTTTCCCTGTCCCATGCTGTGGATTGGTACCTACAGGGTACCGATGCCAACGATCCGGAAGTATCCCCGCTCTTCGGAGTATTTAACGACTTTCCGCCGACTCTGATTGTCGCCAGTGACGCGGAAATCCTGCGGGACGATAGCTTGCACTTCGCCCACCGGCTTGGAGTTGCGGGTGTGACGACAGAGCTGGCGCTGTGGCCGGATCTCCCTCATGCCTTTCCTTTGCTGGAAGATTGGTTACCCGAGGCGTCTGTCGCGCGCGAGCAAATTGGGGTTTTCATTCAGGAACAACTTGACGACAAGAACGGATACCGAGAGAGAGCACGATGACAAACCACACAAAAATGACTCCAACGGATGCAGCGTTTGTGCAGCTGGAAAACCCGAATGCACCGATGCATGTTGCGGGCCTGATGATTTTCGAATTGCCACCGAAAGCGTCCCCGGATTTTGTTAGCAAGCTGGTAGCGGACTGGAAAAAAGAGACCCGAATTGAGTCTCCCTGGAACCAGAAACTGGTGTCGCCGTCCCGGTGGCAGCTGGCTCCCAGGTTGAAAACCTGCCACGACCCGGACCTCGAGTACCATGTGCGTCATCTGTTTCTTCCCAAGCCCGGAGGGCAGCGGGAACTAGGGCAGCTGGTGGCCAGGTTGCACAGCCAGCCGATGGACCTTCGCAAGCTGCTCTGGGAATGCGTGATCATTGAAGGACTGGCAGATAACAAGTTCGCGATTTACATGAAGTTTCACCATGCCATTGTAGATGGGATCAGCGCCAATATCCTTTTGATGAATGGTCTGTCCGATGCCATGAACGATAAAACGACCGCGCCATTCTGGATCCATCCTGCGCCTGAAAAACCGTTCCAGATGGGGCCTTTCTGCGTGCCGACAACGCAGGCCATGTTGCGGACGGCGCGCAATGTATTTCGATTGTTCAGCCGGGACGAGAGTCTCACAACGTTTCGTTCAGCACCCTGGACACCTCTGAATGGGCCGATCGGTGCCCAACGTCGATTTGCGACCCAGAGCTTCGAAATGCATCGCATGAAGGCGGTCGCGAAAACCGCCGGGGTGAGTCTGAATGATGTCGTGTTATGTCTTGTCGGCGGTACCCTGCGTCAGTACCTGCAAGGCATCACGGCTCTGCCGGGAAGCAGCCTGACGGCTGCAATCCCGATGTCTCTCCGGGAAAAGGGCGATCAGAGCTTCGGAAATTCGGTTGGCATGATCTATAGCATTCTCGGGACCAACATTGCCGACCCACTGGTACGGTTGCAGAAAATTCACGACTCGACGGACGTCGCCAAACAGCAGGTACTGGGCCTGCCCCAAGAAATGCGGACCCCTTATTCGCTGGTCAGCATGTTGCCCTCTGTTATCCGGATGGTGGCCGGTGTTTCAGGCAATACATCTCCCATGTTCAATGCGGTTGTGTCCAATGTGCCGGGGGGCACGAAAGAGAAATACCTCAGGGGCGCGCGATTGGTGAACTGCTATCCCGCCAACATCGTGTTCCCCGGTATGGCGGTGAGTTTCACCTTCTACAGCCATGCGGGAACGCTGAATCTGGGCATCACAGCCTGTAGGGACACAGTGCCGCGCATGCAGAAACTGGCCACGGACATGCAGGAAGCCTTGCGTGAACTGGAACAGCGGCTCGGGTTATCCGATCCGGGGAAGCCTGCTGAGGATGGCAATAATATTCCGGAGGCTGTATGACGCTGAGAAAAATGCCATTGATTGATGCGGCTTCCCTGCAGCTGGAAGGCAAGAACATGCCAATGCACGTGGCTGCGCTGTTGACGTTTTCCTACCCGCCCTCGCTGGATGACTCGGGTCGAAAGACCTTTGTGAACGACATCGTGCAGCGGTGGCGCGCAGAAACACGGATTGTGTATCCGTGGAATCAGCTGCTGACACGACCCACTCGCCGGCAGCTCAGGCCCGAAACCCGAGAGATCTATGATGTTGATCTTGAGTACCACCTCCGGCAGTGGTCTCTGCCTCTGCCTGGTGACGAAAAACAGCTAGGGCAGGTGATTGCCTGGATTCATGAGCACGCGATGGATCTGGATAAGCCTCTTTGGGAGTGCCATTTTATCGAGGGTCTGGCCAATGGACGGTTTGCGCTTTACGTGAAGATTCACCATGCCCTTGTCGACGGAATCAGCGGGACGCGACTGGTTATCGGAAGTCTGCCCACGGAGCTGGAGACTCTCAGCACACCGCTTTGGGCCTGCTCGCCGGAATCGACGGGATCCGCAACTCCAGTCGATCAAGCGCCGTCCGACAACGCACTTCCGTCCTTTCAGGATTTGAAGGCCGCGTTCAAGGCATCGTTTAAACTCCGGCGCAAAGACGATGATCTGGTGACGTTCCGGTCTACGCCCGATACGGTGTTGAATGGCCCGATCGGGCCGCATCGCAGGGTTGCCACCCAGCACGTTGAACTGGAAAGACTGAAAAGAATCGCCAGAGCGTCGGAGGCGACGATCAATGACGTTGTCATGACGATGGTTGGAGGCGCTCTGAGGGATTACCTGGTGGAGGCCAATGCCTTGCCCGAAGAGTCGTTGACGGCCGCTGTGCCGGTTTCAACCCGCAAACCGGGAGACACCACTATCGGTAACCAGGTCAGCCTGATTTTTGGCAGCCTGGGCACGAACATCGCGGATCCGGCCCTGCGGCTGGAGTATGTCAAACGCTCGACGCGGGCGGCCAAGGCACAGCTTCAGGGACTGCCCCCTGGAGCCCTTACTCCCTATTCGCTGTTCTCGACCGGGCCGTTTCTTTCCTCGCTGATACTGGGTGGCAGTGGCTCGGGCAAGCAGCTGTTCAACACCACCGTGTCCAATGTGCCCGGGCAAAGGGAGTCAAGGTACCTCGACGGTGCCAAGCTGCAGCATGTCTATCCTGTAAGTCTGATTATGCCTGGCATTCCGCTGAACTTTACCTGCACCAGTCAGGGTGATTTTCTGAATTTCGGATTAGTGGCCTGCAGGGATCGCGTACCTCATGTTCAAAAGCTTGCCGTCGGACTGAAAGGTGCCCTTGAGGAGCTGGAGGGATACATCGAATAAAAGTACGGCCGCATTTCCCGATGCGGCCGTGCTGATATCCGTAGCTGTTCATCGCAAACATGCCAGTTCGCCTATACAGCGAACTCTGCTAACGTTTTTCGTGACCCTGTGGATCGTGCTAACCGAGCATGTTTTGTGTTCCTTGTCGTTTCCACTCTCCCCGAAGAATGGGGCGTGGATTGACTCTCAACGGGGATTGGTCTCCGGGCAGATGCCCGGCGACGTTCAGATACGACCCGGGCCTAGCGCGCCTGCGAAGTAATGGGAAAGCTTCAGGCTTCCCTGAGACTGGGCACCTTAGCCTTGGGGCGTGTACCAGATCGGCGACGTGTAAGCCCGCTCCTGCTGTGTTTTACGCTTACCTTCAGGGATTTCCACACCGAAAAAGGCACTGTCGTATGTCAACCAGCTTGGTGTCGGAATTTCCAGAACACGGACGTAATAGAAGGCTCGTTGAGAGGCATCAAAATCCGGATCTTTCCAGAAGGCTTGGAGAAACGGATCTCCAATCGAGTTGCTATATTCAGCCTTTTCAACGTCTACCGTGTTACCGACAGGAGGCAGTTTGCCATCCGCTCCCGGCTGTCGATCGTCAGACCAGGCGACATCGTACACTTTTTCCTTTGGCTCTCCGTCTGCTGTTGTCCATCCCTTGATGATTTGAACTCGATCGAGATTGGCTCCATCAGGGTCACGTAGGGCCCGAACCAACAATGTTGGCGCACCACTATCAGGGGCGGCGGTAAGGTCGCCCCCCATAGGCACACCGTTATCATACCCATAGGCCGCAAAATTCGAGCGCTGAAGGTCGCTCTCCTCAAAGTCCCAGCCAGCAAAAACTCTTACCCGCATCCGCGTGCCAGTGGTTGCAAATGTCTCTTTGCGTTTCATGGCATCCCAAATTGCTTCGCGGGTGTTTTCGCGGGCCCAGACAGCCGCGATTCCGGCAGCCAGACCATCACCCACAATCTGATCATCAGAAGGGTCATCTGGAGTAAAGCGGCCGGTAATCTGTTCTTCAAAACGGATTGGATCAGCGGTGGGCTCGACAAGCGTTACCTTGCCAAAGAAGTTATTTTCCTGAGCGGTGGAAAGGCCCGTGTGCGAGTCGGTTGAGCCCACAACACCCATCTTGAATGGATTCACACCTAACTCAGCCTCATAGGCCATGCCGCGCTTCCAGGCAGAGCGCGCGTATTCACGAGGCAGCATGTCTTCTGTTTTCGGTTCTTCCCCAAAACTTCCCTTGTCCCAGGTGTAGTAGTCCGCGAACTCGTCATTGGGCGAAAGCATCGGGTGCGCCTCACCATCGCCCTTGATCTGTGTGACCTCGTAGATCGGCTCCCACCTCTGACGGCGCTCGGCATAGTCAGCCGTCAGGGGCTCCCCGGATAACGTGACGTCATCAAACATGAGCCCGTTGGACAGATTGCCGTTGTGCGGGATTGCCAACAAGCGGCCACCGGTCTTCTCTTCGTAGTCTGCCATCCACTGCCAGAGGTCTTCGGGGTCGTCGCTATCATAGGTTGAGAAAGGCACAATCTGGTCGGCCAGTTCCTTGCCGTCCCGGAAGATCACATTCCGGTGTAGGTTGTTGCCGTTCGGGCCGGACGTCCATTCGTAGCCGATGAACGCGGTAAAGCTACCCGGCTCGTTGTGGCGTTCGGCCGCTTTGGTAATACGCTTCCACATGGTTTCGTCGAGACCGCTGCCTTTCATCGGGTCAGAGCCGCCGGCGGTGTTCACGGCCCCAAACCACTGGACATACGTTTCATTGCGCGCATCGATTGTCTTGGGCGCGTAGGTTTCCGCCAGAGTTCGCCCCCACTCATTGGAGTCGAGGATCGGATTCTCTTCTTCGAGTGCAATGGCGATCCCGAGATTTTCAGAATGATCAGCGACAACGAGGAAGTCGAGCGGTCGCTGTAGCCGGGCAGGAATGCCCTGGGACGAAATAACCTCCTCCCCTTTGGCGAAACGATAGGCGTCATCGGGCGTGGTGGTTGCCATCGCAAGCCCAGCATCGGCCGAAAAAGCCGTGTGAAGATGGGTATCGCCGAAGAAAACCTGGTTAGGGAAGTCCTCTCGCAGGTACGGGGAATACTCCACGTCCCCCGACCCCATTGAGTGCGGAGAAGGCAGTTCCTGGGCGAACCCCAAGGAACCTGTAAGCAGGGCTGCACCGAATGACGTTGAAACGAGTAGACCGGGTGATACTTTATGGCGGCGCTTTACATGAGATGGCATGGGTCTCTCCTCCGTGAGGGGATCCAGTCAGTGGTTAAGAGGTTAATGCCGTTAGCTGAAGATTAGTCGGCACGCAACGAAAGTCCAAAGAGACTCGATGCGAAGGCTGCTTGGCAGAGTCCATGCCCTTGAATGTCCATTTTGCGCGGCCAAAATATAACGACAATCTCCTGTCTTCGATTCTCCACGAGAAATGGGTCGCGGATTGACTCTCCCCGGGGGGCTCCGGGCAGATCCCGGGTGCCGTTCAGATACGACCTGGTCCTCTCGTAACGGCTGCGTGTCTTTGATCTGAGGTGTCAGCCGCAGTGCAAAGATGACGTCATTGACGCAGGTCAAAACTGGTGTAACCCGTCGACTCTTTGAATCATCGTGTCATGGAAGAGACTGATCGCTAACCGCTCAGTTTCTGTCGTAAAAAGGGGATGGCCAGGCTGTTGCGTCACAGAACGGCATGTGGAGACCTACCTTGTGAACGTAATCGCCTCATCTATGCTGAATTTGTCTGTCTTCGACATGCCACCTCTGATCCGCGAAGTTCGCCTTCCGCAGGTGGCTGTTGGAAAATGCACTGAGTGATCTGACACGAGTGTTGTAGCTCGATTCCCGCCGGGATGATTTCGTGCTTCGTTGAGATGCTTTGAGGGCGGTGCTCGCTCCCCGTCGGGCGAACTGTCTCCCTCCCGACCATCTTCAAAAACGGAGGACAACCGTGATGAAACGGCCTCTTCTTTACCCGTTAGGCCTCTGTGCTTTGCTGCTTGCGGCGCTTGTGGCCAACCCCGATTCTGCCTGGGCCCAGTTCAAACCTTCCAAGGAGTCGCTGTCGGATAAATATCCGGGCAGGGCCTATTCGCCCTATGCCCAGCGCAGTTTCCCCAGTCACGTCTACTGGGGCGATACCCACCTTCACACCGGTTTGTCCATGGACGCAGGCCTGTTTGGTGCGCGCCTGGGTCTTGATGATGCCTACCGCTTTGCCCGGGGCGACGAGGTTACCTCCTCCAGTGGTCAGCCGGTACGGCTGGCAAGGCCCCTCGACTGGTTGGTGATTGCGGATCACTCTGACGGTATGGGGTTTTTTAATGACCTGGCCGCCGGCAAGCCTGACTTGATCAAATTCGATCAGGGCAAGCGCTGGTATGAGGGCTTGCAGGAAGGTGGCGAGGCCTCGGCCGATGCCGCACTGGATCTCATTACTACTTTCTCCCAGGGCAAGATCAATCCCGACATGATGGCCGAGTATTCGCCCGGCGGAAAAACCTATCGGTCCATCTGGCAGAAAGTGGTTGATGCGGCGGAGCAGTTCAACGACCCCGGCCGGTTCACCACGATCATCGGTTTCGAGTGGACGTCCCTGGACGCGGGCAACAACCTTCACCGCAACGTCTTGTTCCGGGATGGCGCTGATAAAGCGGGGCAGGTCGTCCCCTTCACCACCCAGGCACCGATTGGTTCGACCGACCCGCTGGATCTTTACGCCTGGCTGGAAAACTACGAAGAAAAGACTGGCGGCTCCGTCCTGGCTCTGGCTCATAACGGCAACCTGTCCAATGGCATCATGTTTCCGGTGGAAGAGCAGTTTACCGGCAAGAATATTGATCAAGAATACACGCGCCTGAGAGCCAAGTGGGAGCCAATGTATGAGGTGACCCAAATCAAGGGTGACGGCGAGGCGCATCCGTTGCTCTCACCGGACGATGAATTCGCCGATTATGAAACCTGGGACGTGGGCAACCTGGATTTGTCGGAAGCCAAAACCGACGACATGCTGCAGTACGAATACGCCCGGGAAGCTCTGAAAAATGGTCTCAAGCTGGAAGAGGAGTATGGCACCAACCCCTACAAGTTCGGGATGGTTGGTTCCACCGACAGTCACACAGCACTTGCCACGGCAGAAGAAGAGAACTTCTTTGGTAAAGCGACAAATGTTGAGCCAGGTCCGGACCGAATGAAGCATCCTTTCGCCGAAAGTAAGAATGGCACCTATGAAGGGCATGCCTTGGTGGCGTCCGGTTACGCCGGCGTTTGGGCGACCGAGAATACCCGGGCGGCCATCTTTGATGCGATGGAGCGCAAGGAAGTCTATGGAACCACTGGTCCCCGTATGATGGTGCGTTTTTTTGGTGGCTGGGACTACACAGACGAGGACCTGAACAGCCGGCAGCCCGCTTTCCGGGGCTATGAAAAAGGCGTGCCCATGGGAGGCGATCTGCCTGCTGCATCCGGCGATTCCGCACCCACATTTATGGTCTACGCGCTTCGTGATCCGATCGGCGCAAATCTCGATCGCATCCAGATCGTAAAGGTTTGGATCGACAGTAACGGAGACACCCACGAGAAGGTCTATAACGTTGCCTGGTCGGATGACCGTGAGCCCGATGCCAATGGAGCGCTGCCTCCGGTAGGCAATACGGTAGATCTCGAAAACGCCAACTGGACCAACACCATTGGTGCCTCGGAACTGGCGACCGTGTGGACTGACCCCGATTTCGATAGCGGGCAGGCCGCGTTCTACTACGCCCGTGTGCTGGAGATTCCGACACCCCGCTGGGTAGTCTACGATGCCCTGCGGTTTGGTGTGGATATTCCGGAGGGTGCTGAAACCTCCGGGCAGGAAAGGGCTTACACGTCGCCCATATGGTATTCACCTCAAGAGTAAAGAACATGCTTCGTCAACCGGATACCCCCTCGGTGTCTGGTTGACGTTAAGTCGTTTTTCCCGCTTTTCCTCCCTTCTAGCCAACAAACCTCCCTGCGACATCTTCTTCATTTAATCCGGACCAGTCAGGCCAAGTTTGTAAAAAATACGCAAAAGCTGAATGTCGGGGATGAGCCGCTTGCCGAAAGCTTTTATGATTTTCCGGCGAGCCCTCCCTCGGCACGGACCCTGGAAGCGCGCGATTCTCGAATTCTTTCCCATATAAGGAAGTAGTAATGAAATGGAATAGGACCGTAATACTGTTCTCACTGGCGCTGGCGGCACAGGGTCAGGCATACGGTGCTCAGCCTGGCAGGGGGTACCTTGGCTTCTCTCTAGGGCAGGCGACCGTCGAGGATTTTTGTGGTGGAGGTGAAGCCACCTGTGATGATGAGGCGGTCTCCTTCCGGGCGTATGGCGGTACAGAGTTGACCGATGTCATTGGCCTTGAGCTGGGCTATCGGTATCTGGATGAAGTCGAAGCGTCTGGTGTGATCGATGGCATTGCACTCGCTGTGGGCGTGCAGGGGCATCTTATCGATACGTCACTCAGGATCGGCGTTCCTCAGTCGGGACCGTTCAAACTGTTCACCAGGGCAGGGCTCGTGCTGTGGCAATTGGACTACGATGTGTTTGCCACTGACGGGCTGGATTCGTTTTCAGCCACTGACGACGACAGCGGCTTCGCTCTGCGTGGCGGGCTTGGTGTGAGCTATGACGTGTCGCAGTCGCTTCGTATCCGGGCTGATTGGGACCTGTACCTGGACGTCGGGGACGAAGACGAGTTTGGTGAGAGCGATATCAACGTCTTCAGCGTTGGGCCGGAATTCCGCTTCTAAGGTCTGAATTCTCATAAGGTTGAGGGGCTCCACTGGAGTCTCCTTCCTTTCCTTCCTTCAGCATCCCGACCAGGTGTCCGGAATGCCTCCCTTTACACAGCGCGCTCGCTTCTTTCGAAAAAACGGTCTGACGTTCGACCGCCCGCATCCGTGTCTGCTCGATCTACCGTGTAAATAAGTTGGCGCTTATCTGCGAAAGCGGCGTCAACGATTCCTTTCCGAGCCTTTAACGCCCGATTGAACGATTTTTGTTCGGGGATTTCCCTTACGTAGTACTGCGTAGGTGGGGGTTTGCTGCTCAAAAAATGCCCGCTTTGTCCGATATTTGCCCAGTTTTGTATCTAATGTTGACGTAAAAATGACAAAATAAAACAGTCGACCGCGCCAATAGTTCGTTTACCATCGCTCTCGTTTTGAACAATTTCACATTTCGACGAGTGATTGGTGGATTATATGATGAAGCGCGTCAAGAAAATGGCTTTGGTTGGATTTGCAGCGGTTACCCTGGGTGCAGGCCTTGCTGGCTGTAACGGTGGTACATCTGGATCTGCTTCCAGCGGCGGATCTGACGGCGCTTACACAGGTGGACCGGTTGCTGCGAACACTGCTGTACTGAGCTGGAGTGCGCCTTTGACCCGTGTTAATGGTGAGAGCATCGCCATGGGAGAGCTCAATAAGTACGTGATCCGCTATGGCCAGGACGAAGACGCGATGAGTCAGCAAGTTGTTGTCACAGGCGCGCAGTCCGAAGCGGAAATGTCTTACGTGATTGAGAATCTGGACGAGGGCACCTGGTACTTCACCATTCAGGTAGAAGACGTTAACGGACTGATGAGTGCTCCTTCAGATACTGTGAGCAAGACCGTTAATTCTTGATTTGATCAAATACGCCGTCTCTTACTGAGTGATGGCGCTGAAAAAAGCCCCGGCCTTTCTGAGTCCGGGGCTTTTTTGTGCAATGCAGGCGGTGCCTTCGTGACAGGGCGGCGAAATAGTGATGCCCGCTCGCTAGCGCTCCGCTGGCGGGCTGAATCCCGCCAGACCCTCTTGCTCCAGCAACTGGCCAAATCGAAGGGTGGTCAAATCCTTTCCGGGTGCGCCGATCACCTGAACATTGAAGGGTAGCCCCTCCCGTGTTCGTCCTACGGGCACGGAGGTTGCCGGTAGGCCCAGGAGTGTGGCGAGTGCAATCCAGCACATCTGATCCATATAAGAGCGTTCCTGCCCATCTACTTTGATCCGCCGCTTGAACAGGGGCTGGCTATGGTCGTGCGCTATGGCCGCTGTCGGGGTTACCGGGGTTAACAGAACATCGAATTCATCAAACAGCGCTTCAATCTGGTGGCGCATTTTCTCCCGGGTTTCATTCCACACCGCCCACTGATGAACCGGCTGGGTTGCTCCACGACCATATTCGCCAATGCCGTGGGTTACCGGGCCTAGATACTTGAGCCAGGGAGCCAGGTGGCCGAGCCACTTCATCTGGCGGCGCTGGGCCGGTTTGAACGATGGTGACATCAGGCTACCCAGTAAATTGAAGTAGGTGGGCGTGATGTGTTCGAGCTTCAGGAGCGGGTGTTGGGCCTTGGCAACCAGTGCACCCCGACGTTCGAGTTCGCTGGCAAGGTGCTGGTATCCGCTTTTCAACTCCGTGTCGATGGGGCACAGCGGGTCCTCAAACCAGTGGGCGACTCGTGCCTCACTAAGGTTGGACAGGCTGGTCGGCTCCAGGTCGAGGCGCCAGCTCCGGCCATCGCTTGCTCTTGGCCCGGCCACGACTCTCAGAAGCAGTTCCAGGTCCTGGCTGCAACGCGCCATAGGGCCGCCTTCGGCCAGGTCCGGTCGTGTCTGGCTGCCGGGAGGTCCGGGAATGTGCCCCCGCATGGAAACAATGTCCCGGGTGGGTTTGTGGCCGAACACGCCGCAAAAATGGGCTGGTGTGCGAATTGAGCCGCCCACATCGCTGCCTACCTCCAGTGGTGTCAGTCCGCTGGCGAGTGCGGCGGCACCGCCGCCTGAGGAGCCTCCGGGCGTCCGGTCCGGGTTGTAGGGGTTGCGGGTGAATCCATACACCTTGTTGTAGGTCTGAAGGTCTGAGGCAAACAGCGGTACGTTGGTTTTGCCAAGGATGATCGCGCCCGCATCCTGAAGTCGCTGGGCGACATCCGCATTTTGATGTGGCGTGTACTCCCTGAGCGCGGGGGCCCCAGCCGTTGTGATCAGGCCCGCGACCTCCCAGGTGTCTTTCAGGGTCAGTGGCAGACCGTGCAACGGGCCCAGGGGCTCGCCAGCGGCTCGCTTCCGGTCGGCTTCCGCTGCTTCCTTCAGGGCTCGTTCGGTGTCCAGATGCACCACAGCATTAATGGCTGGATTGCGTTGCTGGATTCGGTCCAGAAACAGGCGAGTGAGGCGTTCGCTGGTGAGTTCCCCGGACTGCAGTTTGTCCAGCAGTCGGTGGGCGGGAAGGTAGTGTATGTCGTCCATGGATCGTGTGGCTTCTTGTTGTCAGTTAGAGAGCGATTTCAAGGCAGGTCTTCACGCCAGTACTTGACCCGGACCTGGGACTTGATGGCGTCGATAATCTCAATGATCAGGTTAATCAGGGCCTGGCTGTCGGCGTCGGAGATTTCTTTTTGGCCCGGAGCGGGGAGAAAGACATTCACGATATCTTCAATGAACGCATGATTGGAGGATGACGCCAGATCCTCCAGAACCTGGTGCACGACATTGGCGACAATGTCGCCCACGGCCTCTTCCAGTGTTTCCTGGATCGTCGGGCCGACGACGGGCAGGTACTTCAGGCGGGACAGTTCGTGATTCTGTTTGAGGGCGTTGTCTACCCGATCTTCCAGATAGGTTCTCAAGGCGCCACGATTGGGAACGTAGCCCTCCCGCGCCGCTTCGGCAATCCGCTCGGAAATCCAGTCCGACAGCATTTCCCGGCGGGGGAAGAGAATGTCTTCCCGGATCCGGTCAAACAGGGGGGTGCCTCGCCGCACCTCCTGTTGCATCCCGCTGAGGACTTTGATCACAATGCGGTCAGACAATTCCTCCATAAACGCTTCGTAGTAGAAGTTGACGAACTTGTAAGCCTTGGTGCTGGTGACGTCTATTATCTTGTACTGGTGCAGACGGTATATGATGGAAATCACCCGCAGAATACGCAGGAAACGGAAGCTGCCCACCGGTATACATCCGACCAGATCGTACCAGTGGATGAACGGGTAGAAATACCAGCGGTCATAGATGCGGGCCTTCACAGCGTATCCCCATCTGAGGAAGAACTCCCCAAGGAATAGGGAAACGAAAATCATGTCATAAAATAGAAAGTTCTCGTGAATGGGGTGATACAGAGACTGCAGGCCGGGAGTATATTCTTTGAGAAGGTTCTGGACGGCAACGAAGTTGTAGATGGCATCCCAGATGATGAAGGCCAGATTGATGAACAGCAGTCCCAGCATCACGAAATCGATGATGAACCAGATGAGCTGGTGGCTGGACTTCAGGTTCTGTCGATTGATATGCAGCATTCAGAATCCGGTTATTCATCAGGGAATTACAACCTTCTGACAGGTTAGCATTATTTCATCCAGGGCGGCGACTTGGCGTCGACGGCCAGTCGCTCAGGGAAGGGATGCTCCCCCCAAGGCAGCGGGCATTCCAGTTACGCTTTTCACCACGGACACAGCAGGATGCTCTCAGTTCGCACCGCTCGTACTTCTTACTTCCGCCGCCTGGCCGGGCTGGTGATTTGTTGTCTGCTGTCAGGATTGCTACAGGCCCAGCAGGTAAGGGTCGAGGTGGAGGGTGAATTTCCAGGGCTGAAGGACAATGCCGAAGCATTCCTCGGTGAGGTCAAGGGACGAACCCCGCGAGAATTGAGGCGCTTTGCCCCGACGGCGGTTCGAAAAGTGTCCCGGGCCTTGCGTGCACTTGGGTATTACAACCCCGACATCGACTGGCAGCTGAAAGAAGATGACGAGGAAACCGATGATAAAAAGCGCGCCAGCCTGATGATCACCGTGGTGCCCGGCGAGCCGGTGCGTGTGGTTTCCCGGACCGTTCAAATCAATGGTCCCGCCGCCTCCGATGAGGAATTTGTCAGGGACTTGCCGAAACAGCCCGCTGAAGGTGACGTCCTTAACCACGGCCAGTACGCCTCACTGAGAGGCACCATAGAGTTCAGGGCGCGGCAACGTGGCTACTTCGACGGTCAGTTTACCGAGAGCCGCCTGGCTGTGAATCCGGAGGCTGGCACCGCCGAGATCACGCTCATTTTCGAGAGCGGTGAGCGGTATTCGCTGGGGGAGGTGTCGTTCGAGGAGGGACACTGGTTCGAGCTGGGGTTGCTGGAGGACTTTGTGACCTTCGATCCAGGCATTCCCTATCACGCGGACGAGATCGCCCAGCTCAACCGGGATCTGTCCAGCAGCGGTTACTTCACGGGTATTGAGATTGACGCGCCCCCGGAACAGGCGGACAACGGCATGATTCCGGTGAGCGTGGCCGTTACTCGCCGGGAGCCGAGATCGGTGGCTATGGGTATTGGCTTTTCCACGGACGTTGGTCCTCGCTTCAAAGGCAACTGGCGTGAACACTGGATCAATCCGATGGGGCACCGGCGCGGAGCCGAAACCGAACTGTCGGAACCACGGCAGAACCTGAGTGCCTACTACGAACTGCCCCTGGACCCGCCCATGACAGATCTCATCCGACTGACTGCCGGTTATCAGCGGGAGGATATCGAGGGGGTGGAATCCGAGTTGATTACCGTTGGCCAGCAGTGGCAACACGAGCTGGACAACGGCTGGCTGCAGGTGTTGTCCATTCGCTGGGAAGGGGAGCGCTTTAATATCCGTGATGAAGAAAGTGGCACCAGTAGTCTGTTCCTGCCCGGTGCCGGTTATTCGAAAATCCATGCTGATTCGCCGCTTGATCCCTCCCGAGGTTACCGTTTGCAGTTCGATGTGACCGGCTCCCATCGGGCGCTGCTGTCGAAGGCTGATATCCTGCACGGGAGTATGCTGGCCAAGGGGCTTTACACGGTATTCGATAGGCATCGGTTTGTGGGGCGTTTCCAGTTGGGGGGCGTGGCCACCAACGACTTCTCGGATGTGCCGCCGTCGCTGCGCTTTTTTGCTGGTGGCGACCAGAGTGTGCGGGGCTACGCTTACGAAACCCTGTCACCAGAGAACGAAAACGGTGTGGCCGTGGGTGGTCGTTTCTTGCTGGTCGGAAGCGGTGAATACCAGTATGGCATTACCGACCGCTGGCGCGCCGCCGTGTTTGTTGACCATGGCAATGCCATCAATGACTTTAACGATCCGCTGGCGACCGGTGTCGGAGCGGGTGTTCGGTGGATCAGCCCGGTGGGACCTTTGCGGCTGGACATCGCCAAGGGGCTGGATCGTGAGTTCGGCGGTGACTGGCGTATACACTTTTCAATGGGTCCAGAGCTTTGAGCGGAGCGAACGCGGTGAGCAAACAACCGGAACAGCAACATGAATCGCCTTCCGGCCGCCGGTCAGTCTGGTTCTGGCTACTCTGTATTCTGCTGATCCTGCTCTTGTTGCCGGTGCTCTTGGTCGGGGCAGTTTTGCTGGCGCTGCGATCCGATGCCGGCACGGCCTGGGTGCTGGAGCAGATACCCGGCCTGGAACTGACCGGTGGCCGGGGCTCGGTCCTCGGCCTCTGGCAGGCCGAGCGTCTGGTCTGGCAAGGGCATGGCGTACAGGTTGATCTGGCGGCGCCTCAGCTGGATTGGTCACCATCGTGTCTGATCCGAAAACAGGTGTGTCTGGATACCATGGTGGCGGACCAGATCCATGTGCAGGTGGCCCCCCCGGAAGATAAGCCAGTATCAGAACCCAGGGACATTGTTCTGCCAGAGGTCGATTTGCCTTTCGGCGTTCGTGTCGGAGATGTGCGTCTGGGCCCGTTCCTGCTGAACGACGCCACGGTCTGGAACCAGTTGACGCTCACTGCTGAAGGGGCGGGCGCCGATTGGCAGGTGAACGAGCTGTTCTATAAATGGGGGGATTACTCCGTCTCGTTGTCCGGTCGGCTGGAAACCCGTCGGGACTGGCCAATTGATCTGAGTGTGCTGGCGGAGCTTCCGCCACCGGCCGGCGACCGGTGGCGTATCGCCGTTGATCTGGGCGGGAGTGTTCGGGACCTGCGGCTGGCAGGCAACAGCGAGGGCTATCTGGACGCCGAACTCGATGGTGAGGTGGAGCCGCTGGATCCCGATTTGCCCGTCAGGTTACGGATTGATTCCAGGAGCTTTCTGGCTCATGGATCCCTGCCGGAAACCCTGACACTCAAGGACTGGTTTGTGGAGGCCGATGGCAGTCTGACGGCAGGGTTTGATACGCGGGGTGAGGCCACCTTGCCGGGCACCCGTGGTCCTATCTTGCTCAGCCTGAAAGGGGATGTCACCACATCGGAGGCGAGCGGGATTTCGCTGGTACTTCAATCCGGGGAGGGTGAGGAGCCGGGTGTGGTTGCCGTCGACGGCCGCGTCGGCTGGCAGGGCGGACTGGATGCTGAAGCCGATCTGTCCCTTCGGAGCTTTCCCTGGTATTCCCTTCTGCCCGACATGGCCGAACCTCCGGTTGAGGTTCAGAAACTGGACGGCACAGTCAGCTGGACCGACGGGCGCTATCAGGCGGCCCTGAGCGCCGACATCGCCGGCCCACAGGGGGATGCCAGTGTCTCATCGAAAGTGGATGGCGATACGGAGACCATTCGTCTGACCGACCTGAACGTGTCTACCGAGGCTGGATCCCTCAACGGTCAGGCGACGGTGCGCACCAGGGATGTGCTGGCGTGGGAGGGTTCCCTGGCGCTGGATAATTTCAACCCCGGCTACTGGGTGCCGGCCCTCTCTGCCAGCCTGAGTGGTCAATTGACAACCGATGGCCGGTTACGGGAAGGACAGATCCCCGACCTGCGGGCAAACTGGGATCTGTCCGGGCAATGGCAGGATCAGCCTGCCCGCGTCAAAGGGGGGATTGATACCGCGTCCGGTAGCTGGGAGGTGTCCGGGCTGGCTCTGGACGTTGGCGCCAATCGGGTCAGAGGGAGTGGTACCTGGGGCGAAACCTTGGAAGGTGCCCTGCAGGTTCAGCTGCCCGAACCCCGGCAACTGCTGGAGGGGCTGGCCGGAGAGCTGGTCGCCGATATCCGGCTGTCCGGCACACCCGAGCAGCCGGAGGGGAATGTGACGCTGGAGGCCGATGGATTGGCGTGGCGGGATACCTTCGCGATCGAGCAGCTGGCGATTGAGGCCGGTATTCAGGCTGGTTTCCGGCTGGATGGTCAGGTGCGGGCGAGTGGGATTGATGCGGCCGGGCAAACCATCAACGCCCTCGGACTCGATATAGACGGTGACCGAACCCGTCACACGCTGGCGGTGACCGCATCCCACCCTCAGACGGACGTCGACCTGACGTTTGCGGGTGGTTTCGCTGGAGACAGCTGGAAGGCGTGGAACGGGCTTTTCTCTGAGGGGGTTGTGGCCCTGCCGAAACAGAAACAGCGGTGGACCCTGCAGGCTCCAGCCTCACTGGCGTACTCGGAAACAGGCCGCCTGACCTTTGGCGCCCACTGCTGGGCCTGGCAGAAAAGCCAGCTCTGCGCCGGTGATCAGGTCCTCGCGCCAGCTCCGGAGCTGGATTATCGCCTGGTTGATTTTCCGACCACTGCATTGGCGTCCCTGTTGCCGGAAAACATTCGCTGGGAAGCTCTTCTTAACGCCAACCTGAAGCTGACGATGACCGATGCGGGGCCATCCGGGCGTGTCGAAGTGGATGCCGGCACGGCAGATGTCAGCCTGTTGGTGGACGATGAGTGGGAAGCGTTCCGGTATGACCAGTTTTCGGTGGCCTTGAATCTCCGACCCGAAATGGCTGAGGTTGAGCTGGCTCTGGCTGGTCCGCGTATTGGTGAATTGTCTCTGGATGCCGCCGTTGATCCGCGTGCATCCGAACGGTCGATCGAAGGCGAGTTTAGCCTGGAGAAGCTGGACGTAGAGCTGGCCGGGGTGCTGGCTGGCCTGCAAGAAGTCAAGGGGGTCATCGAGGGTGGTGGCCGAATCTCGGGGCCACTGATGCGGCCTGCGGTCAATGGAGAGTTGCGGCTGGCCGATGGCCGTCTGGTGGACTCCCGGCTGCCGTTGCTGATGGAGTTGATTGAGGTAACGGTGGATCTGAACGGCTACAGCGCCAGCCTCGACGGTCGAGTTGATACCGGGGGTGGCGGCTTCCTGGGCCTTGAGGGTGATCTGGACTGGCGTGATGACCCTGAAGTGGATATCACCCTTCGTGGTGAACGGGTTGCCGTCAATCTGGAACCCTATGCGCAGCTGGATCTGGCCCCGGATCTCAATATCGACTTCCGGCAGGGGCGGCTGAAAGTGGCCGGGATTCTGGCTGTGCCCCGTGGCGCCATCGAAATCCAGGGGCTGCCGCCCCAGGCCGTATCGGTATCCAAGGATGAAGTGATTGTCGGCGTCGAGAAGGAAAAGCCGCTGGTCCAGGATCTGGAAATGGATGTTCGGGTGGTGGTCGGCGAAGATGAAGTCTCGTTTGTCGCATTCGGCGTGGAGGGCAACCTGGAAGGGACCCTGCGGATCGGCAATAACATGGATACCCGTGGGACCCTGAGCCTTGTTGATGGCCGATACGAAGCGTTCGGGCAGGAACTGGAGCTACGCACCGCCCGGGTGCTGTTCGTTGGCGCGATTGCCCAGCCCTATCTGGATATCGAGGCCATCAGAACCGTCGATGCCGTGGTGGCCGGTATTCGCTTGACCGGACCCGCCCAGTCGCCGTCAACGGAGGTGTTCTCAGTGCCGGAAATGCCCGAGGGGGTTGCCCTGTCTTACCTGATTCTGGGGCGGGCGCCGGAAACCCGGGGTGAAGAAGGGCAGATGAGCACCGCCGCCCTGTCTCTGGGGTTAAACCAGACTGCTGAACTGACGGGCAAGATTGGTGAAGAGCTGGGCATCGAGCAGTTTGCTCTTGAAGCCGAGGGCGCTGGTGATGAAACATCCGTGGTTGCCAGTGGTTACCTGACGGATGAGCTCAGTATTCGGTACGGCGTTGGAATATTTGAGCCCATCACAACAGTGGCGTTGCGCTACGACCTCGGAAAATACTTCTACGTTGAGGCGGCCAGTGGTCTGGCCGCCTCACTGGATATCTTCTATACCCGTGATTTCTAGCGTCAATCCAGCTCGAAGGTCGCGGTGACCGAAGCCGTCACTTCCCGTGTGCCAACACTCTGGACCGGGTCAGCTGCCGTACGGGCTTCGGCCATCATTCGGGGCATTGGTGGCATTCCGCCATCTACCTGCATGCTGATGACATCACCGCAGGACTGGTCCAGTTGATCCGCGACGAACTCACACCGCGCCCTGGCATCGGCAATGGCCAGAGCCAGTGCTTCCTGCTTCAGTTCCTTCTCGTTTGAATGGAAAAACTGGCCGGGCCCAAGGCTGTAGCGCATACCGATGGCCTGGGCCTGTTCCAGGATCGGATTGAGCAGGGTCAGGTCATCAAGCTGGAAGGTCACAGTTTGGGACGCGACCGCCTTTTGGGTTGGCTCGCTCCCCGGTTGAGCCGGGGGCAGGGTTCGGGAATACAGGTGCACGTTGGCATCCGTGTATTCATCCAGCTCATCTTCGTAATCTTCGATGGCTTCCCGCCATTGGGCCATCATGGATGCCACTGCTTCGGTCGCCTGCTGGGGCACTTCGTTCTCGACTGTCGCGGTGAAATACAGGCGCACGCTGTCTGGCTGATAACGCACACTGCCTTCGCCACTCAGTGACACTTCACCAGCCATGGCGATGACGGGCAGAAGCGCAAGGGGCAGACCAATCTGTGCAAGTCGGCTTCCAGTATTCATGGGTCACTCCTCCCTGGAGCTTGTTCAAAAAAGGATGAATCGGAATCCGGCTCTAACCGGCCCCTCTTGAAATTCAGGGCGGCATGGACGAACTGCCGGAAGATCTGGCGATGTCCCCCATGGTATAGCAGATATTCCGGATGCCATTGCAGCCCGAGCATCCATTGTCCGCTCTGGTTCTCGATGGCCTGCACGAACAGGTCGTTATCCACGGCAACGACCCGGAGGTTTTGCCCCAACCGCTTGATGGCCTGACTGTGAATGCGATTGGCGCCTATGGTGAGGCCCTGCATGGCTTTCGCCAGTCGGCTGTCCTTCACCAGTCGCACCGTCTGCATGGGCAAGAGAAGGGGGCGGTGCCGGGTATGGACCCGAATCGGAGTGACGTTCTGGCACAGCGAACCACCGTGGAAAACATTGATGAACTGGGCGCCCCTGCAGATGCCGAGGACCGGTATGCCTGTGCGTTCCGCCTGCTCCAGCAGGCGGTAGTCAGTGGCGTCCCGTCGCTGGTCATAACGCGCGGAAACCTCGGGCTTTTGCCCGTAGCGCTCCGGATGAACGTGGGTGCCGCCGGAAAGCACCAGCCCATCCAGCAGTTCCACATTGGTGTGGGACCCGGGGCGAATATAGTGGGTGTGTGCTCCGTACAGTCTGAGCCCCATGCTGATCAGCCGGTGGGCGGTGCCACGCCGGGAGGGACCGCTGATCCCGATGGTCAGTCCCGGCAGCTCAATTTCAGGAATTGAAGGATCACGCATACCCCAGACTCTGCAGCCAATGGGTGGAGCTGTCCAGCCAGCTTTGGGTGAGATTGCGCAGGCTGAGTTTGTGGGCCTCGCGAAACCGCGAGCGGAGTTCGGCCAGCTGCTCTGCGTTGTTGGCAATCTGCTCGAGGACGACCCAGTCGTTCCAGACGTCGGAGAACTGCCAGTTTGGGTTGGCGATGTCGCAATCGGGTAACCGGTAGTGCAGGGTAGGGCGGCTCTTGATCCGCGTGTCCTGGACGTACTCGTTCAGCAGCGAGTGGTCCAGGTAGGCAAACAAGGGAAGCAGGTCCAGGGCGCGGTTGCGGGTCGGGTTGGATTCAAGGTAGTCGAGCATCAGCTCAGACTGATCCGGTGCGTAATCGTCCGTCATCAGCCGGTCGGTGAAGCGACTGCTCCAGGGCTCGATATACGTGGTCATCTTGCGGCTGATATCCAGCTGATGGCGTGACTTGAGCCAATCGTACAGGGCGGCGAAGGCCTGAAGGTAGCGAACCAGGGTAGCAGGTTCCAAATCGGGCAATTCCGGATTCAGCTGCAAACCGAAGGCGTAATAAATCGACTCCCGGCTGCCGAGTGCCCCCTGTTGTCTCAGTGCGCTGACCAGTGCTTCGATTTGTCCTACTTCGCTGAATGGCAGGGGGGGGGTGATGATCTCAAGGGGCACAATCCGCTCGGCTGCCGCATCGATTACTTCCAGCGCCTGGCCACCGAGTTCCCTGATGGAATCGGGAAGCTGGGAATCGCTCAAGTCGAGATCTTTCACCAGTTCCGAATCCAGCTCCACCGTATATTCGCCAAACTCGGAATCGATCTTGGTGACATAGCGGGATTCAAGCCGGGGTTTGGCGCCCAGGAAATCGGACACGTTAAACACAAGCTGATCGTAGCTGAGTCCGGACAATTCAAGTTCAACACCAACGCGGCGTTCCTTTTTATCGCTGGTGCGCATGATGTCCGGCATTTGGCATGGGGTGCGATTATCCATAACGCTCAGTGTCCTTAACGACTGCCTTTCCAGAACCTTATCACAATCCTCGTCGCTGCCCGCCGGTCTGCACCAGAAATTCATAGTGGGCTTTACACTGGATAAAACACTGTATATAGTTTGTTTACTGTATATAAAAACAGGGCATGCCCAGAGCGCTTAAATGCAAGGGCTGTCTCGGAAATGAGTTGACGGAGAGCTCCCATGAAACTGACCGCAAGGCAATCTCAGGTGCTGGATATCATCCGACGGTATCTGGATGAGACCGGTTATCCGCCTACCCGCGCGGAAATTGCCGCGGAACTTGGTTTCCGTTCCGCAAATGCCGCCGAAGAGCATCTTCGTGCGCTGGCCCGTAAAGGCGCCATCGAGATGGTGCCTGGCGCAAGCCGGGGCATCCGTTTGCCGGAAGCGGAGGAAGATCTGGGCTTGCCGGTCATTGGTCAGGTTGCTGCTGGTAGCCCGATTCTGGCGCAGGAGCACATTGAGGATCATGTCACCCTGCAGCCGGAATTTTTCTCCCCCTCGGCCGATTACCTGCTGCGGGTGCGCGGAATGAGTATGAAAGACATCGGTATTCTGGATGGCGACTTGCTGGCGGTCCATCGCACACAGGATGTCCACAATGGTCAGGTTGTCGTGGCACGGGTTGGCGAGGACGAGGTAACCGTCAAGCGTTACCGCAAAGAAGGCAGCAAGGTCTTCCTGATTGCGGAGAACGAAGAGTTCGACCCCATCGAGGTGGATCTCGCCGAGGAGCATTTGTTTATCGAAGGTCTGGGGGTTGGAGTTATCCGCCGGTCGGATCTCCACTAATCAGGTCAGGTAATCCGGACAGTCTGGGAGCAGCTAGGTTATGGAACAATTGAGCTTCAGTCAGAACACCGCTTTTCATCAGGGCGCGATGCCCTATCCGCTATCCTCATCTGTTGGAACCGAAAAGCGGGCGATCATCAGTACGCGTCCCAAGTCAGAGTCCCGGACGGCTCCCAGTGTTGGCAATGTGACCGAGATCATCATGCCTCAGGAGCAGGTTGAAAACTTCCAGTTGCTGCTACCGATGCTGACCCAGCTCAATCAGGAAAAACGCTGGCTTGCGTGGATTGACCCACCCCAAGCTCTGGTGAGCAAGTGGCAAAAAATGCACGGGATCGTTACAGGCCAGTTGCTGGTGCTGCGTTCCACGCCGGAATACTCCGCGCAAGAATTGGCCGAGCGTGCTTTGAGTGCAGGTACCTGCCACGCGGTCGTGATGTGGACGCAGAAGCTGAGTAAGTCTGCATTTCGTGAGCTTCAGGAAGCTTCGGCGCGAGGCAATAGTCACGGGGTTGTGCTTCGTCAGCGCTGATAAGGACGGTGCGGGGCGGAATGCCCCGCAATGGATTACCCCGGTGATTCGGTCAGGCCTGATGTAAGGCGGTACTGGGATCAGTGCAGCGTGTAGGAGGGCGCTATCTCGGCGGTTTCCTGGTCGTCTTCTTCCCAGTCAATGTCATGGGCAACGCTGCCCACGGCCTCAATGCCCGCGGCAATCATGGCTTTCGCCACATTCATATCCTTGTCTGCCATCATCTCGCGAGCTTCCTCCGAAAAGGAGATTTTTACCAGCGGCGCACTCTCATCATCAATGCGGCGCAGTGCGTAATCGCCGTTGCTCAATTGAACGATTTCAAAAAATGAGGGTGACATATCCTAAACCTTTATGTTGATGGATCGGGTTGAGCGCTGAGCTACCACTCGCTGTGCTGCTCTTCCAGATCGTCGGCAAATTGCTTCAGTGCGCCCAGGGATTTCTTCAGGGCACCTTCGGATCGGTCTGGGCCGGTTTCCGCAGAAATGGCGATAATGTTGTCTGAACTGACCGTCTTGCGGCTCACGGGTGGATTGCTCTGGGCTCGTTCGAGTTGATTCAGATGTTGCCACCAACTGCCTGAAGTGCGGCTGAGTTCCAGAAGTTTTATTGCCTCGTACGAATGTTCTCCAACCAGCGTTGCCAGCTCTTCAAGGCTGGCGGGCTGTTCGTTTCGGAACTGATGATGCCGGGCTATCATGGTCAGTAACAGTTGTCTTGCCCGGAGCATCAGTTCTACCGCCCCTTGCCTGGCGGCCTCGCTCTTCAGTGTCCGTTCCGTGTCCGTCGTACGGTCTGCCTCTTCACCGTCGACCCGAGTGGTGATCTGGTCCAGCAAGCAGCTGGCCAAAAAAAGTTTTTGCGAAACCAGTGAGTACCAGGGTGACGCCATGGAGAATCCCGCAGCTGAAGAACGGTTCAAATCGAAAGTAAGCCGCCAATATTAACATTTTTCCGCGTAAATTTCTGCATCGGTATGTCCTGTTGTTGTTTCACAAGAATCTACAAACAATCGCTTGAAACGACCGTTTGAATTTGGCACAAAGATGCTGCCCAAAAGCGGCTGATTCTTGTGCTGATACCCGACGGTGGGCCAATGGCTTAATCGGGAATGCATGTTTTTTCTGGAGGTGTAAGGAATGCGGAATCCTATTGTTGCCGGTATTACGGTAGCTTTGCTTGGTTTGTCCGGAATGGCGCTGGCGAAGGTCGCACCGGAAGAAGCTGCAAAGCTGGGCGGTGAGTTGACTCCCGTCGGTGCGGAACGGGCGGCAAACGCCTCCGGAACGATTCCAGAGTGGACAGGTGGTCTGAACACACCCCCGGCTTCCTGGAAAAAAGGGGACATCGAGACCAATCCCTTTCCCGACGATGAGCCGCTGTTCATTATTACCAAGGCTAATGCTCATCTGTACAAGGACAAGCTGTCAGAGGGTCATCTGAAAATGCTTGACCAGTATGGGCCGGACTTTTTTCTTCCGGTTTATGAAAGCCGTCGAACCGCAGCCTATCCCCAGCATGTTTATGAAAAGCTGAAAGAGAACGCACTGTCGGCCGAATTGCTCGATAACGGCAACGGCGTGCGCGATGCGATCATGACCAGCCCCTTCCCGATCCCCAAGAATGGTCTGGAGGCCATCTGGAATCATATCCTGCGGTACCGTGGCACCGAAATTGAGTTCCGAAGTGCCTCTGCAACGCCTCAGCGGGATGGTTCGTATAACCCGGTCGTGAACGACTACCAGTACTTTATCGCCTACAGCAAGAAGGGCGCGAAGCTTGAGGAAATCGACAACAAGATCTTCTATCTGAAAACCAATACGGTTTCACCGGCTACACTGGCAGGCACGATCACGCTGGTACACGAAACCCTCGACCAGATTCGTTCTCCCCGCCTGGCATGGCGCTATGACAGCGGTTCCCGTCGTCTGCGTCGTTCGCCGAATCTGGCCTACGAGACAGACCTGCCGAATTCCTCTTCACTCCGCTCGGTGGACCAGAAGGACATGTACAATGGGGCACCGAACCAGTACGAGTGGGAGCTCAAGGGCAAGCGCGAGCTGTACGTACCGTACAACGCCTACATGCTGCACGATGAAGAAGTCCGTCCGGATGATGTGATTCGTCCGCGCCACATCAATCAGTCGCTGGCCCGTTACGAGCTGCACCGGGTGTGGGTGGTCGAAGCCAGGCGACGGGTTGGAATCAGCCACATTTACGATCGTCGTGTGTTCTATATCGATGAGGATAGCTGGCAGATCCTGGCGTCCGAGGAGTACGACGAAGACGGTAATTTGTGGCGGGTGTCCGAGGCTCACAACATCAGTTTCTACAGTGAGCCGGTGTTCTGGACCACCATGGAAATGACCTATGACCTGAAGGCCGAGCGTTACTATGTTGATGGCTTGGACGATGGTTACAAGCCCTACGACTTCAGCCCCGGATTCCGGAGCAGCGAGTTTACCGCCTCGGCAGCACGGCGGGACGCACGCCGGTGATTCGGGCAAAGTGAGAGGGGCCGGCTTGTCCGGCCCTTTTTATTCGTCATCGCCTTTGTCGGCTCCCTAAATGCCCGATTCAGACAGGAGAATATGTATGTTATCCCCGCAAGAATTGCTGGATACCGTGGACCGTTTGTTGGCAGATTTGTCAGGAGCGCTGGGTGAGGGAAACTGGGAACGGTTGGGTACACTGAACGCTGATATCAAACCGTCAGTGGGTCCGATGATGACGGCCATGGAGTCCGGGGCACTGAGCGTTGCAGATGTTCAATTGCGCCTGGAGGAACTTCAGCAGTTGGTTGGTGCCATTGAGGAAAGTGCCCAGAGAGCCAGAAAAGAGACACAAGATGCGTTGAATTCCGTCAATCGAAACCGCGATGTTGCCAGGGCGTATCAGAATATTTCATCAGTCTGTCTTAAATAGCGTCATAAAATTGACTCTTTAGAGGGTTTGCGTCATAAATACCGATCACTCACTTCAAGAGATTGGTTGTGATGTCCGAGAACAATAAAGTACTGGTGCTGAGTGACGATGAGTCGAAACGCCGGGATATAGTCACCATTCTGGAGTTCATGGGCGAAGAGCCTGTCGTGCATGGGGACGAGGCAAAAAACTTGCTGAATTCCCGGGACTCCGAGCGTTTGTCGGACATTGGTGTCGCGCTGATTGATGGCCAGGATCCCAATGCCGAAGAGGTCATCGATTCGTTCTGTCAGGCTGCCAAGGGCGTTCCCATTCTGCTGATTGGCGATCCGGTACTGGAGGGGCTGCCAGACGACAGCCGCTCCCGCATTATTGCCCGGCTCGAATGGCCGCTGAACTATACCAAGTTTGTGGACTCTCTCTATCGGTCCCAGGTCTACCGCGATCAGTTTCAGGTTCAGTCCCGGGAGCGGGGCCAGCAGCGCAATCTTCAATTGTTCCGCAGCCTGGTCGGTACATCACGCAAGATTCAGCAGGTTCGCCAGTTGATGCAGCAGGTGGCGGACAAGGACGTGAGCGTTCTTATTACAGGTGAGTCCGGTACCGGTAAGGAAGTGGTTGCGCGCAACCTGCATTACCATTCCGAGCGTCGCGAAAAGCCCTTTGTGCCGGTCAACTGCGGAGCAATCCCTGCGGAATTGCTGGAAAGTGAGTTGTTTGGGTGCGAAAAGGGAGCGGTAACGGGTGCGATAACCGAATGGGTCGGTCGTTTTCAGTTGGCTGAGGGCGGCACTATTTTCCTCGATGAAATCAGCGATATGCCGTTGAGCACTCAAGGTAAGATATTGCGAGTGCTTCAGGAGCGTTCTTTTGAACGAATCGGCAGCAATCACGCCCAGAATGCCAATGTCCGCGTTATTGCAGCGACCCACAAATCGCTGGAAGAGTTGGTCGAAAAGGGCGAGTTTCGCGAAGACCTATACTACCGACTGAACGTTTTTCCGATCGAAATGCCGGCACTTCGCGATCGCTCTGAGGACATCCCGCTTCTGATTAACGAATTGATCGCGCGGATGGAAAGAGAAAAGAGGGGATCGATACGGCTTAATTCGGCGGCCCTGATGAGCCTGTGTAGTCACAACTGGCCGGGTAACGTTCGCGAGTTGGCCAGCCTTATGGAGCGCCTGGCGATCATGTTCCCTTACGGTGTGGTTGGTGTGCAGGAGCTGCCCAAGAAGTTCCGCTATGTAGATGACTTCGATGAAAACCGTGTTGTCGAGCACGACAGCATGCCGTCAGGTGTTCCCGGTTTGATGGGGTTGGATGCCCCGGCTTTATTGCCTGTCAATGGTATCGACCTTAAGGATTATCTATCCAATCTTGAAAAGCGGCTGATCGAGCAGGCGTTAAATGAGGCTAATGGTGTGGTCGCCCGGGCTGCTGAAAAACTGCGTATCCGGCGTACTACTCTGGTCGAGAAGATTCGTAAATACGGCTTGCGGGAAGAAGCGGGCGAAGAGTCCTGAAGGTTCGCCGTAGCCGTCTGTACAAGCGCCGGTTGTCGTTGAGACGGTTTTGTCCCTTTTTAGAATCTGATGATCCAGTGCGGTCAGTCTTTCGTAGATACTCAAAATGTTAACATTCGCACTACAGGCGAAAAGGAGTTTAATGCCTGTGCGAATGTGCTATACGGCGAGACTCGATAGACAGCAATTTTTCTCCTGACGGCGATCTCCAGAATTTTTGAAGCAGACCGGGGGTGCTGTTTACATCTGAACTGGCACCCGAAAGTCTCTTAAATCACGGCTCCTTCGTTGTTCGGCACCCTGGTGGGTGCCTTTTTTTTGCCATTTTGTTTCTCTAAGGCTGGGGCTGGTTGACTCTTTCCGATCCCATGGCGTTAAATTTTTCTGCGATGTAATAGCCCTTGCATGCAATTCGATTGGCTTGGACTATTCTTAGTCCTGAAAGGGGTGCCCACAGGTTATGTGTTTGCTGCACAAGAAGTTCATGGAGGTTGGGAATGCCGATTGAGACGCGTCATCTGGAGGACAGCCAGACGTTGGTTATCAGCGTCGAAGGGCGCTTTGATTTCAGTACACACCAAGCGTTTCGAGATGCTTACGAGCATTCCGACAACCCAGTCGAGTATTACGTCATAGATTTGTCAGAAACCACCTACCTGGACAGTTCGGCCCTGGGCATGCTCCTGCTCCTGCGAGACTACGCTGGCGGTGACAGCGCACGCATTTCCATCGAGAACTGCAACAGTGACGTTCGTCGAATTCTGGCGATTTCCAATTTTGAGCAGTTGTTCGCCATCCGCTAAGGGGTGAACCGCCGGAGGCTGAGTGGACCCATCCATTGCCGACCAGCGGCCGCTTAGAATACTGATTGCGGACGACAGCGATTCTGACCGGCTGATTCTTAAAACCCTGGTGAAGCGCCTGGGTCACGACGTGTTTGATGCTCGTGACGGTGAGGAGGCGGTGCGCCTGTTTGAAGAAGCGCAGCCCGACATCGTCTTGTTGGATGCCCTGATGCCGGTGATGGACGGCATGGAAGCGGCGCGTCGGATCAAAGCCCTCGCCGGGGAGCGCCTGGTGCCCCTGATTTTCCTGACGTCGTTGTCGGAAGCCGGAGATTTGGCCCGATGCCTCGATGCCGGGGGCGATGATTTCCTGAGTAAGCCCTACAATCGCGTTCTGCTTGAGGCCAAGATCAATGCCTTCAATCGTATGCGGCGCATGCACGACACTCTTTCGGGTCAAAGGGACCACATCCGTGAACTGAATCAGCAACTGCTCAGAGAGCAGGAAATTGCCAAGCGGGTGTTTGATAACGTGGCTCACACCGGGTGCCTGGACGCGTTTAATATTCGTTATCTGGCCTCGCCCCTGAGCGTCTTCAATGGTGATGTCCTTTTTGCGTCTCCCAGGCCAGCCGGGGGGATGCTGATTTTCGTGGGCGACTTTACTGGTCATGGGCTGCCGGCAGCGATTGGCGCCATGCCATTGGCCGAGATTTTCTACGGGATGGCTGCCAAGGGGTTCAGTGCCAAAGATGTCTTGCGGGAGATTAACCGGAAGCTCAAGCAAATTCTCCCCACAGGCATGTTCTGTTGCGGTGCGATGATTGAGGCGGTATTTCACGAGAATCAGTTATGGTTCTGGAACGGTGGCCTTCCGGATGCGCAGCTCATTCGAGCCAACGGGGACAATGTAGCCCTGCCGTCCCGCCACTTGCCACTGGGTATCCTGTCGCCGGATCAGTTCAATGCTGACCTGGAGCGGGTGACGACCGAACCCGGTGACAGCCTGATGCTGATGACCGATGGTGTTCTGGAATCCAGCAACCGTGCTGGCGAGGTGTTTGGCGATGCCGGGGTGGCCCGGGCGCTGGAAACCCGGAAGCAGGGGCTGCATCCCTTCGATGCGGTCATTGGCAGTTTGCGGGAGTTTACCGGATCCCATCAGGACAGTGACGACATTACTTTATTTTGCGTGGATATGGTGGATGACGCTGCCATAACACCGTTGCCCGATCGGACAACCTTGCCGGGGCCAGCGGAGTGGCACTGTGAATACGAACTTCGTGAAAGGACGCTGGGGGATTTCAATCCCTTGCCGCTGCTCTTGCACATCTGCATGGAGGTGCCGGGACTTCGCTCCAGAAGTGGTGAGATCTACACCGTGCTGGCGGAGCTCTATAACAACGCCCTGGAACACGGGATACTCGAGTTACCCTCGGACTGGAAGCATTCGCCCGAAGGATTTGGCAAGTACTACCGGGAGCGTCAGGTTCGCTTGGGTAGGGTCGATGGGCACTTCATACGCTTTAGTCTGTCTCACTCCATGAAACCCTACGGAGGGCGCCTACGTGTAGTATGTGAAGACAGTGGTTCTGGCTTCGACTTCAAAAATCATCCGGTTTCGACAGCCAAAAACACACCAGCTGGTCCTCTGTCGGATAACCCGGTGATAGGCACCAGCTACGCAGGCCGTGGTTTGATGCTGTTACGGCAGCTGTCAGAATCCCTCAGTTTTCATGGACGGGGCAATCGGATTGAGATTGTTTACGACTGGGACTATTCCGACGCTCCGTTGGATCACAACAAAAACGACCGGCATTGACCGGTTTCCCGGCAGAGGTTGGCTATGAACGAAACACCGCACCTTGATCAGGAAGCCTTGGCTGAGCTCCAGGACGTTATGGATGATGAGTTTGGCGTGCTGATCGAAACTTTCCTGAACGACTCCCGCGAACGGATTGAAGGCCTTCGGCAGGCGCTGGAAGGTCAGGACCCGGAAGCGCTGGCGCAGATGGCTCATAGCTTCAAGGGCAGTTGCATCAATATGGGGGCTCCGCGGCTTGGCGCGCTGTGCCAGATTGTCGAAAAGGCCGGCAAGGAGCGGCGGCTTGATGATGTGCCTGCCACAGTGGACGCCATCGGAGCCGAGTTTCGAGAAGTGTCGGGTATGCTCGAAATTTTTGTCGCTAACAACTGAGCGCCAGCGTTTGTTATCGGGCCTCAATCAATCTGATCAGAGGTTCGCCACGGCTTTGGGGAATCTGGAGCCTGGCGTACCAGTCGCGGGGATCGTGAATGGTGGCCGCGCCGAAGCCGCAAGACAGAAAGTGACCCCGGGCTTGCTCATCGGAATCAAAGTGGAAAGACACCTGGCTTCGGGTGATGCCGCCCAATGCCCGGCCTAATGTATTGAGGGTGCCGCGCAGAGCGGCGTGCTTGGGCTGGTAATAACTCTCAGACAGATAGATCGAGCCTGGCCGCCGGGCCAGGGCGTCGGAGAGGCGCTGCCAGAAGCCACTGATCACCTCGAGCGAAAAGTAGCTGGTCAGCCCTTCGGTAACGACGATGACCGGATCGCGATTGTCAAAGACCCGTTGTAGAACCGCTTCCAGGGTGTATTCACCGTGCTCGGCCAGAATGTCGATGGGCGTTACTTGATGATGCTCGCCAAGGCGACCGGCGGCCATCAGGCGCAGCGCCTTTTTTGCGGCCATGTCGGGCAGATCGGCTTCCACCATGTGCAGGTGAGGGTGGCGCTGGCGGAGCCGGATACCGCGGGGGGACATCCCGCAGGCGATTTCCAGCACCTGACCCACGCCGTTATTTTCAACAGCCTGGTCAATAAGGTGATCGATGATCAGGTGGCGCTGGAGCAGGAAGGTTTGCAGGTTGCCCCCGATTGCAGCCTTGCTGGCTGCCTCGAAGGGCGACAGGAGATGGTATAGCCACTGGCCCTGGCGGGTTGCCAGGGCGTCGTCGGACAGGCCATACCGGTGCCAGACGGCACCGGTATACAAGGCCGTAAAGCTGATGCCGGAGCTGTCAGCTGGCGTTTTGCTCATAGATGGCTTTACCCCACGCGTCACTGCGACCCGGCAGAACCAGGTTGAGGATAATTGCTGCGACAGCGCAGAGGGCAATACCTTCCAGATGGCCCAGAACCATGCCGCCAATACCGAACACCAGTGTAACACCGACAATCACCAGGTTGCGAGGCTGTGACAGGTCTACCTGATGGCGGATCAGGGTGTTCAGGCCAACCACTGCGATGGAGCCGAACAGCAGGCACAGGATGCCTCCCATAACCGGAGCAGGAATGGTCTGCAAGGCCGCGCCGAACTTGCCCACGAATGCCAGGATGATGGCCGTCAGGGCCGCCCACCACATGACCTTCGGGTTGAAGTTCTTGGTCAGCATGACCGCACCAGTCACCTCGGAGTAGGTGGTGTTGGGTGGCCCGCCGAGCATGGAGGCGGCGCTGGTGGCCAGTCCGTCACCCAGCAGGGTGCGATGGAGGCCCGGCTTTTCCAGGTAGTTTTTGCGAGTCACATTGCCAATGGCCAGCACGTCGCCGATGTGCTCGATGGCCGGTGCAATGGCGACCGGGATCATGAACAGAATCGCGCCCCAGCTGAATGCGGGGCTGACAAAGTTTGGTACTGCCAGCCAGGCGGCTTCCTGCACTGGAGTGGTGTCCACGATACCGGCGAAGGCGGAAAGGATGTAACCGACAACCACACCGAACATGATCGGGATCAGGCGGAAAATGCCCTTGGCCCAGATGGACATAATGATGGTGACGGCCAGGGAAGTCATGGCAATCCAGATGGCGGTGTCGTAGGGCACCAGCTCGGCCGACCCGTCACCGGTACGGCCCGAGGCCATGTGCACGGCAACCGGTGCCAAGCCCAGGCCGATGGTCATGATGACGGGGCCGATGACCACCGGTGGCAGAAGTGAACGCACAAACCCCGTGCCGCGCATGCGTACCAGGGCGCTGAGCGCGATGTACAGGATGCCCGCGGCCATCAGGCCACCGAGGGTTTCTTCCATGCCGAACTTGCCCTTTGAGGCAATGATCGGGGCGATGAAGGCAAAGGAAGAGGCCAGGAAAATCGGGATCTGGCCACCGGTGACAATATGGAAAATGATGGTGCCGAGGCCGGCGGTAAACAGGGCAACGCTCGGGTCCATGCCAGTGATCAGAGGCATCAGCACCAGTGCGCCGAAGGCCACCAGAAGCATCTGGGAGCCGGCGAGGGCCTGTTTCCAAGTCGGGTCGTGACTGTGGTCTTGCATTCGTTATACGTCCTTTTGCTTGGTTCCGAAGATTTTGTCGCCGGCGTCACCGAGGCCGGGCAGGATATAGCCTTTTTCATTCAGGCGTTCATCCACCGAGGCGGTGTAAATGGACACGTCCGGATGAGCTTCCAGCACTTTCTCGACACCTTCCGGTGCAGCCACCAGTACCAGCGCCCGGATTTCGGTGCTGCCGGCTTTCTTGAGCAGGTCGATGGTGGAAATCAGGGAGCCACCGGTAGCCAGCATCGGATCAACGATCAGGGCCATACGCTGGTCAAGTTCGCCCACCAGCTTTTCCAGGTAGGTGCTGGCTTCCAGGGTTTCCTCGTCGCGGATCTGGCCGACCACGCTCACGCGGGCAACCGGGATCAGGCTCAGAACGCCGTCCAGCATGCCAAGGCCTGCACGAAGGATCGGTACGATGGTGATCTTCTTGCCCTGAATCTGTTCTACCTGAACCGGTCCGGCCCAGCCGTCAATGGTGTATTCCTGCAGGCTGAAGTCCTTGGTGGCTTCGTAGGTGAGCAGGGCACCGACTTCCTGTGCCAGTTCACGAAAATTCTTGGTGCTGATGTCAGCCCGGCGCATCAGGCCCAGCTTGTGTTGGATCAGGGGGTGTTTAACCTCGTGGATTGGCATGGGATCACCTATCTGTGGGTTTTTCTGTGATGATTTAGCAGCGCTATGGAACCGCGCAAGGATACCGTATCTGGCCTGTTGAGTCAGGCGGCATCCCGGTGCAAGTGATCTATTTAGCGTAAGGACTGGTACGGATCTTGCCCTCCGCCAGTCTGGCGTGAGCCATGGGCTTGAAGTATGGTTGAGGAATTCACGCGAGGCTGCTGATGACGTGAAGTCCTGGTCTGCACTGGCTAAGACTTTCAAGGGGGGGAGTGGTCGGCTGGCGGCTGTTGGCTTGCCCCTGGTGGGGCAATCTGCGTCCCCTATGAGCGCTCCTTCTAACGCGGCTGATAAAGTGACGAAACCAGCAGGGTGTGGGCGAAGCGTTTTTCTCAGAAATCCGGTGTTTTGTGCCTTTACGTTAAAAAAACGCTGATTTGAGCGATGCGGTCAGGTTAGTGGTCGTCTATTAAAAACGGTCTTGTATTAACTGGCGAGAGACAATGGCGAACATGAATAAAGCTAAACCGGTTCAGGTAATTGCGGTGTCTGGCGGAAAAGGCGGGGTGGGAAAAAGCAACATTTCCGTCAATCTGGGTATTGCGCTTTCACAGAAAGGGCGTCGGGTAGCGATTCTGGATGCCGACCTGGGGTTGGCTAACGTCGATGTTTTGCTGGGAATTACCGCGAACCGAAACCTGGCTGATGTGCTTTCCGGCGAGTGTGAGCTGAAAGAGATTCTGGTCGAGGGCCCCTGGGGCGTGCGGGTTGTTCCCGCCGCCTCCGGTAATCAACGAATGGCTCAGCTTCCAGCGATGGAGCATGTAGGCCTGATCAAGGCGTTTAGTGAGCTGGCCGACGACCTTGATGTACTTATTGTTGATGTCGCCGCCGGCATATCTGATTTAGTCGTCAGCTTCATGCGGGCCTCCCAGGAACTCCTCTTTGTGGTTTGTGACGAGCCAGCCTCAATCACCGATGCCTATGCGCTGATCAAGCTGATGAATCGCGAATGCGGAACCAACCGTTTCCGTATTCTCGCCAATCAGGTTCGTAGCGAAGAGGAAGGTCGTCACTTATACGAGAAACTCAGCCGTGTAACTGAGCGTTTTCTGGATGTGGCTCTGGAATATGTCGGCATGGTGCCTTTCGATGAGGCTGTCAGAAAGGCTGTTCAGCGTCAGCGTGCGGTTCTGGATGCTTACCCAAGATCGAAAGCCGCCATTGCGATCAAGGCCCTCGCCGACAAAGTCGACAAATGGCCACTTCCCTCCGAGCCACGTGGGCACTGTGAGTTTTTCGTTGAACGGTTAATAGAAGCCTGATTTGATTCAGGCAACCGGAGGACGGGTAAGTCGATAAAGACCCTTCGAGTTACTGCCGTTACCTGCACCGCATCGGCAGTGTCTCATTTTTCTCGGTCGTCACTGGTGAACCCTGGTCGGCCGCATGAAGGGATTTTGCCCCAACGACATGAAAGCGCGCTGGGCAGGGGGGGCATTGTTGTCGATTTGTAGTGAGCATGGGTAATACGCATGCGGTTTCGTTATAATACGCCGCGCCGGCAAATAATGCTGTGAATAAGGGCTGCACCCATGGTGTGTCAGCCTTGAATGAATCCGATGCCACCTGTCCGCGCATCGTTTTGTCTACGGGGCCCTGATGTCTGAGCCGTTACTACAGGCTGTCAATCTGCAGTGTGAAAGAGATGAGCGGACGCTGTTCCGTGACTTGTCCTTTTCCATACTGCCCGGGACCGTAACCCGTGTCGAGGGTGACAACGGCTCGGGAAAAACCACCTTGCTGAGAATTCTGGCCGGCCTGAATGATGCGTGGTCCGGTGACCTGCTTTGGCGCGGGCAATCACGCAACCACTGCCGGGAAGACTACCACCGGAACATGCTGTATCTGGGTCACCGGCCCGGCATCAAAGGGTTACTGTCGCCACTGGAAAACCTGCGTGCCCTGACCGCCGGGCGCCGCCCGCTGCCGGACGATGTCTTGCGTCAGGCCCTGGCTGGCACCGGTCTGCATGGCTACGAAGATGTCCCTTGCCGCAAGCTCTCGGCCGGGCAGCAGCGCCGCGTTGCTCTGGCCAGGCTGCTCATCGCAGACGAACCGCTCTGGCTGCTGGATGAAGTGTTTACCGCCATTGACGCCGATGGCGTGAACGCCATCGAGTCGCTGCTGGCACAGCGGGCGAAGGAAGGCGGAGCCGTGGTGGTGACCACGCACCATCACCTTGAACTTCCGGGTCTGCAGAGCATCCGTTTGGGAGGGGCAGCCTGATGAATGCAGAGGTTCGTCCGGTCATCCGGCCACAGAGCGAACTGGTCAGCGGTGCTTCGGCCATGAAAGCGGTGTTTGCCCGTGATTTGCGTGTGGCTTTCCGGCAGCGTCAGGATCTTCTGAATCCGTTGCTGTTCTTCGTTATGGTGGTCACCCTGTTTCCACTGGGCGTAAGCCCGGAGGTTGCCTTCCTCAGGGAAGCTGGTGCAGGTATTCTCTGGGTGGCGGCTCTGTTGTCGGTACTGTTGTCTCTTGATCATTTATTCCGGCACGATTTTGACGATGGCACCCTGGAGCAACTCGTGCTGCAACCACAGCCTCTGTTTTTGCTGGTACTGGCGAAAACCCTGGCGCATTGGGTGCTCACCGGGCTGCCGCTGGTGCTGCTGGCACCGGTTCTGGGCGTGATGGTGCACCTGGAGGGGAGCACCATCTGGGTGTTGTGTCTGACGCTGCTGGTGGGAACCCCGGTACTTAGTCTGATCGGGTCTATCGGTGCGGCGTTGACGCTTGGTTTGCGTTCGGCGGGGGTGCTCTTGTCCCTGCTGATTATTCCGCTGTACATTCCAGTGCTTATATTCGGTACCGGCACAGTTGCGGCTGCCGCGGACGGGGCTGCCGTGGGCGGATATCTGGCGCTGCTGGGGGCTTTCCTGGTGTTGGCACTGACATTGGCGCCGTTCGCTGCGTCGGCGGCTCTTAGAATCAGCTTGTCGAACGCATAGGTAAAACGTTTATGAGTAACAGGGTATCCATCTGATGTGGCAGTTTTTCCATAAGCTGGGCTCGCCCAAATGGTTTTTCGGTATCGCCAACCGTCTGATGCCGTGGTTGCTGGCTGCAGCGTTGCTGTTGTTAGCTGCGGGACTGGTCTGGGGCTTGTTCTTTGCGCCCAAGGATTACCTGCAGGGCAACAGTTACCGGATCATTTTTATCCACGTGCCGTCGGCATTCCTCGCCCAGTCCGTCTACATCATGATGGCGGTGGCGGCGGTGGTCACACTGGTGTGGCGTATGAAACTGGCGGATGTCTTTGTCAAGGCAGTGGCGCCGGTGGGCCTGCTGCTGACCTTCCTTGCCCTGTTTACCGGGGCGGTCTGGGGCAAGCCGACCTGGGGTACCTGGTGGATCTGGGACGCCAGACTGACCTCCATGCTGATCCTGCTGTTCCTGTATGGCGGAGTCATCGCTCTGGACCGGTCGATCAGCGACGAAAAATCGGCAGCCCGTGCGGTCGCGGTGCTGGTTCTGGTCGGGGTGGTGAATATCCCTATCATCAAATACTCCGTGGAGTGGTGGAATACCCTGCATCAGCCGGCCACCTTCAAATTGACGGAAAAGCCGTCCATGCCGGCGGAAATGTGGGTGCCCCTGTTGCTGTCCGTCCTGGGGCTGTACCTGTTGTTTGGCTGGCTGGCCTGTTTACGTATGAAAACTGAGATTCTGGTGCGGGAACAGCGTACCCGCTGGGTTCGCGAATACATCAGCGCGGGGAGGGCATGACATGGCGTTTGATTCGCTGACAGCCCTGATTCACATGGAGGGGCACGGGCCCTATGTCTGGACCTGCTATGGTGTGTTTCTTCTGGTGATGGTGTCCCTGGTGGTGTTGTCTGTCCGTAAGCACAATACGGTGATCCAATCCTGTCGTCGGTCCTATGAATCAGAGGGCGGCAAGCAAACCCGGGATCATAAGCCCGCCGCGACGTTTTCGCGCGTCAATATTTCCCAAGAGCAATGAGCAGGTAGTTAATGCATCCGATTCGTAAAAAAAGGCTGACCATCGTTCTGTTCCTGTTGGCAGGACTGTCCATTGCGGTGGGGCTGATCACCTACGCCCTGCGCCAGAACATCAACCTGTTCTACGATCCGTCCCAGATTGCGGCGGGTGAAGCACCGGTGGACGTTCGTATACGTGCCGGTGGTATGGTCGAGGAGGGTTCTGTCGAGCGTGATACCGAAACCCTCAAAGTGATGTTTCGGGTAACCGACTTCAACGCTTCCGTGCCAGTTGAGTACGAAGGCATTTTGCCGGATCTGTTCGCCGAGGGGCAGGGCGTGGTTGCCATGGGCCGGCTGGACGGAAACGGTCGTTTCGTGGCGGACCAGGTGCTCGCCAAGCACGATGAGAACTACATGCCGCCGGAAGTGGCTGAGGCTTTAAAAAAGGCCGGCAAATCCGCCACCAATACCGGACCGGAAGGCTCGGCCACAACTTACTGATTTAATGTATTTACCCTGACTGGAGGGCACTGATGTACCCGGAACTCGGACAGCTCGCACTGATTCTGTCACTGTTGCTGGCAGGGCTTCTGTCAGTCGTGCCTCTGGTAGGTGCCGTCACCGGACGGGATACCCTTCAGGCGTTCGCCCGGCCGCTGGCGTCCGGTGTGTTTGTGTTTGTCGGCCTGGCCTTCGCGGTGCTCACCTACGCCTTCCTGACGGATGACTTCTCGGTCGCCTACGTGGCCAATAACAGCAACAGCCTGCTGCCCTGGTACTTCAAGTTCAGTGCGGTCTGGGGTGGTCACGAAGGGTCGTTGCTGCTGTGGATACTGATGCTGGCGGGCTGGACCCTGGCGGTCGCTATCTTCAGCCGCCGCTTGCCGCCGGTGATGATCTCCCAGGTGCTGTCGGTTCTGGGGATGATCACCGTTGGTTTTCTGCTGTTCATCATCATCACGTCCAATCCATTTGACCGTATCCTGCCGAATGTGCCTGCCGATGGCGCCGACCTGAACCCATTGCTGCAGGACGTTGGCCTGATTATTCACCCGCCCATGCTCTACATGGGGTATGTGGGCTTTTCCGTCGCCTTTGCCTTTGCCATCGCCGCTTTGATCAACGGTCGGCTGGATGCTGCCTGGGCGCGCTGGTCCCGACCCTGGACGACCGTCGCCTGGGCCTTCCTGTCGATCGGGATCGCGCTTGGAAGCTGGTGGGCATACTACGAGCTTGGCTGGGGTGGCTGGTGGTTCTGGGATCCGGTGGAGAATGCCTCGCTTTTGCCCTGGCTGTCAGGCACAGCACTGATGCACTCCCTGGCGGTGACCGAGAAGCGGGGTGTGTTCAAGAGCTGGACGGTTCTGCTGGCCATCGTCACCTTCTCCCTGAGCCTGCTGGGCACCTTCCTGGTCCGCTCCGGTGTTCTGACATCCGTTCATGCCTTTGCGTCGGACCCGGAGCGGGGCGTTTTCCTGCTCGGTTTGCTGGCCATTACCGTCATTGCCAGTCTGACGCTCTATGCCTTCCGGGCCCCGGTAGTTCACGTGCGTGCCCGATACGGCGGCTTGTCCCGGGAGGTCTTCCTGCTACTCAACAACGTGTTGCTGGTTTCCGCCACCCTGCTGGTGGCGATCGGAACCCTGTATCCGCTGGTGCTCGATTACCTGGAACTGGGCAAGCTGTCCATCGGCGAACCGTTCTTCAATCTCACCTTCAGCCCGCTGGCGGTGGCTGCAGGCTTGCTTCTGGGTGCCGGAGTATTTTCTCGGTGGAAAAGAACGGATGGCGGTTGGCTGGGGCGCAAGCTGCTCTGGCCACTGAGCGTGAGCGTGCTGGTGACGGCAGCAACGCTGATGGCCTATGGCGGTTTCAAGCCCTGGGCCTTCGTGGGCGTGTTTACCTCCACCTGGGTGGCCCTGGCGACGTTCTGGGATCTGTGGGATAAATCCTCGTCCCGCAAAGGCCGGCTTCATGGTCTGAAGCGTCAGTCCCGCAGCTATTACGGCATGATTCTCGGCCACCTTGGTCTGGCCATCACCATGGCCGGTGCAACCATTGTGTCCAACTACGGCATCGCCCGGGATGTACGGATGGTGCCCGGGGATGTGGCATCCGTCGGGGATTATCAGTTTGTGTTCCGGGATGTGGGAGAACGGCAGGGACCGAACTTCACTGCCCAGTACGCCGGGTTTGATGTGATACTGGACGGTGAACGGGTAGCCACTCTGTATCCGGAAAAGCGCCAATATTCGGTTGGAATGAGTGTGATGACTGAGGCCGATATCGACGCGGGTCTGTTCCGGGATATATTCGTGGCCATTGGCGAGCGCATCTCCGATCAGGCCTGGGCCATCCGTCTCCAGTACAAGCCGCTGGTCCGCTGGTTGTGGCTTGGCTCTATTTTTATGGCGGCTGGCGGCTTCCTGGCCATTTCTGATCGCCGGTACCGACTGCGCCACAAGGCGGCCGCAACCAAGGAGTCTGGCAAGCCAGCACCCGATTCTGACAAGCCCGCAGGAGTCTATTCATGAGGCGGTTTTTGCTGTTTCTGCCTTTGCTGATCGCGCTGGTGCTTGGTGTGGTTCTTTTTGCCGGCATTGGCAAGGATCCCACCAAGCTTGAATCTGCCCTGGTTGGAAAACCGGTACCGACCTTTGCCCTGCAGGATCTGCACGATTCGCAGCAGCAGCTCGACGAGTCGCTTTTCAAAGGCAAGGTTCAGCTGTTGAATGTGTGGGGCACCTGGTGCCCGGCCTGTCGCGATGAACATGACGACCTGATCTGGCTGGCCCGGGAAAAAGGTGTCTCCATCATTGGCCTTAACTACAAGGACACCCGCACCGAGGCGCTGGCCTGGCTGGAGCGGTTGGGCGACCCCTACAGCGCCAGCATCTATGACCCCAAGGGCACCCTGGGTTTTGACCTCGGCGTTTACGGTGCACCGGAAACCTTCGTTATCGATGCAGCCGGGGTTGTTCGCTACCGTCATGTGGGCGTTGTTGACCAGAACGTCTGGAAAGACGTACTGCTGCCGGTGATCAACGAAGCCAGGGGGAACGGGTAATGCGCCATGTTTTCCTCTCGTTTTTGCTGATGGTGCTGGCCGGTCCTGCGGCCGCGAATGCGGACGTCTACCAGTTTGAATCCCAGCAGGAGGAGCAGCGGTTCCAGGATCTGACCTCGGAACTCCGTTGCCCCAAGTGCCAGAACCAGAATATTGCGGATTCCAACGCACCCATTTCCAAAGACATGCGGGCCGAGGTTTACCGGATGATGAGCGACGGTGCTTCCGATCAGGAAATCGTCGATGCGCTGGTGGCCCGATTTGGCGAGTTTGTTCGCTACAAGCCTGAAGTTGATCAGCGCACCATCCTGCTCTGGGCCACCCCGGCCGTGGCCGTTCTGGGCGGCCTGCTGGTGGTTGCCGGTGTGGTGATCCGCTCCCGCAGGAATGCGGGCAAGGAGGAACCCATGTCGGCCGAAGAAAAAGCCAGGGCTGAAAAAATTCTGGCAGAGCTGGAACAGAATCGGAACGCCTGATTCCAGCCCTGTTCGTTGTACCCAATACTGAATCTGTGATGAAAACTCCATGACTCAAACCTTCTGGATTGCCGCCTCCATCCTCATCATCCTGGCGCTGGCCTTTGTCCTGTATCCGGTGTTGTTCCATCGCCCGAAGGGCAAGGACAGCGGGGATATCAAGCAGCAAAACCTGATGGCCTATCAGGGACGTCTGCAGGAGCTGGACGTGGAATACGAGGCCGGAAACCTGGACGACGAAGGCTACCGTCAGCTTCGGGAAGAACTCGCCGGCACCATGCTGGAGGACATTCCGGAAGACGCCACGACTCGCCCGGTGGTCAGTGGCCGAAAGAGTGCCATTGCGGTCGCGCTGGTGGCCGTTGCGCTGGTGCCGGCAGCATCCTATCTGCTCTACCAGGAGTGGGGGGCGATGGACGAGGTGGAACAGTTCATTGCCATGCAGGAACTCGGGGCCGATGACAGTGCCCGCCATGAACAGATGGCCGGGCTGATTGAACAGCTCCGGGCCAAACTGGAAGCCAGTCCGGACAATCCGGATGGGTGGGCGATGCTGGGACAGAGTTACATGCGCCTGGAACGATACGAGGATGCCGCCTGGGCGTTTCGCAACCTGGCCGATAACGTGGCTGAAGACGATAATTCTCGTTCAGTTGCCTTGGGGCTGGCGGCACAAGCGTTGTTCTTTGATAGCCAGGGAGCCATGACCGAGCAGGTCACCGGCACCATCGAAGCCGCCCGGGCCCTGAATCCGGATGAAGTGAACTCCCTTGGCTTGCTGGGTATTCACGCGTTCAGCCAGCAGAAATACCGCGAGGCTATCGACTACTGGCAGCGCATCGTGACGGTTGCGCCGAATCATCCCCAGCTTGAGTCCATTCAGGGCGGTATTCGCGAGGCCTATAATCGTCTTGGTGAAGAGCCGCCGGCGCCGCAGGTGGCGGACTCGGCAGCAGGACCGTCAGTGACGGTTCGGGTATCGCTGGCGGATACGTTTGCGCAACAAGTGCCGGACGACACCACATTGTTTGTGTTTGCCCGGCGTGTTGACGGTGCCGGTGGTCCGCCACTGGCGATCAAGCGGTTAACCGCTGGCGCATTGCCGGCCGAGATCCGTCTGGATGACAGCAGCGCCATGTCACCGGATGCGACCATCTCCAGTGCTGAGCAGGTTATGGTGGTTGCCCGTCTGAGCCGCTCCGGCAGTGCCATGCCACAACCCGGTGACTGGCAAGGTCGTCTGGATGCTCCGGTTGACGTGCTGGATGGCGAGAGCCAGCCGGTTGAACTGGTGATCAACCAGCAGCTGACGAACTGATCTCAATAGGGTGGAAGACCAGGGGGCGCCGGCACCGGCGGCAATGTCCTGGTCTCCTGCCGGTCTTGGTGCCCCATCATACGGACAGGTTGTCGGGGTAGAGCGGCGGCAGGGAATCAGTCTCTCTGGCGTCATTCAGTTTGCGCTGGCGCAGGCGGTTCAGGGCGTCCACGAGCGTACTGCCGTCCCATCCGCCTGCGTGTGTCTCGCTACCAAAGAGTCGCTCCTGCAAACGCCCCAGTTCTATCTTTACGGTTTCTTCCTGACTCCACGCCACTGCCTCGCTCACCGTCCTGAACTCATGACCGGGGAAACGATGGTTCATCCACTGGATGAACAACTGTGGAGTCTGCTGGGAACCGTCCAAGGATGCCCGAGTCAGCTCGCTGAATAAGGCTTTTTCTGAACCGTCCGTCGGTGTGATGCAGGACGTGTCCGCCCGATCAGGGCGACGGTGTGAGCGCCACCACAGCGCCAGGGTCCCCAGCCAGACCAGCCCGAGCACCAGGCTCAGCCAGGGCCAAAAGCCCGCAGAGCCGACAGGTTCCTGGTCCGGGCCATCCGATGATTCGGTTTCCTGATCAGTAAGTGACGGCTCTTGTTGTGGACTCTGTGGCTCTTGAACAGCCTCGGCTCCGGACCCCGATATGGTCAGGGTACGCGCGGGAATCACTGCGGTGCGCTGGGTGTCTGTGCTGGTATCCCACCAGGGAATGCGGATTTCCGGCAGCGTCAGTTTGCCCGCCCTGACCGGCACCAGGGCGGAGCTCTGCTTCAGAGATGACACCAGCCCCTCCTGTGTTACTTCGGTGGAACGTTCCGGCTGTTCCGGATAGCTCCTGATCCCTTCCGGCGTGACATCAGGAAGCGGGGGCAGGGCCTCGGAAGGCAGCCCCGTCGCTCTCAGTACCAATTCACGGGTCAGGTTGTCGCCAATGTAGATCTCGCCTTTGCCGGACAGGCCGGTTTCTTCCAGCGCGAGGGCACTGGCTGGCAGCCACACATCGCCAGTGAATTCCGCAGGGACATCCTTCACCGGAATGCTGTACAGCTCTTCGCTGTCCCTCAGGAACAGCAACTTTCCTTCTGAATCGCGGGCCTGGCCTTCGAACTGAATGGGTGCCAGTGAGAACTCGCCCGGGCGCTGGGGAAAAATGGCGTAACGTCGTTCTACCACCCGGTACTGCTGGCCATCCCGGTAACGGGCATATTCCCGCTGTTTACCCAGAGGTTCGATGATCGCATTGGGGTGACGGGGTTCGGACAGGTCACCCCGGATCAGCCGGCCACTGAAAAACAGGCGGACCGTGAAAGTCAGTTGCTCCTGGACATAGAGTTCGGCTTTGTCCGCCGATAATTCAATGAAGCTCACCCGGCCGGAGCTATCCTGGTCGGGCGGGCTGCCGCTGACCACCTCAATGGTAACGGGCTTCGATTTGGAATCCTTGAAGGTCAGGGACGGAATGGTCAGTGCACCGGTGCGCTTGGGGGCAACCTGATAGGTCCAGGTGAGTTCACCCACCATGTCACCGTTGATGGTCTGGATGTTGTAGCGCTGATTGCGACCGAGGATGTCGAAATCATTTTTCAGCTTGTCGATATCGGGAGCGGGGAGATCCGACAGGTCGAAATCAAACAGGTTGCTCAGGTTGACGTCCAGTTTCATCGAACCGGTGACGGTGAGGGTCAGAACCTCGCCCTCGTAGAGCCGCTTCCGATCGGGTTCGACCCGTAATTCCTCGGCATGGGAAGGCAGGCTCACCAAGAGCCCGGCAAACAGCAGAAGCAGCGGTAAAAAAAGCTTCTTTACCATGGTGTATCGCCCTCGTCTGATGGGGTCTGACGTTCCTGATATTGTTGCAGGAATTTGCGTTTCAACAGGCCGCCCGGGTCATCGGGTATTCGTCGGAGCCACTGCTCCTGGCCCTGGGACAGCGGTGTTTCCGAGATGGGGGCTGGCCCTTCCACCTGATCGGCAGACCGGGGGGCGCTGTCCCCGGAATCCGCTGCGCCGGCAGCCGGCTCGGGTTCGGTTTGCTCACCCTGGGCGCCCGGTTGCTGGTTGTTATTCTGTGCCTGGTCGGTGGTATCCGGTTGCTGTGGCTGATCGCCAGAGCCTTCCCCCTCAGACTGTTCCTGGGGGGATTGTTGCTCGGACTGTGATTGCTGGTCATTGCTCTCGGAAGAACCACCTGAACGATTGTCCTGGTTCTGCTCGGAATCCTGCTGGCCGGATCCGCCTTGCTGATCCTGATCCTGTTGCTGTTGTTGCTCCAGCAGATCCTCGACCAGATCCCGATTGAACCGGGCATCGTCCATCTCGGGCGCCTTGGACAGCGCACTGTCGTATGCCTCGATGGCTTGCTCCAGCTTACCGGCACGGGCCAGGGCGTTGCCCCGGTTATAGTCGGCCCGGGCGCTGTCTGATTGTGCGAAGGCGCGCGCAGCCTGGTCGTAGTTTTCAGACCGGTACAGGGCAGATCCCCGCCATTCGGGTGACCTGAGCTGTCTGGACGCCGCTGACGGATTATCCTTGATGAGTTCCGGTGCCCGCTGATCTTCCCTTTGCCAGAGTTCGTCCCACTCCATTGCGTGAGCGGGCTGCGGGCCCATCGGCAAGGTGGCGAGCAGGAGGACCGCGAAGGCCCCGCGGCGCCAACCGATCAGGAACAGCGGCACTGCCAGCCAGAGCAGCCAGTAGCCGTCGTCCTGCCACTGATTGATGGACTCGCTGCTGTCCTCGTCCTGCCAGTCGTCCTGCTTGGATGAGGCGAGGGCGAGGGCATCAATGTCGGTGTTATCGAGTGTCAGCCCATGGCTGCGTCCACCGGTCTTTTCCGCCAGATCCTCCATACCCTCCGGGTCGGCCCGGGTGATGACAATGTTGCCGTTATCCCGGATGAAGCCTCGCTTGGCCAGTGGAATGGGTCCCCCTTCGCTGGTGCCAACAACCAGCGTGCTCAGGGATACGCCTCCGGCATCCAGTGTCTCTTCGATGGCGGAGAAATAACGATCGTCCACCGCATCGGCAATCAGCAGGATCCGGCCTCTGCCGGGTGCCCCGTTATCCAGCAGGTTTCGGGCCTGGGCGATGGCGAGGTCCGTGCGGTTGCCCGGCGCTGGCATGATCACCGGGTCCAGCACGTCGAGCATGGCCTCAATGGTTTTACCGTCGTCGGTTAATGGGGCGACCACATGGGTATCGGCCGAGTACACGATCAGACCGTTCAGGTTGCCCTTTCGTTCGGCAAGGATGTCCCGGATTTTGCGCTTAGCGAGGGTGAGTCGGTTTGGTTCCACATCGGTGGCCAGCATGGACAGTGACAGGTCCAGAACAATGACCAGGCTGTCGCCCTGTTGCTTGAGCGGCGTGGGTGCCTGACGCCAGGCCGGGCCTGCCAGGGCGATGGCCAGCACCACGACCGCCACCATGACCGGAAGCAGTGGCGAACGTGCTGTCTTTCCGGCTGAGCCCCGATGTCGTATCACTGGTGCCAGCAGGCGTTGGGGAATAATCCGGCTCCAGCCACTGTCGCCAAGGCTCAGTTGACGCAACACCAGAACCACCAGTGGCAGGCACAGGATCAGCAGCAACCAGGCGGGGCGCAGGAAATGAAAATCAGCCATGAACATTGCCTCCGGTGGCAGCCTGTCTGGACAGGTGCCGGGATCGCATCATCCTGACCAGGAACATACCCAGGCCCAGAAGGCCAGCTAATCCAGCTGGCCAGTAATACAGGTCGGTCACCGGCCGGTAGAACTTGCCCTCCAGCTCAATTGGTTCCAGTTGGTTGATGCTCTCGTAGATCAGTTCCAGCTCCGGCAAGCTTCTTGCGCGGAAGTACTGCCCACCGGTCTGTTCCGCCATGCGAGTCAGCAGGGCTTCGTCCAGATCCCTCGAGGGATTCACCCGTCGGGAACCAAGCAGGCCCCTTTGAACCATGGTGTCGGCTCCGATTCCGATGGTGTACAGGCGGACACTGGCCGCTTCGGCAATTTCAGTGGCTTTGTCTGGCGTGATCTCTCCGGCGGTGTTGGCGCCGTCGGTTAGCAGGATCACAACGCGCTGGTCCTGGGGACGATTACGCAGTCGTTTCACGGCCAGCCCAACCGCATCACCAATGGCAGTGGCACGGCCAGCCATGCCCAGCCCGGCTTCGCTCATCAGTGTGCGCAGGGTTTTCAGATCAAAGGTCAACGGAGCCTGCACGTAGGGTTGTGTGCCAAACAGGATTAGACCCAGACGGTCGCCCTGTCGATTGGCAACGAAGTCATTCAGGACCAGCTTGACCGCCTGCAGACGATTAATGCTGCGCCCCTGAAGGATCATGTCCTGCTCGTCCATGCTGGGGGAGATGTCGACCACCAGCATCAGGTCGCGTCCGGAAACCGGCTGCTGGACCTGCTCACCCACGTGCTGGGGGCGGGCCAGTGCCAGCACCAGCAGAACCCAGGCGAGTACCAGCAATGCCCTTTGCCAGAGTGGCGTGGCCGTCCCGCTCAGGCTGACGCCCGGCAGGTCCGATAACCAGTGGCCAACGGGTAGCACAGGCGCATCAACCGTCTGGGTGGTGGGCTTGCGCCATTGCATCAACAACGGCAACAGGGCAAGCACCAGAAACCAGGGATAGGCAAAACTGATCATGATTGTTTCCTCAGCCATCGCCGGGCAAATTCAAGCGCCTGGTGAGGGTCTCCGGCAGTGTCCGGTTGCCAGGTAGCGTGCACCATGGCTTCAACCACCGGACGGGAAGCAATGCGTTCCCCCGGAGCTTTATCCAGCAAAAAAGCAATCCAGGCTTCACCGGACAGGGCCTCCGGATGCAGGTCCGGATAACGCTGCCGTGCGGCACGTTTGAGTAGACTGTTTAGCTGGCTGAACCACTGGGCGTCTGGCACCTGGTTCTTTTCCAGTTCGGCCATCTCGGCACTGGCCTGGCGACGCCAGGCATTTTTTTGCCGATGACGGCGAGCCAGCCAGAACCCCGCGATCACCAGAATCACCAGTAGCAGAGCCAGCGCCCACCAACCAGGTGCCGGTGGCCAGAAGCCGCCGGTTTCCGGAAGGTGAATGTCCCGAAGTTCGCTGAGGGGATCCTGTGGCGTCATCCGATCCGGCCTCCGGGGGCAAGCAGGGTTTTCAGGATACTGGCGGGGTCGTCCCCGGTGGAGAACAGGGCTGTTGCCACCTGGGATTTTCGGAAGCAGTCTTGCAGTGTCGCCTCGTGCTCGGCCACCTTTTGGTGCCAGGCCTCCTGAAAGCGATGATTGCCGGCGTCGAACCAGACCGGCCCCTGGGGGCCAGCGACCGCAAAGCGACCGTGGTCTGGCAACTGTTGCTCCAGGGGGTCGACTATGCGCAGGGCATTGACGGCATTGTGCCGGGCCAGTACGCCCAGGTGGGTCGCGGTGTCTGGCGACACTGACAGGAAATCACTGATGACAAAGATCCGGCTGCCGGTGTGTGCTACCCGGCGCGCTTCCATCAAGGCGTCATTCAGGGAGTTACCAGGCCGTGCGGAAGTCGGTTCGTCCGGTTCTTCGTTCGGACTGTGTTGTTGCTCGGCGAGGGTATCCAGAAGGCGAAGTACCGATTTTTTCCGGCGGGCAGGGCGCTGAACACTCAGTGTTTTGCCATTGAATACGATGCCACCCACCTGATCGCCGGACCACAAGGCCAGCCAGGCAAGCAGGCCGGTAACCTGCGCGGCACGCACCTGTTTGTAGGCACCCGTGCTGGCAAAAAACAGGGTGGGGCCAAGATCGCAGATCAGGATGATCGGGCGTTCCCGTTCCTCTTCGTAGAGCTTGGTGTGGGGAGCCTGGCGCCTGGCGGTCACCCGCCAGTCGATACTGCGAATGTCGTCACCGGGCTGATATTGCCGGACTTCCGCAAATGCCATGCCCCGGCCGCGCTGTGGCGAGCGCTGCATGCCTGCCTGGCGCGCACGGGCGGGCTTTGCCGAGGGCAGTTTCAGTGCCCGGGCGTCCGCCTGTAGTCGAATCAGGTCGGGCAGGCTGATGTGAGTTACTGCATCAATGGTAGCCATGGTGGCGGTATCAGTCTGTCCATTTGGCGCGTGTTCAGGCGGTTACGGGCACCCGGTCAATCAGTCGCTGAATGACCGTGTCGGCCGTCACGCCTTCGGCTTCGGCTTCAAAGGTCAGCAGGATGCGATGGCGAAGTACGTCGAAGGCCATGGCACGCACATCATCCGGTGTCACGTAGTCCCGGCCGTCCAGCCAGGCCAGGGCACGGGCGCATCGATCCAGTGCGATGGTGCCCCGGGGACTGGCGCCGAAGGCGGTCCAGCGGGCCAGTTCCGGATCGATATCCGTAGCATTACGTGTTGCCAGCACCAGAGCCAGCAGATAGCGTTCGACGGGTTCTGCCATGTGCAGATCAGCCACTTCGTTTCTTGCGGCAAATACCTGTTCTGCTGACAGTTTAGTGCTGGCATCCGGCTGTCCCTGACGGTAATCGTTGCGGGCCAGATGGAGGATCGCACGCTCGGCATCGGCCGAAGGGTAGTCGATGATGACTTGCATCAGGAAACGATCGAGCTGGGCTTCCGGCAGGGGGTAAGTGCCTTCCTGCTCAATGGGGTTCTGGGTTGCCATAACCATGAATAATGACGGCAGTGGAAAGGTCTTGAGTCCCACGCTGACCTGCCTTTCTCCCATAGCTTCCAGGAGTGCGGATTGCACTTTGGCCGGCGCACGGTTGATCTCATCGGCCAGAACCAGGTTGTGGAAAATCGGCCCGCGCTGGAATTCGAACTGGCCGGTTTCCGCCCGGTAGATTTCGCTACCGGTGACGTCGGAGGGTAATAGGTCCGGAGTGAACTGGATACGGTGAAAGTCACCTTCCAGGTGATCGGCGAGTGCTTTGATGGCGGTGGTTTTTGCGAGGCCGGGGGCTCCCTCGACCAGCAGGTGACCGTCGGCCAGAAGGGCAATCAGAAGTCGGTCAACCAGTTTTTCCTGTCCAATTATCCGTTTTGCTAACTGCGATCTTAGCTCACCGAACGTATGCTGTAGCGACATCGAAAAAGAATGCTCCCACTTTGTGTTTTGGCTCATTCGAGCAACGTGTATCGTCCGTAGGTAGTTGCCGCAGTTTTGGTGTCTAAACGGCAAAAATCAAGGGTTTGACTATCCTTATGTGACGTTTCGTCGATTACGTTTATTTCACAGTCACCGAGGTTAAACATGAATGCAGTGACAGTAGCCAGCAAGGATCAGTTCTTTGAGCAGTTGGCTGATGCGTTCGCCCAGAAAATAGCAAAAACAGAAGCCAAGAAAATCAGTGAGTTTGCCAAGCAGCACTATGCCCATATCCCTCTGGAGGAGCTCACCAGCCGCCGATTTTCCGATACCTATGGGGCAGTTTTGGCGTCCTGGCAGTTTCTGCAAAAACGCCAGGCGGACGAAACCCCGGTGTCGGTGTTCAACCCGGACCTGGAGAGCGATGGTTGGCAGTCGACCCACACGGTCGTTTTCATTCTGCATCCGAACATTCCGTTCCTGATCGACTCTCTGCGTATTGCGATCAACCAGCGGGAGATCGGCACCCATTCCATCCAGTATTCCATCCTGCGTGTGGACCGGGATACCGATGGTAAGCTGAGCAAGCTGCTGACAGGCCAGAAGCCGAGCAAAAAGACTCAGTACGAAGCGTTCATCGTGCTGGAGATTGACCGGCACAGTGATCCGGCAGACCTGAAAGTCCTTGAGGATGTCCTGCAGGGGGTCCTGGAGGAAGTCCGCATTGCGGTGGGTGACTTCCCGGTGGTCACCAACAAGGTCTGCGAGATCTTGGACGAGCTGAATGAGACCAAGGCGGGCATCAGTGATGAGGAAAAAGACGAGGCCCGAGCCTTCCTGAACTGGCTGGTCGAGGATCACTTCACTTTCCTGGGCTACGACGAGTACGACTTTGCCAAGGACAAAAGCGGGATGGCGGTGCGCCGGGTTGAAAACTCGGAGTTGGGTATCCTGCGTGTCAACAATGAGCGCCCGGATCGTGTGCGCCTGAACGAGCTGCCTCAGCGTACCCGGCACGAAATGACCCGGACGGACGACATCTTTATTTTCGCCAAGTCAGCCCAGCGCTCCCGGGTGCACCGTCCTGCTTACCCCGATTACATCGCGGTCAAGAAATTCAACAGCAAGGGCGAAGTGGTGGGTGAACGCCGCTTCCTTGGCCTCTATACATCACGGGTCTACAACGAGCGGCCGGACGAGATTCCGCTGCTTCGCCGGAAGGTTGAGAGTGTGATGGAACAGTCCGGCTTTATGCGTGACGACTACGCGGGCAAGGAACTGGAGCAGATTCTGACAACCTACCCACGGGACGAAATGTTCCAGATCGAAGCGGATGAGCTTTTAGAGGTCGCCAAGGATATCCTCTACATCCAGGAGCGTCGTCGTATTGAGCTGTTCATGCGCGAGGATGTGTACGGTCAGTTTGTTACCTGTCTGGCGTTTTTCCCGAGGGATATCTACAACACCGAACTTCGCATTCGAGTTGAGCAGGTGCTGCTGGATCGCCTGGATGCCGAGGATATCGAGTTTGTTACCCACTTCTCCGAGTCGCCACTCGCCCGGGTTCAGTTCACCATCCGGGTGGCTCAGGTTGAAAACCGTCAGCTTCCTCTGGCTGAAATCCGGGACAAGGTTATCGAACTGGCCCAGTCCTGGCGCGATGGCCTGAACGAGGCCTTGAGCGAATCCTACGGAGAAGAGCAGGGCAACGAGCTGTATCGGCTTTGGTCCGTTGGTTTCCCGTCCAGTTACATCGATATGTTTTCTCCCCGCCGGGCGGCCATTGATCTGGAGCACATTACCGAATCGGTTAAGAATGGCGATCTGGCCATGAGTTTCTACCGGGCGCTGGAAGAGGATGAGAGCACGCTTCACTTCAAGCTGTTCTATCCGGACGAGCCCCTGCCGTTGTCAGATGTGATGCCAATTTTCGACCATCTTGGCTTCCGGGTACTGGGCGAGCATCCGTTCGAGGTGGTGGATCGCAACGACAAATCCGTCTGGATTCATGACTTCACGCTTCAGGCCGCATCGGGGCGGGTGGTGGATATCCATCGCATCCGGCCGATCTTCGAGGACCTGTTCCGCAAGGTGTGGCACGGTGAGGCGGAAAACGATTCTTTCAACCGCCTGCTGCTCTCTTCCTACATGAGCTGGCGGGAGATTGCGCTGTTGAGGGCTTACGCCCGGTATATGCGGCAGATCCGCATCTCCAACAGCCAGAGGTTTATCTCCAACACGCTGGTTAACCACGTTGACCTGACCCGGACCCTGCTGGATTACTTCGAGGTTCGCTTCAATCCGGACCGCTTCCATAGCGAAGCGCAGATTCAGGCGGCCCAGCAGAAACTGGAAATCGAGTTTAACGCCGGTCTGGATCAGGTTGCGAACCTGAGCGAGGACCGGGTGCTTCGGTTGTATCTGGAATTGATGCAGGCCACCCTGCGGACCAACTACTACCAGCCGGATGCAAACGGTGGGCACAAGACGTACATCAGCGTAAAGCTGGATCCTTCGAAGATTCCGGACATGCCACTGCCGCTGCCGATGTTCGAAATCTTCGTCTATTCCCCGAGGGTGGAAGGTGTGCACCTTCGAGGTGGCAAGGTGGCTCGGGGCGGTCTGCGCTGGTCGGATCGATTTGAGGATTACCGCACCGAGATTCTGGGGCTGGTCAAAGCCCAGCAGGTGAAGAATGCGGTGATCGTGCCCGTTGGCGCCAAGGGTGGTTTCGTGGCCAAGCGGCTGCCGAGTCCTTCGAATCGGGAGGCGTTCCAGGCTGAAGGTATCGAGGCCTACAAGACCTTTATCCGTGGCTTGCTGGACATCACGGATAACCTGGTGGAAACCGGTATCAAGCCACCCGAGCGGGTGGTGCGGCATGATGAGGACGATCATTACCTGGTTGTGGCTGCAGACAAGGGTACCGCTACCTTCTCCGACATCGCCAATGGCTTGTCGGAAGAATACGGCTTCTGGATGGGGGATGCCTTTGCCTCTGGCGGAAGCAACGGTTACGACCACAAGAAAATGGGTATTACCGCCCGGGGTGCCTGGGTATCGGTCGAACGCCATTTCCGTGAAATGGGCCTAAACCCGGCATTGGACGAGTTCACCGCTATCGGCATTGGTGACATGGGCGGCGATGTGTTTGGTAACGGCATGTTGTGCTCCGAAAAAACCAAACTGGTAGCCGCATTCAACCATATCCACATTTTTGTCGACCCGGATCCGAACCCGGAAATGAGTTACAAGGAGCGCAAGCGTCTGTTCGAGATGCCCCGTTCCGCGTGGACCGATTACGACACCAAGCTGATTTCCAAGGGCGGTGGCGTGTTCAGTCGGAGCGCCAAGTCCATTCCGATCAGCCCTGAAATGAAGAAGCTGCTCGGCATCAAAGCGGACAAAATGCCGCCCAACATGTTGATCAGTCATATCCTCAAGGCAGAAGCTGACCTTCTGTGGGTGGGGGGTATTGGTACCTACGTGAAGGCGGCGAGCGAGACTCATTCGGATGTGGGTGACAAGGCAAATGACGGGCTTCGGATCAACGGATCCGATCTGCGCTGCAAGGTCGTGGGTGAGGGCGGTAACCTGGGCCTTACCCAACTTGGCCGGATTGAGTATGCGTTGCGCGGCGGTCGCCTGAATACGGACTTCATCGATAATGCTGGCGGCGTCGATTGTTCGGACCACGAAGTCAACATGAAAATTCTCCTGAACCAGACGGTTGCCATGGGGGACCTTACCGGGAAGCAGCGCAATATCATGCTGGAGGAAATGACCGATGATGTCGCTGCTCTGGTTCTGAAGAACAATTACCGCCAGACCCAGGCCATCAGCATCGCCAGCGAGGATGCGGCCCAGCGCCTCGAAGAATACCGGCGACTGATGAATACCCTGGAGAACGAGGGCAAGCTGAACCGGGAGCTGGAGTTCCTGCCGAACGACGAAACCCTGTCCGAGCGCAAGTTTGAGAAGAAGGGCCTGACCCGCCCGGAACTGTCGGTCCTGATTTCCTACGTGAAGGCGGGGCTCAAGCAAACACTGACTGACTCTTCACTGCCGGATGAACCGCTTCTGGCCAGTGAGATGTACAAAGTCTTCCCCCGTAAACTGACCCAGAAGTTCTCCAGTGAGTTAGGCGAGCACCAACTGCGGCGTGAAATTATCGCGACCCAGATCGCCAACGACATGGTCAACCACATGGGCATCACCTTTGTGGAACGTCTGAGCCAGTCCACCGGAGCGGATGCGCCGTCGATCGCGCTGGCCTGGATTATCGCCCGGGATGTATTCCGGATCGATAACTGGTGGGATAGGATCGAGGATCAGGATTTCAACGTGCCGGCCCAGCTGCAGATGGATCTTATGCAGGATCTGATGCGGTTGATGCGCCGCTCTGTTCGCTGGTTACTGCGTAATCGCCGTGCCGAGCTGAATATCCAGGCCCATATAGAGCGGTTTGCTGACAGCGTCTGGCAGATCACGGCAAGCCTGCCGGAATACCTTGGTAATCATGCCCGCACGGCCTGGGAGAAGCGACACAAGGAGCTGGTTGACGCCGGGCTCGGCAAAGAGTTGGCCTCCGTGGTGTCGGGCACCGATTACCTGTATTCCTCCCTCGGCATTATTGAGGCCCAGGAAGCCACCGGCATGCCGCTCAAGACTGTGGCTAACCTCTACTATGAGCTGGGGGATCGGTTGGACCTGAACTGGTTCGCCCGTGCCATTGCCACGCTCTCGCCGACCTCTCACTGGCAGGCGCTGGCGCGTGAAAGCTTCCGTGAGGATCTGGAATGGCAGCAGCGCTCGCTCACCGTGGGTGTGCTCAAGCTGGCTGGCACGCCAGAGGATGTGCCTCAGAGTGTGGATGCCTGGCTCAAGCGCCATAGCGCGCTGGTTCGCCGCTGGAAATCCATGTTGTCAGAACTCAAGGCGGTGCGTGAACCGGAGTACGCCATGTTCTCGGTGGCCTTGCGTGAGCTGTTGGATCTGGCGCAAACCACCATTCATGCCAATCAGCCGGAATCGATTGAGCCGGTGGAATAGGATGGTCAAAACTCTGTATTGCGAAAATATAAAATAGCGTCGAATGCTTCGTGGTCTGCGTCACTCAGGATGGGGTGGCGCGTTCACGGACGATGTTGGCCTTATTTTCCAATCGAGTGGGCACGGTATCGCGCTACAAGTAAGTACCGTACCTGCCCCTCATTCCACTGTTTAAACCGCACCCTCCGGGGCTTCGCCTCGGGCGAGACTTGGAGGGCATTTCCGGTTAGAGTATCTCGCCTCAAAACCTACCCATGTTCGGGAATACTGCAGCCATGTCCGCTTTGCCCAACTCCCATCAGGCCCTGCTTCGAGTAAACCATGTGCTCTCCGGTCGGCTTGCCCTGTTTGGCGTCACTGCGCCGGAACTGCTGGCCAAGCTGCCACAGGGTGGCTTGGTGATGACCGATCACGTTGGCTACGCCAATCAACTGGCCGGCCACACCGGCTGGCAGGTGTGGTTTGGCTACGACCACCCGCAGCTGAATGCGGCCCAGGCTGACACAGTTGTTGTGTTTCTCCCCAAGGCTCGGGCCGAGCTGGATCTCCGGCTGGCGGTAGCACGAAAGATCATCGCCCCAGGCGCGCGACTGCTGGTCCTGGGGGAGAAAAAGGAAGGCATTGCCGGTGCGGTAAAGCAGCTTAAAGCCGTCGCCCCAGATGCCATCAAGCTGGATAGTGCCCGGCATTGTCAGATCTGGAGTGCTGAGGCTGTGGAGCCCCTGGATCGCTTTGATCTGACGGCCTGGATGACCTGGCACTCGATCAGCCGGCAAGGCGTGACCGTGGAGGTTTGCGGATTGCCGGGAATTTTCAGTCGGGGTGAATTGGACGAAGGCACGGCTGCTTTGCTGGATACCTTGAATCAGGCTCCCGTCGCTGGTGAGCGTGTCCTGGATTTTGCGTGTGGCGCCGGGGTGATTGGTGCCTGGCTGCAGGGGTGGCAACAGAAGAACGGGCTGCCTGTGAGCCAGGTGGATGGCATTGATGTGCAGTCTCAGGCAGTTATCTCTGCCAGGGCGACCTATGAGCGTGCAGGTGCGCACGGAAATATTATCGCCTCCGATGGTCTTGAGGATGTGGAAGGTTCCTGGAACGCCATTGTCACCAATCCGCCATTCCACGCCGGGGTAAAGACCGATACCTCAATGACCGAGCGTTTTCTCCAGAGCGTTTCCCGACATCTTGCCCCCCGGGGCGAGTTGCGGCTGGTGGCCAATACCTTCCTTCCCTACAAATCACTCATCGAGCGTTTCATCGGGCCGGCAGAGCGGCTGCACGAAGATCGCAAGTTCACGGTCTATCGGGCATTCCGGAAGCGCTAAACGCCCCCTTGTATCGTTACACAGTGATTTATGAGTCCAGTGGAAAGTCCCAGGTTGAGCAGGGCGCTGCGAATGCTAGAATGCCCGCCTGCATCGCCAATCACTGGAGAAAAGCGACATGAACACGGCTCCCGCCACCTATCCAATCGGCACGCCCGGCACCCCCTGGAGTGAAGAAGAACGCGCCGAATGGTTGTCACGACAGACCCGCCACCGGAGTTACGAATCCGAGGTGCTGAGCGCCATCGGTCGCCTGAGCCCACGTTTTGACGTCCAGGAGTATGGCCGTCTGGAGTATGGCTCCGATGTGTATCCTTTGATGGCGATCCGCAGCCGGGAATGGCAAGAGGATTTGCCGGTTGTGCTGGTTACGGGCGGAGTACACGGCTATGAAACCAGTGGTGTGCACGGAGCGCTGCAGTTCATCGATCAGCACGGGGCGGATTACGCGGGCCGCGTCAACGTACTGGTGGCGCCGTGCGTAAGCCCCTGGGGATACGAGCGTATCCACCGCTGGAATGCCAACGCCATCGACCCGAACCGCTCGTTCCACGACGACAGTCCGGCTGAAGAAGCGGCAGCACTCATGCGACTGGTGGCTCCCTTGCGTGATCGGGTGCTGCTGCACATTGACCTGCACGAGACCACCGATACCGATGAAACCGAGTTTCGTCCCGCGTTGGCTGCCCGCGATGGCAAGCCCTTTGAACCGGGCGGTATTCCCGATGGTTTCTATCTGGTGGATGACAGCGAGAACCCGCAGCCTGAATTCCAGCAGGCACTGATCGAGGCGGTGGAGCCGGTCACTCATATTGCGCCGGCCGATGACAAAGGCGAATTGTTCGGCTCACCGATGGTCGCCCGGGGTGTAATCCAGTACCCGCTCCAGAAGCTTGGCCTGTGCGCCGGTATGACGGATGCCCGCTACCGGACCACCACCGAAGTGTACCCGGATAGCCCGCGGGCAACACCCGAGCAATGCAATACTGCGCAGGCCGTCGCAGTGTGCGCCGCGATCGACTACGCGCTGGCGCATCGGCAGTAAGCGCAATGGGGGGCAAGCTAGCCCCCTGTCCAGCGTGGTTCGACAGAAGAACCGCCGTTAGCTGTGATCAGAATGTGATTGAGAGGCGAGCACCAGCTAGCGCAACACGAAAGCGAGCAGTATCAGGCATAAGGTGATCGTCAGAGTCCAGGTGATCAAGGAAACCCGCTGGCTCTGACTCACACGCTTGATTGGATTAGTCATAATCGAATCGCTCCGAAAGGATACGATCAGAGGGCGTGCCCCTCTCAATCAGGTGGTTTTCAACGATATCCATCATGATCGCGGGTCCGCACATCACAAAGACCCACTCTCTGAACTCATCTTCTGAAAACACGCGATCCATCAAGGAACCGTCGATGAAGCCTTTCTCGCCATTCCAGGTGTCGGGCGGTTCCGACAGCACAAAGACTGCGCCCTCCGCATCCAGCTCCTCGCGATAGGCAATCTGGTCGAACCTCCGATTGCCGTAGACTAATTTCACCTTGCGCGAATCGCCCGTCAGGCGCAATTGCCTGAGTATGCCCCGCAGCGGAGCAAGGCCGACGCCGCCGGCAATGAGGGCGACCCCGGGTTCGGTGCGATCATCGACAGACAGATTTCCGTAGGGGCCATCCAGATAGGCGAGCGTTCCAGGTCTGATCTGGCCCACGGTTCGCGTAAAGTCGCCAAGTTCCTTGATCATGAAGGAGATTGCCGGCCCGGCCGCCGGCGCTGAGCTAACGGAAAAGGGATTCTCCTTCATCGAAAAGGGGCTATGACCCACATTGAGCCAGACGAACTGCCCGGCCCGGTAGTCAAGGCCGGGATGACCCTCTGGCTGTACAATCAGTTCCCATTGTTTTGGCGTTAACTGGACGACTGAGGTCACCCGCCAGGGGTGCTTCTTCTGCAGAAACGGAACCAGCAGGTAAACGCTCAACAGGGACCCGGCGGCCACACCCGTCAGTACCAGCCACACCCAGGTCATCAGGGGCTGCGACCCGTAGCGGCCTGCCGAAACGGTGTGGTGGAGCAGAAGAATGGCGATCAGGAATGCGCCAATGCCATGCAAAAGGCGCCATGTCTCATATTTGTAACCCAGTTGCTTGCGTCCGATCGCCAGCACAACAAGGCTCGGGAGAAGAAGGTAGGCCGCAATGCCTGTCGACAGTGCTGAAAATTCCGTCGTGATCGTCAATTCCCGGGTCGGGTCCCAGGGGCGCAGACCACCCGAAGGCGTCCCCTGGTAAAGAAACGGGTGCAGGAGTGCAAAGGCCAGAGCCGTGCGAGCCATGATCTGGTGGAAACGCATGGTTACATCCATGCCTACGCCATTTGAAATGCTCTTGAAGCGGCCGGACAGGATAAATTCCGCAAGGATCATCGAGAAGGCAAGAATGCCAAGGCCGGATGCCAGCTCCTGGTGAAACGGGCGAGGCGGGCCTCCCACCCAGGCGGACAGGACCAACGGAAGGGCGACAGCGACAAGGTAGATAACAATCAAAAAGAGCGCTTTCATCCGGCGGGTCCGTTTCACCTCCTGTGGCCTTGCAATTTAGTCGGTGAATGCGGCCTTGGCAACGCGGGAACGGTTCATGAGTCCGGCGGCTGTTGTGTTCTCGCGTCGAGCATTGATGGGCTTCTGTGTTACCAATTTCCGTGTGGCCAAAACGAAAAAAGCCCCTGGGGTAAGGGGCAAGAAGGTTCGCGTCCTTGAACATAGGAGCCAACCGGAAAAGGGATACTGCCTGTACGATTCCAACGTTAAGATTTATTTCTAGAATAATCAGCCTAGAATACCCCTCCTGTGACCCAGTTCCGGTTGAGTGCCCTGAAATGCCCGCTTCTACACTTGATTTCTCCGGTGGAAATCTCTCGCTTTCCCGCCCCGGCAAGGCCGCTTCGTTGCGTGCCTGGGATGCTGCGGATGGGCTGTTGCTGACCGAGGCAGTGGCCCGGATCACACCTTCGGAAATGCAGCGTGTTCTGGTAGTGGATGATCAGTTCGGCGCGTTAACACTCGGTTTGTCGGCATTTGGACCAGACGCGGTCGCCGACAGCGCGGTACTTCCCGTAGCCCTTGTTGATAACGCTCGTCGCAATCCTGAGCTACCGCCACCGGTCGCGGTTCGAAGCTGGCTGAATCCACCAGAAGGCCCCTACCATGCGATTGTGCTTCGTATCCCGAGACACAGCGATTACCTGGCGTGGCTTCTGCGCTGGGTGAATGGTGTTTTGGCGGATGACGGCCTGCTGCTGGCGGGCGGCATGATCAAGCACTTGCCGGACCGCAGCGTGGATGTCTTTGCCCAGGCGGTTCAAACCGAAGAGGTGTGCCCGGCCCGCAAGAAAGCGCGAGTGATTGTATGTCGGCCGGGAACGGCCAGTCTGGCGGATTGGAGCGGGGCCTGGAAAGGGTATGCGCTGGATCAGAGCGAGCTCACTGTTCAGGCCCTTCCGGCGGTGTTTGCGCGGGAGAAACTCGATATCGGAACCCGCCTTTTTCTTCCTCATGTTCGAGAATCGGTCTCGGTGCTCTCAGCGGGCGACCGCGTGCTTGACCTTGCCTGCGGTAACGGGGTGGTTGGCCTGGCGGCGCTGACGGAGCGGGAGGATCTGGAGCTGACCTTCAGCGATGTCTCCAGTCAGGCGGTGGCCAGCGCGCAGCGCAATCTCTCAGAGGCGTTTCCGTCGGCACGCGTTCAATGCCTTCATGCCGATGGCATTGATGCTGGCGCCGGCCAATTCGAGCGGATTCTGTTGAACCCGCCGTTCCACGAAGGTGGCGTCGTGGGTGATCACATTGCCCTGCGGCTGTTCGCGCAGGCCAAAAAGCATTTATCGCCAACCGGACGGTTGCTGATGGTGGGCAATCGTCATCTGGGGTATCACCGCAGCCTGCGTACGTTCTTCCCGGTGGTTCGCCAACTGGATGCGAACCCCAAGTTTGTGGTGCTTGAGGCGGCCTTCCGGTAGTGCCTACAGGGTGGGAGCGGGGCGGTCGTAGCCCATGCGCGCCAGGGTATCCACAATGGTCTGGGTCTGACTGTCGATCTCGATGTTCACCCGGTTGCCCTGGCTGACCGTGCCAAACGTGGTTGCCCGCAGGGTTTCGGGAATCAGGTAGACATTGAAACGGTTATCGCGCACCTCACCGATGGTCAGGCTGGCACCGTTGATGGCAATGTAACCCTTTGGGAAAATGTAGCGAGTCCATTCCTGTGGCACTTCAAACCAGATGGTCACGTTGTTTTCCGTTCGTACAATTTCGACGATGTCAGCGGTGGTGTGAACATGTCCTGACAGCAGGTGACCGCCGATTTCATCACCGATTCGGGCGGCCCGCTCAAAATTAACCGCGTCGCCGGCGCTGAGATCGCCCAGGGTGGTCAGGCGCAGGGTTTCCTGCATGGCATCGAAGTAGAGGGTCTCGTTTTCCTGTCGGGTCACCGTCAGGCAGGTGCCGTTGATGGCCACCGAGGCGCCAATTGCCACACCATCGACTTTGTCGTCAGGAAGGCGAATAGCAAACGTGCTGAGCCCGGGCGCTTCGGTTACGTTCTCAATGGTTGCGATGCCCTGAACAATGCCTGTGAACATAACAAGTGCCTCCTGGGATTCCTGCGTGGTTTGCTGGGGGAGGCACAGAATAGCGATCCGGGCTTTGCTTGCCAAGGCGCCGGTTGCCCCACTTTCTGAGCCGTCGTAAGCATGTTCGTCTATACCTTATGTATATGTTGGAGGCAGAAAAGGCCTGCAGCCGTGGGCAATAAGGTATTTTTCAGAGGTGATCAGACCGCCATTGACCGTGGCTGGCCGGAGGTCGCTGCAGAGCCAGAGACACGAACTTGACATAAAACGGCGTCAAACGTATGTTTCAAACAGACGTTTGCTAGAGGTTCGACAATAAAATGGCGCAGTCAGACACTGTAGATAAAATACTGGACGCAGCGGAGGAGCTGTTCGCTGAGCGGGGCTTTTCGGAAACCTCTCTGCGCATGATTACCAGCAAGGCCAATGTAAATCTGGCCGCGGTCAATTATCACTTTGGTTCGAAGAATGCGCTGATCCACGCCGTGTTCGCCCGCTTTCTGACGCCTTTTTCCGCAACCCTCGAAACAGCATTTGATGCGCTCGAGGCCCGTTGCGAAGGCAAGCCGCCAACCCTCAATCAGACACTCTGGGCGTTGACCGAAAGCGCAGTGCGCATGCCCCAGCGCAACGAGAAGGGCATTTCCATCTTTATGCGTTTGCTTGGCCTGGCCTATACCCAGTCCCAGGGCCATCTCCGCAAATTCCTCGAGCAGGAATACAGCGAGCCCTTTGGCCGGTTCATGCGTCTGCTCAAGGAAGCAACGCCGCAGCTGTCTGCTGTAGATCGTTACTGGCGCATCCAGTTCATGCTGGGCGCAACCGCCTTCACCATGTCCAGCAGCGATGCACTCCGGGATATCCTGCAGAACAAACTGGGGGTAGAAACCACGGTACAGGAGATCGCCAGCCGCCTGGTACCGTTCCTTGCCGCGGGTATGCAGGCGGAAGATGCCATGCTGGTTCCCCCGCAATCGGAAAAGGTCTCGGTTGCCTGATTTCCCACCTCTCGGTTAGGCTTCCTCTGGATACATCCGCCAGTTGGGAGCCAGACCGGTTTGAGTGATACCTCCATCCCCCTCCAGATCAACATCAGTATCGCACGCCAATCGCTGACCCTGACGGGGCCGGACGGTGGTGTGGTGGCCGAATACCCGGTTTCCACTGGCCTGAACGGGGTTGGTGAGCAAGACGGCAGTGGCCGTACGCCGCAGGGCGAGCACTACGTGCGTGCAATGATTGGCGCCGACCAGCCATTGGGCACCGTGTTCCGCGGGCGCCGGCCAACCGGTGAAATCTACAGTGACGAACTGGCCAGCAACCACCCGGAGCGGGATTGGATACTCAGTCGCATTCTGTGGCTTTGCGGCCTGGAATCCGGCCGAAACCGGGGGGCCGGGGTCGATACTTTCCGCCGCTTCATATACATTCACGGCACACCAGACACCGAGCCCATGGGCATTCCCATGTCCCATGGCTGCGTGCGCATGCGCAATGCCGATGTGATCGACCTGTTCGAGCGGGTCGAGGCGGGCACACCGGTGATCATTCAATAAACCAGGTTGTTCAGAGGGATTCGATGTTCGAAAAGGCACATTCCACCGTTGATAACTGGATTGCCAGTTTTGGTCTGCTGTCCCAGAGTTGGCGCGTGGCGCTGGTCGTGTTTGCCCTGGTGGTCGGCACCGCCACGGTTGCGTTCCTGGCAAGCCGGATCATTGGGTTTCTCGAGCGCAAGTTCAGCAATACCAAGAACCACTGGGACGATGCGTTGCTGCATGCGGTGCGCAAACCGGTGGTCGCTTTTGTCTGGCTGCAGGGTGTCTACTGGGCAGCCGAGGTGGCCTATCGCCACTCTGAAGCGGAGATTTTCAAGGTCAACCAAACCATCCTGGAAGTCGGTTTCATCTGGTTGCTGGGCTGGTTCCTGCTTCGACTAATCCGGCAGGGTGAAAGTATCCTGGTGTCCCCGGTAAAGATGAAGCGGCCCATGGATTACACTACGGTAAACGCCGTCAGCAAGCTGGCCCGGGCAGCGGTGATCATCACCGTCGTATTGATTGCCATGCAGTCGCTGGGGTACAGCATTTCCGGGGTGCTTGCTTTTGGTGGTGTTGGTGGTGTGGCTGTAGGCTTTGCCGCCAAGGATCTGCTGGCGAACTTCTTTGGTGGTGTCATCATCCATTTCGACCGCCCCTTCAAGGTTGGCGACTGGGTGCGTTCACCGGATCGCAGTATCGAAGGTGTGGTGGAACACATCGGTTGGCGGATTACCACCATTCGCACCTTTGATAAGCGCCCTCTCTACGTTCCCAACGCGGCGTTCACCACAATTGCGGTCGAGAACCCGTCGCGCATGACCAACCGGCGCATCAGCGAAACCATTGGTATCCGCTATGCGGATGTGAACCAGATGGATCAGATCGTGTCGGATATCAAGTCCATGCTGCAGGGTCATGAGGAAATCGACACCAACCAGACTCTTATCGTGAACTTCGTGGCATTCAATGCCTCCTCCCTGGATATCATGGTCTACACCTTTACCAAAACGACGGACTGGGTGCATTTCCATGAGATCAAACAGGATGTGTTGCTGAAGATCAGTGGCATTATCGAGGGCTACGGTGCCGAGGTGGCGTTCCCGACCCGGACGCTTCATTTGCCGGATGGCGTTCGCCTCGCTCAGGAGCAGGCGCAAGAAGGCAAGGCTGAAGGGCGGCAGGCACAGGCGACGGAGTCCGAATCACGGGAGCCCGCCAGTCAATCCTGAACCATACGAGGAATCCCATGAAGGCGCAGCCAGATAGCCGGCCAGTGGGCATTATTGGTGGTACCGGTTTAACCACGCTTAGCGGGCTGGAAATTACCGGCGAACAAGCCGTGAGCACTCCGTGGGGAGAGCCTTCGGCTCCTCTGGTGGAAGGGAGCCTGGGAGACCTGCCGGTGGTGTTCCTGGCCCGTCATGGCAACCCGCACCGAATTCCGCCGCACCAGGTGAATTATCGTGCCAACCTGCAGGCGCTGTTCGACGCCGGTGTTCGAACGGTTGTGGGTGTCAACGCCGTGGGCGGGATTCATTCGGACATGGGGCCGGCTCACGTGGTCGTGCCCGACCAGCTAATCGATTACACCTGGGGCCGGGCCAGCACTTTTTTTGAGGGCGAGCTCGACGCGGTCACCCACATTGATTTCACCTTCCCCTATGACTCGGACGCCCGAAAAGTATTGCTTGACGCTGCGGCAGGGCAGGGGATCCAGTGCTCCGATTTTGGTGTGTATGGCGCAACGCAGGGGCCCAGGCTGGAAACGGCCGCGGAAATCCGCCGGATGGAGCGGGATGGCTGTGACATTGTGGGTATGACCGGGATGCCGGAGGCTGTGCTGGCGGCCGAACTGGGTATGCGGTATGTCTGCCTGGGGCTGGTGGTGAACTGGGCGGCTGGGAAGTCAGATCACATCATTACCATGGAAGAGATCAAAGCGGCCATCGACACCGGCATGAGCGATGTGAAGCTCATGCTGGAGCAGTCGATGGCCGGGCTGGGAGCACTTACTCCGTTGCCTCAATCTTCTTGAAGAACACCAGAACGCCGATGGTGGGGGAGTCCAGGAAATGGATTTCCTCGCTGCGCATGCGGCGGGTTTCCCGAATCCAGGTCAGCAGTTCCAGGGGGGCTCCGGTAAAACCGGGCTGGATGTTGCCCTGTTCAGTCATCTGAATTCCGTCCTCGGCCTCACCCTGAGCGCCCGTGCCGATAGCCGCGTTTGCGTTGGCCGCAGCCGGCGCTTCTTCGGACGCCATCGCGGTTTCACCTGAGCTCACACCAGCTTCCCCTGTGGAAAGAGCTGTCATGTCTGGCGTTGTGGCAGATTCATCGTATTGCCAATGATTCAGATGCACATCGACGTGCAGGTAACGCTGGCGGTCGATGGTGATGGTGCCCTCGATTTCCCGGATGCCTGCGCGCTCCAGCCAGTCCCCAACGGCAACCTTCAGCGGTTCGCCCTCATAATCTGGTGGGAATGCCTGGTACCAGCCTGCATTCACCAGTACCCGGTATCGCCCGCTGTTCACCAGGCGTTGGGCGGCACTGTTCAGTGAAAGCTCTGAGGTGGGGGCGAGTTCCAGGGTGGTTTCCACGGTACCGTCCTGGGCGATGGCCTGCAGGGTGGATTCCGTTTCCGGTGTGGGTTCCACCGTCTGGGTGCTCATGAACTCATTGACCGCCGCAGGTTCAATGCGGCGTTCGAGGATGACCAGCTCGGCCCGGTAATAATCATCCGGTATGCCTTGCCCCGCGTCCGTCACCGGGATGGTTTCCTGGGACTGCCCTGCGAGTGGCAATGACAACAGCAGGCCTGCGAACAGTGCCCGTGCCTGAGCGCGGCGCGATGAGAGACCGTCAATTTGCAAGGGGGTACTCCACATTTGAATCGGTTATCTAGGAGGCGGCTTCCTTCGCTTTTTCAGGGGTCAGCTCGCCCAGCATCTTGGAAATGCTGTCGAGTTTACCACTGGTGGATGTGTCCTTCAGCCGAAAACGGAAGCTGTTGGCGCCTTCGAGTCGGAACTGGTCGGATGCTGACTGTACTTTCTCGACCAGAACCAGCGGATCCACGGGGGTGGAGGGGCCAAACTCGAAGCGCACCCACTCGCGACCGGCATCCACCTGCACGATACCCAGGCTCTCTGCGAGCAGTCTCAACTCGGTCTGGCGGATCAGGTTTTTCGCGGGATCGGGCAGCAGGCCAAAGCGATCAATCATCTCAACCTGCAGTTCTTTCAAGTCATCCCGGCTGTCCACGCTGGCGATACGCTTGTACAGCATCAGCCGGTTGTGAACGTCTGGCAGGTAGTCCTCCGGGATCACGGCCGGTATGCGCAGGTTCATTTCCGTGCCGTGGCTCAGGGGCAGGTCAGCGTTCGGGGTGCGTCCCTCCCTGATGGCTTTGACGGCCTCGTCCAGTAGCTGCATGTACAAAGTGAAGCCAATGGTTTCGATCTGCCCGCTCTGTTCTTCGCCCAGCAGCTCGCCGGCACCGCGAATCTCCAGGTCGTGGGTGGCCAGCATGAAGCCGGCGCCCAGGTCCTGGGATTCCGAGATGGCGTCCAGGCGCTTCTTGGCGTCCGAAGTGATCGAGCGCGGGGGAGGCGTCAGCAGGTAGGCGTAGGCCTGGTGGTGGGATCGGCCAACCCGGCCCCGCAACTGATGCAGCTGTGCCAGACCGAACTTGTCGGCCCGCTCGATGATGATGGTGTTGGCGCTGGGAATGTCGATACCGGTTTCAATGATGGTGGTGCACACCAGCACGTTGAAGCGCTTGTGGTAGAAATCCGACATGATCTGTTCCAGTTCCCGCTCGCGCATCTGGCCGTGGGCGACACCCACCCGGGCTTCGGGGATCAATCGGCGCAAGTCCTCGGCGGTTTTCTCGATGGTCGCGACATCGTTGTGCAGGAAGTACACCTGACCGCCCCGCAGGATCTCCCGCAGGATGGCCTCTTTCACCATGGCGTCGTCCCGCTGGCGCACAAAGGTCTTGACCGACAGCCGTCGTGCCGGCGGCGTGGCGATGATCGACAAATCCCGAAGGTGCCCCATGGCCATGTTCAGTGTGCGGGGGATGGGGGTGGCGGTCAGGGTCAGCATGTCGACCTCCGCCCGCAGGGCTTTCAGCTTCTCTTTTTGCTGGACGCCGAAGCGGTGTTCCTCGTCAATGATTACCAGTCCCAGGTTCTTGAACTTGATGTCCCCCTGCAGGAGCTTGTGAGTACCGATCACAATGTCGGCCTTTCCTTCCTCGATGGCGGTCAGGGCCTTGCTGGTCTGGCCGCTGCTGCGGAAACGGCTGAGCAGTTCCACGTTGACCGCGGTATCGGAGAAGCGATCCCGGAAGGACTCGTAATGCTGCTGTGCCAGCAGGGTGGTGGGCACAAGAACGGCAACCTGTTTGCCAGAATGGCTGGCAATGAATGCGGCCCGCATGGCCACTTCGGTTTTACCAAAGCCCACGTCACCGCAGACGAGGCGATCCATCGGGCGCTCGCCGGTCATGTCTTCGATCACGGACGCGATCGCCACTTCCTGGTCCGGGGTTTCCTCAAACGGGAAGCCCGCTGCGAAAGCCCGGTAGGCTTCCTTGGGGTCTTCAAAGCTGAAGCCCTTCCTGGCTTCCCGGCGGGCGTAGACATCCAGTAATTCAGCGGCGGTGTCGCGAATCTTCTCCAGCGCTTTTTGCTTGGCGTTGCTCCAGCGTTCGGTGCCGAGCTTGTGCAGAGGCGCGTGCTCCTCATCGGTACCGGCGTATCGGGAGATCAGGTGCAGGCTGGATACCGGCACGTACAGCTTGGAGCCGCCGGCGTATTCCAGGGTCAGGAATTCGTTCGATTCGCTTTCTACGGTGATGGTTTCCAGCCCCTTGTAGCGGCCAACCCCGTGGTCGATATGAACCACCGGAGCGCCGATCCGGAGTTCGGACAGGTCCCGGTAGCCTGCGTCGTCGGTCTGTGTCGGTTTCTCCCGGCGACGGCGCTGCAAGACGCGCTCACCAAACAGCGCCGTCTCGGTGATCAGCGCGATGTGCTCTTCCGGCAGGACCAGGCCCTGCTCCATGGGGGCGATGGTGATGCCGAGGGTGCTGTCTCGGTCATTGAGGAAGGATTGCCAGCTGTCCTGCGTGGCGAGCTTGAGCTGGTGATCGCCCAGGTTCTCAATCAGGGCTTCCCGGCGACCGGAGGATTCCGCGCAGATAAGGACCCGACCGGTGAATTCGTTGAGGAATCGTTTGAGGCGACCGGAGGGGTCGGCGGCGCGCCCATCCATCGCCACATCCGGGAGGCTGGTAGTTGGGCAATTCTCCGCGCCTGCTCCCTCGGCAGCCTCTGTGGTGGTTGTCACCCGGGGGAAGTTCTTCAGATGACCGAACAGTTCGTCCTGCTGCAGGAACAGTTCCGTGGGCGGAAGAATCGGGCGCAGCCGGTCGTGTCGGCGATCCTCATGGCGGGCCCGGGTTTCCGCGTCGAACAGGCTCACCGCGTCGTTAAGGCCGTCAGCGGTGAATACCAGTGTGTTGCCCGGCAGGTAATCGAACAGGGTGGCGGTATGGTCGAAGAACAGCGGCAGGTAGTACTCGATGCCCGGCGAGGTAATGGCCTGGGTGACGTCCTTGTAGATCGGCGCGTCTTTGTCGGCATCCGGGAAATATTCGAACCAGCGGTTGCGGAAGCCGGAACGGGCGTCCTTGTGCCACGGAAACTCGTAGGCAGGCAACAACTCGATGCGCTCAATGCGATCAATGGAACGCTGGGTCTCCGGATCGAAGGTCCGCAGGGTTTCGATCTCATCGTCGAACAGATCGATCCGGTAGGGCAGGTTGGAGCCCATCGGGTAGATGTCCAGAATGGCGCCCCGAACCGCGTATTCGCCATGCTCGTAGACATTCTCACTGTGCCGGTAGCCGGCTGCTTCGAGCTGCATTCGCCACGCATCAATATCCAGCGACTGGCCCACTTCCAGCAGCAGGGTGTTGCCCTGCAGGTAATCCACCGGTGCCAGCCGGTGCATCAGGGTCCGCGCAGGGACCACCAGTACGCCGTGTCGGGTCGAGGGCAGGCGGTGGAGCGTGCGGATGCGCCGGGATGTGATGTCCTGGTGAGGTGAGAACAGGTCGTAGGGCAAGGTTTCCCAGTCCGGTAGGGAAAGCAGTTCCAGGCCGTCAGGTGTCAGGGTCTCGGATTCGTCTGAGGTTGATAGACCCAGGAAGAAACGCATGGCCTGTTCCAGTCGAATCGCCTCGTCGGTGCTGCGTGTAATGACCAGCGTCAGGCCTTTGTGGGCCCGTGCGCTTTCGCAAATGGCCAGGGCATCACTGCTGCCATGCAGCTGGCCCCACGTTCGATGGTCGGCGGCTTTCTGGGGGGCTTCCGGGGCGATCAGCGAATGAGGTGGTCGCGGCATGGGGTTTCCTTGGCTCATTGGCGAGACGTTTCTCCTGGTCGGACTGAGCGGGAGATAGCGAGCGGCGTATTCTACCGCTGGTGTCGCGCCCTGTCATGGCGGCCAGGTTTCGTACTTTTAAAGGGGGCGACCTGGCAGTTTACGATGCTGCGGGCAGTCCGTATTTGCTGTCTGGCGTTTAACGATGGATAATGTGCGCCCCAATTTTTCAACCAGTGCCCTACAGAGCAGAGGTTCACATCGTGAGTCACGAACAGATCAATCAGCACCTGACTAACTGGACGGAACGCGAGTCCACTGCGGAAGCTATGATTCCGCTGATCGGTCGTCTTTACCGGAAGAACAACGTGGTGACGTCCGTTTACGGCCGTTCCATCATCAATCAGTCGGTGATCGGCATTATCCGTGCCCACCGGTATGTTCGTCAGGTTGAGGACAGTGAGCTGTCTGTTCACGACACCATGCCGATTCTGGAAGCCCTGGATCGCCTGGAACTGGGTACTGCCCACATCGATATCGGCAAGCTGGGCGTCAAATATCGCGACCAGGGTGGCTCCGAGTCTGTTGAGGATTTCCTGAAGCGTGAAATTGCGCCGGTCGTCGGCAAGTACGGTGAAGAGTCCAAGAAAAACGAAGGTAACGGCACCAAGGACGTCGTTCTGTACGGTTTTGGCCGTATCGGTCGCCTGCTGGCTCGCATCATGATCGAGAAAGCGGGTGGCGGTAACAACCTGCGCCTGCGTGCCATTGTGGTTCGTCAGGGTGGTGCGGAAAACGACCTGGAAAAGCGTGCCAGCCTGCTGCGTCGTGACTCCGTTCACGGCCCGTTCAACGGCACCATCACCGTGGACGAGGAAAACTCCGCCATCATCGCCAACGGCAACTTCATCAAGGTTATCTACTCCGATGGCCCGGATAAAGTGGACTACACCAGCTACGGCATCGACAACGCGATCGTGATCGACAACACTGGTAAGTGGCGTGACGAGGAGGGGCTGGGCCTGCACCTGAAGTCCAAGGGCGTTAGCCGCGTGATCCTGACCGCCCCGGGTAAGGGCGACATCAAGAACATTGTGTACGGCATCAACAACGACTGGATTACCGACGACGACAAGATCCTGTCTGCGGCATCCTGCACCACCAATGCCATCACGCCGGTTCTGAAGGCAATTTACGACGAGTACGGCATTGTTGACGGTCACGTTGAGACTGTTCACTCCTACACCAACGACCAGAACCTGATCGACAACTACCACAAGGGTAGCCGTCGTGGTCGTTCAGCTCCGCTGAACATGGTTATCACCGAAACCGGCGCGGCCAAGGCCGTTGCCAAGGCCCTGCCGGAGCTGAAGGGCAAACTGAGCGGTAACGCCATCCGGGTTCCGACTCCGAACGTCTCCATGGCGATCCTGAACCTGAATCTGGAAAAAGACGTTAGCGTTGAAAGCGTTAACGAATACCTGCGTGAGATGGCTCTGCACTCCGAGCTTCAGAAGCAGATTGATTTCGTGAACTCTCCGGAAGTGGTTTCCACTGACTTCGTCGGTTCCCGTCACGCTGGTGTTGTTGATGCCCAGGCAACTATTGCCAACGGCAAGCGCCTGATCTTGTACGTGTGGTACGACAACGAGTTCGGCTACAGCGCCCAGGTGATTCGAGTGGTTAACCAGATGGCTGGTGTGACCTACCCGATCTTCCCGAAGCGCACGCGGGACTGATCAGACAGCGCTCTCTGGGCGCTTGGTCCTGGAAAACAAAAACCCCGGCAACCTGAGTTGTCGGGGTTTTTCTTTATTGGGATGGTTGGTTGGAAGGTTACGTTTGCGCACAAACCCATCGGGGTTTCAGGTGGAAATGGGTTTCCTTAATCTCTATAATTGGCGCGATTTTGGGTATGTCTGGCCCCCAGTTTCTCATCATTTCCTGTGTCGAAATGACCGATCGCCGTCTCCAAGGAGTTGGATTTTCCGCATTTGGCGGAGGCACGGTGTTTTCCGGGAAGGAAATCTGAGCCTCAGGGATCAGGCATTATGAATCCATAAGCTAGTTTCTGATGATTGGACGAGGCTAATGATTAAGATCAAAAAAGGCCTGGATCTTCCCATCAGCGGCGCCCCCGAGCAGACCATTACCGAAGGCAAACCCGTTCGCCACGTTGCGTTGATCGGTTTTGACTACAACGGCATGAAGCCGACCATGGCTGTTAAGGAAGGGGACCGTGTTAAGCGCGGTTCGCTGCTGTTCACGGATAAGAAGACCGAAGGCGTTCGTTATACCTCACCCGCTGCCGGCGTGGTGAAAGAAATCAACCGCGGAGAGCGTCGTGTATTCCAGTCGATCGTTATCGAAATCGATGGCGATGAGGCGGAAACCTTCGCAAAGTACGGTGAGGCAGATCTCGCCGGGCTGGAGCGCCAGCAGGTAGTTGATAACCTGGTAGAGTCCGGCCTGTGGACGGCCCTCAAAACCCGTCCGTACAGCAAGGTTCCGGAAATCGACTCTGCGCCCAACTCCATTTTCGTTTCCGTGATGGACACCAATCCGCTGGCGGCCGCCCCGACCGTGATCATCAGCGAAAACAGTGCCGCCTTTGAGCAGGGGCTGACGCTGCTGTCCAAGCTGACCAGCGGCAAGGTGTTTGTGACTGGCAAGCCCGGTTCCAACGTGTCCGTGCCCAAGTCAGATCGGATCGAGATTCATCAGTTTGACGGTGTGCACCCGGCCGGTAACGTCGGTACTCACATTCATCACCTGGATCCGGTGTCCGTTAACAAGACCGTCTGGTCCATCAATTACCAGGACGTGATCGATTTCGGCAAGCTGTTCACCACCGGTGAAGTGCCGGTTGAGCGCATTGTCGCCCTGGGCGGCCCGAAGGCGCTGAAGCCGCGTCTGGTTCGCACTCGTCTGGGTGCCAGCCTGCCAGAGCTGCTGGAAGGTGAAGTGGCGACCGATTGCGAGGTTCGCGCGATTTCCGGCTCCGTATTCGGCGGTCGCCGTGGCGATGGGCCCTGTGCTTACCTTGGCCGTTTTGCCAACCAGGTTTCATTGCTGGAAGAAGGCACCAAGCGTGAATTCATGGGCTGGTTGTCCCCGGGACCGAACCGGTTCTCGGTGCTGAACATCTACCTGTCGAAGCTCATGGGCGGCAAGCTGTTCAACTTCACAACCACGACCAACGGCAGTGAGCGGGCCATGGTACCGGTAGGCGCCTACGAGCAGGTCATGCCGCTCGATATCCTGCCGACCCAACTGCTGCGTTCACTGATCGTTGGCGATACCGAAACGGCACAGAAACTCGGTGCACTTGAGCTGGATGAAGAAGATCTGGCGCTGTGCACGTTCGTGTGCCCGGGTAAATACGAGTACGGTCCGATTCTCCGCGAGAACCTGACCAGAATCGAGATCGAGGGCTAATACGATGGCTATCAGACAGTTTCTCGATGGAATCGAGCATCACTTTGAAAAAGGTGGCAAGTGGGAGCGTTGGTACTCTCTCTACGAAGCCGTCGATACTATTTTCTACACCCCGGGCAAGGTGACCTCCACCACCGCCCACGTTCGTGATGGCGTTGACCTGAAACGCATCATGATCACAGTGTGGATGTGTACGTTCCCGGCCATGTTCTTCGGCATGTGGAACATCGGTTACCAGGCCAACAGCTTCCTGGCTGCGAACCCGGATGCCATGGTGGCGGATGGCGGCCTGAGAACGGCCTTCATCCAGGCGCTGGCGGTAACGGGCGCGGGAGCGGGAGTCTGGGATAACTTCGTTTACGGGATGGCGTACTTCCTGCCGGTTTACCTCGTGACCTTCGTGGTTGGTGGTTTCTGGGAAGTTCTGTTCGCCACCGTGCGTCGTCACGAAGTGAACGAAGGCTTCTTCGTCACCTCCGTCCTGTTCGCGCTGATCTGCCCGCCCACCATCCCGCTGTGGCAGGTGGCCCTGGGTATCACCTTCGGTGTGGTCATCGGTAAGGAAGTGTTCGGTGGTACCGGCAAAAACTTCCTGAACCCGGCGCTGACCGGTCGTGCGTTCCTGTACTTCGCCTACCCGGCACAGATCTCCGGTGACACCGTGTGGACGGCCGTCGACGGCTTCAGTGGCGCCACCGCCCTGAGCTGGGCTGCCAGTGGTGGTCTGGATGCTCTGAACGAGCAGATCGGCTGGATGAACGCATTTATGGGCACGATTCAGGGTTCTATGGGTGAGACCTCCACCCTGGCGGTTCTGATCGGCGGCCTGCTCCTGTTGATGATGAAGATCGCCAGCTATCGCATCGTCGGTGGTGTGTTGATCGGCATGATCGGTATGTCTTTGCTGTTGAATGTGATTGGCTCCGAGACCAACCCGATGTTTGCGGTTCCGGCCTACTGGCACCTGGTTATCGGTGGTTTCGCCTTCGGCATGATGTTCATGGCGACCGATCCGGTCTCTGCTGCCATGACCAACACCGGCCGCTGGTGCTTCGGTATCCTGGTGGGGGTCATGACGGTGCTGATCCGCGTGATCAACCCGGCGTTCCCGGAAGGAATCATGCTGGCAATCCTGTTTGCAAACCTGTTCGCGCCGCTGATGGATCATTACGTGGTGCAGGCCAACATCAAACGGAGGCTCGCTCGTGGCTAAAGCTAAAGAAACTGTCTCCAGAACGCTCATTGTTGCGCTGGTATTGAGTATTGTGTTCTCTGTTGTGGTATCCACGGCAGCCGTAATGCTCAAGCCTGCGCAGGTGAAGAACCAGAGCCTGGATATCAAGACCAACATCCTGTCTGCGGCAGGCATGCTGCCCCAGGGTGCGAGCGCAGACCAGATTGAAGAAATGTTTGGTGAGTTCGATGTGCGCCTGGTTGACCTGGACACCGGTGAGTTCGTTGAGCCGGATGCCGTGGGTGTTGCTGATCCGATGAAGTACGACATGTACAAAGCGGCTTCCGACCCTCAGATGTCCACCAATATTCCGTCTTCGGAAGACAAGGCCGGCATCAAGCGTCGCCCGAACGTCGCCAAGGTCTACACCATGAGTGAGAACGGCCAGGTCACCCGCGTGGTGCTGCCGATTCACGGCTATGGCCTCTGGTCCACCCTGTACGGTTTCATCTCCCTTGAAGGGGACCTGAACACCGTCGAAGGCCTTGGTTTCTACGCTCACGCGGAAACACCGGGGCTGGGTGGTGAAGTCGACAACCCGCGCTGGAAGAAGCAGTGGGTTGGCAAAGAGGTCTACGACGGTGAGCTGACCGAACCCCAGATTCGTCTGGTCAAGGGGGGTGTCAGTGCGGATGCAGCGGACAAAGAGCACAAGGTTGATGCACTCTCTGGTGCAACGTTGACCAGCCGGGGTGTCGAGCAGTTGGTTAACTACTGGATGAGTGACCGGGGCTACGCGCCGTTCCTGCAAAAACTTCGTGAAGGGGAGGTCTGATCATGGCAGATGCATCAGCCAAACAGGTTCTCTTCGAACCAATTTTTAGCAACAACCCCATTGCCTTGCAGATCCTCGGTATCTGTTCGGCCCTGGCCGTAACCACCAGCATGAACGTGACCATCGTCATGTGTCTTGCGGTCATCGCGGTAACGGCATTCTCCAACCTGGCGGTATCGCTGGTGCGGACCCAGATTCCCGGAAGCATCCGGATCATCGTGCAGATGACCATCATTGCCTCGCTGGTAATCGTGGTTGACCAGATCCTCAAGGCTTACGCTTACGAAATCAGCAAACAGCTGTCCGTATTCGTTGGTCTGATCATCACCAACTGCATCGTGATGGGCCGCGCTGAAGGCTTCGCCATGAAGAACGGCCCCTGGCTGAGCTTCCTGGATGGTATCGGCAACGGTCTGGGTTATTCGGTACTGCTGCTGTTCGTGGCCTTCTTCCGTGAACTGCTGGGCGCAGGTTCTCTGTTCGGTATTTCTCTGATGCCGACCGTCAACGAAGGCGGCTGGTACATCCCGAATGGTCTGCTCCTGCTTCCGCCGAGTGCCTTCTTCATCATCGGTCTGGCGATCTGGGGCCTGCGTACCTGGAAGCCTGATCAGGTGGAAGAGGCTGACTACAAAATGTCTCGTCACAAAGCCAAGGAGGCGTTTTAATGGAACACTATATCAGCCTCATCCTTAAGGCCGTTTTCGTCGAAAACATGGCGCTGGCGTTCTTCCTGGGGATGTGTACCTTCCTGGCCATTTCCAAGAAGATCGAAGCTGCTCTGGGTCTGGGGATCGCCGTTGTGGTTGTACTGACGGTCACCGTACCGGTCAACAACCTCCTGTATAACGGCATTCTCCGTGAGGGCGCCCTTGATTGGGCCGGCCTGCCGAATGTGGACCTGAGCTTTTTGGGCTTGCTGTCGTACATCGGTGTAATCGCAGCAATTGTTCAGATCATGGAAATGGTGCTGGATAAATACATCCCGGCGCTTTACGCGGCCCTGGGTGTGTTCCTGCCGCTGATCACCGTTAACTGTGCGATTCTCGGTGCCTCTCTGTTCATGGTGGAGCGTGACTACACCTTTGGAGAGAGCGTGGTGTACGGCTTTGGTGCCGGCTTGGGCTGGGCGCTCGCCATCGTGGCTCTGGCCGGTATCCGTGAAAAGCTCAAGTACAGCGATGTTCCGGAAGGTCTGCGTGGCCTGGGTATCACCTTCATCACCGTTGGTTTGATGTCCCTGGGTTTCATGTCCTTCTCCGGCATCTCCCTGTAACACACCCGGTGATTCGGTTTAACGAAAAGGCGAGACCATGAATACAGAAATTATTCTCGGCGTGGTCATGTTCACCGTTATCGTTCTGGCGCTGGTCGCGATCATCCTCGCGGCCCGCTCCAAACTGGTAAGCACCGGTGATGTGACTATCGAAATCAATGATGACCCTGAGCACACCCTGACCACCGCAGCCGGTGGCAAGCTGCTCGGCACGCTGGCTAACAGCGGTATCTTCCTGTCCTCCGCGTGCGGTGGCGGTGGTACCTGCGCCCAGTGTAAATGTAAGGTTCTGGACGGTGGTGGTGCGATGCTGCCAACCGAGAAGACCCACTTCACCAACCGTGAAGAGAAGGAAGGCTGGCGCCTGTCCTGTCAGGTTCCGGTGAAGCAGGACATGAAGATCGAGGTTCCTGAAGAGTTCTTCGGCGTGAAGAAGTGGGAGTGTGAGGTTGTCTCCAACCACAACGTCGCCACCTTCATCAAGGAACTGGTCCTGAAGCTGCCGGAAGGCGAGGAAGTGGACTTCCGTGCCGGTGGTTACGTTCAGCTGGAGTGTCCTCCGTACGAAATTGACTTCAAGGATTTCGACATTGAGGAAGAGTTCCACGAAGACTGGGACAAGCACGACATCTGGCGCTACAAGGCGATCAACAAGGAGGAGACCATCCGGGCTTACTCCATGGCGAACTACCCGGAAGAGAAGGGGGTTCTGAAGTTCAACATCCGGATCGCGACACCGCCTCCTGGCACTGATCACCCGCCGGGCATCATGTCCAGCTACGTGTTCAACCTGAAGCCGGGCGACAAGGTGACCGTTATGGGGCCGTTTGGTGAGTTCTTCGCCAAGGAAACCGAAGCGGAGATGGTGTTTGTTGGTGGTGGTGCGGGCATGGCGCCCATGCGCTCTCACATCTTTGACCAGCTCAAGCGTCTGAACTCCAACCGGAAGATTTCCTTCTGGTACGGTGCACGAAGCGTTCGTGAGATGTTCTACGTAGAAGACTTCGATGGTCTGGCTGCTGAGAACGACAACTTCGAGTGGCACGTCGCCTTGTCGGACGCGCTGCCATCCGATAACTGGGAAGGCTACACCGGGTTCATCCACAACGTTCTCTACGAGAACTACCTGAAGGATCACCCGGCACCTGAGGACTGTGAGTTCTACATGTGTGGGCCCCCCATCATGAACGCCTCTGTGATCAAGATGCTGAAGGATCTTGGTGTTGAGGACGAGAACATCATGCTGGATGACTTCGGAGGTTAATCAGTCCTGATGACATCCCGCATGTTCCGACCCGTCAGGGGGGGATTGGTCAGCGTGTTTTTCGCGCTGGCCATGACCGCTCTGGCGGGTTGTTCGTTTGAGCCGGAAGAAAAGATCTGGGAGATCTCCGGCCCGGTGTTCGGCACCCGCTACCACATCAGTGTGGTTTTGCCGGAGGACGAGGCGCGGTTGCAGCAACTGGCCGAGGGCATAAAAGCCGAGCTGGAGGCCGTTGACGCGTCCATGTCCACCTGGCGGCAGGATTCCGAACTGTCGGTGCTGAATCGCACTGAAGACCAGTCCGAGTGGATTCCTCTGTCCGAACCTTTGTTTGAAGTACTCAAGCGGTCGCAAGAGATCTCAGAACTTACCGGTGGTGCGTTCGACGTAACCATTGGTCCGGTGGTGAATCTCTGGGGCTTTGGGCCCGAGGCCCGGCCTGAGGTGGTCCCCTCCGAAGATGAGCTGGCCTCAGCGCTGTCTGAAACGGGATACGAACACCTGGAGCTGAGGTCGCTCACACCAGGTCTGCGTGCGGATACGAGTCAGTACATTGATTTGTCAGCGATTGCCAAGGGCTACGGGGTTGACGCGGTTGCGAGATACCTAGAGAGTGAAGGTATTGGTGCTTATCTCGTGGAGATTGGCGGCGAGGTCAGGGTGCAGGGTCGGAAACCCGGCGGCGATGCCTGGCGACTGGCGATAGAAACGCCGACCTCGGGCGAACGACAGGTGAACCGGGTCGTGGCATTGGACAGTAAAGCAATGGCAACGTCCGGAGATTATCGTAACTATTACGAATCGGAAGGCCGCCGGTACTCTCATACAATAGATCCTTCAACGGGTAGGCCTATTACGCATAATCTGGCGTCGGTTACGGTGATCGCCGATGACTGCATGACCGCCGATGCGCTGGCCACTGGATTCAATGTGATGGGGTATGAGCGGGCCGAGGCGCTCGCAGTTCGGGAAAACATTCCCGCTTACTTCATCGTTCGGACGGAAGACGGCTTCGAAACCCATCAGACGCCGGCCTTTTCGTCCTATGTGACTCAATAAGCGAGGGTATTATGGGTACCTTTTTACTCGTACTGTTCATTGTTGTGCTGCTGGTCGCAGCCATGTCGGTTGGTGTGATTTTCGGGCGCAAGCCGATCAAAGGCACCTGTGGTGGCATCGGTGCCCTGGGCATCAGCCAGTCCTGTGACATCTGCGGTGGTAATACCCAGAAGTGTGAAGAAGAAAACGAGCGGGTTGCTCGTGAAGCCGGCAAGGCGGAACCACTGGCTTACGACGCCAGCAAGCCCGACAACGGATAAAAACAAACTAAAAACATAAAAACTTTTACGGCGTAGAGAAGGAGTTACTGCAGGCATGGCAGAACATCATTACGACGTCGTCGTTATCGGCGCCGGGCCTTCCGGTGAAGGGGCGGCGATGAATGCGACCAAGCATGGCAAGCGAGTCGCCATCATCGAAGACAAGCCCATGGTGGGCGGAAACTGTACCCACATGGGTACCATTCCGTCGAAGGCACTGCGTCACTCGGTGAAGCAGATCATCACTTTCAACACCAACCAGATGTTCCGTGACATCGGTGATCCCCGCTGGTTCTCCTTTCCGCGGGTATTGCAGAGCGCCCAGAAGGTGATCGGCAAGCAGGTGAAGCTTCGGACCCAGTTCTACGCCCGCAACCGGGTAGACCTGATCAATGGGCGGGCCTCCTTCATCGACAAGAACCGTCTGGAAATTCGGGGTAACAAGTCCGTTGAATCCCTGCACTTCAAACAGTGCATTATTGCCACGGGATCTCGCCCCTACCTTCCGCCCGATGTGGATTTCCGTCACCACCGTATTTATAACTCTGACACCATTCTGAACCTGTCCCACACGCCCCGCACCCTGATCATTTATGGTGCGGGCGTTATCGGTTCCGAATATGCGTCTATTTTCGCCGGTCTGGGTGTGAAAGTGGATCTGATCAACCCGGGTAGCCGGTTGCTGTCGTTCCTGGACGATGAGATCTCCGATGCCCTGAGTTACCACCTGCGCAATAACGGCGTTCTGGTGCGTCATAACGAGCAGTACGAATCTGTGGAAGGGGATGACCACGGCGTGGTTCTGTCCCTGCAGTCCGGCAAGAAGATCCGGGCCGATGCGTTCCTGTGGTGTAACGGGCGGTCTGGTAATACGGACAAGCTGAACCTCGAGAACGTGGGGCTGGTACCCAACGGTCGTGGTCAGCTCGCGGTGGATGAGCATTACCGCACTGAGGTGGAAAACATCTACGCGGCAGGCGATGTGATTGGTTGGCCGAGCCTGGCCAGCGCCGCCTACGATCAGGGGCGTTCCGCGTCTTCCGATATCGTCGAGGATGAATATTTCAGATATGTGTCGGATGTTCCGACTGGTATCTATACCATTCCGGAGATCAGTTCTGTTGGCCGAACCGAGCGTGAGCTGACGGAAGCCAAGGTACCTTACGAAGTGGGGCAGGCTTTCTTCAAGGATCTGGCTCGGGCGCAGATCACCGGTGAAGCGGTGGGCATGCTGAAAATCCTGTTCCACCGGGAGACCCGTGAGATTCTGGGTATCCACTGCTTCGGGGACCAGGCAGCCGAGATCGTTCATATCGGCCAGGCGATCATGAACCAGGAAGGCGAGGCTAACTCCCTGAACTACTTCATCAACACCACCTTCAATTACCCGACCATGGCGGAAGCCTACCGGGTCGCGGCTCTGAATGGCCTGAACCGGATCTTCTGATCCGGTTCAGCGTGCGGTCAGTACCTCACTGGCCGCAATCATTTCATTGGTTGTATTGGGCAGGGTTAGCTGGGATTTAGCCCGGTTATCAAAAAACATCCGGGTGCTGGTCGGGTAATCGGTAATGATGCTGTCGACGCCCATTGTTTCCATCACCAGCATGTCGTGAATCCGGTTTACCGTCCACACGGACACATGCATCCCCCTTCGGTTTGCGCTTTCCACCAGGCTCTTTGAACAGAGCTTCCAGTTCAGGCACAGGTAATCGCAGTCGAATTTCAGTGCCATGCTCAGGGGCTTGGGGAATTTCCGCTCAGCGACCAAACCAGTACGGATGTGTTTGTTTCGGCGCTTTACTTCCTTGAGCAGCCAGGTATCCGACGAGGTTATGGCCACCTTCTGGTAAAGGTCCCGGCGCTGGATGATTTCGGTCAGCCGGTTGCAGAGCACATTGAGGCGTTGCCGTTTATCGCTCTTGACCTCAAGCTGCAGGTGCTCAAGGTCATCAAACTGATCCAGCAAACCCTCAAGGCTGGGGATACCCACCGGCCTTGGCCAGGAGCTGGTGTTTTTTCGTGCATCCATGCCGGCCAGTTCGTCCGCCGTGTAGCTGGCTACGCTGCCTTTGTGGCTGGTGGTCCTGTCGACGGTCAGGTCATGTATCAGCACCGGTTTGCCGTCTTTAGACAGGATCAGATCCAGTTCAAAATGCCGGATGCCGTTTCGGTAGGCATGGATAAAGCCGGGTAGGGTGTTTTCCGGGGCTTCTCCCTTGGCCCCACGGTGTCCGTAGACGATCATTCCGTTGATTCACTCTGTTTCAGGCGTTCGAAAATGGCCTGGCGCTTCTTCCAGGTGTCGTGGCACAGCTGAACATCTTCCAGGAAGGCGGGAAGTTCGCTCATGAGCAGGGCTTGCGGGCCGTCTACCAGGGCTTTTTCCGGTTTCGGGTGGAAATCCACCAGCACCATGTTGGCACCGGCGATAACGCCCTGAGCGGTGGCGTGCATGACGTCCAGAATGCCGTCCGGGGATTTGTCCCGGCTGCCCACGGAGTGGGACGGATCCACGCACACCGGCATGCGGGTCAATCGTTTCACCGCCGGCACATGGGCGAAATCCACCATGTTTCGGTGTGGCTGGCCGGCTTCGGTTTTCATGCCGCGCAGGCAGAACACCACATTAGCATTTCCTTCACTGGCCAGGTATTCCGCCGCATTCAGGGATTCGTTCAGGGTGATGCCAAAACCACGCTTCAGAAGCACCGGATAGGTGCTCTGGCGGCCAATGGCTTTCAACAATTCAAAGTTCTGGGTATTTCGGGTGCCCACCTGCAACATCACGCCGGTTGGCCGCCCCAGTGCTTCGAGACACGCATCGATTTCTTCGATGTGACTCTCATGGGTGATCTCCATGGCGATCACCTTGATGCCATGCTTACCCGCTTTTTCGAACACCCACGGCAGGCAGCCTTTGCCATGCCCCTGGAAAGAATAGGGGTTGGTCCGGGGCTTGTAAGCGCCCATACGGGTGCACACCTGACCGTGCTCTTCCAGAGCCTGCATCATGATCTCAACGTGCTCCGGAATGTCCACCGCGCACAGGCCAGCGAACACGTTCAGGTTGGACTGGCTGAACTCGACACCGTTGTAGCTGAAGCCGCTTTGCCGACGGTCATCTTTGTGGCGCCCCAGGATGCGGTATTCATCAGAGATGCGGATGACTCGTTCCACTGCCGGCAGGGCGGCAATTTCGTCTTTGCTCAGGGATTTGGTGTCGCCTAACAGGTAAATCTCGGTCAGCCGCTGACTTGAACCCTGAACCTGATGCACCCGCACCGACACCCCGGGCAGGTTCTCCAGATGGTTCATGGTCTGCCGGTAGGCTTCGCTGTCCAACTCGGTATCCGGATGAAGGATAGCTAACATGGGCGCTCCTTATTTCAAGTCTTCGGCTGTGTGCGGGCTTCTGCCTGATGCCGGGCCTGCATGTATTCCCGGTGGTTCAGATGCAGGAGCTCGGCCATCCGGCGGATCAGGTGTTCTTCATACTTGTCGATGCGGCCATCGGCAAAGGCTACCTGCCAGATATTCACCAGCAGAGCCTGCTTGGCCTGCTGATCCAGGTGTTCATTGATCTGGCCAGTGAATTCGTACAGGGAGGTGGCGTCATCGGCGTGGCCAAGTGCATCCTCAAGGATAGACTGTGCTTCCTCTTTAGACACTTGATGCGCCTTCACCGCGCAGTCGACGATGGTCTGAAGCTCGCGGTCGTCCTGATCCCGGTCGATGCGGGCCAGCTGAACCATTAATGCCGTAGAGGCGATCGCCAGTTGATGGGGATCGGGCTTCTCGTTTGCACTTTCTGGTGCGGCAAAGAGTTTTTTCAGTTGCTCAAGCATAGCGTTCGTGCAGCGTGTTGATCAGGCTGCGTTATGCAGCTTTCGCCAATTGCCTGACCCGGTTTTCCAGTTCAATCTGGTCAACGGTAAAGCGGCGGATGCCGTCGGCCAGTTTTTCCGTTGCCATGGCGTCTTCGTTGGACTCCCAGCGGAACAGGGATTCATCGATAGCCCCCAGCCGATCCTGGGAGGTGGCACCATCGGCCATCAATTGGCGGGTGAGTGAACCTTCGTCATCCTGCAGTTCCTGAAGCAGGGCAGGGCTGATGGTCAGGCGATCACAGCCAGCCAGCATTTCAATTTCGCCGGTGTTACGGAAGCTGGCGCCCATGACTACCGTGTTGTAACCGTGAGCCTTGTAGTAATTGTAGATGCGGGAGACGGACAGCACGCCCGGGTCTTCCGCCGGAGCGAAAGCATCACGGCCACTGTTGGCCAGGTGCCAGTCGAGGATTCGACCGACGAACGGGGAAATCAGGAAAGCGCCGGCCTGGGCGCAGGCTGCGGCCTGAATGAACGAGAACAGCAGCGTAAGATTACAGCGGATACCTTCCTTTTCCAGCTGTTCGGCCGCGCGGATGCCTTCCCAGGTGGAGGCAATTTTGATCAGTACACGACTGCTATCCACGCCGTGGCGGTCATAAAGCTCGATCAGGCGGCGTGCCCGGTCCACGGTGGCGTTGGTATCGAAGGACAGGCGGGCATCTACCTCGGTGGAAACGACGCCAGGGATCAGGCCAAGAATTTCCTTACCAGCCAGCACCGCCAGGGTATCGGTGGCCATGGTCAGTTGCTCGGCATCCGACCCGCCGAAACTGTGGGCTTCGGCCACGGCCTTATCCAACATCGGGCGGTAAGCCTCAGACGCGGCTGCCTTCAGAAGCAGAGAAGGGTTGGTGGTGGCATCCTCCGGTCGCCATTTTGCAATGGCGTCAATGTCACCTGTATCGGCGACCACCGTGGTCATGGCTTTCAACTGCTCGAGCTTGTTCATTCTGCGTGTCATCCCGGTTGATCGTTATTGTCACATTCGTCTCCAGAATGTGGCTTTAACGCCTACAATAACGGGCCTGTCTGACAGGAACAAGACAGCGGTGTTCAGAGCCTGATTACGCTTCCGCAATAGTGGCCGGTTCCGGCTCCCGAACCTTGGCCAGAGCAGCCTCCAGAACCTCCAGGTTCGCTCCGGGTTTGTGCGCGTTCTCACTGATGTGGCGACGGAACTGACGGCCACCGGGCTGGCCGTGGAACAGGCCCAGCAAGTGGCGGGTCATATGCCCAAGGTACACGCCCCGGGCCAGCTCTGACTCAATGAATGGCAGCATGGCGCGCAGGGCGTCGTGACGGGTTTGCACAGGCGCGCTTTCGCCGAAGAATTCCGGGTCCACGCCGGCCAGCAACCAGGGGTTGTGGTAAGCCTCACGGCCCAGCATCACGCCATCCGTGTGGCGAAGGTGCTCGTGGCATTCATCGAACGTCTTGATGCCACCGTTGATGATGATTTCCAGGTGCGGATACTTTTGCTTCAGGCGGTACACCCAGTCGTACTTCAGCGGCGGGATTTCCCGGTTTTCCTTAGGGCTCAGGCCATCCAGGATCGCAATCCGGGCGTGCACGATGAAGGTTTTACAGCCAGCCTCGGCCACCGTTTCCACAAATTCACACAGATCGTCCCAGGATTCCCGGCCATCGATACCGATCCGGTGCTTCACCGTAACCGGCAGATTTGTTGCCTCAATCATCGCCTGAACGCCTTCGGCCACCTTCTTGGGGTGGCTCATCAGGCAGGCACCGATCATATTGTTCTGCACCCGGTCACTGGGGCAGCCCACGTTCAGGTTGACCTCATCAAACCCGAACTTCTCGGCCAGCGCCGCACAGTGCGCCAGCTCCTTCGCATCACTGCCACCCAGTTGAAGTGCAAGCGGGTACTCTGATTCCTCGTGACGCAGGAAACGTTCGGTATCGCCATGAATCAACGCGCCGGTAGTGACCATCTCGGTATAGAGCAGGGTATTGCGACTGAGCAAACGGGCCAGGTAGCGATAATGGGAGGTGGTCCAATCCATCATCGGGGCGACGCAAAAGCGGCGAGAAGGCCCCAGACCAGAAACAACGGGGCTTTCGGCTGAATTCTCAGGAGTGTTGAGGAGATCGATTTTGCTCATTAAATGCCCGTTTTTTGCCAGTTTTTCGATAGCGGTTCGCCACGAGGTGGTGTTTGACCAACGCTGTAGGGATGCCCTTTAGAGCAGTGTTTTCTTCGGTCTTCATTGGATGCGATGCACCCTTTCTAGTCCCTTATTCTAACAGGAAAGTCTTACATTTGAGGTGCGGTAGCTGACGGCTCAGTTGGCACCTGCCTATCCCGTAGTAGTTTTGTGAGTAAATGAACAATTCTTAAAGTACGGTAACGGATAAGCGCACAGTGGAGTGCAATGTGCCTATTGCCACGCCACTTTTGCCCTTGCTTAGAATGAAGCTTCAGGTCCGGAACCCGGGCTTTTCAGGCTCTTTTCAAACCCAATGCAGAGGCATACCTCCCCCGCTGTCGCTGCCAGTGGAAATGCCGCTCCTCCACGCCTATTTTTGTGTTTCCCAACAATCTCGCACGCTGAGATGACAAAAAAAATATCGTACATTTGTAATATAAATTTTAAATGTACTATATTGGCGAGGTAAATTTTTTATCTTGGATAGGAAATATGGCATCCGATACTGACAGAGAAAAGTTCGTAAGACTGGCCGAAGCTAGGGTCACTAAGGCGCTGAAAGATATTAAGCTGATCGGAAACCTTTCGAACCGGAGTAATTATTCGTACACAGAGCAGGATGCAAAGAAAATCTACCAAGCGCTGAGGCGTGCAATAGACGACATGAAAACCAAGTTCGACAGTAAAGGGGCTTCAGAAGAGGAAATTTTCAAGCTGTAGTCGCCGGGAAAAATTAAAAAAAGGTGAGGGGGTGTACGGTGATGGAAGTGGAGTGGAAGTTCGAGCGCAAGCGCCGCAGTCAGAAGTCCAGAGACCCGATGCAGGCCAGCTTTTTTACCAATGCAAGCATTGATGAAGACGCACAGGCCCTGATCCGGGAGCTTATTCAGAATTCTCTGGATGCCAAGGTCAATCCGGCCTCAGGGGAGCCGGTCAGGATTCGCCTGCGTATCGGCACCCACCACCCTGAAAGCGGGGTCATGGATCGTTACATCTCGGAGCATGCGTGGAAGCATTTCAATGCTCCGGATAATGGCCTCGCCTCGCCTCCGCAGGCAGGCGACCCCTGCCGGTTCCTTGTGTATGAGGACTTCAATACCTGTGGCTTGGTGGGCGATGAGATGACGTACGATGAGCAGCCCGGTAACTCGTTCTATTACTTCATGCGTGCTGAAGGGCAGTCCGGCAAGGAAGATGGCGTCAGGGGGCGGCATGGTATCGGCAAATACGTCGTACCCAAAACCAGCGGAATCCGGATGTTCATTGCAGCTACCGTAAGAAGTTCAGACCAGCGATGCCTGATAGCAGGACAGAGTGTGCTGAAGTCCCATCATGTCGACGGAATTGCGCATACCCCCGATGCCTGGTGGGGCGTATTTGATATGGATGAAGGGGGTGATGACTATTTTCCAATGCCCGTCGAAGATGCTGAGTTGTTTGACCGGCTCACCAGAGATTTCGGGCTGGCCAGAACGTCCACAGATACCGGGCTGTCACTGATCATGCCCTATGTTCAGGAGGATATTTCGGTAGAGACGCTTTCTAAATACGTGGTGAATGAATATTTCTGGCCCATTCTGAATGGTCAGCTTCTGGTGGAGGTAGAAGAGGTATGAAGGGCCAGGTTATTAATGCTGATTCCATACATAAGAACCTTGATGAACTTCTCCCCCCAGCACGCATTCCGGAAATTAAACCGCTGGTGAAGTTGGCCTCTCAGGTGGTTGCAGGACGCAATGTCCGGACAGTCCGGTTAAATCTCCCTGAGGAACCGTCAAAACCCTCTTGGGATAAGAACTACATGACGTCCGTTCGGGCCGCGGAATGCCAGAAGATACTCTTGGAACCCGACACTATCCTCCATCTCAGATGCCCTCTGTGGATTAATAACAAACGGGGCGGAGGGGCAGCCTCGGCATCCTGCTTCGACATTTATCTCGCCAAAGATGTGTCAGACCTGTCCCTCAAACCACGTTTTATCCGAGAGGGCATTACCATTCCTGAGGACCGTGTGCCGAAGGTCCGGGGATTCATCAGTCTCGTGGTCATCGAAAGCGGGCCGCTGGCCACCCTTCTCGGAGATTCCGAAAACCCTGCCCACACAGAGTGGGAGAAAAACGCCACGAGATTTAAAGGCAAGTATCAGTGGGGCCCGTCAACGATTGATTTCGTCAGGCTCAGCGTCGGCAAGGCTCTAAATCTGATGAGTCAGGGGGACGAGGAAGAGGATTTTACGGTGCTTTCGGATATCTTTTACCTCGAACACCCGGAAGATGACGACGAAGTCCCGGATCAGAGACGGAAAAAGAAGAAAAAAGACGACGGTGAGCAGCCAGAGCCGTCTCCTCCGCAACCGCCTGAGCCGAGGCCTAGGCACTACAGGCTCTCAAAAGTAGAAAAAGGTTTCGTTCTGAGAGGGCCGAGTGAGCCACTCAAATCACCGCGTTCTTATACGATCACTGTGGCGTACGACTTCGCGGGCGCCTCGAAAGCGAGCGCGTTAAAAAAATATCACCGAAACGATTTCGCGCTGGATACGGCTAGGTACGTTGATCCGCCTCAGGCCCACAATACAGAGAACTTAGAACTGGGCGGCAACACGATCGCGTTCTCTGCGAGCGCAAACGACTTTGAAGTAAGGGTGGAAGGTTTCGATCCTGACCGCGACATCGTTGTAGACGTGAAATCGGAGGCGCTGGAAACCGATGAAACGATTTAACTTTACCGGCCGCAAGAAAATCCTCCGTGATGACATCAGCATCCGGTTGCGTGGAAAGGCTGACGAAAAGCCCCGAGTGGATGTTTCGGTCGATCTGGCTGAATACGATCTGTCTCCAGACAGCACCGTGTTTCTTGAGGCGCAGTGGAAGACGCGTTTCTCCCGTGAAGCACTGGGAAGGGTCTCCCGCAGCGTCAGAAAAAATGACATTGTCCTTGAGGAGTTCGATGACGCAGAGGGCCTTTCTTTCCGGATAAAGGTGGTTGACCAGACCCGGGGGCGTCTCGAGGCCATTGCGGAAAACATCAGACCGCATGATAAAGACGACCAGCCTGATCAGAACCATAAGAGCATTCTTCCGGTTGCAAGCGCGGACCTCTCGGGCTACGGCGCCCTCTGGCGGGTGGAATACACGGATCAGCAGGCAACGCTTCAGATTGAACAGGAACTCGGCGGCAAGGACCAGGTAGTCCGGTCGCTCCTGTTCCGGGGGTTTATTCTGCCGGCGGCGATGCGTCAGATTCTGGCCAGAATTGTCTACAGCGATTGGGATCCTGAGCTGAGTGATCCGGATGAGCTTTCCACGCGCTGGCTCCTGTTTGCGAGGCAGATCGGGGCCGGCGTCCCCGATCAAAATGCAGATGACCATGAGGACTGGCTCGACGAAACTGTACGGCTGATCGGCGGCCGGATTGGTGTCCGTCATCAGGTCATCGGGGAGTTTGACTCGGGGGTATGGAAATGAAGATCTGTCGTTTAAACGGACGTGGCATCGAACGGTTCATCCAGTATCTCGACAGCCTGAAAACTGATCAGCCCGGGGAATTTCCCCGTGAGCTTCTGGGCTCTTCGGAATTTGCAGATGAGATCGGCGGCGATACGGCATGGCTTGATGCTTTGGATCTGAGCGATCGGTTGGAAAGTGCGAAGGGTCTCGACGAGGTGGTTCGGAATCTAGGTCTGCTGTCAGCTGAACGGGATAAGGGGTTCTGGACTTGGTGTTCTGCTTATCTTTTCGACCGCTTATGCAAGCGCAATGGAGGGCGTTACAGTCCGGGCGAGCTGGCAATCTGGGTAGCTGAGCCTGACAACTGGCAACGCTATTACCGCCATTATCTGGCCGCAATCTGGCGGGTTTACGCCGCCCATAGGGATCTGGAAGACCAGCTGGTTGTCCTCCTGAACGGTCCTGTGAATACCCCCGGAGAGCTCTGGGCACAGGTGGCCGCAAACCAGAAGCTCATTACAAACCGCTCCATGATCGGCGCTGTTTTTCATCTGTTCTGGGACAAGCAGAAGAATGAGCGGAAACGCGGGTCCGGTGGTGCCGGTGCCAGACGACTTAGTCAGGTCTTGAAACAGTTTGAGCGCACCTATGATTTCTATGCGATGCACCCCGAAGACTTGGTACGCCTGCTGCCCCGTGAATTTGACAGATTTAAGGAACTTAGCGCCTAACTTGAACTGAAGGATGACTAACTCCCGGTTTTCCGGACTTCTTGGCGGGAGTCCGGAAAACCGTTTTTCACCGACCATTTGCTTGGAGCTAGGGCGGTTAGGAATCTTTAAAAGTCACGTTGAAGTGGAATTATGTGGGCCTGCAAATGAGCGCGACAGACTCATTCCTAATCAGAGGCTTCATTTTTTTTAATTTTTTCTAAAAACTGCTCCAGATCCCAGAGCCAGCTTTTCTGTGCTTCGCTGTACGTGTCATGAATTGACCGTGGAACTACCAGTTGCAGTTTCGAATCAATCATCTCATCAGTCTGGTTGCTTGAGATTTTAGGTTGCAGTGTGAAGAGGTGCTTGCACTCGATCCTACCCGCTTCGGACAGAACCTGTCGCCACCTATCTTTGCATGTGGTTTTAACTCCAAGCATGGTAAGGCGCTCTGTGGGGAAGTCGTTGTTTCTGTAGTCCTCAACTGAGGGGAAAAGGAAGTCCGGCTTTTTGTTTTTCTCTGTTTTCTTCTCTCTTGAGAACCGAATATTCCTTTCCAAGAAGATTTGCTCTAAATGGTTCTCTAGGGCACTGCCTGCGCGCGATGATCTGCGCTGACGGATTGACTGAGAAAACGAAAGGAAATCCTCCGCGTCGGCGAAACCTTTTACGAGTCGCTCTTCGATGATCGCGCCCTCAAGCTGACGAAACATTGCTTCTTCCGTTTCCCACCAAGCGACGAGGGCGTTGTCGGCGCTGTCAAATTCCTCAAGTTCACCTCCCAGCTTTCTGGCAAGCTGTGAAAACTGTCTTGTCGCCGGGAAAGTCAGAGGGCCGAAGTGACTTTCAATAGTGCTCAGATAATTCAAACCAAAGCTGGCTTTTACCTCTATCCCTAGTTCTTCGAGAATGAACCGTTTTACGGGACCGATTTTCTCATCATTGTTCGTAAAGTCTAAGGATTTAAAACGGTTACCGAAGTCCGGCCCGAAGAGTTCGAATAGCTCTAGCTCAGACTGAGAGCCCTGCGGAGCGGTAACGAAAATGAGCTCGTCATTTGGTTTCAGGGCTATCGCGAGAGCATCACTGATTTCCGCCTCTGATATTGCCGGGTTATCTTGGTAATAAAGCCGGTACTCTATTCCTTTTCCCAGGGTAGTACGGTCTCTGAACCACCATGAGCATGTTCCACGTACACTCTCGATTTTTTCCTCGTCGTCATCGAGGCGAACAAAAGTTGTGGGGATATCTGAGCGGGCTTCAGTACCCATAAAACTTTTCATGCTGGTTGCATTGATTTCGTGTCCGTTTGAGCGTGTCGGGTCACATTCAACTGCTGTAAGCCTTTTGACTGCTGCTCCCGAAAGATAATCGCTGATTGATCCAAAATCTGACATTCGACTACTGCTTCCTGTGATTGGTAGTTTCAGTGAGGATTTTGCTGAATTGCAGATTCCTCGGATCTCCGCTTTTGCTTCAGAACCTGTTATCCATGCGCATACGGATCCGAGGAGGGTTTCCTCGCTAAGCCGGAGCTTTCCTTTTAATGAGCACTCCCATACTTCAAGCACTCTCCAGCCCAGCTTGAGAAGCTCGTCGATGTTACGTGAATCCCGTTTTCTATTCGAAGAAATCTTGTCTTCCCAGAACTCTGTGCGCGACGACGGAATCCGGAACATAGGGCAGTTGTAGTGCCCGTGCCAGAAACAGCCCTGCACGAGTATCACAGCGCCGTATTTCGGCAGGACAATATCGGGTTTGCCGGGCAGGTCTTTTCGGTGCAGACGAAATCGGAAGCCTCGCTTGAAGAGCTTCTTTCTGAGCCATACTTCCGGTTTCGTATTTTTTCCCTTGATCGCCGCCATATTGCGGCTTCGTGTCTTGCTGTTGTGGACGTCAGCCATGATCAGGCTGCTTTTGAACCCTGTTTTTCAGTCTTTGCGCTGGCCTCAAGAATCCGGGGCTTCATCATTTCTGCGACAGCCCGAAAGACCGGGACGGCTACGGAGTTGCCAAACTGCTTGTAGGCCTGCGTATCGGAAACTGGCACCTTAAAATTAGACTCGCCCGGTTCATCGAAGCCCATTAGCCTCGCACATTCTTTTGGTGTCAGTCGGCGAGGGCGGTTCCCCTGATTAATCATGTCGTCAAATCCGGTATCCATGTTCCAGCCTCGGTCTACAAGGATCTCAGAGCCGTCTTTGTAATAGCGTGCAGAGAGTGTACGGGCCACGTCATTATGTCCTGTCAAGCCGAAGCCAAAACCGTTCCCCTTGGCTTTATGTTTGGCAGCATAGTCGTAGAGATACTTCCAGAGTTTCGGCGTCAGGATGTACTTGTCATCAACCTCCTCCTCAAGAATCTCACCGAAGCTGGGCACGTGCTCAGGGAAGTATTTTTTGATGTCCTTGAGAGTAAAGCCCTTGTGAACTTCCAGATCCCGGCGGAAACCTACCAGCACAATACGCTCCCGGTGCTGAGGAACGAAATTTTTTGCGTCGATAATTTTAGGGTCCTGCGTGCCATCGTAATTCACATCGGCAACCTCATAGCCCAGTTCGTCAAGGGTTTCCAGGATCACTTTAAAAGTGCGGCCTTTGTCATGGCTTTTCAGGTTCTTTACGTTCTCCAGCAGAAAGGCTGCAGGCTGCTTGGCCTGAATAATTCTGGCTACATCAAAAAACAGCGTTCCTTGAGTGTTGCATTCAAATCCATGTGCGCGACCGAGTGAATTTTTCTTCGAAACGCCGGCGATTGAAAATGGCTGACAGGGAAAGCCGGCAAGCAACACATCGTGATCAGGTATGGTCCTGTCAATGTGATCGTATGCTTCCTTTTCCGAAATTTCAGGCTTGTCAGACAGTGTCACCTCACGGATGTCTGCGTTAAAAACATGCTCCGGATCGCTATAGTGGTTGGCTTTGTACGTACGGACGGCATATTTGTTCCACTCGCTGGTGAACACGCACTTTCCGCCAATTTCATCGAAGCCGCGGCGAATTCCACCAATCCCCGCAAAGAGGTCAATAAACCTGAACTCATGACCCGATTCCTGATAGGGCTTTGGTAGCAGGCTTTGAAGATGCTCGTATTCCCCATGACTGAGTTTTCTGTCAACCTTACCTTTCACCCAGCGATTTATAGTCTCGCGACACCAGGAGTCGTAACCCAGATCATTCAGTGTCTTAGCGATAAAGCCTTGGTCATAGATTTCAAGCAATTCGTTGATGAGCTTCAGGCCTTCTTCGTCTTTCACTGGCTTCTCCTTTCTCTGGGTCAAATGTGTGATGCGTGGTCACCGGGCCTTCCCATTCTATCGACTTGGCCCTGAAAGGGCTAGCCGCAGCGTGGCTTAAGAACAACTTCACTGGTTCGTGCAGTTGTGCACTACTCTATAACTTTGAGTCTGTACAAATATACAGTATTGATGGGCATTTTCCATTCTGTGTCATGCTGATATGGGATTGGAGTCACATCAACTTGCAGTATCAGGAAAAATTGAGGTGCGAATTCCAGAGTTATTTGGTGCAACCTTTGCCCCCGGCAATTGGCAAAGCGGCCACGTTTTCTGAAAGACGCCAATGCCCATATTTTGTTGGTGACGCTAAACAAGCAGGGCAAAGGCGTCCAGCACCGCTATGTCGATCATTGGATTGATGAGCAGACATTTCATTGGCAGAGTCAGAACTCAACAACGCCTGAAAGCAAGCGCGGTCGGGAACTGATCGAACACCAAAAGCTTGGACTCTCAGTGCATCTATTTGTCCGCGAGAATAAGCTGCGTAATGGTAAAGCGGCACCCTTCACTTACTTTGGGCCTGTCGAATATAAGAGCCATGAAGGGAGCAGTCCAATGAGCGTGATTTTCAGACTTAATTCGGCGGATTAAGGCTTTATGCTTGAGCGTCTGGCTCTTTAAATGAAGAAAACTCTCAGCTCGCTAATAATTTGAAAATCAACGAACCCAGCTCATCAGGATGATGCCATGCCCCAATCGCCCCTCGCCCAACCTCTAAAACTCCCTTGCGGAGCAGTCCTGCCAAACCGCATTGCGAAAGCCGCCATGACCGAGGGGCTGTCAGACGATCAGCTCCACGCCACTCACCGCCATGAAACCCTCTATGGTTGTTGGTCCGATGGCGGGGCCGGGCTGTTGATTACCGGCAACGTAATGATTGATCACCGGGTGCTGGAGCGGCCGGGTAACGTGGCGATTGATCCTGCGCCGGCTGAAGGCGAGCCGGCGGGTATGGCGCAGTTGCGCGCCTGGGCAGAAGCAGGTACCCGCAATGGCAACCATTTGTGGATGCAGATCTCCCATGCCGGTCGGCAGTCGCCGCGTTACGTTACCTCGCGGCCCATGGGGCCTTCGGCTGTGCAGCTATCGCTGATGGGCAACTATGCCTGCCCAAGGGCGCTTACGGAGCCGGAAATCCTTGATTTTATCCAGCGCTTTGGCAACGTGGCCCGGATCGCCAAAGAGGCGGGTTTCACCGGCGTGCAGGTGCATGGGGCTCATGGGTATTTGTTGTCGTCTTTTCTGTCGCCAGTCACCAACCAGCGAACCGATCGATGGGGTGGGTCGCTGGAGAATCGCGCCCGTTTCCTGCTTGAGGTGGTCCGGGCGACTCGTAATGCTGTGGGGCCGGAGTTTCCAGTGGCGGTAAAGCTGAATTCCGATGATTTTCGCAAGGGCGGCTTTACGCTCGAGGAGTCTGTGCGCGTGGTGCGCTGGCTGAATGAAGAGGGTATTGATCTGCTGGAGGTGTCCGGCGGCACCTACGAACAGCCGCGGTTGCTAGGGTACAGCGGTGATGCAGATACGGCGAGCGATGGGCCGGCCATGCGGGAAAGCACTCGCAAGCGGGAGGCTTATTTTCTGGATTACGCACAGAAGATTCGTGAGGTTTGTGATTGCCCGCTGATGGTCACCGGTGGGTTCCGGACGCGCGCGTTTATGGAAGAGGTGGTTGCCAATGGTGAAACCGACGTGATTGGCCTTGGCCGACCACTCTGCACGGATCCCGATACGCCCAAGGATCTGCTCGAAGGACGCATCGATAAGACCGTTTGCCATGAAGACCACATCAAGCTTGCTCAACGAGGTTTTTTCTCGCCAGCGAGTCCGTTGATGCCGCTTAAAGTCATTAACGTGCTGGGCGGGCAGGCGTGGTACTACCAGCAGATTTTCCGGCTGGCGGATGACCAAGAAGCTGATCCGGACCTCGGTATCCTCAAGGCCATCAGGGCATACGTGAAGGATGAACTGACCCGGGCCCGAAGGGTGAAGAAGGCCCGCCGCATTTGAAGTTCAGAATAGAACCCAATCCTGCAATCTCAGTCGACATTCCCCAGCCTGTCGCCCGGAAACAAAAAGGCTCAAAGAAGCCAGGTGCTCAAGATTCAGCGGTTCTGCATCGATAACAGTCTTGCCGCGCCTCCGCAAAACCCCAGACAAAACCTAGCGGTTTACAAAAGCCCTCTCCTTGGCGGAAGATCTTGGGTTTACGTCACTGGCCATGGCATTTCGGGCCACCGGCAAGTTTATGGAACAGGAGATGATTCTGGATGACTGACCAACAGGCGGGTCTGAGTACCTTTTCATTTGGCATTCGGCGCCTGGTGCTGGTGGATTCCGCGGGTTTTTGTTACGTGGAGATTCCCGTCGACAACCATGGGTTGATCCTGGGGCCCGGTAACCTGGGCAAATCCAGCCTGCTGAATTCCTTACGCCTGTTCCTGTTGCCAGAAAATAACTTCAAGAACAGCCGCAAGAAGTTCGCGTTTCGCAACGCCAGTGCGGGCAGTTTCTATACCAACGAAGAAAGCTACCAGCATTACTTCCCCAGTCAGTTCAGCTTTCTGATCATGGAGGCGGAAAACCCGGCGGGCACTCACTGCCAGATCCTTTACCGGGACAATGCCAGCCAGCTCAGTTATGGCCGGGCCTTTGTGCCGGTGAGCTACGATCAGATTCGCCCTCTGTTCTGGAATGGCGACACCGAAGACGGCATTGGCCAGGCGGTGCCGGAGCTCTCCTTCAGCCGGCTTTCCGAAGCGTTGAAGAAACTCTCTAAAGATACCCGGTTGGTGAACGATCCGGCCAAGCTTAAATCCATGCTGTACAGCAGTGATCTGATGCATGCCGATGCGGTTCGTTATTCGGTGCTGCCGCTGGGCGAGTCGGACGAGCGCCGGGTGCAATCCCTGCGTACGTTGATCCTGCTGTTGTTCGAAATGAAGGCGGATGATCAGGCCATGGCCAATGCGGTGGCCAGCATCATCGAGGCGGACAAGAAGTTCGTGGACGATGCCTTCGATTTCAATGTGGATGATTTTCTCAACCGGCACGAGCAACTCAAGCACCAGCAAAATCAGCTTAACCGGATTGAGAAAGAGCGGGCCCGGTTCGACAAGCTCAGCCGGGACTATGACGCTTATCAGGCGCTGCTGGGCAGCCAACAGGATTTCGCCAGTTTCCGGGATGGTCTTTCAAATGCGCTGCAGGATGTTGGCGAGCGACGTAAAGCCGCCGTAGAGGCCTGGAACGAGCAGAACGAAATCCTCCGGCATGTATTGCAGGGTCTGAAACAACTGGAAGGAGAGGCCAGCGCGCTGAAGGGCGAGATCCGTTCGGCCGATCGTCGCCTCAAGCAAGCCGAGCGCTACCAGAAAGACGGCGAGCTGCTGGTGTCTCAATACGGCTCAATGACGCTGCAGGAGATCAAGGAAGCACAAAAGGAAGAGCTGGAGAGCAAGCAAGGGCATCTGGCCGCCTTGAAGAGCGCCGCGCAGGCGGAAATCCGGCTGGAGCAGATCGAGCGCAAGAAACAGGCACTGGAGCAAAAGCGTGATTCCCTGAAAGAGCGCGAAAGCAAACAGCAGTGGCAGCTGCAGAACCAGCTGGACGAAGCGACGGCCGCACCACTGCGGGCGGTGGACCAGCGCCTGATGCTGGCCAGCCCCGGCGAAGATCTGGACGCCGACAGCAAGGCCACCATTGAAGCCTTTGCCCGCCTGTTCAAGCCCACGGATAGCGGCTTCGACTGGTTTGATGCGGAATACCCCGGCCAGCCGGCCCGCCAGAACAATTTTGCAGATCAGTACCGGCACATTGAAGGTGAACTGAATGGCCTGGAGAAGGAGCGTTCCGAGCTGGCGGACACCGCCCATAAAGAGCACGACCGCCCGGTGCTGATCGAGCGCACGGAGAAAGAAATCCGCGCCATCGAAAAAGACCTGGATACTCTGAGCCGTTACCCCGCTGCTGCGACGACCCTGAGGGACGCGACTGAGGAAAAGGAAGCCGCCGAAGAGCAACTGGCGAAACTGGAAGAGAAGGCCCGGCTGGAGCACGACGCACAGGATGCGGTGCAGCAAAAGGTGGCGCGGGCGAAGGCCGAGAAGGACCGAATCGAAGAGCGGGAGCGGGAACTGGCCAACCTCAGCCGGAGTGTTGGTACGGTGGAGCACCGGTTCCCGTTCCTGAAAACGGTGGAATTGGATCAGTCACTGGAGATCGAACAGGTGTCCGTCGCAGCCTTTGACGACGTGCAAAAGCAGTTGGACGATCTGGAAGAGCATCGTCGCAACATCCTCGATCACCTGCGTCAGTTCGTGTATCTGGGCGTTCACGAAGATGCCGAGGGCGAGCTGCAGAAAGACAGCCCGGCGCCGTCGGTCATCCGTGAATCCTTCAAAAGCCTGTCAGATCTGTTCGCCGGCATGGCTGAGCGCTGGCGGGTGCTGGAGGAGCAGATTGCCATCCACAACGAAACCGTAGCCAGTTACCGACAGGCCCTGAAATCGAACCACGAACACATCGCCCGTTTTGAGGCACAGCTCAATCGGGAGCTGGACGGCGTTCAGATCAACGACCTCGTCGAGATCCGGGTGGACATTCACACCGACCCGAAATTCCGCAATCTGGTGGAAGAAGCCAACAATATTGATCCCTATGGCAACCAGCTTCAGTCGGACGCGTTCTACGATCGCCTGCGGGTGTTCGTGGCGGATTTCTTTGGCGAACAGGGGGGCAGCAAACGCCTGACCATGGATAAGGTGATCACCGGTATTTCCTACCGCACCCGCAAGGCCAGCGCCACCAGCCTGGACAAGAAAGGCCAGTCCACCTCCACCACCGCACTGATTAACCTGGAGCTGGTGTACCGGCTGCTCAAGCGGGTGTTGTACCCGGGCGTGGAGCTGTCCTTCCCCATGGTGCTGGACGAACTGGCCAGCGTGGATATCAGCCAGATGCCATCGTTGTTGGAGCGTTTGGGAAAACAGGGCTTCAATCTGTTCTCTGCGGCCACCCACAGTGCCAGTGCGGAAGTGATTTACCTGATCGGTCGCCACCTTGAGGTGGGGCAGATGCGCACCGGTCGTCCCTACAGCCCGCAACGTACCCTGGTGTTCTGGGGAGGTGCGGAAGGCTTTACCAGCGGCGAACCCCTGAGCCACTGGGCAGACCAGACTCAGAACAGCCTGCTGGAGCCGGTGGATGAGTAAGCGCTTCAGTACGCTGGACACCACGCGCCTGCTGTTCGATCACCCGAAGATGCTGTTTCGGCTGATCGAGCGCATGGACCGCAATGAGGCCAGATACATTCTTGAAAGCGATCTGGTTGCCGAGGTAATGGACTACACCCGAAGCCTCGGCAAGGCCGACCGGGATCGGGTGCGGCTGGCCATGAATACCGAGAACCTGTTCCGCAGCGGCCTGATTATCGACATCATCAAGGCCGAAGGCGAGCGTCGGCTGGTGTTTCAGGACGCCCTGATCAACCTGATGAGGGCCTGTAATGCCTCGCTGTACCAGGAACTGACCGATGCCCGCCTGCGGGGCCACTTGGTCACCCTTCGAGACGTTCGGGATCGGCTGGAAGTCAGCAGCTTCAGTGATGTTGATCTGGACTACACCGAACTGAGGGACGACCTGAACGAGCGGGTTAGTCAGCTTATCGGCCTGTTGCGCCAGAATGTGCTGCGCATGCAGACCATCAGTGCCCAGCTAGCGGACCTGTCCGGCGATGCCAGCCGGGAACCCGAGAAATACCTGGAGTTCCGGCACAACCTGTTTGAGCAGATCGTCACCCTGTACGAACGCCATATCAAACCGACTCTGGTGTTCCTGAACCCGGACACACGCCTGCCGGATGGCAGCAACCTGTTCGAAACCCTGGAGGCCATGGTGCGGCTGCTGGAAAGCCACGACGACCACGGGCTGGCAGATCAACTGTTCCGCTCGGCCATCAGCCTGAACGCCCTGTACAAACCCATTCAGGCGGTGGCCCAGGAAGTCGAACATTTCCTTCGCAAAACCCGCCGGGGCATGGCCCAGTACAACGCCATGGAGCATTTCTACGGCAAACTACGGGAACTCAAAGGAGAAACCGAAACCCTCAGCCTGCGCCGCAAGTGGCTGGAAGGTGGAGAGTTTGCCCGCAGCACCGGATTTCTGGTGGGTCTGCGCGCCCAGCAGCGGCCCAAGAATTATGCTTTTGGCAACTCGTCCAGCTACTACCAGCTGATCTTCAGCGAACTGGAATTGCGCCTGAGCGACCTTCGCCGCAAGTCCGAAGCACCGGTATTGCAGGAAGTGGAGGGCAGTGGCCGCCACGCCCGTATCGATGTGAAGCGCATCAACCAGCTTTATCAGTGGCTGGACTCCCTGGATCTCCGGCCTACCAACGATCTGGTTCGGGAACTGCATGGTCGCCTGGATGGATTTATTCCGGGCTATCGATTCCCGGATCTGCTCTCCGCCCTGAACCGGCTGGTCAATTCACCACCGGAGGGGATGCGGGTGATGACCAGCAACCGCTTCAGAGCTTTGGAACAGCCCGAGAGCAATGAACAGTTTGTGTATCGCAAACGCCGCCTGGAAAACGATACCCGGGATGCTGAACATTCGGATTTAGAACAAGAGAAACGCCATGCCTGATTTTTCTGACGTGACGGAAACCAACGAAGCCGTTCAAAACACCGGGCCCGACAGCCACTTCGACCAGATCCTTCCGGCCCAAAGCGCCGCCATTTACCGGGAGTTTCAGGCGGGCCGTGTGATCGTGAGAGATGTGTGGGACAAGAATCGTTCCGAGCTGAGGGCCAATCCGCTCTACAACATGCTGTTTAACCACTTATCGCACTTCCGAACCTTTTACGAGCACCTTGGAAGCGAGCTGGTGTTTAACGAAGCCGGCAATTTCTTCTTCCTCAAAGAAAGCAGCGACGAGGAAGGGGAGGAGCACGATGAGAACGCCTTCCGTGTTCAGGTGGTGTTGCTGTTGATCGGCCGCTACTTCGCCCGCAGTGGCCGGGATCTGGATTATCTGGGGCGCTCTGATGCGGGGCTGAACGAACAGGACTTCAACGTCATGGCCGGTGATGAGGAGTACCAGGACATTCTCAGGGCTGCCCGTTTCGAAAAAGGCCTATCGGAAGCCCTGGACTACCTGGACAAGCGCAACCTGCTGTTCCGTTCCGGCCCGAACCGCTGGTTCCTCAGTTCCGCAGGGCTGTATTTCTTGAATGAACTGGTGCGGGAGTATGAGAAGGGGTAGTTGGTTGCTGCATTTTGCTACATTTGATGCAATTTACTACACTGGATGATGTTCCCATAAACTGAGGTATCGGCCATGTCCTCTCCCATCCGACTCGACCCGAAGCTTTTGCAGGATGCAGCAGCCGTTGGCAAAGTGGCGCGCCGGTCCACGCCGCAGCAAATCCAGTATTGGGCGGAAATCGGGCAGATGGTGGCTGATTCGCTGTCCCAGGAAGATCTGGTAGCCCTCAGTCAGGGCTTGCTGACGGTGAAGCTGGAGCGCAAGGACGTTCAGCCACCGTCCACCGATACGGTGCTGGCGGATGTGGCACAGCTTAGCGAATCCGGTGCGCTGACCCGGCAACTGACGGCTTCGGGCCCTGTTTACCAGGCTTCTGCCAGCCATCCCGGCTATCTGGAGCAGGTGCAACCCAATGGGCACGTAGTCGTTGGCTACTTTGAGAATGGAGTCTTTGTTGCAAAGGACGACGCCGCCTGAACTCTGGGTGCTGGTTGGCGGGAATGGCTCGGGTAAGTCCACGTTCTACCGATCGTTTCTCGCCAAGCACGGCCTCCCTCTGATCAATGCTGATCTGATTGCTGCCCATTTCTTCCCGGACAGTCCGGAGGCGAACAGCTATCAGGCGGCCTTGCTCGCTGCGCGGGAACGGGATCGGGTGCTCGCCAGTGGCCAGTCCTTCTGCTACGAAACCGTGTTCTCCCATCCCTCGAAGATCGACTTCATCGCCAGGGCAAAAGCCCTTGGCTACATGATCAAAGTGTTTGCCTTCCATGTTTCGGGCACCGAACTGAACCTGGCCCGCATCAGCCAGCGAATCCGCGAAGGGGGCCATTCGGTTCCCGAAGATAAGGTTCGTACCCGCATTCCCCGCACGCTTAGTCATATTCAGAAAGTCGTCCCCTTGTGCGACGAGCTTTTCCTGTTCGACAACTCCAGCGCTGAACGCCCCTATCAGTTGGTGGCGGCGTATCGGGAGCATCGTTGGGATCGGGAGGTGTCGGCGGTGCCGGCGTGGGCGAGGCCAATTATCGAGAGCCAGGAATAGGGCCGAGAGTGAGGGTTGCTGTCAGGTGGGAATAACCCGGGCAGCATTCGCTACCCGGGTATCGTCACAATTTAAGGCGTTACTGGCCCATTGCAGTAGAGGACATCGGTGGCGTCTTCACAGGACCACTGGAAGATCCAAAGCCCGGTATTGCGGTCAGTGCCGAGGATGTACTGCTCACCATCAATCTCGGTTACGTGAATACCCCAGAAGTTGGAGCCCGCGGCCTCGCCGTATTCCTCGCCAGCGATGAAACGTCCGACTTCATGCATGTTCCAGGAAACCACGCCTTCGCCATTGCTGTTGCTGTGCAGGTGGCCCGGGCGCCATTCGACCGCGCGCATGCCCAGGGAGTACCAGCTGATGAACGTACGATCCGGGTTGGTTGGGTCAATCTCCAGGTTGTGCATGGTCAAGTCGCCAGCGCCGGTAGCCAGTGCCGGGTTGGTGACTTCCGCCGGAGCGTAGTAGCCCATTTCCCCCAGGTAATCCACGGTCACCGTGTCGCCGCCCATGCCGAGGGGTACTGTCACCTGGGTTGAGGTGTTATTCAGGGTATGGAGATAACCCCAGCCATCAAACACGGCGCCCAGAGTGGCGAACTGACCCAGCGTATCGGCGGCCGGCAGATCCGGATTCGTGCCTCCGGGGCACTGTTCAGGATCGTAACCGTCGATGCCAAGGATCGCAAAGCCCGAGGAGCGTGGCACGAACAACGCAGGGATGCCGGCTTCAACCAGCATAGAAACTGAGGCGTCACAGTTGCCGGGCGCGTCAGAGTTAAAGACGACGACTGCGTCGTATCCCGCAGCCTCTGCGGTTTGGGCTTTCAGGCTAAAGGTACATCCGCCCCGTTCAACGAGAGCAATGCCCGCACCCACGTCCGCAGCGGGTGTCAGCGACCCACCACAGGCCTGGCCTACAAATGCTGTCTGAGCTTCCAGAACCTCAATGTCGGCACCAGGGCCGATCTGCGGTACATCGCTGCCCTGGCTGGCTGGGTATGAGTCAGAACCGGTAATGACTGCGGTGAAAAGTGAATCAAAGTCTTCGTCGCCGGCAAAAATCTTGTCAAAGTTCGGGCCACCAAAGACGGCCGCATGAGCATTTCCCTCCGGTGGCGAGATTCCGTGCACGGGATCAGGGTCGGGATAGGTGGAATCGCCGAGAAATACCGGGTTGTAAGGGTCATTTACGTCCAGTGTGATAAAACCCGCATCCCAGTATGGCAGCACCGCCTGCCAGTTTTCGCCGGGGCCCGGGTCCATGTCGTTGACCCAGACATCGTGGAGCAGTGGCGCGGCGAAAGTGCCCATGAATAACTGTCCATCGGCGGCAACTTCCGGATTGGTGGCGAGCCAGGTCCCGATGCCGGTAGTGGTGATCAGCTTGGGCGACTGGGGCTTGGTCATGTCAACGATATGCAGGTCGTTTACGTTGACATCGTCAACAACCAGCAGGTAGGTCTCGCCGTTGGCTGTGGTCCACGGGAAGGTGTTGTGAACCGGAAAATCCAGAAAATTCTGCTTGAGAGCGTGGGGGTTGGTTGGGTCGGTGACATCCCAGAGAGAGATGCCCGACTGGCCTAGTTGTTTGCTGCTGTTGCCGTTGAGAGGGCCGCAGGGCTCGAGGGTAAAGATCAGCACATCCCGGTCGCCCACTGGCGTGACTTTGACGTCGTTCACCCGGGTTTGTGGTGGTGACTTGATCATGCCGATCTTCACCGGGTTGGACGGATTGCGGATGTCTGAAATAAACACGCCGGAACGGTCGCACGTCGGCTCCTCGAATGTACCGACGTAAGCGTATCCGTCATGGGCCCAGACATCGGTATAAAGCCCGCTGGAAATCCCGGCGAGTGTGTCGCGGCCGATTACGGTGAAACCGTAATTGACGTTGGCAGGCACATGCCCGTCGGGCAGGGGGGTATCGTGAAGCAAGTGCTTATTGTCTGCTTTATCACCGTCGGCAACGTGCTGCTCGTCGGCTAGCGCATGGGTCGTTAATGTTGCGGATAGGGCGATCACAGGTAGTGAGCGCCAGACATACGTTTTAAGCATGTAGCAATTCCTTTTGTTGGAGCTGTCATCCCTGACTTAGTGCAGCCTTCTTTGGAATCAGTGCAATGACAGTTCCGTTGTTGTAATTGTTTGGCCAAGCATTCGGTATTACTCCTGACTTCAATACCTGAGATAAAGATAGCAGGGATGCCAGCACGCAATAATTAAATAAGTGCTTGGAGAGGCTGGAATAGCCGGGCCGTGAACGGGGGCTCAAAAGGCTTCTCGATGGCTCTGGCATTCCATCGTTTTATGCCGAACAGTCACCAGTTTTCAGGTTTCTCTGTTGCATTCCCCGGCCATGCTGCTTTTCTAGAGATAAGGGAATTGGCCCTGGCGTTGATTCCTTTATTCCGCAGTATCTCTTTATCCCTTGCATTAATCGGAAAGCCCCGCTTTTTCGGCCTTCTGACATTCGATCTCTGATACCTGTTCCAGAGTCTGGCGGTTGGCGGGTATTAACGTTGTGTTCGGATAATCAATAAAAAATAAATCGTTCAACGAAGGGGAAATACAGACGTGAAGCAACAACACAAGCTCAGAATGGTTGTTTTAATAGTCGCTATGCTGGCGAGTGCGTTCAGTCTCTGTTGAACAGCGAGCATCTGTTTAAGGATTTCATTGATCTGACCTACCGGGCTCCATACGAGGCTAAAAATCCAGAACCTCAATGGACAGTCTTTCAGGACAAAATGTACGACCTGTGGACCACGCCTTGCTATCTGGTAAGCATGAATCCAGAGAACTGCCTGGAACCGCTTGGCAGCATCAATTCGCCTACGCTTGTTGTTGTGGGAGAGAACGAGATCATCAGTTTTGCCCACACGTTGGATGTCATGAACGCGATCCCTGGCGCCAGCCTCAAAGTTGTACCGCTGGCCGGCCATTTCTTCCCTGAAAAACAGCCGTTGCGGACGACGGCCATTATTAAGGGATTTTTGGACTGATTCGGATGTCGGCCGGCGGCCTTATTGGTCGTCGGAACTTGAAAGAGCATCCACTCAGGTTTTCACGCAAACAAACAGCGCATTGCCAGAATTCCCATCCCACGGAACGATCCGCTCATAGTCATGTTCGAAGACATGCACCTCGAAGTAGGGAGCCAGCAGCTCTCTGAAATCCCCGAAACTCAAGGCAACCATGGCGTGTTCGTCCTGCCACGATTGAGTCACTCCGCCTGTCGTTTTTTGGATACTGAGTTTCAGCGATTGCCGGTCGCCTGAGCCCTCGTAATGCCAACCAGACCGGAAGACAAATGTGCTGTTGTCATGGGTGGTGCTGTGGCCGACAAAGCGGGTGTTGTCGATCCTGGTTTTGTCGACCGCATTGAAGCAGAAAACACCGTCTCGGCTCAGCGCGTTCTGGACGCTTCGAATACAGGCTTTTAGCCCTTCCAATCCATCACTGTAATGGACCGAGTACAGGAAACAGGTAATCAGGTCGAACGGCTGATCGAAGTGAAAGTTGCTCATGTCCTGTCGGGCAAACAGGGCTTCCGGACAGCGCTGAAGGGCCAGATCCAGCATGGGCTGGTTGATGTCCAATCCATGACAGGTATAGCCCAAATCGATAAAGCGGCGAATATGAGGGCCAGTTCCGCAGGCAAGATCAAGGTGGCGGGTGCCTGCGTTACCGAACAGCTTGTTGAGTCTGTTTACGCTGATGCTTTGCGCCTGGTAATCGATATCCGCACACATCAGGTCGTAGTAGCCCGACAAGTCGGTGTATAAGGCATTCGTAGACATGGGTACCTGGCGCGACAAGCGGGCAAATTGTGAAGGTGGCGTATCGTATAGCAACGGATCGGTCGCGGGAAGCTGGCATACGCAATTCTGCTATCTGTTTCATCGCCTTTCGCCGCCCCGTGAGGATCGGTAGACTGTTCGGCTTATTGCTAATAAAAACAAGCGAGTTGGAACTTCCATGCGCCAATTTCACCGTTTTTTCGTCATCCCTGTTTTAAGCATCACATTGGCAATATCAGGTTGCGATTCCAGCCCTGATAACGCCACCGAAGTCAGCGCATCAGGGCACACTCCGCCTACAGCTTCGACTCGCAAGGCAAACGAGCAGGTTCTTGACCTGCGCCCATTTGGTAATCGCGATGATTTTGAGAATGCCCGCCGGGGTTTAATCGCGCAGGAGCCAGAGCTTCTGATTCGCCACCAGAATGGTGGTGAAGTCTGGAACATGTCCGACTATGCCTTTGTGGATAGTGACGGTGAGAACGCGCCCGCTTCGGTGAATCCAAGCCTTTGGCGCCAGGCGGCATTGAACAACATTCATGGGCTCTTTGAGGTCACTGACGGGATTTATCAGATCCGGGGATACGACCTGGCCAATATGTCCGTTATTGAGGGTGAGACTGGCTGGATTCTGGTAGACCCGTTAACTGCAAAAGAAACCGCCGACAGAGCCTTTCGATTCGTCCGTGAGCACCTGGGCGAAAAGCCGGTTCGTGCCATTCTGTTCACACACAGCCACATTGACCACTTTGGTGGCGTTCAGGGCATTCTCCAGCATCTGTCGGAAGATGAGTTAGCTAAGCTCAGGATCATTGCGCCTGCCGGGTTTGAAGAGGAAGCGACCAGCGAGAACATCATCGCGGGACCATCCATGAGCCGCCGCGCCATGTTCATGTATGGTAAACGTCTTGAGCGTGGTGAGCGTGGTCATGTTGGCACAGGGCTGGGCAAGTCTCCGGCATTTGGTACTTTCGGATTCGCCGCACCGACGGACTTGATTCGGGAGACGGGTACGGAGCTGACCGTTGATGGTGTCCCCATGGAGTTCCAGGTGGTTTCCGGCTCCGAGGCGCCTGCTGAATTTACGTTCTACCTGCCTGAACAGAAGGCCTTTTGTGGTGCCGAGCTGGTCAGTCGGAATATGCACAACCTGTATACCCTGCGAGGCGCCAAGGTTCGGGATGCCCGGATCTGGAGTGGGTTTATCGAGGATGCCCGAACCCGGTTTTCCGGGGCGGAAGTGTACTTTGGCAGCCACCACTGGCCACTTTGGGGTTCAGAAAAAATTGACGATTTCCTGATTACGCAGCGGGATACCTACAAATTCATTCATGATCAGACGGTCCGGTTGATGAATCAGGGCAAGACGCCCAACGAGATTGCCGAACAACTGCGTTTACCTACCTCGTTGAATAAGGACTTCCACAACCAGGGCTACTACGGCACGGTGTCCCACAACGCAAAAGCGGTGTACCAGAACTACATGGGCTGGTTCACCGCCAACCCGGCCCGTCTCAATCCATTGCCCGAGCCAGATGTGGCCAGGCGTTACATCGAAATGATGGGCGGGGCTGAGGCTGTTCTGAAAAAATCCAAGCAACAGTTTGCTTCAGCGGCTGAGCTGGACGCGGCCGACGGCCGGGACACATACCGCTGGCTGGCGGAGCTGCTCAATCACCTGGTGTTTGCTGCTCCGGATAACGGTGAGGCCAGGGAGCTCCTGGCGAAGGTGTATGACCAGTTAGGCTATCAGGCTGAGTCCGCGCCCTGGCGGGACTTTTATCTCTCTGGAGCTTTCGAGCTGCGCCATGGTGCTCCCGAAGAAGGTATTAAACCGGCGATGATGAGGGAAGTCCTGATTCACACCCCGGTGTCCAATTTCTTTGAAAGCATGGCTGTGAACCTGAATGCAGAAGCGGCGGAAGGTGAACATTTAACGATCAAGGTGACCTTCACCGATCTAGAGGAGAGCTACTTGCTAACCCTCCAGAATTCGGTGTTGCACAACCAACCAGTGGATTCCAGCACACCGGCGGATGCCGGTTTGAGCGTCACGCGACCGATGTTTGTCGACATACTGGTTGGCAACGCAGGACTGAAGGAGCTGTTATTCAGCGATGAGATCAATTTTGAGGGAAGCAAATTGGACCTGATGCGGTTCTTTAGCCTGCTGGACAAGCCGGAGGGACGATTCAATATCGTCACACCGTGAACCATTAGAGGCACTGTGCCCGTTTGCTACAGCTCGGGAGCCAGTGCCTGGATACGAAGTCGTTCAGTGCTGGAAAAGTCTCGCTCGATAATCTGGGCGATGGCTCTCGCCTCAGCTTTTTCCGGCAGTCCCCGATTCAGGATTTGTGCCTTTTCTTCGGAGAATTCTTGCAAGCGTCTTTTCCAGTCTGCTCGTTGCTTATCCAGTTCCGCCAGGTTGGCAGCGGCGTCATCACCCAGCGCCTGTGCCCGTGCCTGATAGACTTCTGCCGCGCTCGCTCCTTCCTGTCGCAGTGATTTCACCTGCTCGTACACTTCTGCATGCCTGGTGGTGCGCTGGCGGAGTTCCCGTATTTCTTCCGGTAATGTTTGATCGAGAGCAGCGAGTGCTTGCTGTTTTGCTTCATGACTGAGGCTCTCGTTTTGGGAAACCGACAGGTATTCGAGCGTGTATTGGTCCTGGACTTCTTCCAGCTTGAAGAATGCCTCGGATTCAGCCGGCTCAAAGTGGTTGTTTCTCAATGCCAGAAGCTGTTGTTGCCGGTAACGCAGGACTTCCAGGTTAAAGCCTGCCTGAGTCAGCGACGGCTGACTGTTTTCAGCCAGTTCACCGACGGCAAGCCGATATTGAATATATCGATCCAGCAGGTCGCGAGCCTGCTCCAGCGCTCGCCCATTGCCTGCCAATTGAGTGGACAGTGCCTGCTCCAGCCAACCCAGCACTTGTTCTTGGGGGTGCTCGCTCAAAGCGGACAGGTACATGTCGAAAACCTGTCGAACATCCGGGTTGGGTACCAGGTTGCCATCACTATCAACGACCAGGTTGACGAAACTCAGGGTTTCTGCCAATTCGGCCGGTAATGAAGTCGGCTCCCGAGAAGGTATTTCTGGCGCAGCAATCGGGGCCGTGGACACGGTGTCGTGCCCTTCAGGGCTTTGCTGTTCGGGGTTTGTCAGCTCATTGTCCGCTGTGGCTGTCGGCAGGGCCAGCCAGCCGACAATGAACAGGGTCAGGGCAAACAGCGATACGAGCGGAGCAATCTGTTTGTTCATGGTTAAACCTCTGCCCCGCGCGTTCTGAACGAACGCACGGGGTCAATAACCTTAAAGACCGGCTTTCTTGAGTCGTTTTGCGTGATTTTTGAACAGTGCTTCAGGGCGCGTTTCAAACAGGGGCACGATACCAAACAGGTGGTTGTTCACGTCGATATGGTTCATGCGGTAATTGTCCTTGATGACCTTACCGAAGTGGCTTGAGCATCGGGGAGTAATGCCGTCACTGGGTCCGGGAACCGCCAGGCTGGTGGTGGTGAACAGTGCATCGGACAGGTCAATTCCGGTGGTGAACGGCGAGGTTCCGCTCCATGAATACAGGCGGATGGTCCGACCATTGATCGTGACTCGGGAGGGGCCTTCGCCGCATTCGGTGGTGGGAACACCGGCGGGGAATTGGCGGTTGAATGCAGCCGACCCTGCCTTGTTGAATTCGCCCAGCATGGCGTAGATGTCTGAGTCGTCCCGTTTGTTGTTGGACAACAGATTGACGAGGTCCCCCACCGCATTGGCAAACACCTCAAACGCCACACCGCGGAGGGTGCTCTCGGGCACGACACCGGTGACCAGGTCAGCAACGGGAGAGCCCTTGTGGGGGGAGTGCAGAGTGGTTACTGAGGCAACCAGATCCGGCCTCACATTCATCACATAACGTGCAGTCACGCCGCCCTGACTGTGGCCTATCAGGTTGAACTTGCTGATGCGTCCGCCCGATGCCGCACGGATTTCGTCAAGCTGTTCAATCAGGCTTTCACCCCGCATGGCGGAACTGTCGAAGGCGTTAACCTTGGGCACGAATACCGTGGCACCTTCGGATTCAAGAACGGCGGGAATCCGATACCAGTAATCAATACCGGCAATGGTGTCGAAAGCGAAAATACCGGGGATCAGAACGATGGGGTGCTTGGTTTTCGCCTCGTTCCGGTCGAACCATGAACTGAAGAAACCGGCCTGCGCCGGCACGGTGGTACAGAGACAGACGGCCGCCAGGGCCGCGACGAAGAGCGTTCTCATATCTTTCCCTTGTTATTGATGTTGTTATGGCTGCTGATGCAACTTACTGCGATTGTTCTTATTAATGCAGGATGGCTACAGCGGGGTTGGGAAGGCCCAGAATCCATCTTCAGGCCATACCTTAGGGGAGGTCTTTTCCGGGGACTTGTAAGAATTGATACCTTTGTCCCAAAACGCGCTCCGGGACACGAAATGGCCTTGGTGGCAGGTGGCGATCAGGCCATCTTTCCGTAGAATCGATCACCCTGATCAAAACAACAAAAATGCCCGGCCGCTGTCCAGGTCTGGACATACCGCCACCTGATGCTCCACTTCTTGGCGTGATCCGGGTTTTGTATGACCGGGGCGCTCCGTGGAAAAAACAGTACCAAAAGCTGTGTTGTATCTCTGGCCCCGCCGAACAGTCCATGTTGGGCGGCTGGAACAGCCGGTTCAGTTCAGTCAGGCGTCCGCGTCCCTGATGGTCAGCCTTGATAGTCCCTTTCGTATCAGTAAACCCGATATGGCGTCTGTGGTTGAGTGCACCAGCCTGCTTCTTCGCCCCGGCGAAACAGCCGATATAGACCCGGGGGATGGTCGGGTTGGTACCTGCTACCTGGATGCGCTGGGTCAGGATTATGGCCTTTTGTTACCGCAGATGACGGCATGCCAGTCGGGCTACTATTGTGGTTTCCGCAGGGAGCGGCAGCTTCGCGAGCTTCTGATCCGCATGCTGGAGGAGGAACCGGATGAGGTCATTAGTTATCAACGACTTGAGTCTGTGATCAACCTCAAGGATGAGAACTATCCGGAAGTGGATTCCCGTGTGGCCATCGTCGTCGACTTGATTCGTGAATCCGTCGCTGAAAATCGGTCGGTGGAGGAGCTTGCCCAGGCCGTTAACCTGTCGGTGCCCCGCTTGGTGCAGCTGTTCCGTCAACAGGTTGGGGTACCGATTCGGCGGTATCGTCAGTGGCATCGGTTATTTGTCACGGCCATCAATGTCGCTGGCGGTTGTTCTCTCACCGAGGCGGCAATCCAGGCCGGATTTACTGACTCCGCTCATTTCTCTCACACGTTTCGGACGACACTCGGGCTTCGCCCGTCGGACGTTCTCGGTGCACTGGTCAACACCCGAATGGTGGTTCCGAATGCTCTGAACAGGGCAACCGGTCAGGCGATTGCTGAGTAAAAAGGGCAGGGTGGCAGAATGTTAAAACGGTGACCCGAAGGGATTTTCTGTCGCTGCATCCGGTACACTGCAATCATTTGCTCAACGTCTATGAAAGGAACACAAGAATGACAACGATTGACCGAAGTGCTCCCGTCCTGGTTACCGGCGCCACAGGCTATGTGGCCGGTTGGCTGGTAAAGCGTCTGCTTGACGAAGGCTTAACTGTTCACGCGGCGGTGCGTGATCCCGGTGCTTCGGACAAACTCCAGTATCTGAACCAGCTGGCGGAGGAGGCTCCGGGAACCATCCGGTATTTCAAGGCCGATCTGTTGGAAGAGGGCAGCTACGCGGAAGCCATGCAGGGCTGTGAGCTGGTGTACCACACCGCATCGCCATTTACCCTGGATGTGAAGGACCCACAAAAGGATCTGGTGGATCCGGCTCTGCAGGGAACCCGCAATGTGCTGGAGGAAGCGAATCGAGTCGACAGTGTGAAACGCGTGATCGTTACCAGCAGCGTTGTCGCCATCTTCGGGGATAACTCGGATTTGCAGTCGTTGCCTGGAGGAATACTGACCGAATCGGTCTGGAACACCAGCTCGTCGGTGAACCACCAGCCCTACGCCTATTCGAAAACCGTTGCCGAGAAAGAAGCCTGGCGTATTGCCGAGGGGCAGGATCGCTGGGACCTTGTCACCATCAACCCTGCTTTGGTCATTGGTCCGGGCATTAACCCCCGGGCGACCTCAGAGAGCTTCAATATCGTGAAACAGATGGGCGATGGCTCTACCAAGCCGGGGGCACCGCGCCTTGGCTTGGGCGTCGTTGACGTAAGAGATGTGGCCGAAGCTCACTTCCTGGCAGGCTTCACCCCAGAAGCCTGCGGGCGGTATATCGTATCGGGCCACAACACCGATCTGGTGGAGTTGGCCAGCACTCTGCTGGAGAAATACGGTGACCGTTATCCAATCCCCCGCAAGGCCCTGCCCAAGTGGCTGGTCTGGCTGGTTGGCCCGCTGGTTACCAAAGGCACCAGCCGGCGGATGATTTCCCGTAACGTGGATTTACCCTGGAAAGCAGATAACAGCAAGGGCGTTCGTGAACTGGGGTTGTCTTACCGCTCCATGAAGGAATCTATGGAAGAAATGTTCCAGCAGATGATAGACAGCGGCCAGTTGCGTAAGGGCTGATACAAAAAAAGCCGCGGTTTTTGGCCGCGGCAAGGGGTTGGTGATCGTTTCCGGCCTGCGCCGTCATTGCCTGGTCAGGTGACTGGTCACCGCCTCTACCACGTTCGGGTTCCATAGCAGATCGTTGTGGCCCAGCCCGTTGGTTTTCAGAAGTTCGGCCCCCTCCCAGTTTTGGTGAACCCTGTGACTCTGGGATGCGGGCACTGACTGGTCGTCTTCGTCGATAACCACCAGTCCGGGTTGTTCCAGGTCGGCTGCCAGATCCTCCAGTGCCAGCCTGCTCCACACATCGTCGCCAAATCTCATTTCCATGCGCCGACGGTGACTGGCAAGGGCGCTGTCTGTCAGGCCCATCTGGGCGCCAAACTGATCCACAACCTCGGAAAGTGTGGCGGGTGGCGCAAGCATCACCACTCGCTCAGCCTCCAGGCCATCGGCCAGAGCCCGACCAGTGGCAAGGCAGCCTATCGAGTGGGCGATGATGCCTGAAACAGGGCCAAAATGGTGGCCTACTTTAGTCAATACCTCGGTCATTTCGTACACGTCTGTCCGCTCGCCCTGAGCCCGGCCATGTGCCGGGGCGTCATACAGCACAACGCGGTAGCCCGCTTGAACCAACGGTTCTACATAGGCGCCAAATTGGATGCCAGAACCGGACCAGCCGTGCACGCCGAGGATTGTCGGTCCGTCTCCCCAGCTGTATATGGGCAGGATGTTGGTGCCATGGTGCAGCTGTGTGTGGCTGTCTGCCTGATCCAACAGGTCCTCGTATCGGATGGGCAGCGGCAGGCGATGTGGCGTAAATGCCATGCTGTCGATGAGGTGCTCCGCGCCCTGCGTGGAGATTTTGGCGTACAACTGAAGCCCGAGGGCCAACGCGTCGTGCTGGAAACCCCGTGATTTGGGGGAGTGCCGGGCGGCTCTGGTAGTCACGTCCGGCTGGTTGCTGATTTGAATGGTCATGGTTGTAGCCTCCGTCAATTAGGCCGTGTGGCCGTCTGAGATGACAGAATCAGATTATTCCTTGCCGCAGGGATTCAGTAGTGTCATATTTGACATATAAGGTGCGAAAAAGGACATGGCCATGAAGAAAGTTGCCGTTGTTGCACTGCCTCGCTGCCATGCGTCCGGGATTCATGGCGTGATGGATTTTTTTGCCACCGCGAGTTTCTGTGATGGATCCTTTCGGGCCGGTGGTGACCCTCTGTTTGACTGCCAGATCGTCACTCTGGATGACAAGCCAGTGCGCGGCTTTAATGGTGCTTTGGTGGTGCCCACCATGGATCGGGAATCGTTCGAGCCGGATGTCGTCGTCATTGGCTCGGGAGTTGAGGCTATTGGCGCATCAGCCCGGATTGACAGCTATCTGGAGACAGTCCGCCCGTTGAATTCCTGGCTCAGGGGGGCTGCAGAGCGTGGCGCCTTGCTGGCCAGTGTCTGTACCGGCAGCTTTGTTCTGGCAGAAGCGGGTTTGCTGGATGGTCAGGTGGCCACGACCCACTGGCGAGTGGCGCCCGTGTTCAGAGCGCGTTATCCCGATCTACGGCTGGAAGAGGAACAGATACTGGTCGATAACGGTCAGGTGGTGTGTGCCGGTGGTGCATCGGCCTTTATCGATCTGTGCCTCTACCTGGTGGAGCGCCTGGCGTCGCCAGCCATTGCACTGGCCTGCAGCAAGCTGCTGGTGCTCGACGGCCGCCGGATCGAACAAACGCCTTATATGAGTTTCTACGGCAGCAAGGCACACAATGATCCGGCGGTTGTGAAGGCACAGCACTGGCTTGAGGAGCATTATGCCGAGCCGGTCGTGATCGACCATGTCGCTGAGGTCGCTGCACTGGGTGCGCGGACGTTCAAGCGCCGCTTCAAGGAGGCGACGGGGGAAACGCCGCTGAACTATCTGCAGCATCTTCGGGTTGAGGCAGCGAAACACCTGCTCGAATCCAGTCGCGAACAGACGTCTCAGATTATCTGGCAGGTTGGCTACGAAGATGCCAGCTCCTTTCGGCGGCTGTTCAAACGTACGGCCGGATGCACGATGGAGCAGTATCGAAAACGTTTTGGCTATGTGGCGTCGGAGGGCATCCAGGCCCGAGCCTGACCGAAAGAGCCCGATTCACTGCGCATGTGTGAATCGGGCTCTGTTGTGACAATCCATTGCGGGTCAGAAGATGCGCTTTTTCACATAGCGCCCGGGTGCGGATTCAATCACATCCAGTTCCTGGTCACCGGGAATTCTCGCCTCCACTTCCTTGCCCTGGAATTTACTTACCCAGTCCTGCCAGTTTGGCCACCAGGAGCCTTCGTGGTGGCTGGTTCCGTTAAACCAGTTCTCCGGGGTGTCCGCCTCGGTGTCATTCATGTAGTAACCGTACTTGCCCGGCTCCGGCGGGTTGACGATGCCTGCAATGTGCCCGGACTGGCCGAGCAGGAACCGCTTCTCACCGGAAAACAATTGGTAGCCGGCATAGGTGGATTTCCAGAGTGCGATGTGATCCTGCTGCGCTGAGATAAACATGGCCGGCGTGTCGATACTGGACAGATCAATCGGCGTATCCGCAATGGTCAGCGCGTTGGGTTCCCGGAGTTTGTTATTCACGTACATTTCCCGCAGGTAGTACTTGTACATGGCTGCGGGGAGGTTGGTGGAATCGGAATTCCAGTACAGCAGGTCGAAGGGCAGTGGAGGCTCTCCCTTCAGGTAGTTGTTCACGAAGTACGACCAGATCAGGTTGTTTTCCTTGAGGGAGGAGAAACTGAGCGCGATAAACCGGCCATCGTAGTAGCCGATCTTTTCAATGTAGTTCTCCAGCGCCTTTACGGTCGCGCTGTTCAGGTAAACACCGATTTCGCCCGGGTCTTCGAAATCCAGCAGGGTGGCGAAGAAGGTAGAGGATTTGACCCGGTTGTCGCCGGTTTTTTTCAGGTGGGCAAGAGCGGTGGCCAGCAAGGTGCCACCCACGCAGTAGCCAATGGTGTTCAGTTCGCGCTCTCCGGTCGCCGCTTTCACGGCGCCCATGGCGTCCAGAACACCTTCCTGAACATAGTCCTCGAAGGTGGTTTCCCGATAGCTTTCGTCCGGGTTTACCCAGGACATGATGAATACCGTGTGGCCCTGGCTTACCAGCCAGCGTACCAGCGAATTCTCGGGCGTCAGATCCAGAATGTAGTACTTGTTGATGAATGGCGGCACGATCAGCAAGGGTGTCTGGTGCACCTTCTCCGTGGTCGGCTGATACTGGATCAACTGGAACAGCCGGTTCTCATACACCACGTCGCCTGGTGTCGTGGCGATGTTAGTGCCCACTTCGAACGCCTGGTCGTCGGTCATGGAAACGTTCAGCAACTGCCGGCTTCGCATGATATCCCGATAGAAGTTCTCAAGGCCTTTCACCACACTCAGGCCCCAGGTCTCCCGGCACTTTCGCACCGCCTCCGGGTTGGTGATGAAAAAGTTGGTGGGGGCCAACGCGTTGATGAACTGCCGCATCATGAAGTTGAGTTGCCGACGGTTGTCGTCGGTCAGGCCGTCCAGATCGTCTGTCAGTTTTTCCAGGTATTCGGAATTGACCAGATACATCTGGGCAATGGCGTAATACAGGGGGTTACGGGTCCAGGCTTCGTCATCAAAACGATGGTCGCTGCGCTCTGGCGCAATCACCGGATCAACCGGTTGGCGCAGCAGATTCAGAGCGACATTTTGCGTCAGTTGCCAGTAGCGAAATGCCAGCTGGCTGTTGTCCTGCATCACTTTGCTGGGGTCAATGACGGCTTCGCGAAAGGCTGCGGTCAGGCTGGAGGTCACGTCCATCACAAACGAATTGTCCGGGGTGAGCGTCTTCGCCGGGTTGAGTCCCCTGGCGACCATCTCCTGTGACTGTTTCATCAGAGCGGAGGCGTGCCTCACGTAGTCTTTCGCGAACCGGATCAGGAATTCCATGGTTGTCCTCAGTATTCGGGTTCCGTCCGACCGGCGGCAGTCCGTTGGCCACCGGTCAGACCCGGAGAATCACATCAGTGGCCGGAAGCCGCAGATTTCTTTGTGCTGGCGGGCGCCTGCTTGGCCGGGGTGGCGGGCGTGCCGCCGGCTTCAGGTTTCTCGTCAGGCTGGAACAACTGGCCTGCTTCTTTGCGGAAGTCTTCAGCGACCACGGACAGCTGTTTGAAGTCTTCAGTCAGCCGTTCTACCAGCTGGCTGAAACGCTGGGGCTGCTCTTCAACGAAGCCCTTTACGCCGTCAAAGTCGCGGATCGCCGTGGCGGATCTGGCCTGGTCCTCCATCAACCCCATGTAGCCGCGCAGGCTGGCAATCTGGGCATCGACCAGGTTTTCACAGGTATCCATCACCAGCTTGTTCAGGCGAGTGACCGGCTCGGCGGAAAATTTGAATGTGTCGGCAAACATAATTCAAGTCCTTCTGTTGGGGGGATCGGGAACCCGGGCTGGCCGGGTTCCATTCATAACCGGCGGGGTTCGTTCAGTGCATGAACATGCCACCGTTAATGGGAAAGTTGGCGCCGGTGATAAACGACGACTGTTCATCCGCCAGGAATTCGACCAGTCGGGCAATTTCCCGGGGCTCACCGAATCGACCGACCGGAATCTGGGCCTGTAGTTTTTCCCGGACGCCTTCGTCGATGGCCATGACCATGTCGGTATTCACATAGCCCGGGGAGACCGTATTCACCGTGATGCCCTTGCGTGCAGTTTCCTGGGCCAGCGCCATAGTGAATCCATGCACACCGGCCTTGGCGGCGGAATAGTTCACCTGACCGAATTGTCCCTTCTGGCCGTTGATGGACGAGATGTTCACGATGCGTCCGTACTTCTGGTCCAGCAAGGTTTCCAGGAAACAGCGGGTGACGTTGAAAACACTGTCCAGGTTGGTGTGGATGACATCCTGCCAGGCGTCCAGCGACATTTTCTTCATGACGGCATCGCGGGTAATTCCGGCGTTATTGACCAGAACGTCCAGCCGGCCATAGCGCTCAAGAAGTTCCCGGGCGCCCTGTTCACAACTTTTCGGGCTGGAAACATCCATCTGGATCAGGTCAATCTCGATGCCAGCGGCGGCCTGTCTCTGCTGCCACTCCTGCGCCTGAGGTTTGCGTTCCGGATTCCGATAGGTGGTTACGACCTGATAGCCGGCTTCCCGAAGAACCATGCAAATAGCTTCGCCAATACCCCGGGTCCCTCCGGTAACAAGCGCGACGCGTGAGGTGTCCTTGTTCGTCATGATGTTGCCTCCTTGTTTTTATCGCCGGTTATTGAACGCCAAACATAAATGTTAAAAATTGTCACAAGTCACATTGGGTAACGGGAAAGGAGGCTTTCCCGTAAAGTCTTCACTTGAGTTGAGCTAGGTCAATTTAGCGGGGAGGTGCAACGGTCATGGCGAAGGCCCTTGTCCCTCACGCACAGTGTGCACGCGATTGCTCAAGTCCCAGCCGGAAGGCATTGTCCAATATGATGCGGCTGGCGATATCGACTTCTTTTTCGGTGGTCAGGTGGCTGAAGCTCATGCGTACGGCCCGGGTTGCCTCGGTTTGGTCGTAACCCATGGCTCTTAGGACAGGGGATCCTTGGCTCTGGCCGGATGAGCAGGCAGAACCGCCGGAAACGGCAATGGTTTTCAGTGCGTTGATCAGTTTCTCTGCGGGGACTTCGCCAAAGGCTATGTTCAGATTGCCCGCTACACGGCGCTCCATGCTGCCATGAATATGAAACTGGTCTGTTTCTGTACGGACCCTGTTCAGGAATCGCTCACGAAGCCCGTGAATGATGGCCTGGTTGTGCGCCATCTCGGCGCCTGCGTAGTGGCAGGCCAGACCAAGCCCGACGATGCCTGGAACATTCAGTGTCCCGGAACGAATCCCGCGTTCCTGGCCACCGCCAATCATTTGCGGATTGATGGGCGTCTCTTTCGGTGTTTTCCGGCGGTACAGTGCGCCGACACCTTTGGGTCCATAGATTTTGTGGGCGGAGATCGACAACAGGTCGATTCCGTCTTTATGGACGTTCAGGGGAACTTTTCCTGCCCCTTGTGCTGCATCCACGTGAAAGAGAATGCCGTGACGTTTGGCAACCTCGGCGATTTCTCGGATGGGTTGGATGGTGCCGATTTCATGGTTCACGGCCATGACCGAGATCAGCGCCGTATCGGGCCGTATTGCCGCTTCGACCGCCGCCGGTGAGATAACGCCGCTTTTGTCCGGTCGGATGGATGTGTGCTGCACACCCATAGGCTTGAGGGACTGGCACAAATTCAGAACGCAGGGGTGCTCAATGGCGGAGGTGATCACATGCTTTCCATTGACCGCCTCCAATACACCTCGAATAGCGAGGTTGTTGGACTCCGTGGCGCCGGAGGTAAAGATGATTTCGTCCGGGCTTTTGGCACCAATGAGTGTCAGCACCTGCAGGCGTGCCTGTTCAACCGCCGAACTGGCGTCCCAGCCCATGCAATGGGATTTGCTGGAGGCATTACCATACCGCTGGGTAAAAAAAGGCATCATGCCTTGCAGCACCCGTTCATCCACCGGAGTTGAGGCGTTGTAATCGAGATAGACCAGGTTATCGAGCATGGTGACTCTCCTCGTTCGTTGGTTTCCGGAGGCTCAGGGTGGCGGCCAAGGGACACCACCCTGATAGCCAGGCCGGGATCAGAAGCAAAGGGTGTTGGCCCCCTCCAGAATCTTGGCGTGCAATGACGGTGAACCGGTGATCTCAACACCATCAATCAGGCTGTCCGGATCATAGCCCCGTACCTTGGCACAGGGAGGACAAGCCCAGATCTGGCCGCCACGGGACATGAAATCTTCCATCAGCTCTTTCAGCGGGGGATCCAGCGGGTTCATGCGAACAAAATCCACGGCGCCTTTTCTCACCAGGTCGACGCCTGAACTGACCAGGAACATGGTGACTTCCTGACCGGATGCAATGCCGGCATTGGCGATGGTGAAGGCCACGGTGGCGCGCTCGTCGTCCAGGCCGCGGGAATTGACGATAACCAGTTTTGGGGTTGTGGTGTTCATGATAGTGCTCCTTCGTGCGAGTGCCCCGGTGGGGCGTTGTTTGTTTGCGAGTTCAGTATCGCGAAGCACCATGTGCAGAAACGTGTGAATAAGCGTTGAAATTTGATCAAAAAACGCACAATCTTTTTGTTTCGATCTTGCAGATCTTCTGAATACATAAATAACAATAAGTTAGCGTTCTCACGCTCGGCCGATGTGCGATTGGCATCCTTCAGCACGGGGAAGAAACATGGAAACGATTGTTTTGGAGCGCCAACAAGAAGAACCGGCCACCGAGGAATACCTCAACGCCATGCGAGCCAAGGCGGAAGCCTGCTTTGAGGTGAACGACGTCACCCGAAAGGGCACCTATGTCTCGTCTGATGGCAAACGCTTCGTGTGTATTTTCGAGGCCAGGGATTTACAGGCCGTCAAACGTTCTCTGGATTCCGCCGGCATGGATTACCAGCATCTCTGGGTAGCCGGGCACGCGTTCTGACGCCAGAGTGCTTTCATGTGAACCGTTCTGCTAGTGCTCCCTCCCTGCGGATCAATCTGCTTGGGCCAATGAGTATCGAGGCTGATGGTCATCCGCTGAATTTGCCTCGCTCCAAGAAAACCCGCGCTCTGCTTGCCTATCTCATCATGTCGGACCGGTCTCTGCGCCGGGACAAGCTCGGTGAGCTGTTCTGGGACATCACCGAAGACCCCAAGGGTTCCCTGCGCTGGAGCCTGTCTCGGTTGCGGCGCGAAATTCAGTGGGACAGGGAGCGCCTGCACGCCAGCCGACAGGAGCTTTCGTTCGACCGGGCGGGGGCGTTTGTGGACGCCTGGGAGCTGGCTGCACTGGAAGGCCAGGGATTTGAGTCGCTGCCTTTGGAGGCTTTAGTCGCGCTGGCGGATGTGCCGAGAGGAAGCTTTCTGGAGGAGCTGGAACTGCAGGATATTTTCCAGTTCAACGCCTGGTGTGTCGGCCAGCGTGAGCGTTTCCGGGGTCTTTGGTGTCAGTTGCTGACAGCGCTGCGCGATCGTCAGATGGGAGAGCCGGATCTCGCCCTTGGCTACGCTGTCAGGCTTTCAGAGCTGGACCCGTTTGATGTAACCAACCTATCCACGTTGTTTGAGTTGTTATTCAAGCTGGGGCGCAGGGACGAAGCCCAGAAGCGATATGAACATTCCCGCCGCCTGTTCAAGGACCTGGGAGCTGCCGGTGAAACCGAGCTGCATCGTGCCTGGATCGTGTGCCGGGAGCAGTCCCGTCAGGCCATGCCTGCACCGAACGCCGCGGCCAGAACGGTATCGCCGCCGGCCGGCATGGGCGCTGCGTTGCCGTTTATCGGGCGGTCGAAGGAACTGATGTTTATTGAGGATGAAATGGGCCGGCTGGCAGCCGGGGAAGCCGTGAGCGCTTTTCTGTTTCAGGGGGAACCGGGGATTGGTAAGAGCCGACTGGCGGAGCGGCTGATGAGCAAGGCTGAAAGCGCCGGCTTTGCTGTCAGAGCCGGAAGGGCGTACGAGGTGGAACAGAAAAGCCCTTACAAACCCTGGCTGGATGCGCTCGGGCTGGCCCTGTCGGATCTCGTTCAACCCGACCAGGCTGACAGCGAAATTGATCAGGAACGATGGTTCTCTCTGGTCCGCGACGAGCTTCAGCAGCAGGCCCGCGGTAAAGGGCTGCTGCTGATTCTGGACGATCTCCAGTGGTTTGATCGGGCCTCGTTGCAGTTGCTGCATTATGTGGCACGGAGTTTTCGCTCCTGTCCATTGATGTTCGGGCTTTTTGCTCGTGCGGGGGAGCTGCGTGATAACGCACCGGCACAGCGAGTCATTCTCAGCCTGCAACAGGACTTCGGTGCAAGGGTGTTTGATCTGGCGCCATTGGGCGAGAGTGATATCGGCCAGCTCCTGTCGGGCCAGGGATCGGTGGATGCCAATCGGATATACCGGGCCAGTTCCGGGAATCCTCTCTACGCCATCGAGATGGCGCGCCATCCGGAACTGAGTGACCCGTACCGCCCGCTGGTGAATCTGGTACGTGATCGCATCGAACACCTGCCGGAGCAGGCCATTGATCTGGTTCGGTGGGGTGCGGTACTGGGCCGTTCCATCAGCATCCCTCGGCTGGAACGGCTGTGTTCCCTTGAGCCGGAGGTCCTGGTGGAAGGACTGGAATGCCTGGAAACCCATGCGCTGTTCCAGATCGATGCCACCCACTCCTCCCAGCGCTATCGGTTCAGTCATGATGTGGTTCGTCAGGCGGTATACAGCGATCTGTCCCTGCCAAGGCGACGCCTGATGCACAAGAAGGTGGTCGAGTTGCTGTTACCGGAAATCGACAATCTGGAGGTGGCTACCGAAATCGCCTACCACGCCGAACGGGCCGGTGAAGCGCTGGAAGGCGCCCGAGCCTGCGTGCTCGCCGGCGAACAGGCATTGCGGGTGTTCGCCAATGGCGTGGCGGAGTCTCTGGCCCGGCAGGGGCTGCAAATGGCAGAACAGTTGCAGGGGAATGAGCGGATCGGGTGGATGCTGAAGCTGCTCCATATTCTGTATTCAGCCCAGAAGCCGGACACCGAAACCGCCAGTATCCAGTTGCGGGATCTGGCTGAACAGGCCTTGGCCGCAGGTCTGACCCACGAGGCCCGTCTCGGTTTCCAGATGCTGTCCTTCCTGCGCTGGGAAAATGCCTCCATGGCGTCAGCCCATTCCAATATCCTGCAGGCCGAGCGGATCAGCCGCCGTGAGAAACCGGAAGAGAGAGCGGAGGCGCTGGCACAGGCGGCCAAGTGTTTCCTGTTGCTGGAGCGCAATCTCAACCAGGCCGAGGCCTTTATCCTGGAGGTAAAGAGCCTGTTCAATCATGGCATCGGTCCCATCAGCACCGCTTATCTCGCGGAAGGCATGCTGGCGGGTTACCGGGGCCATTACAAGGATGCTGAAAGGGCATTCCAGAAGGCCATTGATACCGCCCTGGAGGCCGGAGAAAGGCTTGAGGAATTTGCCGCCACCGAACAACTGATCATGCTGCATGTGGATCGGGGCAATCTGTCAGCGTGCGATGTGTTGATCGATCAGTTGCTGGATCTGGGGCAGCGGGTAAGGGCTGGCGTGGAGCTCCCGGTGAGCGAAACGCTTTCGGCCCTGGTTCGGTATATGAACGGCGAAGAGGGGGCGCTCGACGCGTTCAAGTCAGGACTCGAGGCGTTGCGGGCGCTTGATGACAAATATCACGTTGCGTATCTGCTCAGCCGGCTGGCGGGCCATCAGTGGAAGCAGGGGCTGTGGCCGGCTGCCGCCAGTTCCGCACAAGAGGCCCTGGACTGTGCCATGGCCATTGGCCGCGAATCCGAGATCGCCATTGCCAACCATATTCTTCGGATGTGCGCTCAGAAGGATGGCGCAGATGCTCGGGAGGACGGTGATGCTCCCGGGGCGGAGTCAGCTACGCACCGGTCCTGGTACGCGAGCCAATGGGCACAGGTTGCATCAGACTGCGAGAGCGTAGCGTCCGCGTAATCCTGCCGGCCTGATACTCGTTTCTTTCCACAACCCCTTGTAGATGCGATAAAAATCATCAATTGTTGGCATAATGCCGCCCTGATTTGCGGATGATGCCTCCCCATGAAAGACGATAAGAATGTTTGCGTTTGAACTTAAGAAATTCATCGGCCAGATGCTGATGCCGATTCCTCTTACCCTGATGCTATTAATGGCCGGGATTCTGATGCTCAGGGTCTGGCCGCGCATGGCGAGGGTGGCACTGGTGAGCGGCGCCTTACTGCTGTTCCTGACCAGTTGGGCGCCGGTCTCCAATCGGTTGGTGAGCATGGTCGAGAGCGACTATGCGGCTTTTGATCTGTCCCGGCCGGTGGATGTGGTTGTGGTGTTGGGCGGTTGCCACAGCAGTGATGACAGGGTTCCACCTGCAGCGCAGCTGTGCTCGTCGTCGCTTTACCGGCTGGTGGAAGGTCTGCGGATACTGGGTGCCAACCCCGAGGCTCAGCTGTTTGTCTCTGGGTATGCCCGGCATGACCCGGTCCCCCACGCCGACATGATGGCGTCAATTGCCCGGAACATGGGCGTTGATGAGGGCCGGATTCGCCGATTCCCGGAACCGAAGGATACCGGTGAGGAGGCCGAGCATATGAAACCCTGGCTGATGGACAGGCGCTTCGCCCTGGTCACGGAAGCCTCGCACCTCGTCAGGGCTGTATGGTTTTTTGAGCGGCAAGGGCTGGAACCAATTCCTGCGCCCGCCATCCGATTGGGTAGCGAGACGCCGGATCTGAGCGTGCAGGCGAGCAACCAGCTGAAGTCGGAACGAGCGTTCTACGAGGTGTTGGGAATGCTTTGGCAGCGGCTGGTGGCGATACTAGGTTAATAGATTACCGAATCAGGAGAGACGATCCGATGCAAGAATTGCCTCATCACTACCGGGCTGCTGCAGTGGCACAGCCAGAAGGCGATGTGAACCTGTCCAGCGATGGCGTGCAGGATATTCCATCCGCACCGCCACCCGAGTTTGGCGGCCCCGGCGACAAATGGTCGCCAGAGAGTTTGTTGGTAGCCTCTGTCGCCGACTGTTTCATTTTGACGTTTCGGGCCATCGCTCGTGCTTCGAAGCTCGATTGGACGTCGCTCACCTGCGACGTGGAAGGCACGCTGGAACGTGTGGAGCGGGTAACCAGATTCACTCAGTTTGTGGTTCGCGCCAGCTTGACGGTCCCAGAGGGGGTCGATGAAGCCAAGGCCAGGCGGATGCTCGAGAAGGCCGAGCATAATTGCCTGATCACCAATTCATTATCGGCTGAAAAGCGTCTTGAGGTTTCCGTAGCCTTTGCTTCCTGAGGGTAGCCGGTGAGGTAGCAGTAAACCCCGGCCTTTGGACGGGGCAGGGCATCAGTGGCGTCGATCGTAAGAGGTGTGGCTGGGGATCAGGGTCATGCAGTTGGCGTAGTAGGTGGTGGTCGCAGGCCAGTCGGAAAATATGCCGATCACGCCAACTTTGCGGGCCAGGGCATCAATCACTTCGAAGGTGTCGCCATCCCGGTCGATGGCCTCCGAGATGGTCTGGTGGTACCAGCCACCCCCGTTTGCCAGAGGGCCGCTGCGCTCGACGGTCCAGGCAACCATGTCCAGCCCGGCGGCGCGGGCATTTTTTGCGTAGTCGGACGCGACGATGTCACCACGGGCATCCAGCGTCAGCATCTTCCAGAGTGCAGGCCCTATGATGTTTAACCCCTGAGCTTTGAGACTCTTCATGTAGGCCGGCGAACTGTTGTCAGGCGTTATGGCGTCCTGATCGAGAAAGACTGCCTGCCGACCGAATGCGGGCATCTCATTAATCCAGAACAGCACATCATCGGGATAAAACGACTGTGGCCACACGTCCTCAGGCGCAACGCCTGCGTGGACGTAGTCGTTGATCATCTGGCGGGCGTAATCCTGCTGGCTGTAGTCGCCCTCATACGGCATTTCCACCACGGGACGTTTCAGCTCCGGGGTAAACTTGACGCCCAGTTTCTTGAACAGTTCGATGCTTTCGCGGTGGCTCAGCAGGGTGCCACTGGTGGCGTAAAGGTCGGTTCGCCACTCGGCGGTGCCGTCGAGGTACTCTTCGGGCGTGGTGGCATCGGGATTGTAGCCATCCATTTTGCCCCGGAGGGTTTTGAACTCGGTGAGTGTGATGTCACTGGTGCGGCATTCTGCCTGGGCCGGTTTACCCGATGACGGGTCCGCGGGAACGAACGGCTGGGTGCATTTGGCGTTCAGTTCCGGCACGGTCACGATGTTGGTGGTGCTGTGCAGGTCGTTCTGGGCGTGGCGGCATACCAGCTGTCGGTCCCTGGTGAACGCCACGTCGCACTCGAGAATGCCGGCACCCATGGCAGCAGCGGCCATGTACGATTCCCGGGTGTGTTCGGGGAACTGCAGGGGGGCTCCCCGGTGACCAATGGAGAAATCGCTGGGTTTGAAAACTCTGGTTTCGCAGGACTGCAGTTGGTGTTTGAGCGGGCTGTCTTCCATGTTGTCCACCAGATAGAAAGGTCTGGGGCCCAGCTCAACGGATGTCCTGGCGTGATCATCCCTGTTATGACCGTCGTCACTTCCGGCAAAGGCATGGGATGCCAACAACGTGGTCAGGACAACGGATGCTTTAATGCCTTTGGTGAGATTCATCTTCGGCTCCTTCTGAATCGGCAGGCCGGAACCCTCACTATTTTAGTCCGATCAGTTTCGATAGCTGCTCCTGCAACGCTTCGGCGGGCCTGCGACCGGAAATGCCCTCGGCGATGCCCTCGGCGATGCGAATGTCCTTGCCGTCCCTGGCATCCTTGAAGGCCAGCGAGAAGAATTCCGTTGTTTTCCGACCGGAACTCATGCTGCCACTGGATTTTAGCGTGAGTTGGTGGGTACTGGTCAGGGTGCCCTGTCGTTTCCACAAAGCCTTGCCAAACCAGTAGCGGACGACTTCCACCTGGGGGCCACTGATGTGTGCTTTCAGGCTTCTACCGGCCATGAACAGGCCACCAATGAGCATCGGGAAACCGAACAGGCCGAAGGCGCCGGCCATCACGTAGAGCATGAAGCCCTCTTTCGCGGCCATATAGCCCAGTCCAATGCTCGCTGCGCTGAAGAGCAGGCCGACGAACATAACGCCCAGAGTCATCCCGGTATGCCGGCCATGTCGGCTGGTAATCAGCCAGCCCGAGCCGGAGGGGGCAACGTCAATCTGCTCGGCAGCAGAGGCGATGGACTGTGTTTGGGTCTGACGCTCGGTCTTTTCGAGGTGTGCCTCGGTGATTTTGATGGAAGAGGTCTGGGTGCCCTTCATGACCGGGATCTCGAAGGTGCGTTCCATCGGTACCGGTTCTTTTGGGCCATCCAGCAAAACCCGCCATTTCACCATGCGATTTCCCTGATTGTCCGTCTCGGGCAGGCTGGTCGGCGGGGTGAAGACAAAACGGGCGACGGAACCCGATGACTCCCGGGAGATCTCAGGTACCTGATCTTCTTGCCACGCCACCGATTCACTTCGACGGCTGTTTTTGCCTCCGCTGATCCTGACTCGCACGCATTGCAACGTCACTTTCCAGGTTCCCGGTGGCAGTCGGCCGGGGAGGGCGATTGATCCTCCAATATCGCCTCCCACCTGCCCCGGAGTCGGATTAAGCATCAACGGAGTCGGGCCGTAAAAGCGCCAGTTTTTGCGCGCTTCCCTGGCTTTAAAACCCAGCCAGATTCCGATAGCGGGAAACGCCAGTGCCAGCAAAATTGCCCAATTACCTTTGCCGATTTCCTCCGGTAATTTGAGGGTAACCGGCAGGCTGACGCCAATAAATAGGAAGGACATGAAGGCAAACATCCAGAAACCCTGTTTCTCGGATGAGTAAATAAGCTGACCGTTTGTGCCTGGCACACCTGAAGCTGTTTGCCGGCGAGCCAGGAACATGACAAACAATCCCCCTCCGGCAAAGACGATGCCGAAAATGGAACCGAACGCCAGCTTTTCCCAGCGTAACTCCCGTACAAGGTAACTTTCTGAAGGGGCTTCCGGATTAATCCACGCCGTTAAACCTCCCCGATTGCTGATGTGCCTGAGCCGGCTCACAACCTCATAGTGGTAGTCGCTGAGGTTATCGCTGCCCCGATCGTAGCCGACCCGGGACGCGGAGAAGGTTCTCCCGTTGTATTCGTAACGGTAAGACGCTCGAATGGAGTAGGTAGTGGAGTCAGAGCCCCGGTGGGTTTTGACTTCAATGGAGTCGAGGTTGGCGGGTACCTGCCGCCAGTCACCGGTGCCGATATGCTCATAGACGGTATGAACCGGCCCTCCGATAAAGACTCCAAGACCCACCAGGAGAAAGATAAGCCCAAAGAGGTTAACACCAAGCCCTGATTTTTTGTTCTGTACGAGGGTGGTCACGACAAACTCCTGTTCCCTGCCGTATCGGCGAATGCTGGACGTGTCGCTAAATAATACACCGAAAAGGCCTCAGCAAAAGGCGGCGACTATGCAACGTACTGATTATTAGACGATCAGGTTGGCTGTCCGCGAAACAGGTGATTATGATGTTTGCGTGTCCTCAGCGCGAACACCAGAAGAACAAGGACGCCGAGTCCACCGGCGAACAGGAGCATAAAGGCGTAGCTGGTCACCTGTGCGATGACTCCGCCCACCAGCCCGAACAAACCGGCCGTAACAACCTGAATTGACGCCTGCAGGGTAAAGTCGGTACCCGCCCAGTCTTTCCGGCACAGGCTCATCATCACCGCGAACAGGGCAACGGTTGAACAGCCGTCGGCCAGTTGCTCCAACAGACCGATCGTGTATACCAGAGTCGTATTAATGCCTTGCAGGGCCACCAGTGCCCAGGCGGCCATCGTTGAAGCCTGGGCCAAGCCCGCGTATATCAGGCTTCGGCGGCTACCCAGTTTCTGATACAGCCAGCCGCCGAGTGCGGCCCCGAGCAGACCTGCCACCGTGGTGATCAGTGTGAAAGTGCCTATGTCGCCAGAGGTCCAGCCGCCATCCGTCAACATCGGGCGAATCATGCCAGAGCCCATGGCATCCGCGATCTTGTAGCAGGCGAGTATGGCAACCCAGAAGGCCATACCCGGGCGTTTCAGAAAGCCAATCAAACCCTCCCTAAATGGCTGGTGGCTTTCTTCCCCGGTGGCGCGAACATGATTGGGATCAATGGCCTCTTCAGCCAGAGGCGCCCGCATTGGCGCGTAGGTGCGTACAAACAGGTACAGAACGACCAGCAAACCGGCGGGAATGCCAATCGCCGCGACGTGCGGCATATGCTGGGCAAGCATCAGTAGCAATGCGCCACCAGCCAGCATGCCCACTTTGTACCCGGCAACCTGAATGGTATTGACGTGACCACGCCACCGGGCGGGAATCCAGCGAACAGATAGTCCATCGGTCACAATGTCCTGGGTCGCCATCAGCAGATTGATGGCCAGCACCAACGCTGTGACAAGTGCGAGGGTGGAACCTCCCGGCGCGAGTCCAATCCAACCCAGAGCAAAAAGGAGCATGGCGGCGGGTAATTGCAGGCGTGTCAGCCAACGCGCTGGCGGAATGCCCCGTTGCAGGCTCTGATCGATTTTCGGCGCCCACAGTGCTTTGAGCACCCAGGGCAGGGCAAGCAGCTTCAGTGCCCCGATCCACGCCAGGCTCACACCGGCTTCCCGCCAGAACACGGGCAGGGCATGGGCAAACAGTCCCGAAGGCAAACCCTGCGCCAGATACAGTGCGCTCAGGGTGACGAGCGTCATGGGTAGTGGGTAGGCGGAGTGTGGGCGATCCATCGTGTCTATTGCCGTTGGTTTACGGGGGGCTTGCTGTCCTGCCAATCTACTGGCCAACTCGATAATACCGACAAAACCTCGCTTGAGGTGCTAAACCTATAGCAATCTCAATCGCAATTGAATAAGGAGCCTCTATGTCTTACACCATCAACCGACTCATTCAGGGCGCCGGATTTGACCAAGTCGATGAACGTACCCGCAAGGCACTGGCTGACCGCGGCTTCGGTGTGCTGACGGAAATTGACGTCAAAGCCACGATGAAGAAGAAGCTCGACAAGGACATGGACGCTTACCGGATTCTCGGGGCCTGTAACCCCAACATGGCGTGGGAAGCCATCGGTGTGGAGCCCAGGGTAGGGGCCATGCTGCCCTGCAACGTGATTCTTCGTGAGGTAACGGAAGGCATTGAGGTAAGTGCGATAGATCCGGTGTCTTCCATGAGTGCCATCGACAACGACGAGCTAAAGGAAATCGCGGGACAGGTGCGGGATATGCTGTCGGAGGTGGTGAAAGCGGTTTGAGGCACTATGGCCCACTGCTTGTCGTTTAATTTGGTGTGAGTTTGCGAATCAGGTACACCGCCCAGCTTACCGGCGCTTATCTCAACCGTCAGAGTCAAGAGCGCCTTGTACGAGCAAGAAATCACGCGTGGAAAAGCGGACATTGGGTAACTTCAAAAAAACCTGACAGAGAGAGCTACAATATGTCGTATTGGTACCCATAATGGCGCCCGCGGTTGTAGCCGCCGCGACGCCTTACCAGGGCAGAAGTGGTAAAGGAGCTCATGCTCTGGACTGAATTACCCCATGCCTTTCCGTTACTGGAAGATTGGTTTCCTGAGGCCAGACAGGCACGGGAAGACATCATCGTATTTATTCGCGAGCTGATGGGCGAGCCAAGCTGCACTGGAGATACAGGGATATGAACTCTTCCAAACTTTCCCCGATGGACTCGGCATTCATTCAGCTTGAGACCCCTCGAACCCCGATGCATGTTGCGGCGTTGATGGTGTTCGAGGCACCCGAAGAGGGTGTTGCCAGTTTCGTGAGGAAACTGATGGAAGATGGTCGCAAAGAAACCCGCATTACGTCACCGTGGAACAAAGTGCTGGTATCGGGTTCTCGCTGGCAGCTGGCGCCTTCATTGGTGACTTCTTATGATCCGGATCTGGAATATCATCTGCGACACCTGTCGCTGCCTGCACCCGGAGGCGAAAAGGAGTTGGGCCAGCTGGTCGCCCAGTTGCACAGTCAGCCCATGGATCTGCGAAAACTGCTTTGGGAATGCGTGGTGATCGATGGCCTTGAAGGTGATCGATTTGCCATCTACGTAAAATTTCACCACTCCATTGTCGACGGCGTCAGCGGCGCCTCCCTTTTGATGAACGGACTGTCTGACCACAAAGACGATCTGACCACTCCGCCTTTCTGGGTGCATGCTGCCCCCGAAAAACCGCTTGCCCTGAAACGACTGAAGCTGCCATCACTCAGCGAGACGGTGGGTACCGCGAAAAACGTTCTCAAGATGTTTGGCGAGGATGACTCCCTGACTACGTTGCGATCAGCGCCCCGTAGCCCGTTGAACGGTCGTATAGGCCCCCAGCGTCGGTTTTCCACCCAAGCCTTCCCACTGGAACGCTTGAAAGCGGTAGCCCGCCATGAGGGCGTCACCCTCAACGATGTTGTGGCTTGCCTGGTCGGGGGCAGTTTAAGGCGATATCTGAAGGACATTACTGCTCTGCCAAAGGAAAGCCTGACGGCCGCCATTCCTATGTCGCTCCGGGAGGCTGGTGATACGAGCAGTGGCAATGCCGTGGGGATGATTTACAGCATTGTCGGGACCAACATTGCCGACCCGGCGGTCAGGCTCCATGAGATTCATGCGTCCACATCCGAGGCAAAAAAACACATTCAGGAACTGTCACCGCAAATGCGCGTGCCTTATTCGCTGGCCAGTATGGCCCCAGCTATCTTGAAAATGCTTTCTGGCATGGGAGGTACAGGTCGCCCCATGTTCAACACCGTGGTATCGAATGTGCCTGGCGGGCGCCAGGAGAAGTACCTTCGTGGTGCCCGCCTGCTGCACCTTTATCCGGCCAACATTGTGTTTCAGGGAATGGCCGTCAGCTTCACCTGTTACAGCCATGCGGGCACTCTCAATGTTGGCATTATTGCCTGCCGGGATTCCGTGCCTCATATGCAGCGACTTGCTACCGGTCTGACTGATGCGCTGGTGGAGCTTGAAGAAGCACTTGGGATCACCGGAGGTGAAGAATGTCCCTGAGAAAACTGTCTTTAATCGATGCGGCTTCATTACGCCTTGAGGGGCGGGATATGCCGATGCACGTGGCCGGCTTGATGGTATTCAGTTATCCCGAGGGACTGGAGCCAGACCAACAAAAAGCGTTCGTCACTCAATTGGTGGGGCGTTGGCGACGGGAAATCCGGGTTTCCTACCCGTGGAACCAGGTGTTGACACGACCAAGTCGCTGGCAGCTCAGCCCTGCTACCCGGAGCGTTCACGACCTGGACCTGGAATACCACCTTCGGCAATGGGCGCTTCCTGAGCCCGGGGGTGAAGTGGAGCTTGGTCAGATGGTCGCCTGGATTCACGGGTTGCGAATGGATCTGCGAAAGCCACTCTGGGAGTTTCACTTCATTGAGGGCCTGTCAGACCAGCGGTTCGCGATTTACGTGAAACTTCATCACGCTCTGGTCGATGGCATCAGTGCCGCTCATTTGCTGGTTGAAGGCCTGTCCGCCGGGGCCGATGAACAGACGCAACCCCATTGGGCCAGACATTGTTCCGAGAATGATGCTGAGACGGATTCGTTGTCCCTGCCGGGGTTCAGTGATCTCAAAGCGGCCATGGGAGCAGCGCTTCGATTACGCAGGAAAGATCCGGAACTCACCACGTTTGCATCGACACCACCTTCTGCCATTAACGGCCCTATAGGAGCCCAGAGGCGGGTCGCCACCCAGCATTTTGAACTTGCTCGGCTCAAGAAAGTTGCTAAAGAGGCAGGCGCCACTTTGAATGATGTAGTGATGACACTGGCCGGCGGAGCACTCAGAGATTACCTGATCAATATGAATGCCTTGCCGAAGGAGTCCCTGACGGCTGCTCTTCCGGTGTCTACCCGAAAGCCGGGCGATCACAGTGTGGGCAATCAGGTCAGCATGATCTTTGGAGCCCTGGGCACGAATGTGGCAGACCCCAAGGAGCGTTTGGCTCAGATTACAGCGTCCACCCGGGCGGCCAAATCCTTTCTGCAAAGCCTTCCGGAGGGCGCCACCGTACCCTACTCTCTGATGGCGACAGGCCCGTTTATGTCCTCGGTCATCCTGGGCCGGGCCGGGCATGGTCGGCCGATATTCAATACGGTTATCTCAAACGTGCCGGGACAGCGGGAAGAAAGGTATCTGGACGGGGCCCGGCTTCTTCACATCTATCCGGTAAGCCTGATTATGCCAGGCGTGCCGTTGAACTTTACCTGCTGTAGTCATGGTAAGTTCCTGAATTTCGGTATTATCGCCTGCAGAGACCGGGTGCCGAAGGTCCAACGGATTGCTGTCGGCTTGCGGCGGGCGCTTGAGGCTCTGGAGAATCGCCCCTAGGGCGGCCATCGTTTCTGTGAGCGGGCGGGAGCTTGTCGTATGGGCGGTCTGAGCTTGCCTGCAGGTTTTCTCCACACCGGGGCATCTGGCAGATGCCCCAGCACTAACGGAGGGGGGCTGCTTATTTGGCGGTGGTCACATACTTCAGAATCTCCACAACCTGCTCGGGAGTCTGAGCCCAGGCCATCGCCGCCGCGTCCACTTCCTTCAGCGGATGCACAATGTCGTCGCCGTGCAGGGTAATGTACGGGGTGCCCAGAGCCGCACAGTAACCCGCATCGAATGCCGCGTTCCACTGCTTGTACTTGTCGCCAAAACGAATCACGGCCAGATCGCACTGTTCAAGCATCGTCTTGGTGCGAATGCCGTTCACCTTGGACGATTGGTGATCACGCCAGAACTGGTTTTCCGGCTTACCCAGCAGGTCGCCGGCTGCGTCGCTGGCGTCGTGGTCGGTGACGGGAGCGGTAAATTCCACCGGCAAACCCGCTTCGTATGCGCCGGCCTGGATTTGCTCGCGCCAGTCAGTATGGATTTCGCCAGAAAGATATACAGTCCAGATCATGGAATCTTGCCTCAGTTGTTAATGGGTGGCGTGGTTTTGTCGGACAGTCAAGGAATTGGTCAGTTTCAGGCAGGCGCTGCTCGCCGGCATTCGGCCTGACTGGCCAATCTATTCAAACAATTGTCCGCTTTCGCTACCAAAACGGATATTTCGGGAGCCGGATCATGGACGACGTGTATCGCTTCTGTCCATACCGGAATTACCTACTACACTAACCGGCTAGTTGCCGGTTTCTGCTGATACGCTCAGTTCGCTTGCCAGCGAGCCCCCGACACTCTTTATGCAGAGTTCTTGGGCTGTGCGGAGATATTCCGCTCAAGCTCGCATGACGGATCTGGAGGTACGAAGAAAGCAGATGGTTTCGGCCCATTTGAGAGCCACCCCTGGAGGTAAAACATGAGTGGCGAAACCAGGTAGCAAGGGAGCTGACCATGATTGAGAGCTATGTGCGAAGGATGGCAGCGGTGGAAGGGCAGCCCAGGAGGGGGGAGATTGCTGCGCTAAGGAAAGTGGCCCGTGTGATGGAGCGCCTCACAATCGATAATCAGATTACGCTGGTGGAATTTGATTGCACCGGGAAGGTTTTCCGTGAATTGGGGCGCCGGGTCAACGAATACTACCGGGGTCTACTGGCTCTTGAACATGGGCACCTGGTCTGGATCAACCCGTGCCTTAGAGCGGCCTTCGTTCAGGTGGTCCGTCATTCGGCTCAGGATCACCTCCCTGTGCGGAAGGTTATCCACTCCAACCAAGGCACCGTTGTTGCGTCGATTTACCGGGCAAACAGCCGGCGAGAGTTCACGTTCAATGGAGGAGCGGAGCACTTCCTCATCCAGCTCATAACAGTGGAGCGGCACGAATTTTCCTCGTCGGGTGAGGGGTGTAATGGTCAATGCCGACATTTATGGGGCTTGACCATGGCTGAATCCAGGTTTGCGCATTGCTTGGCCTCCGGTATGACCGTCCGGCAAGCCGCGGAAATGATGGGTATCACCCAGAATACCGCGAGAAGTTATCTGAAAGTTGCGTTTATCAAGACAGACTGTCATTCACAGAATTCATTGATTAGAAAACTGAAAATACATTGTACCGTGTCTAATGGCCAATAAGACTAACGAGATAGACCGCCTTTCTGCACTGATCAATGAGGCCGCGTGGCATCCCGAGCGCTGGCCGGAGGCTTTGGCGGCGATGGAACGTTACCTCTCGGTCGACAATGTGAACCTGGTAGTGATGAGTGGTAGTCATCAGGCGTCAATTTCTTTCTATGAGGCCAGTAGCCTTCCCTCCAGTGTAATGAAGTCCTACCAGACAAAGTTTCCTCAGGGCGATGTCTGGATAGACGCATTGAAGCAGCGGAAAACTCACGCTGTGTATAAAAGCGGTGATCTTTACCCCAACCGCCGCCTGGTAGATACCCGGTTCTACGATGAGTTTCTTAAACCGATCAAGATGTTCCATTGTGCCGGCGGTTTCTTCGAAAGCCGTAAAGAGGGCTTCGGAATGCTGAGTGCATTGTTGCCTCTGAATGCTGGCGAGTTTGATGCCAAGCGACTGTCGCGAATGCAGGAACTATTCCCTCTGTTGAGATCAGCGATCAATACATCATCGGATTTGTCAATGCTTCAGTTTTCCCTGGAGCTTTCCGGTAACCTTCTTGATAGCTGTGAATCGGCACTTGGTCTTGTCGACGCTTCCGCCCGACTCGTCTACGCTAACGATCGATTCGAGCATCTGGTCCGGCGTGAACACATCCTGAAGGTTAAGGATGGGAGGGTGGTATTTCAGTGCGCGCCGGCAAGAACGTGGCTCAGTCAACAATTGCGCCATTTCTCGAGGCATGGAGAGATTGATCCAAGTCGATTCGAATACCATTTCTCGGATGGAGCATTCGATGAGTTGAGGGTCTCTTTGTCGGTTCTCGGGGGAGAAGCAGCAGGTTTGTTGCCAACGACAGGCCCGGTTGTCCTAATTTCGATTCACGGGTGCTATCAGCAAGAAGCGGTTCAGGCGAGCCTTCGTTCAATGGGGTTGCCACCCGTGGCAACGCTGGTTGCGTACCATTTGATGCTGGGGAAATCCGTCAGGGAGGTGTCAGACACAATCCAGGTAAACCATGAGACTGTTCGATCTCATGTCAAAAATCTTTTCCGGCATTTCGGTGTCACCAATCAACGGCAATTGATGCAAGTTCTTTTCGCTCTGTTCCGGTAATCCCTTCTCAGGTTTCAGTTATCTCAAAGTCCCACCCAATTGGGGGGTGTTCGCCCGTCCTTGACCTGCGAATGTTCGTTATAGGCGCGGACAGCACTTTGCTGACCGCATGGGTAACTGACCAGGGGCAAGGTATGGGCACAACAGGACCGTTCCGGGCCGGCTTTGTCTTGGCTTTGTCTTGGCTTTGTCGGCCTTACGTGTGCCAGTGACGGCTGCGCCCAATGACATTTCTCATCCGCTGGCCAATCAACATTACGGGCAGGATTTGGAGGCCAAATCTATTGGTTGGGTCTATTAATACCATGCTACAGAGATATTGATTATGAAAAAGATACCCTGTTTATTGTTTTTCTTCGCGGGGTCAGCCGTTGGAAGCCCGGTGTATTTAACTGAAGCAGGTGAGCCGTGGATTGGTAATTCAAACAATACCAATATGCATGCGGTTTTTAGCACAGGTAATTGGGATCCTGTGACACTTGCCAATCCCAGATTATTTGACAAACATTCAGATTTTATATTTATCGATACTGGCGATGGACTGGGGAGTGGTTTCGATCATTGGATGGCTACGCGAAGAACGAAAATACTCGCAGGAAGAGATTTTGTTACTAGCTGGCTAGCCTCGGTCAACTTGACGGAAGTTCAGCGCTGGGGCGGCGGTAGTACACACTTGGATATTAACAGCTTCCGGGCTCATTTATTAGCGATAGGCAAGGATTATAAAGCTGATTTCGTTGCAGTCCCTGAGCCTGGCTATTTAACAATTTTAGGGCTTGGCTTAGCTGGGCTTGGATTTGCCAGAAAAGTAAAGTTGCCTAAATAATTCAGGTTATGTCGCAGCCTCGGTTATGTCTTTCGGCCACACGGTGATCCGGCAAATCCGGCAGCATTTCCTTGAGCAGGCTGATTAACCGGTTGTTCGCCCACTTCTGTTTGTACACCAGAGCGAAGCGGAAATGGATGGCTGGCTTGAACGGTTTCATCAGGAGCCCGGCATGCATGGCCTGATGATCGTAGGCGGTGATGGGATTGATCAGCGTGATACCGACACCGTTTGCAACCAGTGAGCATATGGCCGAGATGTTGGCCTCGGTCTTGCCGGCAATGTGTATGTTTCTTTCTGACAGGTGCACCAGTAGCTGGTCGGCAGCCAGGTTGGGCTGGTTCGGGATAACCAGATGCTGGCCTTTGAGGTCGTCGGTGGTCACCACACTGGCCCTCGCCAGGCTGTGGTTTCTGGGTATCAGGCAAACCGCTTCGGTTGAGATGAATTCATCGACGACCAACGCTTCGGTGGTCACTGGCAGAGTGACGAATCCGACGTCAAAGTTGCCGGCTTCAACGGCGCGCACAATTTCCGGGCTGGGCATGATGTCCAGGTACACACTGTACTTCGGATTATCGCTCAGAATGCGTGCAATGGTTTTGGGAACGTAGTCAAAACCGAGGCTGGGGGCACAGGCGATACGTATGCGCGAGGCACCGAATTCCCTCAACGCCACGATGCTGTGATTCATGTTTTCGAGATTGCTCACTAACCCCAGGATTTCCCCATAAAGCTCATCGGCCTCGGGCAGAACAATCAACCGTTTCTTATGCCGCATGAACAGCGCAAAGCCAATGTTTTCTTCTAGCTGGGCGAGTGATCGGCTGACACCGGACTGGGTGATCCCCAGATCTTTTGCTGTTTGTGTCGCGTTGCCCGTTTCGTACAGCCTTTTGAAAATCAGTAACGATTTCAGGGAGGTCAGGTTGATGTCGCTCATGATGGCAAGCCTTGCGGGCGTCTTGTTTTAGTTAATATATGAGTAGAAATCATCAAGTAATGCAAAAATATCATGCATTGCAATTAGTTTATAGAACTGATCCTATGGCTTTGGATTTGAACAAAAAAACATCGTTTTTTGCAGAAGGATCGGCGATTCGATGCCCAGCAGCAATGCGTTGTTCTACCTGACCACTAAAGACATGCCCCTGGTCAGCCACGCCGACGGTATCTACCTCTGGGATACTGACGGACGTCGTTATATTGATGGCTGCTCCGGAGCCATCACCTGCAATATTGGCCACAATCATCCCACCGTAAAACGCGCCATGGTCGAGCAACTCGACAAGGTTGCGTTCACCTACCGAACCCAGTTTGAAAGCCAGGTTGCGCTGGATCTGGCGAATAAGCTGGTTGAAAGGACGGACGCTGATCTTCAGAAAGTGTTTTTTGTGGGCAGTGGTTCGGAAGCTGTCGAGAGCGCCATCAAACTGGCGGTCCAGTATTTCCTTGTTGAAGGTCAGCCTGAGCGTAGCAAGTTCGTGTCGTTGCGCCCGTCGTATCACGGCAGCACGCTGGGCGCACTGGGGTTGACCGGGTATGAACCGCTGGAAGCACCCTACCGTTCGGCCACCATAGGCTCAGTCAAGGTGCCCTCGCCAGACTTGTATCGTTTTCGTGAGGCCAACGTTGAAGAGCATATTGCCGTGGTGCTCGAACAGACTGAGCGTGCCATTGAGGCCGCTGGCCCGGAAACTGTCGCCGCTATTGTTGTTGAGCCTGTCGGCGGTGCCAGCACCGGTGGCCGTATGTTCACCCGAAGTTACATGGAAGGGTTGCGCGCCCTGTGTGACCGGTATGGTTGCCTGCTGATCATGGATGAAGTGCTCAGCGGTATGGGGCGTACCGGTGCCTGGTTTGCTTACCAGCACTATGGCGTAGCACCGGACATTCTTGCACTGGCAAAGGGGCTTGGCTCCGGCTATTACCCCATTGCTGCCATGATGGCGCGTCAGGAACTGGTGGATGCCGTGGGCCGCGGCGGCGGCTTTATGCATGGCCATACCTATGCCGGAAACCCGCTTGCCTGCGCCACCGGCCTTGCGGTGATTGAGGTGATGGACTCGGAGAATCTGGTCAGCAACGCCGCTGAACAAGGCTTCTATTTACGCCAGCGACTCAAGCAGCTGGCCGAGAAATACAGCTGCGTAGGCAATGTGCGGGGTATTGGCCTGTTACAGGGTGTGGAGCTGGTGCAAGACAAGCTGACCAGGCAAAGTTTTCCTCCCGAATTCAACGCCTTCGAACGGATTACAGCGTTAGCAAAGGAGCGGGGCTTGCTGATCTATCCGCGACGTTGCCTGGACGGCCTGGCGGGGGATCATGTTCTGATCACACCGCCATTGACGGTTACCACCGACGATATCGACGCCATTATTGCTCTGTTCGACCTCAGCCTGGCGGACTTCGAACAGATCGCAAAAGAGCAGGTGGCCTGGTCATGAAGAAGAACCGCACCCTCGAAAGCGCCATCGCTTCGATCCCCTCGGGTGCGGTCATCATGGTGGGTGGTTTCGGCAATCCGGGCACACCATTCAGCCTGATCAATGAATTACTGCGCCAGGGGCAAACCAACCTGACGCTCATCAAGAACGATGCCAACGAGGCCAGTCATGGCGTGAGCCGACTGATCGAGAATGGCCAGGTTCGAAAGCTGATCACCACGCACATTGGCCTGAATAAAAACGTGATCGATCGGTTCAACCAGGGTGAGATAGAGGTGGCGTTTCACCCCCAGGGTATTCTCGCGGAAAAGATCCGCACCGCCGGGGCCGGCAGCTTTGGTTTTTTGACCGATATTGGTATCCACTCCGAGATCACCCGCCCTGACGATCTGCTCGATTGGCAGGGAAAAACCTACAAAGTTGAGATGGCGCTTCGAGCCGATTTTGCACTTATTCATGCGGCTCAGGCCGACTGGCTGGGCAACCTGGTTTATCAGGGCTCTGCCATTAACTTCAGTCCGCTCATGGCTATGGCGGCGGACCACGTGATTGTTGAAACACCGGATCTGGGGGCCCCTGGGCGGTTCAGCCCGGAGCAGGTTCACACACCGGGAGCCTTTGTCGACAGTGTCGTGCAACTGGAATCACTCACCTCAGACTACGGAATACTGGAGCATCATGTCCGACGTTGAGCGCATTTTGCGCAGGGCGGTGCTCGAGATTACCCCCGGCAGCATTGTGAATCTGGGCATAGGGTTGCCGACCAAAGTCATGCATTACCTGCCGGATGACTTTGATGTCCAGATCCATTCGGAGAACGGCATTCTCGGTGCCTGGAAGCAGGCCGAACCGGAGTCGATGGACCCTTTCCTTATTGACGCGTCTGGCGCCTACGTCTCGTTACGCGAGGGTGCGAGTTTGTTCGACAGTGCCGTGTCCTTCGCGATGATTCGTCGGGCTCGGGTGGACCTGACGATGATTGGAGCCTTTGAAGTCGATGCACACGGCAATCTCGCCAACTGGAAAATTCCGGGCAGGTTCTCTCCGGGTATCGGTGGAGCCATGGAACTGGCACAAAAAACAAAGCGCATCGTCGTGCTCACCACCCATACCGACAAACACGGTCGCCCGAAAATACTGGAAACCTGCCGTTTGCCCCTCACAGCCAAAGCCTGTGTCAGCCGAATTATTTCAGAGTTGGCTGTCATCGACGTTACCAACCGGGGTCTGGTTGTGCGGGAAAAGCTGGCAGACATCAGCGATGCAGACTTGCAGGCAAAGACTGAAGCAGCACTGATCTTTGCAATTGAAAGTGGTGAGGAACAACACGGGGAATGATTGGCGGGAGGTGATCAAGTTACAAACCATCACAAATAACAATAACGAATCCGGATGGATAACTGCGATCGATTCGGGCCCAACAGAAATGGTCATTAAGCAGTGTGAAGTAGTTAAGTGCATGGAACTATGCATGTTTTGATAAACGTCTAATAAGGAATAGGGATATGAAGTTACACATCAAAAAGTTCTCCAAAACTATGGCGACCGCAGCCGTAGCCATCGGCGCAACCCTGATGGTGGCCATGCCCACTCAGGCGCGTGACCTGCCTGAGATTCGGGAAAGCGTATTTCAGGTGGCCAACTCTGGCGCCTATCCTCCGTTCAGCTTCGTGAACACCCAGGGTGAACTGGTCGGTTTCGACGTTGATATTGCCGAAGCCCTGGCCGAGAAAATGGGCGTGGAAGTCAACGTACAGTCCTCTCCGTGGAATGGAATTATCGCGGCTCTTGCGGGTGGAAGGTTTGATGCCTGTATCTGCAGCATGAGCGTGACAGAGGAACGGAAGAAGGCGGTGGCCTTCACGGATTCCTACTACAGCTCAGGCCTTTCGGTTTGGGTGCAGGAGGGCACCGACGACATCAGCAGCATCGACGACTTTTCTGGCAAGCGCGTTGGCTCCACGCTCGGGGAAACCGGTAATCAGTGGGCCGTTGAAAATGGTGAAGGCGAATGGACGAACCAGACCTTCCAGGGCCTGCCGGATATGATGAATGCCCTTACCACGGGCCGCATCGATGTAATGATTGCGGACGACGTTCCGGTGCTGGTGGCAATGCAGAAAAATGCACCAGCCATCAAGATGGTCGACGTGGGTGACCTGCCACGCTGGCCTGCAGCCATTTCCATTCAGAAGAACAAGCCAGAACTGATGGAAGCCTTGAATAAGGCTTTGGCAGAAATCAAGGCGGATGGCACTTATCAGGCGATTGTCGATAAGTGGATCGGCGAAGGTGCCAACATCGAGTAAGGACTGGACCGTGAGTCACAACCCGGCCCTTTCCTGGCCGGGTTGCCTTCAGATAAAAGATTTGAATAACAACAGAACAAGGGATGACCATGGACTTTGATTTAATGGTCGAGGTTACCCCCCTGTTGATCAGGGCGGCCTGGGTTACGATTGATATTTCTTCCCGCGCGATTTTCTTCGGGTTCTTTGTTGCCTGCGGGCTGGTGTTTTTACAGACCTTGCGGTTTGCGCCCATTCGCTGGTTTGCCCGTGGATACGTAAGCATCGTACGGGGGACACCGTATTTCGTGCAGTTGCTCCTGGTGTTTTACGGCGGTCCGAGTATTGGCTTGCGGTTGGACCCCGTCACCTGTGGCGTCGTTGTTGGCGCGTTCAATATTGGCGCCTACATGAGTGAAGCGATTCGGGGATCCATTGAGTCCGTCGACAACGGACAAACCGAAGCAGCCCGATCCCTGGGATTTGGCCGTGCGCAAACCATGTTCTACATCGTCCTGCCGCAGGCCGCCAGCCTGATGATCCGTTCCGTCGGGGTCCTGGCCATCGTTCTGATCAAGAACTCCTCTCTGGTTTCCATTATCTCAGTGGTCGAACTGACCTATCAGGCCCAGCGTCTGATCGGCTCCACTTACAAGCCGCTGGAAATCTTCACTCTCAGTGCCCTTATGTACATCGTCATCATCTACGCGGTGATGGGCATCATCGAGTTGGCCTACCGCCGGGCCACCCGGTACACCACCCAGTAGGAGGCATAGCGATGGAGTTCGATTTTTCGGCAGTTATTACGTACTTCCCCACGCTCCTCAAGGGTGTTGGGGTTGCCGCGCTGGTGGCCCTTGCCGTGGCACTGATGTCCGTTCTGGGCGGACTGGTGGTCGCTGTTATATCCATTTATACCAACAAGGTTGTGAGCGCGCCGTTGCGCTTTTTCATCTGGCTGTTCATGACCACCCCCCTGTTGCTGCAGCTCTACTTCCTTTACTTCGGTTTAGGCGAGTGGATTCTGATACCGGCTGTCGTGGTGGGTATCCTGGGGCTGGGCTTTCACTACATGGCGTACAACGCCGATATTTTCATTACGACCATCAAGTCCGTATCGGGCGGTCAGTATGAAGCTTCACGATCCCTGGGCTTCGGGCACTGGCGAACCATCCTTTACATCATCGTTCCACAGGCGTTTATCCGTTCGATTCCGCAATTGGGTAACAACATGATTCTGATGGTCAAAGATACCTCTGTGCTGTCAGCGATCGGTGTGGCCGAACTGGTGTACGCATCGCAATACGCCATCAGTGTGTCGTTCAGGCCCTTCGAATTTTTTATTGTGATCGCTGCCATGTATTACGTGATCAATATCGTGATGGAACTGGGGCAGGCATGGCTGGAACGACAAACCTCGTATCGCCACTGAGTTGACTTAACAAGAAGCCAATAAAGCTGGAGCTGTAAATGAGCACAGAACAACAGACCGCTACGCCCATGGTTGAGGTGCGTAATGTCCATAAACGCTTCGGAAACCTTGAGGTGTTAAAAGGCATCAACCTGACGGTAGACCGGGGCAAGATTATTTCCATCATTGGCCCTTCGGGCTCAGGCAAAAGTACCCTGTTGCGCTCGGTCAACAATCTGGAGGTGATCGACGACGGGGTTATCCTGCTCGATGGGGTGCAGGTTAACCGCCCTGACATGAAAGGCATGGCGTTTGAGCGGCACATCAACCACATCCGCCAGAACATGGGCATGGTGTTTCAGCATTTCAATCTGTTTCCACACATGTCGACCATCGATAACGTCACCCTGGCCCCCCGCAAGCTCAAGGGCATGGATAAGAAAGCGGCCCGGGAACTGGGCATGGAACAGTTGGAACGGGTGGGCCTTGCCGAAAAAGCCGATGTGTTTCCGAACTGGTTGTCGGGTGGCCAGAAACAGCGTGTTGCCATCGCGCGGGCGCTGGCGATGAAACCCAAGGTAATGCTGTTTGACGAAGCCACCTCAGCGCTCGACCCCGAGCTCGTCGAAGAAGTAAACCAGGTCATGCGCAGCCTCGCGGATGAGCATATGACCATGCTGATCGTTACTCATGAGATGAGTTTCGCGCGGGATGTTTCGGACTGGGCCCTGTTCATGGATGGCGGTGTCGTGGTTGAAGAGAGCGCACCGGACAAACTGTTCAGTAACCCGGATCAGGAACGAACGCGAAACTTCCTGCAAAAACACCTTGAGAACAACAAATAGGCGGTGAGTTTTGAAATGTTTTTATCATGAAGCGCAGGGCCTGCACGCGCCCAAACATTTTTTTCTGCGCGGGCAACCGGCGCCTTCACCCGAACAGCCGTTGCGCGCCGATCTTCTGAAAAAAGCCGTTGAAGCTTCGGGTGCCAGTCTGAACCTGTTACCACCGCTGACCAGTGACCCCCGGTTGATGGACAGACTCAAGCGCATACACACCGCCCGCTATCTCGACTTTCTGGAGAGCGTTGTTGAGCGCTGGCGGGCTTTGCCAGCCGCCGCCGAGGTCGTTGCCCCCAACGTGCATCCCTGTGGCCACGCGACCTTCTATCCTCGGCATATCATTGGCCAGGCCGGCTGGCACATGCACGACATGGCCTGTCCGATGGACGAAGGCAGCCACACAGGCATTCTCGCCAGTGCCACGACGGCACAGGCAGCCGCGCAGGCTGTGCTTGACGGCGAACCGGTCAGTTATGCTCTGTGTCGCCCGCCGGGCCACCATGCCGGGCCAGAGCGGGGTGGGGGGTTCTGTTTTCTGAATAATTCAGCGCTGGCTGCAACCGTCTTGCGGGAAGGCTACGAACGCGTCGCCATCGTCGATGTCGACCTGCACCATGGCAATGGGACTCAGGATATCTTCTGGGAAAGAGCTGACGTGTGGACCGGTTCTGTGCATGTCGATCCTGCCGATTTTTACCCGTTTTACTGGGGAGCAGCGGAAGAGGTCGGGGCTGGTGACGGCAAAGGCTACAACTGCAATGTGCCGCTGCCGCTGGGTGCCGATGGCATTGCGTTCCTGCAGGCACTGTCACGACTGCTGTCTGCTCATGCCGAATTCAAACCCCAGGCCACTGTCATCGCGCTCGGGCTCGATGCGCACAAGGACGATCCGCTGGCTGGGATGGCCCTGGAAACCGAAGACTTTTTCCGCATTGGGCAGCGTCTGGCGCAGGTGAAAGGTCCGAAGGTGATCGTTCAGGAAGGTGGATACCCGACCGACAGCCTCAGTGACAATTTAGCCGCCTTCTTGCAGGGCTTCCGATGGGGCTAGATCGATAGTCCTTACCTTCTTATTTATCAGGCAACAGAGAGTATTTTATGACCGATCGTTACATCGACAGCAACCATCGTATGAGCCAGGCCATTGTTCATGGCAATACCGTTTACCTGGCTGGCCAGGTTGCTTCGGATGCCAGCGCCGATATGCGTGGCCAAACTGAACAAATCTTGCAGGGCATTGAACAGTTGCTGGCCAAGGCTGGTACGGATAAGCAGCACCTTTTGTCGGCCACTATCTGGGTTACTGACATGGCCGAGTTTGCCGAGATGAACCTTGCCTGGGATGCCTGGGTCGCAGATTGTCTTCCGCCCGTACGCGCCTGTGTGGAATCCAAACTGGCCAAGCCCGAATGGAAAGTTGAGATCATGGTAATTGCCGCATTGCCGGGGGCGTAACATGCGCTTTATTAACGCCGAACAGATTGCCGAAGCGCTATCTTGGCGCGAACTGATTGATGGCATCGGGCAAGCTTTTCGAGAGGGAGTGGAAGCCCCCCCGCGCCATCATCACAGCATGCATCGCGAGGACGGAGAGGCCACCATGTTACTGATGCCAGCCTGGCAAGAGCGAGGCTACATCGGCATGAAGATGGTGAATGTGTTCCCGCAGAATTCTGCCCATGGTTTGCCTGCTATTTCGGGTGTCTATTTCCTGAGTGAAGGTAAGCATGGCCGACCGTTGGCGTGTATGGATGGCAGCGAACTGACCCGGCGCCGCACAGCGGCGGCCTCGGCACTGGCCAGTCGGGAACTGGCCCGGAAAGATGCCTCCAGCTTGCTGATGGTCGGCACGGGAAAGCTTGGGCCCATGCTGATTGAAGCACACGCTGCGGTTCGGCCGATCACCCAGGTTCGTATATGGGGGCGTAATCCTGATAAAGCGAAAGCCCTGGCAGAAGAGTACGCAGACCGGTACGACACCGAGATTGTGACAGATCTTCAAACCGCTGCCTCCACGGCGGACATCATCAGTTGCGCCACACTCTCAACGGCACCGCTGATCAAGGGTTCCTGGCTTAAGGCTGGCAGTCACCTTGACCTGGTTGGAGCGTTCAAACCGACGATGCGAGAAACGGACGCGGCCTGTTTTCGCCGGAGCGAAGTCTTTGTCGATACGTACGCAGGCGCCAAAGGTGAGGCAGGGGATCTTCTCCAGGCTGCAGACGAAGGCGCCTTTGATTTTTCCGATATTCGGTCCGACCTGGCTCAACTTCTAAAGGGTGAGCGCCCTGGGCGCAGTAGTGACGAGGCGATCACTGTGTTCAAATCCGTCGGCGCTTCACTGGAAGATCTCGCCGCCGCTATCCAGGTATGGCAGAGCGTGGGTGGTGACTCTTGATGACGATGCTTCGATGTTCTGAAGGCGTGCTTCATCGGATCTAAGGTTTCGGTTCGAGGAATCGGAGCGACAGCCAATTCACCAGTGTGGGAGTAAATGCGATGCACATAGCGGTCATTGGCGCAGGCGTTGTGGGGACCACGACGGCCCAAGCTCTGAGCCAGCGTGGTCACACAGTCACTGTCATTGAGCGCCTGGGCCAGGCGGGATTGGAAACCAGCCGGGCGAACGCCGGACAGCGAAGCTATGGTGCGGTGTATCCTTGGGCTTCACCGGCCATGATGCAGAAGGCGCTGCCCTGGCTGATGCAGCGGGATGGCCCGCTAAAAATGCGCCAACCGCCATCTCTGACAACACTGCGGTTTCTGTTTGCGACCTGGCGTTATGCTACGACCCCCGGCCTGTTCGACGAGAATAAAAAGGCGATGCTCAGGCTTGGGGTGTACAGTCGTGAGTGTTTTGAGGCCCTGGAGGATACTTTGGAACTCGAGTTCGATGGGGACCGCGCGGGCTTGATCGAACTGGCGAGCAATGAGGATAGCCTGACAGCCTTGAAGGCCAAGGCCGCTTTGCTGGATGAGATGGGCATAGGCTACCAACTGCTTGATGCAGAACAAACCTATGCATTAGAGCCCGGAATGGCTCGGAGTGGAGCGCTGAAAGGTGCTCTGCGTTTGACTGAGGACGGTACCGGCGATTGCCATCGATTCACCCAGAGCATTGCGAAAGTTTGCGAGGCCGAGGGGGTTCGCTTTCTTTACGGAACCGAAGTGACCGGCGTTGTTCGAGAGCGGGGCCGGCTGTGCGCGCTGAACCTGAACGACAAAGCCGGTGCGACCCCAGAGCCTTTGGCTGCGGACGCCTTTGTCCTCTGTGCGGGGACCGCTTCCAATGAACTGGCCGGGCATTTTGGCATACGCGTACCCAGCTATCCGGTCAAAGGCTATTCGCTCACCGCACCATTGACCGACCCCGAACGGGCCCCGCGCTCGACGGTTATCGATGACCAGTACAAGGTTGTTGCTACCCGTTTGGGCAACCGCATGAGAGTAACCGGTTTTGTTGAACTGGCAGGCTACAATCGACAGATTCCCGAGCGTCGGCTGGAGACCCTTCGTAAATCTATTGATTTGCGCTTCCCCGGCGCTGCCGACCTGAAAGCCGCCGAGCCCTGGACAGGTTTTCGCCCAATGACCCCGGATGGCCCTCCGATCATCGGTGTTGCCGGTGAGCCGAACGTGTTTATCAATACGGGACACGGTACGTTTGGCTGGACGCTCTCTGCCGCATCAGCGCAGCTCACTGCACAGTTGATTAATGGAGAAAAGACTGCCTTGCCTCTGGAGGCATTCAGCCCGCAACGATTTGGGTAATTGAAGGAGGGGTGGTACCCCCGACAGGACTCGAACCTGTTACCTTCCCCTTAGGAGGGGGACGCTCTATCCAGATGAGCTACGGGGGCATATTGCGAGGAACGGCGGTATGATAGCGGTCTGAGACTGATGGCTCAAGGTGTTACCCCGTCCCATGGATTTGCGGAGTGAGTTTTGTCCGATCCTCTATCTCTCAGCATTATTATCCCCGTCTGGCGGGAAGCCGCCGCGATCACTGAAACGCTAACCGCTCTTGGTTCTGTTCGCCGTGCCGGCCACGAAGTGATCGTGGTTGATGCCGGTAGTGACGACGGCACGGCCTCACTGGCGCGGCCTCTTTGCGATCGGGTTGTGCAGTCAGGCAAGGGACGGGCGGTACAGATGAATGCGGGCGCAGACGCGGCCCGTGGCAACGTTCTGTTGTTTCTGCACGCCGATACCCGTTTGCCGGACGATGCCATGACCCGGCTGGAGGCCTTTGCTGAGACTGGCAATGCCTGGGGTCGATTCGATGTGCGCTTGAGCGGCCAGAGACCTTTGTTTCGGATAATTGCCTGGCTTATGAACCAGCGGTCCCGGCTTACCGGTATTTGCACTGGCGATCAGGCGATGTTTGTTCGCCGGGATGTGTTCGAGGCACTGTACGGGTTCCGTGAACAGCCCTTGATGGAAGACATCGAACTGGCCAGGCGCCTGTGCCTGGTGTCGCGCCCGTTTTGTGTTGAGTCCCCTGTGGTGACTGACAGCCGGCGCTGGGAGAAGCACGGCCCCTGGCGTACTATTTTTCTGATGTGGCGGTTGCGCTGGCGCTATTGGCGTGGTGAGTCGCCGGAATCCCTGGCCAGAGAGTATCGTTCCGATGTCCGTACTGGTTGATCGTCATTCCACCGTCCTGATGCAATTCGCAAAGTGGCCCAAGCAGGGACGGGTTAAAACCCGGCTGATGCCGGCCCTGGGAGTGGCAGGAGCGCTGGATGCCCATATCCGTCTGACACTGGCCGTGCTGGATAACCTCTACACCACCGGCTACCCGGTGCAGTTCTGGTGGGATAGGGAACCCGATGAGGCCAGTGAAGAGGCTGACATCATCCTGCGTAACCTTGAAGCGACCAATCTGGCGCAGAAAACCCAGCAGGGCGCGAATCTGGGCGACCGGATGCTGAATGCGCTCGCATCCTCTCTGGAAGAGCACGGTCGGGCGATCATCGTAGGCAGCGATTGTCCGTCGGTTGATCCCCAGTACATCCGCGAAGCCGTTCAGCATCTTTCAGAGGCCGATGTGGTGCTCGGGCCTTCCGAAGACGGTGGCTATGTTCTGATCGGTGCGAGGCGTGTGTTGCCGGGCATGCTGGCGGGTGTGGAGTGGGGCACTGAGAGCGTGCTGGAGCAAACCTGTTCCCGTTTGAAAAAACTGGGGCTCCGCGTGCAGTTGCTGGAGCCCCGTTGGGATGTGGACGAACCGGAGGACTGGGAACGTTTTACGCGCCTGCCCCCGGTTGAGCTGTAACCGGAGGCAGGCTCATCAGTCGAACCAGTTCGCTGTCGGCATTTGCCTGCTCTTTCCCCGTCACGACACGAAGGCTGTGGTCGCGCTCCAGAACAGCGTGTCGGTAAGTTTCAAGCAGCTCCTCTCTGCTCACCTTCCGAACGGCATCGGCGAGTTGTTCCCTTGAATCGAACTGGTCGTTACTTCGATCAATTTCCTGCCAGTAACGGCTGGAGATATCTCCCAGCTGCCGGTCCCGCTCCAGGAGTTTGCTGATCACCGCCTGTTTCTCTCGAGTGAGGCTGGCGTCGTCCAGGCTGTTCAGCCGATCTTCGAATGCCGCCGAGAACTCCCGAATCGCCTCGTCGATTTGCTGATTGCTGGCTGTGGGCGACTGAACCACAAATCCCAGGGCCGGCGTTTCCAGCATTTCAAACGGTGTGGCGTAGACGATGTAGCCAAGCTGCTGCTGGGTACGGATCGTCTCGTAGAATGGGCTGCTGATAATTTGGGCCAGCAGCCGGAACCGGGCCCGCTCCTCATAACTGGTGTCCGAACCCTGCATGTACAGGGTATAGCCGGTATCCGGATGGTTCACTGAAATGGACACTTCGGTTTCGTTGGCAGGGAGTTGTCGAACCCGGCTGCGTTCAACCTCGGTAATGGCGTTGTCGTCGAGAATCAAAGCCCGGACTTGCGCCGCCAGGTTCAGGGCCGAGGACCGGGTCAGGTTGCCGTGGGCCAGCATGACCGGATCCACCTGGGAGAACAGGGCCTGAGAGAAGGAGTTCAGCTCATCGAGAGACACCTGCTGCGCAGCGATCAGTTTGTCCTCGGTACTCCACACGCCTTCAAGCAAAGCGGTCTGGATAAACTCTGAAGTTTGTTCCACGGGGCGATTTTTGGCCTTGTTTTCCAGGCTGTCCACCAGGTTTTGACGGGCGATCTCGAACCGCTGCTCGGTGAGTGTTGGATCAGATAGTTGGGTTAGTATCCGGAACAACAGGGAATGCAGTTTGTCGCTGTATCCGCCTACGCGCACGGTCACGCCTCGAAGGTGCGGATAAACGCTGTAGTCCAGTCCGGCCAGGCGTGCCGAATAGGCCCAGGCATTCAGGTTGGTGTTTACGGCGTCCACCAGCAACGTGGTCAGGACACTGCTGCGGGCAGAAGCTCTGGCCGCCGGAGTGCGGAGACTGAGGTAAACATTGGCCTTGGGCGTTCCGAAACGAGTGTCCCGGGCGTACCAGATGTCGAGGCCGTCCTGGCTGCCCAGAAGAACGGGCTCCGGCATGGTGTCGCCGGTAATCATGTCGAGGTTTTCAGCGATGAACGGATTGGCGGCTGGCATCCGCAGTTGTGACGCCAGCACTTCCGGCGCGTCCGCCGTCAGTTCCTCAGTGCTCAGTTCGGTCAGCTGCCACGGGGTGTTATACCACCGGGTTTCGCGGGGTGCTGCCAGTACCGGGTCCGGAGCGAGCACAAACACCATGACGTTGTCAGGGGTGAGTTCATCCAGAATGGCCTTGTACTGTTCAGGCGCATAACGCTCTATGAGCCACGGGGCGCTCAGTACATCCTCATAGGGATAATGGCGAAGCTGACTGGCCAGGGACATGGCTTCCTGCACGGGGTCTCGCTGCTCGCGGAAACGGAAATCCATACGCGCAACCTGCTGCATTTCCTGGAAATACTGCTCGGTGATGCCCGCGTCGCGAATCGTGTCGATGTAATCAAACACCAGCGGCAGAATGTCCTCGTGGTACTTCAGCCCCTTTGGCGTGAGCGCCATGTTGATCTCGAGCGTGGCGTTGCTGCCGGTGTCCATGCCGAGGCCCGCTGACAGGCTTTCCACCAGACCCGCGCGTTTGAGCACGTCAAACAGGCTGCCCGGGCCCTCGTGCCCGAGCAGGTTGGCCACGTAGCTGGCGGGCTTGGTGCGGTAATTGTCGTCTTGCGACGGAATGGGAAAGGACAGGTTCAGCGTGCGCACATCCTTAATGGCATCAGCGGTCACCTTGGCCGGCAACTGGCTTTCCGGGTAGAGAGGCGCCGGATGTTCCATGACCGTCAACTGGCGGTTTTCAATGGCGGAGAACCGGGGGTGAACCATCCGTTCCAGTTCGTCCAGGGGCTGGGGGCCGTATACCGCCAGGGTCATCACATTGGCTGAGTAGTGGTCTTTCCAGAACTGAATGAGATCGGGCCGGAGCGGGTTCTCTTCCGTGTTTTCGAGTGTGCTCAGGTTGCCCACGGCAAACTGGCTGAAGGCGTGCTCGGGATTGCTGGTCGCTTTCTTGACCGAGTAAAAACGCCGGCCGTCCTCCTTTAACTTGGAGGTGTACTCCGAATGCACGGCGTTACGTTCCCGGTCCACCAGGTCCGCCGTGAACAGGGGCGCGGAAAACTGCTGGGCGAACCGGTCCAGCGCCGGTTCCAGGAACCTGGCTTCCACGTCGAAGAAGTAGTTGGTGTCCTGAAACGCGGTGAAGGCATTGTGGCTGCCGCCGTGGCTCTTTATGAATTGCTGGTACTCACCGGCTTCCGGGTATTTTTCCGTTCCCAGGAACAGCATGTGCTCGAGGAAATGAGCCATGCCTTCGCGACCGCGCGTGTCATTGCCGCTGCCCACGGCGACGTTCATGGATGCCGCGGCTTTGTCGGCATCCGGGTCCGACACCAGAATGGCCTGGAGCCCGTTGTTCAGCTCCAGCAGTCGGTACTGATTGTTGTCGTTCGGGCTTTTCTTCAACTGCTCGGTGGCGATGGCCAGGCTGCTGACAATCAGCAGCGTGAGCAGGGTAAGGGTCTGGATAACGGTTCTGTGCATGGATACCTCTCGCCGGGTGCCGGTACTCATAGAGCCTCTTTTTATACGATGGTCCTGGGTTCCAGGTCAGTGCATCAGGGCGTTACGGGTGCTGTCCGGTTGCTGATCCAGGGTTTTGCGAGCCAGGTCTATTGCTTTGTCCTGACTGAGTTCCCCGGATGCAATGCGCTCCAGTACCGTGCCCATGATAGCCACGGACTGACGGTACTCTGCGAATTCCGCCTGAAACGCTGAATCGATGGCTTCGTAAACGGCCTGGATTTTTTGCTCGCGATTTCCGGCATTTTCTGCCGTGTCGTTAATGGCCTTCAGGCAGGCCCGGGCAATAGCGATGTAGCGTTCAGTATTTGGGGTATCTTTATTCATGAGTTGGTTTCCGTTTAAGGACGGTCATTGAATGAGGAATGGAGACGCCGCTGACGGCAATTAGTTCCTGATTATGTCATTGCTGCAGTCTTGTTTCATGGGTTTGTTCCACCGCGCTGTGGGCGGCTCCTGAGTAATGAAATTTGCCTTGTCAGCATTGGATTCTGTAGGCATTCTGAACAGGTCCTGACCCTGGGGTGATGTGTCGAATTAGAGTAAAAGCTCAATTAAAAACAAGGGGTTACAGAGCAAAAGCTCTAAAAAAGTTCGATACATCAGGGTCGCAATTACGTACAATGCTAACGTTTCGAAAAACATCATAAGTCCACGGGCTTCTGGTGAGCCAAAACACGGATAGAAAAAAACAGAGTAACAAGCAGGGTGACTAATCAATGAACTACTTCTTAACGGGTGGCACCGGATTCATCGGCCGATTCCTCGTCGAAAAACTCCTGGCACGTGGTGGTACGGTTCACGTACTGGTACGCGAACAGTCCCAGGAAAAACTGGAGCAGCTTCGCGAACGCTGGGGTGCGGATGAGTCGCAGGTCAAAGCGGTCATTGGTGATCTGACCAGCAAGAATCTCGGCATCGACGCTGCCACCATGAAGTCCCTCAAGGGCAACATTGATCATTTCTTCCACCTTGCTGCTGTTTACGACATGGGAGCTGATGAAGCGTCCCAACAGGCGGCCAACATTGAAGGCACCCGCGCTGCGGTTGAAGCCGCTGAATCCATGGGCGCCAAGTGCTTCCATCATGTTTCCTCGATTGCGGCGGCGGGCCTGTTCAAAGGCACATTCCGCGAGGACATGTTCGAAGAAGCCGAGAAGCTGAACCATCCGTACCTGCTGACCAAGCACGAATCCGAGAAAGTGGTTCGTCAGGAGTGCAAGGTTCCGTTCCGCATTTACCGTCCTGGTATGGTCATCGGTCACTCCAAGACCGGTGAGATGGACAAGGTTGACGGCCCTTACTACTTCTTCAAGATGATTCAGAAGATTCGTCGCGCGCTGCCCCAGTGGGTTCCCACCGTTGGTATCGAAGGCGGCCGCCTGAACATCGTGCCGGTGGATTTCGTGGTCAACGCCATGGATCACATTGCGCACCTGGATGGTGAAGATGGCAACTGCTTCCATCTGGTGGATTCGGACCCTTACAAAGTGGGCGAGATCCTCAACATCTTTTCCGACGCCGGTCACGCGCCGAAGATGGCCATGCGCATCGACTCCCGCATGTTCGGCTTCGTTCCGCCGTTTATTCGCCAGAGCCTGAAGAATCTTCCGCCGGTCAAGCGTCTGACCGGAGCGCTTCTGGACGACATGGGCATCCCGCCTTCGGTGATGTCCTTCATCAACTACCCGACCCGTTTCGATGCCCGTGAAACCGAGCGCGTCCTGAAGGGCACAGGCATTGAAGTGCCGCGCCTGCCGGAGTACGCCGCTGTCATCTGGGATTACTGGGAACGCAATCTGGATCCGGACCTGTTTAAGGACCGTACCCTGCGCGGAACCGTGGAAGGCCGGGTGTGCGTGGTGACCGGTGCCACCTCCGGTATCGGACTGGCGACGGCCGAAAAGCTGGCTGAAGCGGGTGCGATTCTGGTTATTGGTGCGCGGACCAAGGAAAAGCTCGACGAAGTGACGGCTCACCTCGAAGAGAAGGGCGGCAATGTTCACGCTTACCAGTGTGATTTCGCCGACATGGAGGACTGCGATCGCTTCGTGAAGACGGTTCTGGACAACCACGGCCAGGTGGATGTGCTGGTGAACAACGCCGGTCGCTCCATCCGTCGTTCCCTGGATCTGTCGTTCGATCGTTTCCACGACTTCGAACGCACCATGCAGCTGAACTACTTCGGTTCCGTTCGCCTGATCATGGGCTTCGCACCGAAAATGCTGGAGCAGCGTCGCGGTCACATCGTGAACATCTCCTCCATCGGTGTACTGACCAACGCGCCGCGTTTCTCCTCGTACGTGGCGTCCAAGTCAGCGCTGGATGCGTTCAGCCGCTGTGCCGCTGCTGAGTGGTCAGACCGCAACGTCACCTTCACCACCATCAACATGCCGCTGGTGAAGACGCCGATGATTGCGCCGACCAAGATCTACGATTCTGTTCCGACCCTGACGCCGGACGAAGCGGCCGACATGGTGGCCGAGGCCATCATTTACCGTCCGAAGCGTATCGCAACGCGTCTGGGTATCTTCGCTCAGGTGCTGCACGCACTGGCGCCGAAGATGGGCGAGATCGTGATGAACACCGGTTACCGGATGTTCCCGGATTCGGCGGCGGCAGCCGGCAGCAAGTCTGCCGAGAAGCCGAAGGTATCCACCGAGCAGGTTGCCTTTGCGGCGATCATGCGAGGCATCTACTGGTAATCCCGGTCGCCTGAGACCGAAAAAACCCCGCTTCGGCGGGGTTTTTTATTGGCCAGGAAAAGGTGCTTACTCTTCCAGATTCACCGGGGCAGGTGGAAAGCCGCCGAGGTCTTTCCAGCGATTGACGATACCGCAGAACAGCTCTGCCGTTCTCTCTGCGTCATAGGCAGCCGAATGAGCTTCCCGATTGCTGAACGGGATACCGGCCAGCTTGCACGCCTGTGCCAGCACCGTATGCCCATAGGCCAGACCCGCGAGGGTAGCCGTATCGAACGTGGAGAACGGGTGGAACGGGTTGCGCTTGATATCCGCTCGCATGGCTGCCGCAAACAGGAAATTGTGGTCGAAAGTGGCGTTGTGGCCTACGAGTACCGCACGCTTACAGTCGAATTCCTTCACTGCCTTGCGGATCGGGCGAAAGATTTCGCTCAGGCCTTCCCGCTCGGGCACCGCTTCCCGCTCCGGGTCCCACGGATCGATGCCGGTGAAGTCCAGTGCCGACTGCTCGAGGTTGGCGCCTTCAAACGGATCGATATGGTGTGTGTAGGTTTCGCTGGGGTGCAGGTAGCCGTCCTCGTCCATGGTCAGGAGAACAGCGGCAACCTCCAGCAGAGCGTCCCGTTCCGGGTTGAATCCTGCTGTCTCGACATCAACAACGACGGGCAGGAAGCCACGAAAGCGGCGGGACATGGGATGCGGTTCTTGGTTTTCGTCAGTCACTCAAACTCCGGTCATAGCCGTGTGATTCAAAATGGGTTTGGAATCTATGGTGCTTACGCCAGGCGCCAGTTAACGGTTTCACCGGCCTTCAGTGGCACGATGTGGCCACCGGCCAGTGGAAGCTGGTCGGGCATGGTCCAGGGTTCGCGCACCAGGGTGATGGTGTCGGTGTTTCTGGGCAGGCCGTAGAAGTCGGCACCGTTGAAGCTGGCAAAGGCCTCCAGCTTGTCCAGGATGCCCAGTTCCTCAAATATCTCGGCATAGAGGCCGATAGCGCCAAAGGCGGAGTAGCAGCCGGCACAGCCGCAGGCGGCTTCCTTGCGGTCCCTGGCATGGGGCGCGGAGTCGGTACCCAGGAAGAAACGCTTGTTGCCGCTGGCGACCGCATCTCGCAGGGCCTGCTGATGTTTATTGCGCTTGAGGATCGGCAGGCAGTACAGGTGCGGCCGGATGCCACCCACCAGCATGTGGTTCCGGTTGTACATCAGATGCTGGGGCGTCAGTGTGGCACCCAGGTTATCACCGTTGTATTGCTGTACGAAGGCGGCAGAATCGGCGGTGGTGATGTGTTCCAGCACCACTTTCAGGTTAGGGAAGGCTTCCAGGGTCGGGGCGAGAACCCGCTCCAGGAAGATCTTCTCCCGGTCGAAAATGTCAATGTCGGCATCGGTGACTTCCCCGTGAACCAGCAACAGCATGCCGCACTCGGCCATGGCCTCCAGTACCGGATAGATATTCCGGATATCCTTCACGCCGGAATCGGAATTGGTGGTGGCGCCCGCCGGATACAGCTTGGCTGCGATCACGCCTGCGGCTTTTGCTTCGCGGATGGTGTCCGGCGTCATGCTCTCGGTCAGATAGAGGGTCATCAGTGGCTCGAACGCCGAGTCACCGGCAGCGGCCAGGATGCGCTCGCGATAGGCGGTGGCCTGCTGAGCGGTTGTGACCGGCGGCACCAGGTTGGGCATGATGATTGCGCGCCCGAAACAGGCAGCGGTGGCCGGAACAACGTCGTTGAGGATGTCGCCGTCACGAACGTGCAGATGCCAGTCGTCCGGGCGGGTAAGGGTAATCTGATTGGTCATGAGAGTGTTCGCCAGTATCTCGGAGGGACATACCCTGAAAATTTGGCGGATTATATCAGATGGGGGCTGTGTTTGTTTTTGTATCCTGGCCCAAAGGGCGCCGGGAAGTAGCCGATGTTACCGGTGAACAGAGGAATTCCCCAAGGCAATCTGTAACCGTTATGACATTCAGTGTGTTCTAATCCGCATGTCGCTTTGCCGCTCCGGTCACCTTGTTCTGGGGGCATGGCCGGGGTCCGGGCGTTGTGCCGGCCTGCGGATAACTGGCGCACCAATATAAGGCTTCAGCGCGAAGGGGAGCGTCCCGGGTTCCGGCAGGCCACCGGCTATGGCGGTGGCTCAGCGGGCTGAACTCGTTCAGTGCACTGAGCTCAGAACCTCAAGGTGGCGGGCGACGCATTCGGCCAGGGCCTTAGGGTTGTAGCCACCTTCCAGAGTTGACACGATTCGGTCATTGGCGTGATCGCTGGCCACACTGGTGAGCAATTCTGTAAGCCAACCGTAATCCTCTGTTTCCAGATTCAGTTCCGCCAACGGGTCCAGCCGGTGGGCATCGAATCCTGCAGAGATCAGGACCAGCTGTGGCCTGAAGTCCTGAAGGGCTTTCAGCCAGCCCTCCTCAACCACCTTCCGGAAATCCTTACCCGAGGTGCCAGCTTCGACCGGCACATTAATGATATTGTCCGGTTGTTGATAAACGTGGGAGTTAGGGTAGAGCGGATGCTGGAAGCTCGAGCACATCAGTACACGCTCGTCGCCGCCGACAATGTCCGCTGTTCCGTTGCCCTGGTGTACGTCAAAATCGATGATCGCGACCCGTTCCAGCTGATGAAAGGTCAGCGCACGCATGGCGGCCAGTGCAACGTTGTTGTAAAAGCAAAAGCCCATGGCCCGGCTGCGCTCGGCATGGTGTCCCGGAGGTCGGGCACAGACGAACGCATTGGTGGCCTGGCCACTCATGACCATATCCACCGCCTGAATATTGGCGCCGGCAGCAAGGCGCGCGGCCATCAGGGACTCTGCCATGATGGCGGTGTCCGGATCGACAAACACCCGGCCGCGGGTCGGGACGATGAGCTCCAGTTGTTGCAGATATTTCTCGGGATGCACTAATAGTAATTGGTCACGGGTTATTTCTTCCGGCCGGACCCAGTCCAGTTCCTGTTGCAGCCTGGTATCTGCCAGAAAACTGAGAATAGCCTTGATGCGTTCCGGGGACTCCGGGTGTTCTGGCCCCATGTTGTGCTTCAAACAATCGTCGTGGAAAAAAAATGCCGTGGTCATACCTGATCAATACTCTGTAATTGCTATTGTTTTGGATCATGGTATCAGGGATGGCAAGGGGCTGCCCCGTTCTTTGGTTGTAGTCGGATGGTCATGCCCCGTTAATGTTTCTGGTCCGGGATCGGGCTAAACTCATAAGTATTAGTATTTCTTTGAATTTATTGCCAAATTTCTTGTCGCAGGGAGACCGCCAGCTTGAGCACCCGTTACCTGGAAAGCCTGTTCAATCCTGATTCGATTGCGGTTATTGGTGCCTCGGAGCGGGCCGACAGCCTCGGTGGTATGGTGTTGCGGAATCTGATGGGTGGGGAATACGCCGGGCGTTTGCTGGTGGTTAACCAGAACGATTACGACAACGTGCACGGTGTGCCCTGCGTCAAAAAAGTATCCCGGATGGATTTTTCTCCGGACCTCGCCATTATCTGTACGCCGCCCGAGACCGTCGCCAAGGCGATTCGCCGATTGGGAGAGGCGGGCGTTAGGACTGCCATCGTCATGACCGGTGGTATGTCCCGGACCCACAGCAAAACCGGCCAGCCTCTGATGTATGCCGTGCGCGAAGCGGCTCGGGAAACCGGGGTGCGGGTGCTTGGGCCTAACACCATTGGTGTCATGGTGCCCAAGCGAAATCTCAACGCTACCTATGCCCACATGGGCGTTATTCCCGGCCGGGTCGCCTTCATTGGTCAGTCCGGTACCATTGCCAGTTCGGTCATTGACTGGGCGTTTGCCCGGGGCGTCGGCTTTTCCTATTTCCTGACGCTGGGTGACGGGATGGATATCGATCACGACGATCTGATCGACTATCTCGCGCAGGACTCCCAGACCCGCGCGATTTTGTTGCATATCGAGAATATACCCAATCCCAGCCGGTTTATGTCTGCGGTTCGGGTGGCTTCCCGGACCAAGCCAGTGATTGCGGTGAAATCCGGACGGGTGCCGGAATCCGAGTGGGTGCCCCACGACCTGCCCGCCGGCGTGACGCGAAGCGATCCGATCTACGACGCCATGCTGCAGCGTGCCGGGGTGCTGCGGGTGGATGGCTTGGGGCAGATGTTCGATGCCCTGGAAACCCTGACCCGGATGCGTCCTCTGCGCCGGGAGGGGCTGGTTATCATGGCCAATGGAGTTGGGCCCGGGGTGCTGGCAGTGGACCGGTTGGACCATCTGGACGGAGAACTGGCCCAGTTATCGGAAAAATCAGTGGATGCGCTGGCGGAACTGCTGCCGCCCTACTGGACCCGAAGGAATCCGATTGACCTGAACTACGATGCCTCGCCCGAGCTTTACTCCAAAGTCATCCAGATATTGGGCAGGGATCCGGAGGTGGCCAACGTTCTGGTGATGTACGCCCCGAGCCTGACCGAGGATAACCTGCAAATCGCTGACGCGGTGGTTCATGCATCCAGGGGCACCCGGCTTAATGTGTTTACCTGCTGGCTGGGGCAAAGTACGGTGATGGATTCCCGGGAAGAGTTCTACCGGGCCGGAATACCTTCCTTCTTCAGTCCGGAAAAGGCCGTGACGGCCTTCATGCAGCACATCCGGCATCAGCGGGTGCAGCGCCTGCTAACCGAGACGCCGGAGTCCTTTACCGACCATTTTATCGATCGCAGCGTGACCCGGCGGGTGGTCAGGAAAGCCCTGAACGACGGTCGTTACCACCTGTCTAACCGGGAAGCCCGGGACCTGATCAGCGACTACGGCATCAGTACCGTCGATACCATCTACTGTGACGATGTGGATGAAGTACTGGCCGTTTTTGCGGTAGAGCGACGCCCCGTCGACGTTTCCATTATCCACGAGCAGGTGTGTCATCCATTCCTCAAGCTCAGCCCGACCCAGCGGCGCTACAAGGGTACGATCCAGAAGCTGAACAGTGAGCAGGCCATTATCGAGGCCTGTCGCTTCCTGATGGAGGATTACCAGCTGCATTTCCCGGACAGTGGATTCCTCGGATTTGCGGTTCAGTATTCCTACCAGCACGTGGGCGGCATCGAGTTCAGTGTGGGGATCACCCGGGATCCGGTGTTTGGGCCTCTGGTGGTTTGCGGCGCTGCCGGTGCTCAGATTAATGTGAAGACCGACCGGCAGATTGCCCTGCCGCCGCTTAACATGGTGCTGGCCCGGGAGCTGCTCCGCCGCACCTACATGTACAAACTGCTCAAGGAGCACAGCCTGAGGCCGGAGGAAGATATCCGGGCGGTGACGGAAACACTGGTCACCCTGTCCCAGATCGTGATTGATATCCCGGAGATCAAGGGGCTGGAGATTTCACCCCTGTTGTTCAATCATCAGGGCGCGGTCGCGGTCAACACCGCGGTTAACCTGTCCGATCAGGCGGGCAGACCCATTATTCAGCCCTACCCAAGGGAGCTGGAAGAGTGGATTGTGCTGCCCAAATCCGGCCGACGGGTCATTATCCGGCCTGTACTGGCGGAAGATGAGCCGGCGCACCGTGTGTTTCACGAGCTCCAGTCACCGGAATCCATCCGCTACCGGTTTTTCCAGTACCGCAAGCATTTCTCCCGGGAGGACGTCGCCCAGATGGTCCAGATCGATTACGACCGGGAAATGGTGTTCATCGCCAACGCGCCCCGGGAGGATGGGGAAGGGGAGGAAACCCTCGGTACGGTACGCACCTGGACCGACGCCGATAACCTGCGGTGCGAGTTTGCTGTGATGGTGCACGACAAGATGAAAGGCGAGGGTCTTGGTATCACGCTGATGCAAAAAATGATCGATTACTGCCGGGAGCGGGGAACGGTGGAAATGGTGGGCAATGTGCTACCGGACAACCGGCCCATGCTGAGCCTCGCGGAGCATCTGGGATTTGAGGTGAAATACAACCACGAAGAAGAGGTTATGGACCTGCGGCTGGTGCTGAACGAACCGGAAAAAGACTGGCAGCGGGAGCGGCTGGGCAAGGACACCTACTGACGGCGCCCTTGCCGGGGGCTTTATTCTTCGATGATGGCAGAGCGGTCCTCACCGCCCATGGCTTCCAGCAGCCCCGGAATCAGTCGGGCCAGTTCCAGAGTCATCAGCGTGAAGGCAGCGTCGAACTTGGCGACGGCATCGTCGGCGTCTACATCGTCCAGCTGGTCCTGAATGGTTTCACCGAATTTGATACGGCGAATGCCAAACTCCTCGTCCAGAACGAACGACACGTTTTCATCCCAGGTCAGAGCCAGACGGGTTACCTGCATGCCGGCATCCAGGTGGTTACGGATTTCGTCGGCTTTCAGATCCAGGCCCTTGCAACGCACCACGCCGCCGTCTTCGGACGGATCCTTGAGTTCGCACTCGCTACCCAGGGTAATGGCAGCAGGTAGGTCGATGGTTTCGTTCAGCCAGCCGGTAAAGGTAAAGGCCGGCGCCTGTTCCAGTGCCGGCGGACGGACAGGCAGTGAACCCAGGCTCTTGCGCAGCGTGGAAGCCAGGTCTTCCGCCTGTTTTGCCGAGCCAGCATCAACCACGAGCACGCCGTCTTTCGGCGCCAGGTAGGCATAACAGCGGCGATTCCTGGAAAAAGCCTGAGGCAGCATTTCCAGCATGACCTGTTCCTTGATCTCGTCCTTTTCCTTGCGACGCACTTTCCGGCTCTGTTCCAGTTCAATGGCTTCGGCCCGTTCTTCAACCGCTTCCTTGACGACCGGACCCGGCAGGATTTTCTCTTCCTTGCGCAGGGCAATCAGGTGATAACCGCCGGCACTGTGTACCAGCTGTTCGCCATGCTTGCCCAGTGGCGGTACCCAGCCCTGGCGGCTGGTTTCCTGAGGACCACAGGGTTTAAAGGCGTCGGCCTGAAGCTTGTCCTCTAACTCCTCGGCCGAGATGTCAAAGGGTTTGGTGAAACGGAAAACACGGGCGTTGCGAAACCACATCAGGCTGGATCCTTGAATCTTCAATGGGCTGAAACGGGAAAGGGGAAGGATGATACGGCCACCGGCTGGCAGCCGTAAAGTAGGAGGGAGCCTCTGTACAACTCCGAATCGCCTCTGCTTGCTCTGAAGGCGGTAGCTGCAAGGCGCGGATCGCAGCCAATGGCCGTAGTCCTTGGCAAGGGCCGCAACACCGCAGGTGCCGCCTTCAGAGTAAGCCGTTCGGGGCTTTCAGAGCAGTTCACACTCTACGTTGTGATTTCTTGAAAGGTCCTGACATTCCTGCAAAATCACGCCTTGATTGTGAAGTGCTCTGAATGCCAGAGGTGATGCGGAGTTGTACAGAGGCTCCCTAGCGTCACAAATCCATGATTTCGACCAGAACGGTCTTCACGATAAAACCGACGACACCAGCGCCGAGTACGATGAACAGAGTAATGGTACCGAACCGGCCGGCCTTGGATTTTTTCGCCAGATCCCACACGATAAATCCCATCCAGGTGATGAGCCCGGTGAGAAGTACCAGCATGGCGATTTGGGAGAATACTGCTTCGTTCATAGATTACGGTCTCTGTCTTTAAGCGTCGGAAATTCTATTGTTCATCCCGAAGGAATACCCAGTTGTTGGTATCTGACTGTTCGTGGCTGAAATAATAGCCTTCAAGGTTAAAACCCTTGAGATCGTCCGCCTGGGTGATCTGGTTCTGGATGGCGTACCGGCACATCAGGCCCCGGGCCTTCTTGGCGTAGAAGCTGATCATCTTGTACTGGCCGTTCTTCCAGTCTTTGAACTGTGGGGTAATCAGCCGACCGTTCAGTTTCTTCTTCTGAATGCTTTTGAAGTACTCGTTGGAGGCCAGGTTGACGAGTACGTCATCGTCCTCGGCCAGCAGCCGGTTGATTTCGTCGGTCAGCTTGCTGCCCCAGAAGGCATAGAGATCCTTGCCCCGGTTGTTTTCAAACTTGGTGCCCATTTCCAGACGGTAGGGCTGCATCAGGTCCAGAGGCTTAAGGAGTCCATACAGGCCGGACAACATCCTCAGGTGCTTCTGGGCGAAGTCGAAGTCTTTCTCGCTGAAACTGGCGGCATCCAGACCGGTGTAGACGTCACCCTTGAAGGCCAGAACGGCCTGGCGGGCGTTGTCCGGGGTGAACGGTGTGTGCCAGCTCTGGAAGCGCTCGGCATTCAGCTGGCCGAGCTTTTCACTGATGCTCATCAGATTACTGATCTGGTGCGGCTCCAACTCCTTGAGCTGATCAATCAGTTCACAGGCATCGTCCAGAAAGTCCGGTTGGGTGTGGCGCTCTGTGGCCAGCGGGCTTTCGTAGTCGAGCGTCTTGGCGGGGGATATAACCATCAACATGGCGGGGCTATCCTCATTCAAGAAACGTGATTAAGTCGTCTTTGGTGAACGGCCAGTCCAGTTCCGCGCCGGTATCGTTGCGTCGCAACACCGGAATGCGCGTGCCGTACTTTTCCACCAGTGATTCTGACTGCGCGATATCCACAACATCCACCGGAACGGGCTTCGGCATGGGCGTGTGGATCAGCAGGTTCTCTGCCACCTCACACAGGTGGCAGTTGGATGTGGTGTAAAACAGCAGTTCCATTACTTGGGTTGCGCGTCGAGCTGCTGACCGTTCACGCCCTTGCTGTCTTTGCCCATCAGGTACAGGTATATGGGCATGAGCTCTTCCGGCGCAGGATTCTGTTGCGGATTTTCGGCCGGGTAGGCATGGGCGCGCATGTTGGTACGGGTGGCACCGGGGTTCAGGCTGTTCACGCGCACATTGTGGCGCTCGTCATCCAATTCGTCGGCCAGTACCTGTGTGAGGCCTTCCACCGCGAACTTGGATACCGCGTAGGCTCCCCAGTACGCCCGTCCCTTGCGGCCTACACCTGACGAGGTGAAGATCACTGAGGCATCGGTAGACTGGCGCAGCAACGGGATCATGGCGCGGCTGAGCAGGAACGGCGCGGTCGCGTTCACGTGCATGACCTGATTCCAGGTCTCCGGGTCGTACAGCTCGATCGGGCTGCGATCGCCCAGAATGGCGGCGTTGTGCAGGATGCCGTCCAGCCGGCCAAAGTTTTCTTCGATGGTCATGGCCAGTTCTTCGTATTCCTTGACCGCGGCACCGTCAAAGTTCATGGGCACGATGGCAGGTTGCGGGTAGCCGGCGGCTTCAATTTCGTCGTACACAGCCTCCAGCTTGGACACCGTGCGCCCCATCAGAATCACCGTGGCCCCGTGTGCCGCATAAGCGATGGCGGCAGCCCGGCCAATGCCACTGCCGGCGCCCGTCACCATAACGATGCGGTCCTGCAGTAGGTCGGCGGGTGCTTGGTAATCTTGCATAACCTGTCTCCGTGTCAGGCGGTTGCGTATCGGCAACCCTAAATCTTTTGCGGTCGTTATTGTAACAGCTTTGCCAGGTCGCTGACGGTGTCGGCAATCCGGTCCGCGCCCCACAGATCCACTGTTTCCGGTTTCTCAATGTAACCATAGCGCACCGCAATGGTTTGCATGCCGGCATTACGCCCAGACTCTATATCCCGTACATGGTCGCCAACGTAGATGGCATTTTCCGGGGTAGCTCCGATTTGCTCGCAGGCAAGGAACAGTGGTTCAGGATGGGGTTTGCGCTGGCTGACATGATCCGGGCAGATGAGCGTGGCACAGCGCGGGCCCAGACCGAGGGCCTCCACGAGCGGCGCGGCAAAGCGAACCGGTTTATTGGTCACAATGCCCCATGGGATGTCGCGGGCTTCCAGTGAGCGTAGTATCTCATCCATGCCGCTGAACAGGGTGGTCTCTTCGGCGACGCCCAGTTCGTAGAGGTCCAGAAAGGCGGTGTGCTTGTCCAGATAATCCGGATGCTCGGGTTCCAGACCAAAACCCACACGAATCATGGCTCTTGCACCGTTGGAGACCGACCGGCGAATGTGCTCAGCGGGCAGGGCGGCGAGGCCGTGCTGCTGCCTGAGCAGGTTCAGGCAGCGAATAAAGTCCGGGGCGGTGTCGATCAGGGTGCCATCCAGGTCAAACAGGACGGCTGACGGAGTTTGCTCAGGCTTCACGGGTGTCCTTCGCGTGCATCAAGTAATTAACATCCACATCCCGACCCAGCTTGTAAATTTTGGTGATCGGGTTGTACGTCATGCCCGTGAGCTCCAGCACCTCAAGATTCGCGTGGCGCAGGTAATCCGACATCTCCGATGGGCGGATAAACTTCTTCCACTCGTGGGTGCCCTTGGGCAGCAGATTGAGCACGTACTCGGCACCCACGATCGCGAACAGGAACGACTTCGGATTGCGGTTGATGGTGGACACAAACATATGGCCGCCGGGCTTCAGCATAGCGGAGCAGGCCTTGATGACGGATGATGGATCGGGCACGTGTTCCAGCATTTCAAGACAGGTCACCACATCGTACTGGCCTGCGTGTTCAGGATCCTGCGCCAGTTCTTCAACGGTCGTCTGGCGGTAATCCACCTCCACGCCGCTTTCCAGTCCATGGAGCCTGGCGACCGAAAGCGGGGCTTCGCCCATATCGATTCCGGTCACGTGAGCACCGCGCTGGGCCATGCCCTCTGACAGAAGGCCGCCGCCGCAGCCCACGTCCAGGACACGCTTGCCGGCCAGGGACACACGCTCGTCGATGTAGTTCAGCCGCAGGGGGTTGATGTCGTGCAGTGGCCGGAACTCGCTGGTCGGATCCCACCAGCGACTCGCCAGAGCCTCAAACTTGGCAATTTCGTTACTGTCGACATTCTGGTTGTTCATGGTTCGCATTACCTGCTGAAGGGGTATTGAGTCGTTTACGAATTCTGTTGGTTGCGGATGCGCTCGCGCCAGTCATCCACCCGAAGCATAAGGTCTGCCACATCAATTCGGGTTAAGCGACCGTCCTGTACCTGAGGTACGCCGTGAATCCAGCTGTGGCTTACTGCGCGGCCATGATTGCTGTACACCAGGTGAGATGCCGGATCGTATACCGGCTGGATGAATGGATCGCTCAGATCAACGGCGATGATGTCCGCCAGTTTTCCGGCTTTCAGGGAGCCCAGTTCCTGTTCCCGACCAAGGGCCTTGGCGCTGTTCAGCGTGGCCATGGCCAGCGCGTCATGGGCGGACAGAGCGGCGGCATCGCCGGCCACGACTTTGGCCAGCATCGCGGCAGTCTGCAGTTCGCCAAATAAATCCAGGTCGTTGTTACTGGCGGCGCCATCGGTACCGATGGCGACATTGATACCGGCGTCGATCAGTTTCTGCACAGGGCAGAGGCCGCTGGCCAGCTTAAGATTGGACTCCGGGCAGTGGACAATGTGTGCACCGGTGGAGGCGATGGTTTCAATATCGGCATCGTCCATTTGAGTCATGTGCACGCACTGGGTGTTGGGGCCCAGCAGGCCCAGATCGTTCATGCGAGCGACCGGGCGCTGGCCCAGTTTTTCCGTGGCTTCTGCGACCTCAAAGGCGGTTTCGTGCAAATGGATCTGGATAGGGGTGGCGGTTCGATTGCTCAGGTCGATGGCCTTTTTCATCGGAGCATCGGATACGGTGTACGGCGCGTGCGGGCCAACAGCTGGAAAAATGAACTCGTTTTCCCGCCATGCATTGATGAACGCTTCCCCTTTACTCAGGTATTCGTCCGGACCATTGCCCCAGGCGGTGGGGAAATCCAGCAGTGGAAAGGCAATCTGGGCGCGCATACCTGCGTCAAAGGCCGTCTGGGCAGCGATTTCCGGGAAGAAATACATGTCTGAAAAGGTGGTGGTCCCGGTGCGTAACATCTCTGCCATGGCGAGCTGGGTCCCATCGGCAATGAACTGTTCGCACACGAATGCGCCCTCGGCCGGCCAGATGTGTTCATTAAGCCAGGTCATCAGGGGCAAGTCATCCGCCATTCCCCGGAACAGGGACATGGCCGCGTGGCCGTGGACATTGATCAGGCCGGGCATGACCACGTGACTGGGCAGGTCCACCGTTTCCCGGGTGCGGTAGTCGGCATCCGCCTGCTCCTGGGAAACCACGGCAGTGATCCTGCTGCCTGTGATGATGACCGCCTGATGGTCCAGCACAACGCCTCTGGGTTCGATGGGGATCAGCCACCGGGCATTGATGCGGATATCGGCTGCGGTGATGGTGTCTGCGGTCATATACCTGCCTTGGTTACCGGGGCCTCAGTTACCCGTGTGAAATGGGCCAGTCGTGAAAATGTAGCTGGCTAGTATAAACGTTATACTGCGGCTTTTCAGCGTTTCACAAACGGAGTGCGCGAATGGATAAAACCCGTCAGTCCAATCCTTTACGAAGCATTGGAACGGTTGCGATGCGTTGGCATGGCGACAGCCTTGACCTGCTGGATCAGCGGTTGTTGCCAGCCGAAGAGCATTGGATCACAGCGGAAGGCGCTGGCGGAGTTGCGCAGTGTATTCGCGACATGGTGGTAAGGGGGGCTCCAGCGATTGGCATCAGCGCAGCCTACGGGGCCGCACTGGCGGCCCGCCACGCCGCCGATGACAACTGGCGGGAAGAAGTCTCCCGGGCAATTGAGGAACTGGCGGCCTCCAGGCCCACGGCGGTTAACCTGTTCTGGGCGCTGCAGCGCGTCACGGCGGTGTTCGAGCAATGCGCCACACTGAAGGAGGCGGCGACTCGACTGGCGGACGAGGCCAAGGCCATTCACCAGGAAGACCTGGCGGCCAATCTGGCCATGGCCGATCATGCCCTGAGAGCCATGGGCGCTGACCAACCTGTTTCGGTGCTTACTCACTGCAATACGGGGGCGCTGGCCACGGGGGGGTATGGCACTGCCCTGGGGGTCATCCGGCGTCTGCACGAGGTCGAATTATTAGACAGAGTGTATGCCGATGAAACGCGCCCCTGGCTGCAGGGAAGTCGCCTGACAGCATGGGAACTGGCGCAGGACGGCATTCCGGTCACGTTGAACGCTGACGGTGCGGCAGCGGCTATTCTGGCTCAGGGTCACGTTCGCTGGGTGATCGTCGGCGCTGACCGAATCACCGCCAATGGTGATGTGGCCAACAAGATTGGCACCTACAGTCTGGCCGTCTTGGCGAGACACCATGGTGTGGGTTTCATGGTGGTTGCCCCTTCGAGCACCGTCGATATGGCGCTGGTATCCGGTCAGGACATTCCCATTGAGGAACGGGACGATGCTGAAGTAAAGTCGATCCGGGGTATTCCTTTGGCACCGGAGGGCGTCGACGTCTACAACCCCGTGTTTGATGTTACGCCGGCCAGTCTTATCGATATGATTGTCACCGAAAAAGGTGTCGTGCGAAAACCGGATCGCGCTGGCATGGATGCGCTGTTCGGCTGAACATGTGTAGCTCTTATGGTGCTCAGGGCTGAGGGGAGATAGCCTCTCAGTCTTTGGCGGGTTCATCTTCCGTCTTCGATTTTTCCTCATAGGTGGTCTTCAGCTCTGCCACCTCACGTTCCTGTTCTTCAATAAAGTGCAGGGACATTTCAAAGCTCTGCCGGGTAAATTCCAGCACCTTCTTGAACCCCTCGTCCGACAGGTTTCTGGCGTCGTCATGGCGGCGAAAGATATTGATGAATTCACGCTCCCGCTCGAACTGCAGCGGAAGGCGGCCCACGCCCCAGTCATTGAGCATTTGCCAGACTTCCGGGTTGTAATTGCGGGTGGTCCGGAGAATGAACGGGATGGGATCGTTTCGGGCGATCAGGGCGGCGAGCCGGAGGATCAGTTCGAAAGACAGGGTAGCCGTACCGTTTTCCACGGCTTCCAGGACCGATTTGTCCTTCAGGTTCAGGGCTTCGCTCATCTCGCTCAGGGTGAGCCCGGCGACTTCCCGGATGTCCCTGAGTGACTGGCCTGCAGTGAGCATGGCCCGAAGCTGGTCCTGGGAATTGATCAGCGCCCGGCCCACCCGCACGGAGGTATCGGTGGCCCGCAATCCGAGGCGAACCGCGGAGCCGGTCAGGCCGACCAGTCGGTCCACAAGGCCCTCGGAACTTTTGCTGTCGGCCACTTCCGGATTCTGAAGTTCCTCGATTTCCTGCATGGAGCGCATGGCGTGAAGCGCATCCAGCAGAGTATCTCGCAACACTCGCTCCGTCGTTGGGGGTATTTCATCCTTGGGTCGTTGCGGCATGCTCCTGCAGTTATCCTCGCTTATTGAGCCGGCGCCTGGACGGCAAAGTGCCTGGGGGTGGAAATCGAGACCATGCGACGGTCCAGTTCAACCATGTCCGCCACAATGTGGCCACCTTCGCGGATGACAAAGTCCAGCTCCTCATCGACCGCATCCTGCTGGGCGGCTTGCTGGTCCTGCCAGTCTTCCAGAGCTTCGAGGGTCTCAAAAGGCTCTTCGCCACGAAGTTCACGGCGGGCATTGGCAATGCTCAGTCGGGTGCGCTCGATCTGTTCGTGCTGGGCCTTGCGGGTCTCAAAGTTGAGGCTCACGGAGTCCAGTTCCCGCTGTTCGTTCAGGAACTCGATTTCTTCCTGCAGCAAGTTGAACTCCGGGCTGGTGGAGAACCGTGTTTCGTGGCGCTGGCGCAGCTCATCGATGATGCCGCTGAAATCGAAATAGCGAGTGTGGGGTACGGCTTCAATCTGGTCCCAGGGCAGAGCACGTTCCAACGCGTCCTCGCCAATCCGGTTCTTGTCGATCCGGGACGGAATTTCGATATCCGGAATCACCCCTTTGTGCTGGGTAGAGCCACCAGACACACGGTAGAACTTGGACTGGGTGATTTTCAGCTGGCCGTGATTCAGGGGACGAACCGCCTGTACCGTGCCCTTGCCGAAGGTCTGGGAACCAACCACCAGACCACGTCCGTAGTCCTGGATGGCGCCGGCAAAAATCTCGGAAGCCGAGGCACTCATCCGGTTGGTGAGCACCACCAGTGGGCCATCGTAGGACACTGACGGGTCCTCATCATCCAGAGTCTGGACTTCGTTATTGGCGTGCCGGATCTGCACGGTCGGGCCTTTGTCAATGAACAGACCCACAAGGTCGTTGGCTTCGTGCAGGGCACCACCACCGTTGTTGCGCAGATCTATCACCAGGCCATCCATGCCGTCTTCACGCAGTTCGCGGATCAATCGGCGAACATCCCGGGTGGTGCTCTTGTAGTTCGGATCGCCGGCCTGCATCGCCTGGAAATCGGCGTAGAAGGTGGGAATGTTGATTACGCCAATGCTGTAATCGTCACCGTCCCGTTCAAGCTCGATGAGGTCCTTGCTGGCGCTCTGTTCTTCCAGTTTCACTTCATCCCGCTTGATGGCAATGGTCTTGGTGATGGTTTCATCACTTGCGTTGGCCGGAATCACCTCCAGGGTTACCACAGAGTTGCGGGGGCCGCGGATCAGATCCACGACTTCGTCCAGTCGCCAGCCAATCACGTTTACAGGTTTTTCGTCTTCCTGGGCGACGGAAACAATTCGGTCCGCCGGCCGCAACTGACCCTGCTTGGCCGCCGGACCACCGGGCACAAGACGCACAATTTTGGTGTATTCGTTATCCGCCTGAAGGACCGCTCCAATCCCTTCCAGCGACAGGCTCATGTTGATGTTGAAGTTCTCGGACGTCCGGGGCGAGAAGTACGAGGTGTGGGGATCCCAGATGCTGGTGAAGGCATTCATGTAGGCCTGGAAGGCATCTTCACTCCGAGCCTGGTACGCGCGCTTGAGCTGACCTTCGTAACGACGCACCAGGCTTTCCTTGATGGCATCGTCCTCTTTTCCGTTCAGTCGTTGGGCCAGAACGGCGTTTTTGATGCGCTTGGTCCAAAGCTCATCCAGTGCGGCGGTGTCCGCCTCCCACTCGGCTTCCGATCGATCGACCAGAATGGTTTCGTCCGCTGCAAAGTCCAGGGAATCGAGGCCATCATCCAGCACGGACAATGCGAACTGGAGCCGCTCGATGACCCGTTGCTGAACCAGGTTGTAAATATCGAAGCCCGGCTGAAGCTGACCGGTTTTCAGGGCAGAGCCGAGCTGGCTCTTGGTGCCGGTAAACCGGTCTACGTCCTGGCGGGTCAGGTAGATACGCTGGCCATCGAGATAGTCGAGGTAGGCGTCAAAGACCTGTTCGGAAAGCTGGTCATTGATGCCCATGTCCCGGAAGTGGGTGAACTGGAGCTGGCGGGCAATCAGAATGTTCGCTCGGGCCTGATCGATGGTGGGAGCGACAGGTTCGTAGATCTGCTTGTCATCAATCTTTGCAGACAGGCCAAGAGGCATGCCCACCAACAAAGCCAGGCTGATGGCTTTGCAGAGCCCGGTTCGGCTGCCCGAAGCAGCGGAGCGACGAGCGACAGTTCTTTCCGCGTAGGTCATAAATTCTTACCTGACTTTACTGGTGCGGCGCCTGGAAGAGGGGCCGGCTTACCCGTTAGCGAATAGGCTCATTGTAGGCAAGCGCTAACAGCGTTGCCATACCAGTGATTGGCAGGTTCGTGACAATCTGTCCATGAAAGTGTCAGGTTAGTAAGGCGGGGGCTTTGCGGGGCGTAGGGGCGATAAGTGCGGGGAACCGGAGAGGCTTGTGCCTCTCCGGTGGACTGCTTAGACAAAGGCCGCGTTGCCCTCGGCTTTCTCTACCAGCAGCCCGGGTGGGGTGAATCGCTCACCATAGCGGGCGGCCAGCTCGCTCGCGCGTTCGGTGAATGCGCGAACACCGTACTGATTGATGAACTGAATGGCGCCGCCGGTCCAGGCCGCAAAGCCGATACCGAAAATGCTGCCGATGTTGGCATCTTCAATGTTCCTCAATACGCCTTCTTCCAGGCAGCGAACGGTTTCAATTGCCTGAATAAAGAGGATGCGGTCTTTCAGGTCCTGGAGCTGGACAGCATGAGCCTTGTCGTTATCCACGAACAGCTGATCCAGTCCGGGCCAGAGATGTTTCTTGCCGTTTTCCGGGTATTCATAAAAGCCCGCCCCGGCGGCCTTACCCTTGCGGCCCTGTTCATCGACCATGCGGTCAATCACGGCCTCGGCCGGATGCGGTTCCCAAACACCGCCTGCCGCTTCCGTGTCCTTCTTGCTCTGGGCACGGATGTGCTGCATCAGGGTCAGGCTGACTTCGTCGGAAATGGCCAGCGGGCCAACGGGCATACCCGCGAACAGGCCGGCGTTCTCGATGCTGGAAGGGTGGATACCTTCGGCCAGCATGCTGATGCCTTCGTTCACGAAGGTGCCGAATACCCGGGAGGTGAAGAATCCCCGGCTGTCATTCACCACGATCGGGATTTTGCCAATCTGTTGAACGTAGTCGAACGCCCGCGCCAGTGTCTCGTCGGAGGTCTTGGCGCCCACGATGATTTCCACCAGCTGCATTTTGTCGACCGGCGAGAAGAAGTGCAGGCCGATAAAATTCTCTGGCTTGCCGGACGCTTGGGCCAGTTGGGTAATGGGAATCGTGGACGTGTTGGAGGCGAAAATGCCGTTGTTCACCAGTTTGGGCTCGGCTTCCTGCGTTACCTTGGCTTTCAGGCCGCTGTCCTCGAAGACCGCCTCAATGATGAGGTCACATCCCTCCAGGTCACTCGCGGAGTCGGTGGGTTGGATGCGAGCCAGAGTCTCGGCCTTCCGGGCTTCGGTCATACGGCCACGGCTGACTTTCTTTGCTAACAGTTTCTCGGAGTACCCCTTTCCTTTCTCGGCGTTTTCCACCGATACATCTTTCAGAACCACGTCGATGCCACGGGTTGCGGTGGAATAGGCGATGCCAGCGCCCATCATGCCTGCACCGAGAATCCCGACCTTGCTGAAGGTTTCCGTGTCGAAGCCTGCTGGGCGACTGCCGCCCGCTTTCAGATCGTTAAGCTGGAACCAGAAGGTGCCGGTCATGTTCTTGGCGACCTGGCCAATCACCAGCTCGGCAAAATAACGGGTTTCGATCAGGCTGCCGCTGTCAAAGTCCACCTGGGCGCCTTCAACCGCCGCTGAAAGAATTCGTTCCGGCGCGGGATAACAACCTTTTGTTTTCTGCCTGAGCATGGCCGGCGCAATGGCCAGCTTCTGGGCCATGGCCGGGTGATGGGGGGCACCCCCGGGGAGTTTGAAGCCTTTCTGGTCCCAGGGTTGCTGGCATTTCGGGTTCGCGTCGATGAACTCGCGGGCCTTGGTGATCATCTCGTCCACAGACTCGGCAAGATCATCAATAAGTCCTGCTTTCAGGGCCGCTTTGGGATTCACTTTCTTGCCTTCCATCAGAAACGGGAAGGCGGCTTCCAGGCCAATCATCCGAGGCAAGCGCTGCGTGCCTCCACCTCCGGGCAGCAGGCCGAGGGTGACTTCCGGCAGGCCCAGCTGGATGGCGTCGTTATCCAGAACCACCCGATGATGGCAGGCGAGGGCGAGTTCCAGCCCGCCACCCAGTGCCGCGCCATTGATGGCGGCAACCACGGGCTTGCCGCAGGTTTCCAGGGCTCGCATGTCGGCTTTCAGACCGTTGACCATATCCTCGAAGGCTTTGGCGTCCGCTCGGCTCACCTTGTGCAGTTCCTTCAGGTCGCCACCGGCAAAAAACGTTTTCTTGGCCGAGGTGATGATGATGCCGCGGACAGTGTCCAGGTCTGACTGAACCCGTGCGACCGTTTCGGATAGGGCGTCACGAAAGGCCCCGTTCATGGTGTTGGCGGACTGGCCCGGCATGTCTATGGTCAGGGTCAGGATCTGATCTGAACCCAGTTCATAACGGATGGCACACATTACAATTCTCCTATCTGAAAAAAGTGTCGGGTTCAGACGCGTTCAATGATGGTGGCGATACCCATGCCGCCGCCCACACACAGGGTGGCCAGGCCGTATCGCAGTTCCCGGCGTTCCAGTTCGTCCATCAGTGTCCCGAGGATCATGGCACCGGTGGCGCCAAGCGGGTGGCCCATGGCGATGGCGCCGCCATTCACGTTCACTTTTTCATCGGGAACCGACAGCTCTTTCTGAAAGCGCATGACCACAGAGGCAAAGGCTTCGTTGACTTCAAACAGGTCGATCTGATCTGCCGTCATGCCGGCCTTGTCCAGCGCTTTGCGCGCGGCCGGCGCAGGCCCCGTCAGCATGATAGTGGGGTCGGTGCTGGTCACCGCGGTGGCGACAATGCGGGCCCGCGGCTTGAGTCCCATGGCCTTGCCCTTGGCTGCGCTGCCGATCAGAACGGCGGTGGCGCCATCCACGATGCCGGAGGAATTGCCCGCATGATGCACGTGGTTAATCTTTTCGATGTAGTGGTACTTTTCCCGGGCAACGCTGTCGAACCCCATTTCGCCCATCATCTGGAACGAGGGCTTCAGGCCAGCCAGCGAGTCTAAGGTGGTCTCTCCCCGCACGTGTTCGTCACAGTCGAGAATGACTACGCCATTCTGGTCGGTCACGGGGATGATGGATTTGGCGAAATGACCGTTGCTCCAGGCATTGGCGGCTTTTTGCTGGGAACGTACAGCAAACTGGTCGACGTCTTCACGGCTAAACCCTTCGATGGTTGCAATCAGGTCTGCGCCAATGCCCTGAGGCATGAAGCCGGTGTGCAGGTTGGTTTCCGGGTCCATCGCCCAGGCACCCCCGTCGGAGCCCATGGGTACGCGGGACATGGATTCAACGCCGCCGGCAACCACCAGGTCTTCCCAGCCGGACCGCACTTTCATGGCGGCCAGGTTCACGGCTTCAAGGCCGGAGGCGCAGAACCGGTTCAGGGTGACGCCGGCCACCTTTTCGTCCCAGTCGGCGGCCAGCGCTGCCGTTTTGGCGATATCCGCGCCCTGATCGCCCACAGCTGTTACGCAGCCCATGACGATGTCGTCGACCTGCGCGGTATCCAGGTTATTCCGCTCTTTCAGGGCATCCAGCAGGGTCTTCAATAGCGTGACGGGTTTTACGCTGTGCAGGGAACCGTCCTTCTTGCCGCGGCCACGCGGCGTCCGAACGGCATCGAAGATGTAGGCTTCGGTGGTCATTGGCTGTCCTCGGTTCATTGTTCGTTTTGATTGGGATGGCTCTACCATAGCGGTTCGGCGCCGGCCTGTGTAATGACGGTGCCTGCCAATCCTATTGGCGAAATTGCTCAGGGCCAGTGACAAGGCGCAGGGGCGCATCTATGGTAATTGGATGTTGTGCACGAACGCGGGAGGAACATGCGTATGTCCCTCAGAGATGCCATCGATAATTTTTATGAACGGCTAGTGCAGGATGCCATCAATGCCACCCGGGAGGAGGAAGATACCGCCGACTATCTGGCCGATGTTATGTGTGTGGCGCTTAACCGGCTTCCTCCGCGCTACTATCGCCATCCCATCGATATGATGTTTTACCTGGCCGATGATGAGCTCAAGGGTATGAAAGAAAAATCCCTGGACGCGGTTAAAACGGCCAGGGATTTCGTGAGGGAACATCAGCGCTAGAGAGCAGGTGTCACGGGAGAGCGAGTGCTCCGATTGCTTGATTCATGCGCTGGGCCAGAGGATGGACAGGACTGTGATCGGTATCGACCAGGCACCAGCCGGCCACAAGTTTTTCCAGCTCCTGCATGGTGCTGCCTGACTGTTCAGACGACCCCATGCCATCCGCCAGGCGACGTACCTGGATTTCCATCCGGCGTTGCTGGTCCTCGGCCGGTGACTCCACCCCGCTCAGAATTTCTGCCCGAATCACCAGTTCGCCGTGGTCAGCCCCGGCCAAGTGATGTGCCAGTTCAGGCCAGTGTGACGGAACTTCTTCCTGGCTCAGAGTCCCATCCGTTCGCGCGTCCACGAGGGTTTGCCAGTTCTGAATGGTGGATGACAGCGCACGATGGGCCCTGGTTTTTTTCAGTCGCTGGATTTCGGCCTTCAGTTGGTCACTTGTTCCCGGAGACACCTCCGAACCCAGTAGCGAACTCAGGCTCTTCTGTGCGTCCGACAGCGCGGAGTCTTCATTGCTCTCATTAAGCTGGCTGGCCGCAGACAAAGCCTGTTTGGCACTCTCGTCTGCGACCTGCATGGCTTCTTTGTGGGCGCTGCGCTGTGCGTCCCGCCGTGCAAAAATCTGGTCGCAGGCGCTCCGGAATGTCTGCCAGAGCTTACGATCTTCTCGATGGCGGGTGATACCAATCGCCTTCCAGTCCTTCTGAAGATTCTTCGCCTGATTGATTGCATCCTGCAGGGGGTCGTGTTCGACCAGCGCCTGGGCCTTTTCGACAATGGCCTGTTTCAGCGTTTCGTTTTTCCTGCGCTCTTCGTCCAGCGATGTTTCAAGGCGCTTGAGCAGATCGTCAAAGCGTTTCTGGATGGGGCGATTATCACGGAATTCTACCGGCCAGGCGGACTTCCATTCCTGTCGCGCGGTCTGATGGATTTTCTCCGCGCCCTTCCAGTCCATGGCGGACCAGTCTGCCTGGCTCAGGAAGGTTTCCAGTTCTTCGCAGATCTTTTTGCGTGTTTCGAGGTTGTTCTGTTTCAGGCCGGATTTCGCCGAAAAGTAGTCCTTGCAGGGCTCGAATGCCCGGTCGGACGCCTCTTTGAAGCGCGTCCATAGTGAGCGATCAGACGAACCACCGAGTTCGCGCCACTCCTTTTGCAGTTCCTTGATGCGCTCGGCCTTGGCTTCTGGATCCATGGGTTGGTCGGCCAGGTATTCCATCTGCTCGCACAGGGTGATCTGCTTGGGTTCCGTGGCAAAACCAAGCCAGTCGCTGAGTTCGTTCACCTGACCGTTCAGCAACTGCATTCGGGCTTGAAAGGTCTTCCGCTCGCGGTGATTCAGATCCTTGAAGACAGCCTGGGCTGATTTAAGAAGCTGGCGAGATTCTTTCAGTTGCTTGCTTTCCAGAGCCGATTCAAGCTTGGCAATGGTCTGTTTCAGTTCTGCTATAGCAGCGTCGTTGGGCTGGACATCACTAAGGGCAGGCGTTTTCGTACTGGCAGATTTTTTCAGCAAGGTGTGAGCTGGCTGGAGTATGTCCGGCAGCGGGTAGCCGGAGGGCCAGTTGATCTCGTCTACCAGGGTTTGAGCCTGTTTCCGAATATCGCTGTCGCCCGCGTGCTCTTCAGGTTTAGCCGTGGCCAGGGCTGCAAGCGCTTCCCTGTGCTGGGTTATGCGGCGGATGGCGCTGATGTAGTTGCGCAGCGTCAGCATTGCGCTGTTATAGGCCTTCTTTTCCGCATCCGAAACTGCTGTGTCCCGGGTTGCTTCCAGCCAGCGGTTTTCCTGGGTTTTTTGCAGGGCGTCCAGCGACGACAGAGAGGGGAGTCCTTCCGGGGAGTGGCCACGGAGGTCCTCCAGCGTTGACTGAAGCAGTTGAAGGGTTTCAGAACGTTGTTCCTTCTGGTCATGCTGCCGGGTTTCGTCGTCCTTGGCTTGCTTGATCTCGTCAAGGCGTTGCTGACATCTGTGGCTTGCTTGCAGGAATTCCTGTGTCTGCTCGGCGGTCGCGTGCTGCTCGACTTCTTTCCATTGTCCAAGCAGGGCGTCGAGTCGGGCTTCGTAGAGCTTGGTATCGTCGCTCCGGGCCTGCTCCGTGGCGCTGCGAATCAGATTGGTGACGGTTGCCACCAGAGCCTCTTGTTTCGCTTTTTCTTCTTTTTGACGTTGCAGGGTTTGTCGAACCGCCTGGTAAACCCCTTTGTCTTTGCCCTTGGCCTGTTTCTGTACCTGGTGGAGGCAGGCCGCATCTGTCATTTGACCGGCGGCTTTCAGTCGGAGCTCGGCGGTAACGCCCTCAACGGCAATAGTGGCCAGTTGTTGTTGGGTTGGGGCACCATTAAGGATGTGCCGTTGCTGCTCTCTGAGAATGTCCCGGGTGTCCTGCTGATGGCCTGAGTCCTTCGTCGGTTGTTCAACAGAAGGCTTGGTTGCAGGTTCGGTGGTTTTCTTGGATTTAAAGAGTTTCTTAATGAAAGCAGCCATAAAGGTATCCTTTTGGGATTGAAGCCAGTCCTCGGTGTCGGGCAAAGTGGTCCCGCTACCGGCCATCGGCACCCAGAAGGCAGAGTGCCGGGTACGGTTACCGGGTTATCCGGTAACGTGAATTCCGGGGCTAGTCTAGCGTTTTGATTGCACAGGCGGAAAGGGGCTACATGGCAAAACAGGAAAATCAGGACGATCCTTTGCATAAGGCGCGCTCGACCGCATTGCGGCTCCTTGCCCGGCGAGAGCATAGCCGGCTGGAATTGTCCCTGAAATTGCGTCAGCGCCGGATCGAAACTCCGGTGATTGAATCCGTTCTGGATGAGTACGAGCAGGAAGGCTGGCTTGACGATAGCCGTTTTGCAGATGTGTACGCGCGACAACGAATGGATCTCGGCTATGGCCCGCTTCGTATTCTGTCGGAGCTGCAACAGCGTGGGGTAAATGTTGCGCCAGACTGCCTGCAAGAGGTGACCGAACAGGGTTGGCGCGAGAGGGCAGTCGCTCTGCGGGAGCGCCGCTATGGTCTTGCCGACTTGCAGAAAGATTGGGATGAGAAGGTACGTCAGGCCCGTTTCCTGACCCGACGCGGATTTTCCGCCGGACAGGTTGAGTGGGCGCTGGAAGCGCGGGGCCATGAAGACTGACCCGCGCCCTCCAAATGCCTGATTCTGCTTTTAGAGGGTGGGCGGAATCATTCCCAGGTCAGGGGGTAAGCTGGCCTGCATGTCCTGAGTGCTTTCCTTGCTGTTACTGACCCCACGGCCCGCGCCTTTTGATTCCAGGTCGACGAGCATTGGGTCGTTTTCGGTCTGGTCGCCGGCGGGATCCGTAATGCGTGTTAGCACGTCGTAATAGCGGCGTATGTTCTGAACGTAGAGCACCGGCTCATGGCCACGTGCGTAACCATAGCGGGTCTTGGTGTACCATTCCTTCTGGGCCAGCAACGGCAGGAATTCCTTTACATCCATCCAGCGGTCGGGGTTCCGGCCAGCATCCTGTGCCAGTCTCCGGGCATCTTCCAGGTGGCCAAACCCGACATTGTAGGACGCCAGCGCAAACCAGGTACGGTCCGGCTCTGGAATGCGGTCTGGAATCTGATCGTGGACGATACGGAAATACTTGGCGCCGCCGTGAATGCTTTGCTCGGCGTCCAGTCGGTTATTGATGCCTATATATTTGGCCGTGTTACGCGTCAGCATCATCAGGCCTCTTACTCCCGTCGGTGATACCGCGTTGGGTCGCCAGTGGGATTCCTGATAGCCGATGGCGGCCAGAAGTCGCCAGTCAACGCCGTACTCCCTGGCGTAGCTCCGGAACATGTCCGAATATTTCGGAAGACGATTATCCACGTGGTGCATGAAGGTTCTGGCACCCACATAGTTCAGTCGGTCGAGATGGCCATAGAAGCGCTCTGCCAGCTGAGCCAGAGTGCCATTGGCCTGAAGCTGTTTCAGGAACTGACGGGCTGCTTTTACCAGCGTGTCATCCTGGGTGGCGGGGAAGAGCCAGACCAGCTCCTCTGGTTCGCCAAGAGGAAACGCTTCTTTCACCTTGGGAAAGAATACGTGGTTCAGTTCCAGCTCGTTGGAAGATACCACCGCGTAGCTGAATTCACCGCTTTCGACCCGCGCCAGAATGCCGGCGGCGTCCAGCCCGGGGTGAGCCTGCCAGTTGGTATCGATTGATTCGGCTTTGGCATTTTCCAGCAGGTGTTCGTGATTGCTCTCGGGAACCAGGTGCAGCGTTTTTCCGCCAAGGTCACTGAGAGAATCTGGTGCCGGGAAATCGCGGTTATAGACCACCACCGACTGCGCGGAGATGCCGGTTGCCAGGGGTTTGTATGTGCCTTCAAGGTCGGGCAAGGCGGAAAGACCGGCCAGACCAATGTGGGCGAAATCCCGTTCCAGTACGGACAGTACTTCGGTATTGTCCTGTGCGACACGAACACGAAGGTTCACGCCAAGTTCCTTGGCGAAACGCTTGGCCAGTTCGTAGTCGTAACCGGTTGGGCCGTCCCTGCCTTCAAAGTAGATCGATGGGGCCTCGCGGGCGATCACGTGCAGAACGTTTTCGTCCCGGATTTCCTGCAGGGTGCTTGGCCGGGAACAGCCGGCAATGACCAGTGCAGCGCACACGAATACTGAAACCCGAACGGGAGCCGTCGCTTTTTCCAATATTGATCTGAACACTTCCCTGAACTCCATTTACAGCTGGCTCGTCGGGATACGTCAGTGTGAAAGGAATGGACGTATCCGATGTCATGCCGAGTGTGGCGTCCTGCCACCATCAAATGATCAATGTCTTGTTTGCATTGGTCAACACAACTGACTAAGTAATATGCAAAACAATGTGAATTGTCCAGTTTCCGGGAGGATGGGGAAACTGTATCCCGGCGCGGCTTTCGAGTATCATTGCCGCCTTTCCAAACTCATCCAGATTTCCTCTTTTTCGCGCGATACAGGTTGATACCATGCTCGAACTTCGTGGCGCCCCGGCGCTCTCGCCTTTTCGTTCCCGTAAATTGCATGCCCGGATTCAGGAGGAAGTCCCTGAAGTTGATCACGTGTATGCAGAATTCATGCATTTCGTGGACCTCGACGGAAACCTCTCTGACTCGGAGCAGGCGATTCTCGATCGGCTGTTGAAGTATGGCCCCAGTGTATCGGTTGAAGAACCCGAGGGTGTGCTGTTTCTGGTCGTACCTCGTCCGGGGACTCTATCGCCCTGGTCAAGCAAGGCAACCGATATCGCCCGTAACTGCGGACTGCGTCAGATCCAGCGTATCGAGCGTGGGACGGCGTTCTATATTAAGGCCAACCAGAAACTGAACCTCACCCAGCGCGAAAAGATCGCGGCCTTGCTTCACGACCGGATGACCCAGACCGTATTCCACGAAATGGCCGGTGCCGGGCTGTTGTTCAGTCACGAAGAGCCGCGTCCGCTGGAACGGGTGCCGGTGCTTGATGGAGGCCGCTCAGCACTGGTTGAGGCCAACAAGCGTCTGGGACTGGCTCTCGCTGAAGACGAGATCGATTACCTCACGAAGGCGTTTACCGACCTGCAGCGGGATCCCACCGATGTTGAACTGATGATGTTTGCGCAGGCCAACTCCGAGCACTGTCGTCACAAGATTTTCAACGCTTCCTGGGATATCGACGGCGAAGGCCAGGAAAAGTCGCTGTTCGCGATGATCCGCAACACCTTTGAGATGAACAGCGAAGGGGTGCTGTCTGCCTACAAAGACAATGCCTCAGTCATTCGCGGCAGCCGCGGTGGCCGCTTCTTCCCGGATCCGAAGACAGGCGTCTATGGATACAATGAAGAAGACATCCACATTCTGATGAAGGTGGAGACTCACAACCACCCGACGGCCATTGCCCCGGCTTCCGGCGCCGCGACCGGCTCTGGTGGTGAAATCCGGGATGAAGGCGCGACTGGGCGCGGCTCCAAGCCCAAGGCCGGCCTGACGGGCTTTACGGTCTCCAACCTGAACCTGCCGGGTGATCGCCAGCCCTGGGAAGGGGATTACGGTAAGCCGGATCGTATCGTATCCGCGCTCGATATCATGATCGAAGGTCCCATCGGTGGTGCTTCGTTCAACAACGAATTTGGCCGCCCGAACCTGGCGGGTTATTTCCGTACTTTTGAAGAAAAGGTTCCTGGTGCAGCGGGCGAAGAAGTCCGGGGTTACCACAAGCCCATCATGATCGCCGGTGGCCTCGGGAACATTCGCGAGGAACACGTTGAGAAGGGCAATATTCCCGTTGGCGCCAAGCTGATTGTTTTGGGTGGGCCGTCCATGCTGATCGGTCTCGGTGGCGGTGCGGCATCCTCAATGGATTCCGGTTCCAGTCACGAGAATCTGGACTTTGCGTCTGTTCAGCGGGACAACCCGGAAATGGAACGCCGTTGTCAGGAAGTGATTGATCGCTGCTGGCAAATGGGGGAGGACAACCCTATTGCCTTTATCCACGACGTGGGTGCCGGTGGTTTGTCCAATGCCATGCCCGAACTGGTCAAGGACGGCGGTCGCGGTGGAAAGTTCGAACTGCGGGAAATCCCCAGCGACGAACCGGGCATGTCGCCCCTGGAAATCTGGTGTAATGAATCCCAGGAGCGCTACGTCCTTGCGGTAGCACAAGAAAACCTCGAGAAATTTGATGCGCTTTGTCGGCGTGAGCGCTGTCCTTACGCGGTGATCGGCGAAGCTACAGAAGAGCATCACCTGGAACTGGGCGACTCCTATTTTGATGAAAAGCCAGTGGATCTTCCGATGGAGGTGCTGTTCGGCAAGCCGCCGCGTATGCATCGTAGCGTCAGCCGCTCCTCGTTCACCAAGCCGATTTTTGATTCTTCCAAAATCGATTTGAATGAAGCGGTTCGCCGTGTGCTGCGTCTGCCTTCCGTGGGCTCCAAGAGTTTCCTGATCACCATCGGAGACCGGACCATTACCGGTCTTGTGGCTCGCGATCAGATGGTCGGTCCCTGGCAGGTTCCTGTCGCCGACGTTGCCGTCACGGCCAGTGCCTTCGATGTAAACACCGGCGAGGCTATGGCGATGGGAGAGCGAACGCCGGTAGCCGTCATTGACGCGCCCGCTTCTGGCCGTATGGCGGTCGGTGAGGTGATCACCAACCTGGCGGCGGCCCCGATTGCAAAGCTTTCCGATATTCGTCTTTCCGCAAACTGGATGGCTGCGGCAGGCCACCCGGGTGAGGATGAAAACCTGTACGAAACCGTTCGTGCCGTTGGTATGGAGCTGTGCCCGGAACTGGGTATTACCATTCCGGTGGGTAAAGACTCCATGTCCATGAAAACCACCTGGGAGGAAGACAACGGCGAGCAGAAGAGCGTAACGGCTCCGCTGTCGCTGATTATCAGTGGCTTTGCCCCAGTGACCGACGTGGGGCGTACCCTGACACCGCAATTGCGGACCGACGCGGGGGAGACGGATCTGATCCTGATCGACCTGGCGGCCGGCCAGAATCGCCTTGGTGGATCGGCGCTTGCGCAGGTCTACAAGCAGATTGGTGCTGTGGCGCCGGATCTGGATAACCCGGAAGACATCAAGGCATTCTTCGCGGTTATCCAGGGCCTGAATTCCGACGGTAAGCTGCTGGCCTATCATGACCGCTCTGATGGCGGCGCTTTCATTACCCTGGTGGAAATGGCTTTCGCTGGGCATGTGGGCATCGATGTCCGTCTCGATGGTCTGGTCGAAAAGTCAGTTCAGATTGCCAGAGAGCTGTTTAACGAGGAGCTCGGTGCCGTTATTCAGGTGCGCCGCGATGACACGGCTTTTGTGCTTCAGCAATTGTCTGCGGCGGGGCTGGGTGAGCATTCGAGTGTTGTCGGTAGCCTGAACGACGATGACCGCATCCGTTTCAGCTACGAGGACAATACCTTTATCGATGAAACGCGCGTAGAACTTCAGCGTTTGTGGGCCGAAACCAGCTTCCGGGTGCAGGCGCTTCGCGACAATGCCGATTGCGCTCAGGAAGAATTCGACAACCTGCTTGATGCCGAGGACCCGGGTCTGAGCGCCGAGCTGACGTTCGATCCCAATGAAGACACCGCAGCGCCGTACATCAACAGTGGCGTCCGTCCCAAGGTCGCCGTGCTGCGTGAGCAGGGCGTCAACGGGCAGGTCGAAATGGCCGCGGCGTTTGATCGTGCCGGGTTTGAATCAGTCGACGTGCATATGAGTGACCTGCTGGCTGGGCGCGTGACCCTGGAAGGCTTCCAGAGCCTGGTTGCTTGTGGTGGCTTCTCTTTTGGAGACGTTCTTGGCGCCGGCGAGGGGTGGGCCAAATCCATCCTGTTCAATGACCGCGTTCGGGACCAGTTCGCCGCATTTTTCAATCAGCAGGACACGTTGGCGCTGGGTGTTTGCAACGGCTGTCAAATGTTGTCGAATCTGCACGAACTGATTCCGGGCAGCGATGGCTGGCCTCGTTTTGTTCGTAACCAGTCCGAGCAGTTTGAAGCACGATTTGTGATGGCAGAGGTGTTGCCGTCGCAGTCTGCCTTCCTTGATGGCATGGCCGGCTCACGCATGCCGATTGCGGTTGCCCACGGTGAGGGGCGGATTGAGTTTGCTGCAGAGGGTGGAGTTCAGAGCCTGATGGATAACGACATGGTTGCCCTGCGTTATGTGGACAACCGGGGGCAGGCCACGACCCGTTATCCTTTCAATCCCAACGGGTCCGAAGGCGGCGTGACTGGTGTGACCACCCGTGATGGTCGCGTCACCATTATGATGCCTCACCCGGAGCGCGTCTTCCGGGCGGTCCAGCACTCCTGGCGGCCTGATGGTTGGCAGGAGGACGGGCCATGGATGCGCATGTTCAGAAACGCTCGAGGCTGGTTCGAATAAGTTAGCTAACCGGGAAAGCGAAACCGGCCTGAGGGTGTCACTCGTTGATGCCTTTCAGGTCGGTTTTTTTTATGTGCGTCTGGCTGCCCTGTTTCAGAGCAAGTCAATCTAAAAAAGAGTGAAAAAAATGGAAAAACAGGCTTGACTGGTCCACTTTATGCACATTCGTGGTGCTCGCTTGCGTGTTTTGTAAACAAAAGGTATGAATTGCGTTCATCTTTTTGATCATTCTTTTAAAGCATTGAAATATATAAGAAAAATAAAAGGGGCGATTTTCTCGCCAATTTGACGTAAGTGTAGTGATTACGCGGCCTTGGGGCGCATACCCAAAAACTTTCCCCAAAGTTATCCACAGATTTTGTGGGTAAGTTTCTAAGTTGTTGGTTTGGTCAAAAAATGTTCAGTGCGAGGGCGTCTATGTATAAATTGTGCTACTTCGTGCCGGAATCCCACCTCGAAAAAACCAAGCAGGCTCTGTTCGATGTTGGTGCCGGTCGAATCGGTGACTACGACAGCTGTGCGTGGCAGTGTCGGGGGCAGGGACAGTTCCGACCGCTTGACGGCAGCGACCCGTTTCTGGGGGTTGTCGGGGCTCTGGAAAAAGTAGACGAGTACAAGGTGGAGCTGGTTTGCGAGGACAGTCTGATCAGGACGGCGCTGGAGGCCTTGAAGCAGGCTCACCCTTATGAGGAGCCCGCCTATGAGGTCTATCGAATGGAGTTGCTGTAATCAGCCTGTTTTACTGGAGGCTGACATAGGGCGCCGAATATCGTCGATGTGAACGCCAAAAGTGTCTTTTCTGGCGTCCTCAACGAAAAGCTCCAGTGTCTTTCGAACGGTGGGAAACGACAGTTCGCTCCAGGGGATTTTATCCAGTTCAAACAGTTGTGATTCCAGGGACTCTTCGCCGGCACCAAACTCCCCGTTAATGAGGGATGCCCGGTAGAACATATGCACCTGGTTGATGTGCGGGACATCGATGATGGAGTACAGGCCCTCTACGTTCACCTCGGCGAGTGCCTCTTCCCGGGTTTCCCGCATCGCAGCCTCAACGGTTGTTTCGGCGTTTTCCATAAACCCCGCCGGCAGAGTCCAATAGCCATAGCGGGGTTCGATGGCCCTGCGGCAAAGCAGCAGCTTTCCTTCCCAAAGAGTCACGGTACCGGCGACGATTCGCGGGTTCTGGTAATGTATCTCCTCGCAGCTGATGCAAACATAACGGTGGCGGTTGTCACCCTCGGGGATGCGTTGTTCAACCGGATGGCCGCAAGTGCTGCAGTACTTCATTGTTTTCCCCGTATACTGAATAGGTTCAGGTGGTCAGTTTAACGATCACGATCGCCTGTGTCTCATGTAAACCGCTTATGGTGTTGGAGTATTACGTTGCGAGATTTACTTGCCGAGCGTCTGGCATCCTATGCCCCCCGTCAACTGGCGCTCGACTATCCGGAAGCAGGCATTCTGGTTCCGATTACTGACGATCATCAGAACCCTGAAATGGTATTTACGCTCAGATCTTCCAATCTGAACACCCATAGCGGGCAGGTGGCCTATCCGGGAGGGAAGCGAGATCAGGAGGATCCGAGCCTCGTTGCCACAGCATTGCGCGAGACCCATGAGGAAATTGGGTTGCCGCCAGACAGGGTAGATGTGATCGCGCCCCTCAGTCAGGTGATGTCCCGCTACGGCATCTTGGTTACGCCTTATGTTGGTGTGATTCCTGGTGACTACCCGCTGGCGCCAAATCCGGAAGAAATCGACAGCGTGTTTCGGGTTCCGTTGTCTTTTTTCATGGACGACATACGAGAGCGAACGGATACCCTGAGCTTTATGAATCATACCTTTTACGTGCCCTGTTATCGTTGGGAGCGCTATCAGATTTGGGGAATGTCCGCTGTGGTTCTGGTTGATTTCCTGAACGCTGTGTACGATGCGGGCATTGATTTGCTGGAGCCACCTCAAGGAGGGTGAGATGTTTTACGAGTTGGGCGATCGCGTGCCTGAACTGGTTGGTGAAAATCAGTTCGTCGCTGAAAACGCATCTATTATTGGAAGTGTCCGGTTAATGGAGCAGGCCAGCGTCTGGTTCAATGTTGTGGTTCGGGGTGATAACGAGCTGATTACCATCGGCCCAGACAGTAACGTTCAGGATGGTTCGGTGCTGCACACTGATCCCGGCATCCCACTGACGCTCGGAAAGGGGGTCACAGTAGGCCACAAGGCGATGCTTCACGGTTGTGAAATTGGCGATTACTCGCTCATTGGCATCAATGCGGTCGTCCTGAACGGTGCCAAAATCGGCAAGCACTGCCTGATCGGCGCGAACACGCTGATTCCGGAAGGGATGGAGATTCCCGATGGATCCATGGTCATAGGCTCACCGGGAAAGATTAAGCGAGAGCTGAACGATAGCCAGAAGAAGATGCTGGAAATGAGTGCTCAGCATTACGTACAGAACGGAGTGCGGTACCTTGAATCCCTCAAAACCTGTAAGCCACGCAGATGAGTGTGACAGATAAAGTCCGCTCCCCTTGCGTGAGTGTATGCGCCCTTGATGAAAACGATGTCTGTATCGGGTGCCAGCGCACCGGGGATGAAATACTCCGATGGACGCAAATGACGAATGAGGAGCGCAGGGATGTCCTTCGTGAGGTTGCTATTCGCGAAGAGAAGTTTGCGCTGTAAGGGCGTCGTTCGACGCCTTCTTTCTATCAAATCAACGTAACAGGTGGTGACATGGCTGGAAGCGACTCCGTACGTATCGGCACGCCTCTCAAAGAGGGAGCGTTCAGGGTTCTGTTCTGCGGCTCCGGGGAGCTGGGAAAAGAAGTGGTGATTGAGCTTCAGCGATACGGTGTAGAAGTGATCGCGGTAGACCGCTATGCAAATGCCCCCGCGATGCAGGTCGCGCACCGGAGTCACGTCATTGATATGTTGGATGGGGCAGAGCTGCGTCGAGTTATCGAGCTGGAAAGGCCCGACCTGATCGTCCCGGAGATTGAAGCGATAGCCACGCCCGAACTGGTTCGTCTTGAGGAGGAGGAGGGCTTTCGGGTGGTGCCAACCGCCCGCGCCGTTAACCTCACGATGAATCGGGAAGGTATTCGGCGAATGGCTGCCGAAGAGGAGGGTGTTCCTACCTCCCCTTATCGCTTCGCGGGCTCCAGAGAAGAATACCTGGCGGCAGTAAAGGAAGTGGGTCTTCCTCTGGTGGTAAAGCCTGTCATGAGTTCTTCCGGGAAGGGGCAAAGCACTGTCAAGGCCGAGCAGGATATCGAGCCGGCCTGGGACTATGCCCAAACCGGTGGGCGCGCTGGTAAAGGGCGGGTAATCGTCGAAGGCTTTGTGGATTTCGACTACGAAATCACCCTCCTTACCGTTAAACATCGCGATGGTATTTCCTTCTGTGATCCCATTGGACACCGGCAAGTCGATGGCGATTATCGGGAGTCCTGGCAGCCACAGCCAATGTCGGAGGTCGCACTTGAGCGATCAATGGACATTGCGCGCAAGATTGTAGAGAACCTCGGTGGCAATGGCCTTTATGGGGTGGAGTTGTTCATCAAGGGGGATGATGTCTGGTTTTCGGAGGTCTCGCCTCGTCCCCACGATACCGGGTTGGTGACGCTCGTTTCTCAGGATTTGTCGGAGTTCGCTCTCCATGCTCGCGCGATTCTGAATCTTCCGATACCCGCCATCCGTCAGAATGGCCCATCGGCGTCGGCCGTCATTTTGCCGGAGGGTGAGTCCGACCATGTTGCCTTCTCTGGTCTCGATGAGGCTCTGGCTCAGCCCGATACCCAGTTAAGGTTGTTTGGTAAACCAGAGCTAACCGGTCGTCGGAGAATGGGGGTGGCGTTGGCTCTTGCAGACTCGGTCGATCAGGCGCGAAGCAACGCGACGCGGGCGGCCCGTGCCGTGAAAATTGAGTTATAGAAATTAATCACGCCCCAGAGTGAACGAAAAGTGATCGTTATGGTCATAGTTTGACCGGTTTTGGGGTGGTGGTGTAGGTGGAAACCGAAGAATCGTGAGAAATGTCAAAATCCGGCGTTGACAGTTTTCCTGAGGGCTGTAGAATGCGCCCCACTTCTGACGGACACGACGCCAAACGGGGTCGGTTCGGAAGCGGCAACTGCCTGAAAAGGTTGAAGAAATTTGAGTTATAAAGTTCTTCAAAAAGGTGGTTGACAGGGCGACGATTCACTGTAGAATGCGCGCCTCGCTCTTCGGAGCAAGCCGGACGGTTTGAGTGGTTTGAACGCTTGTTGAAAGCCTCGAAAATTACTTCAAAACAACGGTTGACAGGGTCGGGATTCGATGTAGAATACGCGGCCTTGATTGAGCAACGGCTCAACGTTCTTTAAAAAGTTAACCAAGTAATTCGTGTGGGCGCTG
>NZ_JAIOUO010000002.1 GCF_019931195.1 Marinobacter sp. F4216 | reverse complement strand
GCCATGGGAATACCTGGCGAAACACCAACGGGCGGAAAACTCTAATCAGCGGTGCAACTGAAACAGGGGTGTTTACATTATGGCTTCAATCCGTTTGATGTTCTGCTCTTTGGTTTTCGATGAGGTGTTTTCCTTCCAGCGAATTCGAAGAACAATGTTACCGACATCCATTAGTACCCTCCAATGTAGGATGATCAAGCGTGGTAACGTCCGTGGCCCCAAGTAGGCGCGCCACTATCTCTCGGGCAATCCGATCAAGCACGCGATCACCGATCGGCCCTCTGAGTGGGGACTTGCCCCGAACAATTGCTTCTTAAACGTCCTTTGCAAAGCCGGCGCTGAGTTCACGGAAACAGGGGATTCCGCACTTTCGGAGAATCCGCCGGCAGCGATTATGTTCTGTTCTGTAGAAGCCAATCACCGTGTCCGTTTTCGACAGCAGGCAAGGGCTCCCTTCAGGCAGGGCGGCTGGAGCAAACTCCAGTGCTTCGAGTTTTGCGGCCTGCAAAAAACAACACTATGATGGGCCATTTCTCTTGCGGAAGGGGGCAAACGCTTTATTTGCCGGGTTGCTGAATAGCGTTGGAAGGTTAGCTTGAGCTACCTCGTGCCTGTCGAATGTCGACGGCAATTATTAATCTTGCTGTTTCATCAAGCGAGCCAGCTACACGCCCAGACTATGCCTGGATTATGAGGCTAGTATCAAAAACTGATTTGGTGATGTCCAGTTGTCTAAACGCGGATTTTTGGCAATTTGACCGAGAAATGATGGGAGGGGTGTTGTGACGCAATTTTCCTCTTAGAGCAGGATAAGTCTGCTGAGCGTTTTGATTTCATACCTCCTTGGAGGGGCGTATGTGAACCAACACCGGGTTTTGATAAATGCTTGGGGCTTTGGGCGGTTTAGGAGAAATGCGCTGCTAAGATTCATCTAATAGGGAAATTGGATCGTGCTGAGTGTGGATTATTGTGGGCTACCTTTTCTTGGTTTTGTTCGTGGCTGCATTTTTTTTGGTGGCTCGACATTCGATTCTAGCCGCAATTTTTGCGGTGTTTTTTTCAGTAATTGGTTTTCGATTTGGTTGGCCTGGTTTGCTTTTGGGATTTTTTTTGGGGGGCGCTGTTGGGAGTTCTCTTTCCTCGAAGAAAGCTGAAAGTATTAATAGTATACAAATACCAAAAAATCTAGATGCGCCGCTCGAAGCCAATACAAGAAAGATTGCTTACATTGAGTTTTTTATTTTTGCTATTGGGGTTATTTCGTTATTAACGGTGGCTTTTTATTTTGGGCGGTTAGTTTTTGCTTTTTCACTCCTTTTTTGCATCTGGTTTTTTTTATTAATTTTACGGTCCGATCTGGGACCGCTAGATACGCTTAAACGTGTATTTATGAAAATAGTTAGGTATATGTTGGCGTCGGTGCTTTTTTTGGCTTTGTTGTATGGGTGGGTTTCGCACAGCATGAAGCCGAAAGAGTACGATTATTCGAAAATCATCGATATTGTTAGGTATGTGGATCACCCGCTTAAAATTGTATTAAAGAGCATTAAGAGAAGTAGAAAGGGTAAAGATGAGAAAAAAGAATAGTCTAAGGTGACTCTATATAATGTGCTATTGGATTTCTTACGATTGATTGATCACTAGAGTACAGGGGTGAAAAAAGGTTGGTCAGAATGAGTACCTGCCGGTACGTTGATTCGTATCAGGTGTTTTTTAAATGGGCTATATGGAGCTAACGGTATTGGTTGGGTTGATCTTCCTCGTTCTTGGGTGGCGGCGTCATTTTGAGTTGGAGCAGGGAGGATTTCAGCTTGATTTAGTGCTGGTATTGGGTGGCCGAGGGTGGGGTATTTCAATCATGAATTTGGGGCAAGATTGGGGCGAATCTTCGTCCAAAAAGGTCCGACCGGTTCCAGTTTCCTGATTTTAAGGTTCTGAAATTACTAGCTATTCCTTTTCTTTCCTTCCGTCCTGTAGGGTTCGAATCCCTCCGTATCCGCCAATACAAAAACCCCGTCAGAAATGACGGGGTTTTTTATTGCCCAAACGAGAGGCAGGGGCACATTTCCGAACAAAACAGCTTCAGCTCACAACCATTGACTATGGCCACCGACTACCAAGGCAAGGGAAGTGAATGCTCTTCGGCTATCGTCGATAACTGGTCCAAAAGCCACGGCTCCAGCTCAATACCTTGTTCCGTCAGGGCCCCATAGGTTTGCCATCGAAGCTCGCCGGGGACTCGCCCACCGGCCTGATGAATCTCACCAATCACTCCTTCAAGACGTGCATAAAAGCAATCGAGGCTCATCAATCTTTCGATATGGATAGCCATCATCAAATGGCCGTTTCCGGCAGGGCCAGACATGTCGTTATGCATCGAACGCAGTTCGTGAGTGATTCCGGCGCCTGTGATCAGGGCGCTCAGTAATTCCACCGCAAAGCCAAGAGCAAAACCTTTGCCGCCCGCCATGGGGCTGGTGCCACCCGGGGGAAAAGGATCAGGCTGCAGGGTGCTTCCACGATTTCCCTTTCCGCCACTGTGTTGGGCTGCCTGTTCTGCCTTGGTCATAGTTGAGCCGGCTGTGGCTGCCGTGGCCATATCAATCAAAACATGCTGGCCATTCTGTCGTGGACAGCCAATAGCAAGGGGATTGGTGCCCCATACTTTCCCGGTTCCGCCGGGAGGCACCACCCTGGGAATGGAGTTACTGAAACACAGCCCCACCATCTGTCGCTCGGCGGCTTGAAAAACATAATAACCCGCAGCACCAAGATGGCTGCTGTTCGCCACAGCCACGCACCCAATGCCCTGGGAAGCAGCCAGGTCGATAGCTTTATCCATGGCTTGTGTGGCGACCACATAGCCAAGGCCTGCCTGACCATCGACCCTGCACAAAGACGGCGCCACTTCCTCGAATTCGAGCGACACAGGCGTAGTATGTAACCCGTTCTGCAGTCGCTCCACCATCATGGGCAACCGCCAGACGCCCTGCGTATCCCGGCCCATGGCGTCGCTCCAGACCATGATATCAGCCTGCGTTTCAGCTTCTTGCCAATCGGCACCGGCGGTCACCAGGGCATCGACAATAAAGCTACGTAGGGCGCGGGTGGATACTGTCATTAACGAGCGGGCCTGCTGGTAAAAATTCTGGAAAAGCGGGGCATTACGTTCTTTTTGAACATAAACAGGAAGGGCGGAAGATCGACCCAGGACCAGTAGGGAAACACTTTGGGATGTTGCCAGCTACGAAACCATTCAAAAAACGTTATCTCACCGGATTTTCTCAGGTCCCTGTACGCATCAAAATCATCATCCCAGTACCAGTAATACAAGTGCTCACGGTACCCCTCAATCTCCTGGCATTCCTGCCCCGTCCGGTGTCGGTATATTAACTCGGCAATGTCGACGCCGCTTTGAAGGACGTGTTCCTGAGCGGCGGTGAACCGGGCGTTGCACTCGATGATTTTCAGTTTGCCGTCACGGGGATCCCGCTTGAACTCGACATTACCCAGCCCTTTGAAATTGATACCCCGGAAAAAGCGCTGGCCGGCTTCAGCCGTTTCAGGTAACCACTGGGTTGCATGCAGGGAGCCCCGGCCAAAGTTTTTGGGTGAACGTCTGATGATTCGCTTGGTGAAGGCAAAGTACTCTTTCGAGTCGTCGTCAATATAAGTGTAATAACTGCTCAGCAAGCTATCGGGGCCCGGAATGTGCTCGCACAACATGAAGGCGATGCCGGCAGAGAGAACTCGTTCAGCCTGCCTGAACAGCTCTTTTGGTCCATTCACAAGAAGAAGTTTTACGCGAAACTCTGATTCGAATTTATGGGAGTGTATGGGTTTGATCAGCACTGGAAAGGTAATCGAAGTAATGTGCCGCTCAATATCCGAGATTGTTTCGATGTGCCAGTAGGCGGGAATGTCGCAGCCGGCTTCCTTGGCCATAGCCAGTGTTGTTTGCTTGTCCAGCAGGGAGTTGTGGAGCTCGGGCGGCGTAATCTCCAGTTCAAACCGATTTTTTAATTCATTCTGAAAGTGAGCGACAAACGTGATGGCTCGGTCGCTGCAGGTGAAAACAAGGGCGTTCGACAGCTCCGTGGGAATGTGACTCTCAAGCAATTGCTGCCGATAAAAATCTTCCTCAATCGTTCCCTCGGGGACAACCCAGCTTTTTCTGCAGTATCGTGAATAGTGCGCTGCGCAGTTTTTCGGCGCCATCACATAGACAGGAACCCCTTTTTTCCCGAGGCTTCTCGTCACCGACAGGGTGTTTTCCCGGCCACCGAGCAACAGTAGTGGCTTGTTGATTCGCAGCGCAGGTAGCGCCGACACGTTTCTCACAACTGTTACTCCCTTAGACAGTTGCTGCTGTCGAGGACCTGGTCGACCCACTCATTGTTAAATTCACCACGTCGGACACTGGCCTCGTATTCTGCACGCTGTTCCCTGGAGTGCTCCAGATGGGCGAGCAGGTCGCCTGCGAATTCTTGCCGGACAATAACAACACCGGCCATGTCGGCGACCACAATATCCCCTGGATTGACAACAATGCCGCCACAGCTGATCGCGTAATTGACTTCACCGGGGCCTCTCTGGAGAGGGCCAATGGGTGAGATGCCCTTGCCGAACACAGGCAACCCGACTTCTTTTAATCCCTTGATGTCTCGAACCAGGCCGTCGACAACAACGCCGGCTGCACCTCTGTGTTTTGCCTTGGAGGCAATCAAATCGCCAATGACTGCATTGCTGTCGGAGCCGCCTGCGTCGATCACTAACACGTCGCCGGGCTGAATGAGATCCAGTGCCTTGTGCAGCATCAGGTTGTCACCCGGGAACACCTTGATCGTTATGGCTGGCCCGGCAAAGCCAAGGTCATTGACCAGATTGTGAATGTCATGAGACAGGGTATACAGGCGATTGAGCTGGTCGGAAATATCGGCCGTTTCAAACTCACCCAACTTCTGGCTGATATCTCGCCGTGGACGGGATGGGTATTCACGAATGCGAAATCCGGGACCCAGGTGCATCGCTGCTGAGGCTGGCTTCTCCGTCATGATAAATCCCTTTACCTAATGCTTCCTTCCTATGCCGTTTTAAGTGTAGCAGGGATAAACATTTCCACTCGGGTTATAAGTGGCTGGAGAAGGCCTGGCTAGGCCAGTAACTAAGCGAGAGGAGTTCGTTGTTGAGAGCGGATGGGGTTCGGGGCAAGCGACTTCGATGCGCGTTTCATGCATTGTCGAAGCCTGTTCAACTAATGCCGGATTCCAAAGCCAGAAAACTCCCCGGTTGCGGCCAGCTTGTCAATTTCTATGTCGTCGACTCTGGCCGCTGGCGGACCTTGCTCGCACCACTCACGCAGCTTTGTAAGTTGCTCCTCGGTACCTTCTGCAACGACTTCAACCCGGCCATCTGGCAGATTCCGGGCGAAACCGGAAACTCCAATCTCGTTTGCAGTGGACTCTGTCGAGGCACGGTAATAGACACCCTGAACTTTGCCCGAAATAATCAAGTGCCAGCGCTTGCGTGCCATAGTTTGTCCCTCCAGGCGGTGGATGTCAGTCTATAAAACGACTGTAGTTCGCTCAGGTTAGTGACTCAAGGAGGCAGGACGTAATGGCGGAGCGACACCTGAAGATTAATACCACCGGTTATGCGGATGCCTTGCTGTGCGAGGCAGAAGGACTGGAAAGCCTTCGCTCGGCCCTCACACAGGCTGGCGTTTCGACGGTTCGGATTCCTGACGTCTTTTCTGTGAGTGAGAGAGGGCTTGAGATGGCGGAGATAAGTCCTTGTCCTGCTAAGGAACGCACACTGGCGCTTCTGGCCGAGGGATTAGCGTCGCTGCATAGTGTTGAGCAGTCCCGGTTCGGCTGGGAGAGTGATAACTACATTGGCTTGTCACCTCAACCCAATGGTTGGCATGAAACCTGGGGGGATTTTTTCGTTGGTCGTCGTCTCAAGTACCAGGTGGATAAGATCCGGGATACCAATCTTAAGCGACGATTCAGCCATCGGCTTGCCGAATACGGTCCCGGGCTGGCGGACTGGCTGGATGCCCATTGCTCGCATCCCAGCCTGCTGCATGGTGATCTATGGAACGGTAACGTCCTGTTTGATGATGCCGGCGCCTGGCTGATCGATCCGGCGGTCTATCACGGGGACCGTGAGGCGGACGTGGCCATGACGGAAATGTTCGGGGGCTTCGGAGAGGCGTTTTACCGCGCCTACGATCGGTGTTTGCCACGCACGGCTGTCTACGACCAGAAGCGGGCGATTTACAACCTGTACCATTACCTCAATCACTATAATCTGTTCGGACCCGGCTATCTGTCCGGATGTGAATGCGGGTTTGCCGCGATTGAGGAGCTGGGCGTCTAGATCACGCCGGCACTTCGAAGCGCAAATACCCCAAGGGTCACGGTTACACTGGCCATCAGGGTCGTCAGGGCAATGATGTTGGCAGCGAGCTTTTCGTTGCCGCCAAGTGCCTTCACCATCACAAAGCTTGCGGCAGCGGTTGGACTGGCAAAGAAGGTAAACATCAGCCCGAGCTGCTCGCCACGGAAACCCAAAAGCCAGGCGGCCCCGGTGCAGAGTACTGGCAAAATGATCATCTTCATCATGCTGCTGCTGGCGGCGGTTGCCGTATCCGCCCGGATGGAAGTGAGTGAAATGGTCGCGCCCACACACAACAAGGCCAGAGGCAGGGTAAGGGAAGCGAAGTAGTCACCGGAGGTCAGCACCCAGCTGGGTAGCTGCACCTCGAACCAGGCGAACGGGATGGCTACTACCACGGACAGGATGAGCGGATTTCTGGCGATATCCCGAAGGATCTTCTTCCAGCTCGCGGACTGTCCCGGACGATAGGCGGTGAGTACGATCACCGAGAGAACGTTGTAAGCCACGATCACCAGTCCGAGCAGCAGGGCCCCGGCGGAGAGCCCGTAATCGCCGTAAAGGCTGGCGGCCAGAGCCAGGCCGACAATACCGCAGTTCCCGCGAAACGCACCCTGAACATACACGCCACGATCTTCCGGCCGAACGCGCCAGAGCGCCCACAGCCAGGCAAACCCGAACCCGGCCAGGGTGGCAAGGGCGTAAAACAGCAATAATCCGGGGTTGAGGGTGGTCTGAAGGTCGGCCCGGATTATTCCGAGAAATACCAGTGTTGGCAGGGTTCCCTTGAACACCAGCCCGGAAGCCGTATTTACGAAGGCACCGTCGATCCATCCGATCCGGCGTAAGCCGATGCCAATGAATACCATCACGAACACGGGCAGGGTGGTTTCGAGGGTCTGAAGGAAAATGGTTGACAGGTTCATGCCGGTGACGGGTGCGTGTGAATGGAGGTCAGCGACATAGTTTACAGCTCAGCTAGGTAGCAAGCTATCGTAAGAAAGAAAAAGCAGGGGCCTTGCGGCCCCGGGTAGATCGACGAAACGTTTCTCAAGCCTTCAACTGATCTCCCACCGGCAAGCTTCGGATTCGCTTACCGGTTGCAGCATAGATGGCATTCACCAGGGCCGGCGCAACCGGTGGCAGGCCCGGCTCACCAACCCCGCCCATGGGTACATCTGGGTTATCAACCAGATGAACGCGCACTTCCCGGGGTGCTTCCGTCATTCGGGGGAGCAGATAGCGATCGAAGTTGGATTGTTGAGCCACGCCGTCCTGGAACGAGATTTCGTTCTGTAGCGCAATGCCAATCCCCATCACGCATGCCCCTTCCATTTGGGAACGAATCCGCTCGGGATTGGCCTGCGGCCCACAGTCGAAAGCGATATCCGCGCGATGAATAATCAGTTCGCCGGCGTCATCCACCTCGACATCGAAAACGACCGCTGTGTAGGACACAAAGCTGTGGTGGAACGCGAGCCCCATACCTCGACCCTTGGGCAGCTCTTTTCCCCAGCGGGCTTCGTCCGTTGCCCGCTCGATTACCCCTCTCATTCTCCCGGTATTAATGGTGTAAATGTCCGGATCTTCGCCGTAGTTCCAGGTGTCACCCACCGAAGGATTGGGGATTTTTCGATCCTCTCCGAGCAGTTCAAGCAGATAGTCCCGGTGATCACGTCCTGCGGCTACTGAAAGCTCGTGGGCAAAGCTCTGGATAGCCCAGGCATGGGGCAGGTTGTACACGGCCCTGAACCAGCCGATACGAACGTGCGCAGAGGCCGGCGGATTCTCCAGCTGCAAGGCAGGGATATTGAATGGCGTGGTGTTCAGGCCCATGCCCAGCTCAAAATCGACCTTGTGTTCCGGATCGGGCGCGAACAGTGAGCTGATACTGGGGGAGAGGGAACGGTGCAGCCAGCCTATGGTCTTGCCATTCTCATCGAGACCGGCTTCCAGATGGTCTACCGACACGGTGTGGAAGTAACTGTGCTGAAGGTCGTCTTCCCGCGTCCATTGCAGGGTTACTGGCTGGCCTTCAAAGGTTTGGGCAATGCTTGCCGCTTCTATGGCAAAGTCTGGCTTGGACTTGCGGCCAAAACCGCCTCCGAGCAGGGTGACGTTCACGATGACGTTGGCCGGGTCGAAGCCGAGTCTTTCGGCAACGGTGTTGCGGGTGGCTTCGGGGTTCTGTACCGGAGCCCACACTTCGGCCCTGTCTTTCTCGATACGAACGGTGGCGTTCGGGGGTTCCATGGGGGCCTGCGCCATGTGCGGCATGTAATAGGTCGCAGATACTTTCTGGGCCGCGGATTCCATAGCCTTGGCAAGGTCGCCTTCTTCCCGGATGACCTTGCCGGGAGATTGGGACCGTTTTTCGAGCGCCTCACGGTATGAGCCGGATGTGTAGGCGCTGTTATCCTCGGCCGGGCCGTTGTCCCAGTCGATGCTCAGTGCTTCACGCCCTTTTATTGCAGCCCAGGTGTTAGTGGCTACCACAGCCACGCCTCCGAGTGGCTTGAAAGCGGCCGGTTGGCCGGTGCCCTCAATGGACATGACCTTTTTCACGCCTGGCACCTTCAGTGCAGCGGCATCGTCAAAGTTCTTCAGCGTGGCGCCATAAACCGGGGGGCGGGCAATCACCGCGTAAAGGCGGTCACCCACGTCAACGTCTGCGCCGAATACGGCTTTTCCGGAAACAATATCCTCACCATCAATCGCCTTCGGAAAGGCGGATTTCAGCTCTCCGTTGATGATTCCCGTTTCCTTACCCAGGAATCTCAGATCGCCATCGGATTTCAGTTTCAGGCTGGTGTGATCAGGTACTTCCAGTCCCCTGGCGGCTTCTGCCAGTTCACCGAAGCCGAGCGTACGGCCGGATGGTTCGTGGACGACCTCGTGAACACCGGCCCTGACCTCCTCGACTGGCACCAGCCACTGGTTTGCGGCGGACTGTTCGAGCATCTGGCGCGCAGCCGCTGCAGCTCGCCTCAGAGGACCGTACCAGTGCCGCATACTGCGGGAACCGTCGGTATTCTGGTTTCCGTAGCGGCTGTGATCGCCAACGGCTTGCTGCACTTTGACCTGATCCCAGTTGGCGCCCAGTTCGTCCGCCATGACCATTGCGACACTGGTGCGGATACCCTGGCCCATCTCGGAACGGTGATTAACAAGCGTAACGGTGCCGTCGGCATCAATCTGGATGAACACATTCGGATCGTCGGTCCAGCCACCAGGCATGCCGGCTGCACCATATTTCTGTTCTTCCTCAGTGTTGGCGTGTGCCCAGTCCCACCGGGCGGCAAGGACCAGTGCGGATCCGCCGGCCACCCCCAACATAAACCGGCGGCGGCTGACGTTGGCAAGGAGCACCGGGTCTTTGGTATCAACAGTCATGCCTGTTCCTCCCCGCCGGCTGCGCGTTCGATCGCAACGAGAATGCGATTGTAGGTGCCGCAACGGCAAAGGTTGCCGGCCATGGCATTGATAATCTCGTCTTTACTGGGTGCGGAATTCTGCTTGAGGAGGGAGGTGGCGTTCATAATCTGGCCGCCCTGGCAGTAGCCGCACTGGGCGACACCCAGGTCAAGCCACGCCTGCTGGACCCGTTTCCCAACCGGGTCCTGCTCCATGGCTTCAATGGTTGTGATTTCACCAGCCGCGGCGGAAACGGGAGTGGTGCAAGATCGGATCGCGGTGCCATCCATGTGAACGGTGCAGGCGCCGCACTGGGCGATGCCGCATCCGAATTTTGTTCCTTTTAACCCAACGACATCCCGGATTGCCCAGAGCAAGGGCATGTCATCGGGAACATCCAGTTCGTATTGCTCGCCATTGATGTTGAGGGTAACCATAGAGCTTCTCGACGGTTGAACGGTTAGCGGATTTGATCACCTTCAATGTAGTTGCGAGCCCGGCAAACGCCAATGACGAAAAACGTGAAGAACCAGCAAGAGATGTCTACGGGAACGTAGGATAGGGAACCGGGGGGCGGGCCGAAAAAGGCTTAACCCTTGAGCTGATCTCCAACGGGCAGTCTTCGGATTCGCTTGCCGGTCGCGGCGTAGATCGCGTTAACCAGGGCCGGCGCAACGGGAGGTAAACCGGGTTCACCAACACCGCCCATGGGTTCATCCGGATTCTCCACCAGATGGATTCGGATCTCTCTGGGGGCGTTGTTCATCCTCGGTATCCGGTAGCGATCGAAATTGTCTTGCTGGGCGACGCCATTCTCGAAGCTGACTTCGTTAAGAAGCGCGACACCAATACCCATGATGCATGCGCCCTCCAGTTGCGACCGAATCCGCTCAGGATTGGCCTGGGGCCCGCAATCGAAGGCAATGTCAGCCCGGTGAATGGTCAATGAGCCTCCCTCGCTCACTTCAACATCAAACACGACCGCAGCGTAGGAGCCAAAGCTGTGATGGAAGGCGAGACCGAGCCCGCGTCCCCGGGGCATCTCCTTGCCCCAGCCCGACTCGGCTGCAACACGGTCAATCACGCCCCGAATGCGTCCGGTGTCGATGAAATAGATCGCGGGGTCTTCGTCGTAGTTGTAGGTGTCACCCACCGAACGGTTGGAGATTTTTCGGTCTTCCCCCAGCATCTCAAGGAGGAATGCCCTGTGGTCCTTGCCAGCGGCTATGGCCAGCTCATGGGCAAAGCTTTGAATAGCCCAGGCGTGGGGCAGGTTGTATACGGAGCGAATCCAGCCAATACGGACATGAGCGGTCGCAGGAGGGTTCTCAAGAAGAATGGCGGGGATATCGAAAGGAGTGGTGTTAAACCCCATGCCCTGTTCAACTTTGGACTTGTGCTCGAAATCCGCTTTCAACAGGGACATGGTGCTGGGCGACAATGAGCGGTGCAGCCACGCAGTCGCACGGCCACGCTCATCCAGGCCTGCTTCAAGGTGGTCCAGGGATACCGTCTGGTAGTAGCCGTGTTGCAGATCATCTTCGCGTGTCCACTGCAAGGTTACCGGCCGGCCCTCAAACCATTGGGCAATGGCAGCGGCTTCAATCGCAAAGTCCGGTTTTGCCTTGCGGCCAAACGCGCCCCCGAGCAGGGTAACGTTGACGGTCACATTGGTCACATCCAGCCCTAATCGTTCCGCCACCTTGGTGCGAGTGGCCTGTGGGTTCTGTGTGGGGGCCCAGATTTCCGCGTTCCCCTTCTGGACTCGAGCGGTGGCTACAGGGGGCTCCATCGGCGTCTGAGCCAGATGGGGCATGTAGTAGGTGGCTGAGATGCGTTGGTGGGCGCCTTCCATTGCCTTGCTGAAATTGCCTTCCTTCCGGATTACCTCTCCTGGAATCTGAGCACGCGCCTCAAGTATTTCCCGGTAGGCGGAGGACGTGTATGAGCGGTTGTCCTCCGCAGGGCCATAGTCCCAGTGTATCTTCAGGGCTTTCCGGCCCTGCATGGCAGCCCAGGTATTCGTCGCCACCACCGCTAGCCCGCCCAGAGGATTGAACGCCGCAGGCAATCCCGCGCCCTCGATCCGCACGACCTTCAGCACTCCGGGAACGTTCAGCGCGTCGCTTTCATGGAATCTTCCCAGCTCTGCTCCGTACACAGGAGGGCGAGCAATAACTGCGTACAGGGGGTTATCAAACGGGACATCGGCGCCGTAGACTGCAGTGCCTGAGACAATGCCCTCTCCATCAATGGCTTTGGGACGGGACGTTTCAAGCACGCCGTTGATCAGGCCGCTTTCCCTGCCAATAAAGCGAAGTTCGTGATCTTCCCTGAGAATCAGCGAGGCAGGATCGGGTACCTCCAGAGTGCGGGCGGCTTCTGCCAGCTCGCCGAACCCAAGTTTTCTCCCTGATTGTTCATGCCAGACCTCGTGGACACCGGTCTTTACCTCACTGAGGCGGACCTGCCACCGATCTGCTGCCGCCTGTTCAAGCATTTGTCGCGCGGCGGCGCCGGCCCGGCGTAATGGGTCGAACCATTGGCGCATGCTTCGGGAAGCTTCCGTGTACTGATTGCCGTAAACGCTGTGATCGCCCTCGGCCTGCTTAACCCTGACCCGATCCCAGTCAGCCCCGAGTTCATCCGCAATAACCATGGCATTGCTGGTACGAATTCCCTGGCCCATTTCGGAGCGGTGATTGACGACGGTGACTGTGCCATCGGGATCGATGTGAATGAACACGTTCGGGTTGTCGGTATAGCCACCGGGCATACCTTCGGCACCGTATTTCCGTTTTTCGGCGGTTTCTACCAGGTCCCATCGGGCGGCTATCACGAGCGCTGCTGCTCCAGCGAGGCCAGTGAGGAACCGTCGGCGGCTGACGTTGGCAATTTGTAGCCGGTCCTTCGGCCCAGATTCCATTCGGTTTCCCCTTGTCCCTATGCCCGCTGGATCGCAGCAATGATTCGATTATAGGTACCACATCGGCACAGATTGCCCGACATGGCATGGATGATTTCATCCCTGCCAGGCGCCGGGTTTTGCCTGAGGAGAGATACGGCATTCATGATCTGACCGCTCTGACAGAAGCCGCACTGCGGCACGCCAAGGTCAAGCCAGGCCTTCTGAAGCCGTTGCCCGATCGGGTCGTTTCCAATCGCTTCGATGGTGGTGATTTCGCCAATGGCACCAGATACTGGCGTTGTGCAGGAGCGGATGGCCACACCATCCAGATGCACTGTGCAGGCTCCACATTGCGCTTTTCCGCAGCCGAACTTGGTTCCTTTTAAGCCAAGAACGTCCCGGATGACCCAGAGCAGGGGCATCTGATCGGGAACATCGAGCTGGTATTCCTTACCGTTGATGTTCAGGGAAGCCATGTTTTTTTGCTTTTTTAAGTTATTGGAAGCGGATGTTTGTAATTTCACTTTAGCTGTACTAGCAGGAAACGCCAGCAATTCAACCGCCTGAGAGCCTGTAAGAAAGGTAATAAAAACGGTTTGTACCGAAGGGCCTTGGCTGGGCTATAGTGACAAGCCGTAAAACAAGAGAATAAGAGGAACCGGATGAGCGCCCTGAATGCCTGCCCCCAACCACTTCAGAAAGTGCTTGCAGAAACCCCCAAAGACCAGCCCATTGTCATGCTCGACCCCAAGCGTTTTGCCGACCACAAACGTCAGAGTAGTTATCCCGAGCGGACGGCACCGCCTCCAGTCCAGACTGATATCCAGAAAGCCGCAGACTGTGTCAAAACGGTCGGTGCCGAGGTGGTTTGGTGGGGAAGTGGGTGTGAGGCTTTGATTGCGCCCCCTGACGATCCTTCGGATCAGGTAGTTCTGGTGCGCTATCCGTCGATTGCCGCTTATATGGCAATGATCGAACAGCCGGCGCTTTGATCGGCTTTGCCCAACGTGCTCAGCGCTTCGGCGAGGACATCCGACCTCGAGTTTTGCGAACTAACGAAGCCGTTAACTTCTGCAAAATCTCTTCTCTGATTGGGTCACAGCCCCTACCATGCTGTTGTATAAAGGAGGGGTTATGACCGACCAACGTGATGCAGGACAACCGGATCCCCGACAGCAACCGTTTGTCGTGGACACCGAACTGCTGAGTGAGGATCAGATCAGTGGCCTGGTGGATGAGTATTGCACCCGGTATCACGGCCTGAACGAATCGGAAAGCCCGCTGGGCGAACGGAATCGGGTGCTCGCTGCTGTCAGGCGAGGGGAGCTGGTCGTCTGGTTTGATCCCGTGGAGAACACCGCTGGTCTTGGAGCGCCGGCGTAGAGAGCTTTACCCGTCATAAGGATTTCGGGTTTTACTTATAACAATGGTATGGTTACGGTTAAAATGCCACTGTTTTAGCGTAGTCCGTGTGCGAGGTGAAATTTGATCAGGGTATTGGTTGTTGATGACCATGAGCTGGTGCGTTCCGGAATAACCCGGATGCTCGCGGATAACCCCGATCTCGAGGTTATCGGTCAGGCGTCTTCCGGAGAAGACGCTATCGAATTTGTCCGAAAAGAGCGTCCGGACATTGTCCTGATGGACATCCGGATGCCGGGTATCGGCGGGCTTGAGGCGACGCGCCGGATTCTTCGAATTGATGACAGCGTCCGCGTTATCGTGGTAACTGCCTGCGCGGATGATCCCTATCCCACGCGCGTGATGCAGAGCGGGGCCACGGCCTACATCACCAAGGGCGCGGACATCAAAGAGATGGTTCGTGCCATCCGCATGGCCCACTCTGGCCAGCGTTACATCAGTCCTGAAATTGCCCAGAAAATGGCGCTCAAACAGCTTAGTGGCGACCATGACGAGGGCGCGCTATCCCTGTTCGAACGGCTTTCCGAGCGTGAAATGCAGATCGCCATGATGGTTGTGGATTGCCAGAAGGTTCAGGATATTTCCGACAAACTCTGCCTGAGCCCGAAAACCGTCAACAGTTACCGCTATCGAATTTTTGAGAAGCTGGAAATTTCCAGCGACGTGGAACTGGCCTTGATGGCTGTTCGGGTCGGATTGCTGGATGCCGACAAAGTCTGACTCTGATTCACTCCCCGCTGAGTTCGACAGCGCACATTTCCTCAAACAGCTCACCGAAAGGCCCGGCGTCTACAGGATGTACGACCGGGTCGGTGACGTTCTTTACGTGGGCAAAGCCCGCAATCTCAAAAAACGAGTCAGCAGCTATTTTCGTAAAAGCGGCCTCGCACCAAAAACCGAGGCCCTGGTTGGCAAGATTGCGGCGATTGAAGTAACCATCACCGGCAGTGAAACCGAAGCGTTGCTGCTGGAACAAAACCTGATCAAGTCGTTACGCCCGCCCTACAACATCCTGCTCAGGGACGATAAGTCCTACCCCTATATCTACCTCTCATCCCACAGCGATTACCCTTCGCTGACGTTTCGTCGGGGGCGGACGAAAAAGGGCGGCGGAACCTGGTTCGGCCCTTTCCCGAGTTCGGGTGCGGTCAAGGAAAGCCTTAATGTTCTTCAAAAGGTTTTCCGCATAAGAAATTGTAATGAAAGCTATTTTAGAAACCGTACGCGTCCCTGTCTGCAGTATCAGATTAATCGCTGCACCGCGCCATGCGTGGGCTACATCACCCCCGAGCAGTATCAGGAGGATATCCGTCACGCGACCATGTTCCTCGAGGGCAAGAATCCCGCAATTATTCGCGATCTGATGGATGCGATGGAAAAAGCCTCACAAAATCTGGAGTTCGAAAAAGCGGCGGGCTATCGCGACCAGATTAACCATCTTCGCCATGTTCAGGAACAGCAGTCCGTGGAAGGGGGCTCCGGCGATGCCGATGTGGTTGCTATTGCTCAGGACGCCGGTGTGGTGTGTGTTGTGGTGATCGTGGTGAGAGGCGGTCGTGTGCTCGGTACCAAAAATTACTTCCCCAGGTTCTCCATTGAGCAGACCGAGGGGGAACTGCTGGGCGCGTTCCTTGGGCAGTACTATCTGGGCGGAGACGCGCATCGGGAGATTCCAAAAGACATCCTGGTGCCCGTCGAGGTTGATGGGCAGGCCCTGATCTCTGAGGCTCTGTCAGAAGCGGCCGGACGGGAAACGCGAATCCGGGGCAATGTGCGGGGCGAGCGCCGGGGATGGCTTGAGCTGGCCATGACGAATGCCCGCCAGACCCTGCTGACTCACCTGGCCAGCAAGGAAACGGTTTACCGACGCCTTCTGGCGCTGAGGGATTTGCTCGAGCTGCCCGAAACACCAGCACGCATGGAATGTTTCGATATCAGCCACAGCCATGGTGAAAATACCGTCGCATCTTGCGTCGTTTTTGACGAGAATGGCCCCCTGAAAAGCGATTACCGTCTATACAACATTGAGGGCATCACTGGCGGGGACGACTACGCCGCGATGCGTCAGGTATTGGGGCGCCGATATAAACGCATGGTGTCCGACCAAGGTAAGCGACCGGATCTGGTGTTTATTGACGGGGGTAAGGGTCAGCTCAACATAGCCCGGGAAGTATTTGACGAGCTGGGGATTTCAGATATCCCACTGATTGGCGTTGCCAAGGGTGTGACTCGCCGGGCTGGTATGGAACAATTGATCGACGCCATGACCGGGGACATCTTCCGCGTGCCGGCGGATTCACCCGCACTGCATCTCATTCAGCATATCCGGGACGAGTCACACCGGTTTGCCATTACCGGGCACCGGGCCAGGCGAGACAAGAAGCGTCGGCAGTCTACCCTTGAGGGCATTGAGGGGGTAGGCCCTAAACGTCGGCGGGAATTGATTCGCTACTTCGGTGGAATACAGGAAATCCGCAAAGCCAGTGTGGATGAGATCGCCAAGGTTCAGGGGGTCAGCAAGTCACTGGCGGAAAATATCTACGCTGCACTTCATAACGAGTAAGGAAACGATGAACTTACCCAATATCCTCACCCTGTCACGGATCATCATGATCCCCGTTTTTGTGGTGATTTTTTACCTGCCGGTGGATTGGAGCTATCTGGTGAGTGCTTGCATCTTTGCACTGGCGGGAATGACCGATTGGCTGGATGGGTATTTGGCCCGGAAGCTCAACCAGAGCACGCCGTTCGGCGCCTTCCTGGACCCGGTGGCGGATAAGTTGATGGTGGCAGTAGCCCTGGCGGTGCTGATTGAAGAACACGCCAATTTCATACTGACCCTTCCGGCATCGGTCATTATTGGTCGGGAAATCGTGATTTCCGCATTGCGTGAATGGATGGCGGAGATCGGTAGTCGGGCCAGTGTGGCGGTGTCTTACATCGGGAAAATCAAAACCACAGCCCAGATGGCGTCCATTGTTGGTTTGCTGGCGTTCCCTCCGGGCAATGTCTGGTCGAACGTATCCATTGCGTTACTCTATGTGGCTGCGGTGCTGACCTTGTGGTCCATGGTGCTCTACCTTAGGGCTGCCTGGCCGGATCTGTTTCCGTCTGAAGAATCCGCAGACTCTCCACAGTGAACAGCCCAGTCGGCAACTTCGCCTGCAATGGCTGCGCCCGCCTGGTTGAAGGTCTGGACGATGGCCTCAATATCGCCGGCTGGTGAAATTTCGACCACGCTGAAGGTGCGGGTACAGAGCTTTTCCCTTGAGCGGTTTGCCACAAGCTGGCTGTGCAATTCGATCATGATGGCCGGGGTGGGCCGGCCGTTTTCCGTATGAAACGCACTCAGTTCGCTGATCAGGGTCCAGTCGGTATCTACCGGATTGGTTTCACCGACCACGGACTCGAACGCGTTGGCCGATCGAAGTGTCTGAACCAGTAAGTCCCGCACGATGACTGGAATGGTATCCCGCCAGCGAACGTCTTCGTATATGCGGAACTCCCAGGGCGTAGGCTTGGCAAGAATACGGCTGCCATTGAACGGATCAGACGCGTAGGGCGTGTCGACACGCAGACTGTAGGGTCTCTTTTCGGCCGCGCGGAAATCGACCGTAGCGGCGGAAAAATCCATTACCCGGCGAGCCTCCGGATTCGGAAAGACACTACACCCGTGCAAGAACGCCAGTACACCGGCGCACAGGGTTAATTTCCTTATCACTCTGAATACTCCTTCATCGATTCACCGCCCCAGATGGCTCGGGTCGGATCTTCGCTGACACGGCGCGTAATCTGATTCAGGTTACGCAGGGTGGAACGCAACTCCCGAAGCGCTGGCGCGAGCTCGCCCATTCCCTGCAGGCCGGACGCAAGCGCACCTTCGTTTTCAATCGTCAGTCGATCGACTCGATTGGCCGTGGTCTGTATGGTTTTCAGGGCGCTGTCTAATGCCTCCAGCACACTTAGCCCCTGATTGTTGAGAATGGAACTGGCGTTATCGGATACCTCCGATACCTTGACTGCGGCTTCGCGGGCACTGAGAGCGGCGATCTCCATGCTTTCAAGAAGATTACTCAACTGTTCCCGTTGCTCCATCAGACCGCTGGTCATTTCCCGGGTATTGGCCAGTATGACGGTCAGGTTTTCTGCATTCCGGTCCGAGAAGGCCCGATTGGCGTTGGAAAGCAAGCTGTCAGCTTTGCTGAGGAGATCCTGACCGCTGGAAAGTAAAGAATCGAACGGAGATGGCTGGGCCATGATCAGGGGCGGGGACTCCCTGCTTCCCCGAAGTTGTGGGCTGTCCGGAGTGCCCCCCGTAAACTGGATGCTCATGCTGCCGGTAATGTTAGCGAGCACCAGGCCGGCTTCGGTGTTCTCGCGAATGGGTATATTGTCATCCACCCGGATCAGGACCCGCACGTGGCTTGGGTTGTTGGTGTCGAGGGTCATGTCCACGACATCGCCCACCTGAACGCCACTGTAGAGTACTGGATTGCCGCGTGACAGTCCGCTCACCGGATGGTCAAAACCAATATGGTAATAAGCCCAGTCCCGATCGGTGGCGGATTTTGTCAGCCAGAGTGCGAAGCCTAGCGCGGCTGCAAATGCTGTGAGCGTGAACAGGCCAATAATCACGTGATGAGCTTTGGGTTCCATGGTGTTACTCCTGGCCGTGTTCCGGATGAGCCGCTGGTGTGGCGGCCGCTGCGCGACCTCTCGGGCCATTGAAATAGTTTTGTATCCACGGATCCTGTGTGGCGGCGACCTTTTCCAAACGGTCTGCCACAAGGACCTTCTTCCTGGACAGGACAGCAATCCGGTCGCAGCTTGAGTGGAGCGTATCGAGGTCGTGGGTGACCAGAAAAACAGTCAGTCCGAGGGCGTCACGAAGCGTTACGATCAACTCGTCGAAGCCTGCCGCGCTGATGGGATCGAGTCCTGCTGTTGGTTCGTCCAAAAACAAAATCTCAGGATCCAGGGCCAGCGCCCTCGCTAATCCTGCCCGTTTGACCATGCCGCCTGAAAGCTCTGACGGGAATTTTAACGCGGCATCGGACGGCAGGCCGGTGAGCGCGAGTTTCATGCGGGCGAGGTGATGCGCGTCTTTTCGGGTAAGCCCCGCGTGCTCTATCAGGGGAACGGCCACGTTGTCCTGCAAATTCAGAGAGGAAAACAAGGCGCCACCCTGAAACAGAACGCCCACGCGCTGCTTCACTCGTGACCGTTGTTCAGCGGACAGCTCTTCGAGGTTTTTACCAAACAGACGAATCTGGCCTCCGGCGGGTTTGTTCAGACCAACGATGGTTCGGAGCAGGACCGTTTTTCCGGTTCCCGATCCGCCCACAACACCGAGTATTTCACCGGTTTGCAGGTCCAGGTCCAGCTGGTCGTGGACCACCTGAGTGCCAAATCGGTTGCACAGTTTTCTCACCTCGATAACAGTCTTGCCAAGGGAGTCGGGGTGGGGTTCCAGATGGTGATGTCTGACCATGGTTACCACCCCATTTCCATAAAAAACAAAGCGGCTATGGAGTCGAACAGTATCACCGTGAAAATGGACTGAACCACGCTGGATGTCGTGTGCTCGCCCACAGACTGGGCGCTGCCACTGACCTTGAACCCTTCCAGACACCCAATGACGGCAATCAGGAACGCAAACAAGGGAGCTTTGGAAAGTCCCACAAGGAAATGGCGAAGCTCAATATCTCGCTCAACGATGGCAATAAACTGAGGGGGATAGATGTCCAGCGTAAGGGCGCACACCGCAGCACCGCCAACCATGCCGGCCATCATGCCGACGAAAGTGAGGATCGGCAGACTGACCATCATCGCCAGCACCCTGGGTATGACCAGAAGCTCAATCGGGTTCAGGCCCAGGGTTCGGATCGCATCGATCTCCTGATTCACTTTCATCGCGCCGATGTGAGCCGTAAAGGAACTGGCGGTGCGTCCGGCGAGCAGTATGGCGGCCAGAAGCACACCAAATTCACGGAGGAAGGAGAAGGCCACCAAGTTTACGGTGTAAATGGTCGCACCGAAGTCCTGCAGCACGGTAGCGCCAAGGAAGGCAACAACAGCACCAACCAGAAATGTGAGCAAGGCTACGATGGGCAGCGCGTTTAGCCCGGTGTCCTGAATGGCCGACACAAAGGGTGTCAGGCGCCAGCGCCAGGGACGGGGGAGTAACCAGAAAATAGCCGCCAGTGTTTGCCCAATGAACGCATTAAGCTCCTTGAGTAACTGGAAGAGGCTATCTGTACGCTGGCCAACTTCAGATAAAAAGCGCAGGGGCGCGACCAGTTTCAGTACCGGAGGCGTCGGCTCTTGCTCCAGCGCCTTGCATACGGCCGCCAGAAGCGCGGACTTCTCTTCCGGTAAGGTTTTTGCGAGGGTTCGGAGGCGCGTTGCGCCAAGAAGTGAGGCGAGTTGGGCCGCGCCGGCGGTGTCAACGTGTCCCAGTTCGGATATGTCGACGGTCAGTTGATCAGGGTTCCGTGGAGATGCCCGGCTAACTTCCTGTTGCAGTGATGCGTAATCGGCAAGTGTCCAGTCACCCCGAATCGTCATGGAGTTCCCGGATATCACGGCTTCGCCAGGTTTTGGCCTATGCGCCGCGAACACCGGCTTTTCATCGCTGGCATGGCTGGTCACGTCTTGGGTTCAGTCCGTTGTTTTAGTGTTGTCCTTCCTCTAGCTTATAAACTCAATTGCTTATCTGCCAGTATGGTTCGGTCCTCTTGATCGTGGCTCGCCAGAATCAGTGTGACTCCCTTCGCTTTTTGGGCCAATAGCAACTCGCGAACGGTGCTGCGGGTGACGATATCCAGCCCGGTCATGGGTTCATCCAGCAACAGAATGGGCTGTTCGCGGAGAATGGACCGTACGATGGCCACTCTCTGGCGCTGTCCCCCAGATAACTCCCCCGGCATTCGTGTTCCCAACCCTGAAAGCCCAACCCGTTCCAGATATTCTCCAATGGACTTTCGCTGCTTGACCGACAGCTTCAGCCCCGGGTGAATGCCGAGACCGATATTGGTTTCAATATTGAGGTGTTCAAACAGATTGTGTTCCTGGAAAACGCTGGTCATGGGGCGGTCCCAGGGCTGGAGCCTGCTGATCGAGACGTTGTTCCAGCGGATGTCGCCGGACGACGGCTCGAGAAACCCGGCAAGTAACGCCAGCAGCGTTGATTTTCCGGATCCGCTTGGCCCGTCTATCGCCAGGCATTCACCCGTGTGGACCCGAAAATCGAATTGCCACAGGCGGCTCTCGGAGTTGTAGGCAAACTGGATGCTCTCAACATCAAGCACGGGCGGACTCCATTGCCTGGTCGGTTTTGGACACATTTTTGGGCGAACGTGTAATAAGGCCAGTGACTAAAAACAGACCGAGTAAAAGGACCAGTAGCCACAGGCCGGTGGTCGCAGCAGCTTGCATCTGGTAGCTGCCCAGCTGCTGGTAGAGCAAGACCGGAATGGTAGGCTCATTAGGCGTTCCAAACAGGGCTATAACGCCAAAGTCACCCAGGGACAGACCTGCACCATAGGCAATGCCAAGGCCCAGAGGGCGACGAAGGCGGGGCCAATACAGCAGCCGCCAGCGATACCAGCCACGGATATTCAGTTGGTCGGCCTGGCGCAGGGACATGGCATCCATCGAATCCAGCGGAGCCCGAATAATCTGAATCACGAATGGAAGCGCCATCAACGCATTGACCAGGGCAACCAGACCAAACGCTTCCACGTTCATGCCCAGCTTGGGCCGAATGGCCAGAAACAAACCGGTACCAAGTACCAGCGGTGGAATGAATAAAGGCACATGAGCCAGCGTGGCTGGCATACGGGCCAACCAACGGTTCCTGGTGGTCCGATAACCACCAAGTATCAACAGCGAAGCGGCGACCGAAACAAAGCCGGCGGGAAGAGCAATGACCAGGCTGCGAAGCGTGGCTTTCAGTAACGCCGAGTCTGCCAGGGGGAGGAGGGAGTCAGGTAAGCCCGGAAGGCCCCTGAACACGACGAAGGCCAGCGGAAAAAGGAGAAAGCTGGCGAACAGTGTGATCAGCACCGAATCTCCATAGCGGCTGATGCCCCGGCTATCCTTCCGTTTTGGTGCGAAGGACAGCTGGCGCCCGGGAACCAGGGCACTGTCCATGCCTCGATGGAGCGCGAGATACCAGAGCGTGCCACAAATGACCAGCTGAACGATCGCCAGCATGGCTGCCCTGGATGAATCAAATTCGAACCTTAATGCTTGATAGATTGCCACTTCCAGCGTGGTGGCCCCGGGGCCGCCTCCGAGGGTCATCACAATTGCGAAGCTGGTGAAGCATAGCGTAAAAACCAGGGTGGCAACGCCGGGCAAAACATTTTTTATGGCGGGCCATTCCAGTGCGCGCCAGAGCCAGAGGGATCCGAGACCCAACTGGCTGGCAATTCGTCGTTGGGGAGCCGGTACGCGATCAAACGCCATGAGCAGGATGCGAGCAGCCATTGGCGCATTGAAGAAGACGTGAGCCAGAACGATACCGTTGAGACCGTAGAGCGACCAGCCAGCATCCAAGCCTGCTGCCTGAAGCCACTGGGTAAGCCAGCCCTGGCGGCCGTAGATACCTACCAGGCCGGAAACCGCCACGATAGTCGGAATGACCAGACTCAATTCCATCAGGCGCAGCAGAAGGGAGCGCCCCGGAAATTGGCGGTGGCGGACCAGTGCTCGCGCGACAGGGATTGCCAGCAAGATGCTGAGCAGTGTTGATAGCACAGCTTGCCATACGGTGAAATGAAGGACGTTTCGTAGGTAGGCGCTTTGCCATAAGTCCGGCAATGGCAGGTTCGGCGATTGCCAGAGCAGGGCACCGACGCCGCCGAAGGCCAAAACAAGGATTCCCGCGCCCACCATGAGACCGGGCCAGCGAAGCCAGTTAGGGTTACTCAGGGGTGGGGTGGTTTTCAATTCCAAAGCTCGCATCCGCCAGCGTCAGCGCGTCATGGCATCCAGCCATTCGTCCACCCAGGCCCGCCGGTTTGCGGAGACGGTGGCGGGCTGGAAATACCGTGTGGTGCCGGGATTGATTAGTTTATCGAAGACCTCTGGCATGGCGTCGCCCAGTTCGATTGCCGGATACATGACATTTTTGAGCGGGATATGAGACTGAAATTCCGGGGTCAGCATAAAGGCCAGGAATTCTCTCGCCAATTCCTTCTGATCCGATGCTGCGACCAGGGCTGCAACCTCCACTTGCAGGTAGTGGCCCTCTTGAAATTTTGCGGCCTGATAGCGATCGGTCTTGTCGATTGCCATATGGTAGGCCGGTGACGTGCTGTAGGAGAGAATCAGGGGGGCCTCACCGTTCATGAACAGCGAAAAATAGCCATCGCTCCAGCTCTTGGTGGTGGTGAGAATCTTATTACTGAGTAACTGCCACTTCTGCGGCGCCTGTTCGCCGTAGATGTGGCGCATCCAGAGCAGCAAACCCAAACCCGGTGTGCTGGTTCGCGGGTCCTGGATAATGATTTTCAGGTCTTCCGGCGCGTTTACCAGTTCCTCCATGCTTTGAGGTGGCTCGGACAGCTGTTCTGTGTCGTAAACAAAGGCGAAATAACCCCAGTCATAGGGCACGAACAGCTCATCCTGCCATTCAATTGGCAGACTTAAGGGAGCAAGGTCGGTGTTGTGAGGGGCGAGCAGACCGGTTTTTCGGGCAGCCTCCATGGTCCCGGTGTCCAGGCCGAGCACCAGGTCCGCCTCGGTGGTGTCGCCCTCGAGGCGAAGGCGCTGATGGATGTCGCCACTGCTGCCCAGTGCAATGAAATTCAAATCACACTGACAGGTTTCTTCAAACGCTTTCTCAATGGCTGGGCCGGGCCCCCATTCTGCATCGAAGGATGGGTAGGTATAGATATTCAGAGTAGCTGTCTGAGCGGTGGGCGAATATAAAAATGACGTAGCCAGAACAAGGCTCAGTGCGCGAATGACCATACCTCAAACCCTCCAGATACTTGGTGGGGTATGACCATACAGCGTGTTTCAGCCTTAAAGCGGTACTCAATCCCTTCGCCGGCATGACCCGGATCAGGTTCCGCGGGTATGGTCTCAGCCCTACGTTTAAAGTTCGGGCACCCCGTTGAGAAAAACAAAGTCTAACATGGCTTTAGGGGGAGTGGTGGTTATTCCTCCTGCACTCATATCGGCCCGGCAGGACGAAAATTAGGCAAAGTCGAAGACGGAATAAAAACTTCAAAAAAGTGGTTGACGCGTTCGGCCGAATCCGTAGAATACGCCCACGTTGTCGAGCGGGAATAGCTCAGTTGGTAGAGCACAACCTTGCCAAGGTTGGGGTCGCGAGTTCGAATCTCGTTTCCCGCTCCAATTTTTCTCCGGCCAGGCTGGTAGAAAATGAACGGCGACAACCAAGTCTCTCACAGCCCACCTGAGAGCAGCTAAGCCTAAATCCTTCAGGCTTTTCCCCGGCGCGGTGGCAGAGTGGTTATGCAGCGGACTGCAACTCCGTGTACGCCGGTTCGATTCCGACCCGCGCCTCCATTACTCCCCTTTGTAGTGAGTCTCATCAAGCAAGACTTCATCGAGTGTCGTAACATCCGGCATGAGGTTTAGTAAGGATCCAGCGGTCTCATTCTTCTAATATGGCAATGACGTGGATTAGTGCTTACCTCGTCGCAAGCAGGTGGTGATCCACCAAATCCGCTAGCTCTTCGGTCCTATCCTAAATTCATTTGATATTTCAGGCAGTAGTTCCTCACTTTTCCTTTATTTGCTAAAGTTCGAACCTTTGGTGGCGCCTCTGGCGCTGCGCACGCTTGCGGGAGAGATCGGTCCATGTAAACAGGGGATCGGCGCCGAAGGAGCAACTGCCCCGGAAACTCTCAGGCAAAAGGACCGCTCGCGTGAAGAACTTTCCGAAGAGTTGCCGGCGACTGCGTCATCCGGCACACCGAAGGAGCAAGCGGGCCACGCTGTTATTGGTGGCGCGTGAATCTCTCAGGTCCCGTGACGGAAGGGGTGCTTTCTGCCTAACTTGAGGACGGCAGAGAGGGAACCCTGGGCGCGTCATGGAGACTTTAATGAAACGTATTGCTGTTATTGGTGGTGGTATCACGGGTATCACTACGGCTTATTCTCTCGCCAAGCGCGGGCTCGACGTTACCGTTTACGAAAAACACCGCTACGCCGCGATGGAAACGTCTTTCGCAAACGGTGGCCAGCTGTCTGCCTCGAATGCCGAGGTATGGAACAACTGGGGTACGGTCATGAAAGGCATCAAGTGGATGTCCCGCCGTGACGCCCCGTTGCTGGTAAACCCCAAGCCGTCCTGGCACAAAATGAGCTGGTTTGCAGAATTCATCGCTGCCATTCCCCAGTACGAAAAGAACACCACTGAAACAGCTCGCCTTGCGATTGCGGCACGCGATCATTTGTTTGCCTGGGCAGAGGAAGAGGGCATCGATTTCGATCTCAAGAAGCAGGGCATTCTTCATATTTATCGCAATAAGGAAGGGTTCGATCACGCTGCCAATGTTTCCCGACTTCTTGCGGCGGGCGGACTTGAGCGTCGCCCGGTAACTCCGGAAGAAATGCGCTCTATTGAGCCAACGCTGGCGGGCACCTATTACGGCGGCTTCTACACCGAGAGTGACTCTACGGGTGACATTCACAAGTTCACCAATGGTCTTGCAGATGCCATCAAGCGCTTGGGCGTGAAAACTAACTACGGCCACGATGTGATTGAAGTCAGCGCGGATGAAAAGAACGTCTGGATTACCGCGCACGATGGCACCGAGCAGACCCGCGATACTTTCGATGGCGTGGTTATCTGCGGTGGTGTCGGCAGTCGTGCACTTGCCGCCAAGCTTGGCGACCGCGTCAACATCTATCCGGTTAAGGGTTATTCGATCACTGTCGAGCTTGATGATGAGGCTTCAAAAAAGGCGGCTCCGACGGTTAGTTTGCTTGATGACGAAACCAAGATCGTGACCAGCCGTCTTGGCGATGGTCGATTCCGGGTAGCGGGAACGGCTGAGTTCAGCGGATATAACCGCGACATTCGTGACGACCGAATCCGCCCGCTGACCCGCTGGGTCGAGGAATGCTTCCCCGGAGTTTGTACTCGCAAGGTGGTTCCATGGGCAGGTCTTCGCCCGATGCTGCCTAACATGATGCCCCGGGTAGGCGGTGGCAAGCTGCCGACCGTGTTTTACAACACCGGTCACGGACACCTCGGCTGGACCCTTTCTGCCATCACCGCCCATATGATTGCTGATGAGGTGGAGAAGAAAAAGGCGTAATCCCTTGAGGGATTGAATGTTCGCACCAAGACTCCGGCCCGCCCCTCGGGCCGGAGTGGTTTTGAATCGATTACTGCCCCTCAGAAGGCGTAAGTGACTGCGCCAAACCCCTTTAAAACCCGGTCATCTGCCACGATTGGGCTGTCAGTGATGTCGTCACCCAGTTCTTCCACCCCCAGATTCAGGACAACGCGCCAGCTTTCGGTGATCTCATAAAAAGCCCTGACGCCAACTTCCGTTGTAAACGTGTTTCCGACATCGTAGCCATTGAGGCCTGCTCTTGACGCACCGGTTGCGACACCGAAATCGTGATTAGCCAGGTCTGCGCTAATCCAATTAATGCCCAATTCCGGTGTCAGGCGCAGGTTGCCAATCTGGAAGCCGCGGGACACACTGGCGGACGCGGCGCCACCACCAATTCGATCCAGCACATCGTGTTCGTAGCCCAGATTAAACTCCAGCCCATAGGCCCATTCATAAATAAGCCCGAAGCCAGCCATCAGGGTGCTGTCACGATCACCCAGCCCCGCCAGAACCGGGCTGTCTTTCTCTTCATACGCGCCAACCCGATAAGAGGCTGTCAGGGCCAGTCGCAGGTCGTCGCTACCCAGGATGCCGAATCTCAGTTCGGGCCCAATCCATTGCAGACGTTCGCCAAAGTACGTGATGGCAGGGATAGGCTGAATCACGTTGGCATCTGAACCCACGTAGGGACTGCTGCGACCAATCACGCCGAGACCCAAACCCCATTGCCCGAATTCCCCCAGTACCCGATATAGCTCAATATCCAGATTGGCGGTGCCGGCTTCTTGCAGCGCAAAACTGGCCTGACGGAACGTTGGAGGGCCTTTCGGCTGGTAGTTGTTTGAAAGCCCGACTGGCTCGCGGGGAATGCCAATAAAATTCCTGTCGAGTGCCCCGTTTTTGTTCTCATCCAGGTAAACCAGAACCGCGACTTCTCCAGCTGGTGTATCTGGGATCAGAAAGGTCCTCGCATCCTGAATTGGGTAGCGAACTTCCCTGGCCGGGTTTCGAAAATCGCCAAAGGCGTCCGCATCATCGTATACCTGCAGTACAACCGTGCCTTCGTCCGGCAGGCCGCTCACCGTAACAGAAATGTCTGCACCAGAACTTGCGGACGCAAAGAGCAGGGCGCAGAGCCCGCAAAATCCGGAAAGGTGTTTTGCGCAAGGGGATCCGGTTCGCCTGGCGCAAGGCTTTGCCTGTATGGAGGGCATCTTAACCAAAATGGAAGAAAGCCAGTTTGTTGCCATCAGGGTCCCGGACATAGGCGCCGTAGAACTGTCCTGGAATCCGCTGACCGGGTTCCCCATCGCAGGTTGCGCCCAGCTCAATGGCTTTCCGGTAGTGCGCGTCAACGGCATCTTTCCCGGGGAGCTGAATCGAAAACATGTTGCCGTTGCCCGGGTGGTTTGGTTCCTGATTGTAGGGGATGCACACGGCCAGCATCGGGGAGCCCATGTTTTTTCCAAGGAACGCGATGCGATCCATGTCGAGCAGAACCTTGGCGCCAATGTCGCTCAGCAGCTCCGTATAAAAGGCCTTCGCACGAGCCATATCACTGACGCCAATGGTGACGTATCCAATCATTTTTGTTTTCTCCAGACTATTTACGGGGTTTGTTCTATCTACGAGCGACTTTATAAAAAGATCCCTTCGCAAATAATTCGCGATGAGGGGGCGCTCCAACTAGGATTTTCTAAATCGCGTCAGCAATGTAACAGGAAGAAGACAATGCATAAACGTGCTGCTTTTGTTTTGCTAGCGGTGTTGTTCGCCGGATGCTCGACAATGGGAGAGGATGCTGAAACAGGAGTCGATGAAGCCATGACTGCCGACCTCAATGAAAACGAAGTGGTGTACTGGGTGAATAGTTTGAAGAAGGAGTGCGTGGGTGTTGGCCCCATGCAGTGCCTTCAGATTCAGAAAGGAGAAGACCTGGAGCCCGGTGGCTGGTCGTTGTTTTACGACAATATTGCCGGCTTTGAGTACGAGCCCGGCTACATTTACCGCCTCATTGTTCGTGAGGACGAAATACCGCCTGAGCAGCGCCCGGCAGATACCTCGTCCATCCGCTACACACTGGTGAGCGTCCTCGACAAAGAACCAGACACCAAGCTGAGGCTCAATGACCTTTGGGTCCTGGAGCGCGTCGGCGGCGAAACGCTGGTGCTGGAAAACGAACGGATGCGTCCCCGCATGGAATTGAACCTGCACGACATGGCCGTTATGGGGTTCGATGGCTGCAACAATTATCGAGGAGCCATTCAGCGGGTTGACGCTTCAGAACTGGTATTCGGACCTCTTGCGAGCACCAGGAAAGCCTGTATCGATATGCGCATTCCGGCGCAGTTCGGCGCAAATCTGGACCAGGTTCGCAGCTACACCATTAAAGGCACGCAGCTGTCTTTGAACGATGGCGAGGGTCGTGAGCTCCTTGGCTTCCAGAAAACCGATTAGTCAGGGCGGGGCGACGCTCCTGTACGGCGGGGTTTCGTAGTGGCCTTCACGGAAGACGAACCTGCGTAAAAAATGGATAATGGCCGCCCTGTTTTTCGAACCCCGCCAAATTCTCCAAACCGGGTGCCCTCGCCATGGAAATCAAAGTTAACTTTCTCGACAATCTCAGGCTTGAAGCCAAGTTTGACGACTTCACCGTCATTACGGATCAGCCCATTCGCTACAAGGGCGACGGCTCAGCTCCCAGCCCCTTTGATTATTTCCTGGCATCGTCGGCTCTGTGTGCCGCCTACTTCGTGCGGGTGTATTGCCTCGCTCGGGACATCCCGACGGAAAATATCCGCCTGTCCCAGAACAACATCGTTGATCCGGACAATCGCTATAACCAGATTTTCCGGATCCAGGTGGAGTTGCCAGAGGATATTTCCGAGAAAGATCGGCAGGGAATTCTTCGCTCAATAGATCGCTGCACCGTCAAAAAGGTTGTTCAGACCGGGCCTGATTTCCAGATTGAGGTGGTTGAGAGCCTGGATGAAGACGCCCAGGCACTGCTGATGGTTGAGCCAGACGGTGAACACCGCACGTTTATCGAGGGTAAGGACCTGCCGCTGGAGCAGACCATTGCCAACATGACGAAGATTCTCGAAGACCTGGGGATGAAAATCGAGATTGCGTCCTGGCGGAATATTGTTCCCCACGTCTGGTCCCTGCACATCCGGGACGCGGCTTCACCAATGTGTTTTACCAACGGCAAGGGCGCCACCAAGGAAAGCGCCTTGTGCTCCGCGCTCGGGGAATTCATCGAGCGCCTGAACTGCAACTTCTTCTACAACGACCAGTATTTCGGGGAAGAGATTGCCAATGCTCCGTTTGTTCATTACCCCGACGAACGCTGGTTCCAGCCGGGCCCCGATGACGAACTGCCGGACGGGATATTGGACGACTACTGTCTGCCGATTTACAACCCGGATGGTGAGTTGGGCGGGTCAAACCTGATCGACACCAATTCAGGCAATACCGAGCGCGGGATCTGTGCACTTCCGTTCACGCGACGTTCTGACGGTGAGACGGTGTATTTCCCCTCCAACTTGATTGAGAACCTGTTTCTCAGCAACGGCATGAGCGCGGGCAACACGGTGTACGAAGCGCAGGTTCAGTGTCTGTCCGAGATTTTTGAACGCGCCGTGAAGCGTCAGATTATTGAAGAGGAAATCGCACTGCCGGACGTGCCACAGGAGGTGCTGGATAAATACCCCGATCTGGTGGAAGGTATTCGCGCACTGGAGGCCCAAGGATTCCCCGTATTGGTGAAGGATGCGTCGCTGGGTGGCCAGTTCCCGGTTGCCTGCGTAACGCTTATGAATCCGCGTACGGGCGGTGTGTTTGCCTCGTTCGGGGCGCACCCCAGCATGGCGGTTGCCCTCGAGAGAAGCCTGACTGAATTGCTTCAGGGGCGAAGCTTCGAGGGCCTCAACGATGTTCCGCCGCCCACGTTCAACAGCCTGGCGATTTCGGAACCCAATAACTTCGTGGAGCACTTTATTGATTCCACCGGCGTGGTGTCGTGGCGGTTTTTCAGTGCGAAATCCGACTATGAATTCAGCGAGTGGGATTTCTCCGGGACCAATGAAGAAGAAGCGGAAACCTTGTTCTCTATCCTGAGTGAGCAGGGTAAGGAAGCGTACGTTGCAGTTTACGAAGAGCTGGGGGCGCCCGCCTGCCGGATACTGGTTCCGGGGTATTCCGAAGTTTACCCGGTTGAAGACCTGGTTTGGGACAACACCAACAAGGCACTGGATTACCGGGCTGACATTCTCAATCTGCATTCTCTGGCGGACGATCAGCTGCAAGGGCTGCTCGATCGTCTGGAGGAAAGCCAGATTGACGACTACACCGATATCATCACCCTGATTGGCATTGAGTTCGACGAGAACACCGTGTGGGGGCAGCTGACGGTTCTTGAGCTGAAACTGTTGATAAATCTGGCGCTGAAACAGCATGAGGAAGCACTGGAACGGGTAGAAGCGTTCTTGCAATTCAACGACAACACCGTCGAGCGAGGCCTGTTCTACCAGGCCATGAATGCGATTCTCGAAATCGTCCTCGATGAGGACTTGAAGCTGGAGGATTACGAAGCCAATCTGCGTCGAATGTTTGGTGATGAGAAGCTTGACGCCGCTATTGGCTCTGTGACAGGCGATGTCCGCTTTTACGGGCTGACACCAACCAACCTGCGCCTGGAAGGGCTGGAAAAACACCTCCGGCTGGTTGAGAGCTATAAAAAACTGCACACGGCTCGTGCCAGGCTGGCGGGTGTGAGCCTCTAGGGGCAGAGCTGGCTGGGAGTTGAATGAGGTGGCGGGGCAGATGTGTGGTCAATGGGGAGGCGGCAAACCTGCTCCAACTCCGAGTCGTCAGAGATTCAGCGATTCCGTCAGCCGCTCATTCAGCGCCTGCCACCGCTTGAGTTTTTCCGGCTCACCAATTCGTTCGTCACCGCCTGACTTGGTGAGCCAGAGACCATCGCCGTTAAAGCTGTAAACGGGTTCCAGATCAGACCGTTGTGACGCAGGTTTGATGTCGTTTATCAGATTGTCGAGAATCAGCGGATCGCTGTCTGGCTGTTCGTACCAGGCTAGCACCATGTGGGCCTGGTTCAGCTCAAGTGCCTTAACGTAGACGATTCTGAGCTGGTCATCCGGTACCCCCAGGGCTTTGAGGGTCAGGTATTTTGCGATTGAAAAGTCCTCACAATCCCCGCCGTTTGTGGCCAGCAACTCGATAGGCGTGGCCCAGTAGTCTTCCTCGCCCCAGTGGTGAATGTCACTGACAAATTTCACCCGGTTAAAAAAAGTATTCACCAGCTTTAGCTGTCGCTTAACCGGTGCATTCTGGGCGAGGGTGTTCAATCGCTGCCAGTTCTCCAGGCGCTCTGCTGCCTCGTCACCAAATTCTTCCTGTACGTAATTTACTAAACGGGTAGTGATTTCGATGGCACTGGCCAGTGCTGCGAACAGCATAAGCACGGGCAATAGTCTGGCACGGCGGGGCGCTTGCAACGCGGCCGTGCTCATCTCTGGCCTCAGTTACTGTTGTTCCGCAGCCGTTCCCGTAACTGCTCCAGACGGCGCCGGATTTCTTCACGCCGTTGCTGGTCGTTTTGGTTATTGCTCGGCTGTGACGTGGATTGTGTGGGAGATGGTTGCGAGTTTTGGGTGGATGAGCGAGAGGGCGGCGCACTGTTGTTGGACGCGACAGACAGGCCGGAACGGTTATCGTCTTCAGGGAAAAAGAGGTTCTCGAGTTTTCCAGAACGTTCGATGATTACCCGGTTCGGGTGGACGGAACGCAGGCTGGCGTTCCCGGGCAGCTCATCGCCAACCAGATAGGCGTCCGTATTGCCTTTTGAGTCTTCAATCAGAGCGCTTCCCGGGAACTCGCCATCGGCGGCCAGGACACCACGAAGAAACAGGCGAAGGTTTGTTTTGGGCAGGTTTTCGGTGTCGACCGCTTTGATTTCACCCTCTTTGGAGGCCGTCCCGAATAGCTCCAGTGAGGCCAGGTTGACTTCCGGTGGTTCACGACGCTCCTGAGACGAGTTCATGCTGTCTTGCCCGGATGGATCGACTATCTCCTGCTGGGTTGATTGCCAGAAACTATATCCTTGCCAGGCGGTCACACCAAGCATGGCGCCACCCGCTAAAATGGCTAACAGGAGCGGGAGTCGTTCGTTTTGTACGGGCATTGATTATCCTGATGTTAATGCGGTGAGCCTGTAAAAGGCTCACAGGTTATCAAACTGCAAACCATAAATCGCAGTATAGTGTATAGAGTTGTTCAGCGGTTCCCATTCCTGTGGTAGCCTTTCTGAATTCTTTGAATCCCATAAGAATTTTATACCGGGAAAGACCTTGACTACAGAAACCGACACCCAGCAGCAGGAGGCTCCTCTCGGCCGTCTTCCTTTCACCTTTGCCAAACGCAACGGTGTCATTCTTACCCGCTCAGAGGAAGGTGAGGCAGTCATACTCGTGCGTCCCGGTGCATCTCATTCTGCGCTGGCCGAGGCCAATCGGGTAAGCGGTGGTCGGGCAAAATTCTCGACGATCGATCCAGATCACTTTGATCACGCCCTCAATGCGGCGTACCAGAACGATTCCGCGGAAGCCATGCAAATGGTGGAGGGTATCGGTGATGATATGGATCTGGCGTCCCTCGCCGAGTCGGTGCCTGAAACCGAGGATCTGCTTGAGCAGGAAGACGATGCCCCTATTATCCGCCTGATCAATGCCATCCTGACCGAGGCGGTGAAATCCAGCGCGTCGGACGTTCACATCGAGACCTACGAAAAGCGCCTGGTCGTTCGTTTCCGGGTTGATGGCGTGCTTCGCGAGGTGGTTCAGCCAAAGCGCGCACTCGCTCCATTGCTGGTCTCGCGCATCAAGGTTATGGCGAAACTCGATATTGCCGAAAAGCGGGTTCCCCAGGACGGGCGTATCGCCTTGCGTGTCGCTGGCCGGGAGGTGGATATCCGGGTATCCACCATGCCCTCATCAAATGGCGAGCGGGTAGTGCTACGTCTGCTGGATAAGCAGGCGGGCGCGATTCGCCTCGAGTCGCTGGGTATGACCGGCGACGATCTGAAAGTCCTGCGTAAACTGATCAAGCGACCTTACGGCATCTTGCTGGTCACCGGTCCCACGGGTTCCGGTAAATCCACCACACTGTATGCGTCGCTTCAGGAAATTAATGACCGCACCCGCAACATCCTGACGGTCGAGGATCCCATCGAGTACGACCTGCCGGGCATTGGTCAGACCCAGGTTAACGCCAAGGTGGACATGACCTTCGCCAGAGGACTTCGGGCCATTCTGCGGCAAGATCCGGATGTGGTGATGATCGGTGAGATCCGTGACCTGGAGACCGGTGAAATTGCTGTGCAGGCCAGTCTGACGGGACACCTGGTACTGTCGACCCTGCACACAAACTCCGCCGTTGGCGCGATCACGCGGTTGATGGACATGGGCATTGAACCCTTCCTGATTTCCTCCTCTCTGGTAGGCATCGTCGCCCAGCGCCTGGTTCGGGTACTTTGCAAGGAATGTCGGGAACCCTACACGCCGACCCGTGAGCATTGCGAGTTTTTGCAATTGGATCCGGAGCTTCCCCCGACCATTTACAAATCCAAGGGCTGCGAGCATTGCAATGATCTCGGGTACCGGGGGCGTATTGGTATCTACGAACTGGTAGAAGTGACCGAAGAGATTCGGGCACTCATCCATAGGCGGGCTGGGGAGCTTGAGCTTGAACACGAAGCCCGCCGGCGCGGGCCCAGCATTCACGCCGATGGCGTGAGAAAGATTCTGGATGGTGTGACCACCGTGGAAGAGGTTTTGCGCGTTACCCACCGGAGCCAATAAGCCATGCCCGCATACGAATACAAGGCCCTGGATTCCCGAGGAAAACAAAGGCAGGGTGTGCTGGAAGGTGATGCAGCAAGGGCTGTTCGCCAGCAACTTCGTGAAAAAGGACTCACCCCGCTATCGGTAGAGCCTGCAGCCCAAAAGCAGGCCCGCTCGAACCCTCTCAGTAGCCGGGGTGGTTTGGCAGCGGCTGATCTTGCCCTCGTTACCCGTCAACTGGCAACGCTGATTCAGTCTGGCATCCCCATTGAACAGGCACTGTCGGCTGCGGCTCAGCAATCCACCAAACCGCGCATTCGCAGTATGCTCATTGCCATACGGGCAAAGGTTATGGAGGGCTATAGCCTGGCGGACAGCCTGGGGGAGTTTCCCCGCGCCTTTCCGCGCCTTTACCGCTCTACGGTTGCGGCAGGTGAGCACGCCGGGCACCTGGACCTGGTGTTGAACCGGCTGGCGGATTACACAGAAGGGCGCCAGGAAGCCCGGCAGAAAATTCAGCTGGCGGCTATTTACCCCATCATTCTGAGCATCGTGGCGATCGCCATCGTCGTGTTCCTTCTGACATACGTTGTGCCGGACATCATTGACGTATTTCTCAAGCAGGGACAGGAGTTGCCGGCGCTGACGATGGCCATGCTTTCGGTGTCTGAGTTTCTGGCTGACTACGGCATTTACCTTCTGATTTTGCTGATCATTGCCTTCATCGCCTTTCGGGTGGCGCTTCGAAAACCCGCTTTCCGGGAACGTTTTCATAAGAGCCTGCTCCATATGCCTTTGTTCTCGGGCATGGTGAGGGGCGTGAATACGGCCCGGTACGCCAGTACCCTCAGCATTCTGACAACGAGCGGGGTCCCCCTGGTTGAGGCCATGCGCATTGCCGGCGAGGTGCTTTCCAACGATTTCCTCCGGGGGGAACTCCGCTCAGCGGCAAAATCGGTTAGCGAGGGCGGCTCACTGCATCGATCACTGGATCAGACCGGGTATTTCCCGCCCATGATGCTACACATGATTGCCAGCGGAGAGGCCAGCGGGGAACTCGATGATATGCTGGAGCGGACCGCCAGGATGCAGGAGAACACACTTCAGTCCAAAATAGCGGCCATTGTCGGCCTCTTCGAGCCGCTGATGCTTTTGGTTATGGGCGTGGTGGTTTTGATCATCGTACTGGCCATCATGCTGCCAATACTTAATATGAGTAATCTGGTGGGTTAGGCCTTGCGGAGGCTGACTCAACAGACAGAAAGAGAAAGGACCGTAAACCAATGACGAGTAAAACAGTGATGACCGGAAAAGGAACTGCACGATCAGCCCGACAGCAGGGCTTTACGCTTATTGAAATCATGGTGGTCATGGTCATTCTTGGTCTTCTGGTGGCCATCGTCGCCCCGAACATCATGGGCCGTAGTGACCAGGCCAAAGTAACGGTTGCTGAAACGCAACTCAGCAATATTGCTAATGCACTGGATCTTTACCGGCTGGATAACAGCCAATACCCCTCCACCCAGCAGGGCCTCGAAGCACTGGTCACCAAACCTAGTGGCAGCCCCGAACCCAAAAACTGGAATCCTGACGGTTACCTGAAGAGCGTGCCGGAAGACCCCTGGGGTGCCGAGTACCAGTACGTGAGCCCGGGCACTGAAGGCCCATACGACCTTTACTCCTACGGTGCAGACGGCCAGGAAGGCGGTGAGGGCGATGCCGCCGACATCACCGTGTGGGAAACCAAGGAATAATCGATTGTGCCGCCGGGGAAACGTCATTACGGCTTCACGTTAATAGAGATACTGGTTGTCCTGGTTGTTGTCGGGCTTCTGGCCTCTCTGGCCGTAATGACACTTGGCGGTGGCTCTCAGCAGAGGGAACTTGAGGGGGAAGTTCGGGAACTGTACCTGTTGATGCAGACGGCGTCCGAACAGGCGATCCTGAATAACGCGGAACTTGGTCTTCAAATCGAGTCAGAGGGATACCAGTTTTTCCTGTATGACGACGAAAAAGATGAATGGACGCCTTCAGATGAACGCCTATTCCGGGCTCGCACCTTCCCCGACTGGATGGTCGTAACCCGGTTCAGCGAAAACGAGGCCTCATCCCTATCTTCCGATAATGACACGATCCAGCCAGATTTGATGTTTTTCTCAAGCGGCGAGTCGACCCCGTTCGAGCTGGAATTTAACATCGGCAGGGATTCGGATTACGTGCACGTACTTGCCTCAGACGGATTCTCCGATGTTGAATGGCGCAAACCGGGCGATGAGGACGAACTGTGAAGCGAGAGGCCGGTTTCACGCTTATCGAAGTTCTCGTGGCCCTGCTGGTATTTGCCCTGATTGCGACCGCAGCCGCCGACGTAGGCAGCCAATACATCAGTAGTTATGAACGGGTGAGGGATAAAACCCTGGCCGCATGGCTTGCTGACAACCGTATCAATCAGTTGCGCCTCCAGGAAGAGCTTCCCGGCGTTTCTGAGAATTCACAAGATCTGGATTATGGTCCCCATCGCTGGCGAGTCACGACGAAAGTGATCGGCACAGGAAATCCCTACTTTCTCCGCGTCGAGGTTGATGTCGAACTCTACCGCGGGGCCGGCGAAAAGCCGAGGCAGGTACACACTTTGTCTGCATTCCTGGGAGGATACTGATGAGTTCCTCCTTCCGTACCGGCTCGCATCAGCTTGGCTTTACCCTGATGGAAGTTCTGATTGCCGTGACCATCACTTCCGTGATCGGGCTTGGCGTCTGGCAGATTTTAAGTGGCATCATGACATCCAGAGAACGAGTCGACGTGCTCGCTGAAAGTTTTGACGACCTCCAGCGGGCCATGCTGATGCTCGAAAGGGACCTGACGCAGGCAGTGAACCGGCCGGCGAGAGACATCTACGGTGATTTCCAGTTCTCGCTCACGAGCCGTGAAGACGACTTCGCTCTGATTTTGACGCGCCAGGGTTGGCGCATCCCTCCCATTGACACAGGAACAACCCGAAGTACGCTGCAACGGGTCGCCTGGGAGTTCACCGGCGACGAACTCCGGCGCCGCTTCTGGCCGCTTGTAGATCAAGGCTACGAAGATAACAGCACAGAAATACTACTCTTGGAAGACGTGCTCGCGTTTGACATCCGCTTCCTCGGAGACGAAAACGCCTGGCAATCTGCCTGGCCACCTGACCAGGTACTCGCGAACCTTAATCCAATGGCACGGCCCGATGTTCCGCTGCCGGCAGGCGTAGAGATTACTCTTGAACACGAAAGATTTGGCAAACTCGTTCGCACCTTTGTGCTGCCCGACTTTGAGCCGGAAGCTGCTCAGGCCATGCTGAACCAGACCAATCAGGCGGCGGAGCAGGCGGATGAAGAAACGCCGGAGCCAGAGGAAGGTGCTCCTGAGGGCACGGAGCAGCCAGGTGGAGCCGGGTAATGAGCGTACCGTTGTTTCGCCAGAAAGGTATTGCGTTGATCATGGTGCTGCTTGCCATGGCGCTTGTCGTGATGCTTGCGACCGGAATGACAAAACAGCAGACGATTCGGGTTTTCAAAGCCGGGCACTTTTTGTCACAACAGCAAGGAACCAGTATCGCCCTCGGTGCTGAGGCCTATGCCCGGGTTCAGTTATTTACCGACCATGAGAACGATCAGGAAGACAGCAGTCTGGTCGACACCCCGTTTGAGGATTGGGCGGGGAACTCGGCCATCCTTCCCCTCGATGACGGGCTGGGGGTTGCCCAGGCGCAGATTGACGATTTGGGTGGGCGCATCAACCTGAATGATCTGGTAAACGAGAATGGGGAAGTTGACGTTCTCACGCAACAGCGATTGGAGCGTCTGCTCATTGCACTGGATATAGATTCGATTGAAGTGGCGAAGTTAATCGACTGGATAGACAGCAACGACCAGCCCGTAATTCTTGAAGGCGGGTATGGGGCAGAGGATGGACAGTATCTATCACAGGAGCCCGGATATCGGACCGGAAATCAACCCTTTGCCAACGTATCAGAACTCCTGCTGATCGAGGGTGTGGAGCCGGAGGATGTTGCTGCTCTCCGGGAACATGTTACCGCGCTGCCGGTAACCGGATTGGGAATCAACGTTAATTTTGCGTCTCCGGAAGTGTTGCAGTCACTCCATGAAGACCTGACCCCAGGTCATATAGCAGATATAGAAGAGGCGCTGGAAGAAAACCAAGGTTTTGACGACCTTCAGGAATTCCTTGCCCTGAATCCGTTTGCGGGCCTCGGTCTCAACCGACAAGGTCTCTCAGTCCGCACTCATTTTTTTGAGGTTGCCGCGCGTATTACATACGATAACCGTATTGTTTATTTGCACAGTACCATTTATAGAAATGGCGAAGGGGAGATGCAGACGGTTTCCCGTGACTTCGGCAGGAAGATCAAGGATGACGATTTCAAAGATCCCGTGAATTTTTCAGAAGGATAATCATGTCTTATCGCCTTTATGTGCGGCCCGTCGCTCCCCTGGCGGACCTGAGACAGAACCCTGAGGCCCAGCTGTTCAGTTGGGCATTGCTGGATGCCAGTGGCGATACTCAGGCTCGGGGAACCGCTGATACCCGCGAAACCATTGAGCACACACTTGCCCAGAATGCCCTCGACAATGTTCTGCTGGTGGGCCTGCTACCCGGTGAGGAAGCCTTGTTCTGCGTGGCGGACATTCCCGCCAAGCAGAGCCGCTTCATCCATCAGGCTCTCCCGTTTGCAGTCGAAGAGCAGATTGCGCAGGACATCGACTCGGTGCACCTGGCGCTCGGCAGGCGGAGCGAGGCAGGGTATCGCGTCGCGGCGATTGATGAAGAACGTATGGATCAGTGGGTGGCGCTGTTCACCGGGTGGGATCATTCAAGGCTGGACGCGATTTATCCCGATGCCTCTTTGCTCCCTGTGACGGAGGGTGGCTGGTCTATTTGTCTGGATGGCGAAACCGCGCTTCTGATGAATGAGCGGGAAGAGTGGTTCAGCATACAGTCGTCCAACCTGGCCATTTTCGCCAAGACACTGGCTCTTCCGCCCACGGAAGACGTGGTCGCGGAAGTGCCGGTGGCGCTCTATGGAAGTGAAGATGACTTCAGTTTCCAGCAAGCGGTGATAGGCGAACTCAAAGCAGAAGGCCGCATTGCGGTCCGTCAGGAAACCCTCGAAGTAACGCCGCTCGAACTGCTGGCGCACAGTCTCCACCATCACCTCTCGCACCCTATCAATCTGTGCCAGGGCAGCTTCAGCCCGTCGTCCGGAAAATCCAGTGCCTTCAAGCCCTGGAAGCCTTTGATTGCGGTTGCTGCCGTTTGGTTTGGTATACAGGTCGCCATGGAAGTAGGCATGGGTATCTATCATGAGCAGGAAGCGGACAAACTCAAAGAGCAGGCGATGGGCATCTACCGCGAGGCTTTCCCCGGGGATCGGCGAACCCATTCAGGTAACGTTCGCCGAGTTATAGCTGGCCAGTTAAGAACCGCCGGTGCCGAGGGGCCAGAGCTCGATTTCATCACGCTGATGAAATACACCGGCCAGGAATACTCCGAATTGCCGGGCACCAATTCCGTTCAATTCAATTCGGTGAACTTCAGTCGCTCCCGAGGCGAACTGATCGTCGACGTCAGGGCGGACAGCTATGACCGGCTGAGCGCACTGCGAAATGGCCTGTCCAACCAGGGCCTGGAAGCGCAGATTGGATCTGTTGTGAACGAATCCGATGGCGCTCGCGGTCGGCTCACGGTTTCGGGAGGTTAACCCATGTTTAAAAAACTGAAAGAACAGCCGGCCGTAGGCAAGCTCATTGCCCAGTATGATCAGCTGCCTCGCCGGGACCAGCAGGCACTGACGGTTATGGCGATCGCCATTCTGCTGGGGTTGTTGTATTTCATGGTCTGGCGTCCGGTGTCAGACTTCCACGATCGGGCGGTCGCCGATCACGAGAATTCCGCCGACCTTCTCGCCTGGATGGAGGCCAACGAAGCCACCATTATGCGTCTTGGAGGAGCTGACGGCGACACCGGGGAAGCAGCGGTCGCCGTTGCCGATGGTCGCGCCTTGATGGCGCTCGTTACAAGGTCCGCCCGGGAGGCCGGACTGTCGTTGCAGCGCTTTGAACCCAGTGGCCAGAACGCCATTCGGGTCTGGCTTGAAGATGCCGCGTTTGCGGAAGTGGCAGCCTGGCTTGAGCGACTGAATAGTGGCCATGGCGTTATAGTGGATCAGGCAGCCATGGACCGGTCCCGGGAACCTGGGCGGGTATCGGTTCGACTGACGTTAACCATCTGATGCTGATCGATTGAAGGGGCATCGCTGTAGCCGAGAAAAGGATAATCCAATGCGCAAGAACAGAGCAGACACTCCCACAACAGAGCCTGCCGTTGTTCGGCTGGATGTGACCGCCTCCAACGAGGCTCGCTCCATTCTCTTTCACGCCTATCGGGATGAGCCCACGTTTCAGTACCTTTTCAATCATCGACGCCCCGGATACGAACAGCGGGTGAGGGCAACCATTCGCGAACTGATCGACCTCTACTTCAGCCTTGATCAGGAAGCCGTTGGTGTGATGGTCGACGATGTTCTGGTGGCGGTGGCTTTTATCGGCGATCCCGAACTTCGCATGAACCTGACCGATCAGTTAAGCTGGCGCATTCGCATGGTACTGACCGCCGGTTTTAAGGCCACTCGCCGTTATCTGGATTACCATGAAAAAATTCGGGAAATGCTGCCACAACCCCTCGCTCACCAACTTCCCCTGATGGGAGTCAATCCCAAGTACCAGAACCGTGGCTACGGCCGGCTCCTGCTTAAAGCGGTCGAAAAGCTCTGCGCCGAGAACCCTCGTGGCAGTGGATTGGTTCTCGATACGGGGAATAGCCGGTATCTGCCATTCTATGAATCGGAAGGCTTCCGGAGTCTGGGCAAGATACAGCTGGGGAGTTTCGAGGATCACGTCCTGTTTCGGGAAGTGCATCCGGTAGTGAAGGATGCGACGGCCCAGCAATAACTTTGACTAACAGCAACCAGTACGGGAGAAGTCGTGTCTGACAATCAGCAGTTTGACCTCATTGTTATCGGAGCCGGATCCGGAGGCGTTCGGCTTGCGCGCATGTCAGCTCAGCGTGGCGCGCGAGTGGCCGTTGTCGAGTCCCGGTACCTTGGTGGCACGTGCGTCAATGTGGGATGTGTACCCAAAAAGCTGTTCGTCTACGGTTCCCACGTCCACGACGAAATGGAGGATGCCGCCGGTTATGGTTGGCGCATCCCCATGGAGAATGTTGAGTTTGACTGGCCAACGCTCGTCGCCAACAAGAATACCGAGATCGAACGGCTGAACGGCATTTATGGGCGGATGCTCACGAATGCGGGTGTGTCCATTATTGAGGGGACGGCCAGACTGACAAGTGCGAATACCGTTGTCGTTGGCGACCAGACCTATACAGCGAAATACATTACGATCGCAACCGGGAGCTGGCCGGTGATTCCCGAGATTCCGGGAAAAGACTGCATCCTTACGTCCAACGACATGTTCTATCTGCCCCAGCTGCCGAAACACGCGGTCGTTTGGGGCGGTGGCTACATTGCGGTAGAGTTCGCCGGCATCCTTGCCGGGCTGGGGGTGGAAACGACGTTGATTTATCGCGGTGAACTGTTCCTGCGTGGATTCGACGACGATATTCGTCGGTTCGTACACCAGGAAATGTCCAAGAAGGGCATTAACCTGCGGTTTGGTGTCACGATCGACTCGGTTGAGACTTCGGGCACCCACTACCGGGTGAACCTCAGTGACGGTAACAGTCTGGAAACCGGTCTGGTCATGGCCGCCACAGGCCGCAGGGCGTTAACGGAAGGCCTGGGTCTTGCCGAGCTGGGTGTTCAGTTTGATGACGCTGGCAACATTGCCGTCAATGATCATTTTGAAACTTCGGTTCCGGGCATTACCGCCCTTGGGGATGTGATTGGAACGCCCCAGCTAACGCCTGTTGCGCTGGGCCAGGGGATGGTGCTATCCCGCCGCCTGTTTGGTGACGGTCAGGGGGAAATGGACTATTCCGCCATTCCAACGGCCGTGTTCTGCCACCCCAACATCGGCACGGTGGGCCTGAACGAGGCCGAGGCAAAAGACGCTGGACATACCCTGAGCATTTTCCGCTCCGAATTTCGCCCCATGCGGCACACCTTGAGCGGACGGAATGAGCGCTGCCTGATGAAGTTGGTTGTCGATGCTGACACGGACCGCGTGCTGGGAGCGCACATGGTAGGACCGGATGCCGGGGAGATCATCCAGGGTATGGCGGTGGCCATCAAAGCGGGCGCAACGAAAGCGCAGTTCGACGCAACCCTGGGTATTCATCCCACCTCGGCGGAAGAGTTTGTCACCATGCGTGAGCCGGTCGCCTGACGGCCGTTGAGCGAAACCCGAGTCGCCAGTGGTTCTCAGGCTTCGAGCTCGAACCACTGGCTGAGAACTTTTTCCAGTCGTTCACGCTTTACCGGCTTGGCCAGGTAATCGTTCATTCCGCTCTTCAGACAGTTGTCCCGCGTTTCTGGCAGCACATCCGCGGTCAAGGCGACGATAGGAACACCGTGTTGCCCCACGTCTTTCTCCCAGCTTCGTATTTGCCGGGTCGTTTCGTAACCGTCCATCACCGGCATATGGCAATCCATCAGAATGACGTCGTAGCCAGTGTGATTCCGCCGAATCTTTTCCAGGGCTTCATTGCCGTTGTTCGCGGCGTCGGTTTCGAACCCTAGACGCCTCAGCATAGCGCAAGCCACTTTCTGGTTTACCGGGTTATCCTCGACGACCAGAGCATGAATAAGTTGCCCGTTCGGGGTTGTTGTAGGCCGCACGGGTTGTGGCTTTACAGGTGACGCCAGTTCAAATGGCAGCTCGAAACGGAACGATGAACCCTCGCCGATATTCGTATCGACCTGTATGTGCCCTCCCATTAACTCAACCAGTCGTTGGGTAATCGACAGACCGAGCCCGGTACCGGCGTGTTTGCGGGTATTGCCATAATCCAGTTGCTCGAAGGAATTGAAAATATTCGTCAGCTGATCACTGGGTATGCCAGTTCCTGAATCCGTCACCGAACAACTGAAGATCATGTTGCTTGGTTCATTAACGAAACAGTTTGCCTGAATATTGATGAAGCCATCAGCGGTAAATTTGATGGCATTATCCACCAGCCCTGCCAGAGCTTGTCGCAATCGTGGCGCATCACCCATGACCATGGCATGAGGTGGCCAGTCACCGTTGAAACTCAGATTCAGCGTGAGACCCTGCTGCTCGGCGACGAAACGAAAAGTTGAGACGCAATTGCTGATCAGCTTTGGCAGGTCAAACGCCTGGTGATCAAGCTTGACGCTCCCGCCATCAATCTTTGAGTAATCCAGAATATCGCCAATGACTGTGAGCAAGTCTTCGGTGGATTGCCTTGCCGTCGACAGGTAGTCCTGCTGCCGGGCCGTCAGAGATTCATCCTGTATAAGCTCAATCATTCCCAGTACCCCATTAAGTGGCGTACGCAGTTCGTGGCTCATGGTTGCCAGGAATTCAGACTTTGCCTGATTGGCGCTATCCGCTCGATCCCGGGCTGCTTCAGCCGCCGTCAGGTTCTGTTCGTGCAGGCGTCGTAAATCACCAAGCTGGGCGGCCAGTTCATTGATGTGCTCTTCAATCTGCACCACTTCCCGCGAATTTGGAGCCCGCTTTACAGGCTGCTCGGAGTAGTCGCCCTGAATCAAGCGGGCAACCCGGTCCGACAGCTGGCGAATGGGCGAAAGAATGGTACTCAAATAGTGATGGGCAATGAGCAAGGTAAACAGAAGGATGACTAGACCGACGGCGATCGATGTCCAGAGAATGTCCTGGCGACGGTGATCGAATACCGCTGTATCTACGCCAACCTCGATCGTTCCCACGCGAAGGGCACCAGCGCCAAAGCCGTACTCAGGCGCAAACCAGACCTGAGTATCGTCGGAATTCAGCTCCAGGGGTTGCTGGAGAATTTCGGCCTCGTAAACCAGGTACTGATCTGAATCGAAAGGCGAATTCAGAGTGCCATTGGAGGCAAAGCCGAGCTGCTCACCCACAACGTCGGTCACACGAATCCAGGTCGCCGAGCTGTGACGCAGGGATTCACTGAGGACGCTTTGCAGTGCTTCATTATTTCCCGCCACCACCGCGTATTCCAGGGCCGGGGAGAGGCTGTCTGCCAGTAACTGGCCGTTGGTGGACAGCTCCCGGCGAGCATCGTCAATTCGCGCCGTCGTGAAAAACACAATCAGGACAAAAAACATCACCGTTGCCGGCAGAGCTCCAAGAATCAGAAGCTTGCGTACCAAAGGTGCCGGCATCGATCTGGTCTTACTGCTCACTCTGTCGTCCTCCCTCGCCATTCAGGGCGTCATTCACGGACTGACGAATGTACTCATTTTCAGGAACCGGAATATTGAGTGACCGTGCGACCTGGTTGTTGACTTCGACCGCAAAGGTTTCCGGGTATGCCGGAGCCGGGAAAGCTCCTGTTTCAAAAAATGTCTGCAAAAACTGGGCCCCAAGATCCGCCATGGTCGGGAAGGGGGCATAGCTGGACGCCAGCGCACCCGCTCTCACATAAGCCTGACTGGGCCCAATGACAATTCGATTGCGGCGGTAGGCGGTCAGCAGGATGTGCTTTATGGTGCGCGGGTTATAAATATCTTCGTCGGGAGTGGCCAGGAGGAAATCACCATAACTGAGCGCACGCACCAGTGCGGGGATCAACTCCTCTTCGCTGGATACAATAAAGAACCTGGCTTTCATGCCATAGTCCATCAGTTGATCAGCAACGGGCTCATAAAGCGCGACCGATTCGGGTGTTGCCAGCAGGGATACGGTGTTGGCATGGGGCAAAATCGCTTTTCCGGTCAACGCCTGTCGAAGTAACGGGACATCAAAATACACGCCGGAGACCTGGCCGGACGACTTGAAGTCATCAAGAAAATCTTTTTCGACCAGCAACGCCAGAATGGCCGCATTACGGTTATCCTGCCAAACCCTGGTGAATGCGGAGGGGCCAACAGCAATAACCGGTGCATTGTTCAGGGAGGAAATACTGGAATCGGTGACGGGATGAAGCACCACAGACTCGCCGAGCCGGGCCCGCAGAAGCTCCTGAACATGTTGATCGAGAGCGGGGTTGCCCGAGCCGACAAAGTGCACAACCCGCGATGACTCAGTTTGAGCAAGCGTGGAATGGGCCGGTAGCAGGACACTGAGTAGGAAAAGCAACCAGACAAGACAAGCAGAACGGTCACGCTGTCCGCCTGCCTGGGGATGTCTGAATCGTTTTTTACCGTCCTGGGTCACACAGTTTCCCTACATGATGATGCTCAGAATCTTACGCCGGCCTCGACGAAGTACTGGTTATGGTCGTCAATAATGTTGTCGGGGCTGATCCAGGGATCCCGCTCCAGGTAATGCTGGAGTGTTAGAGCCAGCACATAACTGTAGTCGTTCTGGTCAACTTGGCGGGCCAAACGGAAATCCGCCCGCTTGAAGCGCGTGTTTCGGACTTCTTCTGCGAAGTAGAAAGCGGCAGATGAGGTCAGTTGCAACGGGAGTTCCTGAATCCAGGCAACGCTTCCCGAATGGCGGGCCGAAAGTCGGCCGAGGAGATCAACGGCTTTCCTGAAAAACCGCTCCGGATCGCCGGTGTAACGCCCTTCCTGATCCAGATAGCCATAGGTGGCTCGAAGCATAGTACCGGAAACCTGCAGCGCCGTTTCCAGTTCAACACCTTCCTGTTCCAGCGCAACGTTATTATCGAGATTCCATTCATCAGCGCTTATGAAGCCGCTGATCATGTCCCGAAGATAGTCGTTGAAGTAACGCACTTCAACGCTCATGAGAGCACGGTCGAGGTGAAACTGTCCGAAATAACTAACTTCGCGGGAGGTGATTTTTTCCTCTTCCAGGGATTCACCGAGCGTTGAAACGTCTGGGTCCACGAAATCCGCCACCGACAGGCGCAGCCCTTCCAGATCTTCATAGGGCGCACGGACATTGTGGAAACGATAAGACCACTCCTGGTCCTGTTCGAACGCATCGGGGGTGCGAACCGCGCGGGAGAAGACGAATCGCACCGCGTGGTTGTCATCGAGAATAAAGTTGGAGGCCACACGTGGCGAGAAATAACCTTCGTCGGTGGTCGTGGTTTTCTCCCAGTTACCACCGGCATTCAGCGTAAGCCAATCGAACGGCGAATACTCAGCGTTGGCAAAGACACGAGTCTGGTAATTGCTGCCTTTGCCGTTGAAGAAGGTTTCGGATTCGTAGCTGTCCTTGCGGTATCCCAAACCCGATACCAGCTTCAGTGAGGAACCCAGAATCAGCGTGTCCTGTATCTCGAATTCCTGCCGGGACTCCCTGGAATTCTCGTTCAGCTCGGCTACGAAGACCTCATCCCCCAACAGGGCCCGGAGTGGATCCGGGAACTCCTCGTCGGCACTGGAGATAATCCAGTCCTGCCGGCGCTTCTGGTTCTGGAAGCTGGCCTGGACGTAGTAGAAGTGGGCGTTTGAAGTGGCGCCGTTAAACCGGGCCTGCAGGTAGTAATTGTCCTGCTCAATATCGGGATTGGTGATCGCACCGAAATTGCCGCTCTTCAGGCGATCCTCCTCGTTGGTGCCGTCCAGGACCCCGGTTCGAATCTCCACGGAGTGCAGGTCGCCCAGGTTAACGATTCCGTCCAGGTTCACGTTGTTGACGTTGAAGCCGTCGTGAAAGGGCTGTCGCTCTCCACCGTCGACCTGTGCATCGAATCCGTCGGACTTGCGCTTTTCGTAGGACAGGCGCCAGCTACCGTCACGACCGGCATCGCCTACCGAGGTGAATGCCCGCAGATGGCCGCGGGTACCCGCCGAGGTGTAGAGTTCAACGCCAGCGGAATTCTCAGGGGATCGGGTGATAATGTTGATGCTGCCAAGAAAAGCGTTGATCCCGTAAGCCGCGGAATTCGGCCCACGACTGACCTCAATTCGCTCTATGTTCTCCAGAGCAACCGGCATGGCAATCCAGTCGACATCGGCAAGACTGGCGCGATAAGCCGTTCGACCATCCACCTGAACCTGAAGCCGCCGTTGTTCGTACTGAGACGTACCATGATAGCTCGTAACCGGGTTGTTACTGCCGTATTCACCAACAACCATGCCTGGCACCAGCCTGAACACCTCCACCAGATTCATGATGCCGAGCTGCCGAATCATGTCGCCATTGATCACGGTTGTTGTGCCGGGAACCTTCAGCTTGGACTGGCGAAGGCGAGTGGTGGTCAGCACCTCCGAGGGCACTGCGAACTCGCCATCGGCAGTAATAAGGCCAGGATAGAGTGGCTCTGAATTTTCGTCAGCCCATGCCGGCGAAGAGGAAAGTCCACAGGCTAATGCGATGAAAAAGATGGAACCCTTTAAACGCGCGGAGCGTGTATTTATTTGGTCAGTCATGCGAATAGTTACAATCTGCCGAACGGAAGCTTGAAATTATTTTTAATGTCCTCGATATCTTAATGAAAGGCAAGGATTTTGTCTTTGGAAATATTGCAAGAAAACGACAACGCACGGAGTAGCGGAATCCATGAATTGCTGGGAAATACTGGGCATCGAACCAACCGGTGACCACCAACGAATCCGCGAGGCCTACAATCAGCAAATGAAGTTTGCCTCGAAAGAGGAAGCTGAGCGGCTGGAACAGGCTTTTCGTGAAGCGACGGGCGAACAGGCGGCTCCGGACCCTTCTGTCAGCGACAATGCGGTGTCGAATCTCGAGCCCTCGGGTGATCCGGCACCGGTCGGCCTGGAGGAGTCATCCGAACACCGGGCTTTGAGTGCGACAGAGGAACAGGTCGTCCGTGAAGTGATCATCCAGGTGAAAGCCCTGCTGAATGATCATCGAAGAGCGCAGGACCCCGGTGTGTGGAAGGCAATTGTCTGCGAGCCTCCGGCGGACCAGGCCGCCTTGCGAAGGGAAGTGGCCCAGCGACTTGAATCACAACTGCGCCCCCTGGCGGAGAATGGCAATTTCCCGATTCCGGTTACCCGATTTATCGGTGACTGGTTTGGCTGGTTCAGCCTGGCGGAAACCGCTGAGCAACAGAGCAGCCAGCAGGAAGATGAGACCGAACAGGAAGTGGAGCAGGCCGGACAGCCCCGGCACACGAGCAACTTCTGGCCGGCCGTGATCGGCTGGATTATCGTGCTGGTTGTCCTGACCAGTCTGTTTGGTGGTCTGGGCGGAGGTGGCTAACCGCGTTCCGCCGCATCAATTTTTGCGCGGTATTTTTGCGCGAGTATGGCACCGACAATAACCTGAATCTGGTTGTAGCACATGATTGGCAGCACGATCATGCCAAAGCCAGGGTGGCCGGAAAACAGCACCTTTGCCATCGGCAGTCCCGATGCCAGGCTTTTTTTGGAGCCACAGAACACCACTGCCGCCTCATCCTGAAGACTGAATCCGAAACGGCGCACGAGAAAGCGCGCCAGCACCATAAACAGCCCAAGCAAACCAAGGCACAACGCGACCGTCAGCACGATGGCTTTGACCGGCAGCGTCTCCCAAAGACCGCTTTCCACCGAATGGGAAAAGGCCGAGTATACAATCAGCCAGATCACGCACTGATCATAGCGAGCCATCAAACTCTCGTTTCTGGCCAGATAACCGCCAAGCCAGGGCCGGCAGGCGTGGCCAAGCGCAAAGGGCAGCAACAGTTGCAGCACAATGTCCTTGAGTGCCTCTGCGACCGAAAAATCACCAGTGCCAGATGTGCTTACCAGCAAGAGTAACAGGAAGGGGGTGAGCATCATGCCAAAGACATTGGAGGCTGCCGCGCTGCAGATTGCAGCGGGCACATTGCCTCGGGCCATGGCGGTATAGGCTATGGATGAGGAAACGGCTGATGGCAGTACGCCAAGATAAAGAAAGCCGATCCCCAGATCCTGCGGCATCCAGGAGGGGGCTATTTTGCTCAACTCATTGATAGGAAGAACCATTAGAGGGAAGAGCACAAAGGTGAGGGCAGTGATCACAATATGAAGACGCCAGTGCGTCGCACCCGCAACGATCTGCTCCCTCGATAATGCCGCGCCATGAAAAAAGAACAACAGTGCGACGGCCACGCTCCCGCTCACACTGACCCAATCTGCGGCCTGACCGGTTACTGGCAGGAAAGAGGCCAGCACTATCGCCCCGATCAGCAACAAGGTAAAACGATCCAGCCGCACGCTCATTGACCGGAGACTCCACTACGAAGCTTGATCAAGCTCGGCTTTAACAGCTTGTCGGCGAGTTTCTTTGCTTTTGCCGCATCGCCCCGGCGAATGGCGGCCAGGAGCAGCTCATGGTCTTCCTGGGAAGGTTCCGGCAAATCCGGATCCGTTTCCGTACGACGGATGGTTTGAGCAATGGCGCCGGAAAACACGCCGTAGAGCTCGCTAAGTGCTGCGTTGTGGGCCGACCTTACAAGGGCGACGTGAAAGGCTTCGTCATGACGAACTCGTTGATCGATATTCTCCCCGGCTCGCGCCCGAGCATCCAAAGCGTCGGCCATCGCCTGCAGATCCTGGGATGTTCGGCGTTCCGCCGCCAGTGCTGCCGCTCCGGACTCAAGCAGTGTTCGCACTTCCAGTTGATCGGCAAGGGCAGAGGCAGAGATTCGCTTGAGGGCATCGCCATCGTCCCGGGTTGCGCGAACGTAAGTGCCATCACCCTGGCGGGTCTCAAGCATGCCGCCATGAGCCAGGACGCGCACCGCTTCACGAACCGTGTTCCGGCTAACGCCCAGCTTTTCTGCCAGGTCCGACTCCACTGGAAGCTTTTCGCCCAGAGCCCATTGGCCTGTCTCGATCGTCTGTCTAAGCCGGTCAATGGTTGCCTGAACAAGGGAACCTTTTTTGATAGGTTTCAACATAGAATTATCCTGTGATCGGACGTCCAATCATCCTATGTTTGTGGTGAGAGCGCAAGATTAGCCAATTCGGCGTTCCGGTTGGGGGCTGTCGCGATTCGATCAGTTTCGATTGGGAAACCGGTAAAAAGAATAGTTGTCAGGGTCTACCCGGCGGGTAGACCAGCGATACGTAAACGTAAAACCTGGCCAGTTGACGGTATTTTTGCCGCTGGCGTCGAGATACCAGGAATGACAGCCGGAGGACCAGACGCTGCCTTCAAGGCCACTTTGAATTTCCGATACGTACTGGTTCTGTCGATCCCCTGCGACCTCCATTACCATCCCGGGATCTTTTGCCAGTAGTTTGACGGCGTCCAGCACATAGCTGAACTGGGATTCCAGCATGTAAATAATCGAGTTATGAGCCAGATTCGTGTTGGGGCCGTACAGCATGAAAAAATTTGGAAATCCGTTGACGGTAATTCCCTTGAATGCCGATGCACCGTTTGCCCAGGTTTCATCCAGACTTCTGCCGTTTTTGCCGATGATGGATATAGGCGACAGAAATTCCGATGCCCTGAAGCCAGTTCCGTAAATGATCACGTCAACCGGATAGTGGGCGCCGTCTTTGGTGACCACGGCATACTGATCCATGTGATCAATGTCCTCGGTAACGAGCGTCACATTGGGACGATTCAGGGCGCGATACCAGTCGTTCGAGATTAAGACTCGCTTGCAGCCAATTTGATAATCCGGGATGACATGTTTGAACTTTTCCGGATCGGTGACCTGCTTTCGCGCTTCCCGTTTGCCCTGCCAGGCGTAAATGTCCAGCAGCCGGTTAAACCGGGTAAACGCCAGCGCGCGACTTTCATTTTTCCAATAGATCAACCAGCGGTACAGGCGGTCCCAGGGTGGCAGGACCTTGAACAAGGCCTGTTCCCAGTGGCGAAAGGGTCGATCCGGTTTGCGAAGCACCCAGGGAGCAGAGCGCTGAAACAGCACCAGTGATTTCACTTTGCCAGCGATTTCTGGGACAAACTGAATGGCACTGGCACCGGTGCCAATCACCGCAACCCGCTTGTCCGCAAGATTACATTCATGATTCCAGCGGGCGGAATGAAACTGCTCGCCGGAAAAATGGTCCATTCCGGGTATGTTGGGCAGGGCAGGAAGGTTGAGTTGTCCGGTGGCGCTGATCAGCACATCGGCAGACAGGGAGCCGCCATTTTTAAGCTGGATAATCCATTGGCTGCTCTGCCCATCAAATTTTGCCTCGGAAATTTCGCTATCAAATTTCAGGTGCCCTGCAAGGTCATACTTGCGGACGCAATGCCGCAGGTAATCGAGAATCTCGGCCTGCAAGCCGAATTTCCGGCTCCAGTCGTGTTTTGGCTCAAAGGAATAGGAGTACAGGTGGGATTGGATGTCGCATGCGGCACCGGGGTAGGTGTTGTCGCGCCAGGTCCCGCCAATATCGGAGGCCTTCTCCAGAATCTGAAAGTTATGGAAGCCGGCCTTTTTCAGGGTGATGGCCATTCCAAGGCCGCCGAATCCAGTACCAATGATCAGTATGGAAGGTGCGTCGCCGCTGCTGGTTTCTGGCATAAGCTCTGTTCCGAGTCGTTGTTTTTTTGGAACTAACAGAACCGAGTATAAAACACGCCTGCCACACCTGGATTGGCTGCCATGGCAGGCGTTTCCTATAAAGAGAAGAGAAGCGGGCAAAAGCCCTGCTATGAAAAGGGGATCACTCCGGGCTGGTGTTCAGGAGATCGGGCTTTTTCAGGGCCTTCTGGAAAAGATCGCGTTCTTCGGCAATCGCCATAGCACAGGCCTCAGCGTGTTCTTCACTCAAGCCTTCCACTTTCTTGGTCAGAAAGATCTGTATTTCCTCTGCCAGTTCAAGAATGCGATCCCGGGCATCCGCCTCGGCTTTGGACGCAAAAAGCATGGTGTCAGGATGTTTTAGTGCCATATCCAGGCCGTCCCTATCGGAAAAATAGACTGCTTGTACCGCCATGGTGATTCCCCGCAGTGAGCGAATTTATCTGTATAAAAATACAGTATACGGAACAAGCAGTAACCCTGACAACCGGGTTGCTAGCTAATTAATAACGGATGAGGGCAGAGCCCCAGGTGAATCCTCCGCCAAATGCCTCAAGGAGTAATACCTGCCCGCGCTGGATACGACCATCGCGAACCGCCACATCCAGAGCAAGCGGGATCGACGCTGCTGACGTGTTACCGTGCTTGTTAACGGTAACGACAACCTGATCCATGGACATGTTCAGCTTCTTCGCGGTCGCTGAAATGATTCTCAGGTTTGCCTGATGGGGAACCAGCCAGTCGACGTCCGATTTCGCCATCTGGCTGGCCTCGAGAGTTTCATCCACGATTTTACCCAAGGTGTTCACGGCCACTTTGAATACTTCGTTACCCTTCATTTCCACGAAGGCGCGTCCGGCTTTCACCTGTTCGTATTCGTGAGAGATACCGCAGGGCACCTGGAGAAGATCCGAATACCGTCCGTCCGCATGGAGGTGAGTGGAAAGCACCCCGCATTCATCGCTGGCTTCAAGGACGACGGCACCGGCGCCATCTCCAAACAACACGCAGGTGGTACGGTCATCCCAGTTCAGAATGCGTGAGAACACCTCGGCGCCAATCACCAGGGCCTTTTTGCTGCTTCCTGACCGGATGAACTTCTCTGCTGTCGCCAGAGCGTAGATAAAACCGCTGCAAACAGCCTGGACGTCGAAGGCAGGGCAACCATGAGCGCCGAGCCTGGCCTGAAGAAGACAGGCGCAGCTCGGAAAGATTTTGTCCGGTGTAGTGGTTGCTACGATGATCAAATCCAGTTCGTCGGGGCTGATGCCGGCGGCCTCAAGAGCATTCCTGGCTGCCGGTTCGGCGAGATCGACTGTACTTTGCCCATCTGCGGCGATGTGACGCTGCTCAATGCCTGTGCGCTCTCGGATCCACTGATCGGTAGTATCCACCTGCCGTTCGAGGTCTTTGTTAGTGACTATCTTTTCCGGCAGGTAGGAACCAGTACCGGTAATTCGTGCAAACGTCATTGGTGCGCTACTCATAGTCTGACTGTGTCTTGAGCAGTCATGCTATACCGGTGCCGGCCCGGGTGTTATTAGCGGTTTGTCAAAGAACCCCTTAGTTTGCGAGGCTCGTCTATTATGAATAGTCCGGCAGTTCGTCACTCAGAAAATCGCAGGAGGACAAATCAATGGGCATATCCAGCCATGAACTTCAGAAAGAATTTCCTCAGTTCAGTGACCTGATCAAAGAACTTAAAACCACCGACACTAAGTTTGGCGAAAGCCTGAAACGTTATACAGAACTTGATCAGGAAATTGAGGGGCTCGAACGGCGGGATTCGCCAATAGGTGACGACAAGCTTCATCGTCTGAAGCAACAAAGGGTGGAACTAAAAGATCAACTCTACCAAACGCTGGTGCAGAGCGGGGGTTCCATATAAGGGTATTTTTCTACGTGGTTTCAGGTATTTAGTCGTTCGCTTTACGTCAATACAATAACTGCATATTGATTAAGGGAGCTCAGACATCCGGTTTGAGCTTTCCGGTCCGGCAGAAACTGGAGGTAAAACGTGAAGCGGGCGGCGACACTCTATAAAGGATGGCGAATGAAGCGCAATTTTGTCCATATGGTCATGACCATGGATCGGCACATGCTGAATGACGTTGGGTTTTCTCCCGATGTGATTCACCAGAGACTCTCAACTCCGTTCTGGAAGTTCTGAGTTTCAAGCTAAGCCCGGGGTTATCTTTCGGTGGCTCTCGCAAGCCCCGGGCTGAAAGTTCTTCCCTGCCCCCCCGTCACCGTTCTCGTGACTCCCGTCTTTCCCTGACGCTCATCAGGCTTTCAGCACGTCTTTAAGCACTTTCCGTAACCACACTCCTGTTCACCGTGCGCGCCCACGAAAGCGTGAGCCCGGGAGTGTTTCAAACGTCTGTAAATTGAGTTTCCCGGCCAGCATGACTGTATCTTTGCCGAATCCGGGGACCGGCACTATGATCAAGCAACAATTGCTATTGCCTGGCGAGACGGTTAAATCTTTCCTTGAAGATGCGTGCCAACTCCAGCTTAACCCGTTCCAGAAGCCAGCAATCCCAAATCAGGTGGGTTATTTCGGGAACAGAAACACCAGGTTAACCCGCGCACCCCAGCCTTCGGGGCCGTTATCCGGGCTTTCGACGTAATAACGGGGGCCTGCACCGATTTGCATGATCTGATTCCCCGCCTTGAATACCTGGGAAACGAAAACCCCAACGGGAACAGTCCAGTCTTTAGTGTCCCAGTTGTAGGTGGAGTCAGCAGTGAACGTCAGCGTTGTCGCTGTCGGCGTGTTGTAGGAAAAAAAGGGTTGGATGAACGACTGGTTGATATCGGGCCGATCGTTATCGCCAGCCACAGACCAGATATGGTTTACCAAGCCACCGTTGGTCCAGGCCCCTGACTGTTTCAGGGCGACAGCTGTGGGCCCAAGCCCCCATTGATCAGTTCCCAGAAGGTCATCGGAAGCCGTCGGCAACAGAAAAACCGGACCCGCACCCCAGATCCAGCCGTTTGATGTTGGTTGGACAGGGGAGAAAAACAGGCTTTGCACCGTATCTCCAATTCCTGACTGACTTCCCGCTCCGGGGAAAATATCGCTCTGATCAACGACCGGTAATATCGTTCTGCTTATCAAATTCCAATCTTCGTTGAGGGAAAACGGGATGACCGGTTGCACGTTGAGCGTGAACCTGTCCCCGCGGTCGCCCGGCCCGATATTCCGGTCAAAATTAGCCTGAAAAGGCACAGAAACCAGGCTGGCGATCGGATTCGACAACTGCTTGGCCAAGGAGGAGGCATCGTCCTGAGCCCAAGATGGGCTACTGAGGAGCGCTAGCGTCACAAAACCGAGGGTCAGTTTACAGCCGGCTTTCATGTCTAACCTGTTCATGTGTTGCGGTCCTCAGGGGAGCGGGGAAGCTAAACGCGATCAATCATCAAAGATAGAAGGCGCCAGTCACAGCCGCAAGAAAGAAGGCGCAACCATCAAACAAGGTGACGAAGATCCAGGCTCAGAATGGTAGGGCAAACAAGTACAAAAAAGCTTTGTCAGAGTTACCCGACAAAGCTAAAGACGCAAAGCAAAGGTAATAGCTGGCTGTTACACGATCCAGCCGAACAAGAAGTCAAACAAATTGGAAAAGAACCCGGAAATTCCGGGGTTGGCCGTCGAATTTTCACCCTGTTCGTCAGCCAGTTGCGCATCACCGTCCTCACTAGCTCGCTGAGCCTGCGGCGATTCGTTTGTTGCCGGTGCCACCGGGTTGCCGGTTATTGCACCCAGCTTCTCCAGGGAGGACTGGGTTCCGTCGGCCTTCAGTTCATACCGGCTCCTGGACGCAACGCTGATGCTTTTTTCCGATGCAGGAGTTGGCTCAGCGGCCTCAACAGTCGAAACCTGTTTTACATCCGGTTCAGGCTGCCCGGGCTTTGACATCTCGGGTTTGGCTACGATCGGTTTCGGTTCAGGGGGCGGGGTAACGGTCGGCTTTTGCTGTGCCTTCGCGGTTTTCTGAGGTTTCGGTGCATCTGGTTTCCGTGATGTCAAAGCAGGAGCGGCTTTTATTTCTGGGGTCGCGACGGTCTCAGCCACCGGCGCGGGCCTGGGCTTTGCCACCAGGTCTTTTTTCTTCGGCTCAACTTTGGGTTGCTTGGCAGGTTTTACGGAAGGGGAAGTGGTCGCCGGACTTTTTTTACTAGCTTTGGAGAAACCCAATTCCGCCTGGGCAAGAGCGGGTGATGCGACGTCGTTACCGGAAATGGACGTGCTCGGAGGTACAGAAACGCCAAGAGCCTTGAGCGTTTGGGCATCAAGCACACCGGTTGACGTCAGTCTCTGACTTTGACCCTGAAAACGACTGATTGCTGCGCGCAGGGTATTGTCCATCCAGCCATCCGCTTTTCCGATATCGTAACCGGAGCCGTACAGCGCATTCTCAGCCGCGAATATGATCCGGGCATCGCCGCCGTTGGCAAGCGCACTGGCGGAAATTGCCAAAGAAAAAACAACACTGTTTCTGAACATGCCGGAGTACAGGCAGCCCATGAGATTCCCTCCCTGGTTATTGTTGTCGAGTCCTATCAACCATGATTAGGAATCCAACATATCAGCATTCCTAACAAAACCCCTTGATCGAGTTAACACAATGGGGCTCGGTTCCAGATTTCAGGCCAGTTATCAAAAAGCTAGTGCAGTCCGCTGTTTTAACGGATATTTAGGTTCCATTCTCAGGAATTCAGGTGGGCACTACTGAAGATAAAATGGAGGGGCCCTGAACGATTGAACGATGGAACCGAGTGCCCCTGCCAGATACTGGAGGAAACTGGAGAACAGACGCCAGTCCCGGGTTCGGGACGGCTGATAGTGGCCACGACAGGCCCAGCCAGAGAAGGAGAACGGCAGGGTCACCCTCCGCCACTTACAATTCGTTGGATTCCGACCAGACCCTGAGATCGTCCAGCACCTTGAGGGCACTCCTGCCGAAATCTGTGAGCTCATAACTCACAGCCACCGGGCGGTCACTGATGACCTTTCGGAGCACCATGCCCCGGGATTCAAGCTCCTTCAGCCGTTGGTCAATCATCTTTTTGCTGGCACCGCCAAGCCGCAACCCTGACCCAGATGGCGGACGAGATCCTCACAGCCATGGGCCACAGCACCCGAATCGTTGAAATTGACGCTGGCTGGAGTGTCGATGCCGAATTGGAGAACCACCAGTGGGCCGACATCGTTCTGCTGCAGACCCCGGTTAACTGGATGGGCGTCCCCTGGACCTTCAAAAAGTACATGGATGAGGTGTACACCGCCGGCATGGGCGGTGCCTTGTGCAATGGCGACGGTCGACGCGAAGATGCACCGAAGGAAAATTACGGCGCCGGGGGCACGCTTACGGGCAAGAAGTACATGATGTCTCTGACCTTCAACGCTCCCGAGGAAGCGTTTAACGACGCCAACGAATATCTTTTCCAGGGCAAGAGCGTGGATGATCTATTCTTCCCAATGCACATGAACTTCCGGTTCTTTGCCATGGACGCAATGCCAACCTTCGCCTGCTACGACGTTATGAAGAACGCCGAGCCAGAGCTTGATTTCGAGCGGTTTCAGGCTCATCTCAACGAGCATTTCTGAACCAGACACCTAGCTGCGGCGCAGGGAGCGCGCCCGGTTTCCTCCGGCATCAAGAGGACAAACTTATGAGTGAACAGCACAAAGTCCATTGCGATTGCGGAGCCGTTGAAGTGACCATGACCGGCGAACCCAGGGTTCACGGGTATTGCCACTGCGATGACTGCCGGGAACTCTTGCAGGTGCCCTACCATTCGGTATTGGCCTGCGATGGGGATCGCGTCACGATCACACGTGGCGAGCAGGACACCACGGAATTCAAACATCCTCACAAAAACATGACGCGGGTGTTTTGCCGACACTGCGGCGATGTTCTTTACAACACCAACGCCATGGGCTGGAAGATTGTGTCGCAGCTGATGTTCAGAAAATGCAATGACGATCGGCTACCGGAAGGCTTTGAATCCACCAGCCACTTTTTTTACGGACGGCGAGTGATCGACATCGGCGACAACCTTCCGAAGAAAGGCTGAGGCGCACTTTCAGTTTTTCATGTGAACATCGCGCTGGGGATAGGGGATGGATATCCCGGCGTCGTCAAAGGCTTCCTTCATCTGGTGCGTGAGGTCCCAGTAGACGTCCCAGTAGTCGGCGGACTTTACCCAGGGGCGGCAAATGACGTTCACCGAACTTTCAGCAAGTTGATGAACGCGCAGGGTAGGCTGCGGCTTGTTAAGAATGGCCGGGTGATTTTTAACGACCCGCTCCATGACCTCCAGGGCCGCGGGGATCGAGTCTTTATAGGAAATGCCAAACACCAGATCCACCCGGCGAACCTTGCTGGCCGTGACGTTGGTGATCACATTGCCCCAGACATTTTTGTTGGGAATCACGATGATCTGGTTGTCGGGTGTGGCGATGGTCGTTGCCACGATGCTGACGGACTTCACCGTGCCCCCAACGCCGCCAACCTCGACGTAGTCGCCCTCGTCGAACGGCTGATTGATCATGATCATCAGACCACTGGCCAGGTTCCCCAGGGTATCCTGCAGCGCAAAGGCGAGAATGAATGAGGCGCCACCAATCATGGCGAAGATAGGCGCGATGTTGACGCCCAGACCGGCTAGAACCAGCAACAGGCCAAGCGTGAGCACCAGCCAGAACACTACGCCCACAAGGAAGGTCTCCAGCAATTTGGAAATAGTTGGCACCCGCCCAATCCACTTGCACGCCGCCGCACTGAACGTACGTGCAACCGCCAGCAGCCCCATGGCCGCCAGAATAACAATACCCATGTCTTTCAGAACCGCGATGCCACCGTCCATGCGGGTGGCCCAGTCGACAATGGCGAGAAAAATGGCTTTGGGGCTGGCCAGACTGGTTTCATCCAGAATGATCGCATCCCGATAGGTCCTAAGATCGGCCACCAATTCCGGATCGCCGCCTTTGCGCTCGTACGCATCCACGACCATGGCGTATCGCTCCAGCACAGGCATCCTGGCTTCCGTCATCCGGGCTATCTCCTGATTAACCTCCTTCCTTTGCTCATCCGGCGCCTCGAAAACACTGACCTTTTTCTCCGCAATGGATCGAGTTTCCGCCTGAACAATATCCCTCCAGGCAAGGGCCAGAGGTTTGAGCTCGTCTTTGGTCATGGGGACAAGGCGATGGGAGAGAACCTCGACGGCTATCTGAGGACTGGCGAGATCTTCATTCGGAGCCTGGCTTTTGGCACCTTCCTCTTGAGCAAGCACAGGCGCTGCCAGGGTGATCATGCACACGAGGGATAACAGTAAGGCTTGAACGATGCAGAGAGACAGGAAATGGTTCCGCGTCTCCTTGAGACGCTGACCGATGCAGCGTTTCGCAACGCTGCGGGACGGATTCGCGGTATTTCTGAAGGCGGTGCTGTTCGGGATGAAAAGGGCGTCGGTCTGAACACTGCTGCCAAGCGGTGGCATCGAATTCTCCTTTTGGACAACTTCGAAGTCTGACGCCCGTAAAGTCTAGTCGATAGTTTATCGGCCGGCCTGAAGCAAGCGCGGTGTATGACCGCCTAAGGAGACGCAACAGGCCCATTAACGTGCCTTTAGTGATCATCATCGCGAATGATTCCGGGCGTAAGGCCCTGACCCGGAACTCTGTCCGGATGATCCCGTTCGTTGAATTTCCTCAGCCCCTCGAACATTCTTGCCCTGGCCTCGACGGAGACAGTCACCCGGTTAAAGCATTCGGCTTCGATGCGAAGGCCTTCCGACAGTGGTTGCCCAAATCCGCGCACGGCGGCTTCCTTATCATTGCGCATTGCATCCTGGGGCAGGGTGGACATGAACTCCGCCAGCTCCAGGGCGCGTTGCAGGCTCTGTCCCTTGCCAACCACTTCATTCACCAGACCAATTCGGTAGGCCTCGTCGGCATCGATGACTTTGCCGGTCAGGATCAGTTCCATCGCGCGGCCCATACCAACGATACGAGGCAATCTTTGCGTTCCGCCATCGGCCAGGCCAATGTTCCAGCGCCGGCAAGTCACACCGAAAGACGCATGTTCTTCGGCAATCCTCATGTCGGCAAAGCAGGCCCACTCAAGACCGCCCGCGTACGCGACACCGTTAACGGCAGCAATGACCGGCTTGTAGATGTCTGTCCAGCGGGTTGGGCCGATGCATCCGGGTGCTTCGCCACGGTTGTGTCTGGCGATGTCTTCCGGCGTTACCGGGATGGGAGGGCGACCCGCAAAGGCAGCCTTCAGATCTCCTCCCGCACAGAAGGCCGACTCGCCTGCTCCGGTAAGCACGGCCACCCTGGCTTCGTCATCCACCCGGAACTGATCGAACGCATGACAGAGTTCTTCGGCGGTCTCAATGTCGATGCAATTCCTCACCTCTGGCCGGTTGAAAGTGATCACCCGAACCGGACCGTGCACTTCATACAAAATGTTGGAATAGTTCATAGCGCTGTTCCTTTCTTGTTCTAGTTACCATTAAACGCTTAACCCTGATCTACATCCAGGTGTTCCACGCTGGATACGAGCGAAGCGTGAGCCAAATCTGAGGCAATTACTTGAGGGCGCAGCCCCAAGATTGCACCCGTTTTGCTACCGCTGCCTACCCCTTTGGGGATATGGCGCTGACCTGGGCCGGGGGATAGCCTCTAGCCATCCATGTATTCACCAGGTAGCGCGCGACATGAAGACAAAAGCGGAATGGCAATCTCTGAGCGACAGCCTCACTTTCAGGAACCAGGCCTATGTTGGCGGGCGTTTTCAGCCGGCGGTTTCCGGTGAGACGTTTTCGTCCATCAATCCGGCCAACGAACAGGTCCTCACCGAAGTGGCGAGTTGCGATCAGGAGGATGTGGATCTGGCAGTATCGGTCGCCAGGCAAACGTTTAATTCCGGTGCCTGGTCCGGCAAATCCCCCGCCGAGCGTAAGGCGGTATTGCTCCGGCTGGCGGACCTGATGGACCGCCACCGGGATGAGCTGGCGCTCACCGATACCCTCGACATGGGCAAGTCGATCCACGAGACCGTGAATATCGACCTGCCCGATTCCATCGACTGCTTCCGCTGGACCGCTGAGTCCATCGACAAGGTGTACGGTGAAATTGCTCCCACCGGCAACGATACCCTCGGGCTGATCAGCCATGAACCGGTGGGCGTGGTTGCCGCCATCACTCCCTGGAATTACCCGCTGATGATGGCGAGCTGGAAGCTGGCGCCGGCGCTGGCGGCGGGCAACTCGGTCATTCTCAAGCCGTCTGAGAAAAGCCCTTTGAGTGTACTGCGACTGGCAGAACTGGCGACCGAAGCGGGCCTGCCTGATGGCGTGCTGAACGTGGTTCCAGGGTATGGGCATACCGCGGGTAAGGCGCTGGCCCTGCACAAGGACGTCAACGTACTGGCCTTCACCGGTTCCAGCCGGGTGGGGGGCATGCTGATGGAATACGCGGGGCAGTCCAACCTAAAGAAGGTCTGGCTGGAAGCGGGCGGGAAATCGCCGATGGTGGTTTTCGACGATTACAGCGACATAAGAAAGGCCGCTCAGACCGCCGCCGCGGCTATTTTCTCCAATCAGGGTGAGGTCTGCATCGCGTGCTCGCGGCTGTACCTCCAGCGCTCGATCAAGGATCAATTCCTTGCCGAACTCAAAGAGGCTGCGAAGACCTACCAGGGCGGCGACCCCCTGGATCCGGATACGCGAATGGGAGCGCTGGTCGACAAGGCGCAACTGGATACGGTGTCCCGTTATATCCAGTCTGCGATCGATGACGGTGCAACCGTCCTGACCGGAGGTGTGCCGGATTACCTGGAGGGCCGGGGTTATTTTGTCGAGCCGACCATCATGGATGGCGCCAACAATGACATGCGGTTTGTGCAGGAAGAGATTTTCGGGCCCGTACTCGCGGTCTGCGAGTTCGGCGATGAAGACCAGGCGATTGAGCTGGCCAACGACAATCCCTACGGACTGGGCGCTTCAGTCTGGACCGACAACCTGTCACGGGCCCATCGGGTAAGCCGGAAGATCCAGAGCGGGATGGTCTGGGTGAACGGCTGGGGCGGGGGTGACTCCACCATGCCGTTCGGTGGTGTGAAAGCCTCCGGCAATGGCCGGGACAAGTCGCTGCATTCAATCGAGAAATACACCGATCTGAAAACCGTCTGGATCAGTCTCTAGGGTATTTACACGCAAACCGGCCCGCCAAGGGCCGGTGATCAGTCAATCATCCAGACTGTTCAGGTGTGAAATAAACTGGGTGAATATCTCGGCCTGTGTCGAGGTGTTCAGCCGGTTGTGAATGTTCTTTCGATGCACCTTCACCGTCCCGACACTGATCTTGAGATGATCTGCAATCGCCTGAGAGGAGTACCCTCGCAGTATCAGGTCGGTAATCTCCCGTTCCCGCTGAGTCAGCACCCCGCTGGCAAACGTTCGCAGCGCACGTTTCATGGGGCCATCCGACCGTCCGTATTGCAGATACTCGCGTGACTGGGACAGCCAGAATTGCCGCACGAGCGCGCTGAGGATCGGATAGAAATCGCTCAGGGCTTTGAGTTCATTGCGGGATATGCTGTCCAGTGCGGCCTTGCGGCCCAGTGTCAGGGTGCAGGTCACTTCGTCATCCAGCTGGATGATCAGATTGATTTCATCCACCAGGCCAAAGTCCTGGTAACAGGTCTGGAAATACTCGGTATCCCGGAACGAGTCGGGCATGATATCCGCGAGCCGGACCACCCCAGGGGCAACGCCGGATTTGATGGCATGGAAGAGCGGATCAAGCACATAGGCGTGGTTGATATACAGCTTCAGGGTGTCGCTTTGCTCTTCCGGTGCAGTGGGATACAGCAGGATAGGGCGCAACGATGCCTTGTACGCCATCATGATGAAAGTGTCGTAAAAACAGAGCGTTGAAAGAAACTCTTCAAGCACCGCCGGAAAGTTTCGAAGCCGCTGATGCTCGATCAGAACCGACACATTTTTCTGCCAGCTATCGCTGGCATTGATTCGACTGACTCGTTCTTTCATACCTGTCGGAACTGGCACCTCTTAACGCTGCTGATAAAGGCCATGACTCTGTAGGCTCGACACGCAACCCGATCATTAAGCGCGCAATCATCGCGGCAAATGGTTTGAACATCAACCACTGATTTCGACAACATTCCCTGAACCTGAATCCGATCAGGCAGGGGTAAAAGATGCCGCCCATCTACCCCCAGGGAGATAGTTACAGAGATAGGGCCGTGCTTTAGTGTTGGAACCTGAAATGAGCGAAAGCCTGAGCTGGAGAATCGGAATGACGTTAAAGATTGGCATCCTGGCCACCGGCATCACGCCGGACCCACTCATCAGCGAGTTCGGCTCGTTCGGTGATATGTTCGAGCGCCTGTTCGACAAGGCTGGCCATACCTTTGATTACGTCCATTTCGACGTGCGGGACGGGGAGTTTCCCGAGTCTTCAACCGTCTGCGACGGCTGGATCATCAGCGGGTCCAAGTCCAACGTATACGAAAATCTGCCGTGGATGCAGAAGCTCAAGGTGCTCATCCGTGAAATCTACCAGGCCGACAGGCCCATGCTGGGCATCTGCTTTGGCCACCAGATCATCGCCGACGCTTTTGGTGCCCACGTCCACAGATATCCTGGAGGATGGGGCGTGGGGCTTCACGAGTACTCCTTAACCAAAGACGTGCAGGGGCTGGGCCTGGCAGCCTCCAAGTTCACACTGAGCGTCATGCACCAGGATCAGGTTCTGGAAAAACCGGAGGCGGCTGAAATTGTTGCGGAATCCTCTTTCTGCCCCTTCGCCGTACTCCAGTACGACAACCGCATCCTTACCTTCCAGGCGCATCCGGAATTCGATATCACGTTCGAAACCCGCCTGGTGCAACACCTGCGCGGCCAGTCTGTTCCGGAAAGTGATGCAGACAAGGCACTTGAAGGGCTGACCGTGTCAGGAGCGTCCACCGACTCTCTGGCCATCGCACACTGGATGGCAGGATTCCTTCTCCGCAACCAGACAAAACCGGAAACCGAAAGCTCAAAAGGAGCGGTCGCTCACACCGGTTAAACCAGCGAGGGGTAGTCTCTCGCACGAAGCCGCCTCTTTGAGTTTCGCCATTTCGGTCCAATCGTATCCCGACGAGACCGCTAGTGAGGGCGAATATTCTGGTTCACACGGAACAGGTTCTCAGGGTCGTACTTGTTCTTTACCTCCACCAGTCGCTCGTAGGCAGCACCGTAGGCAAACTCAACCCGGTCCGTCTCATCCTGGGACAAAAAGTTTATGTAAGCGCCACTGCTGGCGTAAGGCTTGGCCGCCTCGAAGAATGCGCGCGCCCACCCCCGGCAGCGATCATCTTCCTCGGGCTTTTCCCAGCGGCCATGCACATTCATCACGTAGTTTGCGTCGCGACTTGAATAGGCCATGGCGTCGGCCGCTACCCGGCCTGTTGCTCCGCCAAGGGAACCTATGAAAATCTCGCAGTGAGGTGAGGGCAGTTTGCTACCGTACTCAATCAACACCTCAAGCACCTCATCCGTCAGTTTCACAAAGTTATGGGACTTCCAGTAATTCCGGGCCCCCTCCGTCAACAGCGGATCGAACGCCTGCTGCCAGTCGGCAAAGGGCTGCACCCCGACATGCTCACCGTGCGCGTCGCCAAATGAACGCAGCGGCTCAATCAGCTTCTGCCCAACGGCGGGATCACCCGCATAGCAAATAGCCAGAGCGACAATACGCTCACCATGGACCGACTCGGGCAGGAAGGGAAGCGGCGGAGCATGGCGCATCACCATCCATACATTGAGCTCATCCGGCATGGTTTCGGTGAATCTCGCAAACTGCGTCAGAACCGACTTGGCCTGGCCAAAGGGAAACACCATCAGCCCACTCAACAAATCCGGTCCCACCGGGTGCAACTTAAACTCGAAGCTGGTAACGATTCCGAAGTTACCTCCACCTCCTCGCAAACCCCAGAACAAATCCGGATTCTCTGAATCACTGGCGAGAATCATGCGCCCATCGGCGGTGACCACGTCAGCGGAAATCAGGTTATCAATAGTCATCCCGAACTTGCGACTAAGCCAGCCGAAGCCACCGCCCAGGGTCAGGCCGGCTACGCCGGTTGTGGAGTTAATACCCAGGGGCGTAGCCAGTCCATGAGACTGGGCCGCTGCGTCAAAATCTGCCAGCGTGCAGCCCGGGCCTACCAGGGCACGCCGGTTATCAGCATCGATCTCAACATCTTTCATTTGCGACAAATCGATCATAAGCCCGTCGTCGCAAACAGCGTTGCCTGCAATGTTGTGGCCACCGCCCTTGACCGACACCAGCATGCGCTGTTCCCGCCCAAAATTAACCGCCGCCACCACATCCTCGGCTGACTTACACCGGGCGATCAGCGCCGGTTTCCGATCAATCATCGCGTTCCAGATCTGGCGCGCATCGTCGTAACCGGAATCCGCCGGTTCGAGCACAGAGCCTCCGAACAGCCCCCTGAAGGCGTCAATGGTTGTTTGTTGTAGTTCAGACATGACCTTCTCCTTCCCCGAAAGGACGTTGGTGTTGATTGTGTACCCATCCTGGGGAAACGCCAGCGAGGCATTAGACTGATTCAGACTTATGGGGGAATCATTAAACGGTTTCCGTCAAATGGACGGGAAACGCGGGAGGCGGTCGTTCTTTTTCAGGCGCAACAAGGACAAATACGCCCCGACCCCTCTTACAACTCGTATTTACTGTGGCGCAAACGACTATTGTTAGTATTAGAGGATGGATTCAGGCGGACGGTTCATCCGCAGGTAATGGGCTGCCACCCTTGGCTTGCGGGTTATTAGGGTGCCTTGAAGGGAAGAGATCGAATCATGCCCATCGCAAACTGCGTCGTGAACGAGGATTCTGGGGGTGCCATCCCGAACCTTGTGGAACTGTGGGCTCAGGCCTCCGGTGTCGATTCGAAGGAAATGACCCTCAATGTGATTCGGGCCGATGCCCAGGTTGGCCGCCACTATAGCGTAATGGCAACCTTATACCTGCCCTCGGCCTGGCCAGAGGACAGGGTGATTTCGCTTCAGACCGGTCTGGCTGTCGCCTTATCCGATGGGCTCGGGCAACCACTGGAGAAGATTCATGTGTTGACACTCATTGTTGGATCCGGCCACGTGGTCGAAGATGGAAAGGTGCAAAACTGGGATTCGTGAGCGCTTTTGCTCTCTGGATCAACCGACCGGGCGTGCCCCGTGAAGCCAGTGCCCATACCGGGTTGCGACGCTGGCGTGTTCCGGGCGGCGAAAAAATTTTCAGCAGAAAGGTGAATGATGAACCCCAAACTGACGTCCGAGATAACCTGTCCGGAGTGCGGGCACCGGGAAGTGGAAACCATGCCAGAAGATGCCTGCCAGTATTTCTATGAATGCAAACACTGCAAAGCACTGATCAAGCCCAAGCAGGGCGATTGTTGTGTGTTTTGCTCCTATGGCGACACCCCGTGCCCGCCCATTCAGCTTGATCAATCCTGCTGCTGATTCGCAGCCTCGAATCATTGACGACGCAAGCCAACGAGTGATTGAAGAGCGTCCGGCTGCACTTGTCAGTGAGATTCCGAGCTTCCTGCAGGGCACATCAGGGCGCTAAATCATTGGCAAAAGGCACGGCCGAACTGAGGAGCAAGCTGTTTTAAACGGATTGGTTTATGAATCCACACAGTGATGAGCGAATCGTCGACTCCTGGGAGAAGAACGCAACCCAGTGGGCTGCGACGGTGCGAAACAGGAAAGTCGAAAGCCGGAAGCTGGTTACCGACAAAGCCATTGTCGAATCCATACTGAGTCATTCACCCGAATCGGTTATGGATGTTGGCTGTGGAGAGGGATGGCTCATCCGAGAGCTTGCGCCGGGGGTACCCCACCTGGTTGGAGTCGATGTGGTGCCTGAACTCATCGAGCTGGCCAGAACGGCTGGTGGAGGAAGCTTTCTGGCCGCCTCATACGAGGAGGTTGCGGCCGGACGGATTGAAGGCGCGTTTGACGTGGTCGTCTGCAATTTTTCCCTCCTCGGCAAGGAGTCGGTAGAGGCCTTGTTTGGTGCTGTACCCGGGTATCTGAAATCAGGTGGGGTATTCATTGTGCAAACGCTGCACCCTGTCGTCGCAAACGATCAGGCCTACGTTGACGGCTGGCGGGAAGGTTCCTGGGATGGCTTTGGGTCAGAATTTGTTGATCCAGCCCCCTGGTATTTCCGAACCCTCGAAAGCTGGGTGGCGCTGTTTTCAGACAACGGCTTAAGGCTGGCTTCGATGAGGGAGCCGCTGCACCCCGACACAGGCAAGCCGGCATCGGTCATCTTTACCGGCGAGGTCATACCCCCATCGAACTTCTGAGGTAGGTGTCGAGAATAAGGAGGCTGCGTGAAGTATTTTGCTTATGGTTCGAATATGTCACTCCCCAGACTGAAACAACGGGTTCCCAGTGCCCAACGCATAGGGATGTTTACCCTTGTTGAGCACTCGCTGCGGTTTCACAAGCACAGCAAAATAGACGGGTCTGCGAAGTGCGACGCACTGTTTACCGGAAATCCGGATGACTCCGTCATTGGCGCCGTGTTCGACATACTGGAGCACGAGAAGGGCAGGCTCGACCTGGTTGAAGGTTTGGGTTTCGGCTATCAGGAAAAGCAGGTAACGGTAACCGATGCGCAGGGGTATTCCCTTGAAGCGTTTACCTATTATGCGACGAGCACAGATTCATCCCTGCTGCCGCACTCCTGGTATGTACACCATGTGGTGCAAGGCGCCATCGAAACCGGGGTTCCCGCCGCATACCTCAATGCCATCACAGCAATCGAAAGTCAGGAGGATCCGGATAGAGGCAGAGACGCCAGGGAGCGAGCCATTCACGGTAAATGATCAAAAAGGAAGGGAAGATTTGCCAGACAGAGCCGACCCCTGCCTGGCAAGAAGGAGCGCGATCAGGCGACCGCGTATCCGAGGATAAGAAGGGTAATGAAGGCCATGGCTGCGCCAATCAGCGCGTACGGAATCTGTGTCAGACCGTGTTGCATCGGTGTACAGCCAGAGCCGGTGGACGACAGAACCGTGGAGTCACTGAAGAAGCAGGCATGGCTTCCAAACGCGGAGGCAGACAGCAAAGCACCTACGGTCAGCGGCATCGACACGCCCATCGCCATGGCCATCGGAATCACGATGGGCAGGGAAACCACGAACACACCCCAGCTGGACCCCGTTGCGAACACAACTGCAGCCATGGACACGAACACCATTGCCGGCAACAGAGCCGGGGAAAGGTACGGCGTGATGGTGTCGATGATGTAGGTGGTCATACCCAGCTGGTCGTTAATCTCCTTGACCATAAAGCCCGCTGCCACCACGGCGATCGGGTGCAACATCACCTTGAAGCCATCCAGCATGGCATCGGCCAGCTGGCCAAAGCTCATCAGGCGCTGCCAGAAATACAGGACCATGGTGAAGCCTGAAGCGACCAGCGCGCCCAGCAGCAGATCAATCTCGTAGTAAATGCTGGCCGTTACCAGCACGGCCATTGGCAGAATGAAGTTCATCATGCCAACCAGCACCGGCGGGCGCTTCACGTGAGAGGTGTCAAAACCGATGGATTCCACGCCATCCGGAATGGGCTGACCCTTCTGAGCACGGAGTTCCGCTGCTTTCATGGGGCCAATATCCTTCAGCTTGCCGGTAGCGACCAGCAGAACCACGATCAGTGCCGCCCAGCCGTAGGCCATGTAAGGAATGGCTTCGATGTAGAGGGACATACCCTGGCCCTCGGCCACCGCACCGTTTTCTTCCAGCAGGGCACCGAAGTAAACCGCCCAGGTGGACAGCGGAACCAGAATGCAGACCGGCGCCGCGGTGGAATCCACCAGGAACGCCAGCTTTTCCCGGGAAATGCGGAAGCGGTCGGTGAGGTTTTTCATGGATGCCGATACGGCCAGGGAGTTCAGGTAATCGTCAATGAACACGGCCAGCCCGAGGAAGGATGTGGTCAGCATGGTCCCGCGCTTGGTCTTAACCCGCTTGGCGAGGAATTCACCAAAGCTAAGCACGCTGCCGCCGCGCTCCAGGATGTTGATCAATCCACCCATCATCCCGCACACCAACACAATCCAGGCGATAGTTTCGTTCTGCACCACACCCATGGACAGATCGCCCAGACTGGTGATCAGTGTCGTTGGCTCGAGCAGGAGCAGGCCGGCAATGATACCGGCAAAAATGGATTCCAGAGGCTTCTTGGTCTTGATCGCGACGAGCACGATCAACAATGACGGCAACAAACTCACAAAGCCGTAGGACTCGCCATCGGCATACTGTGAGGACAGATAGGCGAAACCGGCCATGATGGAGCCGTATGCGAGAATGGAGGACAGAGGGCCCTTCTGGCGAGATTCCTCCGCCTGATCTTCGATCGGAGGGTATCCGCTGAGGGTTTGCGAAGCGTCATGTGTCATTTCTGTACCCATGGTTTGTTTTTTTAGGGAATTGCGGCGATTTGCTCGCCGCAGTGACTACAGGTCATGGCGGTGCGTCGGGCCCCGGGGGTGGCCCGTTTTCACGTCCGTACCTTAAACACCCAGTTGGTCGCGCAGGTTGTAGTACCAGGCACCCATTGCCGTGAATGGAATCCTGAACAGGCGACCACCAGGGAAGCTGTATTGGGGCAGGCCAGCGAACACATCAAAGCGCTCAGCCTGACCGCGGATGGCATCGCTGATGACCTTGCCAGCGAGGTGTGAACAGGTCACACCGTGGCCGCTGTAGCCCTGGGCGTAATAGACATTGCTGCCAATTCGCCCGAACTGCGGCAGGCGCATCAGAGTCAGAAGGAAGTTGCCGGTCCAGGCGAAGTCAACCTTGGTTCCCTTCAGTTCAGGGAAGGTCTTCAGCATGTTGGGAACGATCAGAGACTCGATCTTGCTGGGTTCCCGGGCTCCGTAGGTCACGCCACCGCCATAGATGAGGCGTCCGTCACCGGACAGGCGGTAGTAGTCCAGCAGATAGTTGCAGTCCTCGACGCAGTTGTCCTTCGGCAGGAGCTTTTTCTGAACCGATTCAGGCAGCGGTTCGGTGGTAATCACCTGGGTACCGCAGGGCATCGCCTTGGCTTCCAGCTTAGGCAGCAGGCCATTGAGGTAGGCATTGCCAGCCACCAACACGTAATCGGCAGTCACACTGCCCGATTCAGTCTTCACTACGGCCATGGAACCTTCCTGAACCTCCAGCGCCGGCGTACCTTCGTAAATGGTGCCACCCAGCGATTCCAGTGCAGCGGCTTCGCCCAGCACCAGGTTCAGCGGATGGAAATGTCCACCGGTGTTATCCAGCAATCCGCCGGCATAGCGGTCAGAGCCGACATGCGCCTTGATCTGCTCTGCGTCCAGCAACTCCAGACCTTTGTGTCCATGGGACTCCCAGAGCGCCTTCTTTTCCTCAAGCTCTCTGAACTGGCGCTTATTGCAGGCTGCAAAAACACCACCTTCCTTCAGATCACACTGGATGTTGTAGTCCTTGACGAAACGGCGAAGAATCCGGCCGCCTTCAAAGGCCATCTGACCCATTTCCTTACCAACATGCTTGCCGTAGTGCTTCTCGATGAAGTCGATGTCACGGCTGTAGCTGTTCACGATCTGACCACCGTTACGGCCCGACGCACCAAAGCCGATACGACTGGCTTCGAGCACCACCACACGGTAGCCCGCTTCGGCCAGATGCAGGGCGGTCGACATGCCGGTATAACCAGCACCGATAATGCAAATATCGGTCTTGATATGGTCTTTGAGGGACGGGCGCATCCGGGTGTCATTGGCGGAGGCCGCGTAATAGGAACTGGTATGAGAAATAACTGTCACGATGTTGCTCCCGAAACCGCAGGGCATTGTAGAGTTTTCCGAGGGCACGACAGTGCGGTGTCGTGTTCTCGGCTGCATTTCCCACAACGTTACGAGTTCGGCGTCATCGCCTATATACCCCCCAGGGTATATTTTTGAGGAATTCGGGGTTTTCTTGGCCCCTCACAACGAAAAACGCCACCCCGAAGGGTGGCGCCGTTGACCGAAAGTGATCAGCTGAGTGCGCTGAAACAGCGGTCGAGGATATCCATTCCCTCATCGATCAGATCGTCGGAGATGGTCAGTGCAGGCAGGAACCGCACCACGTTTCCGCGAATACCACAAGACAGCAGAATCAGCCCCTGACTGGCCGCCTCGGTGATGAGCGCCTTGGTCAGCTCCGGATCCGGCTTGTTAACGTCGCCATCAACCACCAGCTCCATGGCGATCATTGAGCCCAGATTCCGAACATCGCCGATGCGCGCGGGGAACCGCGCCTGCAACTGCTGCAGGCGACCAACCATGCGCTGGCCAATTTCCAGGGCCCGCTCGCACAGCTTTTCTTCCTCGATGACATCCAGCACAGCCAGGGCTGCCGCACAACCAATGGGCGAACCACCGTAGGTGCCACCAAGACCGCCCGGGGCGGGCTGGTCCATGATCTCAGCCTTGCCCACCACGGCGGCAATCGGGAAGCCGCCGGCGATGCCTTTTGCCATGGTCATCAGGTCCGGCTCCACGCCGGAATACTCGGTCGCAAACATGCGGCCGGTCCGTGCGAAACCAGTCTGGATTTCATCGGCGATCAACAGAATACCGTGCTCGTCACAGCGCTTGCGCAGTGCCTGCATGAACTCGGCTGGTGCCGGGTAGAAGCCACCTTCGCCCTGGACAGGTTCGATGATAATGGCAGCAACTCGGCTAGGCTCGATGTCGCACAGGAACAAGTCGTCCAGAGCGGCCAGTGATTCCTCTACGGATACGCCGTGATAAGCGTTGGGGTAGGGCGCGTGGAAAATCTCAGCCGGGAACGGACCAAAACCCGCTTTGTACGGCTTGACCTTGCCGGTCAGCCCCATGGTCAGGTTGGTGCGTCCGTGGAAGCCACCCTTGAACGCAATAACCCCGGAACGACCGGTGTAGGAGCGAGCGATTTTTACGCAGTTCTCAACAGCTTCTGCGCCAGTGGTCACGAACATGGCTTTCTTCGGAGTAGAGCCCGGGGCGATCTCGGTCAGCTTCTCAGCCAGTTCAACCGCCGATTCGTAGGGTGTCACCATCAGACAGGTGTGGCTGAAGCGCTCAACCTGGCCCTGTACGGCGGCCTGGACCTTCGGGTGGTTGTGGCCAGTGTTGGTGACGGCAATGCCGGCACCCAGGTCAATGAACCGCTTGCCCTCTACGTCCCAGATTTCAGCATTGCGCGCCTTGTCGACGTAAACAGGGTGAAGGGCACCCTGTCCCTGGGCCATGGCGGCAGCACGACGTTCGTGAAGAGTTTGATTGGACATAAACACAGTCTCCTTAATTCGTCATCAGTGGGTCAGTCAATGCCGCCCATGCACAGGTATTTGATTTCGACAAAGTCATCGATGCCGTAGCGGGAACCCTCGCGTCCGATACCGGACTCTTTCATGCCGCCAAACGGTGCCACTTCGGTGGAAATGAGCCCCTCGTTAATCCCAACCATGCCGTATTCGAGCGCTTCTGCCACGCGCCAGACGCGGCCGATGTCACGGCTGTAGAAATAAGCTGCCAGGCCAAAGGGCGTGTCATTGGCCATGGCAATGGCTTCAGACTCTTCGGTGAACCGGAACACCGTCGCCACCGGGCCAAAGATTTCCTCACGGGCAATGGCCATGTTGGGCGTAACGCCGGCCAGAACCGTTGGCGGGTAGAAGTTAGGGTTATCCGGTGTGCTGCCGTGCTCGAATGTGACGCGGGCGCCATCAGCGATAGCATCGTCGACAAGGCCACGTACCTTGGATACAGCCTTGTCGTTGACCAGCGGGCCGATGGTTACGCCATCCGCAAAGCCATCGCCCACGCTCAGGGCCGCGACCGCAGCGTTGAGTTTTTCAACAAACACATCGTGAATACCGGCCTGAACCAGAATCCGGTTGGTGCATACACAGGTCTGGCCGGCATTGCGGAATTTCGATGCCATCAGTCCGGCGATCGCTGCATCCACATCCGCGTCATCAAACACGATGAAGGGGGCGTTGCCACCAAGCTCCAGCGAGACTTTCTTGACGGTATCCGCGCACTGGCGCATCAGCAGCTTGCCAACCGGGGTGGAGCCGGTAAAAGACAGCTTGCGAACGCGTGAATCTTCACACAAGGTACGCCCGACCTCGGGCGCCTGCAGGGTCGTCACGACATTCACCACGCCTGCCGGAATGCCTGCCTGACGGCTCAGTTCCGCCAGAGCCAGCGCACACAGCGGGGTATCCTCGCCAGGTTTGATGACCACGGTGCAGCCAGCCGCCAGGGCCGGTGCGACCTTCCGGGTGATCATGGCGATCGGGAAATTCCACGGCGTGATCGCAGCCACAACACCGATAGGTTGCTTGATGGTCACGATGCGCTTGTCTGGCCCGTGGGCAGGAATGACGTCGCCGTAGATTCGCTTCGCTTCTTCGGCGAACCATTCGACGAAGTTCGCACCGTAGGCCACTTCACCCTTGGCCTCGGCCAGTGGCTTGCCCTGTTCACTAGTCATGATGCGGGCCAGGTCTTCCTGGTGGCGCATGATCAGGTCGAACCAGCGGCGCAAAAAGCTCCCCCGTTCTTTGGCTGTTAACGCTTGCCACGGGGCCAGCGCAGCCTCGGCGGCGTCAATCGCGTTGCGGGTTTCTTCTGCGCCCAGATCCGGGACATGAGCCAGGGTTTCACCCGTGCTCGGGTTAAACACCGGGAACTTGTGTGCCTTGGCGGCAGAAACCCATTCACCGTTGATAAAGGCAAGCTCCCGGAACAGGCCGGGCTCATTCAGCTTGAGTGACATAAACGACTCCATAAACGACGAAAATTCAGTGTCCTTGGTTTTCCGGGATGGTAAGTTCGGGAGTAAGTGTGATAAATGTCATTCTTTCGATGTAAACGTTGAGGGCCATCAAACAATGAAGAAAGACCTCAAGGTCAGCCTCGGGCAGGTCGGCGACTACGAGATCCGATTGCTTAAAGTGTTCGAGGCGGTGGTGGAAAGCGGCGGGTTCTCGGCCGCCGAGAGCGAACTGAGCATAGGTCGCTCGACCATCAGCACTCATATTGCCAAGCTGGAAGACCGGCTGAACCTGAGACTCTGCCGGCGAGGGCGGGGCGGCTTTTCCCTCACTGAGGAGGGCATCGAGGTCTATGAGCTGATGAAAGGACTGTTTTCGGCGATGGAATCGTTCCGGTCCGGCGTGAACGCTTTGCATGTCCGCCTGACCGGGGAGCTGCGCATCATTGCCAGCGACGCCATCTATATGGACCCGCAATCCAAACTGCCGGAGGCTATTGCCCGGTTTTCAGAGGCGGCACCGGATGTGAACGTCCTGCTGGATGTAAAAGCGCTTAGCGACATCGAGCGCATGGTATTGAATGATGAAGCCGATATCGGACTGATCCCGTTCCATAGGGAACTGACCGGCCTTGAATACACCCAGTTGTACGCCGACCACTTTCACCTGTACTGTAGCCGCGCTCATCCGTTGTATGACACCTTGCCCGAAGAGCTTTCGCTCGAAGCCGTTCTGGCGAGCAAGGTGGTACACGCGGGCATCCATACCAGCCCGGAAGTAGGCGCGCAGCTGGCTGACATGAACAAGGCGGCTATTTCCTATTTCTACGAAGCTCGCCTCGCCATGATCCTGTCCGGGGCCTACATCGGCTTTATGCCGGATACCTATGTCGAGCCTTATGTGGCTGCGGGGGAGTTGAGGGCACTGGTCCCTGAGATTAAACAGTACTCCCTGGGCGTCGCCGCGATCACGCGCACCCACGGACGGACGAACCGGGCACGGGAGCTGTTTCTCAGCATCCTCAATGAGACCGACCCAAACACGTCGACCTGACGACAGAGGCGCATCATAGCTACTGCGGCGAAAGAAATTACGCACAAAACGGAGTATTTAAATCTACACTGAACCAAGGAGCCCTTGCGTCGAGCCGGGCCCCACAACCGATAGACCTATCGGGTGACCCTATGTCTGTATCCGTATTCGATCTGTTCAAAATAGGGATTGGCCCGTCAAGCTCACACACCGTGGGCCCAATGATCGCGGCCGAAAGATTTGCCAGGCAAATCGAAAGCGAGGGCGCTATTGGGAAGGTGAAACACCTCCAGGTAGACCTGCTTGGCTCGCTGAGCGCTACCGGGATTGGGCATGGTACCGATCTGGCCGTTGTCATGGGCCTGATGGGGCAGCGCCCGGACACCATTGACCCCGGCATCATTCGCCCAACCGTCGATAAACTCAAAGAAAACGAAACGCTCCACCTCCTCGGCCAGCACCCAATCCCGTTCGAATGGAACCGGGATCTGCGCTTTCTTGACGAAACCCTGCCATATCACCCGAACGCCCTTCGTTTTCGTGCCCTTGATGAGCAAAACCGGACCCTGAGCGCCAAGACCTTCTATTCAATTGGGGGCGGCTTTGTACTGGAGGAAAGTGAAGCGCGGGAGGGAAGCTCACTGGTACCTGAAACCAAGGTGCCATACGCCTTCAGCCGGTGCACGGAATTACTGGACCTGTGTGAGAAACATCACTTACGAATCAGCCAGCTGGTCATGGAAAACGAGAAGACCTGGCGCTCCGAGCATGACATTCGCAAAGGACTTGCGACCATCTGGGCGGCCATGAAGGACTGCATTGAAACCGGTCTTACCAGGGAAGGTCCTCTGCCCGGGGGATTAGCCATCGAGCGGCGGGCAAAGGGGCTTTACCGGGCGCTGCAAAGCAGTGAACAGCCCAACGTTATCAGCTCCACCCTGGGTGCGATGGATTGGGTCAATCTCTACGCGTTAGCGGTGAACGAGGAAAACGCCTGTGGTGGACGGATGGTTACCGCCCCCACAAATGGTGCCGCTGGCATCATCCCGGCAGTATTGATGTACTACATGGAGTTTGAGCCCAAGGCCTCCGAAAAACACGTTGTCGACTACTTCCTGGCCGCAACCGCTATTGGTACGCTGTGCAAGGAAAACGCCTCCATTTCCGGGGCCGAGGTAGGGTGCCAGGGCGAAGTCGGCTCGGCCTGCGCCATGGCGGCAGCCGGTTTGTGCGAGGTACTGGGTGGTTCGCCTGAACAGGTAGAAAACGCCGCCGAGATCGGACTGGAACACAATTTGGGCCTGACCTGCGACCCGGTGGGCGGCCTGGTTCAGGTACCCTGTATAGAGCGAAACGCAATCGCCGCGGTGAAGGCGATCAATGCCGCACAAATGGCTTTAAGAGGTAGCGGCAAGCACTTCATATCACTGGATAAAGTGATAAACACAATGCGGGAAACAGGCAAGGACATGCAGGACAAATACAAGGAAACCTCCCGCGGCGGGCTTGCGGTCAACACGACCGAATGCTGACACTCACTACCCCAATCCACGCAATACCCTGAACCGAAAAAGCGAGACAACGTTATGAACGTGATCATCATTGGCGCGGGCATTATGGGAACCACATTCGCCACGCTGGCCAAAGAGATGGCACCGAACCTGGACGTCACGATTCTGGAGAGGCTGGATGGTCCCGGAGCGGGAAATTCCTGGGTCTTCAACAATGCCGGCACCGGACATGAAGCGAACTGCGAACTGAACTACACCCCCGTGGACGAAGAGGTGATTTCCGTTGAAAAGGCGCTGAAAATTCACGCCCAGTTCAATGTCGCCAAGCAATTCTGGGCCTACCTGATCGAAAAAGGCGCCATCAAAGATCCGTCAACGTTTATCAACCGCACCAAACACTGCACCATCGTTTCCGAAACGGCCATTAACGAACTACGCCTTCGATTCAAGGAAATGTCGGCCCATCACTTCTTTGAGGAGATGCGCTATTCAGAGGATTTCGACGAGATTAAGAGCTGGATTCCTTACACGATGGAACACCGGCCTCGCCATGAAAAAATGGCCGCTACCAGCATCGAAACCGGCACCGACGTGAATTTCGGCGCGCTCACCGAACAAATGGCAACGTACGCTGAAAACGAGCTTGGGGTAAGAATCGAATACGGCACCCATGTGAGGCGCGTGCACCGCAGCCCTTCGGGGAGCTGGCTTATTGAGACCGACAGCAGGGGAGAGTCGGTGCAGTACAAGGCTGATGTCCTGTTTGTGGGGGCAGGCGGAGGCGCCTTCCCACTGCTGAAGAAAAGCCATCAGCCATTTGGACGCAGATTTACAGGATTCCCCGTAGGTGGCCGGTTCCTGCAGGCGCCGATTACCGCCGAGCAGGCCGAACATTACCGCGCAAAAACCTATGGCAAGGCGAAAGTCGGGGCACCCCCCATGTCTGTGCCGCACCTGGACTTGCGGGTCGCTAACGGCCGGCATTATCTGCTGTTTGGGCCATTTGCCTCGTTCAAGCCCGTCCTTGAAAAAGGACGCGGCTTTTTCGATTACCTCAAATCGATGCGCCTCCACGACATTCCGGGCCTGCTGAACGTCACCTTCGAACACTTCCCCCTGGTCAAATACCTGGTATCCGAAACCTTCAAGGGCGAAAAGAGCATGCTGGAGGAGCTGGAAAATTTCGCGCCCGGCATCAGCAAGCAGTTTGACTGGAAGCCGGTTGAAGCCGGGCAGCGGGTTCAGATCATCAAAGACGGGGACCTCCAGATGGGCACTGAGATCATCGTGTCCAGCGACAAAAGCTACGGGACATTATTGGGTGCCTCACCGGGCGCTTCCGTTTCGCCGGAGGTAATGTTGCGCGCGCTCGAACGCATGCTGCCCCAGCTTGTATTGAAGGACGACGCAAAGAAAAAGCTGCACGAAATATTTCCTGAGGCCGACCTGGACACGCTCATCAACAACCCGGCCCGATACAGGAAGATCCGGGATTCGGTCAACGAACGGCTTGGAATAACGGTAGCGGCGACCGAAGCGGAGGCTGCGACGTCCTGACGCTCGCAAACCTTTGCGACGCGCCCGGAACCAGGTCAGGGAAAGCACTAATTCAAGAATGGACAACCATGAATAAACCGAGCCATGCGGCCATCCTTTGCTTGCTCGCATTGACAGGCTGCGGGTCCACCAACAACGTACCGCCGTCGGGCATCGAGTTCAGGCTAGACGGCTGCCCACCGCTTCTGAATTGTGTTTCCAGCGAGTCTGATGTGAGCCGGTATCAGGTGGACCCCATCAAACTCACCGAACCATTGACGCCTTCATCCTGGCAACGCATCCAGGAAGTTGCGCTGGCGTTGCCGGGAGCGTCGCTTCAGGAGTCCCGGTACGGATACCTAAGCATTACCTGCTACAGCGAACTGTTCGGATTTCCGGATTACCTGGAGATTCTCGCCAGCCAGGATCAAAAAACTCTCAACGTTCGGTCCCAGTCGCTGCTTGGCATCTACGATATGGGCGTTAATCGAAAGCGGGTGAGCCTGCTGAGAGAGAGCCTCTCCAAGAGAGGACTGGCCGCAGAATAGATCCTGCACACGGAATGAGTTGCTGCGATTAGCGTTCTGAGCCTGAATAAAGCTCACTCGTATCTGAACTGCCTCCACCCCCCCCCGGAAAAGGGGAATAGCGATCTGTGACAGCAGCGCCGTACCCCAGATCAGGTTGCCGATCACCGAGGGCACGTGGGGCACAATATAAAAGCAACTTATGGCAATAACTATTCCCATGAGACGCACGTCGCCGCGCCCGAACTCCGAGGCAACCCGGTGCTCGACGACAGAGCTGAGCACCCAGAGCATGGCAATGTAACCCGCCAACCCAAAGCATCCGATGGCTGAATATTCGGTCGGGTAGGGCTCCCAGAAACCCACCTTCACCTGGGCAGCCAGCGCAACGCCGACCATAACGCCGCAGAGCATCAGCGCAAGATGCCCGAGCCACCATTTGACCAGCGTAGCTGGCCTTTCGTCCCTGGTTTTACCGTTGCCGATGAAGTCAAAGTAAAGCCAGCACATCACGAACATCGCGATGCCACCCCATACGAAATTGAACAAAACGTCGGGTGAAACTTTATAAATACCTTTTTCCGAGAGGGTCACACTCAGTGGCCTCCGGGTGCCCACCGATTTCGTGAAGGCGCTTGCCCTCGGGGCTGATGCGGTAGCCATAGCAAACAGTGCGATGCAGTCCATTGGCTGCGTTGCTGCAAGAATCTGCAACACCAATAACTGTCCCGCAGGCATAGCGACGCAGAAAGCCGATTTGCGACAGCGCCTGAACGTCGATCGTTCCTCTGTACAGCTCAGGAATTTCCTGGAGGCCTCGACTGCATTGATGAAAGTTCTTGCCAGAGCCTGCGGCCACGATTCGCTGGAGAAGTTCACGAGATCCGACCTGACCACATGGAAACGGGATATGGCATTTTTATCCGGTGTCCGTTTTGCGGGGGTGGTAGCACCAGATTAACCCAGAGCTTTTAAGAAAGAGGGGGATGCATGTATTGCATGTTAATCTGGCACCCGGCAGTTTGATGGCGAATGTCGGCGGATATGTGCGACCGTAGCCACCCGGCGCCATTGCTATTGTGCAGGCGTTCTGGTGAAACTCATTACCGGGCAGCCCACAAACGTGCCCCAAACAAATTTCAAAAGGACAGGACGCTCGACCGTGAATGAAAGCCCCTCAAAAACCAAAACCAGTTTTTACAGGCGCCTGTATATTTCCTGGTTGATCAGCTCGGGAACCAACAGCATTCCTGCGATTATTGAGGCCACGGGCATGCCCCGCCGAACGGCACAGGACACGATTAACGCGCTTCATGAAATCGATGTCCATATAGAGCACGTGGGGTCCACGAAGGCCGGGCATTATGAAGTGAAAGATTGGGGGGCCATAAATCCGGAGTGGCTCGCGACCAACGTCGAGCGCCTGCGGGAAACGCTGGGTTATCCGCCGCTGGCCAGCTAACTCTGCCAGAAGGGCATTACCGACGAACAGTGTCCGCCTATGCACCCGGATTTATGGTAATAGGATCGTGCGAAGTTACTCGTACGTCGCTCTGAATTTTACTTATCGGCGAGCTTGCCAAAGGCGAAACGCAGCGCGAGCGCTAAAGCAAAAAAACCAGTCAGACCACCGAACAAGGTAACAACCGGAATCAGGTTTGCCATGAGCTTGTAAGCCTCCATTGATTAAGTGTGAGCAGCATCCACTCAAGTGATTAGCTTGCAACATGTGAATAACCTAAGTTTACTGAAAAATGCACAAAATTGGTATGAGATAACCAGTACGCGCCGAACTAACTCTTCATCTCCGCCTATCTAAAATTCATCCCAATACGGCGGATCGCCAAAATAACCATCGATGAAATCTATAAAACTGCGAACCTTGCTGGCCAGCAGCTGACGGTGCGCATAAACCGCGTAGAGCGCCATGGGTTCAGGCTCATAGTCTGGCAGAACCACCTGTAGCTGTGCTTTTCGTATGGCAGCACCCGCGATAAACGTTGGCTGCAGAGCAATGCCTGCGCCAGACATGGCTGCAGCCACGAGCACATCACCGTTATTACTGACCATGCTCAAAGGCTGCCGGTTACGCTGCAAACACTTGAGGGCAGAGCCGCCGAGACCGGGATCCATGTAGCTGTAGTGAAGATAATGATGGTCGATCAGATCCATGGGTTGCTCCGGCGTGCCATGACGTTGCAGGTAGTCCGGAGAGGCGCACAACACGACTCGCACAGGTGCAATGCGTTTGGCGATGAGCGACGAGCTTCTCAAGTGCCCTATGCGCAGAGCAATGTCGAACCCTTCCTCAACGATATCCACTTTTCGATCGTTTAATTGCAGATCTACCTTAACCCCGGGATGGGCTTGCTGAAACGCACTCAACAGGGGAGCCATATGGTGAATGGCAAAGGAAACCGGCGCGCTGATCCTGAGGGTGCCCCGGGCATCTGCCTGCAGGTCACCGAGCTGGCTCTCCATATCCTCAATATCGGCGAGCACCTGCAGGGCGCTCTGGTAATAGCCTTCGCCAGCTTCAGTGAGGTTGACGCGGCGGGTCGTGCGGTTCAGCAACCGAACACCCAGTCGCTGCTCCAACTGGGAAACGTATTTGCTAACCAGCTGAGGCGAAGTGTCCAGCCGGTTCGCCGCCTGGGTAAAGCTGCCTTCCTGCACAACCTGCACGAACGCCCGCATGGCGTCGATCCGATCCATAACGGCTTACTCCTTGGTGAACTCGACTGCACTATTAACATCGGTATGTTGATAATAACTCAACAGAGGAGATCTTATTCTTTGTTTTTAATGACAGTAAAGTGGCTGCATCAATCGGGAACAAGTCCCGGCGACAAGAAACTGGAATAACCTGATACGAGGTGACCACGATGAACGCAACATTTTTTAAAGCACTCCTTCAATCCAATGCGGGGCTTGCGGGCCTTATCCTTCGAGTACCGGTCGGTGTCATTCTGGCCGCGCACGGGGCACAGAAACTGTTCGGATGGTTCGGCGGTTATGGCCTGGAGGGCACTGGCCAGTGGATGGCCAGTATTGGCCTGGAACCCGGCTACCTGATGGCGCTGCTCGCCGGCGGCGCGGAATTCTTTGGCGGACTCGCTCTTGCCCTCGGCTTCCTGACTCGGCCAGCGGCCCTTGCGAATGCCGTCGCGATGCTCGTCGCCATCTTCGCGGTACACATCGATAACGGCCTGTTCATGTCGAACAACGGCTATGAGTACGCTCTGACGCTGTTTGTTGTCAGTGTTGCCGTACTGATTCAGGGCGGGGGTCGCTTTGCCATCGACAACACCTTGCTCGCCAGCCTTGGCGGAGGCAGCGGGCGCCGGACAGCACTTGCCTGAGCCCCGCTGTTATCGGCACTGATCACATTCGCGCACAGCCACTCCATGCGTTGCGGGGTGGCTGTTTCCTCGTCAGATTGACAGGGAGCATCCATGCCAAGACACATCGACACTCTGTTTATTTCCCACGGGGGAGGGCCGCTGCCACTTCTGGGCGACCCGGAACACCATGAGCTGGTCGTGCAGCTCACAGCTCTTGGCAAGTCGCTAAACCCACCTTCAGCGATACTGGTGATCAGCGCTCATTGGGAAGCACCCGTTGCAACCATCACTGCGGGCGCCAATCCCTCACTGATCTACGATTATTACGGTTTTCCAGCGGAATCCTACGCCATTGAATACCCGTGCCCCGGTGCACCGAACCTTGCACGACAGGTGCATGACGCGCTCAAAAAGGCAGGTTTGCCGACGTCGCTGGACGAAGAAAGAGGTTTTGATCACGGACTTTTTGTACCTCTGAAACTGATGTTTCCGCAGGCAGACATCCCGTGCATTCAGCTGTCTCTCATGAATCCCCTGGATGCCGGCACTCACATAGAGATTGGACGAGCTCTACAGACCCTCGACGTTGACCGCCTCCTCGTGATTGGCTCAGGCTTTTCGTTCCACAACATGCGGGAGTTCTTCAACCACTCTGACCCGGAATCAAATATCCGCAATGAGGCCTTCGAAAAATGGCTGGAGGATACCGTCTGCAACCCGGACCTGACCGAGGCTGACCGCACGAAGCGTCTGATTCATTGGGACCAGGCACCCAGCGCGAGATTCTGCCATCCGAGAGAGGAACATCTGGTGCCACTGTTCGTGTGCTACGGACTCAATGAGCGACCGGGCACTCAACACCTGTCGGCAAGGATTCTGGGCAAGAAAACGGGAACGTTCATCTGGAGCGGCAGCAAAGGAATGCTGAATCTCAACGCCCACACCTCCCGGTGTCGCATGCCGGAATAAACCTTTTGCTCAGATGCAGTGATCAATCGGCGCCATGCTTTCCGGATCGCTTGCAATGCTCTGGCCCATTTCTCGAATGCCTCAAGCAGTGACTTGCCAAATTGTTCGTGATGCTCATTGAGCACAAAGGTCCTGCTGCCATTCAACGAACTCCACGACATAGGGAAATGACGGTGGCGAACAAATGAACGGGAACTTGTCGCTGTTGCATGCCCGGCACAGTAGGACACGTCAATGCGTCAGAATCCTTTACATATAGCGCCACCGACCACATCACCGGCTTTTGCAACCCCATAAAGTTAATCCGTTATTTTTTCATGGCATGCATATGGCTTATTTTTACGCTGGTCAAAAAGGCCACGCAACTCAGGTCCGAGGGAATTATGTAGTCGTCGAGACAATGATAAAAAAATAAAGAAAGGGAAGACGCACTATGAAGCAACCAAAAGCGTTCACGCCTGGTTTGGCAATCATTTCAACCTTTATGGCATTCTCGGTTTTAGCAACACCACCACCGCTGGTTAGCGACGACCCCCACGAAGAAACCCACGACGAATCTCAACCTCTACTCGGCATTTCTGACGGCCACGTTCGTTCCGATCCGAGCGCCCCTCTCATGGAACACGATGCCGCAGTAGCCGGCATCATCAGTGATGCGCCGTTCGCCAAGGTTACCAAGAACCTGGCCGAAGCCGGTCGCGGCGAACGGCTTTCTCCAAACTCTACAACCGACGTTTGGGCGCTGGGCAACTATGCGTACACCGGAACTTTTAATAGTCCGTGTGGCGGCGACCCGGAGGCGGGCATCTGGATATGGGATGTGCGCAACAAAACCAATCCAGAACGTGTCGGGATCATTCAGTCTCCAACCGGCAGCCGCACTAACGATGTCAGGGTCGCATCGATGGGTTCCGGGGACATCCTGGTGCATTCGAACGAATCGTGCGCTGGAGGACCTGGCGGCTACGAGATTTATAACGTCGACGACCCCTCAAATCCCGTCCACTTGGCGAGCGTACAGACCGACGACGTCAACCTGTTTCTGCGTGACAACTTTGGCTTTACCGATTTCGGCGTGCACAACCTGTGGCTTTTTACCCAGGGCGCCAAGGACTATGTCGCCGCAACGGTTGAGTCCGAGATAGGCAACTTCCAGATATTCGACATTACCGATCCGACTAACCCCACCCTGGTGGGTTTCTGGGGCGCAGAGCAACTGCATCTTCCCGACATAACTGATTGGGTTAATTTAAGTGACTTTGGCGTCATTCTAGATGCGGATGCTTATCTGTTCAGTGGCTTCGGCGCTTCGCAAAACCGTTTTCTACATGACGTCACCATCACCGCCGACGGCACCAGAGCTTATCTTGCCAATTGGGATGCGGGCCTGGTTTTGCTGGACATCAGCGATCCGGCTAATCCCCAGGTCGTTTCGGTCGCCCTGGATCCAGCCAATGGCTCACTCGATGGCGAGGTCAACAGCCACTCAGTCTGGCCTAGTGAGGACGGCACGATCGTGGTCGAAGGTGAGGAGGACTTCAGCGCCTGGGAGGCCACGATTGCCCCTGGCAATGTGACGTTCGGCAACGGCAACCCCATTCCGGGTGTAATCGCGGCAACCTCGACAGGTGATGCATTTGAAGCAAGCCAGACAGGTAACGCCGGATTCATAACGGCATCCAGCGTGGAAGTCACAAGTGGGCCGCTGACCGACTCGGTCTTCGGGGCCAATGAATTCAGCGGAAACAACTTCCCGCTTGGTGCAGGCTCGTACTCAGGTAACTTCGTTTGGATAGGCCAGGCTTGTAATGGCGACCCGATTCTCAATCCGCTCGGGGCCGGTGATATTGCTGTCGTTCGCCGCGGTGCCTGCACATTTGCGGAGAAGTCTGTGAACGCGTCAAACGCAGGAGCTGGCGCAATCGTCGTGACCAACAACAATTCAAACTCGACACCTTGGAGCGGACTTCGTATCTGGAACTATTCTGACCCTGCCAATCCCATACTGGCCTCGATTTTCGACACCGAGTGTTCAGCCTCGACTGCACCTGGTGGCAATTGCGACGCCCGGGGAACCTATTCGAGCCACAATGTCCTGGTTGAGACCAGTGATGGAAGGGTGAAAGCGTATATTTCCTGGTATAGCGATGGCGTAGTGGTATTGGATGTCACCAATCCGTACGATCCTGTTGAAGTTGCTCGATACCATCGCGCCGGCACTGAGTTCGAAGCTGAAAACGGCGGCATCCAGGATATCTGGGGAATTTACAAGGTTCCCAATGAGCCATGGATTTATGCATCTGACCGTAACGGAGGACTTTATATTCTGAAGGAGTACGGCTCGGGCTCTGCCAAGAACGGCAGAGACTAACCAACCAACAGGTGACATTCGGTAACGGAGGCGGTGCCAGGCACCGCCTCTTTCTTTAGTACTTCCCGTGGGTGTCCATCTCAGGAGCCGGTTTTTCCCAAATCTGGCTGGGACTAATGCGAGGGGAAGGCTTTGAATCAGGGAGGCTCGTTTCTACCATGGATATTCGCCTTGGAGATTTCTACGAAACCGGAAAGCGGGTGAACGAAGACCCCCTGATTGTGGTCTTCGAGGACTTTCTCAAGCCCAGGGAAGTCGAACAGCTGGTCAGCGCCGCACAATCCAAAATGAAGCAGGCCCTGGTCAGTGCTGCAGAATCCGGAGTCGAAAGCTCTGGACGGACCGGCAGTAATTGCTGGATACCCCATGGCTACAACGCAATTGTCGAGAGTCTGGCCCAGCGTGTTGCCGATGTCGTTGGCTTGCCGCTTCAGCACGCTGAATCCCTGCAAGTCGTTCACTATGATGAAGGTCAGCAGTACGCGCCTCATTATGATGCATGGGATGCAGGCACTGAACGTGGCCAGCGTTGCATGGCCCGGGGTGGCCAACGCCTGATTACCTGCCTGATGTACCTCAATAATCCGCAGCAGGGTGGTGGTACTTCCTTTCCCAATCTGGACATGGAAATCAGGGCCCGAAAAGGCCGCATGGTCCTGTTTCACAATTGTCAGCGGGGCAGCAATGTCCGCCATCCCGATAGTCTGCATGGCGGTATGCCGGTACTGAGCGGGGAAAAATGGGCCTGTAATTTCTGGTTTCGTGAGCGGCCTTATCAAACAGCACCGACCACGTCGCGCAAATCCACACCAACTCCGAAATTCAAGCGTGTTATCTAGGAGTGTATGGCGGCAGGCGTGCGCGGGAAATTTAGTACTTTGTGGTCTCGTTTTTTGGTCCGTTTTCGCTCACTGCGGGGTACCTCATGAGTCCTGTTTTGATCGTAGGCTGCCAGCCAAAAACCACCCAAAAATGGTGTTTTGACACTGCCACCGACACCCTCCAAAAAGTTGTTCATTTACACAGCTATAATGAAAAACTCTCGAATTAAGCTCGATTCCTGCGGCTTTATTTTCAGGCCGTGCAAGCTTTTCCCAGAGCGCTTTCTGTATCCCTATGTTTTTACCTGATGAAAATTCCGAGTGCTCGATTTGAACTTGCACGAGCTTGCACGATTAGCTCGGTGCACATTTTTCGCAGGAAAGAGCGCCGAAAATTCCGTGTTGATGCCCCCCTGTCTGTATGAATTAGATTGGGAATTGGTGCTGTGATCTCGGTTTGGACGGGAGGCTGAGATTGAGGTTTAATGCGAATTCAAACTAATAAGCTGTTATGTGGTAGTGCTATGAATCGTCGTTACGATGTCTTCGATTTTATTATGGTGGTCGGTTTTGTTCTGATCGTCGTGGCGATCGGAATAGCTTTTCTAATTCAGGCTGCTGATAACTCTGAAGCTTTGGCCATCGCGGGAGTGTGGGTTATTGCCTCGTTTTGTTTATCGGTTTATTTGCACGGCATCCTGCAAGGAGTTTCGAGGCTTGAGATCAAGGTACCCAAAAGGCTTGCGGTGCTGGCCTTCGGCATCAGTGGGATCCTATTCGTTTCGGCCTGGATGGTTAACGGCACATAACCAGGCGCTTAAATACGTTACGGCCACAAAGGGCGTGGCCTCCACCGGACAGCCACTGCTTCGCAGTGCCTGCCGTTTAGCTTGGCGTTATGCGCACAGTTAGTTTGGAGTTTTGGCCGTGAGTAAAGTGAAGATGTCACAAACATTGTCTCAGTCTATTGAAGCTGGTGATTGGCAGAAAATAGAAAGGTATTTTAACGACTCAGATTTTGCCAAGGCTCTAGGAATCATTGTCAATTTGGATGATCCGGCCAATCCTCGATGTGAAGTGAACGAGATAAAAGATTTACATATTGGCGGTGTTGGTCAGTCGTATATAAACGGTGCTGTAATTTCAGCGATATTTGATCTGGTGATTGGTTTGTCAGCCCTGGGATATGCATCTGAGGGAAATTTCGCTACATCAAATGTGAAGATACGGTTTGTAAAGCCGGTTGAAAGAAATAGGTTTTATGCAACTTCAAAAGTCCTAAGAAAGATCGGCAATATTATATTTTCCGAGGCTACACTGTTCAATTTTCATGGAGAGCCCTGTGGGCAAGCGCATGGTGAAATACGTGTTGGCATTAAGTGAAACGCATAACAAGGCGCATCACCGGGCTGGACCTCGCTCCGCGAGGCCGGTGTGCTTGGCGTTAAGGGTTTTTATATTGCCTGCACTAATAGCGCGTTCGGTGGCCGCCCTGGAGCCCGACCATCAGGATCGCCACAGGCATAGAACAGGTCAGTCCTTCGATAAATTCAGGCTTATGGTGCAGGTTTTAAGCCTGCAGAGATGTACCCGGCTGAAAACGGCCCGGGCATCAGTTTAAAAAGCTACCCATGTCAATCTCTCCGGCCGCCGTTTCACCGCTGGTTCTGTTTACCAGTCGGGAAACGCCGCGCACATGGCAGGCCGTTGGCGGTGTGAGGTTCTCGACCGTGACCGAATACACCGCCTGTTCGGGAGTATCAGAGCAAGGACGTAGCTGGTCGTTCCGCCGGTTCATAAACGCCTTGATGAAGGGGACTCGGGCGCTGGCATACTCACCGTCGCCCAGCGAGAACGACTGAACGATGTCCTCGCACTCGCCGCTCACCTCATGAAAACGCACGTCGAAGGCGACGCGGGCAGCCGGGCCAGACTCTTCCGTGGGGGAGGGACACTGCGCTGAAAACGCGTACTCAAAGTCTTCATTCGTGTCGCCGGTCACCACAAAGGACCACAACGGCCGCCGGATCAGTCCACGGCTTACCAGGGCGGTACCGGGACCACCTACGGTTGCGTCCCCTTCAACGAGTTCGTACGCCGAGGCGACGCCCGTGGTGTGTCCGGTGGCGGTGCTGCTGAGCCGACTGAAGGCGGAGACGTGACACGCGCCGGTTGTGAGGACGTTCTGAAACGCTATGCGGACCGGAACACCCTCGCCTGACACTCCGAAATCGTCCAGTCGGATCTGCACTTGCTGGAAGGCGCCGTCTGTCAGCGTGACTGGCGTCGTCTGGGGTGCGGCCAGTCCGGTCGGCTCCGATGCCACTACCTCAAACCGGATTGCCGGCTCCTCTGGCGCCACATAGGGATTGTCATCACGGTTTCGGTCGCGGCAACGTCCAAGCAGGGAGAGCTCGACGATTTCAGAGGCGACAAAGTACATCATGCCGTTTCGGCGTAAATCCACAACGGCTTCCCCGGCATGTTGGGCAAGGGCGGCCCCTCCCGCTATCGACAGAGGAAGGGTCAAGGCGCAAGAGAGTGAAAGTGGCCAGTGTTTTTTCATATGGAATGTTCCGGGAACTGTTCAACCGCGATGCAACGCGGGGACACCCCAATGGCGTACCAGCCAACCGGCTGCCTGCCGCTTGCCCGGACGCGCTGGGCCGATCTGTCCGCTCCCGCACTGACTGCGTGTTCCGAAGACCCCGCAACGTTGCGGAGCAGGTGGGGACGACGTCGGCCCCACCGGGAAACGCACGGGCAGCAGGGTAGATTTATTCATTGTAGTCCGTGAATGGACGACCATAGAAAGCACTAAATTTCCGAAACAGAATATCAGTAACCTACCCGCCAAATTCCACACAAAGCACTAAACAAACTTAAAGTAGATTCTAGAGTAGGGCGTTGATTTTGATTTCCACACAAAGTGCTTAATTCGGCGTCCAACTCCGAGGTAAAAACTGTCAGCTGAAAACGAGGAAGGCATAGAATGGGGGAAGGCATCTATCCGAAGGGAAGCTCCTAAACAAAAGTGAACATTTGCCACGGCCGAGGTTTTCGACTGTGATAGCTTTTCTCACACTCGCAGTAAACTGCTCTCAGTAAAAGACGAAATCATGTAAATAGAGCGATTTCATTTTTGCGTGGGGATTTGCGTAGCTTTCAGGGCTGTATAGCTTATTTTCATTCGACTGAAGGAATGACTTGGCTTTTTGCGCTTGGCTTTATTTGACCCGTTAATTTATGAGCCTGCTGAAGTGAGCGAAAAAGGATATGCGGTATTTTTTTCAAGTGCGAGGGTTACCGTTGATGGCTCTTTTTAGGTTTTGAAACCTCAATCAGAGCCGGTAACCCCCGATAATCCGTCTCGGCTTAGCGAAAACCCAGGAACGAGAGAATCGCTATAACGATAACGACTGCACCAACGATATAAACGATATTGTTCATAAGTGATGACCTATTCTAGAACCCGCAAATTTGGTTGCGCCGCATTCCCTGCGGCGGATGATGCAACTCCCTGTACTGGCTGATCCATTGCCACATCGGGGTTTAGATTGAGGTATCAGGGTTTCCGGGTCTGTACGGTAGCCCACAGAGCGCAGAAAAAAAGGGTGGTAGGTAAGGTCTGGCAGTTTAAATGCTGCCTACGAAACAATCCCGCAGGCAGCCAAATCAGAGTTAGGTGAGGGTTTGTCAATTTTTGCGGATTTTTTCGAAGTCATTGATCTGCTTTTCTGCTTCCTCTCTGGTGACGCCATAGGCCTGTTGGATCTCGCCAGCCAGCTGTTCACGCCGGCCAGCAATCTCATCGAGGCGGTCATCCGTTAACTTACCCCATTGCTCTTTCAACTTGCCCTTCAGTTCTTTCCAGTTACCTTCGATGGTGTCCTTGTTCATGTCAGCTCCTTTGGCTCTCTGGCCAGATAATAGGTTCATGTAACGGCGGCCCATTTTCAGACAGAACCAGTGCCACCGGTGTTTCATCGTGTGCTGAAACCGAGTCACGGTCTGTGCGTTAACAAACACAGATGTGTTCACGTGGGATAGCGCACAGAGGCGTACCCGCTTCTCGGGCAAATTAGTTCGCAGGAACAAGCTTTTGAACCCTTATGAGCCTGAGGCTGTCATTTGGCCAACTCCGTCTGGTTTATCGCGATCGGAACTCTGCTGATTCTCATGGGGACGCGCCCGCCGGTGCTCCAGCGTCTGAATCTGACACCGTCTATGGTCTATTTGAGCGTTGGCGTGCTTCTGGGCCCGCTGATGTTCGGCGTGTTTCATTTTAACCCGCTGAAACAGGCGCATTTCCTGGAAGTGCTTGCCGAGCTTGCGGTGTTGTTGTCGTTGTTTATAGCAGGCACGAAGATGCCGGTGCCGTTCAGATGGAAAGCATGGCGCGTACCTATGCGCCTGGCATTTATCTCCATGACTATCAGTGTCGTGCTGACGGCTGTCTTCGGTTACTACCTGCTTGGACTTCCTTTGGGGGCGGCGATTTTGCTGGGAGCCATACTGGCGCCCACCGACCCTGTATTGGCAACGGAAGTTCAGGTCCGACACATGGGTGATACTGACCCTCTGCGGTTCACACTGACCAGTGAAGCGGGAATGAATGATGGCAGCGCTTTTCCTTTCGTAATGTTGGGGCTGCTGTTACTTGGTTCCCCGCTCAGTGACGAGCTGCTTGGAAGATGGGTTTTTAAGGACATCTTGTGGTCAACAGCGTCGGCCATTGCGGTCGGCCTTGTGACGGGGCGGTTGCTGGCTCAGATTGTGCGAGGGCAGCGATCTCTCGAAAGAACGGTCCCGTTGTTGGACGATTTCCTTGGTCTTGGACTCATTGGCCTGACCTACGGCGTATGCCTGCTGATCGATGGCTGGGGGTTTTTGGGCGTTTTTGTTACTGCCATTTCGCTGCGGCAATCCGAAATGACGCTGGCTCAGGCTGAGAAGCCTGACAAAGTCACGGTGACAGCTGTGACCTCTTCCGATCAGCCGGGTGAAACCGTCTGGCATCTTCCTACCGAGGTGTCGAAAGGTTCGTTGATGTTCAAGGAGTCCCTTGAACGCTTATCCGAACTGGTATTGGTGGTGCTGCTGGGCGGCATGTTGTTTACCGACTCCTGGAGTTTTCGGGCCGTTGGTCTCGGGTTATTCCTGTTTGTCGTTGTTCGGCCGGTCAGCGTACTTCTTGGTTTAATCGGGTCTGGGGCGCCCTGGCGGCTGCAGATGCTGGTGGGTTGGTTCGGGGTTCGGGGAATCGGTTCTATCTACTATTTGATGTTTGCCGTTGTCTTCGGCCTGCCGGAAGAACTGGCGCTGGAGCTGATTCACCTGACGTTGGTGGTTGTGGTGCTCTCGATCATCATTCACGGACTGACCGTCAAACCGATGATGACGCGGTGGTGGGGCCCGTGAAACTCTTTCGTCGCCCTATGTGTGCTTGCGAACAGACAGCACAAAGGCCCAACCCTGATTCTGGAAAGGTGGTCTTGCACCGAATCGAATGACCCTAATTCGCTGCGCCACGACCTGCGCCCAATATTCATTGGTGCGCAATTGGAATGCACTCTGAACAATGTGAGCGAGGAGCTTGTCATGATCAGAATCAAGACTGCGGCGATCACTTTCTGCCTGCTAGGAGCTTTGCCCCTGGCTGCATCCGCACAATCTGCTGAGTTTGGCCCGATCGAGGGCGATCGTGAATTCTCCCTTTCGGGAACCGGCAGCAATGACCGAAATTTCAACAGCGGCAGCTTCGGCGTGACCGGTGATCTGGGCTGGTATCTGCAGAGTAATGTGGTGGCTGGTATTCGTCAGAGCATCAATTACGCCGATATTGAAGGCCAGGGCGTCACCGATGATTTCTGGAACGGCTCGACCCGGGGGTACCTCGACTATCAATTCCTTGACGATCGTGCGCGACCCTTTGTTGGTGCGAGTCTGGGCGGAATTTATGGAGATGGCGTTAAGGACAGTGCCTTTGCCGGACTGGAGACAGGATTAAAGTACTATGTTCAGACCAAGACCTACTTCCTGGCACGTGCGGAGTACCAGTTCCTGTTCTCCGACAGTAGTGACGCGACGGATGCGTTTCAGGATGATGGCATTTGGGCCTATACCGTCGGTCTGGGTTATAACTTCTGAACGTCGTTAGAGTGATGACTCAGTACGACCCGAGTCGCTGCTGTTGGCCAGTTGATTATCGCTGGCCCGATGTCCGTATAGATGTCGAATGCCGCGAAGATCACCTGGCTGCAGCTCGGGGAAGTTCTCGGTGTAGCGAAAACCCATGACCTGCCCGGAAGGGCCGGGGTGGTCCAGGCCGATGGCGTGGCCGATTTCATGAATCAGCGTATAGCGAATATCGTAGGTCTCCGTGTCGCCATCAAAGCCGATTTTCCATTTCTGTTCTGGGTTCAGGCAGACCAACGACTGGCTGATGGCGCGCACACCGTCTTTCTCCCTGGGTGCAAAGGTGACGTTGGCGAATGCACGCCGATGCGGCTGGCCCTGGGCACCCAGGATTATGTCTGCATCTCGAGCATTGGCAACCCGGTAGAACGAAAGGTCAGCTGCACGCTCCCAAACCCGGAACGCGGCGGCAGCTTCCTTGACCAGCATCTCAAAGCTCAGATCCCGGTTGGACAAAGCTCTCATCGGCGCCAAAACGCCACAATTGCGGGCGTTTTCAAAGTCCAGCGTTTCATCCGCGAAGGCGTAGCTGATCCTTGCACCTGTGCCCAATTGCTGCTCGCCCCATTTCACCAAGTACCCTTCAAGCTTAAGCAGCCGGTAGCCATCCTGTTGTTCTGAGGCAAACAAGGGCAGCGACAGGAGCACACAGGCGAAGACTGTCAGGATATGACTGCACCGCAAGAAGCGGTCGCTCGGCAGCGAAACACGGTTCATGGGAAAAGATTAAGGGTAACGGCCGAAGATGTCGATGATGATTTGGTCAGCGAAGGCTGATGAGAGCTGATTGTTCAGCTTCAGAATTCCTGCAACGGACGGTTGTAATGATTCAACTGCTATGTGCATTGGCGTACCGAAGACTTGGCTCTTGTTTACTAAGCTTTAAGCATACAAACCGTTTTCGAACTTTCCGGTTCGTAACGGAAAGCGCCCATAAAAGAGGCTATAGAGCCATGAAAGCTATGACAGAAACAGTATTGGTCTACTATGACATGCGGATGCTCGGCCACAATCCACATGGATGGGACCCCAACAACCCCGCCTGGACAGAGGCGGTCAAGGCTATGATTAACCTGCAATATCCCGGCAGCAACTTAGAAACCTATACTCACCCGGAACGCCCGGAACGACTGACAACGATCGTTGACCGGCTGATGCTGGAACCAGTTGAAGGGGTGCGCTGGATGCTGCCGACGGCGGTCACCACGGATCAACTGGCGCGGGTTCATGACAAGGACTATGTCGCTCACATTGAGTCGTTGAAAGGTGACTCCTGCTGGCTGTCCAAAGACACCACGGCGGTATCGCCAGGCAGTGTGGAAGCGGCTGACCTTTCTGCTGGAGCGGGAATCAGTGCAGTCGAGGCCATCTCAGCGGGTGAGGCCCGCCGGGCGTTTTGTGTGCTACGACCACCTGGCCATCACGCCCATTCCGACCATGCCTCGGGCTTCTGTTTATATAACAACATCGCCGTTACCGCTGCCCATGCGCGCGAAAGCCTGGGCTATCAGCGAGTCATGATCTGGGACTGGGATATGCACCACGGTAACGGCACACAGGAGATCTTCTATTCCGATCCTTCCGTGCTGGTGATTGATAGCCACTGTGCGGCGCCCTTTTATCCAGGCAGTGGTTTGGAGAGTGAGACGGGGGCCGGAGCCGGAATCGGCTATCAACTCAATGTTCCGCTGCCACCGGGTATCGGCAATGCGACACTGCTACAGGTGTTCGATGAGGTGGTAGAGCCTGCGGCAAGGGGATTTCAGCCTGATATTCTGCTGGTGTCTTCAGGCTTTGATTGCCATTACCTCGACATGATCTGCACCATGGATGAAATGGGCTTTGCGATGCTTACCCAGCGCATGACCGACCTGGCAGATGAGCTATGCGACGGCCGTCTGGTGCTTTTGCTTGAGGGTGGTTACAACGCCCAGGCCCTGGCTGATAGTGCTCATGCTGTGGTGACGGTGCTGGCGGGTAATCGGGTGAATACCTCAAAAGCCACCCCGTTATCAAAAAAAGAGTCGGTTTTTTAACTTTTAGAGCCCCATAAAAAAGGACAAGGCCTGTTCAGCCTTGCCAAAGTACGCTCCGAGATTGTGAACATGAATCAGGTGGCGTCAATGTCGACCTGCTCAGGTTTACTTCTGAGGCTCAAAATCCGGCGCCGACATCAAGGTTTCGCGGGACTGGTCGATCTTCAATTCCAGATCCTCGGCCTTGCCGGCTCTCTGCACTTCATCCCATGCGATGGCGACATCCTTTTCACCCATTCCAAGGAACCCGCCAACGCCGATGACGACGCCGACAACCTGTCCATCCTTGTTAATGATGAGATCATTTACTTCGCCGACTTCTTCGTCGCCGGAGGTACTCACTGTGACACCCATCAAATTACTCGCCTGCAGGCCGTTGGCAGGGGCGTTAGCCATGTAGCCACGACTCTTTGTGTAGGACTGATCTGTTTGAGGTTCCTTGGATGCGGATTTCATATCACCCTGTTTTTTTTGCGCATCAGGCTGTGACTGCTCAACCTGCTGGCCGGTGGATTCCTGTGCGAGAACGGCGCCGGATCCCAAGGCGATAGCTGGCGTGGCCAGTGCATAAAACGCGTATGAACGCATATTTTTCATTGATTTCTCCGTATTCCTCATCAGGACTTAGTCCCCGCCAGCGTCATTGCCGAGCGCGGTCTGAATTACTGCCTTACATCGAATTCAGGATGAGGTCCTAATCTACGTCGAGCCAGGCGCCCGGTCTGTTCGCTAGACCACCAACGCAGTAGATTTGCGTAGAGAAAACTACTCCGATTGAGCCGGCAGCGCTGAGTCTTGTCGCAAGCTCGATTCCAGCGCTTTCGCGTCTGTTATATCGACCATGGTGACAACCACGCCGTCGATCACATTGTCCAGCCGACGATAGGGCATGATGCGGATGGAGAACCAACGGTCTTCGTTTGTTTTTATCTGTTTTTCACTGACTATCAGGGTATCGAGTGTTTGCCGAGCATCATCCTCCAGGTCGGGATATTCCAGTTTTGTGGTCAGCTCGCTGAGCGGCCGCCCCACATCGCTTTCCCTCAGGCTGATGATGTTGGCGGCGCGGGCGGTGTAGCGGCGGACGTTCAGATGCTGGTCCATAAACAGGATGGCAATTTCGGTGCTGTTCAGCACGTTTTGCATGTCGCTCTGTGCCAACGCCAGATCGTCCAGTTTGGTTTGCAATTCCGTGTTGATGGTTTGCAGCTCTTCGTTCATGGACTGCATTTCTTCCTTGGAGGATGTAAGCTCCTCATTCGCAGACTGAAGCTCTTCGTTGGTGGATTGCAACTCTTCATTGGAGGCTTGAAGCTCTTCGCTGGAAAGCCGAGCCTCTTCGCTCAACTGTTCAATGGCCTGCTGATAACGCAAGATTTCATCGGACTGGTCGGTGACCATCTCGACGTCGCGCTTCGAGCGTTTGCGCCGGGTAACGACAGGGTGGTCCCGAAACACCACCATGGTCATACCCTTTAAGGCCAGTGGTTCATTGAGTGACTGCACGGTCACGTCCACCTGTTGTACACCGGCGCCGGTTTCCACGGCCAGGTTGTTTAACTCAATCGGGTCTCGCTGTGTGGCGGCCTGTTTCAATGCCGTGTACAGCGGCGTGCGCAAACCTTCCCTTGCCATGGCATGGATGTTCCAGTTGGCTTTGCCAGCGGCCGGTTCGAGGTATTTTCCGGTGCGCCCACTGATGTAGACGATATCCGCATCCTGGTTTAGCACCACGGCGGCCGGTGAATACCTCTGCAATAAGAGGTGATCTGCGGCATTCTGCAGATTCTCGCCGTCCCTGATGGGATAGATAGGCGCCGGCATGGGTTGCTCCCTGGTCAGATTGGAAAGGGGTGGGAAGGATTTCAGCAGAAAACTGGGGCCGTTGATGGCGTCCTGGGGCAGCCTTTCATAAAGCCTTAGCCCTTGCTTGAGTGGCTTAAACAGGTGGTTCAGCCTGCCCACGGTCTCTGAACTGCCCAACACCAGTAGGCCATTGTTCCGCAAACTGTAATGGAACAGCGGCAGCAGTCGACGCTGCAGCATGGGGTCAAAGTAGATCAGGAGGTTGCGGCAGGCCAGCAGGTCGAGCTTGGTGAACGGCGGATCCAGAATGACATCGTGTTGGGCGAACAGGATCTTGTCGCGAATAGCCTGGCTTATCCGGTAATGATGGTCGCCTTTTGTGAAAAACCGGGTCAGACGCTGCTCGGACACCTGACTCTCAATCATCGTGGGATACCGACCCGCCCGGGCCACGGTGATGGCATCCAGGCTGAGATCCGAGGCGAAAATCTGAAAGTTGGCCTGCCTTTCAGGGTGGAGTCGTTCCAGAGTTTCAGTAAAGATCATGGCCAAGGAATAGGCCTCCTCACCGGTTGAACATCCCACCACCCAAGCCCTCAGGTTTTCGCCGGGCTCAAGCTGTCCGATCAGTGGTTCAAGGGCGTAATCGCACAGGTAATCCCAGGTATCGGCATCGCGGAAAAAAGAAGTCACACCAATCAGCATTTCCCTGAAAAGCAACTGCACTTCCTGGTCGTTGTTCTCCAGGTATCGTGCATAGTCTGGCACAGTGGCAACACTATGAATCGCCATACGGCGCTCGATTCGGCGCAGGAGAGTGCTGGGCTTGTACAGGGAAAAGTCGTGCCTGGTGTGTTGCTGCAATATGGAGATGATGGCTTTGATCGGCTCCACCAGTTTTGCCGGTGGCCCAGCCTGTTTGGGCTCGGTGACACGTTCGTTGTAGGCAAGTATGCGGCCGGGTAATTCGCTGACCGGGGCAATAATATCCGCGCACCCGGTGGCAATGGCGTTTCGAGGCATGGCGTCGAATTCGGCCGAACTGGGGTCCTGCACAACGGCCAGGCCGCCCACGGCGTGAATGGCTTGCAGACCCAGCGTGCCATCCGAGCCCATACCTGAAAGCACCACCGCAATTGCCCGTTCATTGCGAGCGCTGGCCAAAGACGAAAACAACACGTTGATAGGCAGACGCATGCCCCGGGGTTCCCGGGGCTGATCCAGCTTCAACCGATCATTCTCAACGGTCAGTTCCGCGTTCGACGGGATGACATAGACACAGTTGGGTAGAATTTCTGTGCCTTGCAGGGCCTCTTGCACGGGCATGGCGGTTGCCCGCTGCAACAACTCTGGCAGCAGGGCCTTCTGGGTCGGATCCAGATGCTGAACCACGATAAAGGCCAGGCCGGTATCGGTTGGTGTATGGCGCAGAAATACTTCAAGTGCCGCCAGACCACCGGCAGAAGCTCCGATTCCGACAATGCGCATCAGGAGCGAGCAGGATGAGTGTGCGGAGCCGGGTAGGGGGCCACCACTATCATGATCAGGTCGCCGCTCGCAATGAAGCTCGCGCTGATCGACAGCTCAAAGCTATCGTTAGCGGCAAGCCAGGCCCTGCAAGTTGCCACGGCCCCGGGCGTCTTAAGGTTCTCTAACATATCAGCCACATCGCCGCGGCCCGGCGGCGCCAGATATTGGGTCAGCCTCTGTTCCTCCGAGCGCTCAGGCGTGCACCCCAGCAGAGCGACCGCAGCAGCGTTGCTTTCAATCACCCGCCCATCTCGGGATACCACCAGGCAGGCCGCTGGCGCGAATCTATACAGCGCCTGATAATAGGCCAACTCTTCAGTAAGCTCGGCTTCACTGGCCTGAAGTTGTTCAAGCAGCAGATCAAGCTCCACCTGGTGGGTTTGCAGCTCGTGCAGCAGCTTTAGTGCATCGGCAGCAAAGTCGGGATCACTGGCCCGACGGTATAAGAGGGCCAGTGCTTCAACCCCAAGGGCGCCACCCCCGATATTAGCAACCTTGTCGGCGCCGTCACGAATCAGGTCTTCAGCCTGTAGACGAAGTTGGGCGCGCTCTTCTGCCCATGAAAGTCCTTTATTGGCTGTCATTATCGCTTCCCTCGCAGCTATCCGCTGTTACCACTCCCATACTACTCCTGGGAGTCCGCCTTAGACAGCTGCCATGCCACGTTTGCTCAACATAGTGGCCTGCGTGCGTTAGCGAACCGAACCCCTGACCGGTAATTGTTAACTTGGATCCAATAAGGAGAGTCCGCGAACCGTTCCGGTTTGTGAGTGCCTGAATCTTGATGGGTTCTGGCAGCTCCGGATTAACAGGGGCCAGGTTATGAAACTTTCTCTTGCAGGCAATGCAAACCACCGAATTTCTCTATTTTTCACTCTTGCTCTGACGACATTACTGATTGCGTGCGCCTCGGCGCCCTTACCACCGACCGAGTCGCTGAACGTGGCCAGAGACACCATTGCCAGAGCTGAACAGGCAGATGCGCGGCAATACGCCGGTGCAGAGCTGGAAGAAGCACGCGCACAGTTGGTTATGGCCGAGAAGGCTGTGGTTGAAGAGTCCATGACAAAGGCGGACCAGTTGGCCAAACAGGCCAGTGCGGCTGCCAGGCTGGCGATGGCAAGAACAGAAACCGCCAAAGCGGCGGAAATCAATCGTGAAATGGGGCGCGGCGCCGATGCTCTGGATGTGGAAATGGGGCGCCAGGGAGAGCAGAAATGAAAACTGTATCGCTATTGAAAAAACCGTTCGTTGGCAAAACCAGTGCCATTGTTCTGCTTTCTTCGTTGTTGCTGAACGCCTGCGCCATGGCGCCTGAAACCTCGACTGAGGCGCTGGATGCGCGACAGAAGCTGACAGAGCTGCAGCGCAATCCGGCGATGGCCAATAACGCCCGTATTGAATTGCGTGATGCGGAAACTGCCGTACAACTTGCCGAACAGCCTCTTGACAGCGATGAAGCCACACTGGCGGACCACCGGATCTATATGGCCGACCGTTTGGTGGAAATCGCCAGAGCCACGGGCACTACCCGCCAGATGGAAGCCGACCGTAAACGCCTGGGAGAAAGGCGTGATGCCGCCAGGCTGGCAGCCCGTACCCTCGAGGCAGACAAAGCGCGTGCTGACGCAGATACTGCCCGCAGCTCTGAGATGGAGGCTGCAGCCGTGTCCGCAAAAGCCGCCCAAGAGATGCAAAGCCAGATCGACGAGCTTGAGGCAGAAGCAACAGAACGTGGTCTGGTGCTGACGCTGGGCGACGTATTGTTTGCCACTGGCAGCGCAGAACTGCAGGGCGGGCCTAATCGCAACCTGGAAAAGCTGGTGGACTTTCTCAAAACCTATCCGGACCGGAACGTACTGATCGAAGGCCACACCGACAACATCGGCAGCGCACAATTCAACCAGACCCTGTCGCTGAAGAGAGCTGATTCGGTCCGCCGTTACTTAACGGATCATGGCGTACAAAGCCGCAGGCTTACGGTGTCCGGTCTGGGGATTGAACGCCCTGTGGCCGGCAACGAGTCCGCCATGGGGCGCCAGCAAAACCGGCGCGTTGAAGTGATTATTGAAAACTAGGCGGCTGGATTTGGCTGAAGGTTTTTAGGCTGTTTTATTGGCTTCGGCAATCCATAGGAAGGATTTCACTATGAATACATTAATTCGAATCGTAGTCATCGCGGCTGCAGTTGGTGCCTCTGGCCTTACCCACGCGACCTTCATAGGCACTGTCCCCAACCCGGGTGGAGTGTTAATGCCCGTTTCTGGCGAAAATAGTTACGCTGTTCGTGACAGAGGCGCGTTTTCATCAAACCATTCCAGGGTGTACAACACCGCCTCTTCCGCACCCGGTAAGGCATTTAGCGATTTTTATTTGGCAGGCCCTGGAAAACTCGACTCTCGGTTTTCGTCTGTGACGCCCGCTGGAGCCGCTGCCGGTTTGGTGACGAACCTTCGCGAAGCCAACCAGGTTCCCTTTTATAACTACTCCATTTTCCAGGGTCGACTCGACCATAGTTTTCTGGGCCAGGACGACAATAATCGAGTCGATGATGATCATGGCGACATGCTCGTTATGATGAAAGCATTCGATGTCCCGGTTCCTGAGCCGGGCACACTGGCGCTATTCGGGATCGGATTGGTAGCTCTGATCTGCGCTCGCAAGAGTCCATTTAAGCGAAAAGTCACCTTTGAAAACTAGGAGGTCTCGATTATGTTGAGCCCCTCCCGAGCCTTTCATCTCTCACCTATGCCGACGAGGATTGGCCAACGGAAGCGCTTGAAGCCCAAATCCGTCAGGAAAAAGAAAGATCCTAAGGATGAGACTGCGCTGGCTCACACCATGCTGGACTTCGTTGGCGATGCGGTGCTGGCAACGGATACTGACGCGAATATTACCTACATGAACACGGCGGCGGAGACCCTGACTGGCTTCAGCCGGAAGGAAGCGCTGGGCCGACCACTGGAAGAGGTCTTTCGGGTGATTGACGTAACCACTCGGGTGACGAGGGCCAACCTGGCGCAACATGTCATGGAAGTCGGCACGCCCGTTGAACTGCATAGCAGTGTGCTGTTGAAAGCGAGCGACGATCGCGAACTGGCCATTGAAAATGCCGCATCACCATTGCGCAATGCAAAAGCTGAAATCACCGGCGCGGTGGTCAAATTCCACGATTCCCGCTATTCGGCGGAAACCACCGCCAGAATGGCTTATAGGGCGCAGCACGATTCACTGACGGGCCTGCTCAATCGCTATGCTTTTGAAGACCGCTTCAAGCAGGCCGCTGCACTGGCCCGACGCCATGAAAAGAAAATGGTGATGCTGTTCATTGATCTCAATAACTTTAAGGAAGTGAACGATACCTTGGGCCACGCCGCTGGCGACGAAATTTTACAGGCGTTGGGCCCGAGACTATTGGGCTGTGTGCGCGCGACGGATCACGTATGCCGTCACGGCGGTGACGAATTTGTTGTGCTGCTAAGCGACCTTGCAGAACATGAACAGGCATTTGCGGTGGTCGAAAAAGTACGGGAATCTGCCGCTGAATTGCTGCGAGAGCAAGGTCACTGGGCGACGCTTACGGTTAGCGTGGGTATCAGCCTGTTTCCAAACGACGGCGAAACTCTGGAGGCTTTATTGCCCCACGCGGATGCAGCCATGTATCGGGTCAAGACGGAAGCAAAGCGAGGGTTGCCGGGTCTTAAGCGTTAAATCTCTAAACCTTTGGACTCAAGGCGGAGATTCTCTCGTCTGACCACGGCGTAGCATTCGCAACTAAGGGATTCCAGTTGCGGGCGATCGAGCACGGTGATGTGGCCGCGTCGATACTCAATCACTCCCAGTTTCTGCAGCTTGCCTGCGGCTTCGGTGACACCCTCACGGCGGACACCCAGCATATTGGCTATCAGCTCCTGGGTCATATTGAGTTGATTGTTGCCTAGCCGATCCAGTGACAACAATAGCCATCGACACAACTGCTGGTCGATGGTGTGATGGCGGTTGCAGACCGCAGTCTGAGACATCTGGGTGATCAAGGCTTGCGTAAAGCGCAGGGTGATAATGCGAATCTCGGAGTGGGTGTTGAACTCTTTTTTCAGGTCTTCGGCGCGCATTCGGTAGGCCTGGCCGCTGCTCTGCACAATAAACCGGTTAGGCGTGCTTTCTCCCCCCATAATAACGGCAACACCGGCCATGCCTTCGTTGCCGACCACCGAAATTTCAGCAGAAGAACCGTTCACCATCACATAGAGTAGAGAAATGATGCAGTCCAAAGGGAAATAGACGTATTTAATGGATTGGCCTGATTCGTAGATCACGTCCCCAAGGGACATTTCGATTAATTTCAGTCTCGGGAAAATACGCGCGCGAGCATCATCAGACAGGGCGGCAAGAAGCTTGTTTTGCAGTGGACCGGGTGTGTCAGTCATTTGAATCCATTCCAGAGCACGATGGTTAGCGAGAACACTACCTGTCTGGCGACTGCATTAAATACCGGACGCTATAACTTGTAACCATCCAAAAAATCAGAGGTTGTGATTTTCTTGTCAATATTACCGGTCAGGTTTAGAGCAGCGTCCCTGAATCAAAACACGTTAAGCGTAAACCAAGACCGTAAAATTTGCTGTGTTTTCACAGAAGAGACTTCCTGTCGTGAAAAGAGTGTACTCCGTGAGCACTCGGACCATCAACAACGATTCTGCCTTAAAGGCTTTAAGAGCGACTGGTACCCACGGCAGTCATCGCTAGGCAATGAAACTTTTTTCTCAGTGGCTCCCAGGTGCCTACCAGGGCCCGCCTCGAGTGCCAGAGAACATGACTTAGTGCGTTACCGAACCGACTGCCTGGCTACTCTGGAGTAGTGTAAAAGCTCATCCTGAATTTGAGATCAAGCAGTATTTCAGTTGCCTTCCCGACAACGACGCAAGGGAAGGAAGCCCTGATGAGGCGGCTAACAAGGACATCTTGTCCGACTTGCATATCCGATTCCAGGGAGAATCCTATGAAAAAGTTACACTCTTTAGCATTTTACGCAATGGTGGCACCGGCCCTGACTCTGGGTTCTGGCGCCCTGCTTGCTCAGGACTCATCCAATTCGAGCGCCAGCGGCGAAAGCCAGGCGACCGAAAGCGGCTATGAGTCCAACAAGTCTTCCGATACCAAGCTTCAGCCTGGCCAGAAAGACCCCAGCCACTCAGGCACGAAAGGTGGGAATTACATGAGCGCTGCGCCTGCCGAGGGCATGCAGGCGACAGATCTGATTGGTACCGATGTTAAAACCACCGGCGGTGAAGAAGTAGGCGCGATCAGCGATCTGATTATTGACCAGGACGGTCAGGTGGTCGCCATAGTTGTAGGTGTTGGCGGATTCCTGGGTATGGGCGAGAAGAACGTCGCCATTAGCTGGGATCAGGTCACTAAATCAGCCACTGCCGACGAGCGCACACTGAGAATTAATCAGACCCGTGAAGGGCTGAAGTCTGCGCCAGAATACAAAGGGCAGAAGTAAATCCCGGTTCACGGGCGTTTAGTGTAAGGAGCAATGGCAGGGGCACGAGCCTCTGCCATTTGCCCCATAAAATGGCGCCCCGGTGCGCCGGAATTAATGGAGAAATACCATGGGCATAATCGTATGGCTCGTAATGGGTGGCCTGGTCGGTTGGGTTGCCAGCCTGATCATGGGCACGGACGGACAACAGGGGATTATCCTCAATATTGTGGTTGGCATCGTCGGCGCGTTGATTGGTGGATGGCTGATCGGGCCGTTGCTGGGCGCAGGCTCGATTAATGAGGGCATCACGGTCATGAGCTTCGTTGTATCGTTGATCGGTGCAGTAATACTGCTTGGTATCCTTAGCCTGTTCCAGCGTCGCTCTGCGCGCTGAGTAAGGCCTCCAGCCGCACGGATTTTCCTTGTGGCTGGATCACCTGACCAGTCCCTATCTGGTGAAAATTATCCTGATCATACTGGCCCTGTCAGTAGTGATAATGACGGGCTTACCGCTGCTGCGTTTTAATCAGTGGTGGATTCGCATTCTCGATTTCCCAAGAGGGCAGATTGCGATCGCAGGCGTCCTGGTCAGTGGCGCCTGTCCTTTTTTTCTTAACTTCTCAAACCGTTATGAAGCTGCTCTGCTAGGCGTGCTGCTGCTGGCTGTGGGCTATCAGATTGTGAGAATTTCCCCCTACACGCGACTGAAGCGAAAGCAGGTCTTTCCTGCACAATCACGCTCGAGCATGAAAAGCCTCAGCCTGCTAGTGGCAAACGTGCTGATGGACAACCGGAAATCAGAATCCTTCCTTGACGTTGTGCGCATGTATGACCCGGATGTGATCCTCACCGTAGAGGCAGATCGGTGGTGGCAGCAAGCCCTAGTGGCGCTGGAAGAGAGTTATCCTTACACGTTGAAAAAACCTCTGGATAATACCTATGGCATGCTGGTGTTTAGCCGCCTGAAGCTGGTGGATACCGAGATCCGGTTCCTTCTGAAAGACAGCATTCCGTCAATGCACATGAGATTGATATTGCGATCCGGCGATCCGGTCTATCTGCATTTTGTTCATCCTGATCCACCCAACCCCGTGTATGCCACCGAGACCACCGGGAGGGATGCCGAGCTGCTCATCGTGGGTCGGGAGGTCAAAAAACGGGGCAAGCCCACCATTGTTGCCGGGGACTTCAACGATGTCGCCTGGTCCCGCACCACCAGTCTGTTCCAGAAAACCAGCGGCCTGCTCGACCCTCGCGTCGGGCGCGGGATGTACAACACCTTTAACGCCAAGAATCTGCTTCTACGCTGGCCGCTTGATCACGTGTTTCATTCCGACCATTTCAAGCTCGTCAGAATGGAGAGAGGCCCCGCCTGGGGATCAGACCATTTTCCTGTGTTTATCCAACTGAACCTGGAAGCCGGCGCAGAAGCCGAGCAGGAGGAACCGGATACAAGCCCGGCGGAGAGTCGACAGGTCGAGGAAAAAATTGAAGAGGGGAGGCAAGAGGCATGAAAACTGATATGAGACTAGCGGATTTTATCCAGGCTGAGATCCATGGGGCAGAACCCTGCTGCAATAGACACCGCATCGATATCGTCCTGAAGCGACAGGGCCTTTTCCGCCCGTGCCAGTGCCATCCGTGAATGTTTCCGGGCGGCAGCGACTATGGCGGCGTCGTCTGTTTCCGCCAGTGCACTGAACGCTTTCTGCAGGCGGATGGCTACCTCAACCATACCTGCACCATCGCGGGCGATTGCGGTAAAGGCATCGTCGAACAAATCTTCGGTCACAAGCCTGGGAACAGACACACGATCGTAGCTGACCGGTTTTAATCGGTCCTGCTCCAGTGGTGATTGCCAGAGCGTAAACAGGCGCACGTGTGTGCCGATGACGTTGATGGCCGTTCCCGGATCATTGATGCCGGGCGACAATGCCTTACCGGCGATCTCAGACAGTGCCAGAAGTCCGAAGCGGGGGTCATCTTCAAAGGTACGGTTGGAACTGATGGTGAACGCCCGGGAAAGCTCTGTTATAGCGGATGCTTCCTGCTGATCAGACCAGCCCATAACGTAAAGCAGTGGGCGGCGCGTGCCGACAAACGCACCCGGCAGTGCCGCCACAACCAGACGGCAATCGAGCGCTTCTGCGCTGGACTGCAAGTTCTCCAGATCAATATGCTGGACGTAACCAACCGTCGACGAGTACACGGAGATCCCAGTGTCACGGTAATGTTCCTGGTTTAGGGGACTTTCCAGGGCGCCCAGCGTGGGCGAATGGCGTCGGCGATCCAGGGAATCACCGGCAGCCTTTTCCGCTTTTTCAATGATGTTTACCACTCGGCCCAGCCGGGCAATCCTGTCTACCCAACGCACGAACGTAATCACCACAATGGCAAATACCAGAAGGGTGAGTGCAAAGATTGAGAATAGGCCCGCAAACTGGAACAGATCGCTTTTGACTGCAACCAGGGCAACATTACTGAAGATGAAGGCGCCGATGAATGCAGACAATGCGTTCTGGGTAACGTCGTCTGCAATCACTAGCGGGATGGAACGCGGGGTAGCGCCGGCACTAGCGGAGGCATAGGCGGCCACCATGGAGCCGACGGCAAACGTTGCAATAACCAGCATGCTGGACGCCATGACCGTCAGCAGGGACTCAACAGAATCCAGGTTGATTTCAGGTGCCAGGCTGGAAAAACTCAGATTGTCCGCCAGCCTGGCCACGAATATCGCGCCGACAGAGAGCACACAGAGGGCAAGCGGCCTGACCCACAAGCGCTCTCTGAGACGGCTGACAAAGAAACGGAAGCGACAGGGGCTCAGCATGGGGAACTCCGCCCACAGGATCGCCGTCGTCCATCGACGTCAAACAGGCTCGAGCCGGCGCTGCTCCGGCCACGGCTCACAATGAGTGTCCGCATCAGTTCTTCCCAGCTGTTGAAAAACATTAGAAAACTCCTCAGGGTCAGGCAGCAAGCGATTTGGGTGTGTCAAAAAATCTCTGGAAGGCCAGTGCCACAGACTGGGGGCATTCATGGTGCGGAAAATGGCCACAACCTTTAAAGATTTTCAGTAACGTGCCATCAACCGCTTCAACCAGTGCGCGGGCGTGTTCGACCGGAATAATCCTGTCGTGGTCTCCCCAGAACAGCCCCATGGGTGGCATATCCGGAATTTCATGGGCATGTTGAAAGAAATTCCGGGTCTGGCCTCGCCAGTTGATCACGTCGGCTACGGTCCGGGCAAAGGCGCGAGCGGAACCGCGCTGTGAATTGATTCTGCTCAATTCAGCAATGTGATCTCTGCGCAAGGAATTGCCCGGGTGCCAGAGCACAAGTAGGGTTCCCTTCGACATGAAGGGTTGCCCAAGCTTTTCGATTAGCCAGGGAATTGACGCCAGTCGCAGTCCGATAGCCACCTCGCGGCCGAGCCCTCCGGATGATAGAAGAGCCAGCCTGCGGATGCGGTGCCGACACTCCCGAATCAGCATTTGCGCCACCCCACCACCAAAAGAGTGACCGACGAAGTCTGCCTGCTGAATATCGAGTAGATCGAGCCATTGCGCCATGATCGAGGCGTACCATTGAAGTTCATAGCTAGCGTCTGGACGTCCCGAGTACCCGTGGCCGGGCAGGTCGGGACTCAGTACCCGACGGTCTTTCGACATTTCAAAAGTGATTTGCTTCCACGTGATGTAACAGTCATTCAGACCATGCAGGAGAATGAGCGGAGGGTTGGCATCCGAATTCCCGACCTCAAGCCAGTGTAAATTAACGCCGCCCACATCCGCATAGCGATGCTTTGCCGACGGGTAGATGGATGTGGGGTGAAGAACATTGTTCATAGATCAACCAGCTTCGCGACGATGTTGTTGGTTCTGAGCACGCCATCGTTTACCTGATCTTTGCTGCGGGACGAGCGTGCGGGGCTCCTTTCTTTTGCCATGATGCTTCTCCGTACGGTGGAGCTGTGATCTCAATTTATTTTCATGAATCCGGTGGGAGCCAGTCTGTTCGGTAACCAACGCTTGTCCTTCGTGTGGTAGCGTACCGACGCAACCATCGCCGCTGGGCGAACCTGAACCAAACACACTCCGCTCTGACGCGAATGGAGGTGAAAGCATGGCAACCACGAGCCGTCGAAGGCCTGGCCCGCCCCTCGCTGCACTGAGGTTGGTGGAGATCACAATTTCAATGAGCGTGGCCATGGCGGTAGGGGTGACGCTTGGATTGGCGGCACTGGTCATCCTGGTCTGGATGCCAACCGATGACCAGGCACTGGCACCATTCGTAAGCACGGTGATGGCGGTTGTCATTGCGCTTGCCGTAAGCCAACTGGTGGACGTGGGGACCTTTGCCCTTCAGGAGCGTTGGGATACCGCGACGGCACACGAGGTTATGGTTCATGTAGAGCGCCTGCGAATCCCGGCTTCCCGAGATCCGGAGTCGCCCGGCATCTGATTCAGGTGCTTCACCAGGTTCGAGAAGTGGCGAAGGATCGCCAGGCTTTTTCGGTAATCACAGAGGTCGATTTTCAGGAGGACATGGTGCTCGCGTTGGCAAACGCCAGCGGAATGCTTGCCAGAGACCGTCAGGGGCTGAAGCAGGAAGCCGATTCAGTCGTTAAATAAGTCATCAGGAATGGCCTGTGGATTTTGCCCACTGCGACCGCCTGTATTACGCCAGCAACCCTGCTGATCACTCTCGCCCGGCGGAGGAAATCCAATGGCGGGAAACATTCGGCTTTCCGGTTCGATGGTTGAGCCGGTCAGATCGTTTGCTACTCATCTTGATACTCAGGAGCAGAAATACATGGAGCTGATACCTGATTTGGACTGGAACATCGTTGCCTTCCACATACGTGACCTGCTCTACGCTTACATTCTGGCGCTGCCAATTGGCTGGGATCGCGAAAGGCATGAACGCTCCGCGGGGCTGCGCACCTTCCCCCTGGTTGCGGTTGCCGCCTGCGCCTATATGTTGGTGGGGCTTCAGGTGCTGGATTCTTCGGGTGCCGAAGCACGGGTTATGGAAGGCATCATTACGGGCATCGGTTTCATTGGTGGCGGCGCCATTCTCAAGAATGTTGTCAATGGTGACAGCCACGTTTCCGGCACCGCAACGGCGGCGAGCCTTTGGCTGACCGGAGCAATCGGTATATCTGTAGCCACGGGTAGGTTGGAAATTGCGTTGGTTCTCAGTGTGATAACTTTCTTGACGCTGCGACTGGTTAGATCTATGGGCTCCCAGAGTAAAACGCTCGACTGAAGCTCTGTAAGCAGAACCAAACCACCGACGGTTGAGCTGTGACGTACCATTCCAGAAGTCGTCCTCGGCGGCTTCAGCGGTGCCTATCTGTGCGCCAGATGATCGAAAGGCAAGGAGCTTTCCGTCATTTCATCAATATGGAGGGGCTGGGTCTGGTACCGCACAGACAACAGCCCAGCATAAGCAGACGATGACATGGAAGATTTGCGCAGCTCTTAGTCGTGCGCAATTCCGTTTAACTAAACCATGATCTCTGGCCGAATAGGTCGCAGGAGGAACAAATGAACAAGGACACCATTGAAGGCAACTGGAAAGAACTCAGAGGCAAAGTGAAAGAACAGTGGGGGAAACTGACCGATGATCGGCTCGATGAAATTGGCGGCCGCCGTGACCAACTGGCGGGCGAAATCCAGCAAGCCTACGGCGTAACCAGGGACGAAGCCGACAAGCAGGTCAAGGAATTCGAAGAGGCCAGCCGGCGCTGATACCTCGTGACTGCCCAACAGACTCCGCCTACCAATCAGTAGCGTAGGTGGGGTCTGGTAATTCCCTCAGGGTGCTGCCAGCGCCGCTATCCACTGGACAATCGTTTCCCTTTTGCGAAATGCCACTCCAGCCTGGGTGAAGTCCGGCGCTGTGTCGGTTCGCCAGCGCCCGCAGATCCGCTTTTCCGCGATTAGTTGCTTTGTGTTAGGCAGCGTACCGACCTGACGCCGAGAGTGGATTAGCGTGAAATGGTCACGCTGAAAGAGCACTCCCAGAGTGGGCGTCGGAAACAGAACTTTCATCTGGAGATCAGTGCATGAACAGGAAACCGAATGAGAGTAGTAAGAGCCAAGAGCAGGGCAGTGAAAAGGTTGCCCAGGACCGGCCGGTGACAGATAAGCCTGACGCGGAAAATCGCCGGGAAAACAGCGAAGAGCCGGGAGAGCCGGGAGAGCCGGGAGAAAAGGATGGTAGTGTGTTGGGAAAGATCAATGACTAGCAAAACCGACACATGCCATGGCTAGATCCGGGCAAGGGCCGAGAGCGCCTCAGCGCAGCCAGGCATTTTTGCACAACCGTCTGTTCAATGCCGTCGAACTGCGCCTGTTTCGCTGTACAGCAGTGCTGCTATCCCTGGTTGTCCTGACGGCGCTTCTCGGGTTTGTGTTGTGGGCGTTCGGCTGGATCGTTGGCGCTTTCGATAACCTGGTTCTATCACTTTGCCTGTCAGGCATCCTGGCTCTGGTGCTTTACCCGGTTGTTGATTTTCTCGAGAGGCGCTGCCATTTCCCACATCTGCTTGCGGTTCTGTCGTTGATGCTTGTTTTTTTTGGTGGAATTGGCGCCCTGGTGCTGATTCTGCTGCCAACCCTGATCAGCCAGTTGGTTGAATTGATGACTCTAGTGCCCCAGACACTGGCAGGCTGGGAAGAACATTTTTCGATTTATTTTCCTGAACTAACGTCCATGGTATCCGATACCATGCAAAGCAGTGAAGAAGAGAGCAAGAAGCCTGTCATTGAGGCACCTGGCGAGACCATCATGTCCTATCTTGGGCTTCTCGCCGGGCTCAGCTTCGTCCCGCTTTTTCTGTTTTTTACCCTGCTTTCCGGTGATCTCCTGCGAGGTCAGGCGAACGAGATTCTGTCTATATTTCGTGAGCCTACCCAGCAGAAGGTCATGTACTTTTCCGATGTATTCTTGGAATACGTCACCGCCTTTTTTCAAGGGCAGCTGCTGATCGCTCTATGCATGGGAATTCTTTATGCACTGGGCTTTGCGTCGATAGGGCTGGAATACGGGGTACTTGTCGGGCTGGCACTGGGCTTTTTAAATATCGTGCCTTTCCTGGGCTCCCTGATTGGTCTGCTGGTGGTACTGCCAATAGCCTATCTGCAGCCAGACGGGGGAGCTGAACTGCTGGTTCCGGCCGTGATCATTTTCGCCGTGGTTCAGGTGATCGAAAGCTGGTTGCTGACACCCAGAATCATGGCCAACCGTTCCGGCCTTCACCCGGCATTGGTTATCATTTCCCTGTTCTTTTGGGGCACTGTTCTGGGGGGTATCACCGGCATGGTGCTGGCGGTGCCGCTGACCGCGTTTTTCGTGGCTATCTGGCGTGAAATTAAGGCCAGCCTGACCCACGCACTCGGTAACGAGTACCACGAAACGTAGCAACAAGTGGTGAGCGATCATGATTCAGCACAGTATTTGATTTATGCGCGGTGTTTGTCGTCCACATGAAGCACGAAACCTGCTAACGATAAATCAACTAGTTAGCGGCTAATTTCCACGCAAAACGCTCAACAAACCTAAAGCAAGCTCTACAACAGCGATCCGATTTCAGTTTCCACACAAAGTGCAAAATTCGTCATCCAACTCAATGATGGGAGTTTTTGGGTTAGGAATGGTTATGCCAGATGGGGGCAGGTCACAACCTTAATAGTTCCTGATATTTCTTTAAACACTACCCCCTTCCTTTTCGCTGAGAGGCCGTGCTTTTCTTAAGCGCGTTAGCGAACCGACTATTCACTCCCCTTCGAGTAAGTTAGACCTTCACCTGACGTTGATATGCCGTGGTATCACAGTCTCCTTCCCTGAGAAGGACGCCCTGATGAGGCGGCTAACAAGGGCATCCCGCCCGACATGCACATGTGATTCCAGGAGAATCCTATGAAAAAGTTACACACACTCGCATTTTATGCACTGATCACGCCGGCCATAACTTTGGGTTCGGGTGTTTTACTCGCGACGCAGGGCGGTAGCGAGACCCCTGATCTGGGAGAGCAGAGCATGGGACAGGACGCTGCACCCGAAACGCAGGATATTGAGCAAGGCAAGACCGTCACCAAGTCCAAATACAATACTGGTGGGGCTGCCGGGCTAACTGATCAAAAGTCGGGCGACCAGCCAGGAATGGAAAACCGGGGCTATATGACTTCCATCCCGACTAATGGAACACGCGCGAGCAAACTGATTGGTACTGACGTAAAAACCGCCCGTGATGAGAAAGTGGGGTCGGTGAACGACCTGCTTATTGACCAGGAGGGTCAAATCGTCGCTGTCGTTGTTGGCGTCGGTGGTTTCCTGGCTATGGGTGAAAAGAATGTCGCCATTAGCTGGGACAAGGTAACCAAGTCAGGTGCTGCTGATGAGCAGCAACTGAGGATTGACCAGACCCGAGAGGAACTGGAGTCTGCGCCTGATTACGAAAAGCAGAAGTAACAGCCCGCACCCACTAAAAGGGAGGGGCTGGCAAAGGTGACATGATCGCCTCCAACTTCATCAGAAAGGAAAAGAACTATGAACATTTACAAAACCATGTTGGCCGTCTTGTTTGTGGGTGGTCTCACAATCACGCTGTCTGCTTGTGAACAGCAGGGGCCTCTAGAGGAAGCTGGCGAAGAAATTGATGATTCGGTCGAAGATACGGGCGATGCCATCGAAGATAAAACAGATGGCTAGTGGTTCGGGGATTGTCGAAAAATCCCGGTGGCTTAGGGTTTGACCGAGATAGACCCAAGCCGGTCCGCTTCACGTTTAACAACGGCGTAGCACTCGCAGCACAGTGTTTCGAGCTCGGCGTGATCAACTGCGGCAATGTGGCTGCGCCTGCACTGGATAATACCCGATCTCTGCAGTCTGCCTGCGGCTTCAGTCACGCCTGACGCCTGACGCCTGACGCCTGACGCCTGACGCCTGACGCCTGACGCCTGACGCCTGACGCCTGACGCCAAGCATATTGGCAATCAGTTCCTAGGCAATATTAAGTTCGTTGCCATGCAAACGGTCGAGTGACAAAACAGCCACCGGCAGGCAACAGGCAACCCCATTGCTTTGAACGACTGACCGCTATTTTCGCCGACACCCCATTAATGCGGTTTGTGAGCTAGAAGCGAATACAAATATGTTTGTGACGTGACATATATGCCTTTTCTCTATAGCTCAGGCCGTCGTTTTCACTGTCAAAACTTTGCCCTGACTGTGTTCGATAGCGTACCGACTGGAAAGAAAGACTTTGCCTAACCTCGAAGGCTGACCTTTAGCGCAGTGGGGCAGAGCGAGAAGAACGTACAAAGCAATCCTCCGGAGAGCAAGCAATGAACGAGAATCAAGGCAACCAGAGCGCAAACCAAAAGGAAGGCGTTGAGAAAGCGCCCGTCGAGAGAGGGGCCATCAATGGCGACAATCACTACCATTAATCCCGCGACGGAAAAAGAAGTCCATACCTACGACGTCATGACCGAAAAGCAAGCGACAGATCGGCTTGAATCCTGCCATACGGCGTTTCTGCAATGGCGCGAACTGACTCATCATGAACGGGCCCCCTATCTCAGGAAGATCGGCCAAAAATTGCGCGACAACGCCGATGAATTGGCCGCCTTGATGACCAACGAAACCGGCAAGCTCCTGAAGGACGGATACGTTGAAGTCGAACTCTGTGCAGCGATCTTTGATTACACCGCTGAAAACGGCCCCGACGCGCTAGCCGAAGAGGAGCGTGAGCAGGGGCTCAACGGTAAACGCGGCGTTGTCAGTTATCAGCCCATCGGCGTCATCTATTCAATCCAACCCTGGAACTTTCCGATCTACCAGCCGGTTCGTGTGCTGGCATCCAATCTGATGGCAGGTAACGGCTGCATTCTGAAGCACGCCAGTATCTGCACGGGGTCCGGTCTTCGTTTGCGTGAATTGTGCATTGAGGCCGGCTTGCCCGAGGACCTGTTCCAGGTTTTGGTGATCGATCACGACACCAGCGACAAGCTGATAGCCCACCCTATGGTCCGTGGTGTCACGCTGACCGGCAGCGACGGGGCAGGGCGACACGTCGGCGCTGTGGCCGCCAAAGCACTGAAAAAGACCGTGCTTGAACTGGGGTCGAATGACGCTTACCTGGTGCTTCAGGATGCCGATATTGAAACCGCCGTGAAATTTTCGGTTATGGGCCGACTTTATAACAACGGAGAGACCTGCGTTTCCGCCAAGCGGTTCATCGTGACCGACAAGGTCTATGACGCCTTTGTCGAGGCTTTCGTCGCGCAAATGCAGGACATCAACATGGGCGACCCCAGCGATGACAATACCCAGCTTGGCCCGCTTTCGAGCCAGGCGCAGTTCGACACCGTCAAGGAGCAGGTGGACGCCAGCGTCGCCAAGGGTGCCAAAATCCTCTGCGGTGGCAAAGTGCCCGACCAAACGGGTGCCTACTATCCCTCCACGGTGCTGGCAGACCTCAAGCCCGGAATGCCCGCCTACGACGATGAAATCTTCGGCCCCGTCGCGTCGATCATCCGCGCCAGGGATGACGAGGACGCCATGCGGCTGGCAAATGAAAGCCGCTATGGACTGGGCGGTGGAATCTTTTCAAGGGACGAGGAACATGCCTTGAAGCTGGCCCGTGATTACTTCGACACGGGCATGATCCGCATCAATTCGTTTGGTGCGGCTGATCCAAATATGCCCTTTGGTGGGGTCAAGGATTCCGGGTACGGACGTGAACACGGTGGCTTTGGTATGAAGGAATTCGTCAACGTAAAGTCGATTTTCCTGGCGTAACCGGGCTTTGGCTTTCGAGCCTCATTCTTTAAGTGAAAAATTTAAAGCACAGGAGAAAAAAACCATGTCAGAAATTAATGGCAAAGTTGTCATCATTACCGGGGCCAGCAGTGGTCTCGGTAAAGCAACAGCCCAACGTCTGGCCAAGGGCGGCGCCAAACTGGTGCTTGCTGCCCGCCGGGAGGAACGCCTTGTGGAGCTGCGCGACACGATCAGGGAGCAGGGTGGTGACGCTATTTACCAGGTTACCGACGTCACTGACCGCGCTCAGGTGGAGTCCCTCGCCAGGGCGGCGAAGGAAGCGTATGGCCGTATCGACGTGCTGATCAACAACGCTGGCCTGATGCCGCTGTCACCCCTGGATGAACTCAAGGTCGACGAGTGGGAGAAGATGGTTGACGTCAATATCAAGGGCGTGCTGTTCGGCATTGCCGCGGTACTGCCAATAATGCGCGAGCAGCACGTCGGCCACATCATCAATCTCTCCTCGATAGCCGGGCATAAGGTCTTTCCCGCGTCCGCCGTCTATTCCGCAACCAAATATGCCGTGAGGGCACTATCAGAAGGCCTTCGCCAGGAAGGCGATGGGGAAATCCGATCCACCAATATTTCGCCTGGGGCTGTGGCCACCGAGCTGACCAGTAAAATAAGCGACCCTGAGACTGCCAAGGGTGTCGATGAAATGTACGAGATGGCCATTGACCCTGATGCAATCGCCCGGGCGATTGCTTACGCCATCGAACAGCCGGCGGATGTCGATGTCAACGAGATTATCATCCGCCCAACCAGACAGCCTCTTTAGTCAAATCGATATTCGATCGCATCCAAATACCCAGCCCCCTGAGCGCTGCCCTGATACTCATGGCATTCGTCGGCGCGCTCGCCGCCGCAAGCCTTCCGCTGAAGCAGGAAACCATGGCCATGCTGGACATTCCCCACGGGCTCAAGCGACATTTGGTGTGCAACCGAACAGACAGACTTCTGTCAGTCCTTCAAAGTTGATAACAATGCACTGCGATTGCAGTGGCAAATTCGATGGATCCAGGGTCAGGTCTTGCCTTTTGCTTCCTACAGCAGAGGCAAAAGGCAAGACCTGACCCCGGGTAATCGATTAGGTTCGGGAGGGCGTCATGATCGGTTTAACTCAGGTATCGCAGAGCAATTATTTACCGACAGAGGGGATGAAGGAGCTTTTGCGGCGGTGGTTTTATCTGAAATTCGATCAGAAGATGAGCACCATTGAATTGATGGCCACAGCCTCCGATCTTCGAAATAAAAGCGCGTTGAGCATTGTGGCGCTGCTGGACGTCGACGAGCAAATGATATCTCACGTGGTGGGCAAGAAAAGGCTCATTTTTGTTCAGAACTGCCATGCGTACCTAAAGGACTCAGTAATCCATGCGGGGTTGGATTCCGACTTTTCAAACGACTGATATCTAAAACTGCCTAGTTTTTGTAGCCTGGCACCCAAGAAATGGAGATGAAGTATTCACTGTGTTCATTGCAACAAACGCACACGCTACTGCGCATAATGTATATTATGTTAAATTGCATATATTTTTCCCATACCAGTCAGGCAAACAATAACACTCTGTTTAACAACGCCCGCTTCACACACCGCCCCTTGCGGGCAAACGAAAAAGGCAGCCATCAGCTGCCCCTTTCCAAATCACATGATTTCTGCCTCGCGCAACATCCGATTGCGTATCGGCCAATCAATCTTTGCCGCCAATTCCATGGCAGGCTTTGCTCCCGCTTGCCCACTGCTGGATTGCATCGTATACCGGCCGGTAATTGGTCCCGGTATAGACATCGATCCGCGTCTGTTCCTCGTCATCTCGGGTGATATTGGCCGCCAGGATATAGACTCCACCGTCGGGCTGCCCCCAGTATGCGTTATTGAACTGCTGCAATGTCAGCTCCGCGCGTTCGTCGCTTACTTTGTTGAACTGCACGTTATTGCGTTCCAGCGTTGTAGAACCAGCGGTGAAATGGGCGCCGACCCTAACTTCTTCCAGATCTGTCGAAATGCAGCTGCCGACTTGGGATTGAAGATTCGCCACGGCATCTTCAAACGGCGTTGCTACCGACGTCGACTCGATGAGCGCCAAAGACTTGAACATGCCATCATAATTGGCAACTTCATCAATGTAGGCGTCACGGGACTGTGGGTACATCGCGGCACAACCAGAAAGAGTGACTGCCGCTCCTAGCGCGATTACAGACTGCTTTTTAATCATTATTTTCCCTGTACATTCCTTTATCCGAATTAACCTTGCTTCGCAAGACTACTGAAAAAATTAACAAAATCGGAGAAAGAAAGACGCGGAAAGCAGCCGGGACATTGTAGGCATTTGTAACCAGGGGAATCAGCAAGCCCGCGCCGCACCGGCGAGCCAACCAAAAAAACACAGTTAAACCACCTACTACTGAGACTCTGAAGGAACACGAAATCCTTGAACCTGTATGCCAGTCCCTCAATTTCGCGCCGCCAAACGTCCAGGTCTCACCTCAACCAGATCAAGCTACATCAAGCCACTTTACGTTTTTAGGTTTTGGACCTGCGCCTGAATCCAAGAGCAGCGAGACCCAGGCCAAGCAGAACCAGCGTTGCAGGCTCAGGGACAGTCGTCGAGGGACGCTTAACCGATCCAGCCTGGATAAACACGCCGGAATCCCAAACTGCGTCCCCTATATCCGCAATCGCCAGCTTCATTTTATGGGTACCGGCACTTAGTCCCACAATCGATGCGGTTAAGACACCAGTGAATGCACTGTACTCAACGTCAAATGTACCAGGATTGTTTTTAACCAACGCGCAATGATTATCAGCGCTACCAAAAGGATTCCCGCAATTAACGGTGTTAATTGAAATGGGATCGCCACCAATCGTCGCAACGTTAACGCCATTTATAAAGAAACCAAAAACATCATTGAACGTGCTGCCCACATAGTCGTTGTACTCTTCCGAGCCAAATACATAGCTGAACAAGAGGTCGCCACCATCTGATGAAAAATCAAACGCCAATACATTAGCGTCATTAGCTATTCCGCCTGCCAATGCCGCCAGATCTCCGTCACCAGGAGTCCCCAGCGAAAGACCTGCTGAGCCACTTATATTGGGGCCTTCAGCCAATGCGGCCTGTCCGGTGGTAAGCAAAATGCCGCTTTCAATGCCGAGCCCCGACGCCAAGCCACCAAAAAACAAGCCGGCCTGCCCGGACGCGCCGATGTACGAAATACTACCGGCATCAATGGCTATTCCAGATCCTGCGATAGCATTACCCAGCTCCTCTCCATTTGAGGTTGCTGTTACGGTAATCGCGGCGGCATTTGCACTGACAAACAATGCGCTGGCAGCCAGTGACGCTCCTGAGTGAGTTCTATTTATCATCATCACGGTCTTCTTTTTTCTTTTCTTATGGAATCTCGAAGACATCTCCATTCGTTCCATAATCATCCAGCAACGCGCCGGATTTCAGAATCCCCCGTACGGGGGGAATATCATGTCGGATGGGCATGTTAATGTTGCTGATGTGAAAAATAGATATAGGGTGCCGCACCCTTCCCTGTTTTCTTCAACATCGGCATATGGCATTGTTAAGCGGCAGTCTTGCGGTCCCATGTAACTTTCAGGCTCACAAAACACTGTAGCCTGAAGACACCCCGTCCCAAGTTTGCCTTTTCAGGATGGATCCGTTTTTCCAGCAAGGAGAAGCCGTTTTGTCCAATGAAGCCGCTCCATTTAATTACTCGCCCGATTATCACGACCTGGTGGGCCTTATTTACGATGCCATCAGTCACTCAAAGGGTTTTTTCCCTTTTATTCATAGGTTTACTCGCGTTTTTAATGGTGACAGCGCGTGCTTTGGCATATATGACCTTAGCACCGGCTCTGTCGTGGGTGCGTGGGCCGTCAACATAGCGGACGAGGCCCTTAAATTTTATGCGGAACACATAGCGGATTCGGATCCGCTATTGAAGGCGGCCCTGGAAGCCGATGAGGAAGGAAATCCAAGTTTTGTCGCAAGCAATTTGGATATCGAAAACGTAGATGCAATTCGGTCCCAAACGCCCATAGGGGAATTTATGGATCTTCTCCATGCGCATGACGCAGCGGGCGCTATTGTTTACCGTGATAAAAGTTACGTCGTCTTTTTCGCGATGCAAAGATCGAGCAATCGCCCCTCATTTCAAAAGGAGGAATTGGCCGAGTTCAACGTTTTCCTGCCTCACATGAGTCGCGCTGCGCGCCTGTACACCAAACTATCCAGCCTGGTCGACACCGCCCCACCTGCCGAACGGGCAGTCTTACAGGATCTAAATCGCGGAATATTGATAGTTGATGCAAGCTTTCGGGTTGTTTTTAGAAACGCCCATGCAGGCACCATAATTGCCAACACCGCCAATATTGAAATAAATAGCCAGGGTCTGGTTTCATTCAGCTCCGGAGCGCTGGCAAGATCCGTAATGGTCTCGCTCTCGAATGCCATCCGCGCCTCCGCCGAAGGCCGCGAGATGCCCGACACCATATTGTCCGTGCCGGACATTGACCGCACCATAACGGTTACTATTTCCCCGCTGCTCACTTCGAGGATTGAGCCTTCCGAAGGCGACCACGATCATAAGGCAGGAGCCATTGTAGGCTTGTATGATTGGTCTATCAGACCTCGCATTGATCCAGATATCCTCGAGACGGTTTTTAACCTGACGCCCTGTGAGGCAAAGGTGGCGGCAATGCTTGCTAACGGTGGCACCCTATCGGACATCGCCTCTAAGACTTATCGCACAAAGGAAACCGTTAAATCACACCTTAAATCGGTATTTCGAAAGACCAATACCTGTCGGCAGGCGGAGTTGGTAGCCATACTGGCCGCGAGCAGCGAGCTGGCCCAAATTACGCCATCCTGTCCGCATGACATGCCAGCACGGCAACCAAGAAAACATATTTAGGAAAGGGCTGACGAGCCAGGCAACATGCCATGACTCGCCAGAAATTCAGAGTCAGAACGCGATTCGCGCACCGACGACCGCAAACCAGTCTTCGGTGCTACCACCTTCGGCTCTGGCCAGGTCGGCGGTATCACCGTACTTGCGCTCATGAACCACACCAACGTACGGGGATAGGGAGCGATCCACGAGGTCATAGCTCAGCCTGAGCCCCGTTTCGGTAGAAACGAGCCCTTTTCCGACACCAATTTCCTCGTCCTCACTGAATGCGACCGTTGCATCGAACGCAGCGGCCAGAATCCAATAGTTGGTCAACAGCAATTCATACTCGGCGTCGAGCTCGGCTGAGGTATCGCCTTCGTCACTCACGTAGAAATTGGCATCAATTTCAAACCACTGTGGCGCCAGGCCCGTCACACCCAAAACTCCATAGGTTCGGTTCGGCCCTTCCGGCGTATCAAAGCGAACCCCTGCCTTGGCGTCGAAGAAGGTTGAGACTGGAATCTGCCCCACCAGCTGGTTTTCAAGCGTTTCGTAGGCCTTTTCCTCGATGGAGTACTCTCCTTTCGTCAGCCACCGGAGCTTGAACTCGTCCGTGCCGTAAAAGAAGTCGCCACTCCAGACGCCTAGTTCCTCATCGTCATCGCTGTAGCGATATTCCAGCTCTTCGAACTGCACGCCCCACAGCGTCAGAGGTTTTTTACGATCTGTGGTGTCGACCATCATCTCTTCCGCCGCGACAGCGGCCGGCGCCAGCAGTGAGCCCAGCACGCCTGCCGACACAAGAGACCGGATATAACTCATGCATCACCTCCTGCGTTGGCCGCGATATCCTGGTTCGCCTTCGTTGAATCCGGGCCTCCCTCAACAATCACCTTACGGAACATCCCTGCAGCTGCGTGGTAGGACAGGTGACAATGGAAAGCCCACTGCCCCGGTTCATCCACTTCCGTCTCCATGTAGACCGTCGTTCCCGGCTGAACACTCACCGTGTGCTTGATCGGGTTCCACTGCCCCGCTCCCACGTCCAGAATCGACCACATGCCGTGCAGGTGCATGGGGTGTGTCATCATGGTTTCATTCACGAATTTGAAACGAACCCGCTCGCCATATTTGAGACGGATAGGATCAGCATCTTCGTATTTAACACCGTTAATGCTCCAGCTGTAGCGCTCCATGTTGCCGGTCAGGCGGAGTTCAATTTCCCGGGTAGGTTCACGGAGTTCGTACAACGGATCCTGGGCCTTCAGGTCAGCGTAGGACAGGAACTTGCCACCATTCGCCGCCACCGGCATCAGTCCACTACCTGCGGCATAGAACGGATCACTGGAGTCACCCATGGCCATGGCGCTGTGATCCATGCCTTCCATAGAAGAGTGATCCATGCCAGCCATATCGTCGGGTTCACCCATATCCATATCACCGTGGTCCATGTCGCCATGATCCATACCGTGCATGCCACCCATGTCGGCCATGGTCAGACGGGACGCTTCCCGCATTTCGGGCACCTCGGCTTCCATCCCTTCTTCCGGTGCCAGGGTCGCCCGGGCATAGCCTGAGCGCCCCATGGATTCGGCAAAAATCGTGTAGGCCTTTTCATCCCGGGGCCGAACGATCACGTCATAGGTCTCAGCGACGCCGATACGGAATTCATCGACCGTTACCGGCTGAACGTTATTGCCATCCGCCTGCACCACCGTCATTTCCAGACCGGGAATGCGGATATCGAAGTAGGTCATAGCGGATGAGTTGATGAAACGAAGCCGGATGCGCTCACCGGGCTCGAAGATGCCGGTCCAGTTCTGCTCTGGCCCCTTACCATTGATCAGGCCAGTAAAGCCCTGAACATCCTCGACGTCCGCCTTCATCATGCGCATATCACCCCAGGCCATCCGGTCCTTGAGGGTGTCCATGAAGCCGTGCTCCGATGAATCCGAGAAAAATTCACCGACAGTTTGCTGCTGACGGTTGTAATAGTCCGGCATCATTTTCAGATTTCGCATGATGCGATCACCGGAATGCGGGTGTTTATCAGTCAGCTGAACCACGTATTCCCGGTTGTAGCGGAAGGGCTCACGCTTTTCCGGCTCGATCACGATAGCACCATAGGCTCCATCAGGCTCCTGGAAACCGGAGTGGCTGTGAAACCAGTAGGTTCCTGCCTGCTGAACAGGAAATTCGTAGGTAAAGGTTTCACCCGGCTGGATACCTGGAAAACTGATTCCCGGCACGCCGTCCTGCTGGAAAGGCAGTATCAGCCCGTGCCAGTGGATGGACGTCATTTCGTCCAGATTATTGGTCACATTGATAGTGACGGTTTCGCCTTCCTTGAAGCGCAATACCGGCCCGGGTGACGCCCCGTTGTAGCCGATGCCTTCCTTCACAAAATCGCCGGTATCAATCATGACCCGATCGACCGTCAGGTTGTATTCGCCAGCCATACCAAGCGCTGGCATCAAGAGGCCCAGCAGCCCCGCAACCATAGGTGTTTTCATGAACCACTACTCCTGCTTTAAGGCCGGGCCGTTTTACTGCTCAGCCAACCCCCTGGTGAAATTTACGTCGCCGTACATGCCGGCCTGGTAATGCCCAGGCACATTGCAGGCAAACTCGATACTGGACTGCTCGGTAAACTTCCAGACGATTTCCTTACTTTCGCCGGGCTCCAGCAACACGCTGTTGGGATCATCATGCTTCATGGAGTGGCCGTCACCCATGTCCATCTCCATCATGGCCCGATTCAACTTTCCACCTTGAATCACGCCATGCTCAACCATCATCTTCATTTCGTCCTGGTGAGCCTCATGCATGCCGGGCGTGCCAATGTTGAATTCGTGGACGAGATTGCCTTTATTCTCTACAACAAACCGAACAGTCTCACCCGGCTCAACGTCGATTTCCTCCGGCTCATAGTAATTGTCGAACATTTCTACATTGACGGTTCGACTGGCCTCGGAAGCGTTGCCCGGTTCGCCACTACTTGCACCATGACTGCCACCATGTGTGCCTGCGGAAAATGCCGTTGACGAAACCGACATTGCTGCTGCCAGAACCAAAACCTTTGATCCATTCATTCGATCTTCTCCTATGGAATAATTTTCAATCAGACGTCAGTCAGTACATTCGGGATGCTAGGCATTCCAAGAAATCGGTTGATACCATCGCGCATTAACCTGAATTCTTTCTGAAAATACGTAACTAATTCCCTTTCAGGTTGGATTCAGGTTCGTCGGTAACACTGTACGCGGCGAAAATTCCAGAAGGAACAAGTCCATGCGCCTACTACTCGTTGAAGATGACCGATTACTAGCTGACGGGCTGACTCGCCAGCTTGAAAAGGCCGGATTCAGCATCGATGTAACCCATACTGCCCGGGAAGCCAGCCTCCTGGGCGAGCAGGAAGAGTACCGAGCGGTTGTGCTGGACCTGGGATTACCTGACGGAAATGGCCTGGACGTACTCAGGAAATGGCGAGCCAGCCGTGTCAGCTGGCCCGTACTTATCCTGACCGCCAGAGGCGACTGGCAGGACAAGGTGAATGGCCTGAAGGCAGGCGCAGACGATTACCTCGCCAAACCATTCCAGACGGAGGAGTTGATTGCCCGCCTGCAGGCCATCGTTCGCCGAACCGATGGCAGAATTCATGCGGTGTTGAAAGCCGGGCGTTTCGAACTGGACGAAAATCGCCAGTGCCTCACCCTGGATGACGGAACTGAGCGCAGCCTGACCGGCACAGAGTTTCGCTTGCTCCGATGCCTGATGAGCCGGCCCGGCCATGTTTTCTCCAAGGAGCAGCTGATGGAACAGCTCTATAACCTGAACGACACCCCAAGCGACAACATCATCGAAGCCTATATCCGGCGTCTGAGAAAACTCGTGGGCAACGAAACCATCTCCACACGCCGCGGCCAGGGCTATCTGTTCAATGACGCTGATTAACCGCCCTGCGTCCGTCAAAGGCACCCTCCTTGCAGTGTTGCTGCCTGCCGGCATCGCACTGATGGCTGTCGCGTGGCTGATCCACGGCCTGCTGCTCGATCGAATGTCACGGGATTTCGTGGAAAGTCGATTGCAGGACGAAGTCGCCTTTCTGGAACACCAGATCCGGGAAGCCGGCGGCCGAGTCGAGGCCCTTCATACTGGCGATTATTTTGAAGACGTCTTTCATCATGCCTTTGCGATACATACACCAGAGAAAACCATTATTTCCCCCGAGTCATGGACCCCACTGCTCACGCCCCTGATCCAGTCCGGCCAGGATGGAACGCTTCAGGTTCGTGACGACAGCGCACCCGACGCCCCGGAAGAAATTCTCGCCTACCGCAATTCCTTTATTGTCGATGACACACCTGTGATTGCGATTGTTGCGGAAGACCTCGGAGCGCTTAAGGGAAGCCAGGCGGAACTGCACGCCTGGACCGCGATCGTTTCCGCACTATTGATCTTGCTATTGGTCGGCGTCATCTGGATGGGCATCACACTCTCCATGCGGCCTATGGTGTCCCTGAAATTGGCATTGAAACGCCTCCAGGAAGGCGAAATCTCCAGAATTGACGTGCAGTCGCCGGAGGAGTTCAAGCCGCTCGTTCAGCAACTCAACCATCTGCTCGATTCCCTGGATCAGCGCCTTGAACGCTCAAGAGACGCTCTGGCCAATCTGTCCCACAGTGTCAAAACCCCGATCGCCGCCGTCCGGCAGGTTCTCGAGGATGAAAGCCGCTCACTCGACAGTGACATGAGACGCCAGATGGCAACCCGGCTCGATGACATCGACAAACAACTGGAAGCGGAAATGCGGCGCAGTCGATTTGCCGGCCCCCAGGTCGGGAAAAGCGCTTACCCCATGAAACAGGCCCGAGATCTATTGTGGATGCTGGGACGCCTGTACCCGGACAAATCTTTTGAACTGTCTACCGAGCTGACCGAAGAATCCCGGTGGCCCGTCGAAGAGCAGGATTTGAATGAAATCCTGGGAAATCTGCTCGATAACGCCGGTAAATGGTCAAAAAACTTCGTTGAACTTCAACTAAACCAGACGAGCCATTCCGCAAGAATCGTCGTGACCGATGACGGCCCGGGCGTCGGTGAGAGCGAGCTGGGAAATCTGGGGCAGCGCGGGCTGCGCCTTGACGAGCAAACGCCAGGCCACGGCCTGGGGCTGGCGATCGTTGGCGACATCATTGAGCGCTACGCCGGTCAACTGACTTTCAGCGCCGCCTCCAGCGGGGGGTTACAGGTCACGATCGACATTCCTAATTGACTATACATTCGCGAGAAAAGCGGCAGGTGCCACACCAAAAAAACTGCACCTGTGGCTTTTTAGACCGAATTTCATGAGCTAAGCAGCGTTGAGGGCGAGATGAATGATCTATACAATCAAAGCATCTGGCCACATACATCTGGAGCTCCAGTTTGCCCCCCAAGCCCCGCTACCAACAGATCAAAAGTTTTATTCTCGACGGCATTGAACAGGGGGAATTTGAGCCTGGCAGCCGAATTCCCTCTGAACATCAGCTTGCCGATCAGTTCAGCGTGAGTCGTATGACGGTCAACAAAGCGATACGGGATCTGGTGCAGGAAAACCGACTGGTTCGATACCCCGGCCTCGGAACCTTTATTACCGACGCCAAGGCAGAGTCTCCGCTCGGTGAGATCCGGAATATTGCGGACGAAGTCCGGCAAAGAGGCCACACCTACAGCTGTCAGGTTATACATCTGGAACAAGTGTCTGCCAATGAAACCGTAGCCATGCAGATGGGCTCGCCTATTGGGACCCAGGTGTATCACTCTGTGATTGTCCACCAGGAGAACGATCACGCCATTCAGCTCGAAGACCGCTATGTATCAGCCGATCTTGTTCCGGATTACATCAATCAGAACTTCGGGCAGATTACCCCGAACGAATATTTGTCCAAGAATTGCCCGATTTCGAGCGTGGAGCACGTTGTTGAAGCGGTGTTGCCAACGGAGCGCCAGCAGGAATTGCTGAGCATCAGTGGACACACGCCATGCATTCAGGTCACCCGGCGCACCTGGTCGGACGGCCGACTGGCCTCCTTTGCCACCCTGACCCACCCCGGATCACGCTATAAGCTGCGCTCCATCACCAACCTCCAGGGCTGATTGTCCAGCCACATCGAATCTGATACTTCCCCTGCCCCGGATTTAAGATCTGCACCACCTCCGCTAAAACGAAAAAGGCTCCGACACTCCTCCCCCCAAATCCGGGCAGGAGCGACGGAGCCTCAGCCAGTTTCTTGGCTTTAGCGAACGCGACCGATTACAGAATCACGGCAGCAGCCCAGCCAAAGACCAGCAACGGCAGGTTGTAGTGCAGGAAGGTCGGAACAACCGTATCCCACATGTGGTTGTGCTGACCGTCAACGTTCAGACCAGCAGTGGGCCCAAGCGTGGTGTCAGACGCCGGGGAGCCTGCGTCACCGAGCGCACCGGCTGTACCAACCAGCGCAACAATCGCCATCGGGGAGAACCCAAGCTGATCCGCAAGCGGAACGAAGATGGCCGCAATAATGGGCACGGTAGAGAAGGAAGAGCCAATACCCATAGTGATCAGCAGGCCAACCACCAGCATGGCGAAGGCAGCCAGGGCACGGTTGCCTTCAACCGCCTGAGCAGCAACGGTAACCAGCGAGTTGATATCACCGGTTTCGCGGAGAACTTCCGCGAACCCGCTGGCCGCGATCATGATGAAACCCACCATGGCCATCAGCTTCATGCCCTGGGTGAAAACGTCTTCGTCTTCATCCCACTTCAGGATGCCGGACAACATGAACACCAGGAAGCCAACCAGACCACCAAAGATCATGGAGCCGGTGTAAAGCTGGGTGGCAAACGCCAGAACCAGAGCAGTCACCGCCATGATCAGGGTGCGCGGAGAGTATTTGGCGTCGTTGTTTTCAACGCGTGCAATACGCTCCTTGTCGTAGGTGCGCTTGCCACGATAGGTAAAGAAAACAGCGATCAGCAGACCAACCAGCATGCCCAGCGCGGGAATAATCATCGCCTTGAACGGGCTCAGGCCAGCAGTCTCCACACCACTTTTTTGAATGCTGCCGAGCAGAATGTCGTTCAGGTAGATGGCACCGAAACCCACCGGGAACAGCATGTAGGTGTTCACCAGACCAAACGCCAGCACACACGCCACCAGACGACGGTCCAGCTGCAGCTCAGCCATCACATACAGCAGAGGCGGAATCAGCAGCGGAATAAACGCGATGTGAATCGGTACGATGTTCTGGGAAGAGACGGCTGCCGCGATCAGTGCTGCGATCAGGCCGTACTTGATCATGCCAACCTGACGTTCGTCATGCTGACGATTGATCATCGATGCGACCTTATCAGCCAGCATGTGCGGAATGCCAGATTTGGAAATCGCAACCGCAAAAGCGCCCAGCAGCGCGTAGCTCAGGGCAATCTTGGCGCCACCCTGCAAGCCATTATTGAAGGAGTTGATTGTGTCCTCGATGGACAACCCACTCATGGAACCGGCCAGCAAAGCGGCGGTAATGAGGGAAATAACCACATGGACACGCATCAGACTCAGCCCGATCATGACCAGTACACTCACCAGTACAGAGTTCAGTCCCAGTGATACTGAAGTGAACGCCTTCATCAGCAGGTATGCCGCAATCACCAAAAAGGAGATCAGGACAAACTTCGATACGGTGGACCCCTCGGAACCACCAGCCGTTATTTCTTTACTCATGGAAGATCTCGCCTAGCTTTTTATAGTTGTTCGAGTACTTTCCTTGCACTTCCCCTCCCTGAACTGACGAACAGAGCAGGGAGGCGAGAAAGTGCAAGCCTCGTGCGGGCTTCCTGCCCCTTTTCTTCTCCCGAATAAGGTTGTCGCTTAGCGCGACACGCTCGGCAGCATTCCGGCCGGCATGTGCGCATTAAAGGCTGCCGACTGAATCAATGCTTGAGCTTTTTCGATATCAGGCGCGAAGTACCGGTCCTTGTCATAGAAAGGAACGATCTCACGCAACTGAGCCTTGCAGGTTTCCACACGATCCGACGCCCTCAACGGGGCACGGAAATCCAGGCCCTGACAGCCGGCCAGAAGCTCAACAGCCAGAACACCCGAGGTGTTTTCAGCCATATCCCGAAGGCGACGGGACGCGAAAGTCGCCATGGACACGTGGTCTTCCTGGTTCGCGGAGGTGGGCATACTATCCACTGAGCCTGGATGTGCAAGGGTTTTGTTCTCGGACGCCAGTGCCGCCGCAGTAACCTGAGCAATCATGAAGCCCGAGTTAACCCCGCCATTGTTCACCAGGAACGGCGGCAGCTTGCTCAGGTTGGTGTCAATCAACAGCGCCATACGACGCTCGGACAGCGCGCCAATTTCAGCAATGGCAAGTGCCAGGTTGTCGGCAGCCATCGCCACCGGCTCGGCGTGGAAGTTGCCACCGGAGATGAAGTCGTTTTCGTCAGCAAATACCAGCGGGTTATCGGAAACCGCGTTCGCCTCGACCAGCAGAACCTCGGCGGCCTGACGGATTTGCTGCAAGCACGCCCCCATAACCTGAGGCTGGCAACGCAGGGAATATGGATCCTGAACCTTTTCGCAATCCTCGTGGGACTGGCCGATTTCAGACGTCTCACCCAGCAGGTGACGGTAAGCCGCAGCTGCATCGATCTGACCAATCTGACCACGAACGGCGTGAACGCGCGGATCGAACGGACGACGGCTACCCAGAGCCGCTTCCACGGAAACAGCTCCGGCCACGGTGGCCGCAGCGTATACGTCTTCGGCCGCGAACAGGCCCTGCAGAGCAAATGCGGTAGAAGCCTGAGTGCCGTTCAGCAGCGCCAGACCTTCTTTCGGCGCCAGGGTGATCGGTTCAAGACCCGCAATGCGCAGACCTTCAGCGCCGGACATGCGCTCACCCTTGTAGGTGACTTCGCCTTCGCCCAGCAGCACAGTGCTCATGTGAGCCAGGGGGGCCAGGTCGCCAGAAGCACCGACAGACCCTTTTTCAGGCACGCACGGGTAAACCTCGGCGTTAACCAGCTGGATCAGCGCTTCGATCACGGACAAGCGAATACCGGAGAATCCGCGCGCCAGGGAGTTGATCTTCAGCACCATCATCAGGCGGACAGTGTGATCGCTCATCATCCGGCCAATACCGGCAGCGTGAGACAGAACGATGCTGCGCTGCAGCAATTCCAGGTCTTCCGGTGCAATACGGGTGTTGGCGAGCAGACCAAAGCCGGTGTTGATGCCGTAAACCACTCGACCTTCGTCGATGGCTCCCTTCACCGCCGCACTGCTCTTGTGAATTGCCTCGTGGCTGGCGGGATCAAGATCCAGCTTTACTGGAGCGTTGTTGACTTGGCGAAGTTCCGCGAGAGTCATCTCTCCCGGACGAATAGTCAGATTAGTCATCTGTGATGTACCGCGTTATTCAAAGAGTTGGAAACCGACCCGCACCTTATACAGCGGGTCGGCGCCTATACCTAGCCGGGGAACTACTGATCCAGCATCGGCAGATCGAGGCCCTGTTCCTTGGCACACTTGATAGCAATGTCGTAACCAGCATCCGCATGGCGCATAACACCCATCGCCGGGTCGTTACGCAGAACGCGACCCAAGCGCTTGTCAGCCGCTTCGGTACCGTCCGCGACGATAACCACACCGGCGTGCTGGCTGAAGCCCATGCCTACGCCACCACCGTGGTGCAGGGACACCCAGGTTGCACCGCCCGCAGTATTCACCAGGGCATTCAGCAGGGACCAGTCAGATACGGCGTCTGAACCGTCCTTCATGGCTTCGGTTTCGCGGTTCGGGCTGGTGACGGAACCGGAATCCAGGTGGTCACGACCGATAACAATCGGGCCCTTCAGCTCGCCGTTGCGAACCATTTCGTTGAACGCCTGCCCCAGACGGGCACGATCCTTCAGACCCACCCAGCAGATACGGGCCGGCAGACCCTGGAACGCGATGCGCTCGCGGGCCATGTCCAGCCAGTTGTGCAGCTTGGGATCGTCCGGGATCAGTTCTTTAACTTTCTGGTCGGTCTTGTAGATGTCTTCCGGATCGCCAGACAGGGCAACCCAGCGGAAGGGACCAATGCCTTCACAGAACAGCGGGCGGATGTAGGCAGGAACGAAGCCCGGGAAATCGAAGGCATTCTCAACGCCCTTCTCTTTCGCCATCTGGCGGATGTTGTTGCCGTAGTCAGTTGTCGCAGCCCCACGCTTCTGGAGTTCGAGCATGGCGCGAACCTGAATGGCCATGGACTCTTTTGCAGCATCAACCACCGCAGCTTCGTCCTTCAGGCGCATCTCTGCGGCATCCTTCAGGGTCCAGCCCTTCGGCAGGTAGCCGTTCAGAGGGTCATGGGCGGACGTCTGGTCAGTTACAACGTCCGGCACAATTCCGCGCTCAACGATTTCCGGGAAGATATCGGCGCAGTTGCCCAGCAGGCCAACAGAAACCGGCTTACCTTCAGCCTTGGCCTCTTCGATCATGCCCAGCGCTTCGTCCAGGGTGTAGGCCTTCTGGTCAACGTAGCGGGTACGCAGACGGAAATCGATACGAGTCTCATCGCACTCAACCGTGAGACAGGAGAAGCCGGCCATGGTAGCGGCCAGTGGCTGAGCACCACCCATGCCGCCAAGACCACCGGTCAGAACCCAACGGCCAGACGCATCACCACCGAAGTGCTGCTGAGCCATCGCGGCGAAGGTCTCATAAGTGCCCTGAACGATGCCCTGGGAACCGATGTAGATCCAGGATCCGGCCGTCATCTGGCCGTACATCATCAGGCCTTTCTTATCCAGCTCGTTGAAATGCTCCCAGTTGGCCCAGTTCGGCACCAGGTTGGAGTTGGCAATCAGAACACGCGGCGAGTCCGGGTGGGTCTTGAAAACGCCGACCGGCTTACCGGACTGAACCAGCAGGGTTTCGTCGTCTTCCAGACGCTCCAGAACTTCAATGATCTTGTCGTAGCACTCCCAGTTACGGGCGGCGCGGCCGATCCCGCCGTAAACCACGAGGTCTTCCGGGCGCTCAGCAACATCCGGGTGCAGGTTGTTCATCAGCATGCGCTTGACCGCTTCGGTCAGCCAGCTCTTGCAGGTTTTCTCAGAACCAGTCGGAGCCTTGATAACGCGGCTCGGATCGTGACGAGTGTTAGACATTGTTTTAGGCCTCACTTAACAATTGAGTAGACGAGACGCGCCGCAGCACGGGCAGTCCAGTTATCGATATCGTATTCAGGGTTGTATTCAGCGATGTCAGCCACCTTTAGCTTGCCGTCCTGCCGAATCACCGAGATCAGCGGCTCCAGGACATCAAGCCCTACACCACGCGGGGCCGGCGCACTCACGCCAGGGGCCACGGAAGCGGGCAGCACATCAAGATCAATGGTCAGATACAGAACGTCGCAGCCATCTATGAACTGCTGGAGCTGATCCTTAATTTCATCAAGTTGATGAAGATTCATGTCGGCGTCTTTGCGATACAAAACGCCCAGCTCATCGGCACGCTTAAACAACGCCGGCGTATTGGACAGTTCGCTGACTCCCAGGCAGCAATACTTGAACTCGGCGCCTTTTTCTTCGCAGCACCTGGCGATCTGATAGAACGGCGTGCCGGAGCTGCACCCGTTGGTATCAAGGCGCAGATCAAAGTGGGCATCAAAGTTGATAATGCCGATACGAGTATTGTCGCCGACCGAATCCAGATAATTGTCCAGCCCCAGCCAGGTGCCGAATGCCACTTCATGGCCGCCACCCAATACCAGGGGAAAATGACCCGCTGAGAGGCAGGCCTTTACGCGGTCTGCCAAGGCACGATGAGCAGCTTCAAGCTCCTGACCTTCACACGTCACATTGCCGGCATCGTAGGCATGACGATCAAAGGGCCAGGGAAGGTTTGCCAACGCACGGCGCAGCAAATCCGGAGCCTGACGAGCACCGATCCGGCCCTGATTGCGACGAACACCTTCATCACTGCAAAAGCCGATCAGTGCCGTACCAGCAGCACCCTCTTCCAACGGTTTAATCACCTGATGAAGACGGCTCGCCAGGTCAGCCTGTTCTTCCGGATCAACGCGACCCTGCCAGATTTCTTTGAAGTCCAGCTCAGACATTCGCCACCTCCCCACCAACGATGCGCTGACGAATCGGATTGACACCGAACTGATAGGCCAGTTCCGCCGGGCTCTCGATGTCCCACAGCAGCAGGTCGGCCTTCATGCCCGGGCGAATCTGACCAAGCTCCTCACCCTGCCCCAGCGCCATCGCGCCGTGACGGGTAACGCCAGCAAGAACCTCTTCAGGCGTCATCCGGAAGAAGGTGCAGGCCATATTCAGCGCCAGACGCAGGGACGCCAGAGGTGAAGAACCCGGATTGAGATCGGTTGCCACGGCCATAGGCACCTTGTGTTTGCGCAGCAATTCAATCGGCGGCAGCTTGGTTTCACGCAGGAAGTAGAAGGCACCGGGCAGCAAGGTCGCGACCGTGCCCGCTTTCGCCATGGCCTCTACACCCTCTTCATCAAGCCATTCCAGATGATCGACGGACCAGGCATCGTAACGGGCAGCCAGTGCTGCACCGTGTTGGTTGGATAGTTGCTCAACGTGAGCCCGGATGCCCAGGCCATGCTCCTTCGCAGCTTTAAACACCCGCTCACACTGATTGGCGGAAAAGGCGATGGTCTCGCAGAACACATCGACGGCGTCAGCCAGCCCTTCTTCTGCGGCAGCGGGGATGATCTCGCTGCAAATCAGATCGATGTAGGCGTCCGAATCGTCTTTGTACTCAGGCGGAATAGCATGGGCGGCCAGCAGAGAGGTGGACACTCGAACCGGGTAACGACGCCCCAGCTCGCGGGCAGCGCGGAGCATGTTCAGCTCTGCTTCCGGGTTCAGGCCATAACCGGATTTGATTTCGACGCTGGTCACACCTTCACGCATCAATGCTTCAAGGCGAGGCACGGCCAGCTCAACAAGTTCATCAACCGTTGCAGCACGAGTGGCCTTGACGGTTGACAGAATACCGCCACCTTCCTGGGCGATCTGCTGGTAGCTGGCGCCTTCAAGACGAAGTTCAAACTCACGCGCACGGTTGCCGGCGAACACAAGGTGGGTATGGGCATCAATCATGCCCGGGGTCATCCACCCGCCGCGACCGTCAATCAACTCGGCGCTCGCCGGCAAGTTGTCCAACTGTTCCATTGCCTTGATATCAACGATCTGATCGCCACGGACAAAGATCGCCTGATTGAGGCGGGCGCCGTAGGGGGCGGCCTCACTCCGGTCGAAGGTGGCCAGATTGACATTAATCCAGATGCGTTCGACAGATTCGCTCACGAAAAACTCCGGCTAAACTAAATGTATATACAACCATATACCAGTTTATTTACGGAGCGCAACGAATTCACCCAAACACGCGTAGTGGTTTTCCTCTATTCCCATGCATACAGTCAGGGTTTTCGCCGGGGCGAAGCCGCCAATCAAGATCCACCTACCACATCGAGCGCGAGTTCTTTTTCTGCTCATGCAAATCTTCGGCGCTAACCCGATCCCAGAACCGCCCGCCGATCATCTGCTCCGCGTCATAGGTGCTCACCAGGTAATTGGCGAGCTCGCCCTGGAGCGATTCATTCTTCACTTCAAAGGTCCAGAGCGAGAGTCTTCCCCGCCGGTCCTCGACAAGAATGCGCAGGCTTCAAGAATGTCGCCCCGATCATTCAGCTCCCGGATGGCAAACTCAAGGCGCCGCCACATGTGGCGATTAAAGCCTGGCTGCTGGGGCGACATATTCGATAGCAAGAAAGTCTCGCTGTTCTGAATCTCCTGAATATCCTGATTGGCACTGGCCACCAGATGCCCGCGATCGTACCCACTCCCCTTGTATGCACCCAGCCCGGCCCTGAAGCGCGTCGGCACCCGGGTATCTGCCCGAAAATCGTCAAACCGCTCTGCTTCGGTCAACAGGTGCTCGTTTCTGTTAATGATTTCCAGAGTCCACTTGGCTTGCCGAAAGTAATACGAGTAACCAATAGTGAAGTGCCTGCCGGTCAGGACCTCATCGCAAACAGGCGCGCCATACCGCAATTCCGGCTGTATTTGAAACGGATCGTTCATGACGAAACCTCCCGCGCGAAGGGGCCTTAAAAGTACAGAGGGGAGCTTTTACTTTAGCGGGTTTTCTGCCGGTAACCTGCGCGGCCAGAGAAGGCGAAGGGCACCGCAAAGCGCCTGGAGAAAATGGCAGATAAAAAGGCAGCAGCCCTGACCATAAAACGCCAGAGCTGGCTAAAAATGATACTCAACTAAAAATGCGAAAAAAAGAGCCGGAAGGATACGAATCAAAGCGCCTGATGCAACAAATCCAACTGGGAATCATCCACCAGCGTCCGCTCTCGCTCAAACTGCAACCAGGTGCGCACCCTGCTCTCAATCATCAACCTGTTTCGACAGGCCCAGACATACTGTCCAGCCGTATTTAGCTGGCACTCCATCTGCGCACCATGTTTTCGTGCCGTCGCCATATGTCGCTTGAAGGTTCTGTCCGGCATATCGCCAAAGCTCTTGCGAAGCTCTTCCGACGTGAGATTTCGGGTGTCGAGGACAGCGGAGATGATTTCGAGGGTGGTTTTAAAATCGCGGTACATGACTACTGCCGATGCCAGGTTTTGGCGCGCCATTATAGCGATGCCAGTTTCCGGCACAAGCCTTACCCTGTGTCAGATTTTGGCGCACCGCCTTCGGGGGCCGAATTTCCGGACAAAGTAGCCATACAGTCTCGCCTGAAAGGTGGCGAAGCCAGTTTCTGGCACCAGTAATTCCCGATGTCAAAAACTGGCACCCGTCTTCCAGAGCACCAATTATATTCGCAGAGTTTTACTCTGAAACCAGGTAGATAACCTTAAGGCCGGGATGATCTGGGGGCGCGCCGAGATAGCTGATAGCGCTCTTGTCTTCCGCAACCACCTCCTTCAACTCCTGATCACCCTCAACTTTTTCCAGTGGAAGCATTCGTCCTGCAAAGACCAGGCGAGCCCAGAACGCATCTACCTGGCTCAATCCCATTCCGGCGACGTGCTGATAGAACTGTGAGCGGAGATCAGCGTTTCCCTTTCGGTCGTAAATCGAGGCAAACTGACCGTTGGGCAACGCTCTGGCCCGACCGAGATAGAGATCCCTCAAAGCCTCCTTCGAGATCGCCTCAATCGGACTGTCCGCGTGCGTCACGACATAGATATCCGCCACAGAAAGACTGCTCAGCCAAATTAGTAAGACGCCACTCAGTATTTGTTTCATTCCCACCACCTCAGAATATGAAGTTCAGTGAGAGGGACAGAACGTCGACCGTGGAGCCGCGCTCTTCACGATCATTGTCATAAGCCCACAAACCGTAGGAATCAGCCTCCACCGTCGAGCGATCCCATTGACCCTTCAATGCCAGGCGATCACCAAAATCCCAGCGTACACCGAGCGAGGTTGTATATTGGTTAACAAAGGAATTGTTCAAAATGTCCAGGGCGACTCCTTTAACCACTTCCCCCTGGGGCAGAGCCGACCAATCGGCCGAACTGGTAATGATCTCCTTGTCTGGATCAAATCCAGAGTAGACGACGTAAGGAGTGAATGCATTTATGCGGTAACCCAGACTCACGTATCCGGCATTTCCTGTTGGCAGAACGCACGACATTGACGTCAGCCGGGCAATCTCAGCGTCAAACACCAGGGCGCCGTCGTCGTAACCCAGCCCTAATTGATAGTATTCAACGTCCGCATTGGATGTGTGACTGAGGCGGTGGTAAAGGTGTCGCGCATCATTGCCAATAGGGCCGGGAATTTGCCCTATGGCCTGAATGGCATCAAACAGTTCCCGGGTCCGACCCTCGACGGTGGCGGTAGAAAACTGGGCATAGCTCAGTCGAGCCGACCAGAAATCGTATTCTCCGGTTAAGGACACAACGAAGAGGTCATTGAATTCCGTCTGGAACTCCTGCTCTCCATCAGGCGACTGTATTTTGGGGTTGGTTGCCCCGTATTGGAGCTTGGCTCGCAAAAAAGCTGGGCCGATAGCAAAGGATTTTGCGATATCCGCGCCATCCAGAGCATAAGGAATGATCCAGCCGTACAACTCGCTTGGCGGGCGAACCCAGAGAGAGGCATAGTCAATGCGGCGAACCTCGGAAAGACGAAACAGATCTGCAGCAACCCGGCCGGCACGCAGATCAAGCCCGGGGGCGGGCGTGTAACCGACAAATGCCCACTCGGTTATGGCATCCAGATCGTAATCTGGCTTATCCGCGAGAACAAACTGGGCCGTTGCATGAAATCTTGACTCAAAGCTGTAGGAAAGCTGAACCCCAAGTTGCGAATCCGGCTTAAGAGACCAGTCTTGATCGGGGCGCTTGTTCTGGGTGTTCTCCCGGAAAAAACCAAGGTCCTCCTCTCCTTCATAGCTCAGGCCAAGGGTCCCGTAACCGGAAACCCGAAAGTCGTGATCGGCCCTTGCCCCCAGAGACGCCACCAACAACAATCCGAACACGAGACACTTCGCTGTTCCAGAACTCCGGACACAATACTTCATGAAAAAGAACCACCTACAGCGCGAAATTGTAATTATTTTTTCCATCCATTTTGACCTGATACATAGCCTGGTCAGCGGCATCCAATGCTGCCTCGAAGTTTTCCGACTGCCCCGAATAGGCAATACCAATACTGACCCCGACGGACACCGACACGTTTTCGCCAAACACGACTGGCCGGGACACTTCGCCTATGATCTTATTGGCAATGCGAGCCATATCCTCTTTGCTGCTGCGCCCTGACTCGATCACGACAACAAATTCATCACCACCAAGCCGGCCAACCAGATCAATATTGGAGCGAACGCAGGCCTGAAGGCGCTCTGCGATAACCTGCAAGATGTGATCGCCGGCTGCATGTCCCAGGGAGTCGTTGATGGGCTTGAAACCGTCGAGATCCAGAAGCATCACTGCCAGCTCGGGTACCCAGCCAACCTGCTCCTTTTTGCGATCAAAATATTGCTGGCATCCGCGCCGGTTTTTCAGCCCGGTAAGCGGATCTTCCTCGGCCATTTTCTGCACCTGAGCGCTGGCCTGCACACGGGAGGTGACGTCATAGACAACGGCCTCGATGAGTCGCTCCTGGCCCTGGCCCTGGCCCGCGCCGGAGATAAGGCAATGAACCCAGACCGGCGATTCACCGGATAACCCCAGCTCGAAATCGGCGCTTACGGTGTCTCCATGCTTTCGAGCCCTTGCTACCAGACTCCAGGCAGAATCCGGATTCCTGAACGCCACTTCAAAAAAGCTCTCACTCAGCAATCGTTTTCGCTCACTCTCAGTGACACGAACAATTCTTTCCAGCAACACGGGGTTGCTGTGAAGCAGCACGCCATTCTCGTCCAGCACCATGATGCCGACGTTCGTAGAGGCAAAAATATTCTGATAGTGGCGGTCCAGCCTTTCGATCTGGCGCCGAAGGCTGCGCTCTGTCTCAAGGGCTTCTCGCGTGACATTCAAAAAGTTATTGACGCTTCTGGCCACCAGCCCTATCTCGTCACCCTGATTGGCCTTATCAACCTCAATCTCCAGCTCAGATCCTGGCTCGCTTATGGAGACCTGCCGGGCCAACTCCCTTAGCGGAGAACCCACAAGTTTGTTGGCGGTATGAATGGAAACCAGCGTAAACAAAAGCGACATAATGATAAGCCAGGCCAGATTTTCCTTTACTGAGCCAATGGCCCGCTCGGTAATCAAGCCGTCATTTGACCAGACAAGCAGGCTTCCAATCTGGTCTGAGTCATCAATCGGGGAATAAAGCGGGTAATCTGTTGGCTTGTCTGTCGTGATCCGTTCATCGGTGATTGAAACGCCGGACTCAACCTCAAAGCGTTCCGCGCCTTCGAGTCGGACGTGCAGGATTTCGTCATCCAGCAGAAGCCCGCTAATCACATCATCGGCGATCTCCCGGTTCTTGACGTAAGCGGAGATGGAGGCGGATGACGTAACCGCACCCACAAGCCGGGATTGCTGCTTGCTGGCGCTGTCTTTGTGCTGGATGTAACTGAAGTAGCCGGTGATGGGCGCAGAAATGAGAAGAAAGCAGAAGGCCGATATCGCCATGATAGCGACCAGTTTCGACCTGATGCTCCGGGTGACTTCCATAACGCCGTACTGCCCTTAGTCTCCCGATACCATCTAGCGCGAATTCTCGCGCTATGGACGGTAATCCCTGGGAAATTAGTTGTTATTCATCTGATCCTATCGCCTTTTACTACACCCTTCTGTAACAAATTGTTGGGTTCCACTGTGCCTTTTGTTCATTGCAGCAACACGCCAGCAGTCAGTATTTGCTATTCTTTTGGCTTACATTAGCTCTCCATTACCATCATCAAGGAAGATACAGGCGTGGCTGGCTCAAACTCTCCGCACAATCGTCAACAGATTCCGATAAACCCAGGCACCCTTTCGGATGCCGAACCCGCTGAAGAAGTGGTGGTGTACTATTGGGGGCGCATCTTTTCTGCCCTCGCCATTCTGGCTTTGCTGGCCGGCAGCATTGCCTGGGGAGCCATGGTGCTCATGGGGCCGGATGAACCGGCGCCAGTGAGCAATGCTGGCCAATTGTCGGATGAACTTGCATCAGTTCAGCGCTCGAATGACGTTGATCAACAGGATTCGCCAGACCAGCGGGAACCGATCTTTGCCGATGAGCTTGAGGGTAGCGACGAACCCGGCGCCGCCCAGATGTCTGCAACTAACTCCATAACTCTTCCGACAACAGCAGCCCAGCCGAACGACCTGCCTGATGAGCCCACCGCGGCGGGTCCGACAGTCGAAATCAGTCAAGAACCTGAAGAATCATTATCCGATATCGGTGGGGATTCAGCTGCAGCGCCTCTGGAAACCGCATCGGGCACGACCACCAGCCCCGAATCAGCGCCTGCAATCGATACCGGCACCGCTTCGGGCTCTTCCCCCGTCCGGATACTGTCCGAGCATTTAACGAGGGCGCAGTTGAGTTCGGGACTTGAGGACAAAGAACCCATTGATCAGCTGCCGGATACCCTCGCGATGGAGGAGGACGGGCTCATCCGCGTGTTCCTGTTTACGGAAATTCAGGGCATGCAGGACGAAACCCACTACCACGACTGGTATCTGGAAGATGAGAGAGTGGCGCGAGTCTCCATCACACCGTTCGTAGACCCGATGCGGGCGTCTTCGGCCAAGTTTATCGACCGCCATATGCTGGGCGAATGGAGAGTTGAGGTCGTAACAGCCGAGGGAGAGCCGCTGGCGGTTGGCGAATTCACCGTGCAATAGGAATGCAATCAGCTCCCGGCTTTGGCGCGATTCCAGGGCGGACACATGCACCGGGGGTCGCGAATCAGAAGAAATCGAACTCCAGATCCTGGTAGACCCGTCCAGCGTTTTTCGCCGCCAGCTCTTCAAAGGTATCCAGATAAGACCACTGGGATTGGTCCAGGGCATAGGCGTCATCCAACCCGCCGCCGCGCTCAAGGATCTCGATCACCGAATCTCGCAAAAACACCAGATAGCCTTTGGTTTCCTTTTCCACCACGTCTATGGTCGTGGGTTCGCCATGACCCGGTATCACGATGACAGGGTCCAGTTGCTCCGTCATCTTGTCGAAAGAGTCAATCCAGGCGCCAACCGCTGTGTCCTCGAACACAGCCAGCAAGCGCTGGTGGAAACCAAGGTCACCCGTGATCAGTAACTTTTCTTCGGGCACCCACAGCGCAATGTCGCCGGGTGCGTGGCCCGCACCAAAATACAGTAACTCAACGGCCAGGCCCCCAAGGTCCAGCTCATACCTGTCGGTAAAGCTGATATCGGGAACGGCCACATAAGTGCCCTCACCCTTATCCTTATTGCGGGCCTTCATCCGGGCCAGCTTTGCCTCCCCGTGGTGGGCGAACTCGTCCACGGCAAAGTCCTGGGCAATGATCGGCACCCCCTGATCCCGCCAGTAGCTGTTGCCCAGCATCGAATGCCCCTGGGCGTTTTCATTGGCCACGTACTTTACCGGCTTGTCGGTAATGCTTTTGATGGCGTTATGAAAGGACTGTGCAAGCTTGTAATTATCGCCCCCGTTAAAAACGACCACACCCTCCTCCCCGACAATAAAGCTCAGGTTGTTGTTGTGACCGTGGTTTTCGTAAGTGCCGGGGGCGGTGGCACCGATGGCGGAATACACCCGATCGGTTACCTTCACCAGCTCCAGTTTTTCCGGAATGGGCTCAGCTGATACCGGCAATACCAACAGTGTCAGCGCAAGCACGGCGACAAGTCTGCTCAGGCTCATGGTTAATCCTCCGCTCCATTGGCACGAAAAACCGATTCAGCCAGCGCCGAGTCATCCGGCAAGCCATCGATTCTTTGAACTGCACCGCTTCTGTCACGATAGAACACCGTCGGCGTCACAGACGCACCCAATTCCTGCATTAGCTTGTGATTGGCGAGGATTTGCCCCCGCACGTCGCCGGGAATATTGTCGTTCGACACCAGCCAGGCATCCGGAAACTCGGTCTCGTGAAAATCCAACTGGCTAACGGGATCCGAGGCGCTGATTACCCCCGCAGACTTGGCGAGGCTCGAGGGCTGAATAATACCCACCATAATGTGGCGAAGCTGGATACCCTCTTGCAGAAACTCCTGGGCTTTGCGGCGCAGAACCAGGCAGTAGCCACAGTTCGGGTCGGTAAAGGCATAGACGATACGATCTGCGTCAGAAGGACCTTCAGCCACCCAGGTCGCGTTTTCGAGCTTTGCCCAGGCCTCTGTCAGGTCGGTTGCCGGTAACCAGGTGCGAATATGCTCCGCGCTCAGATTTCGGCCGAACCCATCGACCATCTCGCCGATGATCACATGCTCCCCATCGGCCAGCAGATACAGGGTAACGGCCTGACCATCCTTGCGCCCAACAAAGCCCTTGACGCCACCGGGCGCATCAAAGCTGGCCTCAGGTTTGAGACCTTGATCGATGAATACCTGCAGTGCATCCGGATATTGCGCGCCCGCAAATGACGACCAGAACAAACCGCTAAAAACAAGGCAAAGAACGCCTCGTAACCTGATGTTTCGTTGCACTTTTATTGTCCCGCCAATCAGAAGGGCGCCATCTCAAGATCCATTTCCACGGCGGCCACACCCGCCTGGGCGCAACTTTCATCTATTTGTCCTGAGGGAGCGCCACTGACACCAACACCACCAATGGTTTCACCGCTTGCCTGAACCGGCAGGCCGCCGGCCGACAACAACACCTTGTCGAGCTTCCCGACCGAGAAGGGTCCGGTGAAACGATCCTCCAGGGCGGATGTTGCACTGGTAAAGGTCATTGCGGTGTACGCTTTGCGATAGCTCACATCCAGTGCCAGATCCATGGCCAGCACGTCCCGCAACACCACTTGCGGATGACCGCCCCGATCCACAACGGTCACCGCAACCTGAACCCCCTGCTCCCGGCAGTGATCAATCGCCGTCTTGGCAATGTTCAGGGCAACATCCATCGACATCCGCCGGATCTCAACCAGTAAAGGCTGGTCTGACTCCTGGGCTGCCGCAAGCGGCGTAAGCGCTACGGAGGCAGAAAGCAGGATGGCTTTGAGTCCTTTGTTCTTCATGCTGATCTCCATTCCGTCATCGCCTGGCTATGGGCGAACGAGTACATAGCCTTTTTCAACCTGATCCAGAATGTGGGCCACGCCCACCTGAACCCGATTGCTGTCCGGGTGCAGTTCCGGCAAACTGCCGGTATTGCGCTCGATCGTATCTATGGTGTTCATGCACACACTGAACCGAACGCCTTGCGCCATCAGGCTGTCGATCAGCTCGGTGCGACTATTACCCTTTACCAGCAACTCAACACCCGGACCAAACGTGGTGATTTCAATGTCAATGCTGTCTGGGCCGTAGTGTTGAAGCAGGTTGGCGGCAACGCTCAACACCATATTCTGCTTTTCTGGCTGGTCGTCACTCAGTTGCAGCAGCAGGAACTTCTCTGCAAAGGGTTTTTCCTCGTTCAGGGGCTCACCCAGTCCAGTGATGCTCCAGCCGGCCAGCAAGATTGCCAGGGTAAGGATACGGCCAAGCCCCCGCCAACTAGCCGGCATAGTCTTCAAGTCCCGGGTTGCCTGCAACATTCTTCAGCTTCGGAGTGTTGAACTTGTCGATCTTCACGGTTTTTTCGGATCTCAGATAGTCCCCAACCACATCCCAGATCGGTTTGCCTGGCGCCCGGGAATTAACGGTTGCCCAGCCCGCGACCTTGTACACCTTGTTCGCCTCAATGGGGTCGCCATTATCCAGGCGCATGTCAGTAATCCGTCCGTTCATGTTTGCGTTGGGATCGCAGGTGTAATCCATGCCTCCGACACGAACCATGTCGCCACCCTGCTGGTAGTACGGATCTTTGTTGAACAGGTTATCCGCGACATCTTCCATGATCAGCTTCAGATCCGCGCCGGACATTTCCCGCACGTAGGTCTCCGGATAGGTGATCGCCGTGGCATTCATGACATCGTCCATGGTGATGGCTTCACCCGGCAGGATACTGGTGCCCCAGCGAAAACCCGGTGACAGGGCAATCTGCGCATCGAGCACCTTGCGCTGGGCGTCGCAGATCAGCTGGTCGAGGGTGCCATTGAAGTTTCCCCTCCGGTACAGGAGCTCGTCCGTCACCGCCAGCTCCTCTGCCAGCTTGTCGGCGTACGGGGCGCGAACCGTCTCAATGAAATCCACCATAGCGGCATCCGCCTGGATCAGGTCGGAAAACACAGGCAGCAATTTGTATTCATAGCCACGGACCCCGTTATCACCGATATCCAGGTCCAGAACGGCCACGTACTTGCCATTGGTGCCTGCATTACTCACCAGGGTTTTGCCACCCGGGTTTGTGACGACGGTCGGCTGGGGAACCGCATCGTGGGTATGCCCCCCCAGAATGGCGTCAATGCCGGTAACCCGGCTGGCCATTTTCAGATCGACATCCATACCGTTGTGGGACAGCACCACTACGGCGTGAACCTGTTCGTTCTCACGAATTTCGTTGACCAGTTGCTGCATTTCCGATTCGCGAATGCCGAAGCGCCAGTCCGGAATAAAGTAGGACGGGTTCGCGATCGGCGTATACGGGAATGCCTGACCGATGACCGCGACGCGCTTGCCGCCCAGTTCCCGGACTGTATAGGGTTTGAACACGCGGCCACTGAATTCATCAAAGGCCTCAGCACCCATAAACATGGCTTCCTCTGACAGGAACACATTCTGCGCCAGGAACTCTCCGTTGAAACCTTCAATATTTTTCCGGATTTGAGCCTCAGGATAAGTAAACTCCCAGTGGCCGGTCATAATGTCGATCCCCAGCAGATTGCTGGCCTCGACCATATCCTCGCCCTGAGTCCAGAAAGCCGTCCCCGACCCCTGCCAGAGATCGCCGCCGTCCAGTAAGAGTGAATTGCCCGCGCCGGCCTGATCCCGGAGCTGACTGATCAGTGTTTTAAGGTGAGCGAAACCACCCATGCGGCCATACTCTTGCGCCGCTTCGGTGTAGTTCAGATAAGTAAAAGCGTGGGCCCGGGGCGAGCCCGAAGCGACGCCGAAGTGATCCAGAAAGTGCTTTCCCACTACATGAGGCACTTTGCCGTTGCTGGGACCAATCCCGAGATTTACGTTCGGTTCCCTGAAATGAACCGGTTGAAGCTGGGCATGGATATCGGTCAGGTGGAGCAGGCGGACATTCCCGAATGCAGGCGCGTCGTAAAGCTTCTCACCACTCTTTGCCAGTGCCAGGCGTGGCGCGAGCCCTGCCATCGCGGCTGCCTGCATGGCAAACAGGAAATCTCTGCGGGAAATCGACACGGGTTTCTCCTATCCGTTATATCTGGAAGGCATCGGCCCCCTGTTTCGGGGGCCGTTTGGTTGGAGGTCTTTAGTTGCCAATGGCAACAGCGGGCCATTTTTCTTGTTGCTGTTTTCGCTGTTCAAGCGATTGCTCGGCGTACTTCAACGCCTGCTCGGCCATCTCCAGCGCCTTTTCATAGTCGCCACTGTCGGCGGCTTCCTTGGCGGCTTTTAACTGATTGGCCGTGGTCGTCCACTGGTAAGTTCCAGCCTGATTATGAGTACTTTCAACTTTCGAATAGACTTCGTTGAAGTCTTCCTTTGCCCCGGCCTGCGACAGAGCAGGCAATGACAGGGCTAGCGAGGCAGTAAGGATCAATAATGGCTTGTACACGACAATTCCCCCTTATCCCTGATCGGTTATGGCCGGGTAGCCGGGCCGACGACCGGAAGGCCGTTGTTCAAGTAAGTCATGAAATACTCGAGATTCCGGTATTCCTCGCCCTGAGCCTCCAAAGGCACTGCCCGCACGTTTCTGTTGCAACCTGTGAACCGGCGGTGAAGCGTACCCATTTCCCCCCACTTGGCCCGATGGACCGGGAAGTTGGCGACCTGCCCCAGCATCGGCGACAGCAGATCCGCCCGAATCCAGTTGCCAGGATTCTGAACGTGGCAGCTTGCGCATGAGAAATTCAGTTGCCCCCGGCGGGTGTAATAGAACTCTTTGCCAGCCTGGTAGGCGGCAAGCGCGTCGTCATTGGGAACCTCGATGTCGAACTTTTTGCCCGCTGAAGTAGACGCCATGTATGCGGAAATCGAGGCAATCGGACCTTTTTTCCATTTAAGGGGCTCTTCGCCGTTGGCTTCCCGGCAACGGTTGATCGCCAACTCGAGGGTAATCACCTCTTTCTTTTCAGTGTCAAAGTACGGGTAGTTCTGACGCACCCCGATACCATCATTTTCGAAACAGCTCGCGTAGGTTTTGCCATTAGCGAATGGCGTTTCGAACATTTCCTGGCCTTCTGCAACAGCAAACTCAAACGGCGGGAAGTCACTCATCGACTCCCACTGTTTGCGGCGGTCTTCATCCAGTGCATATTGCCCATTCACGAACTCTTCCAGTGGAACGTCCGGGAATTTCTGCTGGAAATACTCCACCGTTTCTTTACGGTCCTCCTCCGGGGTGTCACCGGCCAGCGCCAGTGGCGCCGTCAGTGTCGCCCCGACTGCGACCAGAATGACCTTTGCTATACGCATGTCTTATCCTCCTGTGCGCCGGGGCGCGCGCCCCGTCTCGCCCAACCTCTAGCCGATTTTTGCTGTTGTTGAGTCGCTTTTGCCTTTGTTGTCGACCCAGCTGATCGTGACCTCATCTCCTTTCTTGGCGCCCTTGAAACGGCACTCAAGGAACGGATCCTTGGAGACAGCCGGACCCCAGTGCGCGACGAATACTTCCTTGCCCTGATGGGTGATGGTCAGCAGCTGGATAAAATAAGCCGGGATCACATTGCCTGAGGAATCCTTCGCGAAGCCGGAATCCATCGGGTGCCGGACCAAGGCCTTGAGGGAGGTGATGCCACCGCTTTCAACGGCTCGAACTCTGATACTGGATGCCATGATGATTCTCCTGTCCGGTCAAAAATCAGCCGCCGCAGCCGCCAACGGTAACTTTCACGTTCTGGGTTGCCTTGTAGGCCTTTCCGTCTGAAATCACCACTGCCACCACATCGGTGGTTTCAGCCATCTTCAGGCGGTTAGACACGAACGGTACCGTTCCTTCAGGGATATCGAACGCCGCCGCCAGAGCATTTGGATTCTTGGCAACCAGAAGAGCGATGGCGGTGACATTCGGCAACGCGGTTTCCACGCTCACCGGCACAACGGCGCCATTCTGGGCGATGGTGGGAAGATCCAATGAGATCTGGTCGGACTCGCTTGCTTCCATCCCGTAAAGTTCGGCGATGGTTTCGTCGACGCCCGGAGTCTTGAAGGCCTTTTCCGGCCAATCAGCCACATCGGTGGCTGCCTGTGCCCGCAGCGGAATCAGTCCGGAGCCAACAGTCAGGCCAACAACACTGGCCCCCAATACACCTTTCAGGAATCCTCTACGCCTTTGGTCAATCACGGTTATTCCTCCTCGGCCTCTTACAGCGTGTACAGGTAATCGATGATTCGATTGATTTGTTCTTCGTTCAGAATCATGTTCCTTCCAAATGGCGGCATCACCGTCACCGGATTGAATTGGGTTTCATCCCATATCCGCTTGAAAAGAATCTCCCGATCCGGGTAGCGGCTCTTCATGTCCGCCAGTGCAGGGCCAACCGTGCCGGTCAGCTTCCCATCATCAATTTTGTGGCAGGCCAGGCAATTACCGTCCTTCCGACTGAAGGCCAGCTCCTTGCCCCGATCGATATCCGCCTGCGTGGGTTCGGCATACACCGGCGGCATGGCCGTCAGCGCAAGTGTGGTCAAGCACACTGAAACCAGTCCCTTTCGCATTTCACAATCCTCCTGGGCTGTGTTTAAGCAACGAAGCTCGTGTTTCGATGCCGTTTATTATTCGACTAGCCCTTCATCAAGCGGGCCCGTGGTTCTGGGGGTAAGGTTTTTTCCTTCCGAGGAATCGGCTACGTTCACCTCATCCTTGCAGTCGGACATGCAGCGTTCGTTTTCAACGTCCGGCCGAGGATCTTCCCAGACAAAATTGCCGCTGTTGGGCATTTCCACCTTGGGTAGCGTTTCCTTGTTGGCGACAAAGTCACCGTCGACGATGTAGTTCAGGTTCAGAACATAGGCAGTAACCGCGTAGACCTGGTCATCGGTCAGGGACTGGGGCGCAAAGAACGGCATGGCCCGGTGAATGTAGTCCCAAAGAGTGGACGCATAAGGCCAGTAGCTGCCAACGGTCTTTTCAGGGCGGTCTTCGGCCAGGGTGCCCTCACCTCCGCTCAGCTTCGGATAGCGCCCCATTCCTTCACCGAAGGCACCGTGACAGGAAGCGCAGTAGGTTTCATAAACTGCCATGCCCTCATCCACACTGCCGCTGCCCTCTGGCAGGCCGGTACCATCGGGACGGATATCGATATCCCACGCGGCGATCTGTTCTTCCGTGGGGGTCTCGCCGACTCCGTAATAGCCTGCTGATTCAGCAACGGCGCTTGACGCCAGCGGAAGCATGAGGGCTCCGGAGCACACCAGGGCTAGTTTTAGGGAGCACTTACGAAAGCTGAACATTGACCACACTCCCGTCTGCGTTGACTTTCCAGGTCTGGATGGCGTTCTTGTGATAGATCGAATTCGTGCCACGGGCTTCGCGCAGCTGTCCCAAAGTTGGCTGCACGTAACCGGTCTCATCAATGACTCGTGATTGCAGGAGCGCGGGATTGCCGTCCCACTTCCACTCCAGAACAAACCGGGTCAGCGACTTGGACAAAACCGGCTCCCTGAGCTGTGCCTGCTGCCAGTTCATGCCGCCATCGACGGACACGTCCACCGCTTTGACCTTACCTTTACCGCTCCAGGCCAGGCCTTCAATTTGATAAACACCCTTTTCCTTGAGCGGCATTTCCGGACAAGGGGAAGTAATGACCGACTTGGCCTCCATCACCCAGGTAAAGCCACGGGCGGTGCCATCACCCAACAGGTCGGTGTACTTGGAGGTTTCCTCGCGCTGCATCCAGGGCTTGTCGCCCACTTCAAGACGACGCAACCACTTCACATGGGTGTTGCCTTCCCAGCCTGGCACGACCAGCCGGATCGGGTACCCCTGTTCCCTACGCAACGCCTCACCATTCTGGGCGTAGGCGACGATCACATCGTCCAGCGCCTTCTCCATCGGGATGCTTCGGGTCATGGCAGCGCCATCCGCGCCCTCGGCCAGCACCCACTTACCTTCCGGCTTCATGCCGACTTCCTGGAGCAAGGTCGACAGCCGCACACCGGTCCACTCGGCGCAGCTCACCATACCGTGCAGGAACTGAAGTGAATTGAGTTGCGCACCCCGCCATTCCATGCCGCCGTTGGCCGGACACTCAATAAAGTTAATCTGTGACACGCTGGGCAAACGCTGAAGGTCCTCCATCGAAAGAATGATGGGGCGATCGACCAACCCATGAATCATCAGGCGATGTTGCTGGGGATCAACCTCCGGGCGGCCCGCGTGGTGGCGTTCGAAGAACAGCCCATTTGGAGTGATGATGCCCTTCAGGTGCTGCAGCGGGGTGAAACTGATGGACGACACCTTGTCAGCAGTAAGCCACGGCACATTCCGGCGAATTACCTCTTTTTCAAACGGTGACGGCATCCCATAAGGATCGGCAACAACGCCGGGGCCGAGGGACAGTGTCCAGGATGGATTTTCGGGAGGGTATTGGGTTTTCGCGAGTGCCCCTGGGGCCAGGCCGGCGAATGCACCGCCAACCATCGCGCCGCCGGCAGTGAAAAGACCATTCCTTAGAAAGTGTCGGCGCTCCGACGATGGTAACTTCTGGGATTCTTCAAGTGCCGTTTTCGGCACATCGAGACTGAGCCGGCGAAGCTTGCCGAACATGCGTTGTCCTCCTTCGATGCCTGAGGCAGTCGGCCGCAATCAGTTCAGGACTGAATGTCGGTCTTGTTGTAAAAGTTATAAGGATATTCTTAATTTATAGACAATATTTCAGAGACTGCAAAAATCTTCTGAATGAATGTTCACTTTTTTCGTCAGGGAGCTGGATTGCCCACTACCCTGTAGGCATATGGCGCCTGGGATTTTAAGGAGGAAATATGGCCAGACGAGAAAAGCACGCAGTGGCGAAAGGTGTTGTCAGATTGATTGCCGGGATGATGCTTGGCTCTCAATCGATAGTAACCCTTGCCGAAAGCTTTCCTGACATCTCTATTCCGTTTGAGGCCGAGTCAGTGGGTGGGGCCGGCGTCTATTACTTTCAGGGGATTTCTGGTGTGCCTGATAGCCAGAACGAGGGATTTACAGCGAATGCCGGTTTCGTCGTAACCGGGGAAAGCGTTGTGGTGTTCGATGCGTTAGGCACCCCTAGCCTGGGTGTGGCGATGATCAAGGCCATTCAGGAAAAAACCGACTTACCCATATCCCATGTCGTGATCAGTCATTACCACGCTGACCACATCTACGGACTGCAGGCATTTAGAGCAATGACGGATGCACAGATTCTGGCCCACCAAAGCGGAGCCGGTTATGTGGACAGCCTTGCCGCCCAACAACGCCTGAGTCAGCGCCGGGAAGCACTTTCACCCTGGGTGAATGAAGACACGCGCTTAATTGCTCCGGACAAAACCTTCGAATCCGACGTCTCCCTGGAATTGGGCGATTACCGCTTCAGCATTGTGCACGCCGGCCCGGCACACGCACCGGACGACACGCTGATGATGGTTGAGCCGGCCGGGGTATTGTTCTCGGGCGACATTATCCAGAGTGGCCGCATCCCCTACCTTGCCAGCTCTACAGTGAATTCCGAGAACTGGATGAAGGCCATCGAACAGGTCCGAGAGTTATCGCCCCGGTATTTGGTTCCCGGTCATGGCGCTGCGTCTGAAAATGCGATAGAGGCGCTGAATTTCACCTTTAACTACCTGTCTTACGTTCGGGAAGCCATGGGGGAAGCCGTGGAAAACTGGCTACCGTTTGAAGAAGCGTATGCTCAAACCGATTGGTCCCGCTATGAGGGGCTTCCTGCCTTTGACGCGTCAAACAGGGCCAACGCCTATCGGGTGTTCCTGGAAATGGAGCAGGCAGCCCTCGGCGGGTCATGAGCTTGCCCTTTCATCAAATCCCTTAGCCCCTCAGGCTGGGGCACCCAATTACAATGCTGTCAGATACCCACACACGCGCTTCCAGGCACCCTTTTCTGGCTAAACTTAGGGGTTCCAGCGTGAGGGCTTTATCCGTGAAGAAGTGGCACCACCTCTTTCTAACATGTTTTGCCATGGTCCTTTGGGCCGGGATCGTCCATGCCGATGACGTGGTGGCGGCACTGGATGATCTGCTCCCTCCCGTTCAGACGGAAACAGAGCAGGTCCTGCCGGCGGAAGAGACCGAGGAAGAAAGCGAGGACAGTGGCCAAAACGATGAAAAGACCGGCGAGGACAAAGACGCCAAGGAAGTTGACGAAGAAGAGGTAGACGAAGAGGAAGAACCGGAACCAGAACCCGAGCCGGTCAAGCCTGAAATAGAAGCACCGGACGAGCCTCTCGTCAGTACACTGCCAACCCCGCAAACCGCCGATATTCAACAACAGATTCAGAAGCTTCGGGAGGCACTGGACAATCGCCAGCACGTCCTTGATCTGAGTGAACAGCGGCTCGCGTTTGCGGAATCACTGCTGGCTCGACTGGATAACGAATACGAGAGTTTCGAGCTCAGGCTGGAAAAAGCTGGCCTTAACCTGACCGATGACTACGCAAACCTCCTTCGACAACGCCTGGACCGGCTGCGCAGCCAGACCATTGCGTCCGGGCTTACCCAGGGCATCAGCGCACAGCTTTCCGCTGCACGGGAGGAGCAGCTTCGCCTGGAGGAGTTCGAGGCAGTTATCGAGCCGGACGACGAAGCACTGGGCAGAATGGAAGCGAAGCGGACCCAGCTGCTTCGCCAGCTACACACCACGGTTACCAAGCACATTGAAGTGCTCAACGAATACTACAGTGTGGTCATCAAACTCCTGCGCCGACTTGAGCAATACCAGGAGTTGCTTCAGCAGCGCCTTTTCTGGCTACCCAGCACAGAAGCGGTGGATTCCAGTCACCTGGGTGATTTGTATCGCGGGGCCACCTGGTTTATTTCCTCCCTGAAATGGAAATCCATCAAACGGGCTGTCGAGCGTTCCATGGAGGAGCGCTGGCCGCTGATTTTTCTCTTCATCATTATCCTGGGCTGGCTGTGGGTGCGGCGCCGCAAAATCCGGCGTGCCCTCATTGCCTCGGGACATCCGGTTGGCAATGTTCGACAAGACCGATGGCAACTCACTTTCTGGGCTTTGCTGCTGAGTCTGCTGCTGGCACTTCCCGGTGTGATATTACTTGGCCTCGCTCACCTGTTACTGGAAAGTGGAAACAGCTTCCTGAATGCGCTGTCTCGAGGTTTTTTCAATGCGGCCATCTCGGCTTTGCTTCTGCGGGGAGTCTACACGGTCGCTTACACCAAGGGGCTCGGAGAGCGCCACTTCCAGTGGAACAAAAACACCCTCACCGCCCTGCGCAAGTACATTCCTGTGCTGCTTGCCGTACTGATCCCGATTCTCATCATTATGCCGACCATGAACACCACCAAGGGCTCTCCGTATAGCGACAGTTTGGGGCGACTCCTGTTCGCCATTGCCTCCATTGCGCTTGCCTATTTCGCTCAAAAGTTCATGTCAGCCGTGCGCAAAGACCAGCCAGGCAGCCGAACGCTGATACTGGTGCACATCGCGTCGGTGGCAACGCCGCTGATCCTCACCGTCGTGTCACTGTGGGGATACCACTACACGGCAGTACAGTTCGAGGGCCTGATATTCATCAGCATTTGCTGGGTTGCCCTGGTCATCCTGATCCACTACCTGGGATTGCGGGGGCTGGCAGTTCGCGAACGGCGCATTGCGCTGAAGCAGGCGATCGAGCAGCGGGAGGCCGAGCGCAAGCACGCCGAACACCGGGAGGCAGCAGAAATATCAGGTGACGGTCTCCCACCTATGCTGGAGTCACCACAGCGAGACATTCACGACATCAGCCAGCAGAGTGAAGCCCTGCTTAAGATCGTCTCGGTGATACTCGCCGGCGTTGGGCTCTTTATGCTTTGGGAAAATATTTTCCCTGCCCTTAAGATCTTTGATGAGGTCACCCTCTGGACCATTCAAACCGGTGCCGAGGGTGAGCCCCCTATTCCGATTAACCTCTGGGACGTGATGCTGGCGCTGGGCATTGGCGTAGCCACCTTCCTGGCGGCGCGAAACCTTCCCGGAACCCTCGAAATTACCATGTTGAGCCGGATGAATCTTGAGCCGGGGGTTGGCTACGCCATTACCACGCTGGCCACCTACATCATCGTCTTCATCGGTATCGCAGCAACCCTGGCAGGCCTGGGTTTTCAATGGTCGAAATTGCAGTGGCTGGTGGCGGCCCTCGGAGTGGGGCTGGGTTTTGGTTTGCAGGAAATCGTGGCCAATTTCGTGTCCGGCATTATCCTGCTGTTCGAGCGCCCGATACGGGTGGGCGATACGGTTTCCATCGGCGGAATTACCGGCACCGTCTCGCGAATTCGCATCCGTGCCACCACGCTGGTGGACTGGGACCGAAAGGAGCAGATCATTCCCAACAAGTCTTTCGTCACCCAGGACCTCACCAACTGGACCCTTTCCGACCCCATCACCCGTCTTATTGTCCGGGTCGGCGTTGCCTATGGTTCGGATGTGGACAAGGTGCAGGACCTTCTGCAACAGGTGGCGGTTGAGAACGAGCGAGTGGTGGACGACCCTGCACCCGCCGTATTTTGCGTAGAGCTGGGTGAAAGCAGCATTGATTTTGAAATACGGGCGTTTGTTCGTGACATCCTTGATCTGATGCCCCTGTCACACGAGCTGCATTCTGCGATTACCAGGATCCTTCGGGCAAATGACATCGAAATCCCGTTTCCACAACGAGATATTCATATCCGCAGCGAATTCGCACCTCGAGGCCCGGCTGAATAGCAGTTCCAACCAACGGTTCCCCGCAGCCGGGCGGGAACTGGCAGGAATGCTGATCCACTGACATACTCAATGAGCGAACAAGGCCCGTGGCGTGCAGTAAGAACCACGCAACCAGACAGCCTCACTGTGGATACTGCTGTCCCGCTGATGAGGGATCACTCGGGACGCGCCCATGATCTCCCTGAGAATGCCAAGCGGTTTCTACCGGCAGGAATTACAGCGCACCATTCAGGCGGCCACCAGCTATGAGCAATGGCATGAAGCGGCCGTTTCGATCGATAAGCTTTCCGGCGCAGAAAGATGGCGCCAGAAAGACGAATCCGAGTACTACGACTACTGCGATATTCGCGCCCGCTACGAACAGCTGCGAACCCTCCTGAACGAGAATAACCACGAAGAACTACTGTACGTCCTCAATGAAGGCATCCATGGCAATATGAGCGGCATGGGTCGCCCGATCCTCTACAATTACGCGCTCACCGGCACCAAGCAGGTCATCGATGATTATGTCAGTGCCATTGCTGAAGCATTGCGGGTTTTGGCAAACGCGCCCGCCCGTAAGATCTCAATCCAGCAAAAGGTCGACTTCTTCCGTCGGGCCAGTCATTGCTACGGCCGGTCCTCCCTGATGCTCAGTGGCGGAGCCGGCCTGATTTATTTTCATCACGGTGTTGTCCAGACACTCATCGATCACGACCTTCTGCCCCATGTCATTTCGGGCGCCAGTGCCGGTGCCTGGGTATCGGCACTTCTGACCAAGTACACCGATGAAGAATTGAAATCCGGGATACTCGAGCGCTATCGCTACGAGATGCCAGTGCTGCTGAACCCGTTGAAAGTACTGGCGGGCATCGAGCCGGGAGTGACACCGCTGACCGTAAAGCAGAGTGCGATGGATGGTATTGATAATGATATGACCTTTCAGGAAGCATACGAGCACACCGGGCGCTACATCAATATCTCCATCGCGCCAGCGGAAAAGCATCAGAATTCGAGGCTGATGAACGCCATTACCTCGCCTAACGTCTATATCCGCTCCGCCATTGATGCTTCAGGGAGCATTCCCGGCGTCGTGCCTCCCGTCACGCTGTATGCCAAGGGTGCAAACGGCCGACCCAAACCCTATTTGCCAACCCGCAAATGGGTGGATGGTTCGTTTGCAGAAGATCTGCCAGCCAAGCGATTGTCCCGGCTGTTTGGTGTGAATCACTACGTGGTTAGTATGATCAACCCCATAGCTGTGCCGTTCGTCAGCGATCCCAAAATCCGGTCGCCGTCCGCGCTGCGCGCCCTCGGGGGCGGGCTGATGGTCGACGGTGCCGCTGACTTGCTGGCCCAACTGGAAAAATATCTCACCCGTTTCGGGGCATCTTTTATCAGTCCTGCCGTCCTGCTCGCCCACGGCGTTCTTACCCAGACCTATACCGGCGATGTAAACATCATCCTGGACAAGAAGCATTTCCTATGGCGCAACGTGTTGTTCAGTTATCACACCGATGAGGAGATTGAGCGCCTTATTCTGGCGGGAAAGCGCAGCACGTGGCCACGACTCGCCATGATTCGTAACGCGGCCCTGATTGGGAGGGAATTGGACGATATCCTGGAAATGCTGGATGCCCGGGAATTTGGAGAAACGGACACCGGACGGCCTCGCCGGCATTTGACGTTGCCATCCGTGTCCTTCTAGCGTTTTACTGCACTTTGACTTCGGCTTCCTCGATGTCCAGCTTCGCTATCTCTTCAAGCGTGCTGTATTCGCACTCTTTCTGTGCGATGAAGCTATTGGCGGAATCCGTCAGGATATTGTCATCCCGCATGAAACGACGACCCAGCAGCACCGGGTAGGAAAAGTTGCCCCTGTCGGTCAACGAAAACTGGGTTTCATGAATGGTTCCTGCAATGCAGAAGTCCATCCGAACGACATGGCGCCGCTGAGATTCTGCGCCCTTGCGCTTGATTCGAATGGTTCGGTGAATCGGCCGCTCGAATTCAAGCACCACTTCATCATGCTCGATTTTTCCCTTGGTTGGCTGATCTTCATGATCTCCAAGGGGTAGCTGAAAGCGAACCCACTTTTCGTCGTTGCGGGTGAATTCCTCTACATTGGTGGCGTGGAGGGAGGAGGTCTTGGCGCCCGTGTCCAGGCGGGCCTTCAGCCGCACGCCTGTATCATTCATGACCACCCACTCGACGAAACCGAGGGTTTCGGGGATGCGCTCTGGAGACTGCTTGCTTTCCTCGGCGTGCACATACGCCATCGGGGCAGTGCCCAGAAGCAATGATGACAGAATAGCCAGAACTTTCATTCAAATTCTCCTGCAATACGTTGTAATTCAGGGAAAAAAATGAGAAATCGTGACTCAAGCTCCGTCTCGTTTGCCTTGATTTCTTCAATCACTCCACTGAAACGGTTCGGGAAACGTATACGCTCCGAAATCCGATCCAGTGCATAACCTATGCGATCCAGATCCCGATACGCACCGAACCAATCCTGTCTGACCATTCGTTCGGTAACGGCGCGCATGGACGCTGGCATCACTTCCCCGTGAGATTCCAGCTCACGATACACGCGGGCAATAAAGCTATCAGGATCGTCCTCACTGAAACATTGCCAGTGTCTTAACAGAAAGTGATCGTACAGCACGTCCAGAGCAATGCCGGCGAACCGTCGTCGCATTGGCGAAAAGCAGCGTTTGCTCGCCCGCACTTCGGTATGCTGGTCCGTATAGGCGTCCACCCTCAGATGGTGGCGAACGCCCCGGTGGACCTCGTCCGGCAGCTTCGCCAGATCGATGCCCTGAGCAAAATCACCGAGAATGCTACCGACCCGCGCCTCCGGCGAGTCCGGGGCCAAAAACAAGTGGGCCAGATGGTTCACGCTCGCTCCAGACGGACGAACCGGCCTCAGAAACTGAACTGAAATCCAAGCCCCAATCCGTCCACGGTTACATCGTTATCGTCATAATAACGCATATACTCCAGGTTTCCGGATAAGTAAGAGGCGAAATCCACATTGAGTCCGACACCGTAGGATACGTCGCTTTCATCTTCGGTCGAGGTGCCCAGCGGCCCATCCGCCTCTATTTCCACCCGCGTAAAGCCGATGGCGGCATAAGGCGTTAATGGCGATTCGTTGGCCATCTGGAAGGTGCCATAGGCACCGTAGAAGTTGTCGAGGGAATAATCGAACAGCCCAACCCGATCGTCATCCACCCCGAAACCGGCCCGGGCCTCAAAGCCAATAAAAGGGGTAAGCATTGCGCCGGCCTTGCCTGACAAGGTGCCCACATCGGCATCGGCAGAGCCAACATCCAGACCCACAAAGGTGTAATTGAGCCCGGCAAAAACACTTCCACCTCCGGACTTGTATATGTCCTGAGCGCTTGCCTGGCTGGCCATAAGGCCGCCGACCAAGGCGATAACGAAAAACCGAGAACCGTTCATGGCGTGATCTCCGCTGAAGAGGATTTACTGCCACAATGTACGTTGCACCAAGCCAGGATGGAATTCCAGCCTTGTTTGCCGGGCTGGCGATGAAATTTTGCTCATCTAATGAGAGGTTTATCTCCCGATTCCGGGAGCGGCTTCCTTGCGGATCCACGCACCCACAGGTATTCTGACGCCGTCTCTCGTTGCGGCTGGCTTGAGCGTTCCTTGAAAAACCTGAATCCCGTCATTTTTATACTTAGCGTCATGTTCGTGCTGCTCAGCATTTTCATGACCTTGCCCGTATTCCTGCTGCTTGGCTCGGGAGCCCCGAACTCTCTGGCTTTCGTCGAATCTGCGGCCATCGTTTGTGGGTTGGGTGTCCTCGGCATCGTCAGCACCTATCGCCAGTCGAGGGACCTCAAGCCCAGATACATGTTCGTACTGACGGTCTCCAGCTGGTTCATTATCGCCCTGTTTTCCTCCCTGCCGTTCTACCTCAGCGACGCCGGAATATCCGCAGCCGATGCGTTTTTCGAAGGTACGTCCGGTATCACAACCACCGGGGCCACAGTGCTGAGCGGGCTGGACTCCATGGACCGGGATCTACTTCTCTGGCGCTCAATCCTGCAGTGGATCGGAGGTATCGGGATCATCGGCATGTTCGTTGCCGTGCTGCCACTGTTGCGGGTGGGCGGTATGCGGCTCTTCGCCACCGAATCCTCGGAGTGGACGGACAAGGCCCTTCCGCGAATGAAAACCCTCAGCCGGGGCCTTCTTTTCGTCTACGTTCTGTTTTCCGTGATAGCGGTGGTTACCTACTGGCTCTCTGGCATGACCCTGTTTGATGCGTTCAACCACGGGCTTACCAGTATCGCCACCGGGGGCTTCTCCACGTCTGACCAGTCAATGGGGAAATTCAGTGATTTGATCCTCATGGAAGCCACGCTCTTCATGGTGATCGGTAGCCTGCCATTCTTCCTGTTCGTACGAGAAATGCATGGCCAGCGCGGGGTCCTGTTCCGGGATCAGCAGGTGCGGCTATTCCTGACGATTCTTATGGTGGTGCCGGCAGCCATGACACTTTACCGGTGGGCTGTCTCGCCGGTACCGTTTGACCCTCTGCACAACTACGCAGCCACCCTGTTCAACATCACATCGATTGTGACCACCACAGGTTACGCGTCCGAGGATTATTCGGCCTGGGGCCCGTTGGCGTTCGTTATGTTCTTCTTCCTGATGTTTGTTGGAGGATGTTCCGGCTCCACCGCCGGTGGCATGAAGATTTTCCGCTTCCAGTTGTCTCTGATTGTTCTGCGCGAGCAGTTCATGCGCCTGCTTCACCCGCGCGCGGTTTTGACGCGCAACTACAACGGCCGGACGGTCAGCGATGAAATCATTTCGTCCATGATCGCCTACACCTTCATCTTCCTGCTGTGTCTGCTGCTGATCACCGTCGCGCTCGCCGCCATGCAACTGGACTTTGTGACCGCATTGTCCGGAGCACTGTCTTCGCTAACGAACGTAGGTCCGGGACTGGGTGACATCATCGGACCCGCCGGCAACTTCGGCCCTCTGCCCGATGCAGCCAAATGGGTGCTGTCCGTTGGTATGCTGATGGGGCGACTGGAAATACTGAGCGTAATTATCGTGCTTTCACCCACATTCTGGCGTAGCTAGATAGGCGCAGTATCCTCCGGCAAAGGCAGGTCCGAAGGTCAGTTGAAATGCTGGCGCAGGACGGAAAAGTAGGCGCTGGGTAAGTGGTGCTGCTGGAGCCATTTGAGCAGGTAGGGAATGGTAAAAGTGTCGTTGCCGGCACTCTCAAATTCTACACCAAGTCCCTTGTCTGTTTTTCGCACCACCCGGGCCACAAGGCGCCGAAAAGACCGCTCGTCCCGCTTGGGAAACCTGAATTCCAGCTCGACGGTTTCATCAATATCGGCTCCAGCGTACTCCGTAGCCAGGAAAAGGCCACTTCTGGAGGCATCCCGAATCTGCCCAGTTGCCACGGGCATTCCCCGCTTATACAACAGTGATCCGAGCCTGCCCGGTACGCGCTTGCTGAGCCTGTGCTCCATGTGTTCCCCCTGTGTACTGACAAGTAACGCTTATACCGCTATTTTTGTCGGCAGTCGTTGCCTGCCTCTTTATCGCACAGCCCGATACTGATCAAAAAACACACTCTCGTCATCTTAATCTTCGTTAAAGTGGCTGCCAAGCCTTTTGATGCCCGGCTGGAGTGTCGGGGAATCCTGCAAATTGCTGCGGCGGAGGACTTACGCGAGCAGTGCATGACTCCGGATAAATCGTCCAATATCCTGCACTTCCTCAAGGCACACACTGTGCTCCATGGGATAGGTTTTGTATTCCGGCTCGAACCCCATCGCCTTAAACGTCTCTACCGCCTTAACGCCAAGTGACTCAGGAACCACCGGGTCAAAGGTGCCGTGATAGACGTTGATCGGGATATTGCAGTTCGCGTCAGACGGCTGGATGCTTTTCGCGGTGGCAAAATAGGTGGAAAGGCCCAGAACACCTGCCAGCCGCTCCGGGAATGTCAGTGCGACCTGATAGGCCACCGCCCCACCCTGGGAAAATCCGGCAATCACAATCTTGCTGGCGGGAATGCCCCGATCAATTTCACGATTCACCAGTTCGCCAACCGCTTCTGCCGAAGCGAGTAATTGCTCGGTGTCGATAACCCGGTCGATATCCATGGCCTTGATATCGTACCAGGCGGGCATCACCATTCCACCATTCACGGTCACCGGAATAGCTGGTGCATGGGGAAAAATAAACCGAACAGCCGCCCCGTCCGGCAATCCCAACTCCGGAATCACAGGCTCAAAGTCGTGCCCGCTTGCACCCAGCCCATGAAGCCAGATGACCGAAACGGTAGGCTCCGGAGCCGTTTCGATTTCAAGATACTCAAGTGCTGACATCAAACGTCTCCAAAATCGGGTTTCAAGTGCGTTTAACTGGTCTCGTGTATCCCGGCCGCTGCGACCAGCGCCTTGCTTACCGGGTTGGCATACATGTCCAGGAGATAGGGCTGAATGGCCGGGTCCGCAGCCTCGATCCGACGCTCCATTTCCGCTTGGGCGGCCTCCATATCGGCCGGGGACCACGCGTCTGCCGTTACCACCTCCTCGCTGACCTTGCCCGGCGTTTCGTGTGTCTGCGGATGAATTCCCCGCTTCTGGTACGCCACCAGATTGGACGGATGCAGGTGGTAATTGGCGTGCATTTCACGATCGATGCGTGCGGCAAGTTCCTTCGGCGTGTCCGGCGAATCCTGGATGGGGCTGCCAAAATGCACATGCACGTGCCCCTTGTAACCGGTAAGCCCTTTCATAATCTGTTCGGTGTCTTCCCCTTCAGCTTTGGTATAGCTGCCGGTTCTCGCCCGGATTTCCAGAGTGCGCGCCTTATCTGCATCGCACGGATCGTATTCATAGGCAATGGAAACAGGAACAATGTGAAGACGGTTCATGGCGTCAGCAAAAGACTGCCCGCTTTTCTTTTTGCTCATGTAGAACATCTTGATAATGGCCGGATCCGTAAGATCCAGCCCATCCTTGGCCCGTCCTTCTCTCTGGGCAATCCAGATGCTGTGATTGGTATCAATGCTGTGGTTGATAAAGCCAGAGAGTGTCAGGTAGGCGTCCCGCATCTCCCGCGGGCTGCTGACGCCACGGCGGACCACAAAGCTCTTGTTCAGTCGCATCATTTCCGCAAACACGCGGTTGGACAGCAGGTTGTCGCCAATGGCGATACGAGTGGTGTGAAAGCCGTTTTGATAAAGAAGGTAGTTGACCACCATCGGGTCAAACACAATATCCCGGTGGTTGGAAATGAACAAATGCGCAGAATTCTTGCTGAGATTCTCCAGGCCGCTTACGGTCACGCGGCTGGTGGTTCCATGGACCAGCTCGTCCACGTATTTCGCAAGAGCCACCTGAAGGTCGTCAATCCGTCTGAAATGACCGAAATGACTGGACAGCCAGCGACGGGTAAAAATCCTCAATACCGCTGGCGCCAAGCGTGCAAATGTCGGTGCCTTGAATCGTCCGATCATGTCCAGGAAGCCGGAATCACTGATCAGGCGCTGGATGGCGGGCCCCGCCTCCTCGTCAGAATAGGGGCGGATGGCGTCAAATTCCTGCATGCAAACCCTGTTATTGTTAGTCGCTTACCGAAAAAGCACTCGCGCGTCACTCAGTTGCCACGCGCAAAATGGCCCGTATTGTAGCCTTTCCCGGGCATTTTTGTCTCTCCGTGAAGATGCTCCGTAAGTCGGTAGTGGTCAATTCTGGTATGATTCGTCGCCGTCGCACCCGCGATGGCTCACAGCAGAGATTATCCACGCCCGGAAACTGGCCGCACCCTTGGTTACCATATGCAATATCACACGCCCTTTGAACAGCTTTCTGATCAGCGTCCTTCACCACTGAGGTCTGATCCGGAAAAAGTGCTCAGGGATGTGTTTGGTTATGAGGCATTTCGCCCACTACAGGGCGACATCATAGCCGAGGTCGTAGCCGGCAGGGATGCTCTGGTGCTGATGCCCACCGGCGGCGGAAAATCCCTCTGCTACCAGGTCCCGGCGCTCGTCCGGCCCGGCACGGCGATCGTCATCTCTCCGTTGATTGCGCTGATGCAGGATCAGGTGGCTGCCCTGGAAGAGCTTGGCGTGAAGGCCGCCTTCCTCAACTCCACCATGGACTTTGAACAGGCACGCGCCACTGAACAGGCGCTACTGACCGGCGAACTGGATTTGCTTTACTGCGCTCCGGAGCGGCTGACCCAGCCCCGGACACTGGATTTGTTGCACAAGGCCAAGCTTTCCCTGTTTGCGATCGACGAGGCCCACTGTGTGTCCCAGTGGGGGCATGATTTCCGGTCAGACTACCTTCAGCTCGGCCTGCTGGCCGAAGAGTTCCCGGATGTCCCACGCATTGCCCTGACAGCGACCGCAGACGAACGAACCCGAACGGAAATTGCAGAGCGCCTGTCGCTGACAGAAGCCCGGCACTTCGTAAGCGGATTCGATCGCCCGAACATTCAGTACCGGATCACCGCAAAAACAAACGCCAACAAACAGTTATTGGACTTCATCAAAGCGGAACATGAAGGCGACTGCGGCATTGTCTACTGCCTGTCCCGCAACAAAGTGGAGGCAACCGCGCGCCTGCTTACCGATCAGGGGTTTACCGCGCTGCCCTACCACGCCGGCCTGTCGCCAGAAGATCGCGCGCACCATCAAGACCGGTTTCTGCGGGAAGACGGCATCATCATCGTGGCGACCATTGCCTTCGGCATGGGTATCGACAAGCCCGATGTACGGTTTGTCGCCCACCTTGATCTACCGAAAAGCCTTGAAGCCTACTACCAGGAAACCGGTCGCGCAGGACGTGATGGTAAACCCTCCACCGCGTGGATGGTTTACGGATTGCAGGACGTCATCAAGCTCCGGCAGATGCTCGAGGCCTCACAGGGCAATGATCATTTCAAGCGGGTTGAGCGCCAGAAACTGGATGCGATGCTGGGTCTCTGCGAGGTCACGAAGTGCCGCCGACAGGTTCTGCTGAGTTATTTTGGCGACCAACTGGAAGAGCCCTGCGGCAACTGCGATACCTGCCTGACCCCTCCCGAAACCTGGGATGGTACCGTCGCGGTACAAAAGGCCCTGTCATGCGTGTACCGCACCGGCCAGCGATACGGTGTCACCTACCTGATCGATGTACTGCGCGGTTCAGACAACGAACGCCTTCGACAGTCGGGCCATCACGCCATTTCCACCTTCGGAATCGGTACCGACTTGTCCGCCAACGACTGGAAATCGGTCTTCCGCCAACTGGTAGCCAACGGTTTCCTGAGGGCCGACCCAGAAGGCTTCGGCTCCCTCCAGCTGACCGAGCAATGCCGGCCGCTTCTCAAAGGCGAGCAGGCCATCAGGCTGCGCAAAGATCCGGTGTTGAAAAAAGTCCGTTCCCGGGCGGCCTCCTCCCGTCGTTCCGCGGCCCTGGATTCAATCTCCGACCAAACAGGCTGGGAAGCACTGCGGGCGTGCCGGAAATCACTTGCCGAGCAGCAAGGGGTGCCGCCCTACGTCATCTTCCACGACGCCACCTTGCTGGAAATGCTGGAACGGAAGCCAGACTCACTGGAGGCAATGGCGGACGTCCAGGGTGTCGGGGCTGCCAAGCTTGAAAAATACGGAGCAGCATTCCTCCAAGCCCTGAAAGAGGCTCAATCCAGCTGAGCCTGGTGAGGCCAACTCTCAATCCGCCGGACTGAAGCCTTTCTTTTTGACCCGATAGTGAGCCACCGAGGTAGCCACGTGGTTGCCCTGCTCATCGTGCATGTGCCCTTCCAGCGTAAATTTGGCCCTGCCCGTCGCATCCGCGTCGGACAGGATGGACTGCAAGGTCTCGGGTGGCAGGGAGAACTCCACCGTCACATCGGAATTGGCGGGCTTCAGAAACTGAAGAGTCATTTCCTTGAGAATGGGTGTGTAGGCAGGGCCAAGATCGAACAGGGTAAGCACGCCTCCCGGTATTTCCGCCACCACGAAGTAGGCACCGGCGTACAGGCTGCCAAAATGGTTTTTGTTGCCTTTGAGACGGATCTTCGCTCGAACGTAGCCCGGTCCCAACTCCTCCACGCTGAAGCGGTTACGGGTAGCAAACGGGATAAGCGTGCCGATCAGTTTGTTAACCGCAGCATAGCTGCCGGTCTTTCGCACCCAGGCTAAGGGGCTCGCGAGGGTTGCACTGGCATCGGTTTTTACAATCCACTTGCCAGTGGTTTCAATAAAAGAGTCAATCATGGCCATTACGTTATTCCCGTCTATCGATCTTATGTGCTCAGCTGGAACTGTGGCGTGTGGGCAGAATAAGGTCATTTGAAAAAGGCGGCAACCGTGTGTTCCTCGCGTACAGTGCCACACGATATCCTTTACGATACGCCTTTTAGTGCTTACGCCCAGGCTCCTGTTTCTCAATCGGGCGAAGTCTCCAGGCTTGTCTGTTAGACTTTTCTAGCCTATGAGAAAAGTAGCTTTCAACCATCCACCCAAAAGCGGACACGGGAGCTGTACCGAATGGCGCATGAAGAGCTTCACCTCAACTTACGCAACCTTGCCGTAGAGGACTACGACCAGCTTCGGGCACTGATGGACAGCATCTACGATGACATCGGTGGTGCCTGGCCGAAGGACACGATAAAAGCACTGGTTGAACAGTTCCCCGATGGCCAGATCTGCATTGAAGACAGCGGCCAGCTCATTGCGGTAGCCCTGACGGTGTGCGTCAAATACGAGCGTTTCAGTAACCCCCACACCTACGACGACCTGATCCTGCGCAACGAGAAAATCCTGCATAACCCGAAAGGCGATTCCCTGTACGGACTGGATGTGTTTATCCATCCCAAATACCGGGGCTATCGTCTGGGGCGAAGGCTTTACGAGGCTCGGAAGGAATTGTGTCGCTCAATGAATCTGCGGGCGATTCTGGCAGGTGGCAGAATCCCGAATTACTACAAGTACTCGGATCAATATACGCCTGCCGAATACATCCAACGGGTGGATCGGAAGGAAATCTACGATCCTATCCTGACATTCCAGCTCTCAAACGATTTCCAGGTTACCCGGCTCATGCACAAGTATCTGCCGGAGGATAAGAAATCCCTTGGCTACGCCACACTGTTGGAATGGCGGAATATACTTTACACCCCACCGTCGGCGGTACTGGACACCAAAAAAACACAGGTGCGATTGGGCGCTGTTCAGTGGCAAATGCGTGAATTCAGCTCGGTCGAAGAAGTGCTTAAGCAGGTCGAGTACTTCGTGGACGCGCTTTCCGACTACAAGAGCGACTTCGCCCTGTTTCCGGAATTCTTCAACGCGCCGCTCATGGGGCTGACGGACCAGATGGACCAGACCCGCGCCATTCGCTTCCTCGCTGGTTTCACCGATCAGTTCCGGGAGCAAATGTCCGAAATGGCGGTGAGTCACAACATCAATATCATCACCGGCTCCATGCCCCTGCTGGAGGACGAGCGTCTCTACAACGTCTCCTATCTCTGTCATCGGGATGGCCGGGTTGATGAGCAACGCAAGATCCACATCACGCCCCATGAACGCCGGGACTGGGTTATCGAGGGTGGTAACGACTTCCAGGTATTCGAAAGCGACGCAGGCCGGGTGGCGATCATGATTTGCTACGACATCGAGTTTCCCGAACTGGGGCGCATCGCAGCCAGCCAGGGTGTCGACATCATCATGGTGCCCTTCTGGACAGATACCAAAAACGGTTACCTTCGTGTCCGTCAGTGCGCCCAGGCCCGGGCCATCGAAAACGAGTGCTATGTGGTCATTACCGGCAGCGTGGGCAACCTGCCCAAGGTAGAAAATCTGGATGTTCAGTACGCCCAGTCCTCCGTGTTCTCGCCTTCGGACTTTGCCTTCCCCCACGATGCGGTCATGGCAGAAACGACCCCGAACACGGAAATGATCATGTTCTCTGACATGGATCTGGAGAAGCTCAAACTGGTTCGGGCCGAAGGCTCAGTAACCAACCTCAAGGACCGGCGGGTTGATCTGTACGAACTGCTGAAGAAATAAGTCAGACACCAGGCACCGGCGGCCTCAGGTAACAAATCGCCTGAGGGCGCCGCGCTAGGCTACTGAAGAAATTGCCAAACATGTCTTCAATGGCTATTGTTTAGGCAAGCTCGCCCGAATGCCCCCGGCGTTAGGCTGTAGTCGATAGGGATATCACCAGAGATCAATATTCATGAGCGAACCTCTACCAGACCTCATCGCACGATTCCAGATAAAGCAAGGCTTCTTCCGTAAGGAACTGGTCGAGGCCGGCGTGTATAGCCTGGATTCGTATGGATGCGTGATGAAAACAGACAAGATATTCAATCCGGGCGATACCCTTGTGCTTGATCTGGTCATGGATATGCCGTTTGACGAGATTCGTGCAGAAGGCATCACGGGCCTGATCACCGAAAAAAGAAAGCACTGTAGCAATTTCTTCTATTCAATTGATTTTTCAGGACCTGTTACGGACGATAGCTCGCCGACCTCCGAAAAGCTCCGCCGTATTCGCGATGTACTTTCCAAGAAGCAATCTCTTAAATCCAGGCGTTCGCCCGGATCGGTGTCGGGTGTGCGTCAATCAGCCTGAACCTCTCTTAATCATAACTTTCTCATGTGCAAGGAGACTCTGAATGGGCAAGAAAGCCAAGCCGAGCGTCGACAAGGTCGTTAACAAGGTCAACAAGGAATTCGAGAAAGCCTCATCCCAGATCGAGGACCTGTTTAATGACGCCCTCAAGCAGTTTGATAACCTGCAACAGCAAGTGCAGGAGCCAGTGCGCAAACTGCTGAAAGAAGCGGAAGAACTCCGTGAACGGGAAATGAAGCGGGTCTACGAAGAATTCGACCGTCGCCTGAATGAGTTCCGGGAGATGCAGGACGCGATCATGGAACGCTTTGGTGTCGCCTCGAAAAAGGCAGAGAAGAAAGCCAAAGCCGGGAAAAAGGAACTTGAGTCCGCAGCGAAGAAGGCCACCAAGCAGGCCAAGGGTAAGCCGGCAGCTTCGCCGAAGAAACCTGCCCCCGCCAAGAAGCCTGCGCGGAGTAAAGCACCAGCCAAGCCAGCGGCCGCCAAGCCCAAGCCAGTCAACAAGAGCGATCTGACGGCCATCAAGGGGATTGGCCCTGCCACCGCCAAGAAAATGAAGGATGCAGGTATCACCTCCATTGAGCAGATTGCGAATCCGAGCGCGGCAGATCAGGAAAAGCTTCAGGCATTTTCCAGCATAAAAGGTTTTGACCAGTTCGGTGCTGAAGCCAAGAAACTGCTCTGATGCGTACAGCCGACCAACCTGTCCTGCGGGATATTGTCCTGGTAGGCGGTGGGCACAGTCACGTCGGTGTTCTGAAGCGGTTCGCCATGAACCCGGTTCCCGGCGTGCGTCTCACCCTCATCTGCCGGGACACCCATACGCCCTATTCCGGAATGTTGCCCGGCTACGTGGCGGGCCATTACACCTACGATGACGTTCATATTGATCTGAGCCGACTTGCGGAATACGCCGGCGCTCGCTTTTACCGGGATGAAGCCATTGGTATCGACCGGGACCAACAGCTGGTCATCTGCAAAAACCGGCCGGACGTCCCCTACGACATCCTTTCGATCAACATCGGTTCGTCGCCCCGGGTTCAGGATGTTGAGGGCGCTTCGGAGCATGCAGTTCCCGTGAAGCCCATCACCGGCTTTAACAACCGGTGGCTGAGCCTCCTGTCCCGAATCGAAAATCACGATGGGCCGCTGACCGTGTCGGTTGTGGGCGCAGGCGCCGGAGGGGTGGAACTGACTCTGGCGATGCAGTTCCGGCTGAGGCAGGAACTCCGTCAGAGGGGCAAGGATCCGGCCGAATTGCACTTCCACCTCTTCGACGCCAACCAGGAAATATTACCCACCCACAACCCGAAAGTACGTGCGGTGTTTGAGCGAACACTGTCAGAACGAGGGATAAAAACCCATCTCGGGTCCCCGGTTGAACGCCTGTCGGAGGGCGTACTGGTAACCGGTTCCGGCGAAACACTGCAGGTGGATGAGGTGCTCTGGGTAACCCGTGCCTCCGGCCCGCATTGGCTTGAGAGCACCGGCCTTGCTCTGGATGAAGGCCTGTTTATCCGGGTCCGCGATACCCTTCAGACTGAAAACGATGACAACATCTTTGCGGTGGGTGACATTGCCAATGTCGTTAACCACCCCCGAGAAAAGGCCGGTGTCTTCGCCGTTCGCCAGGGCCCTCCTTTGGCCGAAAATCTTAAGCGACTGGCGCTGGGTAAAGCACCCAAGCCATTCAGGCCCCAGAAAAAATGGCTCGCGTTGATCAGTACGGGTGATAAGTTCGCGGTTGCTTCCCGGGGGGGCACCGAGTTGCACGGACGCTTGGTATGGCGCTGGAAGGACTGGATCGATCGCCGGTTCATGAAGAAGTTCAACGATCTGCCCCGGATGGCGGAAGACACTGCCTTGCCCGACACCTCGGCTGCCCAGAACCCCGAAGAAGCCTCCCAGGCCATCTCGGCCGTGGCCATGCGTTGCGGCGGTTGCGGCGCCAAGGTCGGGAGTACCGTGCTCTCGCAAGCCCTCGGTGAGCTTCGCCCCATCGAGCGGGACGATATCCTCGTTGGGCTCCATGCGCCGGATGATGCCGCCGTTCTGAACGTCCCGCCCGGCAAGGCCGTTGTGCACACCGTCGATTTTTTCAGGGCTTTTATCGACGACCCTTATGTCTTTGGTCGCGTGGCAGCCAATCACAGTCTTGGCGACGTATTCGCCATGGGGGCCGAGGCCCAGAGCGCGACGGCCGTGGCAACCGTACCTTACGGCATAGAATCAAAAGTTAAGGACGTGGTTTTTCAGATGATGTCCGGCGCGGTGGAGGTTCTTAACGAAGCCGGCTGTGCGCTGGTTGGCGGCCATACCGGTGAAGGCAAGGAGCTGGCTCTGGGCTTTGCCGTCAACGGCCTGATCGACCCGGAAAAGGTCATGAGCAAGGGCGGACTTCAGGTCGGGGATGCACTGATACTCACCAAACCGATCGGAACCGGCACCCTGTTTGCAGCCCACATGCGGCTGGCCGCCAAAGGTCGCTGGATCGACAGTGCGCTTGCCTCCATGATGCACTCCAACAAGGCGGCCGCAGAATGCCTTCAGCGTTATGGGTCTCGGGCGTGTACCGACGTAACCGGGTTTGGACTGTTGGGACACCTGATTGAAATGACCCGGCCGTCTGGAGTGGATGCGGAACTGAACCTTTCATCCCTGCCCATCCTTCCGGGCGCAGAGGAAACCGCTGCTGCAGGCATTCTCAGCTCCCTTCAGCCAGCCAATATCCGGCTGCGCCGGGGTATCCGGGATCAGGAGACGTGGGTGAAACACCCCCGCTATCCACTGGTTTTCGACCCGCAAACAGCAGGCGGACTTCTGGCCAGTGTGGCGGCGGATCAGGCGGAGGCTTGTGTGCGGGAATTGCGGGCCTTGGGCTACCCCCAAACCGCCATTATCGGCCGCGTTCTCCCCCAGGACCCGGAAGGTCCTCTCGAGCCGATTACCCTCCGGGAATAAATCGAACTGCAGTGGGTTTACTCGCCGAGGGCTTTGCGGCGCCGGACAGCGACGTCCAGCGCCTGCAGCAAGCCTGCCTGTTCTCGCTCGGGGGTAAATGTTGGGGACACCTGCGCCACCTGCTCGGTCAGCCGTTGCAGGTACGCGGGGTCGTTTTCCGCTCGCTCTAGAAGCTGTGCCAGAGCACGTTCATCCTTCGGAGCGAAGTAGCCCTCATAGCCGTCCCCGAGCAGGCCCCGGTTGCCAGGGATATCAGAGGCGAGGATCGGCAAGCCCGCGCGACACGCCTCCGACACCACATTGGCACCACCTTCCATCACGGAACTGATGACCATGATATCTGCGGTCCTTAACAGGTCTGCCGTTTCGTTTCGTCCCAGCTCCCCAAGCCAGCGAAAGCGCGGATTCGCTTGCATCTCGCCTTCGGCGTCGGCCTGCCATGCTTTGTTGTGGGGTTTCCCGGCACACAGAATCTGAACCCGGGATGCCGAAGGTAACAACCTTGCGGCCTTCGCAGCCCTCAGCGAATCCTTTTCGTCCCGGAGGTGTCCGAGGACGCAGGCTGTGAAGTGCCCGTTCGTAACTGGCGCTTTCGATCGTTCAATTTTGTCTGCAGACTGGTAGACAGTGACTAGCTTCGACCTGAATGGTTCGGGGATGTCCTGGTAAACGAGATGATGCAGGCCAATAAGTACGTCCGAGGCTGCCATCGATGCCCTTGAGGGAATCGGAAATTCGTGCTGATGGTGATAAATGTCGGTTCCGGTCAGGGCCAGAATCAGCGGCACTTCGGGCCTCATGCGCCGGAGTACTTGTATCGCTTCGTGGCTCCGCCAGGCATGCAGGGCGATACACACATCACAGCGCTCCCCGTTGTAATCAGTGGCTATCCTCACGTTGTGGCCTGCGCATTGAAGGAGCCGGGTCCAGCGTTCAGCCGTGGCCCGATTACCCGCCCGCGAGCCAGGCGGCGCTGGCGTGATCACGATGATGTCCATCAAACCCTCATCTCACAGTTCAATGCAAATCTCTGAAATGGCTGGGGTTGAGCCAATGGCAGACGAGCCCCGTATAGCTGTTCAGAGTCGTATTTAATCAAGGTATCCTATGCGGGCCGGGATGTCTTGCGCTATGGTTGTTTTTGATCCATCCACACCTAACACAGGGAATTCAAATGACTTTTAAGCCAATAAGGACGTTGCTTTCGTCGGTCGCCCTCACCCTTGCCTTCAACACCGCCTCCGCTGAAACGTTTGTTTTTACAGCCATTCCGGATGAGGATGAAACCAAACTGGTCGAACGCTTCGAGGGTATTGCGAACTACCTGTCCGAGGAGCTCGATGCCGACGTCAGGTACATACCGGTCAAATCCTATGCCGCAGCCGTTTCGGCGTTCCGTAACAACCAGGTCCAATTGGCGTGGTTCGGTGGCTTGTCGGGAGTTCAGGCGAGATCACTCGTACCCGGTTCGCAGGCAATCGCGCAAGGTACTGAAGACCAGGCCTTTTATGTCTATTTTGTTGCCCATTCGAGCACTGGCCTGGAGCGTGAAGACCGCCTGCCAGAAGAAGTTCGAGGCAAGACCTTCACCTTCGGATCAAAAGGCTCAACGTCTGGCCGATTGATTCCTGAGTACCATATCCGGGAAACCTTTGGAGAGGCACCAGAGGAGGTCTTTTCCCGGGTCGGCTACAGCGGCAACCATACTCGCACCCTTCGCCTGGTCGAGTCCGGTACCTATGAAGTGGGCGCAATGAACTTCGCGGTCTGGGAAAAAGAGCTCGAGGATGGAAACATTGATACCGACGCGGTGAAGGTCATCTGGAAAACACCTGGTTTCCCCAATTACCAGTGGAGCATCCGTGGCGACGTGGATGAAAACTACGGCGAAGGATTTACCGACCGGGTCCGTGAGGCCCTTCTTGCACTCGATGACCCTGAGTTGCTTGAGAGCTTCCCACGCTCTGCATTTATTCCCGCTTCAAACGATGACTATGAGCCGATTCGCAGCGTAGCAAAAGAAATCGGAATCATTGATTGATGGCAGGCTTTGACCTCTCAGGCCTGACGGCCTCTTTTGGGGGTGAGCGGGTTATCGGCCCCCTCACCCTCAACGTTAAGGAAGGAGATCAGGTCGCTCTCGTTGGAAAAAGCGGGGCAGGAAAATCCACGTTGATCCGGCTCATCCACCAGAGGGTGGATCGGGAGTCGTCTCTGGTACCCCAGGACCTGGGCCTGGTGAATGCGCTTCCGGTTTTCCATAACGTGTTTATGGGCCAGCTGGACAAGCATGCCACCTGGTACAACACCGTCACGCTTGTAAGACCGTTCAAACAGGATCGAAAACAGGTTCTGGAACTGCTGGACGCTCTGAGAATGTCAGAGAAACTCTGGATACCCACAGCATCGCTATCTGGCGGACAGCGCCAACGTGTGGCCATCGCCAGAGCCCTGTATCGCAACGCCCCCGTTTTACTTGCTGATGAGCCCATTTCTGCACTGGACGGCCCCATGGCACATCTTGTCATGCAATTGCTGACAGACCGCTTCAACACCAGTGTTATCGCCATGCACGATGTAAACATGGCAATGAAGTACTGCAACCGGATAGTTGGCATCCAGGATGGGCAGATTGCCCTGGACGAGCCTGCGGACCAGTTGGTTGCTTCAGACATTATGTCGCTGTACTAGGACTCATCCCGCGATGCTCTCGTACCCTACGGTTCGCACCAGCCTTATTTTTCTCGCGATCGCGCTTGTAGGCCTCCTGTTTGCGGATATTGCTATCACTGCAAACAACCCGTGGAGGGATCTCGGCAACTTTTTCCTGGGCATACTCACGCCGAACTTTTTCAGCAGCGAAGGGCTTCTTACCGCATTGTTGCGAACCGTGGCCTTCGCCTTTGTCGGGGTGACGGTTGGGGGTATCTGCGGATTTCTTCTGGCCCTGATCTACCGGTTTCTGCCGGTGCGGATTTTTTGCGCGTTCATCAGGGCTATTCACGAGCTATTCTGGGCCCTCATTTTTCTGCAGTTTTTCGGTTTCCACCCGCTGACGGGTGTGCTTGCAATCGCGATACCCTATTCCGGCATCTTCGCCAAGGTGTACTCCGAGATTCTCGAGGAAGCCGATCCGGAACCAGGCCGGCTCCTGCCGCCGGGCACAGGAACCATCGCGGCATTCCTGTACACCAAAATCCCTGATTGCTGGGCTCAGTTAAGAACCTATACCGCTTATCGTCTTGAATGCGGGCTTCGCTCGAGCGCCATTCTTGGCTTCGTAGGTCTGCCTACTCTGGGGTTCTATCTTGAAACGTCTTTTTCGCAGGGTATGTACTCCGATGCCGGTGCGATGCTTATCCTGTTTTATGTGCTGATCGCCACGATCCCTCTCTGGGTCCGGCCAAAACTCCTGCCCATCTACGTGCTGGGCGCACCGTTTTTCCTTGGCGATGGTCTGCCCATTGTCTGGGGCAATGTAGAGCGCTTCTTTACCGAGGACATCATTCCCAGCCCTATTCGCGATGGAGAGGGTTTGGCTGGCCTTATGCCCTGGCTCGAAGAGCTCTTTGCCAATGAAGCTCTGCCGGGAATATGGAATACCATTGTCCTCACGCAGATCGCATTGGTTGCCACGGGCATCCTCGCGCTTTTGTCCTTTCCACTGATATCCAACCATTTCGGCGGACCGATACGGCGGACCGCAGGGCACGTCTTCCTCGTTATTGCCCGTTCGACGCCGGAATACATCCTGGCCTACATTCTTCTCCAGCTCTGGGGGCCATCCATGCTCCCTGGAGCAGTAGCCCTGGCACTCCACAATGGAGCGATCATCGGCCATTTGATTGGTCGACAAACCAATACTATTACCCTGCGCTCAGACGCCGTAACCGGGTTCAAGCGTTACACATGGGAACTGGTACCAAGGGTCTACCGCTCTTTTCTCGCGTTTCTGTTCTATCGGTGGGAAATTATCATGCGGGAAACAGCCATCTTGGGGATTCTGGGGATTTATACCCTGGGATTTTATGTCGACAGTGCGATACAGCACATTCAGTTTGACCGGGCCATGGTCCTGATCCTGATCACCGCTTTACTGAATATTGGTGTAGACGCTTTGGGCCGTTTCATTCGCCGGAAACTTGCGTTACAAACCATGCCGACCTGTTGAGCCGACAAAAGCGCTCATGGTGCTCTCCGGCCATGTCCCCTGGACTCACTACACTTCGTCTAGCCACATTCACTCAAAGAAAAACCTCGCGCAGAAGCGACCTCGTTAAAACTCCTCCCCATAGAGACTCTCTCTTAAAGTTTTCATTTGACCAACATCACAGAAACATAAAACCCATCAACAACTTGGCGTAAACTGCTAATTTTATTGAGCCGAATTAAATTACATTTCGTTGCGGTGCGCGTGTACTCTGAATCAACTTGAGGAAGTCAACGGAATGACTGGTAGCGTAATTGTTGTAACCGAAATAGCGCTGGTAGCACTGCTACTGCTGATGACCTTTCGTATGCTTGCTCTGGTGCGTTCAGCTCCAGTCGCAGAGTCGGCCTTGACCAACGAGATTTTCCACAACGCTCCCTACTCCTTGCCGCTCAGTAAGCAGCCTTTGATGGCGGCTGACCGTGCCGATCTTACCTCCAAGCTGCACGTCCTGGCGGCCCTGCAGAATCGTGATAGCAGAATCAAAGCGTTATCAATAAAGGATGCACCAGCCATGGTCCGAGGTTTCGCTGCTTCGTGGCTATACGGCGCAGCGATTTCACTCTGTGAGCCCAGGGTGCGTTATTCGGATGAACTGATTGATCTGGTGGCCCACATTGGAGAGCTGAAGTTTGGAATTGAGGAGCAGGAGACCTACAAGGCAGTGGCAACGCTGACCGAGAGCGGTACTGCCCTCGCCTGCTATCGTGGAGGGTTGGAAGGAGCAAAGTTCTGGCAACGCCATCATTACGTGTCACCAGAATTCAGCCTTTACGGAGTATTGACGAACAACGCGTTCATCTAAGCGGGTTGGGAGGATTTGGCTTCCAGAATCCATTCGGCGCCGAGTGAAACCGGCTGTACGCTGTCCGGGGTTTCTGCGGGGGCGCCCGTGATCACCGGCTTGGTGAATCCCCCGTCCTCTGAATGCTTCATGGTGTCCACATCAACTGAGCGCACCACGTAGATCTTATCACCGCAAATGACCCGCGCCCGATGGGTCAGACCGAACACAAAGCGGCAATAATCCAGTTTCAACTGGAGTAAATCCTGCTCTGCCTTGTAGATCTTTCTTAACAGAACCTGCTGAACGCTCTTCCCATAGTCCATAGTGTCTTCCTTGGCTGAGTAAATGCTCAGCAAATCTTACAGAATAAAGACGTGATGTCAGCCTGACAGTACACAATTCCCGCAACTCAGGTGTTTTCGCCCTGAAACACCATTTTCGGAGTCTGAATTTCTTCCGGAGCGGTGCTGGCCCTAAGCGCCAATCGCCATCGCATGCGATCCCCGGTGCTGCAGAATGGGGGGGTAAAGATCGCCTCGTAGCGGCCACTCCCTCTGCCTTCGAGGGGAACGGGGTACTCGCCCATGTACATGCTCTCGCCGGTCAAGGTCGCCAGCAAGTTTCCGGATCCTTCCGGTGCCTGGACCGTCAACTGATATGCACCTGGGTGATTGCTATCTGGTACGGGCTTCAATTCCACAGCCCACTGTCCGAACGCGCCATCCCATTGGCAGACCGTTTCGATCAATTCACACTCGGGCAAATTCACGGCAGACTCACCACTGCCCTCGGTCCTGAGGGCTCTTGGGCCGAATACGAGCACAACCAATACAGCTAGAATTAAACCTGCAACCAACAATGCCCGTACCATGATCACCCCTTAAGCCGAATGGGCGGGATTATGACGGTTATCCCCACACCGTCCAAGCGTTCTCATTGAACCCGAGTCGTGACAGAATACGCGGCTTCCAAGCACTTGATCATTAAGGCGGGACGGACTGTGCAAACGGACATTTCCGTTAGACACCTCTACAAAACATACGGTGATGGTTTCCAGGCCCTGAAAGACATCAACCTGGAGATCTACCGTGGTGAAATCTTCGCCCTCCTCGGTCCCAACGGTGCGGGCAAGACCACGCTCATCAGCATTATCTGCGGCATCGTTAATCTCTCCGATGGCGAGGTTGAAGCCGCTGGTTTTGACATCAAGAGGCAATACCGGCAGGCCCGGCAGGCCATCGGCCTGGTGCCCCAAGAGCTGAACACCGACTCCTTTGAGACCGTATGGAATGCGGTATCCTTCAGTCGCGGCCTGTTTGGTAAAGCCCCCAACCCCGATCACATCGAAAAAATACTGAAGGCGCTTTCGCTGTGGGACAAGCGTAACAATCGAATCATGTCGCTGTCGGGCGGCATGAAGCGCCGGGTCATGATTGCCAAAGCCCTGTCCCATGAACCGCAAATCCTGTTCCTGGATGAGCCCACCGCCGGCGTGGATGTGGAGCTTCGCAGGGACATGTGGGAGATGGTCCGCCAACTGCGGGAAAGCGGCGTAACCATCATTCTGACCACCCACTATATTGAAGAGGCCGAGGAAATGGCCGACCGCATCGGCGTGATCCGTCAGGGGGAGATTATCCTCGTCGAGGAAAAGGACCTGTTGATGAGCAAACTGGGCAAAAAGGAATTGCGTCTGCAGCTCCAGCACACACTGGAGAAGCTCCCCGGCGAGTTGACGCTCGAACCGATTGAGCTGTCCGAAGACGGTCACGAACTCATCTACACCTTTGACTCCCAGCAGGAACAGGCAGGCGTTGCACGGCTGCTTCGAACGCTTGGTGATCTTGGTATTGAATACCGGGACATTCAGACCCGGGAGAGCTCCCTCGAAGACATCTTTGTCGGCCTGGTTCACGAATAACACGAATCCGTTAACGAGACTTCAACATGAATTTCTACGGCGTTCGCGCGATTTATAATTTCGAGATGGCCCGCATGAAGCGCACACTCATGCAAAGTGTGCTGTCACCGGTAATTTCCACCTGCCTGTATTTCGTGGTGTTCGGCTCTGCCATTGGTACGCGCATGGGCGACATCGATGGCATTGATTATGGCGCCTACATCATTCCTGGCCTGGTGATGCTGTCGCTGCTGATGCAAAGCATCTCCAACGCGGCTTTTGGCATTTATATGCCGAAGTTCTCCGGCACCATCTACGAGGTGCTCTCCGCGCCCGTCTCCTATTTTGAAGTGGTGCTCGGATACGTGGGTGCGGCCGCCAGTAAATCGGTGATTCTCGGGCTCATCATCCTAGCCACGGCTCGCCTGTTCGTTGACTACACCGTACTACACCCCTTCTGGATGCTATCGTTTCTGGTGCTGACGTCCGTCACGTTCAGCCTGTTCGGGTTCATCATCGGCATATGGGCAGACGGCTTCGAAAAGCTTCAGATTGTACCCATGATGATCGTCACTCCCCTGGTTTTCCTGGGCGGCACCTTTTACTCCATCGATATGCTGCCGCCGATCTGGCAAACCATCAGCTTGTTCAACCCGGTGGTGTACCTGATCAGCGGATTCCGCTGGGCATTTTACGGCGTATCCGATGTTCATATTGCCATCAGCATTGGGATGACATTGGTCTTTCTTATCGCCTGCATGGTGACCATCTGGTACATCTTCCGCACCGGCTATCGGCTGCGTTCATGACGTTTCGTTTTCGCCTTCCTGCCATGGGTTTCCTGCTGTTCGCCTCGGTCTCCGGGTGTGCGGCCAATTCGGGGATTCCCCAACCGGAGTTGCCCACCAAGCAGGCCTGCTTTGTCGGTGCCGGGGAGTCGGTGCCAGTCATGCTGGAGGTTGCACGCAAGCCAGAGCACCGGCAGAAAGGGTTGATGGGCAGGCAAGAACTGTCTGAATACCACGGCATGCTCTTTGTGTACCCGGAACCTCAGAAACCAGAGCGCGGCTTCTGGATGCGCAACACCCTCCTAACACTGGACATTGCCTACATCAGCAAAGCAGGCGTCATTGGCTCGATACGTCGAATGGAGCCCTGCAGTGCTAATGATGCCGCCAGTTGCCCCACCTATCCCGCCGGCGTGCCCTTCACCTACGCCATTGAAATGAACGCGGGGTTCTTTGAGGAAAACGGCCTGAAGGTCGGTGACAAGTTGATGGTCGGTGAAGAACAGTGCGGCCCACAACAAACGCTCTAACAAGAGTTCGTCAATCATGAGCACCCCCAAACGGATCTATCTGGCTGGCCCCGAGGTGTTCCTGCCACAAACGGAACACGCAAGTATATTGAAACAGAAACTCACCCTGCTTCAGCAGGCGGGATTTGAAGGTGTGGACCCTCTGGATACCAAGCTTGAATTTGGTGCCAGCGAAGCGCCCAGGGAGCGCGGATTTCGAATCTACCGGGCAAACCAGCACCTGATGGACAGCTGCGACGCAATCATCGCCAACCTGACTCCATTCCGGGGTATCAGCGCAGATCCGGGTACGGTCTTCGAAGTGGGTTACATGATCGGGCAAGGCAAACCTGCCTGTGGTTTTACCGGCGATGCGCGCCGTTACTACCAGCGAGCGGGCTCTACCGACTATGACCAACACGGCCATGCCATTGAAAACTTTGACCTGGAAGACAATCTCATGATTTCATGCGGCATCGTCGAAGCCGGGGGTGTGGTGGCCATTGGAAATTCCGCCCCGGAGCACCCTTTCTTCTGCTCCCAGGCATTCAAACAATGCCTTGAAGCGCTCAGGAAACAGTTCCGGTAAACATCGCTTCCAGTTCACCTATTTTTTTATGAGACGGCCCGTTGGACACCACCCGCATTAAAGGACTAACGATTGCCGCGCTTGGGGTTCTGTTCATCACCCCGGACGCACTGTTGGTGAAAATCACCTCCGTCGATCCCATTGTGTTTCTGTTTTGGCGTGGGCTCTTTCTCGCGGTCAGTTTTCTCGTTATCAGTTGGGGGCGGTACCGGGCCAATCTCTGGCAGGAAGTCCACCGTTGCGGCTGGAAGGGATGGTTCTGCGCTTTCGCCTTTTCGCTGAGCACGCTGGGGTTTGTGGTCGGCATGAAAAACACCGCTGCCGGCAATGTTCTCGTGATACTGAATACTGCCCCGATGATCGCCGCCCTGATCGCCCGGATCGTCTGGAAAGAAAGCTTGCCGCTGAGGACCTGGGCTATGATTGCGGTGTGCGTCAGCGGAGCTAGCCTGATGGCGATCAGCGAAATGGGGCGCGGTGAGCCAATAGGCTTGCTGATGGCAGCCCTGGCAGCAACGGCGCTCGCATCCAACCTGAACGTCGCCCGTTCCCGCCCGGAAGCCGATATGAGCGTGATGCTGATGTTCGGCGCTGCCCTGGTGGCCATCGTTGCCGCGCTGTTCGGCGGCGCTCAGCTTCCCAGCCTGAGGGACACCCTGTTCATTGCCCTGCTCGGCCTGTTTTTTCTTCCAATCGCCAGCGTGCTTATCCAGATCGGCCCCCGCTATATACCAGCCGCCGAGGTAAGCCTCATGCTGCTGCTCGAAACGGTCATTGGCTCCTTCCTGGTGTGGCTGTTTCTGGATGAAGTTCCTTCTTTGTTGAGTATGTGCGGCGGCGCCATTGTTCTGTGCGCCCTGGTCACTCATGGCTGGATCGAGGTCCGCCGCTATCGGCGAGCAACAGGAGGCTGAGCGCCGAGCCAGCCTTTCGGTACAACATGGCGTTGTACGACCGATCAGCAGCCCTCGCAGTCCTCTGGTTTTGGTCTAAACTTTTGCTCGTCCTCGACGATGCGAGGGCTTTGAGCCATCACCGCTGTGTGCCTGTCCTTTTGCACGCGCGAAACGAACAAGGAACGACCTTCCGTAGTTTGGTGCCGCAACGCCCCTTCAAGGCTCAGTTCAGATGCCGATGGGCCCAACCGTCGAAGAGCCGAAAACAAGACCAAGCGGAGGAATACGCCGTGAAAAAACTACTGATGGTTTCATTGCTGTTGTTTTCATTTGGAGTGGCTGCCGACGAAGTAATCGTCACCTTCAAGGGGGGAACACTCACTTGTAACTGGGGTGAACTAACTGCAGATGATGCGGATACCATGGGCGAACATGCATCGGATCCGTCCGGCGATGGTAAAGGCCCTAATGATTCAGATCAGCCACGGGCTGGCCTGGCGAATGTGGTTGATAAAGGAAATCTGGAGGCGACCTGCGCCTTTATTCGCAGCTTATTGGGCGGATAAAACCGAGAGACCTCTCAAGGTTCAGCCGGCTGGGCACGGCCGGCTGATTTTTCAGGTTTGTGGTGTTTAAGCGTAATACCGCATCTCATCCAGCCTTGGTGCTAAAACAGTCCTCAGGGCGTTTGCTGTTCCATGGACGTCCAGTGCTCGGGAAACTCAACCCACGAGTGTTTCGATCGAGTCCAGACAGCCATGGTCGGCTCAGGAATGTCGGGGCTGGGAAAGCATCCTGCGGCTACTCCGGTCATTCCTTTAAACGCTTCAGCCTTGAAAAACACCGTCGAGCCACACTCCGGGCAGAAATGTGTGGTATTGGTTCTTCCCGAATCGCTCTGGAACTGGAATTTCTTAAACTCACCCTTTTGCTCCAGCACCTGATCATCCTTGAAATAGGCCAGGGTTCCGAACGACGATCCTGTTCTTCTCTGGCAATTGATGCAGTTACAAGCGATAGAAAACGACGGATTCCCGCTAACCCAGATGGTTAGCGAGCCACAAAGGCATCTGGCTTCTCTCTCCACGTTATTCTCCCTGCGCGAGTTTTCAAACCAACGAGACCCTGAAAAATCGTGAGCCACCCGAGCGCTCTTGGAGCGCACTTTAAACTTAGCATTCGCTCCCAGGGCCGCCACCCGCAGCGAAGTTACCAAAACGGATCAGGCTTACCAGTATCGGGCATCGTTGAAGGGTTCAACGCAACGGACGTTTCCCAAGGGAAGGTCTAGTCGGCCGCCATTGAGGGGCTGAGCCAGCCCTCCGGATGAGAGAGCTCAAAAGGTGCCCGGACAATCTGTTGCGAGATTTGCTGGAAGCCGACTTTCGAGTAATAGTTCGGATCACCGTACGTCAAGACCAGTTCTACCCCCAGCTCCTCCATATGCCGGATGCCCTGGTTAATCAGTTCCTGGCCAACGCCTGTACCCTGGTAATCGGGAGAAACCGCGACCGGCGACAGCATGAAAGCGTTAGCCGGGGTGTCGAAAGACAAACGCGTGAACAGGATGCAGCCAACGATTTCCCCGTGTTCAGTCGCCACAACCCCCAGCAACGATTCGGGCGGCACCTGCTCCAGTATTTGATGAACCAACGCGCCAATACGCGCCCCTTCGGACTGCCCTTCTGAATCCGAGAACGTGCGGGCATACAGCGCTTCTATGGCCTGCCGATCGAACCGGTCATACGACTCGAGTTTCATTCATCCTTCCCTCTATCTGGTCACAGCTTTTGGAAAGAATGATTGTAGTCGCCCACTATGATCGCAGTAACGAGGGGAAGACAGGCACAGGAAATTGATTTTATTGGTGCCCGGAGCCGGAATCGAACCGGCACGACCGTGAGGTCGAGAGATTTTAAGTTATTTGTGTGTTTCTTTGACGAAATTGGAAAATCTTGGAATACGCATTACACAACAGGATCTTACAGATCTTTTCTCGAAAACGTCGTTTGCCGTTGTTTGAAGAAATCCGCTAGAATTTGACCGATTCTGTCTACATAGTGTCTACATGAGGACGCGAGAGACTTTCTGACGAATTCGAGTGGAGCCTACCCCTTGAGGATCACCAAGAGCTTTGTCGATAAAGTTCCCCTCCCTGCAATTGCTCCGGATGGGAAATCCACCCAAGCCTTTTATCGGGATTCGGTCATTGCCGGTTTCGGTCTAAGGGTCACAAGCGGAGGCGCGAAATCGTTCATCGTCGAAAAACGCGTCGATGGCCGAGTCAAACGGAAAACGCTGGGACGCTATGGCAACCTAACCGTCGAACAGGCACGAAAAGAAGCGCAAAAATTTCTGGGGGAAGTCGCTCAGGGTCGCGACCCGATTCGCGAGGCGCAAGAAAAACGCGCCAGACGCATCACCCTGAACGAGGCCTTTCAGGACTATTTGGCCACCCGCAAAACCCTCAAACCCAACACCCTCAAAGACTACCATCGCTCGATGAGCGAAATGTTCAAGGACTGGCAGACCAAGGCCCTCAGCGATATCTCCCGGGACATGGTCCTGAGCCGTCACGCGGAGTACGGAGTCCGCAGCCCCGCCCGCGCCGATAACGGCATGCGCATTCTGCGCGCCATCTTCAACCACGCCTTGCAGCGCTATCAGGATGCCTCCGGCAAACCGTTCCTCGTAGCGAATCCTGTGGATGTGCTCAGTCACCAGCGGGCCTGGTACAAAGTGGAGCGGCGGCAGACGCTGATCAAGGACCATCAACTGAAGGCGTGGTACGAAGCCACCCTGCAACTCAACAACCAGACCACACGGGATTACCTGCATCTGGTATTGTTGACCGGCCTAAGGCGCAGTGAAGCGGCCACCCTCACCTGGGATCAGATCGACTTTACCGAGAAAACGCTAACCATCACGGTGACCAAAAACAATCGGATTCACCGTCTGCCATTCAGCGATGCGATCGAGACGCTGCTCACCCGCCGCTTTGAAGAACGATCGAGTCCGTTTGTGTTTCCGAGTGATGCTGAGCGCGGCCACCTGTCCGAACCCAGGACAGCCATTGCCCGAGTCGCCAAGCTATCCGGGGTCATTTTTACGCTCCACGACCTGCGAAGAACGTTCATTACCGCAGCCGAACGGCTGGACATTCCCGCCTATGCGCTAAAGCGTCTTATTAACCACAAAGACCCCAATGATGTGACCGAAGGCTACATCATCTTCGACGTCGAGCGATTGCGCGGGCCAATGCAAAAGATCACCGACTTTTTCATGACAAGATTTGAGGTTAAACCGTGTTAGACCACCAGCTAGCCAAATCCGTAGACCTTCTCGCTGACCCAGCCCGGGTTATCGAATCGATTAATCCCAGCATGGCGCACAGCCTCGATCACGAGTACGTTATTCGTAACGCAAAAGAACGACTCCGGGGGCGCTCTCAACAAGAGCTGGAAATCGGAATTCAGCATGCAAATCGATTAATTGAGTCGGCTGAACGAAAAGCACATCAATCGGCCAAAGCGAAATTGCGTCAGGTCGGAGGGCCAATTTTCACAAACGATGCCATTTCCTTTATCGAACTTTTCGAGCAGCTTGACCTGGAAGATCAGGAGGACTTTCCAAACGCCGACCCCATAACTTACTTTGCTTTGATTGCCTATGTTTACGCGCTTGAATCCTTGGATTCGGGTCGCAAAGCGGATGACTCTTCACCGGATGCGTTCGAACAGGCTTTGAAAGATCACTTCGCTCAGTTCGCCAGAGAGAGAATAACTGAAGCCCGCGAAATGATGGCATTCATCCACGGAATGGAGTTTGAAGCCGTGTTCCGGCGAAAAAGCTCTTTAAAAGCAAATACAGCAAAGCACCTGGACTACAACCAGCTCAAACGCCGCATTTTCAAATTTGTCGACTCAGAGTGCGACGAGCTGTCAAATCGAAAGGCAGCAATAGCCACAGCGAGTAGGTTTGAAGCGGAAATTTCCAGCACCATGCGATCCGATGATCCGACGCATCAAATCGCCAAATGGATCGGCAGTCATCGGAAACAGAAAAACAAAACATCATGAATGAACCAGACCCAAAGACCCTAGACGAACTCCGGGGCGAAATCTCTGCGTTAATGGGGCGCTGCATCCTGAAGCTTCAAGCTTATGAATTAGCCCTGAAAGAATGTTTGGCCACTTCCAGTTTTAAAGGCGCCGACGGAAGACCGCTCGAACCCCGCTCGAGACACAAATACACGAAAATGACCCTTGGCCAGCTGATCAACGAACTTACAGGGACCTATGTCACCCCAGAGTCGGCTGGCGAGCCTGAGGATGAGGAGTTTTCTCCCTCTCATGTCCATCTAAAGATTTCCGTGCAACTGAGTGACGACCAATACGCCGCTCTGAAAGAAAGCCTCCGAATACTCTTAGGCCTCCGGAACGAACTGGTTCATCACTTCCTTTCCGCCCACCCGCTCCACGATGTATCCAGCTGCCTCTCCGCCAAAGAACACCTCACCGAATCGCTTTCCATAATCGACACTCGTACGAGCTTGTTACGCGCTGTTTTCCAGGCCCGAATAAATGCTGGCAAACATCTACTAGAGTTGAGCCGCTCAGGGGAATTGGACCATCTCATCACATACGGGTTTATTCCAGGGCAACCGGTCGACTGGCGCAACACCCGAGTCGTAGAGCTTCTTCAAGCGGCTGAATCCAAATTTCAACGCAATGGATGGACCGACCTTTCGTTGGCGATCGATTGGATTAGATCTGAAGCCCCCCAAATATTCCCTGAGGCCTATGGCTGCTCGAATTGGCAAGCAGTACTAAATACCTCTTCTCTGTTCGATATTTGCGAGCAGGCAGAGGAAGGCACAACGACACGGAGCTTCTATCGCAGCGTATAAATAATACCTGTCCGGCGGAAAAGTATACCTCTCCGGCGGACAGGTATACCGCTCCGCCGGAGGCGCATTCTCGAGCGCAACCCAATGCCGTAAAACGAGAGCCATATCAACTGGAGTACAGATATGGCTATCACAGAAAAACTACTTACCACGAAAGAAGCTGCGGACGTCCTTGGCGTCAGTAAAGCATTCCTCGAACGGGACCGCTGGGCCGGAGCCCGAATTCCCTTTATTAAGGTAGGGAGTCGCTCCGTTCGGTATCGGCTAAGCGACTTAACCGACTTCATCGAGAAGCAGATTCGCACCTCAACCTCTCAGGTCGCGTGATGGATCTGCAGACCGTTCGGTTAACCCTCAAAGAGACCGTTAACGGACCGAAAACCGGACCGAATAGACCTAACTCCGTTAACGGTTTCGGACCCGCGGGATATTCGTTAACAGAAACCTCTCCCCAATACAGGGGTCGGTTCGCTTCGTTAGCCAACATGAACCCCTCCCTTAAGGTACGTGTACCCCGATTGCACCCCGGCATTTCCAGAGGTTCAGACGGGTACAGACCTTATAGGTTCAGGTTCGCTCATCCGCCTTACCCGCTCGCCCAAAGAGTGGGTTTCGCTCTATCAAACATCGCCAATCCCCGGCATGGTCTGCCCGAGGGAAGACCATGAGTACACCTCTTCCAGTCGGCCCATTTAATTGGTTAAAGGGCGAAGGTCGCCCTTATGCACTCGGCGATATTCGGTCTAGAAAAATGTTGCGGACCGTCGAGGAGAGGCACCCCTATCTCAAAGAGCGAATCTTTAGCCGATATCTTCGGATCGCAGACAGTTCGACCTACCACCAAGCGGACATGTGGCTCGAAGGTTTACTGGATCGCCTTCACCTGAATGACGACTTTGGCGGACTAAAAGCCGACTCCCCTTTTGAGCTGTTTCGTTCGTTTTCTGAAAAAGTTTCTCAACGTCTTGAACGCGAATTTACCGGTCACGCGCGCGCCGTTAATGGGAAGGAAGCACTCCACCTTTTAATTCGGGAAACCACGAAAGCGGGGATGCCTTTTCCGGTTGATCAAAACGATCTCACCGACAAGGAGAAAGTCATTCCCGGCGTGGCGCGCGTCTTTGATCCTGCTTGGTGGCGACGAAAGCTCAGGACCAAAGCCTACCGAAATTCAGAAAGCATTTACCGGGAGCTCGGACTGGTTTCCAAAGCCAAGAACCTCTACATCAGCGAATACAACTTCCGACGTTACCTTGCCGCCCAAGCGAGCAACGCCGAGCTGTTAGAGCTTCTCACCGCAGAAAACCAATTCGGCTACACAGCCACCCTAGCCTCCTTAAAGGAAAAGTCCGTCAGCAACCCTAGAAACCGTCGGAACGAGACGATGATGAGGATTGGAGGGCTGGAAGACTACGCGGATGAAAATGGTCACGTTGGGGTGTTTTATACGCTGACTTGTCCGTCGAAGTATCACGCCACCCACCAAAGCGGTCACGCGAACGGCAAATTCGATGGTTCCTCACCTCTCGAAGCACAAAAATACCTGACAAAAGTCTGGGGCCGCGTCCGTGCTGCCTTCAAGAGAACAGGAATCGAGGTATACGGAATCCGAACTGTCGAACCTCATCACGACGGGACGCCCCATTGGCATCTCCTTTTGTTCATGGCCAGAGAGTTTCTTCCCGAAGCTAACCGAATATTTCGAGAACATGCACTTAAAGAAGATGGAGACGAAAGCGGCGCTGAAGCAAACCGTTTTGTCATCGAAGAGATCGACCCGGAGAAAGGTCGGGCAACTGGTTATGTCGCCAAATATGTATCCAAGTGCATCGACGGGTATGAGGTTGGCGAGGACTCCTACGGAAATGATGCAGTTGAGTCAGCCGCTCGCATTAGAGCCTGGGCCAGTATTTGGGGCATTCGCCAGTTTCAATTTACGGGCGACCCGGGTGTTACGGTTTATAGAGAGCTCCGGCGCCTCAAGAACATTGAAGGGAGCCGTGAAGGCCTACTCCAGGAGCTCGAGATTGCGGCAGATAACGGGGACTGGAAACGTTACGTCGAGCTTATGGGCGGAACTTGTACCCACCTAAAAGATCGGCCACTGCGAGCCCTTATGGTTCCCAAGCCTACGGCTTCCAAATACCACGAAACTGTTGAAAAGCTGAAAGGTTTGGTTGGTTCAGCCGGGCGAGTCGTTACCAGGATTTATGACTGGACGATCAGTCGAACCCGACCAGCGGACGATGATCTTCAATGTTCCGATTCATGTGAGGTGGTAGTTAGAGGCGCGAACGCGCCTCCTTGGAGTTCTGTCAATAACTGTACCCGACTCAAAAGCCTTTAATTGTCGGGTTATGAACAACATCAAAGCCTATATCCAGTGATTCGATACTCTCAAGATCATGATTTTCGGTAACCTCGAGCTTCCCGAATTTTAAGCGCTTGCTATTCCCTTTAATCGGCACGAGCGCATCGTATTCCACGGTCTGAACACAGCTTCTAATAGTTTGAAGTTGTGGAGGATGAAATGCGTATTTTCGGAAATTTTCGGCAGCCTCATCCTCATCACCATACAGCCTAGCTCCCAAACGATGCTTTGTACCAGTAGGGCCAGATTCGGAAAACATTGGAATAATTGGAGTTCTTAGATATGCGGATAAAAGCAAATCGTCCAAGATCGGGACTTCTTCAAAACTAAAGCCTGCAAAGGTATAGTTGCTAACCAAAACAATTGGCTGAACGGTAACTTCAGAGCTGTCTATATCACCCCAGCCATTTGATGAAAGAAAATAACTTATATTATCTATTACAAAATCTCGTTTTCTTTTAATCTGAGCGATCGCCTCATAAACTCGCGCCTTTGAATTTCTATAAGATGAGGGCCCATCAACTGTAACGATGCATTTGACCTCACCGATTACTACAAGATCACCCACCCTGAGAACAAGATCTATCTCTTCCTCTGATCCGGAAAACTTGAATTTAGACTTGTTTGAGACCTCAGACTTAATTAAGAGATCATTCCGCTTGATGCTTTCAGATATATGTTCTTGCAAATATTTTTCATAACCGAATCCCTTCTCAGCTCTGTCGAGACCAAGTTGCATAGCCCAAATTTCGGAATTGCGAAGGAGTGATGCACCAAGAAATGGGGCAAGGAGCAAAAGCAACCTGTTCTCATTTCGCTCAATCAGCGGATTCGCCCAAAGGTCCTTTTTTAGGTCACCAGAGAACTTCAAAATATTCAATATTTCAGAGGCTTTTTCATAATCATGATTAAAATGCCTAGAAAAAGCTCTGCAAATTTTATCAAAATCAACCTCTACACTGAAAGCCTTTAGGGCACCTGGCTTAAAAACAGCGGTATCGTCAGGCAGTGAATTAAATCTTGCGATCGAAATTAATTTAAGCGCATGGAAATAATCAATAACCTCGCTTACGGATATTCCCAGCTTTCCTCCTTTTGCCCCTACTACCTTTTCAGACAATGCCTCCTCAACCATTCCTTTTTCAGCAATAGAGCCCAAATTTGCGAACTGGATTTCTTCTGATTGACTGGAGATTGGCGCTGAAACGTATTTCCAGCCCTTTTCTGTTCGCTTCTCGAAAATTGAATTACCTTTTCCAGCCCCCTCCTTATTTTTGTATATCGAGTATAGAATCTGTTGTTTCTGCATATTGTGTCGAGAGCGCCGATGAAACGATGCAGACTTTGCTAGATTTTCGTCATTAATCAATGGGTACAGATTAATGACAGCCCCATCATCACGAAATCCAACCTCCTCCGAAATTAAACAGTTCCAATAATCTTCATAAATTCCATATACTGATGACAACTGTTCGTGAGCCATAAGATATCTTATGACATTTGTTTTCTCACTTTCTTTTATTGGTTTTCGGCTCTTATTTTCAATGACTTCTGGAGCTTGATGGAGGGCGCGAAAAACGCAAGTGAAGTTATCGACTATTTGGTGGGCCGAGTCGTCTAAACTCAGTACTCCTCCACCAGCCAACGCGGCACCGGCAATGTTATGTAGATGGTCTGCGTAGAAGGTACCGTCGGTCGACTCCCTCATAAGCTCGTTGACCTGCTTATGCGCGTTTTCAACCAAAACCTTTCTATGCCTATTAGATAGTCCACACAAATAGGCCCGCATGTCTGACTGAGAAATGTATACGGGTTTGTTCTTCTCAACGAGGGAAAGGCTCTCTCGCAGCGCTTCGAATACCTCAAAAAAGAAGATTCCCGCCTTGAATATTTCTTGGGAACGAAGGCTGTCGAACTGATACACATCTTGATGCGCCAACCACCCGTCGACAGAAAACTTACGCTGAGTCGGAAATTTCACGTCTTTCCGCCGCTGGCGTATTGCTTCGATAAACTCCAAAACACCTCTCCCTATTCGTGTAACTGACACGTCAAGCGTCTACATATTGTCTACACGGGAGATTATTCAATTTGTCGAGAAAAAATCAATCTTGTAACGTTTTGATTTTTATGGTGCCCGGAGCCGGAATCGAACCGGCACGACCGTGAGGTCGAGAGATTTTAAGTCTCTTGTGTCTACCAATTTCACCATCCGGGCATCGGAAGGGAGGCGTTGCGGGAGGCATTGTATAAGCGCTGGTTCGGTAACGCAATTCGGTCTGGGTCTGCCGGCCGGATAAGGTCGTTTCAGGCTATGACGGCCCGCCCTTTGTAGATATAACCGGCAATTTTCGGCGTTTTCGGGAGGTAGAGGTTTTCCATCTCCTGAATCCGGAAGCCACTCCCCTTGATCAGTTCCGCGATGGGTCTATCCAGATGGCAGCCGCCGGCGAACTTCTTCCAGGTTGGCGTGATTCGGTGCTGCCATTTGCAGACGCTGGCATCCGCCGATTCGCCGTGCTCCAGAAAAAGCAATTCCCCCTCTGGCTTCAGCACGCGCTTCATTTGCTGGAGCGCCGCCGACCAGTCCGGGATGGTGCACAGCGTGAAGGTTAGCAATACCGTATCCACGCTGTTATCGGCCAGGGGAATCTGTTCCCCGGGCAACCCCAACCACTCCACGGGTACCGGTGACCGCTCAAGATTGCCCTGCGCCTTGCGCCGCATGCCTTCTGATGGCTCCAGCCCGTACACCAGATCAACCGTTTCGGGATCATAAAACTCCAGATTAATGGCAGATCCCATGCCAACCTCAAGCACCGTGCCTTTGGCATGGGGGACAACCTGGCTGCGAAGTTTCATCACATGCCCTTCGGAGCAGGCCCAGTTAATCACATGCGGTAGAATGCGTTCTTCGTAAAAGCTCACTGGACCTCCTCCATTTCGGGCGTGTTGACCTTACCGGGTTTCGACAACCTCGAAGGTAAGACCGGCTTTACTGGTCAGTCGTTCCAGCAGGTCGCCATCGAGCAAGGTGGATGGGGTCCAGAAACCGCCTTCCTTTTCCCTGGGTACGTCGAACGCCAGGCACATGCCGGCCTCTCCCAGCATTTTACCGGTGGAGCCGTAACCCGGGTCCCGGTCGCCAGTCACTTTGGTGATCATGGTTTTGCCATCGGGCGTCCGCCCCACGAAACGCAGGTCGTAAAACCCGTTTTCCTGCTCTTCCGGGCTGGGCCCTTCCCCCGGCTGGGGTACAAACTTGTTCACCAGCCAGCTGGTTGGCTTGAAGGCCGAGGCGGTAAAGAAACTCGCAAGGGCTGCGGTCATGCCATAGGCAGTGAACCGGCCCTTATTGCCTTTACCCGTGATCATCGCCTCATCGTAGGTAAACTCCTTGCCATACCGCGTCGACTGCAGGGCGTTGGAGCGATGCACGATTCGGGTGTTGATGGCGCCCATAACAAACGGGGCCAGCCAGGCGTTGAAGGTCTTGTCGAACTCGGCGCCCTTCAGACTCGGCTGCCGTGTTTCCGAGCGGTGATCGGGCGGGCACAGGGAGAACGGGTTGGCCAGCTCCTTGCGCAGTTTGGGGTCCGCTGCGGCTTCCCGGGCGATGTTCATCATGGAAGCGACGGTCCCACCGGACATACCGCCTTTTGCGGCTTTCACGCGCATGCGAACATCCTGGCAGGGCGCGCCGAAGGTTTCTTCCGCCTTGCTCTGCAGGAACCATACGCCCATATCGGACGGGATTGAGTCAAACCCGCAGCAGTGGACAATGCGTGCGCCCGAGGCTTTGGCCTGCTCCTCATAGGTCTGGATCATGCGACGAATCCACTGAACCTCACCGGTCAGGTCACAGTAATCGGTGCCGGTTTCAACACAGGCTTTTACCAGTGGCTCGCCATAGAGCGCATAGGGGCCAACAGTGGAGATCACCACGCGGGTCTGCTCGCACAGGTTACGAAGAGCCGCCTCATCCGAAGCGTCAGCAACGATGACCGGCAGGTTCTCGCCGTTCTTGCCCAGGTCCGATTTGAGGCTCTTAAGCTTGCTTTCCGAGCGCCCCGCCAGAGCCCATTTGACATCCTTCCCTTCGCCGTAGTTGTCCAGCAGGTATTTAGTGAGAATCTGGCCGACGAAACTGGTCGCACCAAAGACTACGAGGTCATAAGTCGCGTTCTTTGAAGTTGTCATTGTCTGTCCTTTGTTTTTCGCGCGAATGGAATTTAGTCAGAACTCTGCAGCGATTGCCCGCCGCCCGTCATTTTCATGAAAATGGCCACACCAAGGCCCCAGAATCCGTTGAGCAAAAGCCCCCCGACCCACGTGGTCGAGGTGACATCCAGCCCCTTCATCGGGAACACCACCAGCATCGCCACGGCCGTTGGCCCCAGTGCCCCGATCACGATGTGGCCGATCCAGTAACTGGCTGAAGCCAGTCGCCCGGCCAGAAACCAGATGACGATGCCCCACAATCCGCCAAAGAAACTGAGGGAAATCACAGAGGGAACGCCCAGTGGAGGCACCGGCGCGAGATTGTAGGGTGGAACGGGCGTCATACCTGCCAGATGCAGCAGTGCAAACAGTCCCTGATGGAATATCAGCGTCGACAGAAAACCGGCGATAAAAGCCTTGAGCCAGATCATGATCGGGTCCCTCGATCCTTAGGGTTATTTAACTAATTGATTTTGCATGCTGAAGGCGACGAGTGCAATTCATCGTAACAGGTACCCCATCCGGCTTTCTTTCACCCTTGCGCTGATATCGGTGTCTTCAAGGTCAATCGATTGTCATAATTGATGCGGCAAACTGTCAGGGATTACTCCAAGCTGCCAAGGAGGCGTTAATTGGCTACCTTTCTCATCATTCTCACCCTGTTGCTCGTTCTGTTCAGCGCGTTCCTGTGCTGGCAACTGATCATGCAGCAGCAATTGATTACCCGCATGCTGAAGAGCAATGAACTCACCGGGTCCACGCAGGAGCCTGAGCTGGTCCTGACCCTGCGGGTGATTGATCCGATCGGCCTGGCAAAACGTGAATCCAAATCCGCCCGCGTTCTTGCCGACAAGCTGCCCATCATGGTGCGCAAAATTGTCTATCAGGAAGTGATGAAGGAACTCGAGCAGGAAATGTCGGAACGAAACATTCCGGTTCAAATGCACATTGAGTACCGGTAGGAGGCAGACTCATGCCCCCATATGCCATTGCCACACTCGCTCTCCAGCTCCTGGCGCTTTGCGGCCTGGTCTACGTATTCTCTGGCATCCGACGAACCAAAAAACAGCTACGCCTGTTGAACAGTCATCAGATTTCAGCCCAGAGCGCTATCCAGAAAGCCCGGCTTGATATGCTGGAATTGCGCAATCGCACCCGGTTGCTCGAAGACGCCGTCACTGGCGGGACAACGGCCGTGGAAAAGGTACACAAGGCCATTTCCAACACCACCTTCGGGCTGATTGATCTGTTCTCCAAAGACGAAGACTTCAAGGTCAGTGCCCGCCAGGCCAAGAGCAGCCACGATGAAACCAGCGAAAGCTTTTACAGCGCGGTGCGAACCACTAACCGTGCGCTGCGGAGCCTGGCCGATGTGATCGTCGTGAACAAAAGTGAAAAAAAGATATCCGCCGGGAAAGACTCGCCGAAAAAAATGTCCAGCAAGGGTTCCTCGGACCACTGATCAAACCTTCTCGCCTTATCAGAGGGTTAGCACGCTACCCTCGCCCTGCCCCGGGTTTCTGAAATCCGTCGCCCCAGCCGTTTCTGGCGCGGCCGGCGACTTCTACTACACTCTTTGAAGTCCCTAATCTGCCAAACGCGCCCGCATCAACGACCACCGCAGCGCCGATGAACGCTTTTTCCTTTGGGTCGTGTCTGCCGCGCAATTCTGATGAGACCCGTCATGACCCAGCAAACAGACCCGCAAAGCGAGAAACGAGCAGAGCGCAACACCTTCATTTTCCTGGCGGTGTTTCTCGCGCCCATCCTGACGGTGGCGATTGTCGGCACCTATGGCTTCATCATCTGGTTCAGTCAGCTGATCTTTGGCCCTCCCGGAGTCAGTTAATCGATGGCAGGAGCAAAACCTGTCGTGGACAGGTCAAGACGCAACCTCCTGTTGGGCAAACCCCTGCAAGTGGCTCCGCCACTCCGGTTGCCGTGGGTCATCAGTGAAGCCGTTTTCGCGGAAGGGTGTACTCAGTGCGGTGACTGCCTGTCGGCGTGCCCGGAGGACATTCTGGTACGGGGTGGGGATGGCAGCATTCGCGTGGACTTCAGCGGTGGCGAGTGTACGTTCTGCCACAAATGCGTTGATGCCTGCGCCGAGCCTCTGTTTCGGGCCGCGGACGAGCCGGCCTGGTTGGCCGCCCTGCACATCAAGGACAACTGTCTGGCCAAAAACAGTATCTACTGTCAGAGCTGCAAGGATGTTTGCGATGCCCAGGCCATCGAATTCCGCTACGACAGTGCCATTCCCACACCCCGCATCCGGCAGTCACTTTGCACCAACTGCGGGGCCTGTGTTGGCACCTGCCCCAGTCAATCCCTTGAACTCATCCCGTTGCTGGAGCCCGACTATGTCCAATAGCAAAGAATACCATGTGGCCAGTTTTATCAGCCTGATTGATGTAAGCCGGAAGGATGCCGTATTGGACTCGATTCGAGCGACACCCGGCGCAGAAGTTCATGTCACCAACGAGCAGGGAAAGGTCGTTTTCACCATTGAAGCTGAGCAGCAAGGCGTGATTGGTCAACGTGCCGACCAGCTCAAGCTCATTCCCGGCATGTTAAGCCTGTCGCCGGTTTATCACCAATATATTGAAGAATAGGACGCGACCATGAACATGAACCGTCGTGAGTTTATTAAAGCGAATGCTGTAGCGGTAGCGGCAGCCACTGCGGGGGTCGCACTACCTGCCGGCGCATCCAACCTGATCACCAGTTCCGATATCACCAAACTGAAATGGGACAAAGCACCCTGCCGGTTTTGCGGTACCGGGTGCAGCGTCAACGTCGCAACACTGGATGGCAAGGTCGTTGCCACCCACGGCGACATCAAGTCGCCGGTGAACCGAGGCCTGAACTGCGTCAAAGGCTATTTCCTGTCGAAGATCATGTACGGCGAAGACCGCCTGACCCAGCCGCTGCTGCGCATGAAAGATGGCCAGTACGACAAGGACGGTGATTTCACGCCCATTGAATGGGATGAGGCGTTCGACCTCATGGCGGAAAAGGCCAAGGCCGCCCTGGAGAAACACGGCCCGAATGGCGTCGGGATGTTTGGTTCCGGCCAGTGGACCATCATGGAGGGCTACGCGGCGTCAAAGCTGTACAAGGCTGGCTTCCGATCCAACAATATTGATCCGAACGCCCGCCACTGCATGGCGTCGGCGGTTGTCGGGTTCATGCGCACCTTTGGTATCGACGAGCCCATGGGCTGTTACGACGACATCGAAAATGCCGATGCGTTTGTGCTCTGGGGCTCCAATATGGCGGAGATGCACCCGATCCTCTGGACACGGGTTACCGACCGCCGCCTGAGCGCGCCCCATGTCAAGGTGGCGGTGCTGTCAACCTTCGAGCATCGCAGTTTTGAACTGGCGGATAACGGGATCGTTTTCACGCCCCAAACCGACCTCGCGATCCTCAATTACATTGCCAACTACATTATCGAGAATGATCGGGTTAACAAGGACTTCGTCGACAAGCACACCAACTTCAAGCTCGGCAACACCGACATCGGCTATGGTTTGCGGCCCGAACACCCGCTTCAGAAAAAGGCCAAGCATGCGGACGACGCAGGTGCGGCCAGCCCGATTACGTTTGAGGAGTATGCGGACTTTGTCAGCGAGTACACCGCCGACTATGTGTCGGAACTGTCCGGTGTTTCAAAGGAAAAACTCGAGCAGCTAGCGGAGCTTTATGCCGATCCGGACACCAAAGTCATGTCTTTCTGGACCATGGGCTTCAATCAGCACACCCGGGGCGTATGGGCCAACAATCTGGTCTATAACATCCATCTGCTGACCGGGAAAATTGCCACTCCGGGCAACAGCCCATTCTCCCTGACCGGCCAGCCCTCCGCCTGCGGAACCGCCCGTGAAGTGGGCACCTTTGCCCACCGTCTGCCCGCCGATATGGTGGTAATGAACCCGGACCATCGCAAGAAGGCCGAAAAAATCTGGAAACTCCCCGAGGGTACCATCAACCCCGAACAGGGATATCACGCCGTGCTGCAGAACCGCATGCTAAAGGATGGCAAGACCAACTTTTACTGGGTTCAGGTGAATAACAACATGCAGGCGGCCGCCAACGTGAACGAGGAGGGCTTTCCGGGCTATCGCAATCCGGATAACTTCATCGTCGTCTCGGACGCCTACCCCACGGTAACGGCCCAGGCCGCCGATTTGATTCTGCCTGCGGCCATGTGGGTCGAGAAAGAAGGCGGTTACGGAAACGCCGAACGCCGGACGCAGCTCTGGTACCAGCAGGTTTCAGCGCCCGAAGGTGCTTATTCCGACTTGTGGCAACTGGTCGAGTTTTCGAAGCGCTTCAAGGTCAGCGAAGTGTGGCCCCAGGAGCTCATCGACAAAGCCCCCGAGTACAAGGACAAAACCCTTTATGAGGTGCTGTTTACCAACGGCCAGGTGGACCAGTTCTCCCTCGATGAAATTCCGGAGGATCGCCTCAATCAGGAAGCCCGTCATTTTGGCTTTTACATCCAGAAAGGCCTATTTGAGGAATACGCCGCGTTTGGCCGCGGAAAAGCCCATGACCTGGCCCCCTTTGACAGGTACCACGAGGTGCGTGGATTGCGGTGGCCGGTCGTGGACGGCGCAGAGACCTTGTGGCGTTTCCGTGAGGGCAGCGACCCCTACGTTGAAGAAGGCACCGGCTTCCAGTTTTACGGCCACGAGGACAACCGGGCGGTCATCTTCGCCCTCCCCTATGAACCACCAGCCGAGTCCCCCGATGAAGAATATGACCTGTGGTTGTCGACCGGGCGCGTTCTGGAACACTGGCATTCAGGGTCGATGACCCAGCGGGTTCCTGAACTCTACAAGTCCATTCCCGATGCGGTCGTCTACATGCATCCGGATGACGCGAGGAGCCGGGACCTTCGCCGGGGCGATCTCGTCAAAATCGTTTCAAGACGAGGCGAGGTGCAGACCAGGGTGGAAACCCGGGGGCGAAACAAACCTCCCGTTGGCCTGGTGTTTATGGCGTGGTTTGACGCAAGCCGGTTAGTGAACAAGGTAACCCTGGACGCAACCGACCCCATGTCAAAACAAACCGACTTCAAAAAATGTGCTGTACGCATAGAGAAGGCTTAGGGGGCAGCATGAAACTTTCCATAGTACCTCTCCTCGTAGCAAGCATCTTACTTGGGATCGTTTCGCTGGTGGTGTCTGCCGATGACATCGCCACCTTGCGCAATGCAACGGCTATCGACACCCAGAAGGAGCCCGAAGCCATCCCGAAAGTGAATAACGATGACGTCAGGCGCAGCCGGGCCTATCCCATGCAGCCGCCGCTGATTCCACACAAGATCGACAACTACCAGGTCGATCTGAATGCCAACAAATGCATGTCCTGCCATTCCAGAGACCGTATTGAAGAGTCGCAGGCTCCGATGGTCAGCGTCACCCACTACATGGACAGGGACGGTAATTTCCTGGCAGAAATATCCCCTCGCCGCTATTTCTGCAACCAGTGTCATGTGGTTCAGCACGACGCCAAGGAGCTCGTCTCAAACCAGTTTGTGGACATGTACCAACTCATGAATCAAAAACAACAAGAATCCGGAAATCAGCCTGCTGAAAGCAGTGACTGAGGAGGTGCTATGAAAAATACCATCAAGCGTATTTGGCACACTCTCAGGCGCCCGAGTGTCCATTACAGTCTGGGAACGCTGGTGATTGGCGGCTTCGTTGCCGGCATCATTTTCTGGGGCGGTTTTAACACTGCCCTGGAGGTCACCAATACGGAAGCTTTCTGCACCGGCTGCCATGAAATGCGGGACAACGTGTTCGAGGAGCTTAAAACCACCATTCACTACACCAATCGATCGGGCGTCCGCGCGACCTGCCCGGACTGCCATGTCCCCCATGACTGGACGGACAAGATCGCCCGGAAAATGCAGGCCTCCAAGGAAGTCTGGGGGAAGATATTTGGCACCATCAATACGCGGGAAAAATTCCTCGCCAAGCGCCGCGAGCTGGCAGAGCATGAGTGGGCTCGCCTGAAGGCGAACGATTCCCTCGAGTGTCGCAACTGCCATAACTTTGAATACATGGATTACACCGCCCAGAGCGGGCGAGCGGCCCAGCAGCATTCAACGAACCTGGCCAGCGGCGAAAAAACCTGCATTGATTGCCACAAGGGGATCGCCCACGAATTACCGGATATGTCCGGCATTGAGGGGTGGTGATGACATTCGGTTGATGGGGCAGGCAGTGGCTCTGACGTCGATGGCCACTGCTGGGACCCAGATAGCTTGCTCCATCAGCCTTCGGTCTGCATCTCCTGTTCCTTTTTCCTGAAGGCCTGGATTACGGCGTCGACCGTCACAGTCAACGAGTCCAGCGCTTCCGCCCTCGCCTTTCCCTCAGCGCTCGCCCGATACAGGTGCGGCGTCATGGCCAGCAGATCCTGAATGTCCTCCCGGTTATCCAGGGTCATCTGATAGGTCACCCGGATTTCATCCAGGCTTTCAAAGCCGGCAGGGACCGCCCGTTTATCGGCTGGCGGCTTCAACTCGGGGTAAATAATCTCGCGCAGTTCCCGCAAGTGATCAGGCCCGGCATCCACCTGAACCAGTAAACCACCTTCCTTCAGAACCCGGTAAAACTCGCTGTAAACCGGAAAGCCAAACAGACTCAGCACACAGTCGAGGGTGTCCGACTCGACGGGCAGATTCGCGTTGCTGGCAACCACCCAACGAACAGCGCGCCGATCCTGCTGAGCAGCCTTCAAGACGGCCCATTTGGAAATATCGTTGCCGATCAGTTCGCAATCACGATCATCCGGTAGCGTTTGTGCCAGTTGGCGGAGGTAATAGCCCTCTCCACACCCGGCGTCGAGGCAGCGGAATGGGTTGGCGCTCTCAATTCCAGTGCGAACCGCCTCGCTTATCCCTTCTGAAATAGGCCTGTAGAACCCTTTCTGCAAAAATCGTTGCCGGGCAGCAACCATCTCCTTACTGTCGCCGGGGTCCCGGGATTTCTTTTTCTGAACCGGCAGCAGGTGAATATAGCCCTGTCGCGCAACATCGAAGCTGTGGCCGTTGGCGCACCGCCAGGATGATTCCTGCTGGTTCAGGGGTTCGCCATCAAGAGGGCAAGTCAGTGCAGTAAAGGGAATTGAAAGCACAGGTGTCAGAATCCAGGTTGGAGAGAAGAAACCACTGAGACAGTTTAGGACCCATAAACGAAAAAAGGCACCCGCGTGGGATGCCTTTTTTCTGAGCGGAACCGAAAGTTACAAAACTTTCTTCAGCTCTTCTTCCAGCTGCGGCACCGCTTCGAACAGGTCGGCAACCAGTCCGTAGTCAGCTACCTGGAAGATCGGTGCTTCTTCGTCCTTGTTGATCGCAACGATCACCTTGGAGTCAGACATACCGGCCAGGTGCTGGATGGCACCGGAGATGCCGACGGCAATGTACAGCTGCGGAGCAACGATCTTACCGGTCTGGCCAACCTGCATGTCGTTGGGAACGAAGCCGGCATCAACCGCTGCACGGGAAGCACCGACCGCTGCGCCCAGCAGGTCAGCAACGCTTTCCAGCATCTTGAAGTTGTCGCCGTTCTGCATACCGCGACCGCCGGAAACAACGATGCCGGCGCTACCCAGATCAGGACGATCGGATTCTGCCAGCTCTTCGCTGACGAATACGGACAGGCCTGCATCCTTAACAACGTTCAGCTGCTCAACCGCGGCGGAGCCACCTTCTGCGGCTACGGGATCAAACGCGGTCGGACGAACAGTGATCACCTTGATGCTGTCGCTGGACTTAACCGTCGCGATGGCATTACCTGCGTAGATCGGACGAACGAAAGTGTCGTCGGACTCAACGCGGATGATGTCGGATACCTGGGCAACGTCCAGCAGCGCAGCAACGCGCGGCATGAAATCTTTACCTGTAGTACCGGCGGCGGCCAGGATGTGGCTGTAGCCTTTGCCAACTTCGGCAACCAGCTCACCGAGGTTTTCGGCAAGGAAGTGCCCGTAAGCGGCGTTGTCGGCAACCAGTACCTTGTTTACGCCTTCTGCCTTGGCAGCAGACTCAGCGACGGCACCGCAGTTTTCACCGGCAACCAGAACGTCAACGTCACCACCGATGGCTTTGGCAGCCGCTACCACATTCAGGGTAGCCTGCTTCAGGCTGCTGTTGTCGTGTTCAGCAATTACCAGGATGCTCATTTAGATCACCTTCGCTTCGTTCTTCAGTTTATCGACCAGCTCAGCTACGTCAGCCACCTTAACACCAGCCTGGCGAGAGGCAGGCGCTTCTACTTTCAGGGTGGACAGGCGCGGTGAAATATCGACACCCAGATCTGCCGGAGAGGTCGCGTCCAGCGGCTTCTTCTTGGCCTTCATGATGTTCGGCAGAGAAGCGTAACGCGGCTCGTTCAGACGCAGGTCAGTGGTAACAACCGCAGGCAGATTCAGGCCAACAGTGATCAGACCACCGTCAACTTCACGGGTCACGTTGACCTTGTCGCCATCAACAACCACTTCGGAAGCAAACGTGCCCTGACCCATACCGGTCAGCGCGGCCAGCATCTGGCCAGTCTGGTTGTTGTCGGAGTCGATGGACTGCTTGCCGAGGATAACCAGCTTGGGTTCTTCTTTCTCGACAACGGCCTTCAGCAACTTGGCGGCTTCGAGGGACTGAACCTCTTCGTCGGTCTCGACGTGGATACCGCGGTCAGCGCCCAGCGCCAGAGCGGTACGGATTTGCTCCTGGGCAGTCTTCGGGCCAATGGAAACCACAACGATTTCACTGGCAACGCCCTTCTCTTTCAGGCGAACCGCTTCTTCAACTGCGATTTCGCAGAACGGGTTCATTGCCATCTTCACGTTGGCGAGATCAACACCGGTGTTGTCCGGCTTGACGCGGACCTTTACGTTGTAGTCGATTACTCGTTTTACAGCGACCAGAACCTTCATAGATTCCTCGTTCTTCTACGATGGGTTTAAAGACGTCATCAGGAAAAATCGTTAGTCGGCCGGATTGGCGGCCAATGAAGCGATCCTGATGCCTGTCAGATCAGCGTGAAACCGAAATTATGGGTATCCACACCAAAGGTTACAAACAGCTAGCTGGGCGGCCCCGCTGTCATGGCGGACTAATACTGCAGTCAAAGTAAAGGCGGGTCAATAGGCCCGACTTACCGACTTCCCGCGTTACCAGAGCCAACCCGGCCTTAAGTCTCAACGCTCGCAAACCGGTTGATCCGGTAACTACCCGGTTTCGAGAGTGTTTCGGAGAGTACGTACCATGCCAAAGACTCGGCAGAATTTCAAACAAACGTTTGTTTGACTCACCAAATGCGATATCCTCGGGAAACGAAAACTCGGGGCAAACCGCGATGGCCGGTCGTCTGTACGCAGTTTTACCGGTATGATATCGCCCTTTCATTAGCCTGCGGGCACACTATCCATTAAAGAAGTTGAGGAGACCAACGTGGAACGCGAATCGATGGAATTTGATGTTCTTATCGTCGGCGGTGGCCCTGCGGGCCTGTCGGCAGCCTGCCGTGTCATGCAGTTGGCGCAGGAAGCTGGCGAGGAACTTACCGTATGTGTGGTTGAAAAAGGGTCTGAAATCGGCGCTCACATTTTGGCCGGCACCGTTTTCGAACCAACAGCCCTCAATGAATTGTTCCCGGACTGGAAAGAAAAAGGCGCTCCCCTGAACACGCCGGTCACACGGGACGACATTTTCCTGCTGAAGAACCAGGAAACAGCCACCAAGATTCCGAATGGTTTCGTGCCCAAGAATATGCACAACCACGGCAACTACATCATCAGCCTGGGCAACCTGTGCCGCTGGCTGGCCGAGCAGGCCGAGCAGTTGGGCGTAGAAGTCTACCCCGGCTTTGCGGCAGCCGAGACCATCATTGAAGACGGCCAGGTAAAAGGCATCATTACCGGTGACATGGGTGTTGCCCGTGATGGCTCTGAGAAAGACGGCTTCATGCCCGGCATGGAACTGCGGGCCAAGTACACCCTGTTCACCGAGGGTTGTCGCGGACACCTGGGCAAACGCCTGATCGAGGAATACAAGCTTGATGAAGGCAAGGATCCGCAGCATTACGGCATCGGCATCAAGGAACTGTGGGACATCGACCCGGCCAAACACGAGCCTGGCCTGGTTGTGCACACCACTGGCTGGCCTCTGAACGAGAGCGGCTCCACCGGCGGCTCCTTCCTCTATCATCTGGAAAACGGCCAGGTATACGTGGGCCTGATCACCGATCTGAGCTACAGCAACCCCCACCTGAGCCCGTTCGAGGAGTTCCAGCGCCTGAAGCTGCATCCGGAAATCCGCAAATACCTGGAAGGCGGCAAGCGCGTATCCTACGGTGCCCGTGCCATTGCCAAGGGCGGTTACAACGCCCTGCCGAAGATGAGCTTCCCGGGCGGCCTGCTGCTGGGCTGCGATGCCGGCACCCTGAACAGCTCCAAGATCAAAGGTTCCCACACGGCCATGAAGTCCGGCCTGCTCGGAGCTGAAGCGGTGTTCGAAGCGCTGAAAGACGGCAAGGCGGGTGAAGAAATCACCAGCTTCCAGAAGCGCTTTGAAGACAGCTGGTTGTACAAGGAGCTTTACGCCGAGCGTAACTTTGGACCAGCCATGCACAAGTTCGGTAACGTTGTTGGTGGCGCAATTGCCTTCTTCGAGCAGAACATTCTGCGTGGCAGCCTGCCGTTCACCTTCCATGACACCACTCCGGACTACGCCACTCTGAAGCCAGCGTCGGAAGCCAAGAAGATCGATTACCCGAAGCCGGATAACACGCTGACGTTCGATCGCCTGTCATCGGTGTTTATTTCCAACACCAACCACGAGGAAGACCAGCCGGTTCACCTGAAGCTGACCGATCCGGACATTCCGCTCAAGGAGAACCTGCCGAAGTTCAACGAACCTGCCCAGCGCTACTGCCCGGCCGGCGTATACGAAGTGGTTGACAGCGACGATGGCAGCGGCCAGCGCTTCCAGATCAATGCCCAGAACTGTGTTCACTGCAAGACCTGCGACATCAAGGATCCTGCTCAGAACATTACCTGGGTTACTCCGGAAGGCGGCGGTGGCCCCAACTACCCGAACATGTAACCGGGTGTTCACCTGAATAAAAAGCGGCCCTCATCGGGCCGTTTTTTATTGCCAATAATAGTCATCTGAGCATCAGCCTTTTCAGGGCACAAAAAAAACGGCTCCCGAGGGAGCCGTTTCAGCGAAGGCTATTCGGAAAAGCTTAGTGCACGTGACCGTGCTCTTGCTCTTCGTCAGTTGCTTCACGGGCTTCAACGATTTCTACGTCGAAGTGCAGAGTCTGACCAGCCAGCGGATGGTTGGCGTCGATGGTCACAGTCTCTTCAGCCACTTCAACGACGCGAACAACCTGAGGACCGCCCGGAGTCTGCGCCTGGAACTGCATGCCCGGCTCGATGGTGTCTACGCCTTCAAAAGCGGAGCGCGGTACAGGCTGAATGAGCTCTTCGTTCACCTCGCCGTAGCCTTCTGCCGGCTCTACGGATACTTTCAGCTGCTCGCCAGCCTGCTTTTCCTGCAGCGCGTTCTCGAGTCCGCCGATGATGTTTTGTGCACCTTCCAGGTACGACAGAGGCTCACGACCTTCTACACGGGAGGAGTCAAGCTGCTCTCCCTCATCGTTGGTGAGCGTGTAATGGATGGTGACAACACGAGGTTGGGCCATGGGATCTCCTTGCGGGTCGTAATGACTGTTTAAGTATGTTTGGGTAATCGAATCGGATCTTGAACAGCCTCACTGAACAGAGGACCTAACGACCACCAGGCCTCGTTATAAAATCTCATAACAAGTTAGAAAGCACAGTGTAACAATGGACACTTCGCATTTTCTACCGTTTACCATGGGGCCTCGGTAAGGGTTTTCAACCACCGCGGGCAATTTCGAAGAAGACGCCATCACTCAACACCCCGAGCACCTCACCGCTTACCTCTTTCCGCTCAAGGACATAACCCGCCAGATCATAGAACGCCGAAGTGACCAGTCGCGCCTCAACTCCGTGACGGACAGTCACTACCGGTCGAGGTTCGTCGGAATCACCGTAAGTGCCGACGACGAGAGTATGAGCGGAACCCAGCGTAAGCGTTTCGCCAGTATTGGTCTCTACAGTAAGGACTTGTTCTTCACCCTCACCTTTCGCTCTCAGCGAATGAGCCAGCAAAGGGGTGTCTTCCACCTGAATGCGCCACTTTTCAACGGGCGTGACCAGATAAAATTCCCCATCGTCCTCACGACGAAGAATGCTCGCAAAGAGCCTCACGATGGACTCTCGTTTGATGGGCTCCCCCTTGTAAACCCACTCACCATTGCGGGCGATGCGCATGTCCATCTCGCCAGAGAGCGGAGGATGCCACTTCTCCAGCGGTGGGCGCCCCGGGTCGCGGATGGCGTCTTTAACCCGTTCTGCCAGATCATTAGAGTGTTTGCTCATAGCCGCTCTGCCGCCTTACAGTTACAGACCACGCATCCATTCAGCCCGTAACGGCACCGCGCCCGGGCTATTGATTGCCAGGTCCACCTGATCGAGCATCGTTTGCTTGTCACGCCCCAGCACGCCCTTGAGGACAAGGTAGTTGGACGCGTGATCGCTCCGGAAGATCGTATTCTCCAGTTCCAGGTGCTCAAGGAACAGTTTTATCTCCTCAAACAAACCGGATTGAGACAAAGGCTCGAAGTCATCGCCGAACCCCTCCCGGAAGCGCTCCTCCCCCTGGGGGAAGCTGACAACCAGTGTTGAGAGATAGTCCGGCTGGGTTTCGTTGCACAAAGTGGCGGTATTGATGGCGTGTTGCCGGGATAGAGCTTGCCCACCCAGCCCGTTGAGCACCATCACTGAGCTGGTGAGTCCGGCTTCACGAATCTTCTCCAGTGCCGAGCGGGTTGACTCCCAGGTTTCGCCCTTGTTGACCCGGCGCAACACTTCGTCGTCACCAGACTCCATGCCCACGTAAAGAATTTCCAGGCCGGCTTGCCTTAGTTGAGCCAGTTCGTCCACGGTCTTCTTTGCCAGATTCCGGGGCAGGCAGTAACTGGACACCCGCTCCAGTTCCGGAAAAGCAGACCGAAGATCGGCAAGAATTTCCAGAAGCCGGCGCGTCGGCAGCACCATGGCATCACCGTCTGCCAGAAACACTCGTCTTACGCCCTTCAGGGAACGGGCCGCCTTGCCGATGTCAGCCCGAATGTCTTCGGGTTTGCGAGCGCGGAACTTCTTTTGCGGCTGAGTATACATTTCGCAGAAAGTGCATTTATTCCACGAGCAACCGTTGGTTACCGGCAAAATAAGTGACTTGGCCTCACTCGGCGGACGAAACACCGGCTCAATGTAATCAATGGGAAAACTGTACATAGGGCTGCAACGTTGTTAGCTGAGTGTTATCCCTTAAACGTCAGGGTAGAAATTGGTCTTTCAAGTCAGCACATCCCGGCCCGACGACCGGCACATCCAAAAGAACCGCCTGGGAGGTCATAAACGGTATGCCGTGTCTGTGGCCATCGACCAGAAGGGTTGAGAGGCTGCCAACAAAGGGCATGTGAGACACCAGCATCAGGGGCCATTCCTGTGCTTCGAGCAGCGCGTCCAGGCACGCCCCCGGATCGTCGTCCGGAGTCAGGAATTCCCGTTCATCAACCGGGCAATTCAGAATTTCAGACACGATCGCGGCCGTCTGGCGGGCCCGTACGTAGGGGCTGCACCAGATAAGCTCCGGACGCCATTCGGACTCGGCAACCTGGGCCGCCACCGCGGCCACCTGGTGCCGCCCGATTTCAGTCAGCTCCCGCTGCTGATCGATGGTGTTCCAGCCAGCCTCTCCGTGACGCATGACAAACAGATGCATTAGGCCTCCACAAGCCGCTCAGTGGGCAATGGTGCGCGGCAGGATGAACTCCACATCAGAATTCTGAACCGCCATCATCAGGCTGTTGATCACCGCACTGATGGAAGCCGAACCATAGAGGATTTCAAACAGGCCCCGCACCAGTGGCATGTAAATACCAACCCCTTCAGCTTTCTCCTTGACCAGCTCGAGGGTATAGATACCTTCTGCCACCTGGCCAAGCTCGCTGACAGCTTCATCCAGTGTCTTGCCCTTGCCTACCGCGTAACCTACCCGGAAATTCCGGCTCTTGGAGGAGGTGCAGGTCACGATAAGGTCGCCAACACCCGCCAGCCCCATGAACGTCATGGGATTGGCCCCGAGGCTGACTGCAAATCGGCTCATTTCGGCCAACCCTCGGGTCATCAGCATGGCACGGGCGTTTTCCCCCATCTCGAGCGCATCCGCCAGGCCTGCAACGATGGCGTAGATGTTCTTCAGCGCCCCGGCCAACTCAACGCCGTACACATCCACATTGGCATAGACCCGGAAATAGGAACATCCAAGCAGATCCTGGACAGTCCGGCGCACGTCCGGATCCTTGGCGGCAATCACTGTTGCAGTGAGATCCCGGGCGGCAATCTCGCTCGCCAGGTTTGGGCCGCTCAGTACCCCAATCCGGCACCGGGGAATTTCCTCCTGGAGCACTTCGGACATCAGTTTGAAGCCGTCACGCTCAATACCTTTGGTCAGGCTGATAACGATCTGGCCATCCCTGAACTCGGACCTGTGCTGGCTGATCACTGAGCGAAACGCTTTGCTGGGAATAGCGACAAACACGATCTCAGCGTTTGCGATAGCGCCCGCCATGTCTGTGGTCGGCTGAATATCGCCAGTGAGCTCTACTCCGGGCATGTAGCGACTATTTATGCGGGTATTTTCGATCTCTGCGGCCTGGTCCGGGTCGCGCATCCAGAAATGAACCGTGTGACCGTTTTCGCCAAGCACTTTTGCCATGGCAGTACCGAAGCTACCGCCACCCAATACGGCAACATCGTGTGCTGCTTCGCTTGCCCCAGTTTTTTTCTGGGACGTGTTAGTTTCCGGCATAGCTGATCCGTGTTTTTTATGATTTCGGAGGACACCCGGCCCGGGTCAGGCAGCGACCGCCGCCTATCAACCTGGCTCTTCGCACTCCAGCGCCTGCACCAGATTCTTGAACTCTTCTCTGTTACGGCTATTGAGCCCCATCAGGACCTTGTGGGCGTCCAGTACCTTGTCGCGAACCTGTTGTTCGCTGGCTTTCAGAACGGGAATTTCCTCAAGCTCTTCGATTCGGGAAGCGGGCTCCCGAACAATAATGAAGATCTTATCGAAACCCATGGAGGTGATGATACGGGTAATATCAGGATTGGTGGAGATAAGGGTGGGCAGGAAGTGACTTTGTTGCTGAGCGGCCATGGCGATTTTGGCAAGCAGGCCAAGGGTCGTGCTGTCGATAACCTCGGTTTCGGTCAGATCGATCACCACGGTCTTGAATTCCGGATCCCGGGTGATGGACTCAACCAGATTGTCCAGCGTTGAACAGAGGTTCAGCCGGATTTCCCCGATAAACTTCAGGACATAAATGCCCTGTTTTTCAGCCTGCAGGATTTTATAACCAGCCATCATGCTTCACACGGTTACTCGTTTAACGACGGGAATCTGACTCATTGGCCGTGTCCGTAACCGACACAATAGCTATATCGTCAGGTAATTCCGTGATGTCGTCGAGATTAAGGGCCTCGCTCAAGGAGGCGATAGTGTGCCGCCCACTGGATACGAGTTCAAGTAACGTCTTTTCCTTATCATCAAGGCTTTTGGCCCGGATGACCTCCAGAATGCCATCGGAAAACAGTATCAGTCGGAAGGGTTTGTCCAGCGAAGCTTCGTACACATCCCATTCAGGGTCCTCGAACAAGCCTACCGGAAGACCTCTGCCCTCGAGAAAAGCCGTTGAACCTTCTTCAAACGACAGAATTGGCATCGGGAAATGGGCGCCAACGGCGTACCGTAATTTACGTTCGCTCAGCGTGATGATGCCAACGAAGACAGTAACGTGCTTGCCTAACCCGGTGTCCAGTAATTCCGAATTGATCCTTTGCAAGAACCGTTCGGGATACAGAATGTCGTCGCTGGACCCGCGACGCAGGTTGCGCTGAAGCCGGTTCGTCAGGTTTTTGAGCAAAACGGTGACGAAAGCCGAACTGGCGCCATGCCCCGAAACATCCGCAATATAGACCAACACCTGATTCTCAGTGATCGGGAAATAATCCAGAAAATCGCCGCTCAGGTAAAGCGAGGGCTTGATCAGGTGCTCGACGTGTAAGCCTTCAATATCCTGCTCCCGATCTGGCAGCATCTTGAGCTGTACCTTGCGCCCTGCCCTCTGGTCTGCCCGCAACTCAGCTATACCGTTGCGTAATTCCCGGTTGGCCTCTTCCAGTTCTTGCCGGTAGAGCTGATTCAGGCGATTGACTCTGACCCGGTCAAACAGTTTCTCGATGACATCATCCAGCGCAGCTTTGTCATCGTTACAGGGCTTGAGCAGAAAATCCGCGGCACCGGCCCTGAGAGCCGCCACGACATCCGCGCTGGAGCTGCTCTCCGAGCAGCATACGATGGGCGTGAGGCTTTCCGACTCTTCAATTATTCTGGCCAACTCACGAATCGTGGCCGGAGGAACATCGACAAAAATAACGTCTGGAATGCCTTCACTGAACACCGTCTGAGCTGCGCCGAAATCGGCGCATCCAGTGACATAGAAGCCACGGGCCTCCAGATAGCGGGCAAGTTCCGTCCGGGCATGTTGGTCGGCGTCGATAATCAGGATGCGCTCAGTGCGCGAGGTCATGGCGGTTGCCCTAAACTACCAGCGATAAACGAGAAATTGGCGATACTAAGCCTATTCTGGCACGCCTCTGTGATATAACAAGGGCAGTTTCGCCAAATTGGGAGATTCAGCGATATGAGACGTGCAGTGAACGACTTGCTCGGCGCGTATGACAAACTGATCATGGACCCGGTTCATGGCGGCATCCCACTCTACCGACATGAAATTCAGGTGATTGACCATCCCCTGTTCCAGCGACTCCGGAATATTTGTCAGAACGACATACTCAGCCTGGTTTTTCCTGGCGCGACCCACTCCCGGTTTCTCCACAGCATCGGTGTTCTGCATGTCGGCACACGCATGTTCCGCTCGATGATCGATGCCTACCTCCGGGAACGAAAGCTGAGCGAATGCACTGACCTGAGCCTCAGCCAGTTGGACGCCATCGATTACCTGGCGAAGATCATTCGCCTGGGGTGCCTGCTTCACGACAGTGGCCACTCCAGTTTCTCTCACCAGTTTACCAAGGCCCGCCGGATACGGGAGTTGATGTCACGCCCCGGACGATTCGCCGATCTCTGGGCGGGTATGGATTTCTCCGACTATCACAGCGAAGAGCCCGAAGAACTTGAGCACGAGCATTATTCGGTTCGGGTTGCTCACGAGGTCCTGTCGGCTGTCGACCTGGAGGACGCCGGGATCTGTGCCCGGGACGTCATCGGCATTATGGAAACCACGGAAACGGCGCCCAGCGAGACCTTCCGCCAGCATGCCCATACGTTCTGGGAGTTCATCGCAGGTTCCGAAGCGCGCTCAAGTGCCATGAGCGGAACCGACATACCACGCCTGGTGCGGGACCTGCTGAAATCGGTGGTATCCGGGGAAATCGATGCTGACCGCGCCGACTACATGCTGCGGGACGGCTTCCATTCCTCCGTCACCATCGGCGGCTTCAACCTGGACCATCTGCTGAGCAACCTGAGATTCGGCTGGGATGTGTCTGAACCGTGGCTGGGCCTTGCCATCACCCAGAAAGGCCTCGGGGCCCTCGAGGATTTCGTGTACAGCCGCCACCAGATGTACCGTAAGGTCTATGCCCATAAAACCGCCCTGGGTTTCGACTGGCTACTCCGGGAGGCCATTAACGAAGTTCTGGAAGATCCGGACAACTTTGCATGGGTGGATACCTGCCTGAGTAATATGGAGTACTTCGCCGAGCTTACGGACAATTTCTTCTGGGAGGCGTTCCGCAAGGAAGCCCGGCGCAACCCGGCCAGTTACTCCCGCTGTATTGTCAATCGCGTCAAACTGAATCATCTGGATACCCGCGAGGACCTCACGGACGAACAGGTCCGGCAGCACAGCACCTGGCTTGGCGAGGAACTGGACCTCGACCCCGACAGCGTGGTCACCTGTTCCATGCGGGCGCGGTTCTCCAAAATCCAGGAGAATTTCGATGGCATCAAGGTGCTGATTCGCGACCCGATCGACCGCTCCCGCTCACTCAAACAAATCACCGAAGTCAGTGCCTTCTTCAGTAAATTCCGGGATGGAACCATCACCCATTTCTATACCCCACCGGACAAGCCAACGAAGCAGATCACTGCGCCGCTGATTGAGTGATGCGGCCCGATTCAGGCGCCGGAAGGCATGGCCTGGACCAGTTGGCTCGCACTGTCGAACGCCCCTTCCACACGCCCACCGCGTAGCCAGTCACCAGCCAGGCCGATTTTCTGCTCGTCGAACCACAGGTGCCCCGGCTGTGCGTCGCAGGCAGAGCGGGCGTACAGCCATCGATGCGCTATCACCTCGCCAGGATCCTCCGCAAAGCCCACCAGATCCCGAAACGCCTCGACCAACAGAGCCGCAACCTGCTCCGGTGGCGTATCGACGTGGGACTGACTCCACGCAGGATCGGCGTGTAATACCCACCACTCTCCCTCATCTTTCCGATCAGGCTTGCTGGAGTTATTGGCAAGCCAATACAGGACCGGGTGTTCCACACGCATACCCTGGTGGTGCGCGCAGGGTGTTTCATTGAAGTGCGCAGCCACTGCCCAGCATGGCTGTATGCCAGCGACATAGTCCTCGAGCATTACGGCTTCCGCTTCAAGTCCACTGTCCACCAGTAAGTCGCGACTCTGGGCGGGCGGTGCGGTCAGAATGATCTGGTCGAAGCTGCCGAGTGAACTATCCTCAATATCATAAAGAGTCCACTGTTCCCCATACCGGCTGAACCGCTTAACCCGGGTTTCCGGCACCACATCGAGGTGATGGGACAGAGCTCTCGTGATCGCGGTCATCCGTGGTGTGCCCACGTAACGGTGCTCCTCAGGGAAGGGGCTCCACTGGCCAGTCGCGCTCCTGAAGCCGAATTCGCCCTGCCAGGGGGCAAAGGTGGAGTCACCAGCGTAATGACGGAGAAAGGGAAGGAAATCCGGGTTACGAGCCGTGAAATACTGCGCACCGATATCGGCGGAGCCCCCCGGTACCCGCTTGGCAGCCAACCTGCCCCCCGGCCCCCGACTCTTCTCGAATACGACCACTTTGTGTCCCTGCTGTTGCAACAGGATTGCTGCAGTAAGACCTGACAGGCCTGAACCAACAATGGCAATACGGCGTACCGGCAGTGAAACTGATTTTTCGTTCGGCATTTAATTAAGTGCATCCAAAATGAAGGGTTTAAACGTACAACCATCTAAACAGGCAACCAGACGCTGTTCCAGTAACGCTCTGGCGACAAAGAATTTTTCAGAGGAAGGCAAATCGGGTATGTCCCCCACGAATAACTGGCGCTTGAACATTCTGAGGTGGTTCGATTCCGAAGCCGGTTCAGATCACATAGATACCACCTCCAAGCACTTCAACGTTCTCCGTGTGGTGCCTTTTCTGCTGCTCCATCTGGCGTGCTTCCTGGCCTTTTTCACCGGAGTCAGCACCTTTGCGGTGGTGTTTGCGCTGGCGTTTTTTCTGGTCCGGATGTTTGCCATTACAGGGTTTTACCATCGGTATTTTGCCCACAAAACGTTCAAGACCAGCCGGCCCGCCCAGTTTGCCTTTGCCGTGCTGGGCGCGAGCGCTGCCCAGCGGGGGCCGCTCTGGTGGGCGGCCCACCATCGACATCACCATCAACACTCCGACCAGGAACAGGATCTGCATTCTCCCCAACAGCGCGGATTCTGGTGGTCCCACATTGGCTGGTTCACCTGCGATGCGGGCTTCGCCACCGATGAGCGCCGGGTTCGGGACTGGGCAAAATATCCGGAACTGCGCTGGTTGAACCGGTTCGACGCTGCCATTCCCGCCATCGCTGCCGTACTCATATTCGGCATCGGCGAGACACTTGCAGCTTGGGCGCCTCACCTGGGTACCGACGGCTTCCAGTTACTGGTTTGGGGCTTCTTTATCTCAACCGTCGCGCTGTTTCATTCCACCGTAACCATCAACTCCCTTTGCCATGTTTGGGGCAAGCGCCGTTTTGACACCTCTGATGACAGCCGCAACAACTTCTGGCTGGCACTGGTAACGCTGGGCGAAGGTTGGCACAACAATCACCACCGCTGGCCCCAGTCCGTTCGCCAGGGATTCCGCTGGTACGAAATCGATATGACCTGGTATGGACTCTGGCTGCTTGCGCGCCTCGGTATCATCTGGGATCTGAACCCTATACCGGAACATATTCAAGAGGAAACCCGGAAACTGGATAACATGAGGAGGAGCCGCTCATGAAAGCCGCCCCAGCAGTCGAGGTTGGAGCGCCGGACGCTGCCGTTCCCGCGACCCTCGACAAGTTCAAGAGCCTCTTTAATGAGCTGGACAAAGGCAATCTGAATCGTCTGGCAGAGCTCTACAGCGAAGACATTTATTTCCAGGACCCGCTCAGTTCGGCGCAGGGCCTGGACGACCTGACGCACTACTTTGCCAGTGCATACGCGAACGCCATCAGCTGTCGGTTTGAGTTTTCTCACCCGGTGGTGGACGAGAACAGGATCGCCATTCCGTGGGTCATGCACCTCCGGCACAAGCGGATCAACAAAGGCGGGTTAATTCAGGTTCAGGGAATAAGTCACCTTGCCGTTCGCAAGGGCAAGGTGTATTACCACCGAGATTATTTCGACGCAGGTCAGTTGCTGTACGAAAACCTTCCGGTGATGGGCAAAGTCATTCGCTGGGTGAAGGGATACGCGGGATGAGTCATCGCCTTGAGTCACCGTCCAACATCTGGATAACCGGAGCAGGGAGTGGTATCGGCGAGGCCCTGACCCGGGCATTGGTCCGGGGTAACCATCGTCTGATATTGACCGGCAGGCGTTCAGAGCCACTGGAGGAACTGTGCCGGGTGGCGCCAGAGAAAATGCTCAGTGCGCCGGGTGACACGACCAACCAGGAAGATCTCAGGCAAATTGCCCAGGTACTCGAAGACCAGGGCGACCTTCATATGGTCATTCTTAACGCCGGTACCTGCCAGTATCTTGATGTGGCCGATTACGACAGCCGGATCATCGAACAGAACGTCCACACCAACGTGATCGGTACTGCCCGCTGTCTTGATATCGCCCTACCCGCACTGCGACGCACCCGGGCCAAAGGTCTGCCGGCAACGCTGGTCATCGTCAGCTCGTCGGCATGGTGGTTTCCGTTTGGCCGGGCGGAAGGCTACGGCGCCTCAAAAGCGGCGCTGACCTACTTCGCCCACTCGCTGCGCGCCGACCTCGCCCACGAAGGCATTGATGTGGTGGTGGTCTCGCCAGGATTCGTAAAGACGCCCCTGACTGACCGCAATGACTTTCCCATGCCCTTCCTCGTCACCGCGGAAGACGCCGCAGAGCGCATCGTAAGCGGGCTGGCCAAGGGCAAGAACGAGATTGACTTCCCCAAACGATTCACCTGGACGCTGAGACTCCTTGGCGCCCTTCCCCAGGGGCTGGTTGACCGGATGGCCGCCAATATGGCGCGTAAAGGCACCTAACAACAGGACTTCATTGGATGAGTGACCATCGTCAGCGTATTGCTGTCATTGGGGCCGGCGTTTCCGGCCTGACCGCCGCATGGCTGTTAGCGAAACATTACGACGTAGAGCTGTTCGAAGCCGGCGACTATGCCGGCGGCCACACCAACACCGAGCATGTCGAAGCCGGTGGCCGTACCTGGCCGGTAAACACGGGATTCATTGTGTTCAATGACTGGACCTACCCGAACTTCATGCGGCTGATGGACCTGCTTGGCGTGCCATCCGAAGTCAGCGATATGAGCTTCAGTGTGGAGTGCAGTCACAGTGGACTCCAGTACAACGGCACCAACCTCAACAAGCTGTTCGCCCAGCGCCGCAATCTTCTCCGCCCCTCGTTTCTTCGGATGATCCACGAGATCCTAAGATTCAACCGTGAAACCCGGAAAGCGCTGGAAAATAACTCCATCGACGACACCGAAACCCTCGGGCATTATCTCAACCGGAACGGCTACTCCCGATACTTCCGGAATTACTACATCGTGCCTATGGGTGCCGCGATCTGGTCCGCCCCGGAAATCGTTCTGGAGCAGTTTCCCATCCGCTTCTTCCTTCAGTTTTTCAACAACCACGGGATGCTGTCCGTCGATGATCGGCCCACCTGGCGCGTCATCTCCGGAGGATCGTCCCAGTACGTGTCCAGAATGATGGACCGCCTCGGACCTCATACTCATTTAAATACTCCCATCGACCGCGTCAAACGGGATGAACAGGGCGTGAGCCTTTGGATCCATGGAGAGGAACAACGGTTCGATCAGGTGATCTTCGCCTGTCACAGCGACCAGACACTGTCGATTCTGGGTGATGACGCAACTGCTCAGGAACGCGAAATTCTTGGCGCTATCGGTTTTCAAGACAACGAGGTGGTCCTGCACACCGACAGCCGCATGCTTCCCAGCACACAGCTCGCCTGGGCGGCATGGAATTACTTCATTCCGCAGCACAGCACCGAACCGGTGTCCGTCACCTACAACATGAACATTCTGCAGAACTTTCACGATGCCCCTGAAACCTTCTGCGTAACCCTCAACCGCAGTCAGGACATCGATCCGACGAGGGTCATCAAGACATTCCGGTACTCCCACCCTGTATTCACTCTGGATGCGGTGGCAGCCCAGAACCGCTATGAGGAAATCGGAAACCGGAACCGCAGCCACTTCTGTGGGGCCTACTGGTTCAATGGCTTTCATGAGGACGGCGTTCGAAGTGCCCTGCGCGTCACTGGCGACCTGGGCGTGGAGCTAAAGGCATGAACAGCCAGTGGCTTGAGGGCTCAGTTCGGCACCGGCGAATGGCCCCCACCCGGCATCGGTTCGAGTACAGCACCGGCATGCTGGCTGTGGACCTGGATGAGTGGGATTCGGTCACGGATATCAGCCCGCTCTTTTCTCTGGAACGCTTCAACTGGCTGTCTCTTCGGCGGGCCGATTATTTCAAGCCGGATCATGGCCCTCTGGCTGACGCCATCCGCCAGCACGTGGAGCAGGCCACAGGCTGGCGGCCAGAGGGCCGCATTGAGCTGATATCCCATCCTCGATACATCGGATACGTGTTTAACCCGGTGAGCTTTTATTTCTGCTACGCCGGGTCAGACGATCCCTTGGAAGGCGCTGTTCCAAAGGTGATCGTCGCCCAAATCACCAACACGCCCTGGCACGAACGTCATACCTATTGTCTCGAAACCACCGGCTCGCCACCGAGCCCAGCTGGCTGGCGCAGCGAACGGTTTGGGTTTGAGAAACGATTCCACGTATCACCGTTCAACGGCATGGAACAGTCCTACCAGTGGACGTTCAGCTTCCGAGGCCCGGAACTGCGAATTCATATGAACGTGAATGAAAACGACAGCAAACACTTTGATGCCACGCTGGTAGTCCAGCGGGCACCCCTGACACGTAAAGTACTGCACAGAAGCCTGCGCCGATTTCCGCTGGAAGCATTCAAGGTGACCGCGGGGATTTACTGGCACGCGTTTAAGCTGAAGCTCAAGGGTGCGCCTTTTTACACCCACCCGGACAAGCTGCCAGCAGACGACCCTGCCTTTGAGCGTGGTGTGCAGGATGCGGGGCTGGACGTGTCGTCAACGGTCAATCACAACCAACATCGCGGAAGGGTTAGCTCATGGAGAACCTGAACACACCGGCAACCACGCCAGAACAGGCTGTGGCGCCTAATCCCTGGGCGAATCGAATGGCCCGTAAGCTGGTGGTCCAGCAGTTTGAACGGCTGGCGCACGGACGCCTTCTGGTAAAGGATGTCGATGGCGAAACCCTGACCTTTGGCGACGGCGACAGCCGCTATCCGGTCGCGGAACTCCTGGTCCACGACAGTTCCACCTGGAGAGATCTGCTCACCGGAGGCAGTGTGGGAGCTGCAGAAGCCTTCGTGGCGGGCGACTGGTCGTCCCCGGACCTGGTCGCCCTACTGCGTTTTTTCACCCGCAACATTGACCGGATGAACGCCTTTGAAGACCGCTACAGCTGGTTGACCAAGCCTGCTCTGAAAGGTTTGCACTGGCTGAACCGGAACACCAAAGAAGGCTCCCGCAAGAACATCAGTGCCCATTACGATCTCGGTAACGACCTGTTCGAAATGTTCCTTGACCCATCCATGATGTATTCGTCGGCAATCTACCCCAACGACGAATCCAGCCTGGATGAAGCCGCCACCCACAAGCTGGACACCATTTGCCGGAAACTCGACCTGAAGCCTACCGATCACGTAATCGAAATTGGCACCGGCTGGGGCGGATTTGCTGTTCACGCCGCCAAACATTATGGCTGCCACGTGACCACAACCACCATTTCGAGTGAACAACTGGAACTCGCCCGGACCAGAGTGAAAGAAGAAGGCCTTGAGGAGCAGATTACCCTGCTGTTCGACGATTATCGCGACCTTGGAGGCAAATTCGACAAACTGGTCTCCATAGAGATGATCGAAGCCGTCGGCCCTCAGTTTCTCGACAGCTACATCAGCCAGATCAACCAGCTCCTTAAACCTGACGGGCTTGCCCTGATTCAGGCCATCACCATGCCAGAGCAACGCTACCAGCGGGCGCTTAAGAACGTGGATTTTATTCAGAGGTATATTTTCCCGGGCAGTTTCATTCCGTCGTTTGGTGCCATTCTCGATTCGGTTCGCTCACGCAGCAATCTGGTCATGACCCACGCCGAGGACATTGGATTCCACTACGCCAGAACGCTCAACGACTGGTGCAAACGGTTTATGGCGCAGGGCGATAAAGTAGAGAAACTGGGCTACGACCTGGCTTTCAGGCGCCTGTGGCAATTTTACTTCGCGTACTGCGAAGCGGGATTCAGCGAACGTGCCATCGGGGTTTCACAACTCCTGCTGGCCAAGCCTGAAAACAAGCGCGCCAATCTGCTGAGCCTATGATCACTTCGGAAACCGCCCGCAATGTTATTAACTTCCTGCTGTTTCAGGCGGGGTGGCTGATCTGCGTGCTATTTCCCGGAAAGCCCGCAGCCGCTATCGTCCTGGGATTTCTGGTGCTTCACTTTATTCTCGTAAGCCAAAAGCGCAAGAGTGAGCTCCAGTTTATTGGCCTGGGGACCGTGGTTGGTGCCACGCTCGATCTGCTGTGGTTCCGGACCGGTGTTCTTGGACTGGACAGCCAGGAAGTGTTTCTGACGCCGCCATGGCTGGTGGCCATCTGGGCGATTTTTATGACAACCCTGTGCCACTCGCTGGATTGGATCAGCCGAAGGGTCTGGTTGCCCTTTGTGCTGGCGCCCGTTGCCGGCCCCTTTGCTTACTGGTCCGCCAGCAAACTCGGTGCAATCACCCTTCCCGACCTGGCCCCGTCACTGGCGGCCATGGCCATTGGCTGGCTGGTGGTCTTCCCCCTGCTACTCTTTATCCGCAAATCCCTGTATCCGGAATTGCAGGCATGAACCGTAAACGTATCCTGACACTGGCCTCGGCCCTGTCGCTGACCTGCTCACCAGCCATCGGCGGTGAGATGCGCTTTACGGGCACCGCCAAGACGTTTTCGGGAGGAATCCTCTATACCGAGGATCACGATATATCCGGAAGCTGTCGGGACGGCAGTTTCCGGCCAGACGCTCATCAAGTGAGTTACCGGTGGCCCGATCAGGAGCAACCATTTGCCCGGAAAGACCTGGTTTACGGTGAATCCCTTATTCGGCCAACCGTTAATTTTCGCCAACCTCAGTTCAACGAATCCATAACCATTAACTACACCGGCGAATTCAAGCTGGAAGTGAACTGGCAGGCACCCAAGGGCGAAACAAAGACCTTCGATATCTCGTTCCCGGAAAACCTCGTGGTGGATGCCGGTTTCGATAATTTTGTCCGCCGGCACTGGGAGCAGGTGCTCAGTGGCGAGTCCGTCTATTTCCATGTTCTTGCACCCACACGGGGAGAGCATTTTGCGTTCGTGCTGGAGCCGGCAGAAAACCCTGACATCACAGCCGATCACGTGTTCCAGATTCGCCCCACCGGCTTCGTTCTGCGCTTCCTCGTCAAACCGATCCAGCTCGGGTACGACGCCAATGGCGCACTCACCGACTACTATGGTCTGACCAACATTCGGAAGAACAAAGATTCCAACTACACGGCCCATATCCGGTACCGCATGACAGACTGGCCAGACTGTGAACTGATCCGCTGAAGCCGCCTCCCCCGCCAACGCCGCCCCCCCAGGGCAATGTGTTACACTGCTCTCGCCTAGGTTCTTAAGAGTCCAGAGTTCGCGCCCATGATGTTCGTTTCGTTCAACGTCAACAGTATTCGTACCCGTCTTCATCAGCTCCAGGCGGTCATTGATCAGCTCAACCCGGATTTCATCGGCCTTCAGGAAACCAAGGTACGGGATGAAGAGTTTCCCGAGGATGAAATCCGCTGCATGGGCTATCACGTCAGTTTTCATGGGCAGAAAACCCATTACGGCGTAGCCCTGCTGTCAAAGCAGGAGCCCGATAAGATCATCAAGGGATACCCCTGGGACGGCGAAGATTCCCAGCGCCGACTGATCACCGGCGATTTCACCATAGACGGGAAGAAGCTGACCGTAATAAACGGCTATTTTCCTCAGGGTGAAAGCCGGGACCACCCGGTCAAGTTTCCCGCCAAGGAAAAGTTCTATGCCGACCTGATGAAATACCTGGATGAACTGGCAAACGCCGGGGGTCATGTCGTGGTCATGGGCGACATGAACATCTCGCCCACCGATCGGGATATTGGCATCGGGCCGGACAACGCCAAGCGATGGTTACGCACCGGCAAATGCAGTTTCCTGCCAGAAGAGCGGGAGTGGCTTGGCGAGGTTGAGTCCCGTGGTTACACCGACGTGTTCCGGCACCTGCACCCGGAGGAATCAGACACCTTCAGCTGGTTCGATTACCGCAGCAAGGGGTTTGAACGCGAGCCCAAGCGCGGCCTCCGAATCGACCTGATCATGGCCAGCAGCAGCCTGCTGCCGAAAGCCATTGAAGCCGGGGTGTCCTACGACATCCGGGGCATGGAACGTCCATCAGATCATTGCCCCGTATGGGCGAAAATTGAACTGTAGGGGCAAGCTCGTTATTGCATGAAAAAAATTAAAACCAGGGATCGGATCCTCAATACCAGCCTCGCCCTGTTCAACAGCCTGGGCGAGCCCAACGTCACCACGCTGCTGATATCCGACGAAATGGATATCAGCCCGGGTAATCTCTATTACCACTTTAAAAGCAAGGGCGACATTGTGGATGAGCTGTTCAAGCTCTACGAAGAGGAAATGGTGGATCTGCTGGCCGTTCCGGGGGACGCCGATATTTCCCTGGACCAGAAAGGCTTCTTCCTTCACCTGTTGTTCGAGGCGGTTGCCCGGTATCGATTTATCTATCAGGACCTGGTGAACATACTGTCCCGTTACGACCACCTTCAAAGCCGCTTCAAGCGCCTCAAAGGCAAAAAGACCGAAGCGTTCCGCGTGATCTGCCGGAGCTTTCAGCGCCAGGGTATGATGGTAATTGACGAAGAACAACTTGAAGCAGTTTGCGAACAGCTTACTCTAACAGCCTGTTATTGGAGTAGTTTCGATACGCTCTCACACTTAAGCGACCGGGAATCGGTGGATCCCGGCCGGGGGGTTTATCAGATGTTTCATCAGATCATCCCCTACCTGACCCCCTCCGAGCGGGAGCAAGCCAGGCTTATGAGCCGGGATTACCTCTAGTTTATTACTCTTCCTCGTCAGCGGCTCGCTTGCCCCGAAGACGCTTAAGCTCATTCTCGAGCGCTTCGATTCGGTGCTCCAGCGCTTCAATTTCTTCCCGGCGATGAATGCCAAGGCGACGTAACGCTCCGGACACACGCTCATCAAACAGGTGCTCCAGCTTATCCCACGTGCCCGTCGCTTTCTGACGGACGTCATCCACCCGGGTTTCGACCGACTTGATCTGCTTTTCAACAACGCCGCGGGTCTTGTTTTCCAGTTGCTCGCCTTCCTGAACCAGGCGCTCAAAAAACTTCCCGGTATCTTCTTCAGCCTTGTTGTACGCCCCAAGGCCGGCCAACCAGATCTGACGCGCAGATTCTTTCACTTTTGCCGCGAGCTGCGGATCGTTCTCCGGCTTTTTATCGCTTTCTTCAGACATGCAACAACCTCAGGGAAAGGAATTAGGACTGGACGACCATTGTATTACACCACCGGCACAATTTCAGTGCGCCTGTAGGCCGCTCTGGATAAGGCTTCAGTATAAGCAGGCTACAGATATGAAAAAATGTTTTGAATAGATGAGGGGAAGAACTTGCGGTGCTCAAAATATATACAATACTTCCTAATACCGGTATCCCTGCTGATGCCGGTTTGTCTGGAAGTCTTTCATGGATACTACTCGCACGCCTCTGCCCGGCACCCTCTGCCGGGCTTTTTTTTGATACACCGCGCCGCTCACTCACCTTGAGCCCCCGCGCTCAGTGCTCTGGACGCTCATCCCTCCTTGATGCCCCCGTCGGTGCTGGCATTTGGGATAGTCCCGACTACGCTCGAATGCCCAGGTTGTCAGGGTCATCCTCAAACTCCCGCCCTTACAAAACCGGCCCCGAATGTTAACTCCCCGGGCGAACGGGGCGCACTCCTCGATACCTTTAGATGCCTGGCGTTCAATTCAGCCCAAACCGTTCAGGCGTCCGCTTTATCGAGGGTTTCCATACTTTCCTTATGGTTGTGCTGGTTGAAAACCTGGTTATCAGCCCAAGGACTTCTATTGCAGGGTCAAGAGAATTCTGCCGCAAAGGTCAGCTCGTCATTCAATGAATGCAAAAAGGACCCAACTATGCTTTCGAAACTGTTGCCCTGGAAATACCTGATGCAACGTGCGGCCCATCATTACGGCTTTATCGACCCGGTTTCCTTTCTCGCTCGTCTGAGAAAGTTTTCCCAGCCATCCGAAGTCGCCGAACCGATAGAGCTACTGCGGGCAGGTGTCACCTTTCATTCCCGCGGGCTTATCAATACCAAAGCCATCCAGACCAACCTGGACTGGGTCTGGCCTTACTGGGTTGAAAAGCAATTCAAGCCCGGCGATCCCAGCTTCGTTCCACGGGCATTCAGTTTCAGCCATGTAAACCTAACCCACCGAGACTGGTCTGCGGTCGGTTTACCGGATATGTCGCTGTATCCGATTGTCGATCCCAGGGGTTTGGTCACCCCACTCTACGATGGCTGGTCGCTTGATTTCTGGTTGCAGTCGGCAGATGGGCAACTGCACGTACCCAGCCGCGCCGCCGATTTTCAACAACAGCTGCATACGGACGGCCGACTGCAAGTCGAGTCCGTTTTCAATACCGCGGCAGGCTCCCTGACAGCAGTCACTGAACTGGTACTCAATGCACAAGATCACCCGGAGCTAAAAATCCAGCTCCACGGCCACCTGCCCGAGGGTGGGCGTATATTGGTAACCGCCCGTCCTTACAATCCCGAAGGCATTCAATTTATCGAGGACATTTCAGTGGCCTCCCCCCAAACGCTGACCGTGAACAGCAATACGACCGTTTCATTCGACCACGCCGCAGACCAGCGTTTTCTGTCAAACTACAGCCACGGGGATGTCGCCCCGGATATCCAGCGCCAGCAAACGACCGAAGATACCCACATCCACTGTCGTGCAGGGATGGCAACAGCTGCGCTCGGGTTTGACGTTCCCGCCGAACAGGGCCGGCGCTCGGTTGCGATGATCATCGATCTGAGCCGGGAAATGAATCGGGAAAGCCGGAGCATAAACTTCTCCACCACCTGGCCAGACGCACTTGCATCAGCCGCGACGCTGCAGGTACCAGATAAACGCTTACAGCAGCTTTACGACACCAACCTGAAAACACTGACATTGCTCAGCGCCGAGGATGTGGTACCCGGCCCCTACACTTACAAACGCTTCTGGTTCCGCGATGCCTGCCTGATGATGAACGCCCTGTTGGCTGTCAACCTGCCGGACCGCGTTGGACGAGCCCTGCCCGGGTTCCGAAAACAGCAGAAACGCGATGGCTATTTCCAGTCACAGGAAGGTGAATGGGACTCCAACGGACAGGTCCTGTGGATCTTTGATCGGTACGAAAAACTCTCCGGTAATACGCTAGACGACAATCTGATCGACGCCGCCCGCAAGGCCGTCACCTGGATTGACAAAAAACGGGTTAATGCGCCCGGCACACGACATCACGGTCTGTTCCCCGCAGGTTTCAGTGCCGAGCATTTCGGTCCGAACGACCATTACTACTGGGATGACTTCTGGGCCATTGGTGGCCTTCGCGGTATCGCCGATCTGTTCCGGCGTCATGGGCTAAACGAGGAAGCCGAAAGAGCCGACCGCGTCCGCCAGGTTTTCGAGCACGATGTTCAACAATCCATCGACAGTATCGAACCACATCGCAGTCTCGGTGGCATTCCGGCCTCGCCCTACCGGCGAATGGATTCGGGTGCCATAGGCTCGATGGTGGCTGATTACCCATTGCAGCTAACAACCGACAATGACCCGGCTATGGCTGCGACTGCGAACTATCTGATCGACCACAGTTTTTACAAAGGCGCCTTTTTTCAGAACATGATTCACTCGGGTCAGAATATCTACCTGACCCTTGCGGTCGCGCAGACCCTGCTTCGCCAGGGTGATGACCGCTATCAGGCGTTACTGTGGACGGTGATGGACGCTGCCTCACCGACCGGGCACTGGCCGGAAGCGATTCACCCCAGCTCAGGGGGTGGCTGCATGGGCGACGGTCAACATGGCTGGGCAGCGGCTGAGTTTCTGATGATGGTCCGAAATTTGTTTGTGCGTGAAGAGCAGGATCGCCTGGTCATTGGTTCCGGTCTACCCAGGGAGTGGATCGAAAGTGACGAAAACCTGCACTTCGGGCCAACACTGACCCCCTGGGGGGGCGTCAGTGTTACCCTCGAGGGAACCGGAACCGAACGACGCATTAAGGTGAATGCGGACTGGCACCATAGTGGCCGGATGCCGGATATCGACGTTGCGATTCCCGGTTATGAGGCCTTCCAGTATCGAAGCGGCGCCGGCCCTGTTGCACTAAAACCCGCCCGGCAGACCAAGGAGAGCGTGAATGAACATTCTGATGTTCACTAACACCTACCTGCCTCATGTCGGCGGGGTCGCCAATTCGGTTTCACAAACGGCCCAGGTGTTAAGGAGCAAGGGGCACCGGGTCATCGTAGTCGCACCCGAGTTTGACGACAGTGAGGAACCGCTGTTTGAACTGCAAGATGATGTCGTCCGGGTGCCGGCCATCCAGAACTACAATGGCAGCGATTTCTCGGTTCGCCTGCCGGTTCCCTTTGCGCTGACCAACCTACTCGACGAGTTGCCGTTCGATCTGATTCACAGTCATCACCCCTTCCTGCTGGGCGATACGGCCGTGCGCATGGCGCGTCGCTATCAGGTGCCTCTGGTGTTCACTCACCACACCCGTTACGAACAATACACCCATTACGTCAGTGAGCAGTCTGCACTGATGCCTCAATTTGCGGCGGAGCTTGCCACCGAATACGCCAACCTCTGTGATGCGGTTGTGGCACCGAGTACCAGCATTCGGACACTGATCCGCAAACGCGGCGTCGAAACCGCTGTGGAGGTGATTCCGACCGGTGTCGTCATGGAGCGCTTCAACCAGGTCGATCAGGCGCAGGCCCGTCATCGCCTTGGGCTGAACGCTGATAGCAGGATCATCGGCCATGTCGGTCGCCTGGCAAAGGAAAAGAATCTGGATTATCTCTGCGATGCCGCCATCAGCGTACTGCGACAGGACCCTGCTGTGCACTGGATTATTGCCGGTTCCGGCCCCAGCGAACGCGATATGCGCGCCGCTGCTGAAGAAGCGGGGGTTGCGGAACAAATCGTCTGGCTCGGACAACTCAGCGGTCAGGATCTGGTTGACGCTTACGCCGCCATGGATCTTTTTGTGTTTTCCTCACAGTCGGAAACTCAGGGAATGGTGGTCACTGAAGCCATGGCGGCAGGTACACCGGTGGTCGCCCTATCAGCTCCTGGAGTTGATGATGTTGTTGACAACGACAATGGCCGGTTGCTGCCGGACAATACACCCGCCGACGCGTTTGCAGACGAATGTCAGAGCCTGCTCAATGCCCCGGACAAACGACAGGAAAAGCGGAAAGCAGCACTTGATACGGCGAAACGCTTTTCCGATCAGTACAGCGCCGAGAGACTGCTTCGGTGGTACCGCCAGACACTGGACTGGTTTGAACCGGAGCTGAGCCGAAACGAGGAATTCCCAGTGCTGGATAACCTCACGGCGAAACTGCAGGCGGAATGGCAGTTACTGCAACAGAAACTGACCGCCGTCGGACAGACCCTGACCGAAGATCTGGGCGCTTCCTGATGAACGCGAACCGCAGAAAACGACGCCAGGCGACTCTCTGGCTGGGGCTAACCCTGGCTGCCATGGTGGTGATCGCGATGGTGCTCACCTTTGCAACCGATATCGGGCAGGTTCTTGTCCAGCTCAAAGACTTTTTGCTGAAGCCGAATGCCGCCACGGAGTGGTATCTGGTCGCGCTGATCTTTCTGCCGCTTCTGGGCGTGCCCCTTAGCATGTTCTGCATCATGGCCGGGGTTAAATTCGGCTTCACCTGGGGAATGGCGGTCATTGGCGCGGCCATGTTCGGCCAGATGCTAATCTGCTATGCCGCCATGCATTCGTACATCAAGCCCGTCGTAAAGCGCTTTCTGGACCAGCGCGGCTATAACACGCCCAGGTTAGGCAAATCATCGCAGGTTAACTGGGCGGTCGCGCTTGTTGCTGTGCCGGTTCTGCCATACATGGTGAAAAACGTTCTTCTCGCCAGCGGTACATTGCCTCTGCGGACCTACATGCTCATCAACTGGCCACTGCAGATGCTCCAGGCCGTGCCGTACGTCATGTTTTCTGGTGCCGTGAAAAGCCAGAACGCAACGCTTATGTGGGTGGCTATCGGTATTTTTCTGGTTTTCTGGATTGGAGCCCGCAAGCTGCAAAAGCGACACAAGAACCGGACCAATGCATCCGATCAGCCCCCCCCAAGATATTAAGCCCCTACGCTGCTGGACACTTCACGCACACCCGCGATGACCCTTTTTTTTTGGTAAGATCGCCCCAACTATTTGTCCATTCAATCTTTTCGGTTACTAAATCGGAGTCATCAACAATGACCATAGCCTGGAGTGATTTCACCCCATGGGCCGCGCTCAGTGGCGGCATACTCATCGGGGTTGCGGCAGCCATCTTCCTTCTGTTCAACGGCCGGATTGCCGGCATAAGCGGCATATTGGGCGGTTTGCTCACTCCCTCTCAGGGAGGCGCATCATGGCGCATTGCGTTCGTCGGCGGCCTGATCGCAGCTCCCCTGCTGTGGCTGGCCTTTGGTGCCTTGCCACCGATTGAGATTAACGCCGGCTATCCCGCGCTCATTGTTGCCGGCCTTCTGGTTGGCCTGGGCACCCGTTACGGGTCCGGGTGTACGAGCGGGCACGGTGTCTGCGGATTGTCCCGACTGTCGGTTCGTTCCCTCGTCGCCACGCTTTCCTTCATGGCGGCAGGGTTTGTCACCGTGTTCGTCATCCGCCACATTCTGGGAGTCTGAGTCCATGAAACAAACCCTTGCAGCATTAATTGCCGGGCTGGTATTCGGCATCGGCCTGATTGTTTCCGGCATGGCCAACCCCGAAAAAGTACTTGGTTTTCTGGATCTCGCCGGTCTCTGGGATCCGTCACTGGCCTTCGTGATGGGCGGCGCCATCATCGTCGGGCTTGTGGCTTTTTCGGTTGCACGCCGACGCACCCTGTCGTTTCTGGGGCTTAAAATGAACATTCCTCAGTCCAACCAGATCGACAAGCGCCTGGTGTTTGGCAGCCTGGTGTTCGGTATTGGCTGGGGCATCGCCGGTTTCTGCCCTGGCCCCGGTCTCGTCGCCCTGGGGGCAGGCGAAGGCAAAGCTGCGGTTTTCGTTGCCTCAATGATTGGCGGCATGATCCTGTTCGACCTCCTCGAGCGCAGAAAAAAGGCGGCCTGAATCCCGCCAGGACGTCGCCAGCCACCTTACAGCCGGTCCAGGCATGTGAGATGATGGCGACCATCCATTTTTCGTTTTTTAAGGCAAAAGCTAATGGATATCAGAAAGATCGATGACACTATTTCAGTAGCGCCCCAGATATCTGTCGAAGACGTTGCGGAAATCGCTCGTCTTGGCTATCAGACCCTGGTAGCCAATCGCCCCGACCAGGAGGAGTTCGGCCAACCCCTGATGAGCGACATCGAAGCCGCTGCCCGGCAGCAGGGGCTGAACTGGGTCTACATGCCCGTCGAATCCGGCAACATTACCGATCACGATGTGGATCAGTTTGCGCCCATGATCCGTGACGCAGAGAAGCCCGTACTGGCTTTCTGCCGATCAGGAACCCGTTGCACCGTATTGTGGGCATTGAGCGCAGCCAGAGATTCCGGTGCAGAAGAGATCTTCACCAAAGCGCGAAACGCCGGTTACGACATTACCCCACTGGCACCACGGCTCGCTCAGCAGGCGCAGCACCGGGACTGAAAACGGACCTCATTCACCAGCTTCAGGATGATTTATGCGCTTCAAAGGTTCAGAGAGTTTCAGCCACCGGCAGCCGGACAAACTCGGTGTGCTTGTCACCAATCTTGGAACACCGGATGCACCAACCCCCTCTGCCCTGCGTCGATACCTTGCTGAATTTCTCTCGGACCCCCGCGTGGTTGAAATACCACGTCCGATCTGGTGGCTGATTCTTCACGGCATCATCCTCAGAATTCGTCCCCGCCGCAGCGCCAAGGCCTATGCCGGCGTCTGGCAGCCTGAGGGGTCCCCGCTCCTGATCCACACGGCCAAGCAAGCGGAGTTCATCCGTGACAGCCTGAGGGAAAAATACGGGCACAACATCGTGGTTGGCTTCGCCATGCGCTATGGCAACCCCTCTATTTCACGGGTTCTGGATGAAATGCAGGAGCAAGGCGTGCGCAAGCTGCTGGTTGTGCCTCTTTACCCTCAGTACTCAGCCTCAACGTCAGCGTCGACGTTTGACGCCATCGCCAAGGATTTCATGGGGCGGCGCTGGCTTCCTGATTTCCGTTTCGTGAGCCACTACCCGGACTACCCGCCCTACATCGAAGCCATGGCCCGTCATATTGAAGCGCACTGGGCGAATCATGGCCGTAACGACAAGCTGATTCTGTCCTATCACGGCGTTCCCCTGAAGTATTTGCAGAAAGGCGACCCCTATCACTGCGAATGCCACAAAACGTCGCGACTTCTGGCCGAACGCCTTGGTCTCTCGGGCGATGATTATCTGACGACCTTCCAGTCCCGCTTCGGACGGGAAGAGTGGCTGAAACCCTATACGGACCACACGCTCAAAGCTCTGCCTGGTCAAGGCGTCAAGTCAATCGATGTATTCTGCCCCGGATTCTCTGCGGACTGCCTTGAGACCATCGAAGAAATCAACGAAGAGAACCGTGAGTACTTCATGGAGGCGGGTGGCCAGGCCTTCAGCTATATCTCTGCGCTTAACGCGACGCCGGGTCACATTGAAGCTCTCGTGAAGCTGATCGACGAGAACCTTCAGGGCTGGACGCTGCCTAACAATCAGGCTGAGACACTGGATGCCCGCCAGCAGCGCGCGGATGAACGCCGGGAAGCCACCTATCCTGGCAGGACGGTATGACCATGAAACTGAATTGCGATCTGGGGGAAAGTTACGGTGCCTGGACCATGGGCCAGGATGAAGCCGTCATGCCCTTGATCGATATGGCCAATGTCGCCTGCGGTTTCCACGCAGCCGACCCCGTGGTGATGCGTAAAACCGTGGCCCTGGCCCTGAAACACGGTGTGGAAATTGGAGCCCATCCGTCCTACCACGACATTGCCGGTTTTGGCCGCCGGTCCATATCCCACTCCCCCGAAGAGATACACGCCCTGCTGCTCTACCAGCTTGGCGCACTGGACGGCATGTGTCGCGCTGAAGGCGCTGAAATCCAGTATGTAAAGCCCCATGGCGCCCTCAATAACGACATGATGCAGGATGATGACCTGCTGCGCACCGTCGCCCGGGCCTTAGCCAGTTATCGGTCGGATCTGCCCCTGATGATCCCGGCCACCCGCCGGCATCGGGAACAACGCTCCATCATCGAGTCCATGGGCGTGCCCGTCCTTCTTGAAGCCTTTGCCGATCGGGCTTACACCGACGAAGGCCAGCTGGTCCCCCGATCTCAGCCCGGTGCCGTCCACACCGACCCGGAAACCATCGTGGCTCAGGCGACGTCATTCGCCCATGAGCAAGGTGTATCCAGCCACACGGGGCAATGGCTGGATCTGCCAGCGGACAGTCTGTGTGTCCACGGGGACAACGAAGCCGCCCTGCAGGCCATTGTGGCAATCCGGGAGGCACTGGCGAAGTCTCGTCCATGATCCAGAGCGTGTCAGACGACAGCATCCTGATCACTCTGGGCGATCATATTGACCCGACCCTGACACCACGCATTGCGCAAGTCTGCTCAATCATTGAGGCAACCTGCACCCCCTGGCTGGTAGACATCATCCCCTCCTATACCACCATCCTCGTGGTTTACGATCCTCTGCAGGTCGATTTTCGACGGGCGGAATCAACGCTCTCGAAACTGGTCCGCGCAACAACGCCATTCACATCCGACGATTCACCGGCGCCCCACGCCCCGAAAACCCATGACATTCCCGTCTATTACAGTGATGAATCGGGCCCGGACCTTCAGCGCATTGCAGACATGCATAACCTCCGTGTGCAGGAGGTTATCGACCGACATTGTGGCACCACCTATCAGGTCTATGCCCTTGGCTTTATGCCGGGATTTGGGTTCCTCGGTTCGGTTGACGAGCAAATTGCCACCCCACGACTGGAAACACCCAGAAGCCGTGTTCCTTCCGGCAGCGTCGGGATTGCCAACCAGCAGACCGCAATCTACCCCGCGGTGTCACCCGGTGGCTGGAACCTGATAGGCCGAAGCCCAACCAGAATGTTTGACCCGGAAACGCTCTCGCTTCTGAAGGTTGGTGACCGGGTGACGTTCCACTCCGTATCACGTGTGGAATACCTGGCTCTGGGAGGCGAACTGTGAAACTTTTTCGAGTCTTGCAGCCGGGCCCACGGACCACCATTCAGGACAGTGGCCGCCAGCATTACCAGCGGCACGGTTTGGCCCAGGGCGGCGCCGCTGATCGCTTTGCTTTCCTGTCGTGCAATAAATTGCTGGATAACGACCTCAATGATGCCTGCCTTGAAATGACGCTCGGGGGGCTTAGCATGGAAGCACTGGCAAATGTCTCAATAGCGATTGCTGGTGCCGACTGTCAGGCCACCATCAACGGCGTGTCTGCGCCGGCTTGGCAAAGCTATGCACTGCGTGCCGGGGACCGCCTCAGCTTTTCTACGCCAGGCACCGGGCGCCATACGTATCTCGCCGTGAAAGGAGGCCTTCGCAGTGCACATAAATTTGATAGTCAATCGGTCGTGGTCCGGGAACAGATTGCAGGGCTCAGCGCGCTCGAAGAAGGCGATTCATTGGTCGGAGTCTCGCAACAGCCGACACTGGCCCGATACTTTCCGGAAGAGCTGATACCCGCCTACGACGCGCCCCTGACAATGGGAGTTGTACCCGGCTACCAGTTTGAGCGGTTTTCTAGCACTGACCGTGCACGCTTTGTCACATCGACCTATCAACTCAGCTCCCAATCCGACCGCATGGGTTACCGGCTGGAAAATGGCACACTGGGGACGCCACCAGAGGGGATCGTGTCCGAGGGTATTGCGTTTGGTGCCGTCCAGGTGCCGGGGGATGGTAATCCGGTGATTCTGCTGCAGGACCGGCAAACCATCGGTGGCTACCCCAAATTGGGAAGCCTCTGCGCTGTGGATTGCTACCGACTAGCTCAGGCCAGGCCAGGTCAATCCATTGGGTTTCGATGGATAGATATCTCTGAGGCTCAGTCGGCACGAGTGTTGTTTGAGGAACGATTCAGGCGGTCTCGCTGGACCTCACAAGGAGATTTGGTCTGGAGTTAACCGGAAGAAAATCCTTCAATCCTCATCTGCGTTCGGGGATTCCGACCGGGTAACCGGCTTAACTTCGCAGAAAGTGCATTCCTCCAGATCAACACCAGCACCCCCTGTTTCGACATAACGCACACGATGCTTGGCGCTTGAGCGGTTGGCCGACACCGAAAATTTCCGGTCAGTCTCACGGTCAGCAGGGACTTTTTTTCTGGATACCATAACCTTCTCCTCAAACGCTCAGGCGAATTCGAGCTGATTTGACCTATTAATTAGGAACGGATACGGGATAATTCAATGCTGAGAGGAAAAAGAAAATTATCTGCCCCACACAAATAATCGCAATGCCCCTACTTTTCGAGAAGCATCCCATTACCTATGCCATCAGTAGCGGGCACACCAGGTATCTTGATGTCATCATCGATTAACCAACGAGCGATATTAACGGCTCGTATCCAGAAAATTCGAAACAAGAATGCTACGCACTGGCTCAGGAGGCCCCTTGAGAGACGTAACGGCCGTTGAAGGAATCTCTACATTAGAAACTTTTTCACTGGTCCAAATATGAGTACTCGACCCATCCAAAGGAGAAGAGAGCCGGCTCGCTATGACGACACAAGCACCCTTGAGGGCACCGACCGTAGCGCAGACGGCAGCCCCACATTCCGGACAGGCAAAATAGGTTTTCTCAATTCCCGAACCACCCTTCATCGTCGTCGGACGACTTTCTCCTAGAGCTTTACATCCGTCGGGCTCAAAGAAAGCGATATCTACGTAAGGCAACCCAGTCACACCCCTGCAATCAGAGCAATGACAAACCACCTGAGTCACGACCGGTGTTGTTATATCCAGTACCAGTTGACCACAATCACAACTCGCAGAGATTTTTTTGCTTTCGGTCATACTTTCCCTCGCTCCTTTAATTAGCGCAGCCTCCCGGAAAAAGAGATGATATGGCGTCAGTCACTGCGATGATTGTATCAGTGATTCCGGAATACCAATGAAGTTGGCGCGTCTTTCCCAAATCATCTTATACAGCGGCATAAGACCGATTTAAACCAAGCTATGGGGGATCCAGAGGACTTGAGGATATGCGTGAGGAGTCAGTACTGAGGGAAAAATGGCGGTGGGCCAGGGATTCGAACCCCGGGAAGGCTATTAACCTTCGGCGGTTTTCAAGACCGCTGCATTCAGCCACTCTGCCAGCCCACCGTTTTTCCATTGCTGCCGTGCGACAGCGGTGTGCATGATACCGGATTTGCCTGTGCTGTCAACGCCCCGAAAATCCGTCGAGGACATTTTCGAGCATTACCGGCATTTAATGGAATCCATCTACCGGTTTACGGTCGTAAATGATTGAAAGTTACGTGTACGGCATTATTATGTGTACATAGAACTTAGAATCATCACTCAGTGGAGATGAGAATGGAGAACAGACACATCAACAGTCAGCAGGGCACTTACGCAGCGCCCCACACACAAACGTCGACCGGTATCAGCGCCGACACTACCAAAGTGCTGCGCAACACCTACACACTGCTTGCCATGACACTGGCCTTCAGCGCAGTAATGGCTGGCGTTTCCATGGCTGTTGGTTTGGGCCGCGGCGCGAGCCTGCTGTGCAGCCTGGGTGCCTTGGCTTTGATCTGGTTGGTGCTGCCACGCACCGCCAACAGCTCCAAGGGTATCGCCGTTGTTTTCGCTTTTACCGGCCTTCTCGGCCTGTCCCTCGGTCCTATCCTGAACTACTACCTGTCTCTGTCCAACGGCGGTAGCATTGTGATGCAGGCCCTGGGTGGCACCGCGCTGGTGTTTTTCTCACTGTCCGCTTATGTGCTGACCACCAAGAAAGACTTCAGCTTCATGGGCGGCTTCCTGTTTGCCGGCCTGATGGTCGTGATCTTCGGCATGCTGGGCATGTTCGTGGCCTCCATGTTTGGCGTCGAAGTCAGCGCCTTCAGCCTGGCGCTGAGTGCAGCGATCGTTCTCCTGATGTCTGGCCTGATCCTGTTTGACACCAGCCGCATCGTAAACGGTGGCGAGACAAACTACGTCATGGCAACCACAGCGCTGTACCTGAACATTTACAACCTGTTCACCAGCCTTCTGCACCTGATCGGCGCCTTTAACGACGAGTAAGACGTCGTTGGCAACCGACCGAAAAAGCCCCGGCTCCGGCCGGGGTTTTTGCTTTTTGACCGGTTTGATATAAAACACTCCCTATGAGCGAAAACACACACAACTCCTTCACCCTGGTGATTACCGGCGCCCCATACACCACTCAGGCACCGCAGACTGCGCTGGCCTTTGCCCGTGCAGCGATTGCCAAAGGCCACACCATTGACCGGATCTTCCTGTACGGTGATGGCGTTCACCTTGCGTCCTCGTTAACGACCCCACCGTCGGACGAAACCCATTGGCCGAATGCCTGGGCCTCGTTCCTGAGTGCCAACCGGGTACCCGGGGTCGCCTGTGTTGCTTCTGCACTTCGTCGTGGCCTGGTGGACGAGAACGAACAGAAACGACATGAGCTGACCTCAAGCAACCTGCTTGCCCCCTTTGAGATCGCAGGACTTGGCGAATGGGTTGAAGGTAATATCAAGTCATCCAAAACCCTGTATTTCCACGGCGGACACTGAGTCATGACGACGCTCATCGTGATAGACCAAGCTCCCTACGGACTCTGGGCAGGCCGCGAGGCACTGGATATGGCCTTCTCACTGGCAACCTTTGATCAGCCAGTAAGCCTCCTGTTTACCGGTGCCGGCGTGAACTGGCTGCGCAAGGGGCAGACGCCGGACGCCATTGAGCAGAAATCGGTTGAGAGGAATCTGTCTGCCGCTCCTGTTTTCGGGATTGAGCAGCTGCTGGCCGATGAGGCATCCTGCCAGCGCTATGGGCTGTCACCAGATGAACTTATTGACGGTGCAAATATGGCTCGGGGCAGCTCTGGCTTGTTAGCCAGCTACACCAACGTTATTTTTTCCAACTGAGTCTCAGCATGAAGCTTCCTATGAGCCAGATTCACACCTTACACATCCTGAACAAGACTCCGGAACACCCCCGCTTCAATGAGTGTTTGGCCATGATGGGGCCAGACGATGCATTGGTTCTGACTGAAAATGGCGTCACTGCCCTGTGGAGCACGAGCAAAGCAGCTCTCCCCAAGGTTTTCGCTACTAAAGCAGATCTGCAGGCTCGCGGCCTTGTAGCAGAGGCAAATGGCGCGACGTCGGTGGACTACCCTGAACTGGTAGATCTTACGGTTCAGGCAAAACGGGTTATCAGCTGGTAATCGGAAAATGAACGAGCAGGCACTTCCGCGACGAAATAACGAGGGGTTCCTGGAGTCTGCCAATGAGTGGACCCAGGCCGTGGCTCAGGTAATTGCCTCTGAGGACGGCATTAAACTGTCTGAAAAGCACTGGGAAATCATTGAGTTCTTGCGGGAATTTTACGGAAAACACGAGATAGCACCGCCCTCTAACCGACTCTTCGTAAAAGCCGTCAGGGAGGCGTTTGGACAAGATAAGGGTAACAGCATCTACCTGATGCAGCTTTTCCCGGGCACACCGGCAAAGACCGCGTGTCGGATTGCCGGCCTGCCGCGGCCGACCAACTGCCTTTAGTCCTTGTCTCTGGCGCGAGAGGAATCCTGGCTGCGACGTTCAAGATCGTCCGCATTACCAATAAAGCTGCTAAGTCCGTTCTCAAACAGCCCCGAACCAAATTTCAGAAACTGCCGGGTGGATTCCTTCAGGCTTCCGTCCAACGCCGTTTCTGGCAGCTCTCGAAAGGCTTCACGCACACCTCGCTTAACACCCTGTGAGACTTTGGGCTCGACCTCCCGGGAGGCATCAATCAGTTCCTGAACCTTGCGGTCCAGATGCGGGCGAACCACAAAAAACCAGACGACCAGCAGCACCAGCGTCACGGTTAATCCGGTTATTACTGCCACCAACGCAATCAGTGTCCAGTCCGTCATAACGATCTCCCTGTGATCAAGGTGCTATAAAGCAAGGTACGTGAGCGAAACAAACTGGGCCGCACCGGCCGCCGCACCGAAAATTCCCCCGATCAGCATCAGCAACAATTCTTCTTCGCGAAACGCTGGCCGCAATATGTCCTGAAATTCCGTTGGCCCCAGAGCCTTCAACTGACTCGACAAGACCTCAGCAACCACGGGGGCGCGCTCCCGATTGAATTCCGGGTCACTGAATACGTCCCTGGTCGCCACAACCGCTTTCTGGTTCATGACTTTTTTCAGTTCGGTGTAGCCCGCCATCCCCACGCTCACTTGCGCCGTTAGTTTCATGATAACGGAGTCATCGAGCAACGGACGTAAATGCTTCTGGATAATGGCGCGGGTTCGGTGACCGTAACGCCCATTGAGCATGGCGTCAGCCACCTTCTCAACGGTAATCAACTCCTCAGCAACAAGCCGTGCCCAGACTTCGGAAATTTCGGGCTGGCGACGGAGGAAAAGCCCCTGAAATTTCCAGAACAGAATACGGCGAGGCCGAACCGGCGCAAAAATAAAGTTGATCGCAAGCCAGTTGGTAATGAATCCTATGAAGAACCCGCCAACAGGCAACATCCAGGGTTCCGGGAATCGAATCCAGAGGGGAACCAGCGCAGCCCCCAGCACACCACCGATGATGGCGCCGCAGTTAACCACGGAGCGCAACTCCACCGAACCGGCCTGCTGAAAGATTCGATTCATCAAGTCAGGATGATTTTGAAGCTCCCGGCTCAGAAGCGCCTTAAGATCGACCAGATCGTCGAGATCATCACCGAAATCCTCGACCAGCTCCTCAATCCGGTTTGGCAGCTGCTCCCTCGCCCACTGGTAAATCCGACGCTTCACGAACATGGGCAGATTGTCCCAGAGCACAGGCTGAATCTCATACATGACTTCGTCGATGTATTCATCCAGACGCGGCGTCACCTGGGAAATGATCCGCTCAACAATTCGCTCGGGTTCCAGCTTTTCGTAGACGGCGTTTAGATCGCCAAACTGCTGCATGGTGCGATCCACGCATATATGCGCCATTTTCTCCGACTTCCGGGGAATAACACCCTGCCACCCGATGGCACCCAGCCCGATAAACCGAACAGGATAAAACGACATCTGAATAGCCAGCCAATTGGTCACCCAACCGACCAGGCCCGCCGTTAAGGGCAGCATAAAAAGTGTAACGTCGAACAAATGAAACCCCGGAGTGAAAATAACTTGCCAGAGATATTAGAGGAGACCACCAGACATTGCCGATGGCGAAACCACTCGGCCCATACGGAGATAATGGCGTAAAGGCCCAGGAGCATCATTGGCCGTGCAGCCAGCCGAACAGCGGTACTGCGGCAGGCAGGTACAAAAAAGCGCCACCCGCTGACTGCGACTGGCGCCCTTTTTACAGGAGCAACACCTTACTGCTTACTGGTAGTAAGCGTTCTCGGTATTGGTATGGTCCGTGATGTCGCGGACACCGGTAATTTCAGGGATCCGCTCTTTCAGAGTCGTTTCCACCCCCTGCTTGAGTGTCAGACTCACTGCGGAGCACCCCTGACAACCGCCTCCAAACCGAAGAACTGCCACGGATTCATCTACGATTTCCACCAGTGAAACCTCGCCACCGTGTGCCGCCAGATTCGGGTTGATCTCGGATGCCAGGATATAGTTCACCCGATCAGGCAACGGCGCATCGTCAGACACGTTCGGTACTTTTGCGTTCGGCGCCTTGATGGTCAGCTGACCACCCATCTGATCCTTGGAGTAATCGACGAACGCCTCTTCCAGGAAAGGTACCGAGCTGTGGTCGAGATACAGTGTGAACTTGCCCAGATCCAACTGTTCGTCCGTCGGCACAATTTCATTGGGCGGGCAATAAGCCAGGCAGGTTTCGGCGTTTTTTGTGCCGGGCTGGGTGACGAACATGCGAACGCCCATGCCCTCTACGTCCTGCTTGTCGATCAGTTGTGCGAGATAATCCCGGGCGGGATCTGTCACAGTTACCAATGCCATTTTAAGAACCTGTCTGAATGTTTCCGGATATTCTAAGGGACTCACTCGGAACATGAAAGACCAAGTAAAATACTCGGTCTTTTAAAGGGTACTCATTTCTACGTATAGTTGAGCAACCTGAAATTCAACCGGGCAATACGATAAAAAGCGTGGCGGCTCTACGACGGCCCCGCGCATTTTTGCTATGATTCCGCGCCATTACTGACAATACGACGCAACAACAGACTCTCGGAAGTACACCTATGACCGATCGCAAAACCCGCCTCGAGCAGCTTAAGAACGCATTGAAAGAACGCATTGTCGTTCTCGATGGTGGTATGGGCACGATGATCCAGAGCCGCAAACTGGACGAGCAGGCGTTCCGCGGCGATCGGTTTGCAGATTACGACCGCGAGGTTAAAGGCAATAACGACCTGCTGAACCTGACCCAGCAGGAACTCCTCAAGGAAATCCATGCAGAATACCTGGAGGCAGGCGCGGATATCATTGAGACCAATACCTTTAACTCTACACGCCTGTCCCAGGCGGATTATGGTCTTGAATCCATTGCCCGCGAGCTGAACGTCGCTGCCGCCAAGCTGGCCAGGGAGATCGCCGATGAGTTCACCAGCCAGACCCCTGACAAGCCGCGCTTCGTAGCCGGTGCCGTTGGCCCAACCTCCCGGACCGCCTCTATCTCGCCTGACGTGAACAACCCGGGTTTCCGAAACATCGATTTTCAGACCCTGGTCGACAACTATTATGAGGCAGTCGAGGGTTTGGTCGAGGGCGGCTGTGACCTGATCCTGTTTGAAACCATTTTCGACACACTGAACGCCAAGGCCGCGATTTACGCGACACAGCAGTATTTCGAAGACAGTGGCATTGAGCTGCCGATCATGATTTCGGGCACCATCACCGATGCCTCTGGCCGTACCCTGTCGGGCCAGACCACCGAGGCTTTCTGGAACTCCGTCACCCACGCCAAGCCACTGTCCGTAGGACTCAATTGCGCCCTGGGCGCCGATGCGCTGCGCCCTTACGTCGAAGAACTCGCCACCAAAGCGACAACCTACGTCAGCGCGCACCCCAACGCAGGACTCCCCAATGAATTTGGTGAATACGACCAGACTCCCGAGGAGATGGCGGAAATCATCGAAGATTTCGCCCGCGACGGCTTCCTGAACATTATTGGTGGTTGCTGTGGCTCGCGCCCCGATCACATTGCCGCTGTGGCAAAGGCAGTGGCGAAATACCCGCCCAGAAAGATTCCGGATATCAAGCCGGCCCTCCGCTTGTCCGGTCTCGAGCCGTTTACCGGCGACGAAAACACCCTGTTCATCAACGTGGGTGAGCGCACCAACGTTACTGGCTCCCGGCGTTTCCTGCGCCTGATCAAGGAAGAACAATACGAAGAGGCCCTGAGCGTGGCCCGGGACCAGGTCGAGAATGGCGCCCAGATCATCGACATCAACATGGACGAAGGCATGCTGGAGTCCAGGGACGTCATGGAGACCTATCTCAAGCTGGTCGCTTCTGAGCCAGACATTTCCCGCGTTCCCATCATGGTCGACTCATCCAAATGGGACGTTATCGAAGCGGGCCTCCGCTGCATCCAGGGTAAGGCCGTGGTGAACTCGATCAGCCTGAAGGAAGGCGAAGAAGAGTTCATCAAGCGCGCCCGGGATTGCATGAAGTACGGTGCGGCCGTGGTCGTCATGGCATTCGACGAACAGGGTCAGGCCGACACCTACGAACGCAAGACCGAAATCTGCAAGCGTTCCTACGATGTGCTGACTGGTATCGGCTTCAACCCGGCCGATATCATCTTCGACCCCAACATCTTCGCCATTGCCACAGGCATCGAGGAACACAACAACTACGCCGTCGATTTCATTGAGGCAACCCGCTGGATCAAGGAAAACCTGCCCCACGCCTCTATTTCCGGCGGTGTCAGTAACGTCTCCTTCTCCTTCCGGGGAAATGATGTGGTGCGCGAGGCCATCCACTCGGTATTCCTCTACCACGCCATCAAGGCCGGCATGAACATGGGGATCGTGAACCCGGGCCAGCTGGTGATTTACGACGAGATTGACCCCGAACTGAAGGAGCGGGTCGAGGATGTGGTGCTGAACCGTCGGGACGATGGTACCGATCGCCTGCTGGAAATCGCCGAGCGCTTCAAGGGGCAAAGCGGCAAAACCCAGGAAGAAGATCTTGCCTGGCGAGAATGGCCAGTCGAAAAGCGCCTGGAACACGCTCTGGTCAAGGGCATCACCACGTACATTGTTGACGACACCGAGACCTGTCGCCAGAACGCCGACCATCCAATTGAGGTGATTGAAGGCCCGCTGATGGACGGTATGAACGTGGTGGGCGACCTGTTCGGCGACGGCAAGATGTTCCTTCCCCAGGTGGTGAAAAGCGCCCGGGTAATGAAGCAGGCGGTGGCACACCTGATTCCCTTTATCGAGGCCGAGAAAACCGCCGACCAGAAAGCCAAGGGCAAGATCCTGATGGCCACGGTAAAAGGCGACGTTCACGACATCGGCAAGAACATCGTTGGAGTGGTTCTCCAGTGCAACAACTACGAAGTGATTGATCTCGGGGTGATGGTGCCCTGCGAGAAGATCCTGGAGGTTGCCCGAAAAGAAAACGTGGACATTATCGGTCTGAGCGGGCTGATTACCCCGTCGCTTGATGAAATGGTCCACGTGGCCAAGGAAATGCAGCGACTGGATTTCAATATCCCGTTGATGATTGGTGGCGCCACCACGTCCAAGGCCCACACCGCCGTCAAAATCGAGCCGGAATACCAGAACGATATCAGCCTGTACGTATCGGACGCCTCCCGCTGCGTGAATGTCGCCTCCCAATTGCTGAGCGAGACGGCCAAAGACCCAATGGTCACCGCTACCCGTAAGGAATACGACCAGATCCGGGAACGCCGGAAGTCCCGGGGCGACCGCACCAAATTGGTGAGTCTGAAAGAGGCCCGCGATCGGGCTCCTGAAATCTCGATGGATGACTACGAGCCGCCGAAGCCAGCATTCACCGGGATCCGGGAGTTCAAGGACTATGACCTCAACGAACTGGTCGAATACATCGACTGGACACCATTTTTCATTTCCTGGGATATCAGCGGAAAATACCCCGCCATACTGGAAGATCCGAAACGGGGTGAGGCCGCACGGAGTCTGTTCAACGACGCCCAGAGTATTCTGCGCCAGATGATCGATGAAAAGCGTATTACGGCCCGGGCCGTTATCGGATTCTGGCCAGCGAACCGCCGCGGAGATGACATTGTGGTCTATCGCGACGAATCGCGTACCGGAGAGCTGACCACCCTGCACCACCTCCGCCAGCAGGACGAGAAAGCCCCGGGTCAGGCAATGCGGGCGCTATCAGACTTCGTCGCACCTGAAGGCTCCGGATGCTGTGACTACGTGGGTGGCTTTGCGGTGACCGCCGGGATTGGTGCTGATGAGTTCGCCGATGAATTCAAGGCACAGCACGATGACTACAGCGCCATTATGGTGAAGGCCTTGGCCGACCGCCTGGCAGAAGCATTTGCCGAGCGCCTGCACGAGCGGGTCCGGAAGGAATTCTGGGGCTACGCCAGCGGAGAAAGCCTGGATAATGACGCCCTGATCAAGGAACGCTACCAGGGCATTCGCCCTGCCCCCGGTTACCCGGCCTGCCCGGACCATACGGAGAAAGCGACCCTGTTTAATCTGCTCAACGCACCGGAAACCGCGGGCATTGAGCTCACCGAACACTTCGCCATGTTCCCCGCAGCCGCTGTCTCCGGGTGGTACTTTGCTCACCCGGAATCCAAGTATTTCGCGGTAGGGAAAATTGGCGCCGATCAGGTTGAGGACTACGCTGAGCGTAAGGGCATCACCAAAGCCGAGGCAGAGCGCTGGCTGGCACCGAGCCTGTCCTACGACCCTGCGGAGTGACCCCGCGGGTCATACAGACATCCCACCACTAAAGGATGCAGGATGAACAGTGGGAATGATGGAGAAAGCAAAACGAAGCCAACCCCGGAATCGCCCGGGGTTCTGAAAATCATTCAGAGCATTCTGGCCGGTGCCTTCGGTGTCCAGTCGGACAAGCGCCGGCAGGAGGATTTCGCCAGTAGCAGCCCCTGGCCCTATATTATTGCCGGAATTCTGTTTACTGCTGGCTTCGTCGTTATGCTTATCCTGATTGTCAAGATGGTCCTTGCGGGCAGTTAGACTACTGCCCGGATACCCACATCACCGCGAAGGCCACCACCAACAACACCAGAAGAACCGAAGCAATCGCATCCACCTGGCTGTCTGAACTCGCTGTCTTTTTCATCGCACAACCCTCTTATTAATCTGCGTCTTTTGCACTTATTTTTGTCAGAAACTGAAGGACTTAGCCCTTACAAAGATTAGTTAAGACAGCAAATGGCGATTCGTCCAGTTTCCGCCTTTCTATATCACCTGAATCGATAAACATATTTGGAAATAATCATTTTAGAAATATATACGCGGTGATATCCTGCCATGAAGCTATAAGACCCGGCCCTTATCCTCCCTCTTTGAGGTCCCGAGCCGGGCATACAACTGATGAGTTTGAGCAGGATCTCGCATTATGTACGTATACGACGAGCACGATCGGCAGATAGCCGCCGAACGGGTAGCCCAATTCCGAGACCAGACCGACCGGGCCCTCGCAGGAGAGTTGGCAGAGGAAGAGTTCCTTCCACTGCGCCTGCAGAATGGTCTCTACGTTCAGCGCCTGGCGCCCATGCTCCGTATCGCGGTGCCCTATGGCATGATGCGCTCGAACCAGGTACGTCGTCTTGCGCGAATCAGCCGTGACTACGACAAGGGCTACGCCCACTTCACCACGCGCCAGAATGTTCAGCTGAACTGGCCGAACCTTGAAGATGTACCGGACATTCTTGCCGAACTGGCGGAAGTCGAAATGCACGCCAACCAGACCAGCGGCAACTGCATCCGGAATACCACCACCGACCAGTTCGCGGGTGTGCAGGAAGACGAAATTACCGACCCGCGCCCCTACTGCGAAATCATTCGTCAATGGTCCACATTCCACCCGGAGTTTGCCTTCCTGCCGAGGAAGTTCAAGGTAGCCGTAAACGCCTCCGAAAAGACCGACCGGGCCGCCATTCAAGTTCACGATATCGGTCTGCAGATTGTTCGTAACGAATCAGGCGAGCTTGGCTTTCGGGTTCATGTGGGCGGCGGCCTTGGCCGCACACCGATGGTCGCACCGGTGATCAGGGAGTTCCTGCCAGAACTGGATCTGCTGACGTACATGGAAGCCGTACTGCGCGTCTACAACCGCTATGGTCGTCGGGATAACAAGTTCAAGGCCCGGATCAAGATTCTGGTCAAAGCCCTGACACCTGAAGGCTTCGCGGAAAAAGTCGAGGCCGAATGGGCGCACATCAAGGACTCCCCCACCAAGCTCACTCGCGAAGCGATTGACCGCATCAAGGGATATTTTACCGAGCCGGACTACGAAAGCCTCGAGAACGCGTCAGATCTTCTTGCCAGGCAGCGATTCGAAAACCGCGCCTTCGATCAGTGGCTCACCCACAACGTGGATACCCACAAAAAAACGGGTTACGCCATAGTGAACCTGACCATCAAGGAAACCGGCACGCCTCCGGGGGACGTTACCGATCGTCAGATGGAACAGATTGCTGACCTGGCCGACGAGTACAGCTTCGGTGAGATTCGAGTGACCCACCAGCAGAACGTCGTGCTGGCTGACGTCCGGCAGGATCGCCTGTTCGAACTCTGGCAGGCCATTGTTCCCATGGGCTTCGGCACGGCCAACCTGAACACACTGACTGACGTGATCTGCTGCCCGGGCGGTGATTATTGCGCCCTGGCGAATGCCAAGTCCATCCCGGTTGCGGAAGCGATTCAGCGCCGGTTCGATGACCTGGATTATCTCTACGACCTGGGCAACATCGACCTCAACATCTCTGGCTGCATGAACGCCTGTGGTCATCACCATGTGGGCAATATCGGTGTGCTGGGCGTGGACAAGAAAGGCGAGGAGTTCTATCAGATCAGCCTGGGCGGCTCCTCGCACCACGATGCCTCGATTGGCAAGATCCTTGGTCCGTCTTTCGCCAGGGAAGCCATGCCGGATGTAATTTCCACCATCATCAATGTGTACGTTGACAAGCGTACCGAGGAAGAGACTTTCCTGGACACCTATCGTCGCATTGGAATTGACCCGTTCAAGGAGCGCGTTTATGCCTGATATCGTATTGCAGGACGGCAGCATCAAACAGGATGACTGGGTTGTGGTTTCGCGCCCCGAGGACGGAGACTCGCTCAACCCTCCCAACCAGAAAGCACTCATTCCGGTTGATCTCTGGCTGGCAGGCTACGAGCGGTACGCGGGCCGTGAGGACATCGGTGTGTGGTTCGACAGCCATCAGGAACCCGAAACCCTGGGAGACAAGGTCAACGAACTCACCGTCATAGCGGTTAACTTCCCAAAATTCACCGATGGCCGTGGCTACAGCATTGGCCGGCTTCTTCGGGAGCGCATGGGCTATCAGAACGAACTCCGGGCCATTGGCGATGTTCTGCTTGACCAGCTGCAGTTCATGAAGCGCTGCGGGTTTGATGCCTACGCCCTGCGTCCGGACAAGGATATCCAGAAAGCCGCCAGATGCCTGGGTTTCTTCAGCCAGGGCTATCAGGCCGCAACGGATACCGATACCCCACTGTTCCGACGTCGCGCCGGATAACAGCGCACGCGAAACGAAAAAAAGCCTGTCAACTGACAGGCTTTTTTATGCTTGTTTTCCCGATTTACTTGCTGTGGTCAAGCACGATCTTACCGGCGGATTCACCCTTCAGGAACGCCTTGAGCGCTCCATCAAGTTCGGCCCGGCCAATATCCCGGGCCGAAGCCTCGGTTTTCGAACAGGCCCACTCTCCCGCGAACTTCTCCCAAACCGATACCTTATCCGCCAGCGGTATTTCCACCGAATCGACACCCAGCAGATTGACGCCCCGAAGAATAAACGGCAGCACCGTCGTCTCAAGCTGAGGACCGGCGACCAGGCCGCAGCAGGAAACCGAACCTCCTGGCTTCACCTGCTTGAGCATCTCCGCCAGAGGCGTCCCGCCCACGGTATCCACGGCATTGGCAAAAACAGGCTTGAGCAGGGGTTTCTTTTCCTGGATCAGAGTGTCCCGGCCCACCACGTCTTTGGCTCCCAGCGCTTTCAGGTCTTCTGCGTGGTCTGCTTTACCACTGATCGCTACCACGTCAAATCCCAACCCTGAAAGCAGTTCCACCGCGACGCTACCCACTGCACCACTGGCGCCGGACACCGCCACAGCGCCCTGCTCCGGCGCAGCCCCCATCTTCAGCAACTTTTGCACGCACAGGCCAGCGGTCAGACCGGCTGTGCCGTAAATCATGGCGGTGCGGGCATCCCAGCCTGCAGGCATTGGAACGCACCAAGCTGCCGGCACCCGGATGTATTCGCCAAAACCACCATCGGTGTTCATGCCCAGGTCGTAGCCGGTGACAATCACGGGCGAGCCGGCAGTGATTGAGTCCGAGGAAGACTCGACCACCTCGCCCGCCGCATCTATGCCTGGAGTGTGGGGAAAGTTACGAGTCACGCCCTTGTTGCCGGACGCCGACAATGCATCCTTGTAGTTCAGGGAAGAATGAGACACCCGGATCAGTACTTCGCCCTCGGGCAGATCCCCTGTATTCAGGGTCTTCTCGGAGCCTACGTAATCGCCACCTTGCTCTTCTACCCGCCAAGCCTTGTAGTCAGTACTCATCGTCACAATCCCCTCTCCGTTGTATGGGCTATTGGATGTTTTGTTTCCGCAACGCGCTCAGCAGCCGCCAGACCGAATGCTCCAGGGCTGCACTCGTGGCGAGCCCCAGCTTCTCGGCCAGTGACCGTTTACGCTGATAAGATACTGAGACTACGTCGGCCCGGTCGCAGGCTTCAATCAGATATTCGTCGGAGGTCTTGATCTCGTCAATCAGCTTCACCTCAAGGGCCCGACTGCCAAACCAGATATCGCCATTAGCCACCTCGGCAATATCAACCTCTGGCCGACGCTCGCTCACGTACTCCTTGAACAACACGTGGGTGTCTTCCAGATCGGCAAGGAATTTCTCGCGTCCCTTTTCGGTATTTTCTCCGAACATGGTCAGCGTCCGCTTGTGCTCACCGGCTGTCAGCACCTCGACGTCGACGTCGTTCTTCTTCAGAAGTCGATGAAAATTCGGAAGCTGTGCCACCACCCCGATGGAGCCCAGCACGGCAAAGGGCGACGCCACGATACGATCGGCGACACAGGCCATCATGTATCCGCCGCTGGCTGCGACTTTGTCGACACACGCGGTCAAACGAATGCCTTTTCCCCGGATGCGATCCAGCTGAGCCGCAGCCAGACCATAGGCGTGCACCAGACCGCCGCCGCTTTCGAGACGGATAACCACTTCATCCTTCTCTGGATCGGCAATGCTCAACACCGCAGTAATGGAGCGGCGCAACTGGTCGTTGTCACTGGCCTTGATATCGCCGTCAAAGTCGAGCACGAACACGCGGGCCGACTCTTCTTTAACCGGTTCACTCTGCTTGCCCTTTGCCTTCTCTGCTTTTTTTCTGGCCTTTTCTTCTTTTTTGCGCGCCTTGGCAGCTGCCTTTCGCTCACCATCAGACATCAGTCGGGCCTGAATCGACTCACGCAACTTGGTATAGCTGTCATTCAGCTTCCGGATTTTTAGCTCACCATCTCCTCCGTGATCGTCCCGATCTTTATGGGCGGCGGAAACAATCACCGAGATAATCACCAGAGCTGCCACCACAAACGTGACAACCTTGGCGAGGAATAAACCGTACTCTGTCAAAAACTCCAAAGCGCTTCTCCGTAACCTAGTCAGGGCGTAACAGTGTAACTTACCGAATTTACGCTGATAAGGTGAGCGAAATTATTTAAACAAGCGTTCGATCGAGCTTGACACCACTAGACACTAACCATAAAGTCGAATGCGAGGTCGGCTATGCAAAAGCGCCCGTTCAGGCTCACCTGCCAGGGGGCATCCAGGCCGTCGCCAACACCAGACAACCAGTTAAAAAGGGAAAGATAATGTCTGTAGCTCAGGTATTCGAACAACTCGAACAGAACTTCAACGCTGACGCAGCGCAAGGCCTGGACTTGGTATTCCAGTTCGACGTTGAAGACGACAAGACCTACCACATTGTGATCAACGATGGCTCCTGCAACGTCCAGGAAGGCGAGCACGACGATCCTTCCGTGACCCTGATCATGAGCTCCGAAACCCTGCACGGCATCGTCTCTGGCGAAACCGACGGCATGCAGGCATTCATGGCTGGCCAACTGCGCGCTGAAGGCGACATGATGCTGGCCACCAAGCTGGGCGAGCTGTTCAAGATGGGCTGATTGCTGCCCTCTTAACGAAAAAAGCCTGCGCTATGCGCAGGCTTTTTTGTATCTGTTCAGGTCGCCTGGGCATTACCAGTACTGAACCGCCTTGTGCGCTTCTTCATTCGCCGGCACCGCAACCAGACCGGAACCGGAGAGCCGGACATCGAAAACCGCACCATCTCTCATGGGCATGAAGGTGGCGTTACCATAAACCCCCTCCACGAAGGGTAAGTCGAACTGCCGATCCAGTTCCCAGAGATCTACCCATACGGCATCGTTCAGGCCAATCACCGACCTTGGATTGCTGCGCTCCTGCTCCAGCGAGGTATAGCGCCCTCCCAGCCGCTCCAGACGATAGGCCGGCCCGATACCCAGCCAGCGCAGCGGGCCAGTGAAGCGGATGATCCGGGCATCAACTTGCCACTGATCCCCCCGAAGTGATGCCACCACCGGTTCCTGCCCAACCAACTCGAAGGCTACGCCCCAGCGCTGATCGCCCTGCTCCTGAGTGGAAACGCTGGCGACGGTCTGCATGCCGGAGAGGGACTGATAGTCGTAGAGGTTTAACGCGATGACCAGCAGGTAGCCACCTATGGCCATGATTCCGAAAACGGCCATGCCCTTGAGCCAGCCCAGCAACCAGCTCGGTCGCAGGAAAAACAGCAGGCCACCAACAAACAGAACCGCACCCACGGCGGCGAGCAGAATGGTCGAAAACTCCTGGGACATAAACTCTAGAGACCTACATCGTCCAGCGAGCTGGTAGCCAGCTTCAGGAGATCCTGATTCTTGTCTTCACGCTGACCAATGCTTTCGATGTAATATTCCATCGACGTCAGCGCATCGGCCAATGCTTCCAGAACCTGGGAGGAAGGCGCTTCACGTCCTTCAAGCAGTTGATCCTTGATCGAGCCAGCTACCCGTTGCAGAACATTTGCTGCGGCCGGGTCATCCACCATCTGCAGGCCGCCCCAAATACTATGCAAGGTGCCCGGCAGGTTGGCGAGGTGAAGCTTGTCGTAATCAGATTCAACAAACGCGGTAATCGCTCGCTTTGCCAGCGTAAGCGCGCTTCGTGCTTCATCAGCCACAACAAACAGCGCTTCGCGCAGATAAACCGATTCATCCTGGCTCTTCTTCGCTGCAGCCAGAGCATCAGTTTCAGAGGTGATGCCCCGACTGACGATCTGTGTGACCGCGTCCTCAATACTCAGTACGGAACTGGCCAGGCGATAGAGTTCGTCATCCTCCGGCAGCTTGGAGTCTGCCTCCCATTTGCGCAGACGGGTGGCCTCCTCCCGGGCAACACCTGCCAACTTGTTCAGGTCCAGCATGACCAGCGTGTTGGCGAGGCGATCAAGCGCTTCGGCAATGGACGACAGTTCCGCCAGATCAGGCTCGATACCACGCTCGATGATATCGAGTTTGTCCTTCAACTGATTCAGCTCGTCCTGAAGCGCCTCCGAGAGCGATTTGAGAACATCACTGCCCGGGCCGTACAACCGACGGGCATGGCTTTCCAACAGGGAATCGGTGAAATCGGCAGGCGCCAGACGGTACGATGACAAAACACGGGTGACTTCCGGATTACCCGACCCGCTGCGGTACAGCAGGTAAATCAGGTCCCGAATCAACGAGTCCGGAGCCTGCTTGGCGGTTGCCACCTTACCTACGTACACCACCTCACGGGCGTATTTTTCGATACGCATGAGCATGCGTTTGCGGGCCTTGTTGAACCCCATGGCCCGATCCAGCATGGTATCGGCCACCACAGACACAAGACACCACATCTGCCCCATGGGCGCACCGGAACACAAGCGAGCAAACCCGCGGGCCGACCGGCCAATCAGCTTCTTGCTGACAACCTCGTTACGTTCTTTCAGTATGCCAAGCAGTGCCACCTGAAACGTAAGGCGCATGCGACGGGCCATGATTTCGTATTCTGACTCGCTGCCGCTAAACGGATCGATGGGCATGCCCGAGCAAAAATCAGGCTGGTTTTTGACGTCTACGTCAAAGAAAACGGATTCGGGATAGGGTTTTTCCCGCCGGGCTTCACGGAGGTCGTTGATCACAGGCAAAAGCAGCTCAGGATGATCCGCCCGCTGCTGGTGGTAGTACTCCACATACCGGCGAAGAATAAACAGAGCGCTGTTCAGGGTCGTCAGGAGGATGTTCTTGTCGTCGTTTGCACCAACGGGAACATCATTGGCCATGGACACGGCTTCCTGGCAAAGCAAAGCCCCGCCCCGCAGCTCCACCAGAACGAAAATCCCCCTCAGCTGATTGATAAAATCGACGCAGTTCTGGAGATCTTCCCCGCTTTCGCGGTTCTCCTGGAAGCGTTCCAAACTGGATTCTGCCTGCTTGATGGTCTGCTCTATTTCACTTTTGACCAGATCAAACGACTGGGATTTCGTCGCTAAAGACGACTGAACCATAAACGCTTCCTGTTATTATTAGCGGAGACTACCGCGACCTCATGGTAACCACTGCCGGCCTTATACATTGACGCAGCTCATGTTGTTATCGCGTAATGTCCAAGCTTTCAGTCATTGCTTTTATACTGAAAACTGACTAACTGGTCATTACTTATATCATAAAACTCAAGCACCTCAAGAAAGGCGGAATGTAACATTTGGTATAGTTCCGCCCCGGTTCTCATTTGGGTTAATGCAGTTTACTCCACACAGTCTCGCCGGCCTGTTTTTCCATCATGCCCATAAACTCCTCGTGCGCCTGGCGCTCGTCTTCGCTGGCACTGACAACGGCCAGAGGTGCTCGATCGGATGGAAGACGCCGTATTCCGCCTACACTTCCGCCCTCTTCGGAACCGCTGTCGAGAGAGAGCGCGGTCTGACCACCGGTTAACAACAGATAAACATCGGCCAGAATCTCGGCGTCGAGCAAGGCTCCGTGAAGTTCCCGATTGCTGTTATCAACACCGTAGCGCTTACAAAGCGCGTCGAGGTTATTCTTCTGGCCCGGGTGCTTCTTCCTTGCTATCGCCAGTGAGTCGACAACGCCACAGTGGTCGCCGGTTTTTCGCACCGGCTTCAAGCGGGCGAACTCGGCATCCATAAAGCCAACGTCGAACGCTGCATTGTGAATAACCAGCTCAGCCCCGTCGATAAAGGCAAAGAATTCGTCGGCGATTTCCGCAAACTTCGGCTTATCCGCCAGAAATTCATTGGTGATGCCGTGCACAGAAATCGCTTCGGCTTCGACTTCCCGCTCGGGATTGATATAGACGTGGTAGGTTCGGCCCGTCAGCTTGCGCTCCATCAACTCCACACAACCGATCTCGATGATTCGATGGCCGGAGGACGGATCAATACCCGTGGTTTCGGTATCCAGTACAATTTGTCTCATAAACTCACAAAAAATCTGCGTTGTTGTATTCAGGCACCGCTCAGTTCGGAGACACCACGATTGGCCAGCTCATCGGCCAGCTCGTTATCCGGGTCCCCCGAATGACCTTTTACCCAGTGCCAATTGATGCGGTGGCGAGCAACCTCTTCATCCAGTGCCCGCCAGAGATCTTCATTCTTGACCGGCTTCTTGGCTGCGGTTTTCCAGCCGTTTCGCTTCCAGCCTTTCATCCATTCCGTGATGCCTTTCCGAACGTACTGGGAATCCGTGTAAAGCTCCACTTCGCAGGCGCGCTTGAGAGCGGAAAGCCCCCGAATGGCTGCCATTAGTTCCATACGGTTATTGGTGGTCTGCGCTTCGCCGCCATGGAGCGTTTTGCACGCATCGCCATACCGCAACACCACACCCCAGCCCCCGGGCCCGGGATTCCCCTTACACGCACCGTCGGTGTACAAAACTACCTTGGCGGACATATTGCTCCTGGTTTTTCAGTCAAAGTCCTCGGACATGGTCTTTTCGGCGTGGGCACCCCGCGATGCACCAATGACTCGCGTACCCGACAAGGAAATCACCTTCGCCGTCCGCCAGGTTGGCCGCTTGGGCAACCCCGCATAAACCCGCTTGCGGGCCATGATGCAGTAGTAGGCCCCAAGCGGCAGAATTCTATTGCCCGCCCTTCTGGAATCCAACCAGCTTTCACGATCTCGTCCACTTCTTTGCAGAGGCAGCCTGAAAAATCTGGTGGAGGAGGCTTCTATATTGAACCCAAGCAGATGCAACCAGTCCTCCATGCGCCTGCGGAACAGAAAACGGCCGCCCCATGGGCCTTCCCGGTGCCGCGATACGGCTCGCCGGAGCCCCCACAGGCTGAGCGGATTCAAGCCGATCAGCGCGATGGTCCCTTCGCCGCGCAAAACACGAGCAGCCTCCCGAATTACTTCATGGGGGGACCGGCTAAAGTCAGCACTGTGGTGAAGAACCACAAGATCCATGGAGTCCGAAGGGAAAGGTAACTCGTGCGAATCGCAAACGACCACGCCTTCGGAAATTTCCGGTGACCATACCGGAGTGGTCATGATGCGCTGGGTAAAATCCGTACCCGTGGCCAGCGGCAAACGATGACTGATCCCCACTTGCAACTGGCGCGCGCCCGTCAGCGGCGCAAGATCCGCATCCAGGAGCCTGCGTTGATCCGCCAGCAACGCCCTCCCCAGGGCCGACTGAAACCACCGTTCGAAGCTTTCGTGGCGCACGGCATAATCAATCGTTTCTGATGTTTTTACAAGGTTCACGGGGTCACCTCGCTGTGGGCCCGGTTTCAGGCCAACCCGGTATTGTTCTATCATATCAGTCACACTTCGTTTTCACAGGTGCGACTTGCATGTTGAACGTGTCCCCCATACGCGCATTCAGTGACAACTACATCTGGTGCCTTTCAAACCCTGAAACCCGCAAGGCCCTGGTGGTGGACCCCGGACAGGCCAGCCCGGTATTGGAGCACCTGTCGTCCAACGACTTGTATCTCGACACCATTCTCATCACCCATCACCATCCAGACCACGTGGGTGGGGTACCAGAATTGCGCAAGGCAGCACCTGAGTGCCGGGTAGTCGGCCCGGCGGGTTCCCCCTTCAAGGGCGTCACCGAGTCGGTCGAACCGGGCCAGCGCCTCCGCTGGGGCGACATGGAGTTTTCGGTGATTGGCGTTCCTGGCCACACCCTCGACCACATCGCCTACTTCTCGGAGACAGCGGTTAACGATCGGCCAGTGTTGTTTTGCGGCGACACTCTGTTTGTGTGCGGCTGTGGCCGCTTGTTCGAAGGATCCGCCGCGCAGATGCGCGAATCTCTGCAGACGTTACGATCCCTTCCGGAGAACGCCGCCGTCTACTGCGCCCATGAGTACACTCTCGCGAATTTGCGCTTCGCCCGCAGTTGGTTGCCCAACGACGAAGGTTTGAGAACCTTCGAAGCCCAATGCATTGAACAACGGGAACAGAACCAGCCAACCGTGCCTTCCACTCTGGCCAGGGAAAAGGCTCTGAACCCCTTTCTGCGCTGGGATGACCCGGCGGTAGTGGACGCCGCCCGAACCTATTGTGAACAGAATAACCTGCCTTCGGATTCCGCCGATGCCATATTCGCCGCGGTAAGACACGGCAAGGACCATTTTTAAGTCGTTAACAAATCCTCTCACGGACGTAACGAGAGGCTCCTTGACCCTTTTCAGGGCGCTTTCATAGAATCGTTCCACCTTTTTGTCGCAACCCATTAAATCTGCCGGATTTTCAGATACACGATCCGGCCCCAACGTGAGCCGGAATTTTTCTATGTCGGTCAAACGATTGTCGCTGCTCTTCTTTACCGGTGCGCTGGCCAGTGGATGCAGCGTATTGAGTTCTTCCAACAATAACGAGCAGGCAAATGACGAAGCGCTTCTCAACTCCGAGCAGGTCACGGTCGCAGCCGGCGACGAGGACCTGAAACAAGCCGTCGCCGCCGGAAATGGCGAGAACGCAACCAAAGGGGCAGCGCTCGACGACGCCATCGCACCGTCACTCAGAGCGGCGGCACAGGACGCCCGAGAGAAGCTCGACGCGCCGGAGCAACAGGCAACAACCGAAACACAGGACCTCTGGCAGCGCCTTCGGGCCGGCTTTGCCCTGAATCATGACGTCAACAGCGATCGGGTTCGTGACCAGCTTAACTGGTACGTAAAGCATCCAAGCTACATCAAGCGCGTTGCAGATCGTGGTAGCCGCTACCTGCACTACATCCTGAACCAGACCGAAGAAAGAAAGCTGCCGAACGAACTTGCACTTCTTCCCATCGTTGAAAGTGCTTTCGATCCGTTTGCCTACTCCCACGGACGGGCTGCGGGTCTCTGGCAGTTCATCCCCTCTACGGGCAAGTACTTCGGCCTGACACAAAGCTGGTGGCACGATGACCGCCGCGACCTGATTGAAGCCACCGACGCTGCCCTGACCTACCTGGACCGCCTCGCCAACCGTTTCGACGGCGACTACACCCTCGCCCTTGCCGCTTACAACAGTGGTGGCGGTACCGTTTCCAGTGCCATGCGCAAGAACCGGAAGCGGAACAAGCCCCAGGACTACTGGTCCCTGGACCTGCCCCGGGAAACTCGCCATTACGTACCCAAGTTGATTGCCCTGGCTAAAATTTTCGATAACCCGGAAAAATACGGCATCGAACTGCCGCCCCTTAAAGATGAAGCCTACTTCGAAGTGGTTGAAACGGGCTCCCAGCTTGATCTGGCCCAGGCGGCGCAACTGGCCAATGTTGACGTTGATGAAATCTACTTGCTGAACCCCAGCTACAACCGTTGGGCCACCAATCCCGATGGCCCCCATCGTCTGCTGGTTCCCAAGGAAAACGCCGAAGCCTTCCGTGCTGCCCTGGACAACCTGCCAGTGGAAAAGCGCGTCTCCTGGCGTAACTACAAAGTAGAGTCCGGTGACAGCCTGATTTCCATCGCCCGCAAGTTCACCACCACCCCTTCCGTGATCAAACAAGTGAACAAGCTGGATTCCGATCTGATCCGTATTGGCCAGCGCCTGCTGATTCCTTCGGCACTCGAGGGCTCGGATACCTATGCACTGAGCGCGTCCGAGCGACTGGAGCGCAAACAGGACCGGAAACGTGACGGCAATAAGGTTCGTTACACGGTTCGTCGCGGTGATACCTTCTGGGATATCGCCCGGGAGCATCGGGTATCGGTTCGTGAAGTTGCTGGCTGGAACGGCATGGCCCCCGGCGACCCACTGATTCCCGGAAAGCAACTGGTGATCTGGTCCAAGGCAGCCAAACCTGCCCAGGTGGCATCGACCAGTGCCCGCGGCAAATCCATGGTTCGCAAAGTCGGTTACCGCGTACGTGAAGGCGACTCCCTCTGGACCATTGCCAGCCGTTTCTCAGTGAATGTGCGCGATATCGCTAGCTGGAATGACCTGAACACCAAGCGCTATCTTCAACCGGGACAAAGTCTGGTACTCTACGTTGACATACGGAACAGTCCCTGACCCCCATTGGTCCGGACTATCCGGTAACTTATAAGAATCAGATGGGTCATGATGACCCGGAGCGTGCCGCCCCTTTTCGCTGTTAAATAATAGGGGCGTCAACTCTTAACTGACATTCCGGAACGCGCGAGACCTATGACCAGCAAACGGACAGCTTCATACCTGACGACGCTTCTGACCTCCATTACCTTGATGACCGGTGCAACCACCGGATTCGCGGAGGAGGCTCCGGCAGCCGAACCACGACATGGCATCGCCATGCACGGGGAAACCAGTTATCCCGCCAGCTTCGAGCACTTTGACTACGTAAATCCGGACGCCCCGAAGGGCGGGACGGTCAAGATGGCGGTCGTTGCCAACGGGTACGACTCCTTCAATCCGTTCGACATTCGCGGCATCGCTGCAGCAGGTATCAACACCTATCTGTATGACACCCTGATGGAATCATCCGACGACGAGCCTTTTTCAGTCTACGGACTGATTGCAGAGTCCATCGAAACACCGGAAGACCGAAGCTATGTCACGTTTAACCTGCGCGACGAAGCCCGCTTCCACGATGGCCATCCAATTACGGCCGAGGACGTAAAGTTCTCTTTCGATACCCTGACCACCAAAGGCCATCCCTTCTTCCGCAATTACTACGCGGATGTGTCAAAAGTAACGGTTGAGAGCCCGGCACGCGTCCGGTTCGATTTCAGCGATACCACCAACCGGGAACTGCCTTTGATTCTCGGCCAGATGCCAATCCTCCCCGCCCACTACTGGGCCGATAGGGAATTTGGAAAAAACGGTCTGAATCCGCCCCTGGGTAGCGGCCCTTATCGAATTGGGGAATTCGAGGCCGGACGCTCCATTACCTATGAGCGGGTGGAAGACTACTGGGCCAAAGACCTGGGAGTTCGAAAGGGCCGTTTCAACTTTGACCAGGTTCAGTACGACTACTACACCGACGATACTGTTGCCCTGGAGGCCTTCAAGGCAGGAAACTTCGATTACCGCATCGAAACCTCCGCCAAGAACTGGGCCACCGCCTATAGCGGCCCGAAGTTTACCGATGGCCAGATCATCGCCGAAGCCATCGAACATCACCGCCCCACCGGCATGCAGGCATTCGTCTTCAACACCCGAAAGAAAATGTTCAGTGACTCCCGGGTACGTCAGGCGCTTGCCTATGGCTTCGACTTCGAATGGGCCAACAAGAACCTCTTCTACGGCCAGTACACCCGTACCGACAGTTACTTCGAGAACAGCGACCTGGCGTCAACCGGCCTGCCGGAAGGGCGGGAACTGGAAATCCTCAACCAGTTCCGGGAACAGCTACCGGAAGAGGTGTTCACGGAAGCCTACGCTCCACCTGAAACCGATGGCCAGCAGGGGTTGAGAAAGAACCTCCGCACGGCAATGGAACTGCTCAAGTCGGCCGGTTACGAGATCAAGAACCGTAAAATGGTCAATGTGGAGACTGGCGAACCACTGGCCTTTGAAATACTGCTTTTCCAGAAGAGCTTTGAGCGAGTCGTGCTGCCATTCAAGAACAATCTGCAGAAGCTGGGCATCGATGTGACTGTCCGGCTCGTGGACAGCAACCAGTACATTCAACGGGTGCGTGAGTTCGACTTCGACATGATTACCCAGGTTATGCCTCAGTCGGACTCGCCCGGAAATGAACAACGGGAGTACTGGCACTCCTCCAACGTGGATGCAAACGGCTCCCGAAACTATATGGGCATTGCTGACCCTGTGGTGGACAGCCTGGTGAACATGGTCATTCAGGCACCCGACCGCGAGGAACTGGTTCAACGGGTGCACGCCCTCGACCGGGTTCTGCTCCACGGCCACTACGTTATTCCCCACTGGCACCTGGCTCAGGACCGGGTGGCGTACTGGAGCCATTTGCAACGACCTGAAGAAACACCGAAAAACGGGTCAGAGCTGAATAACTGGTGGATTAGTCGCTGAGCCACTTACCTTGACCCAAGCTGTAACGTAAGGAACGCGCCGCCAGATGGGCATCTACATACTCCGACGGCTTGCTTTGATTATCCCGACGCTGATCGGGATCATGCTGTTGAACTTCGTAATTGTTCAGGCCGCCCCCGGCGGTCCTGTTGAGCAGTTGATTGCTGAAATGGAGGGGCATGGTGGCAGCGCCCTCGCCCGGGCTTCCGGCGGTGATGGCGGCGGGGAAGTCTCCAGTGGATCAAGCGATAGCCGGGGTGCACGGGGCATTCCCGATGAGCTGCTCAGGGAAATCGAAACCATGTACGGTTTCGACAAGCCCGCCCACGAGCGTTTTTTCAAGATGCTCGGAGATTACGCCACCTTTGATTTCGGTGATTCCTTTTTCCGCGAGAAAAGCGTCATTGATCTGATCATCGACAAGATGCCCGTGTCCATTTCCCTGGGTCTCTGGTCCACCCTGATTATCTACCTGATCTCCATACCCCTGGGCATCCGCAAGGCCGTCACCGACGGCTCCCGCTTTGATGTCTGGACCAGTTCTGCGATTGTGATCGGGTACGCGATCCCCGGCTTCCTGTTTGCGATCCTCCTGATCGTCCTGTTTGCCGGTGGCAGCTATTTCGACTGGTTCCCGCTGCGGGGCCTCACCTCCTCCAATTTTGATGAAATGACCTGGTATGAACAGGTGGCCGACTATTTCTGGCACCTGGCCCTGCCCGTCACCGCCAACGTCATAGGCGGTTTCGCGACCCTGACCCTGCTCACCAAGAACTCGTTTCTCGACGAAATCAGCAAGCAATATGTGGTGACAGCGCGGGCCAAGGGTCTGGACGACAAGCAGGTACTCTACGGTCACGTGTTCCGTAACGCCATGTTGATTGTGATTGCCAGTCTGCCGGGTGTGCTGGTGTCCCTGTTCTTCACCGGCTCTCTCCTTATAGAGGTCATTTTCTCGCTGGACGGGCTTGGCCTGCTGGGCTTTGAAGCGGCGCTGAATCGGGACTACCCGGTTATTTTCGGCACTCTCTACATTTTCACCCTGATGGGGCTGGTGCTGAAGCTGATCAGCGACATCACGTACGTGCTGGTGGACCCCCGCATCGACTTTGAAAGCCGGGAGGGCGCATAACCATGGCGTCACTCTCCCCCATCCAGCAGCGGCGCCTGCGGAACTTCAAAGCCAATCGGCGGGGTTACTGGTCTCTCTGGGTGTTTCTCGCTCTCTTCGGCTTATCCCTGTGTGCGGAGCTGATTGCCAATGACTCCCCGCTCGTGGTGTCTTACAACGGCGACTGGTATTTCCCTGTGATCGAAACCGTTCCCGAAGAAACCTTTGGTGGTTTCCTGCCGACTGAAGCAGATTATCGGGATCCCTTCATCGCGGATGAAATCAAGGCCAATGGCTGGATGATCTGGCCGCCCATTCGTTTCAGTTACAACACCATCAACTATGATCTTGAGGTGCCCTCGCCAGCGCCCCCGAGCGGGGAAAACTGGCTGGGAACCGACGATCAGGGACGGGACGTCGCCGCCCGCGTCATCTATGGATTCCGCATTTCCGTCCTGTTCGGCCTGACGCTGACCATCGCCAGCACCCTTGTCGGTGTGGTCGTTGGCGCAATTCAGGGCTACTACGGCGGTAAAATCGACTTGCTGGGCCAGCGGTTCATCGAAATCTGGTCGGGCCTGCCCGTGCTTTACCTTCTGATCATCCTTTCCAGTATTGTGCAGCCGAATTTCTGGTGGCTGCTCGGCATCATGCTGCTGTTCAGCTGGATGGGACTGGTAGACGTGGTTCGTGCCGAGTTCCTGCGAGCACGGAATTTTGAGTACGTGAAAGCCGCCCGCGCCTTAGGCCTTGATAACCGGATGATCATGTTCCGGCATATCCTGCCCAATGCCATGGTAGCGACGTTGACCTTTCTGCCATTTATCCTCACCGGCGCCATCACCGGGCTGACATCCCTGGATTTCCTCGGCTTCGGTTTGCCATCAGGCTCCCCCTCCCTTGGCGAGCTGATTGCTCAGGGCAAGGCGAATCTCCACGCTCCGTGGCTTGGCATTTCCGCGTTCGTGTCTCTGTCCGTGATGCTGACCTTGCTGGTGTTTGTCGGCGAAGCCGTCCGGGATGCCTTTGATCCGAGAAAGAGCTGATATGAGCAATCTGCTGGAAATTTCCGATCTCTCAATCTGTTTCGATAACGGGCCTCGTGTGGTTGACTCCCTGTCACTCGACATCCGTCAAGGCGAAACTGTTGCTCTTGTAGGCGAAAGTGGCTCCGGCAAATCCATCTCTGCCCTGTCCGTACTTCGACTGCTGGACGAACGCCATGCCAGCTACCCCACCGGAACCATCCATTACCGGGGCGAAGACATGCTCAAAGCCTCGGATAAGCGTCTTCGCCAGATCCGGGGCCGCCAAATCAGCATGATCTTCCAGGAGCCCATGACCTCGCTAAATCCACTGCACACGGTGGAAAGACAGATTGGCGAGATTCTGGAACTTCACAAAGGGCTAAGAAACTCTCAGGCCCGAAAGCGAACGCTGGAACTCCTGAATCTGGTCGGTATCCATGATCCGGAGAGTCGCTTGGGAAGTTATCCTCACCAGCTGTCAGGAGGCCAGAAGCAACGGGTTATGATCGCGATGGCATTGGCCAACGAGCCGGAATTGCTCATCGCGGACGAACCAACCACTGCCTTGGATGTCACGGTTCAAAAACAGGTGCTGGAGTTGCTCAGGGATTTGCAGCAGAAGCTGGGCATGGCGATCCTGCTGATTACCCACGATCTCACCATTGTGCACCGCTATGCCGACCGCGTAGCTGTCATGGAACGCGGGAAGCTGGTGGAAGAAGCAGAGACTGAAACCCTGTTTGCCAGTCCCCAGCACCCTTATACCCAAATGCTGCTCAACGCCGAGCCGCCCACCGAACCGCCAAAAAAATCCGCTCCCGGTGGCGAGTTGCTGGATGTGCACCAACTGGATGTGCGTTTCCCCACCAAGAAATCCCTGCTAGGCAAGGTGAAGGCCTACTTCCACGCCGTGCAAAGTGCCGACTTCAGTCTCGAGCGCGGGGAAACACTGGGCATTGTGGGTGAAAGTGGCAGCGGCAAAACCACGATCGGCCATGCCCTGCTCAAGCTCATCAACAGCACCGGAGAGATTCGTCTGGATGGCCAGCAACTCGGTCCTTTATCCCAAAGTGAGTTCCGTCCCTGGCGAAAACGTATTCAGATCGTGTTTCAGGATCCGTTCGGTAGCCTGAGCCCTCGCATGTCGATCGCTGAAATTGTCGGTGAAGGCCTGGAAATCCATGATCCGGATAATAAGGCCGACCACGAGGCGCGGGTTATTCGAGCTCTCCAGGACGTGGGGCTCGACCCCGATGCCCGCCACCGCTATCCCCACGAGTTCTCCGGCGGGCAGCGTCAGCGCATCGCCATTGCCCGGGCCCTGGTTCTGCAACCAGACCTGATTATCCTCGACGAGCCTACCTCGGCTCTTGACCGAACGGTGCAGAAACAGGTGGTTGAACTGCTCAGGGATATTCAGGGTCGCTATGGTCTAAGCTATATCTTCATCAGTCACGACCTTGCAGTCGTTCGTGCGCTCAGCCACAAGTTGTTGGTGTTAAAGCACGGCGAAATCGTCGAGTACGGGAGTGCCCACGACATTTTCGAGTCACCGAAGCAAGCCTATACCCGGGAACTGCTGAACGCCGCGTTCTTCTACCAGACGCCTTCTACGACCAATTGAGCGTTACCCCGTCTTCACAGGTTCGGGGATAATGCAGCAAATTCAGTCATGCATGGAGATTTACCCATGGGAATACTCAGCGGCAAACGCGCCCTGATCGTCGGCGTTGCCAGCAAGCTTTCCATCGCCTACGGCATTGCCGAAGCCTTCGCCCGCGAGGGCGCCGAGCTGGCCTTTACCTATCAGAACGACAAGCTTAAGCCACGGGTGGAGAAATTCGCCGAGCAATGGGGAAGCCAGCTTACCTTCCCGTGCGACGTTGCCTCCGACGAAGAGATTGAGCAGGTGTTTGCAGAGCTTGGCAAGCACTGGGACAACGTAGACATCATCGTTCACGCGGTTGGCTTTGCCCCTGCCCATGAACTGGATGGCAACTACGTGGACGTAACTACACGGGAAGGCTTCCAGATTGCCCACGACATCAGCTCCTACAGTTTCGTTGCCCTGGCCAAGGCAGCTCGACCGATGCTGCACGAAGGCAGTGCCCTGATCACCCTGAGCTACCTGGGTGCCGAACGGGTGCTACAGAACTACAACGTCATGGGGCTGGCCAAGGCATCACTGGAAGCCAACGTGCGCTATATGGCTGCCAGTCTGGGCAAGGACGGCATCCGTGTGAATGGTATTTCCGCCGGCCCGATCAAGACCCTGGCCGCGTCCGGTATTCGGAGCTTCCGCAAAATGCTGGCGGAAAACGCCAAGCGCGCGCCCCTTCGCCGTAACGTGACCACCGAAGAAGTGGGCAATGCAGCCGCCTTCCTGTCCTCGGACATGGCCAGCGGTATCACTGGTGAAATCATGTATGTCGACGCGGGATTCAATATTACCGGCATGGGTGAGCTCGACGAATAGCCTGTCGCGTTCGTCCGCCGTCAAAAAAAGCCGGGTATTAACCCGGCTTTTTTACTTCGCCACTCGACTGGCCCGCTCTCACAGGGCCGGCGGACTAATTTGGGGTTGTTTTGTACTGTGTCCGCATAGTGAGACGTGTCCCGGCGCCGCCTCCAGCAAATCACTTCTGTTCAAGGCCCGCTTGAGCTTCGCTTACAGGCGCCCGACCAGTTTCAACAAAATAGGTTTGGCAGATCAACAGCGATGACCGTCAGTCATTGATACCACCGGTCCCAGACGTACCCGCGGTCTATAGACTGCGAGTAAGGTGCCAACCAGAGAGCATCCTCGGTCAAGCGCCCAATAGGATTAATACACCTAGGACCGGCGTAATCTCTTTGTTTTGCGCCACTCAGCCCTTCGGTCAGGAAGCGTTGAAAAGCCCCATAAAATAACGCAGTATAACCATCACTTCGGTCGTTACCACAGACAAAGACCGCGGACAATTGTGACAATCGGCAACCCAGTAAATCTGTGTTTTCAATCGGGTTGCAATGATCGGAATCGGGGATAACAAACAAGATGTCAGGCAAGAAACTGGAAAACCTGAATGTGGCCAGCCAGGAACCGCTGATTACTCCGGAAGCTCTGAAAAAGGAACTGCCACTTTCAGAAAAAGCCGCGGAAAACGTAGCCAAGGGCCGTCAGGCGATTTACGACATTATGGACGGCAAAGACCACCGCCTGTTTCTCGTGGTTGGCCCCTGCTCCATTCACGACGTTGAAGCGGCGATGGATTACGCTCGCCGCCTGAAAAAACTCGCGGACGAGGTCAGCGATACCCTGCTGATCGTTATGCGCGTCTACTTTGAAAAGCCACGAACCACTGTTGGCTGGAAGGGGCTGATCAACGACCCGCATCTGAATGACACCTTCGATATCGAACAGGGTCTTCATATCGGTCGTCGCCTGCTGATCGACATCAACGAACTTGGCCTGCCGGTAGCTACCGAAGCTCTGGATCCGATTTCCCCGCAGTATCTGCAAGACACCGTTGCCTGGTCTGCCATTGGTGCCCGAACCACCGAATCCCAGACGCACCGTGAAATGAGCAGCGGCCTGTCCATGGCTATTGGCTTCAAGAACGGTACAGACGGAAGCCTCGATGTCGCAGTGAATGCCATGAAGTCAGTGTCTCATCCCCATAGTTTCCTGGGCATTGACCAGCAGGGCAAAGCCTCCATTGTGCGCACCAAGGGCAACAACTATGGCCATGTGGTTTTGCGTGGCGGTGGTGGCAAACCCAACTACGATTCCGTCAGTGTTGCCCTGTGTGAGCAGGCTCTGGACAAAGCCGGCTTGCGTAAATCCATTATGGTCGACTGCAGCCACGCGAACTCGAATAAGGACCCGGCGCTGCAACCACTGGTTATGCAGGACGTCAGCCATCAGATTCTGGAGGGCAACAACTCCATTCAGAGCCTGATGATTGAAAGCAACATCAACTGGGGCAACCAGTCGATTCCTGAAAACCTGGCTGACCTGAAGTACGGTGTCTCGGTGACTGACGCCTGCATTGATTGGCCGACGACCGAGAAAGCGGTTCACGACATGCGTGACAAGCTTAAGGACGCTCTTCCCAAGCGCAACATCGGCTGAGCAATCCGGCCAGCCTGGCTAACAGGCGAAGGGAGAGACTGAACAAAAAAGAGAGCCATCTGGCTCTCTTTTTTCATATCTTTTCACTGCCTTGAGCCGGCCCCGCCCTTAACCCGGTTTCGATCCCGAGAGCTCTGGCATAGCGCCAACCCAATCCAGCTTGCTTCGCAGTGACACCACGTTACCGATAATCACCAGCGTCGGGGGCTGAACCTGCTGCGCCTTGACCCGCTCAACAATCGTATCCAGCGTCCCGGTAACCACCACCTGGTCCGGGTTGGTGCCCTTGGAGACAAGGGCAACGGGCATGTCTGGCGCCATCCCGTGCCCCATCAGCTGCTGGCAGATAATCGGCAACCCCACCAACCCCATGTAAAACACCAGGGTCTGGTTGTTCTGCACAAAATCTTTCCAGGGCAGATCGCAGGTATCGTTTTTCAGGTGACCGGTGACGAACCGAACTGACTGTGCATGGTCCCGGTGGGTCAACGGAATGCCCGCATAGGCCGCACAACCTGACGCAGCGGTGATACCCGGCACCACCTGAAAGCGCACGCCAGCCGCCGCCAGCGTTTCAATTTCCTCGCCGCCACGACCAAAGATAAAAGGATCCCCGCCCTTCAGGCGAACGACCTTCAGTCCTTCCCGAGCGAGATCCACCAGGCGTTGATTGATTTGATCCTGAGGAAGCGCGTGGTTAGCGCGCTGCTTGCCAACATGGACCCGCCTGGCCGTCTCAGGGATCAGAGCGAGGATTTCCGGAGACACCAGGCGATCATAGAGCACAACCTCGGCCGAGGTTATCAGCCGCCAGGCCTTGATGGTCAGGAGGTCGGGATCTCCCGGTCCTGCCCCAACGAGCGCCACCTCACCGGCGGAACTGTTGGGGTTATCCGTAACCGGGTTGCTACGGTAACGGGCGGGCCCTGGCGCTACGCCCATAGTCTTCCTTGGTACAAATCCCTGCCGATCGTTCATTGAATTCGGTCCATGCCTCCCATGTACGGCTTCAGTACCTCGGGAACGATAATGCTGCCATCGTTCTGCTGATAGTTTTCCATGACCGCAATCAATGCTCGACCCACCGCCAGGCCGGAACCATTCAGGGTATGCACGGGTTCGGGCTTTCCGGTTTCCGGGTTACGCCAACGCGCATGCATCCGTCGCGCCTGAAAATCACGGGTATTGGAGCACGAGGAGATCTCCCGATACTTGCCCTGGCCCGGCAGCCACACTTCAAGGTCGTAGGTTTTGGCCGCTGAGAAGCCCATATCGCCACCACACAAAGTGACCACTCGATACGGGAGTTCAAGGAGCTGAAGCACTTTTTCTGCGTGGCCGGTCAGAGCTTCCAGGGCAGCCTCGGATTCCTCGGGGCGAACCACATGAATCAGCTCGACCTTGTCAAACTGGTGCTGGCGAATCATGCCTCGGGTATCCCGGCCGTATGACCCCGCCTCACTGCGAAAACATGGGGTGTGGCAGACCATCTGCAGCGGTAGCTCTTTGGCATCCAGAATCGTGTTGGACACCAGGTTGGTTGCCGGTACCTCGGCCGTGGGTATCAGATAGAGAGGATTTTCACCCTCCATCTTGAACAGATCTTCCTCGAATTTCGGCAGCTGGCCGGTGCCATACAGGGTTTCGGCATTCACCAGATACGGAACGTAGGCCTCCATATAGCCATGCTCGCTGGTATGCAGGTCGAGCATGAACTGGGCCAGTGCACGATGCAGACGGGCAACTCCGCCCCGCATCACCGCAAAGCGGGAGTGCGCCAGTCGGCTTGCGGTTTCAAAATCCAGGCCCTTGAGTTCTTCGCCCAGTGCAACGTGATCCTTGGGCTCGAAATCAAAGGTCTTCGGAGTGCCCCAGGTGCAAATCTCGACGTTGTCGTCCTCGCTGTCGCCTTCGGGAACGTCCTCATCCGGCAGGTTCGGAATGCCCGCCAGGAAAGCATTGAGTTCTTCCTGCAACCCTCGCAGTTCGTCTTCGGCTTCCGAACGCTGTTTCTTCAGGCTCTCCACTTCGTCCAGCAACGGCTGGATATCCTCGCCTGCCGCCTTCGCTTTACCAATCGACTTACTGCGCTTGTTCTGCTCGCTCTGCAAAGTTTCGGTGCGCACCTGAAGGGCACGGCGGCGTTCTTCAAGTTGCTCGAAGGCGGCAGTATCAAAAGCGTAGTTTTTGACAGCCAACCGACGGGCGATCTCTTCAGTCTGGGTACGGACACGTTTTGGATCGAGCATGGTTATCCTGAATCTTAACGTTTGCGTTGTAGGAAAAATGACAGGCCATTATACCTGCACTGGAACTGGTGGCTACCGCGAGGTCAGGGGTAGCGTTTACGAGGACTATCACTGTTCCATCGATCGAGCCGCTGGCGCTTTTCCGCCAGCTTGATTTCCAGGCCACGGGGAACGGGCTCGTAATAACGACGCTGGTGAATGGCTTCCGGCAAATAGGACTCACCGGCTGCGAATGCTTCCGGCTCATCGTGGGCGTACCGATAGTCATCACCATGCCCCATCGACTTGAGCAGCTTGGTAGGCGCATTTCTTAGATGAACAGGCACTTCGTAGTCGGGATCCTTGCGGATATCGGCCATGCATCGGTTATAGGCTGAATAGACCGCGTTACTCTTGGGCGATAACGCCAGATACGTTACCGCCTGGGCCAGAGCCAACTCACCTTCGGGAGAACCAAGGCGCTCCTGGGCATCCCAGACATCCATGGCAATACGAAGGGCGCGAGGGTCCGCATTGCCGATGTCTTCACTGGCAATACGCACCAGACGACGAGCGACATACAGAGGATCGCAGCCGCCGTCGAGCATCCGGCACAGCCAGTACAGGGAACCGTCCGGATCCGAGCCCCTGACAGATTTGTGAAGGGCGGAAATCTGGTCATAGAAAACATCGCCGCCTTTATCAAAACGGCGGAGACTGGTCTGCAGAACCTGTTCCAGATGAGCCGCCGTGATTCGGTCCTGCCCCTCTTCGTCAGGCTCCGCCAGATCCGCAGCCACCTCCAGGATATTCAGAGCCCTGCGGGCATCCCCCCCTGAGGCGGCCGCCATCAAACTCCGGACATCAGCCGCGACTGCCAAGCGACCGTTGAAACCCTGTTCTGCACTCAACGCCCGGTCGAGCAGATCAACAACATCATTTTCTTCGAGATTCTTGAGGACATAGACCCGCGTTCGTGACAGCAGTGCGCTGTTCAGTTCAAAGGAAGGATTCTCGGTGGTTGCGCCAACGAAGATAAAGGTGCCGTCTTCAATATGGGGAAGGAATGCATCCTGCTGGCTCTTGTTAAAGCGATGGACCTCGTCAACAAAAAGCAGCGTGTCACGACCCTGCCCCTGTTTTCGGTCCCGTGCCCGTTCAACCGCCGCACGAATGTCCTTGACACCACTCAGGACCGCCGAAATCGTTTCGAAGCTGAGGTCACTCAGGTTCGCCAGAAGTTTCGCAAAGGTGGTTTTACCGACTCCAGGTGGGCCCCAGAGAATCATCGAATGAAGCTGACCCTGCTCCACCGCACGGCGCAGTGGTTTTCCCGGGCCCACCAGATGTTTTTGGCCGACGTAATCTTCCAGCCGGGTTGGACGCATCCGGTCCGCCAGCGGACGGAACCCGGACGATTCCGCGAACAGGCTGTCCTGCATCAGGCGCCATCCCGGATTACGTCAACGTCCTCCGGATAAGTCAGGGAGAATGCGCTGTTATCGATGTCTTCATTCAGACGAATATCGTCAAAGCTCAGTATGCTGACCTGGGCCAGCGAATCCAGCATGCGCATCTCCCTGAGTTCGCCGTCAACGAACGACAGACGAAGGGAAACGAACAGGGAATCCGGATTGCGGGGTTCCAGCATATATTCCTGCCGGCTTTCCCCAACGGCACGGTGGGAAACCGTGTAGGTTTGCTCAAGGTCATCCACTTCACCACTCAGCAGCAGCGCCGGTGTGGTCTGGACCCGCTCATCGAGGTTATGAATGGTCACCTGCTCAAGATCAGGGTCGTACACCTCTACGGTTTCGCCATTGCTGACAATAAACTGCGACAAGGGGGCACTGGTTTCCCAGTAGAATAGCCCCGGCCGCTTGGCCTTGAGCTTGCCACGAGTTTCCTGAACGGCATTGCCATACTCATCCGCCACAATCTGGATAAAGCTGGCCTGGTAGGATTCGTATCCCTTGAGCAACGCGGCCAGATCTTCGGCCGCTTCGGCGTTTTGGACGGAGCTTTCTTCTGCCCCGGCAACGAAGGTCTGCATGGCGAGGGCCGCAACCATCACCCATTTGAACCATCGATTCTGTGCCATATGCAATGCTCCTAGTCTCTGGGTGGTGGGGGTGCCAGAACTTCGCGCCCGCCATTGTGGCCAGCTGCGCTTACGACACCCGATGCCTCCATGGCCTCTACCAGGTTCGCGGCCCGGTTGTAGCCAATCTTGAACTTCCGCTGAACGGAGGAGATGGAAACCCTGCGGCTTTCGGTTACAAAGGCCACGGCCTCGTCGTACAGGGAATCACCTTCGTTGTCTCCGCCCTCGGTAAGCGTGGGAACACCTGGCAGGTTTTCACCTTCAGCCCCGTTGAGTACCTCGTCCACATAAATCGGTTCGCCCCGCGCTTTCCAGGCACTCACAACCCGGTGAACTTCATCATCATCGACGAAGGCACCGTGTACCCGCACCGGAAGACCGGTACCCGGCGGCAGGTACAGCATGTCACCGTGACCAAGGAGTTGCTCCGCCCCACCCTGATCCAGAACGGTACGGGAATCAATCTTGGACGACACCTGGAACGACATCCGGGTCGGAATGTTGGCCTTGATCAGACCGGTAATGACGTCCACGGACGGGCGCTGTGTCGCCAGCACCAGGTGGATACCGGCTGCACGTGCCTTTTGAGCAATACGAGCGATCAGTTCTTCAACCTTCTTGCCGACGATCATCATCATGTCGGCGAACTCATCAATCACCACCACGATGAACGGCAGGGTTTCCAGCTCCGGACGTTCCTGTTCATCGTTCGCCAGATACTCATCGGGTTTCCAGAGGGGATCCAGCAGCGGCTCACCGGCGGCGATCGCATCCTTAACTTTGCGGTTGTAACCGGCGATGTTGCGGACGCCTAGATTGGCCATCAACCGGTAGCGTCGTTCCATCTCTGCCACACACCAGCGAAGCGCGTTGGCCGCTTCCTTCATGTCAGTCACAACCGGTGCAAGCAGGTGTGGGATACCGTCGTAGATGCTCAGTTCCAGCATCTTGGGATCCACCATGATGAAACGAACTTCTTCCGGGGTCGCCTTGAGCAGCATGCTCAACAGCATGGCGTTAACCCCTACGGACTTACCGGAACCCGTAGTACCGGCCACCAGAAGGTGTGGCATCTTGGCGAGGTTCGCGACCATGGGGTTACCGCCGATGTCGTTACCCAGTGCCAGCGTCAACGGTGAGGAAGAATCTTCGAATACCGGGGCGCCCAGCACTTCACTCAGGCGCACAATTTCCCGCTCCTCGTTGGGTATCTCGATACCGACGACGGATTTACCAGGAATAACTTCCACAACCCGCACGCTCAACACCGCCAACGAGCGGGCAAGGTCCTTCGCCAGGTTGGAAATCTTGCTGACCTTCACGCCGGCAGCCGGTTTGATTTCAAACCGGGTAATCACCGGGCCGGGATTGACCTCGACCACTTCCACGGAAACCCCGAAGTCCGCCAGTTTTTCTTCCAGCAGACGGGACATGTGCTCCAGTGACTCTTCCGAATAGCCCTTTTCCTGATGCTCCTCAGGGGGATCCAACAAGGAAATTGGCGGCACGGGGCTTTCGATATCTTCAAGCAGGGAACCCTGCTGGTTGTTATCGGCGCCACCCTGCGCTCCCTTGGGAACCTGTTCTTCTTTCTTGAACGGCGAGATTTTCACCGAACGGGCTGGCGTGTGAGCGGGAACTGGCTCTGCCTCAACCGCTTTTTGCTTAGCCTTGGAACGCTTTTCTGGCGCCGGTTCGCCTCTAGAGCTGAAACTCTCGAACTCAACCGGTTCGACACTCAGCCCCGGAGGAATGCCCTCAAACCCGGGCTCTTTGCGTTCGATAACCTTATCTGCACGCCTGTCTCGGGTCTTTTTGCCACCGCCGGTTAGCTTCTGCCACCATCCGGTCTTACCTTCGCCAGTCCCCCCTTCGGAGTCGATACCCTCAGCTGTACTGGAGACTACTCGATCCTGAACGACAGGAGGCTCCGGTGTTTTAAGAGCCTTTTTCGCCTGTTTCGCCTGTTTTTTCTCGTCGGCTCTCCGCTGCTTCGCTTCGGCCTTCTCCTTCGCCGCCGCTTTCTTCTCCGGATCAGAAGCGAAGGCGGATTTCAGGGAATCAAACAACCGGATCATCAGCCCGCCAATCTGATCCATAAGCCTGAACCAGGACAAACCGGTCGTTACGGTAAGTGCGAACAGGAAAATGGCAATCAGTAGCAGTGTGGTCGCCGGCAAATTGAAGAAGCGGACCATGGCTTCCGATACTGTGGTGCCCAGAACGCCGCCCGAGGAAGCTCCCAGGCCGAACACGGAATACAGGGACAGCAAACTGGACGCCGACAGCAAGATAAGGAGGAATCCGCCAAACTGCATCATCACCAGAGGCCAGTGAAGCTCCAACGGCTCGTTCCTTCTGCGGATAAGGATCACTGCGTAACCCGCGATCATAACAGGGAACAGGAACGCCACCTGGCCAAAGAAATCGATGAACAGACTGGCCAGCCAGGCTCCAGTTCGGCCGGCATGATTGGTCACTGACGTATCATGGCCGATGCTGGCCCAGCCAGGGTCGGTCGGACTGTAGGTAACCAGAGCCATGGCCAGGTAGATGGCCAGCGCAATAAGGGCGATTACCGCACCCTCCCGGGCCCCCTGGGTAACCAGGCGCCGGAAACGCTGCTGTTTATCGGTCAATTCCTTTGGGGCGCGCTTTGCTTTTACGGATTCGGCCATGCAATTCTGCTATTTTTATTTATTGGTTCTGAAGGGCCTGAAACCCCCGGGCAAGGTCGGTCTTCAGGTCTTCGACTGCTTCCACACCCACTGAGATCCTTATCAGGTTTTCAGTGATGCCCGCGGCGCTTTTGTCTTCAGGAGACAAGCGTCCGTGGGTCGTTGTGGCCGGGTGAGTAATCGTCGTTTTGACATCGCCCAAATTGGCGGTGATTGAGACCATTCGGGTGGCGTCGATGAAGCTCCAGGCTTCCTCCCGGCCACCTTCTACCCGGAACGACAGAACCCCCCCAAACCCACTCTGCTGGTGCTTTGCCAGTTCATGCTGCGGATGCTCAGGCAAACCGGCATAGAATACCGTCTCTACCTCAGGTTGTTGTTGCAGCCATTGAGCCAACTCTAATGCATTCTCACAGTGGGCTCGCATACGGATTGGTAAGGTTTCCAGGCCTTTATGGAACACCCAGGCGTTAAACGGGCTAAGGGTCGGCCCTGCGGAACGCAGGAAACCATAGACTTCCTCCATCAGTTTCTCGGGGCCAACGACCACGCCGCCAACGCACCGTCCCTGACCATCCAGGTACTTGGTCGCGGAATGAATAACCACATCGGCGCCGTGTTCCAGCGGCCTTTGCAACACCGGCGTACAAAAGCAGTTGTCAACGACCAGCAAAGCCTCGTGTGAATGCGCCAGGTCGGCCAGTGCACGAATATCCGCCACTTCGCAGAGCGGGTTGGAAGGTGTTTCAATAAACAGCATGCGGGTGTTCTCACCCACCGCACTTCGCCAGCCCTCGTCATCCGTCAGGCTCACAAACGACGTTTCCACTCCGAACTTGGCCAGGTATTTCTGGAACAGCACGTTGGTCGTACCAAACACTCCCCGGGAGCAAACCACATGGTCGCCGCTCTTGAGCAACGCCATACAGGTGCTCAGGATGGCCGCCATGCCCGATGCAGTGGCGACCGCACGCTCGCCACCTTCCATCGCGGCCATTCGTCGCTCAAATGACTGCACAGTGGGGTTGGTAAACCGGGAATAGATGTTTCCGGGCTCATCACCACCGAAACGGGCGGCCGCCTGAGCGGCGCTACCGTAGACAAAGCTGGATGTCGGGTAAATCGGGTCACTGTGCTCCAGCTCCCCGGTACGCATCTGCCCTGCCCTCACCGCGAGGGTATCGACGGACATACCCTCAAGATCCGATTCCGGGATCCAGACAGTTTCTTCGCGGCGAAAGGTCATGAACTGCTCCTGCTTATGTCTTATGTGTCTTACGGTCTAGTCTTCGTCGTTATGTAGATCAATGATGCCGTTGTCAGCGGGATTGCCGCCTCCGGTACCTGATCGCTTGGTATCGTTGCGGGCGGCGTCGAGCTTGTCCAGATAAGCCTGATCAATATCGCCGGTCACGTAGTTGCCGGTGAATACCGAGCATTCCCAGCCTTCGATGTCGTCGTTCACATCACTGACACAGGTCACCAGATCCTCAAGATCCTGGTACAGCAGCCAGTCAGCGCCGATCATTTCACCCACCTCTTCGACCGTGCGGTCGTGCGCAATGAGTTCGTTGGCCGAGGGCATATCAATACCGTACACGTTCGGATAGCGAACGGGGGGCGCGGCGGAAGCAAAGTACACTTTCCGGGCACCGGCATCCCGGGCCATCTGTACGATCTCCTTGCAGGTGGTGCCGCGAACTATGGAATCGTCCACCAGCATGACGTTCTTGTCCCGGAACTCGAGGTCGATCGGATTCAGCTTCTGACGCACCGACTTCTTGCGCATCTTCTGACCGGGCATGATGAACGTCCGGCCAATGTAGCGGTTCTTGATAAACCCTTCGCGGAACTTGACCCCAAGCCGGTGAGCCATCTGCATCGCAGAGGTACGGCTGGTATCCGGGATTGGCATGACCACATCAATGTCGTGATCCGGGAATTCGCGCAATACTTTATCAGCCAGGGTCTCGCCCATGCGCAGGCGCGCCTTGTAGACCGATACGCCATCCAGGATCGTATCCGGCCGGGCAAAGTACACATGCTCAAAAATACAGGGGTACAGGTGCGGATCCTGAGCGCACTGTTGGGTGTAGAGCGTGCCATCGGTCTCGATATACACCGCCTCACCAGGGGCAATGTCACGAACCAGGGTAAAGCCAGCAGCGTTCAGGGCCACACTCTCGGACGCGATCATGTATTCCTTGCGGCCATCCTCACTCTCCCGGACGCCATAACAGGCCGGACGAATACCGTTCGGGTCGCGGAAACCGACAATGCCATAGCCCGTAATCATAGCAATCACCGCGTAAGCGCCCCGACAACGCTTATGAACAGCCTTGACCGCGGCAAAGATTTCATCCTTTGTCGGCGTCAGCTTGCCCAGTTTTTGCAGTTCGTGAGCAAATACGTTGAGCAGAACTTCGGAGTCCGAATTGGTATTGATATGACGGAGGTCCGTACGGAAAAGGTCCTGGCTCAACTCGTCTGCGTTGGTGAGATTACCGTTATGGGCCAGGGTAATCCCGTAGGGGCTGTTCACATAAAACGGTTGGGCTTCTGCGGAGCTGGAGCTGCCGGCTGTCGGGTAGCGGACATGGCCGATACCAACATTACCAACCAGCCGGCGCATGTGTCGCGTATGAAACACATCGCGTACCAGACCATTGTCCTTACGCAGATGAAAGCGCTCATTCTGGAAGGTCACGATTCCCGCGGCATCCTGGCCCCGATGCTGAAGTACGGTCAGCGCATCATAAAGCGTCTGGTTGACGTTGGATGTACTGACGATGCCGACGATGCCACACATGGGTCAAACTGTCTCCGAGGGTTAAATTCTGAATATTAACTGGATGCAGATACAGGCTCTACACCTGTCTGCTCCTGAATGGAAGTTCCCGCATCCGTGCTATCTGGCGCGGGCCCCAGGAATCGCGCGAACTCGTCGCCCAGAGTCCGCCTGGACCAGTCCTCGACCACCGCCAGATGATTGATCATCACCGATTCCCGCCACCAGGTATCCTGCGCCAAGGGGGTGTAACGGGTAAATGCGATACCCACGATCACAACCACCACACCCCGGAGAAGCCCAAAGCCCATACCCAGCACCCGGTCTGTTGCAGACAGCCCGGTCGCGCGAATCAGGTGGCCAATCATGTTGTTGATAATAGCGCCGACAATCAACGTACCAAAAAACAGAATGGCGAAGGCGGCGATCAGACGCACCAGTGGGGTTTCAACCGTGCTTTCAAGCAACATCTGCATCTGGGGATGAAAAGTGCGTGCCAGGATAAACGCACCCACCCAGGTAACCAGCGACAAGGCTTCCCGGACGAAACCTCGTTTGAGGCTAAACAGAGTGGATACTGCGATCAGGGTGATAATCACCCAATCAATCCAGATCAGAGTTTCCATGAACTACCCAATGGAACGAGAGGAAGCGCGAATTCTATCAGGAAACCGACCTTCGCCAAACCGCCAGCGCCGCCAAACCAACCGGTTTATTTGTCGCTGGTTGTAACCAGACTATTAAGGCTGAAGGACTCATCCAGGACGCGCTTTGCGGCCTCGGCACTGGCGCGGTCCGGGAAAGGACCACTGAACACCCGCGTCAGGGTGGCATCGCCGCGTTTGACCGCCTGTAGCTGGGAACCGTAACCCTTATCCCGAACCTGCTCGCTCAGGCGACGGGCATTGTCTGCGTTGCCGAAACTGCCAAGCTGGACGACCCAGTCACCCGCTTCAATGTCTCGACCGGCATCGGGAGACGTTTCAGTGATTTCAGGCTCGACCTCGGCATCTTCGGGCGCTTGGCTTGATACCTCAGGAGCACTTTCTACCCTGGATTCGGCGACTGGCTCCGACTCCTGATCGACCTCAGGAACGCCCTCAAAGGGAGCCTGCTCCGTTTCGACAATTCGGTAATCAGGTTCGGGCTCATCATCGCTGGCAGCGCTTGCACCACCGTCACCCTCAACACCGGTCGGCCCATCGACAGGCGCAACAATCGCATCATCCTCCGGAACGGTCACTTCGGGAAACGGGGGTTCCTCAGGAATCTGAATGGAATTAGAAGTACGCTCCGAGTGCGGCTCATCAAATATCATGGGAACAAAGATGACCGCCAGGGACACCAGCACCAGTGCACCGACAATTCTTTGTTTCAGTCCATCCACAATCCCACACTCCTGTCTGAAAACCATTCTGCGTTTTTTTATCGCAAAAGATACTAACCGCGATACTGACATAACACAAAGGCTGAAAGTTCGGGAGAACCACTCCCGGGCTTAAAGCCCAACTCTGCCCCAGGGTTCAGCCTTCGCTGACCTCACCAGACGACGCCGCGGACCCGAACTTCCCCAGCAAGCGCCCAATGGAGGTGCGCATATCCAGGCGATCAACCACCATGTCCACCGCACCATGACTCAGGAGCTGCTCGGCATCCCTCAGCTGTGCGTCTCCGTCCAGGGCCCCCTGCTCCATAAGCGCCAATGGCGCCATACTGACCCGTACTCCGGATTCGGCAATGTTGATATCACCAAGAACCGCAAGACTGGCCCAAACCTCTCCGGACACATGGTTGGCAAGAACGGAAATGTAGGGAACACCCTCCTGGTGGAGCTTCTCTATCGATGCAGCCGTCTTCGCCATCTGCATGAGGGAGCCCATACCCTCTTCTATCCTTGCCCCCTCGCTGGCCGTAAAACAGACGAGGGGAACCCGCATCTCCAGCGCGTAGCGCGCTGCACGTGCAAACACCTCACCCGCTACCGCACCAAGTGTGCCACCCAAAAAACCATGCTCGAAAGCACAAGCGACCACCGGGTTACCAAGACAGGTTCCGCTCATGGCAAGTAAGGACTCCTGCTCGCCCGTCCTATCCTGGGCCAGGGCATGGTCATCGACATAGGAGCCCGGAAAGGCCACACAGCTCGAGGTCCCTTGTTGATCGAAAACGCTCAACTCGGAACGACCGTCCGGATCAAGAAACTCATCCAGCCGCTGCCGCGCTGTCGGGTGGGCAAGCAAGGCGCGAGCCTCGGCAACCGTAAAAAACGAGCCAAACACGATAATGATGTCGTTGCTGCACGCCTCATCAAGAGCCGCACGTATTGCATCGGATACCGTCTCGACCTTCTCAACACCAGTGAGCCCACACTGATGGGCCTGATCAAACAACTCGACCGAAGACATCCCGCGGGGCACATCCAGGCCAGCCACCCACCACCTGTCGGCCGCCGGCGCCATGGCGGCAAACACGCCTGCCACATCTTTGTCCGCCAGAGCAGCATATACCGCCAACACTCTGCATCCAGAATACTTACGGGCCAGCAAGCGGCCCGCCAGCCAGCGCGCTGCATGGGGGTTGTGGCCAACATCAGCAAACACTGCGGGCCGCTCCCCCAACTGCTCGAAACGGCCGGGAACCTTCAGGCCAGCCAGAGCGCTTTCAACCATGCGCTCGCTGATGTCCGGCTCAAGGCGGCGCACCGCCACCACGGCCGCCGCCACACTTGACACGGGTAACGGACCATTTGGCAACGAAACTTGCCACCCCTTCTCGTCCAGCAAAATCTGCGGCGACAAATTGCCGGTAATCCCGCGGTCCTCATACAAGCGGTAATCACGGCCCACTAACGCCAGATCGACCTTCTGGGCCTCGGCCTGCTGCAGAATCGACTGGGGCGGATTGTCATCCGCGCACACGGCGAGGATACCCGGGCGAAGAATACCGGCCTTTTCGAAGCCGATGACCTCCCGGTTATCGCCAAGGAAGGCAACGTGGTCGATATCCACGGAAGTGATAACGGCAAGATCAGCGTCGAGCACGTTGACGGCATCCAGGCGCCCGCCAAGACCCACCTCAAGAATCCAGTCTTCAACACCAGCGGCGTCGAACACTACGAATGCCGCGAGGGTACCGAATTCGAAGTAACTCAGGGAAACGTTTCGACGAGCCTCTTCAACACGCTCGAATGCTGCAATCAGGCGACGATCTTCAACGTCACGTCCGTTAAGGCGGACCCGCTCGTTGTAGACCTGCAAATGGGGAGAGGTGTAGGCACCAACCTTACGACCACAGGAAAGGAGCAGTCGCTCTATGGATGCAACCGTGCTGCCCTTGCCATTAGTACCTGCCACCGTGATGATTCGTGCATCTGGCTTCCGCGGGAATAGTCGGCGCAACACCAGTAAAACACGGTCGAGGCCAAGATCTATCTCTTTGGGATGGATAGCTTCCAGATAGGTAAGCCACCGGTCGACAGTGGCGCCAGCCCCGGGCGGTTCCGGAGAGCTGGCATCACGCTCATTCCACCGCGCCATCAGATCCCGGCATTTCGCTGACTTCGAATTCAATTGGCTCTTCCGTGCCCGGTCGTTCTGCCGCGGTAAATTTGGCCAATAGATGCGCAATGCGCTCGCGCATCTGATGGCGGTGCAGAATCATATCGATGGCACCGTGCTCTACCAGAAACTCACTGCGCTGGAAGCCTTCCGGAAGCCTCTCTCTCACCGTCTGCTCAATCACCCGTGGACCAGCAAAGCCGATCAAAGAATTCGGCTCGGCAATATTGAGGTCACCAAGCATGGCAAGACTGGCGGATACGCCACCAAATACCGGGTCAGTCATCACCGACACGTATGGGATACCTTCCTGTTTCATGCGTTCCAACACAGCCGCCGTTTTCGACATCTGCATAAGAGACAGGATGGCTTCCTGCATGCGAGCGCCACCACTGGCAGAGAAACACACCAGGGGAATCCGCTCTTCCAGCGCAACGTTGGCAGCCTGGACGAATTTTTCGCCAACCACCTGCCCCATGGAACCACCCAGGAAGTTAAACTCAAAGGCACAGGCAACCAGTGGAACACCCATAGTCGCACCCTTCATCACCACAAGCGCGTCTTTCTCCCCGGTGGCCTTCTGTGCCTGGGACAACCGATCCTTGTAGCGCTTGCTGTCTTTGAATTTCAGGCGATCCCAGGGCTCCAGATCCGCTGCGATTTCCACACGGTCACCGGGATCGAGGAAAATATCGAGACGACGCCGCGCAGCGACCCTCAGGTGATGGTTACACTTGGGACAAACATCAAGGTTTTTCTCCAGCTCCGGCTTATAGAGAAAGGCGCCGCACTTGGGGCACTTTTTCCATAGCCCCTCCGGCACACCGGTTCGTTGCTTGGAGTCCGAGCGAATTTTGCTCGGCATGATTTTGTCCAGCCAGTTACTCATGATTTCATCCTGTCCTGTGATGCCGTCCAGCCTGAAGCACCAGGGCTCAGGAACTCAGGCTGTCCAGTGCTTCTCGCATCGGTTGCAGCAGATCTGTCAACGCGCGTTTAAGTTGCGCGGTATCTGCCTGATTTCTGGCAATTGTATCGACTAGGACGCTTCCAACAATTACACCATCGGATACCTGCCCTACCGCAGCGGCGGTTTCGGCGTCACGAATACCAAACCCAACACCCACAGGCAGGGCTGTCAGCTCGTGAATATGGCTGACACGCGACGCTACTTCCTCCACATTCAGTTTGGCAGCTCCTGTCACCCCCTTGAATGAAACATAGTACACATAGCCGGAAGAATACTCGCTGATGGCGCGGATCCGATCATCTGTCGTGGTCGGGGACAAAAGGAAAATGGCGTCCAGCCCGCGGTCAGTGAACAGTGGCGCAACCTCGTCTGCCTCCTCCGGAGGCAGGTCTACCGTCAAGACACCATCAACGCCCGCGTCGCGCGCGGCGTCTGCAAACGCCTCGTAACCCATTGCTTCCATGGGGTTGAGATACCCCATTAACACGATGGGCGTTTCAGAATCCCGGGATCGGAACGCCTTGACCATACCCAGAACCTGACGCAAAGAGGTGCCATGCTTGAGTGCCCGCTCGCAGGCCAGCTGAATGACCGGTCCGTCAGCCATGGGGTCGGAGAAAGGCACACCCAGTTCAATAATGTCGGCGCCAGCTTCAACCAGCGTGTGCATCAGTTCAACGGTTGTATCAGGGTGAGGATCACCCGCGGTGATATAGGGAATCAACGCCTTTCGACCTTGCCCCTTGAGCGTCTTCAGAACTCCTTCAATTCGGCTCATGCCAATGCTGCTCCTGTTACAACCTTAGATCTCGATGCCTTCCAATCGGGCAACCGTGTTGATGTCTTTGTCGCCCCGCCCCGATACATTGATCACAACGGTTTGATCCTTATCCATGGTGGCAGCCAGCTTGATGGCATAGGCAACCGCGTGAGCGGTTTCCAGGGCCGGCATGATGCCTTCAACTCGGGTCAGCTTTCGGAAGCCTTCCATTGCTTCATCATCGGTCACCGACACGTAGTTGGCACGACCGATATCCTTCAGCCAGCTGTGCTCCGGACCGACGCCAGGATAATCAAGGCCAGCGCTCACGGAATGGGTGCCCGCTATCTGGCCATTTTCGTCTTCCATCAGATAGGTGCGATTGCCGTGCAGAACGCCCGGGCGACCGGCGCACAATGGCGCAGCGTGCTTGCCCGTCTCAATGCCAAGCCCCCCCGCTTCGACGCCGTACAACTCTACCGACTCATCAGCGAGGAATGGGTAGAACATACCGATGGCGTTCGAGCCACCGCCCACACACGCCACGAGCGCATCCGGGAGCTTGCCGGTTTTCTCCAGTGCCTGACGACGGGTTTCCCGACCGATCACGGACTGGAAATCGCGAACCAGCAGAGGATATGGATGGGGCCCTGCCACAGTGCCAATGATGTAGAAAGTATCGTCCACATTGGTAACCCAGTCGCGCATGGCGTCGTTCATGGCATCTTTCAGGGTCTTGGTCCCACTCTCTACCGGATGCACCGTTGCACCCAGCAGCTTCATCCGGAACACGTTGAGCGATTGCCGCTGAACGTCTTCCGCACCCATAAACACATGACACTCAAGGCCCAACCGAGCACAGACAGTCGCGGTGGCAACACCATGCTGGCCTGCGCCGGTTTCGGCAATCACCCGTTTTTTACCGAGGAAACTCGCCAGCAGGGCCTGGCCAATCGTGTTGTTAACCTTGTGAGCACCGGTATGACAGAGGTCTTCCCGCTTCAGCCAGATCTGGGCGCCACCGGTTTCACGACTGAGGCGCTCGGCAAAATAAAGCGGCGTGGGCCGACCGACGTAATCCGCCAACTCCTTGTCGAATTGGGCCTGGAAATCAGGATCCTTTTTCAAGCGCTGGTACTCGTCTTCCAGCGTCATCAGCGAATCCATCAATGTTTCGGAAACAAAGCGGCCACCAAAGGGTCCGAAGTGCCCCCTTGCATCCGGCAATGCACTCAGCATTTCTTCAGTCAGTTTTACAGACACGGCGAACCTCTTTCATGAAATTAAACATTTTGCTTCTGTCCTTGACGCCTTTTTGCTCCTCAACGCCGCCACTCACATCCACTGCCCACGGCTGGACCTGCTCAATGGCGCGAAATACGTTATCAGATGACAAACCGCCGGCCAATATCAACGGCATAGGACGCTTTTCAGGGATAAGTTGCCAGTTAAAGGACTGCCCTGTACCACCGTAACGGTCAGGGTCCCAAGCGTCTACCAGTAATCCACAGGCTTTTCGGTATTCCGAAAACGCCCTTTCAATTTGCCCGGACTCACGGACACGAATAGCTTTGATCCACCGGCGACCAAACTGGTTACAGAACTCCGGGCTTTCATCCCCGTGAAACTGCAGAACATCCAACGGAACCCTATCCAGAACCGTTCGGACGAACCTGTCACTCGGATTCACGAACAGACCAACCAGCGTAACGAAGGCCGGCACTTCGGCGGCCAGCTCCGCTGCCCGCTCAACGCTCACGGCTCTCGGACTGGGCTCGTAAAACACCAGGCCCAGCGCGTCCGCGCCGCTTGCCACGGCATCCCGTACATCCTCGGTCCGGGTCAAACCGCAAATTTTTGCCCTTGTCGTCATACGTCCTGTCTTTGCTTACGATGGATATGTGTTGGCTCGATGGGCCTGTTTTCCTCAGGCGTAAACCACGGCCGCAGAAATGCTGGCCCACAGTCCGCCTCGGGGATTCCGCATTCGGCTGGGTAGCCCACATCAACCAGATACAACCCTTGTGCCGGGCCGGTGACACCCGCTTTCTTTCGGTCCCGGGTTGCCAGAATATCCGCTATCCAATTAGCTGATTGCTCACCCGTACCAACCGCCATAAGAGCCCCTGCGATGTTTCTGACCATATGATGCAGGAAAGCGTTCGCCTGCACATCAATCACAACGAACTCAGCCTTACGGGAGACGGAGATACGCTCGAGAAACCGTATCGGTGAGCGGGATTGACAGCCAGCTGCACGGAAAGCGGAAAAATCGTGCTCACCGACCAGAGCCTGAGCCGCCTGATGCATTTTGTGTTCATCCAGAGGGCGAAAGTTCCAGCTCACCTGGCCCCGGAGTATGCCTGGTCGAACCGCGTGGTTATAAATGACATAGCGGTAGCGGCGATACGTGGCAGAAAACCTCGCGTGGAAATCGGCTGCCCCGTTTCCCGCCCAATGCACGGCGATGTCGCTGGGCAAAGCGGTGTTGATCCCCATCACCCAGGAGCGCCGGTTCCGAATCGACGAGGTTTCGAAATGCACGATTTGGTGGCTGGCATGAACGCCCGCATCGGTTCGACCTGCGCACACCAGATCGACCGGGTGATTGGCAACTTTGGCCACCGCCTTGGCCAGTTCACCCTCAACGGAGCGAACTCCGGATTTCTGGAACTGCCAGCCATGGAAGTCACGACCATCGTATTCAAACGCGATGGCCACCCGACCATTGCCAATTGCATTATCCGTCGTGAGAGGTTGTGGTTCGAGAAACAAGCGCCATCCCGATTCTTTCTGCTGACAAAAGAAAACGCCGGCTCACTCGGGAACAGTTCCCGGTGGCCGGCGCTCGTTACCTGATGTTTCGATTATAACGAATCAGGCCAGATTTTTAAGGAGATCCTGCGCTTCGGCTTTCTGCTCCTCATCTCCTTCCAGAGAGACCTCTTCGAGAATATCGCGAGCACCATCGGCATCGCCCATCTCGATATAGGCTCTGGCCAGATCCAGCTTGGTGGCTGCTTCATCCGTGCCTGCCAGGAAGTCAAAATCATCGTCCTCACCCAGATCGCCTTCGTCGATATCAACAGGCGCAGAGGGTTTTGACGCAGATTCGCCTTCAAGCACTTCAGACGTAACAGGAATTTCAGGCTCCGCTGGCTCTTCAAGAGTGTCCCATGACCCCAGGTCCCCGAACTCCTCTACAGCCGCCACTTCTTCCTCTGGGCTATCAGTACTCGAGGCGCCTTCCGGCTCCAGCGTATCCTCGAGACTCAGGTCTTCGCCCAGAGCTGGCGCGCCTGGTTCGTCGTCGTTGGCTGCGTCAGTAGTCTCTGAGAACTCCTCCATCAGGGCGAGATCTTCATCGGAAACGTCCAGCTCCAGCTCGTCCAGACCGCCGTCTTCGGAAACCGATTCACCAGCTTCATCTTCTCCGGCTACTTTGTCCAGCTCCGCGTCGAGTTCATCAAGAAATGACTCGTCGAGAGAATCCAGGGTGTCGACACCCTTCTCCTCGGAAGTTCTATTATCCCCATCGACGATCTCTTCCTGAGCCTCTTCGAGATCAAAGTCGAGACTGTCCTCGAGCGTTTCCAGCTCGGGCCCGGTTTCATCCGATTCAGCCAGGCCAGACTCTGGTTTCTCAGTGATGTCACTCAGCGACTCTTCAAGATCGAAATCCAGAGAACCGTTATCTTCGTCGATTTCCAAAGACAGGGAATCAAGATCATCCTTCTCTTTTACCGGCTCCGACGGCAATTCGGATTCCAGTGAGACGTCCGACAGATCGAATTCGATAGCATCATCTGCACGACTCCGATTTTCGCCCTCAGTCTCGAGCGCTGATGCTTCTTCAACATCACTCTTCGATTCTTCCGGCTCGTTCAGTTCAAAGTCGGCAAAATCGGTGTCGAATTCCGCAAACTCGTCTTCAACCTTTTCTTCTTTCTGCGCATCGTATTGATCGGCCAGCAGCTCATCAGAGAGGGTCGCATCGCTTTCATTGTCCGACGCAAAGGAAAAATCATTCTCTACTTGAGGTTCGGCTGTGCTGAAAGAATCAGAGCGCAGCTGAGATTCCAGATCGTCAATACTCGGTATCGACTCGGCGTCTTCCAATTTAGCGCGCAACTCGTTAGCGGTTGCCAGCGCCTTCTCGTCGTCGAGTGACTCGATTTCAGAGTATTGCTTGTCAAACGACACCTGATTCTGGGTTTCGGCATAGATACCCAGCAACTTCAGCCGCAGATCGGTCCGGCTAGGCTCACGGGAAATTGCCTCCTCGAGAGTCTGGGCCGCCTGCTCATGGCGACCGAACGCGATGTAGTTATCGGCTTCAGCAATGGCGCTGTCCTTGTCGGACTCGAACGATTCGTCATCATCCAGAGTCAGTTCAAGATCATCACCCTCAGATTCGGACTCTTGATTCAACTGCTCGTAGAAAGCTTTCTCGCGGTTAGCGTTCCGACGCGCAACCACCAGAAGCAGAAGCAGAAGCAGGATCAGACCACCACCGAGGGCCACCTGATACAAGAGGTTGCTACGGATGGTATCAATGATGCCCGCAATCGCCCCCTGCTCTGCGGCGGGCTGAGCGTCTGGCTGTGCAGGCTCAGCATTCGCAGTAGCGGGCTGGAACTCCGGAGCAGTTTCTTCAGGCTGCGGCTGTTCAGTCGCCTGGACGCCCGCATTCTCAGCAACCTCGGAAGCGTCAGAGCCTTCAACAACCTCAGGCTGCTCCACCTCAGTTTCACTACCGGCTTCAGTCATCACCGGATCAACCTCAGCCACTTCATCAGTTTGCTCAGCAGCCAGATCGACTTCAGAACCGTCCTGCTCAGCCAACTCACCGGTAACAGGCTCAGAGGCTTCCTCGCTCTCAACCGCTGTTTCGCCAGCAATCGCGGAACCCTCTACGGCTGCTTCTGCTTCCGCATCGACCTCAGCATCAACACCTGCATCCGCAGCGGCTTCGCCATTAACGTCAGCTTCAGCGTCGGCTTCGCCCTCGCCAGACTCAGCGACGCCCTCTTCGCCGGAAGTTTGCACAGGTGAAGGCTCTTCACCTTCCTGGGCCATGCCCTGAATATCAGCCAACTGACTGTTTTTCAGCTCCAGCAAACGCTGCAGGGTTTCGATCTGACCTTCCAGATCCTGAACCCGACCAGAGAGCTCTTCGTTTTCGCGACGGGCGCTTTCAAGCTCTTCCATCGCTACAGCTGCACCCGCGTCTACGCCTCCTGGCAACTGACCATCGCCACCGGCAGACCCTCCCTCACTGGTTTCTCGGGAATCCGCGTCAGCAACCAGCAGCTTCAGTTCGTCGCCGCTAGCCTGGGCCTGAGTACCGGAAGCCTGGGCTACCTGTGTATCTGTTGCATCAACCGTACGCTGAGGAGACTGGAACTCACGATTCTGCTGGGCAACGATCCGCGTAGCTTCGGCACGAGAGCGGCTTTGGATCTGCTCAAGGGTCGGGACTCGCAGAACCTCGCCACGTTTCAGGCGATTAATATTTGCGCCAATGAATGCATCCGGATTCAGATCCTGGATGGCAATCATCACTTGCTGAGTGGTCACGCTGTTGTCAGGACGGACCCGGGAAGCAATCGTCCAGAGCGTGTCGGAGGAATCGGTCGGACCCAGGGTATTACCCTGGTAACCGCGCTGCACCGAGGCTTCAGCCTGCGCCTGGCGACGGACGGATTCCGGATCACGTGTCTGGGAAGGCTGGGAGGTGCTGGTAGCCGCAGACGGCGCGGTCACACTTTCCTGAACCCCGGAATCTTCTGCGTATACAGGGGGATCAACCAGAACAGCGTATTCACGCATCAACCGGCCGCTTGGCCAGGTCAATTCAAGAAGGAAGTTAAGGTACGGTTCACGCAACGGTTCCCGCGAGGAAACCTGAACCACCAACGAACCATCGCTTTCTGTTACAACCTGGAACCGGAGCTTGCTCAGGAACTGGTCACGATCCAGACCCACGGTCTCATAGGCCGACTCTGGGGCTATGTTTACGTATACATCGCTGGGATCCACACCGCGGCTTTGGGGAAGACGAATCTCCGCATCCAAAGGTTCATTCAGATAGGACTGAAGTTTAATTTCTCCCAGCCCCAAGGCTTGTGCGACGCCGGACCCGAGCCCTCCCGCCAGCGCCAGGGCAACCGCAAGCTTGCGTACCTTCATGCTTTTTCCTTTCCAGTCTCCGTTATTCTCTACTGCTTGTTAAAACAGAATCGGACGAGGTTGGATGACTTCCGTCTGGATAGTTCTAGTTATTATGTCGAATGTTTAATTTTCGTCGGGCCAGTATTGTTGATAACGCCCTTTGAATCAATCAATCACCGGTGAAATTTGTACCGTTTTTTTACAAACCACGTGGAACTTGTTAGTTCGCCACAAAATAACAGGGGCGAAGGCTGTCGTCAGCCTCCGCCCCCAGCCGGCTTTACCAAAACCGGACGCAGTTGGCACTACTCAGCCCCTGCGTAACATTTCTTAACGTTCTTGCAGGATACGGAGCATGCGCCGCAAGGGCTCCGCAGCACCCCACAGCAACTGATCGCCTACGGTGAACGCGGAAATGTATTCCGGGCCCATTGCCAGTTTCCGGATACGGCCGATTGGAATGCTCAGGGTTCCAGTCACCTTGGCCGGCGTCAGCTCTTCCATGGTGGCGTCACGATCATTGGGAATGACTTTCACCCAATCGTTGGCTCCGGCAAGAATGCCCTCGATTTCCGAAACCGAGAGATCCTTCTTGAGCTTGATGGTCAGCGCCTGACTGTGAGAGCGCATGGCACCAATACGAACACAGATGCCATCGATGGGAATCGGGTTGTCGCTGCGACCAAGAATTTTGTTGGTCTCAACGCCCGCCTTCCACTCTTCCTTGCTCATACCGTTATCGAGCTGCTTGTCGATGAACGGAATCAGACTACCCGCCAGCGGCACACCGAAATGCTCAGTGGGGAAATCGCCTCCACGCATGGTGTCCGTGACCTTGCGATCGATGTCCAGAATCGCCGAGGACGGATCCGCCAGCTCATCAGCCACGCTGTCTTTCAAAGCACCCATCTGGTTGAGCAACTCACGCATGTTTTGCGCGCCGGAACCGGAGGCCGCCTGGTAAGTCATGGGTGAAACCCACTCAATCAGATCCTGCTCCAGCAGCCCACCCAGGGCGAGCATCATCAGGCTCACGGTACAGTTACCGCCGATGAAGTCTTTTACACCCTTTCCGAGCGCGTCATCAATAACGTTTCTGTTAACAGGATCCAGTACGATCACGGAATGATCAGCCATCCGTAACGTGGATGCCGCATCAATCCAGTACCCTTCCCAGCCTGCATCACGCAGCGGCTGAAAAACCTTGGAGGTATAGTCCCCACCCTGACAGGTGACGATCACGTCCATGGTTTTCAGGGTGTCAATGTCGAAGGCGTCCTGCAGAGTGGGAACGCCGGTTTTGCCTACGTCCGGTGCTGGTTTCCCGGTCTGGGAAGTGGAAAAGAATACCGGATCGATATCGGCAAAATCATTTTCTTCGCGCATGCGCTGCATCAGGACAGAGCCCACCATGCCGCGCCAGCCTACAAGTCCAACTCGCTTCATTTGCGACCTTTGAATCTCGTATTGTGCCCGCCCCTTGCCGTTATCGCTGGCAGGGACCGGATGGATGATTCCGCGGCAACAGCATGTTGTTGCCGTCGGATCTCGGGTTCACCAGGGCTGGTTTACAGCGCGGCCAGAACGGCGTCGCCCATTTCTCTCGTAGAGACCTGGCGACCACCCTCGGCCATGATATCGGCTGTACGAAGGCCCTGGTCGAGCACCTTGCTGACAGCGGTTTCGATCGCCTGAGCAGCCTTTTCCTCGTTCAGACTGTATCTCAGCATCATTGCCGCGCTCAGAATCGTGGCCAGCGGGTTGGCAATGCCTTTACCCGCAATATCCGGCGCTGAACCGTGACAGGGCTCGTACATCCCCTGCTTTTGGGAGTTCAGTGACGCGGACGGCAACATACCGATGGAACCGGTCAGCATGGCAGCTTCGTCCGAAAGGATATCACCAAACATATTGCCAGTCACAATCACGTCAAATTGCTTGGGTGCCTTGACCAGCTGCATCGCCGCGTTATCCACATACATGTGAGAGAGTTCCACATCGGGGTATTCCCGCTGCAGATCATTCATGATTTCCCGCCACAGAACAGTCACTTCCAGCACGTTTGCCTTGTCCACCGAGCACAGCTTCTTACCGCGCTGCTGGGCAGCTTCGAAAGCGACACGGCCAATACGACGGATTTCGGATTCTGTGTAGGCGTACGTGTTGTAACCCTGGCGCTCACCGCTCTCCAGCTGACGAACGCCTCGGGGCTGACCAAAGTAAATTCCACCGGTCAACTCCCGAACAATCATGATATCCAAACCGGAGACAACCTCCGGCTTCAGAGAGGACGCTGACGCCAGTTGCGGATACAGAATGGCAGGACGAAGGTTCGCGAACAGTTCAAGGTTGGAGCGCAAGCCGAGCAACCCTTTCTCAGGCCGCTTGGCCATTGGCAGTGCATCCCACTTCGGGCCGCCAACAGCGCCAAGCAAGATGGCATCGGCGCGTCGGGCCTTGTCGAGGGTTTCCTGCGGAAGCGGGGTGTCGGACTCATCAATGGCGGCACCACCCACCAGCGCATCGTCAAACTCGATTCCGAGCCCAAACTGCTCATTTACTTTCCTGAGAACCTTGTCGGCCTCAGCCACAATTTCGGGGCCAATGCCATCGCCCGGCAACATCAATACAGTTCTGGACATAATCAATTCCTGTTTTAAATCACTTCAATCTGTAAACGATCAGCTTCCGGAGCCGAACAACCAGGGCGCGGTCTCCCGACGCTCTTCTTCATAGCTACGGATCGCATCCGCATCTTCGAGAGTGACGCCGATATCATCCAGGCCGTTCAGCAGGCAATGGCGACGGAAATCATCCACTTCAAAATCGAACGTCTCGCCGGACGGGGTCGTCACAGCTTTCTTGACCAGGTCAATCTCAAGGGAATAGCCCGGACTGGCCTCAGCTTCCCGGAACAGCCGATCAACAATTTCCTCATCTAAAACAATGGGCAAGAGACCATTCTTAAAGCAGTTGTTGTAGAAAATATCGGCAAAGCTCGGTGCGATTACGACCCGAAAACCGTAGTCTTCCAGGGCCCAGGGAGCGTGCTCCCGGCTTGAACCGCAGCCAAAGTTTGCCCGGGCGAGCAACACACCTGCCCCCTGGTACCGATCCTGGTTGAGCACAAAATCCGGATTCAACGGCCGGGACGAGCAATCCTGATCCGGTTTTCCTTCATCGAGGTAACGCAGCTCGTCAAACAGGTTCTGACCGAAACCGGTCCGCTTGATGGACTTCAGGAACTGCTTGGGAATGATCATGTCCGTGTCCACGTTGGCACGGTCCATCGGGGCAACCAGCCCTTTGTATTGAGTAAAAGCGCGCATGGTGTCTCCTATGGATCAGTTCAGCAAGTCGCGGACATCAACAAAATGACCTGCCACTGCCGCAGCAGCGGCCATGGCAGGGCTGACGAGATGGGTTCTGCCACCAAATCCCTGCCGGCCTTCAAAATTCCGGTTGGAGGTTGACGCACAGTGCTCACCCTGCCCCAGCTTATCGGCGTTCATGGCCAGACACATGGAACAACCCGGATCACGCCATTCCAGGCCAGCCTCAACAAAAATCTTGTCCAGACCTTCCTGCTCGGCTTGCGCCTTGACCAGTCCGGAGCCCGGAACCACCAGGGCCTGCTTCAGGGTCGGCGCAACCCTGCGTCCCTTCACGACCGCCGCAGCTTCCCGAAGGTCTTCGATTCGACTGTTGGTGCAGGATCCGATGAACACGCGGTCGAGCTGAATATCAGTGATGGCCATATTCGGCTCCAGCCCCATGTACTTGAGAGCACGAACAATGCCTTCACGCTTGATGGGATCTTCTTCGCGAGCCGGATCCGGCACCTGGCCATCCACATCGGCCACCATTTCCGGCGAGGTCCCCCAGCTGACCTGCGGCTTGATGGACGCGCCATCCAACACCACGACTTTGTCGAACTCCGCATCTTCATCGCTGTGCAGGGTTTTCCAATAAGCAACGGCGGCATCCCAGGTGTCACCAGCCGGTGCAAACGGACGACCGCGAACGTAATCGATGGTGACATCATCAGCCGCCACCATACCGACACGAGCACCCGCCTCTATGGCCATGTTGCAAATGGTCATCCGGCCTTCCATGCTCAGGCCACGAATCGCCTCACCACCAAACTCGATCGCGTAGCCGGTTCCACCCGCCGTGCCGATCTTGCCGATGATGGCCAGAATCACGTCCTTACCGGTAACCCCAGCCCCCAGCTGGCCGTCCACGCGCACCAGCATGTTTTTCATCTTCTTCTGGACCAGACATTGGGTGGCCAGAACATGCTCAACTTCAGAGGTTCCAATACCGTGAGCAAGACAGGCGAAAGCGCCGTGGGTGGACGTGTGGGAATCACCGCAGACGATGCTCATGCCCGGCAGCGTAGCGCCCTGCTCCGGCCCAATCACATGCACGATACCCTGGCGCTGATCCTTGATCTTGAATTCCTGAATACCAAACTCGTCGCAGTTGCGGTCCAGGGTTTCCACCTGGGTACGGGAGACCGGATCAACGATGCCGTCGATGCCCTTTTCCCGGTCCGTGGTTGGCACGTTGTGATCGGGAGTAGCGAGGTTCGCATCGATGCGCCACGGCTTGCGACCCGCAATACGCAGGCCTTCAAACGCCTGCGGTGACGTCACTTCGTGCAGCAGTTGACGATCGATATAGATAAGCGCGGAACCATCGTCCCGCTGTTTTACCAAATGGTCATCCCACAACTTGTCGTATAAGGTCTTGCCCGCCATAACTGATCTCTCACTATCAAATCATTGCTGTTATTAACAACGCTGGCCGAATGATACTCACCATCCACACATAACCGCAATTCATGTTTTTTATTTGGCCCATTCCCAAATGGAATGCTAAATTGATTCGCCCTATTGCGCGGTCGACCTTCTTTCAGCGAGCACATCTTATGGATTCCAATGCATTAAAAGCGTTCCTGGCCATTGTTGATCAGGGCTCCTTTTCCGAAGCGGCAGAATCACTTCATTTAACACAGCCTGCAATCAGTAAGCGGCTCGCTGCTCTGGAAAGCCAGTTGGACACCACCCTGATTGATCGCAGCCAACGGAGCATCGGCCTGACTGACGCCGGCAAACGCCTGATCCCCCACGCCCGCCGAATCCTCGATGAGATCCATAACGCCACAACCATGCTCTCTTCCGGCGATGGAGTGGTTTCCGGCGAGCTTCAGATCATCGCCAGTCATCATATCGGTCTCCACCACCTGCCGAACTGGCTCAGAAAGTTCACGCGCGAGCATCCCAGGGTGTCGCTGAATCTGCAGTTCATGGAGTCGGATACGGCCTACATCCAGATGCGAAAAAGACAGGCGGAACTCGCCTTTGTCACACTTAGTGACAGTATGGAAAGCGACTTCGTGGTATACGAACAATGGCCAGATCCTATGGCGTTTGTCGTGGGACCCGATCATGAGCTTGCCACCCGTGCTCGCATCGAGCTGAAGGATCTGGCCGAGTATCCGGCGATCCTGCCAGATACAACAACAGCGACCTATCGGGTGGTCAGCCGACTGTTTTTGGAGGCCAACCTACCGCTTCGGCAACAGATACCGACCAACTACCTGGAAACCATCAAGATGATGACCGGTGTGGGTATCGGCTGGAGCGTATTACCGATCAGCATGGTCGATTCAAGCATCCGGACGCTGGACATCGGGTTTCCGGTTGCAAGGGTATTAGGCGCTGTCGGCCTGAACGGCAGACAGCTCAGTCATGCGGCCCGCGCCCTGCTGGAAACGGTTCAGAGGGAAGGGTCCGGAAAGTAACGATAAACAACAATGTTTTAGGAGATTTCATGGGGTTCGACGATTACCTGAAGATTCTGGCCAAACACGATGGCTCTGATCTTTACCTGAGCACCGGTGCCCCGCCCTGTGCGAAATTCCACGGTACCCTGAAGCCCATTGACCGAACTCCGCTCGGGCCCGGCGCGATCAAGGACATCGCCTACGAGATCATGGACAGCGAGCAAGTGGCCGAATTCGAACAGGAACTCGAGATGAACCTGGCGTACAGCATCCGCAACGTCGGCCGTTTCCGGATCAACATCTTCCGCCAGCGCAACGAAATCTCCATCGTTGCACGAAACATTGTCACTGAAATCCCCAATGCCGACGATCTGGGCCTTCCGCAGGTTCTGAAAGAAGTCGTTATGGCCAAGCGTGGTCTGGTTCTGTTTGTTGGCGCCACCGGTTCCGGCAAGTCCACTTCCCTGGCGGCTCTGATTGATTACCGGAATTCCAACTCCGCGGGCCACATCATCACGATTGAAGACCCGGTGGAATACATCCACCGTCACAAGAAGTGCATCGTGAACCAACGGGAAGTGGGCGTCGATACCCGCAGTTTCCACCAGGCGCTGAAGAACACCCTGCGCCAGGCCCCGGACGTTATCCTGATCGGTGAGATCCGTGACCGTGAAACCATGGAACACGCTCTGGCCTTTGCCGAAACCGGCCACCTCTGTATTTCGACCCTGCATGCGAACAACGCCAACCAGGCTCTGGACCGCATCATCAACTTCTTCCCGGAAGAGCGGCGCCCTCAGCTGCTGATGGACCTGGCCATGAACCTTCGTGCGTTCGTGTCACAACGACTGGTACCAACCGTCGACAAAAAACGCTGCGCCGCGATCGAAATTCTGCTGGGAACGCCAACCATCAGTGAACTGATCCTTCGTGGCGAAATTGAGGGCATCAAGGAAATCATGGAGAAGTCCGCCAACATTGGCATGCAGACATTCGATCTGGCCCTCTTCAACCTGTGGATAGATGGCAGGATTTCCGAAGAGGAAGCGCTCAAGAACGCCGATTCCGCCAACAACCTGCGCCTGAAGATCAAACTGCACGGCCAGGGTGGCGAGTCCGCTGCCGCGGCACCAAAGGCGGCAAGCGCCATGGGCAGTGGATTGTCGCTTCAGATTGAGGAAGACGAAGAAGACACTGAAGCCTGATTAACCAGGCTCCGGCGACGATGGCGGGAGTCTGAGGCCCCGCCAGGTTACCAAAACAGCAACCACAATCACGGCAGCGCTGCCCCAGAAGGCCAGGGAGGTGCTGCCGCCTTCTACCAGAAAGCCTGATAGCCAGGCACCCAGCGCTCCCCCGGCGCCAAAGGTCAAACCGCTATACAGCGCCTGCCCCTGCCCGTGATGATCCTTGCCGAATGCGTTCTGGATAAAGCCAACCGACACCGCATGAAGGGCGCCATACGACGCCGCGTGAAGACACTGAGCAAAAATCAGCACAGCAACCACGTCGGTGACTTCTGCAATCAACACCCAGCGAACCAGGGTCAGCACCAGTGCACCTATGACAATATGACGCACACTGAAGCGCCGGAACAGACGATGCATCACCAGGAACAGGACGATCTCGGCAATGACCCCCAGTGACCAGAGCAAGCCAATCGACAGTTTTCCGTAACCATGCTGCTCCAGATGAATGCTGAAAAAGGTGTAGTAAGCCCCGTGAGACACCTGGAGCAGGAAGTTCATCAGGAAGAACGCAAGCACCCCGGGGTGAGCGAGGATGGCTCGCAGACTGTCGGTGGCTTCAGCTGGTTTTCGCTCACCTCGCTCCGACGGCACGAGAAACGCCGACACCCCGATGCCAATAAACACCGGCAGTAACAGAAACGGCAATGACTGAATCGGCACAAACTCCAGAACGGCGCCTACCACACCGACCGCGCCAATAAAGCCCACAGATCCCCACAGGCGCACTTTTCCGTACTTTTCTTTGTGGGTACCCAGGGCTCGAAGAGTAATAACCTCGTACAGCGGAAGAATGGCGTTCCAGAAAAAGGTAAACGCCAGCATAACCATCAACAAACCGTAGTAGCCGGGCTCCATGAACACACCGGCGAAGAACAGCGAACCGAAGATGGCGCCGAAGCGAACCAGCCGGACCCGCTGCCCCGTACGGTCGCCCAGATAGCCCCAGACGCTGGGGGCGATAATCTTGGTGAACTGAATGGTCGCCATCAATGTGGCGATCTGAAGATAGGTGTAGCCCCGCCCCTCAAGGTAAAGCGACCAGTAGGGCAGCAAACCTCCGAGCAGCGCAAAGAACCAGAAGTAGAGGTTAGATAAACGCCAGTAGATACGCACGCTCCCTAGCGAACAGAGCCCGGCAATCTGGGCTTGGCTGAATCCGGTTCAGCCAAGCCTGAGAACACCGACCTTAGAGTGGATCAGAGTTGACCAAGTACCGGCGTATCCACCTGCACGTCACCATTCTGACCACGATGACGCAGGTAGTGATCCATCAGCACGATGGCCATCATTGCCTCTGCAATCGGCGTCGCGCGGATGCCAACACAGGGATCGTGTCGACCGGTGGTGATCACTTCCACGGGATTGCCGTGAACATCAATGCCCCTGCCCGGCAGGCGAAGGCTGGACGTGGGCTTGAGCGCGATGCTGGCAACGATCGGCTGGCCAGAAGAAATGCCGCCAAGCACGCCGCCCGCGTGGTTCGATAAAAAGCCCTCGGGCGTCATCTCGTCACGATGCTCCGTGCCCTTTTGTTCAATGCAGCCAAAACCAGCCCCAATTTCAACTCCCTTGACCGCATTGATACTCATCAGGGCGTGGGCAAGGTCGGCATCCAGACGATCGAAAATCGGCTCACCAAGACCCGGAGGCACACCTTCGGCAACCACATTGATCCGGGCACCGATGGAATCCCCTTCTTTACGCAGGGCATCCATGTAGGCCTCCATCTCTCCCACCTTGCTGTCATCCGGACAGAAGAACGGATTCTGGTCGACCTGATCCCAATCGAGCTTTTCAGCTTTGATGGGGCCGAGCTGGGACAGGTAGCCGCGCACGCGAATGCCAAGGCGCTGCTCAAGAAACTTCTTGGCCACCGCGCCGGCCGCAACCCGCATGGCCGTTTCCCGCGCCGAGGAACGTCCACCACCCCGGTAGTCTCGAACGCCGTATTTATGCATGTAGGTGTAATCGGCGTGGGCCGGGCGGAACTGCTCGGAAATTTTGGAGTAATCCTTGGAGCGCTGATCGGTGTTTTCTATCAGCAAACCAATGGGCGTTCCGGTGGTTTTGCCCTCGAATACCCCGGACAGTATACGAACTTCGTCCGCCTCGCGGCGCTGGGTAGTATGGCGGGAGGTGCCGGGCTTGCGACGGTCAAGATCTCGCTGCAAATCCTCTTCTGACAGCTCCAGCCCTGGAGGACAACCATCGACGATGCAGCCCAGTGCCGCACCGTGGCTTTCCCCAAAGGAGGTAACCGTGAACAATTTACCGAAGGTATTTCCCGACATATCTGCTACTTCTTCTGTTTTTATGGGACAGGGGCTTACGCCTTGTTATGCCACTGGCGCAATGCGTCTTCCGTGAGTAAAAACACACCGTTACCGCCATTTTCAAAATCCAGCCATGTTAATGGCAGATCCGGATAGGCTTCGTCAAGCGCTACCCAGCTATTTCCTACCTCCACGATCAGCAGACCACCCGGCGTCAGGTGGTCCAGGGCCTGGGCAATGATGCGGTGCGCAATATCCAGCCCATCTTCGCCCGCAGCAAGGCCAAGCTCCGGTTCGTGCTGGTACTCCTCCGGCATCGAGGCAAGATCGCCGGCATCCACGTACGGCGGGTTACTGAGAATCACATCGTAGCGGCCTTCGATATTGTCGAAGACATCGGATTGCACAAGATGGACGCGATCCCGGACCCCGTGGAAATCAATATTGGAACCAGCAACCTCAAGCGCATCCGCAGAAATATCGGACAAATCCACTTCCGCATCCTCAAACACGCTGGCTGCTCCGATTCCAATGCAACCGCTTCCGGTGCACAGATCGAGAACCCGCTCCACGTGCTTTTCGGCAAGCCAGGGCTGAAGGCCGTTTTCCAGAAGTTCGCCAATGGGCGAGCGCGGCACAAGCACGCGTTCATCTACATGGAACGGCATGCCCATGAACCACGCCTCACCCAACAAGTAGGCTACGGGGATGCGTTCCTTGATGCGTCGTTCGATGCGCTCCAGGATGCGCTGTCGCTCTTCCCGGGTCAGCCTTGCGTCCAGGAACAGCGTGTTGTTTTCCAGCGGAAGGCTCACGGAGCGAAGCACCAGTTGCACAGCCTCGTCCCAGACGTTGTCGGTGCCGTGACCGAAATACAACTCGGATGCCGCAAATCGGGAGCTGGCATAGCGCAGGTAATCACGGATGGTTTGAAGATCGTCGATCGGACTGGTCAAAGCTTGAATCCTGTTGGGAGTAATTTCAGCGCGGCATTATACGCTCTTTGTTCACTACCCTGCAGCCTGGGAAAACAAGCGTTGCCATAAAGCCATTCAAATCGCCAACGGACCTGAACTGTTGCGATTGCGTTCATACCGATCGAGCGCGGCGGTCATTTTCTCCCGGCCCAACTGAATCAACTCGGGAGCCTTGTGGTAGTCATAGCTCCGGCACGCATTCTTGGGCAGGTTGACCAGCAAATCCGGTGGATAACCGGCTATTTTGTATTGAACCAGAGCGCTCTGCATGGTTTCTATGGTCAGGTTCATCACATCAAACTTGCCAATGCCCAACTTGTCCCAGTCGATTTTTTCCTTTTCTTCCGCCTTTTTCGAATCCGAGGACGCCTTCTCAACACTGTTTTCACTGGCGGCTTCAGGCGGCTGGAGAGGCTGTTCTTCAAGTTCCTGCCCCCCGCTCGAAGATTCGCCTTTTTTGACCGCCAGCGATTTCAGGTTGTCCCAATCAAACCAGCGTGACGCTTTGTCTCGAATGGAATCGACCCACTCTTCCAGATCGCTCCCCTCATCCGCCTGCAAAAACGCTGCATCCTCAACGGTCTGACCCTGCTGCCGCTCTTCTTCACCCGCCAGGTTCACCGCAACAATCAGGTCCGCGTGGGCAGAGATCGTAGGGATGATGGGCAGGGGATTCAGCAAGGCACCGTCGACATAGGCGCGTCTGTTGAGCACCAGGGGTGTCACCAGTCCGGGAATAGCCACCGACGCCCGAATGGCCTGTTCCAGGGGCCCCTCCTGAAACCATACTTCCTTGTGAGACAGGAGGTCTGTCGCCACGGCCGTATAAGCCAAGGGCAAATCCTCAATGCGGATGCCGCCCAGCATTTCACGAACCACAGAGAATATTTTTTCGCCTCGAATGGCACCGATGGCGTTGAAGGTGACATCCAGCAGCTTGAGCACATCGAATTGGCCCAGCCCGGTGACCCAGTCCTTATAATCCTGCAGCTTACCCGCCGCATAGACCCCGCCGATCAGGGCGCCCATGGAACAGCCGGAAATTGCAACAATGTCATACCCGCGCTCATTCAGGACTTCAATGGCGCCGATATGCGCGTAGCCTCGCGCGCCACCGCTTCCAAGGGTCAAGGCGACAGTTTTCTTAGGATGGGATTCTGGGGATGGAGTAGTCTCTGCTTTCACATCGGAAGAGACTTCGGAACCACGCTTGCGATCCTTCGCACTCTTTTTTGGGGAATCCTGATCGGATGCCTGAGCTTTCAAATCCTTTTTACTCACCTCTTACCCCATGCCCCTATTGAGTGATGACGGTAATTTCGACTCGATTACCCTGACGATCAGGATCACCAATCGGTATTGCGGGACCCACAACCAGCGTTCTCTGCTGCTCTTCAGGCACGCCCGTCTTCGCAAGGACATCGGCCAAAGAAGCAACCGCCCTTTCAGCACGCTGCAGCGATTCTTCTAGTCCCTCTCCGGCGTCCAGCGACGAAAACCCGGTCAAGACCACAATGGTTGATTCCGCACGGGCCCAATCCGCTATCTTGCGCCGGTCATTGGCCGACCAGTCAAATCGATGGGTCAGACTCCCTGTCCAGGGCACAACAATAGGGCCCCGAATACGACTATCTACACTACCCAATCCCGGAATCACCACGGAGCCCGTAACCTCCAGGTGCTCAACCCAGATATATTCCCGCAGGTTACCCCGAGTTACGGTGTAAACCAGCGTCAACCACCGGCGCCCGTCTTCTGTTGTAGTCCCTGCAACGAGATAATCCTGGTTAGCATCCCTGCCATACAGCTTTCGCTGGCCAAAGATCTGATTAGCCCAGACGTTACTGCGCCCGCAAGACAGCCCTACACACTCAAACAGAACCTGGCTGCCACGGGCCTTCAAAACGCGAAGGTAATGATCCCTGGCTTTTTCCCGGTTAGAATCCCGCTCTATTTCATACAGGTGCCCTTCGCCTGATACCGGGAGGCGTGCCATCGTTTCGGACCGAATCTCGTCACGCACCTCACGGACCGGACTGAATAGCACCAGGTGCCCGGATGACTGAATATCAGCAACGTCTTCCAATTCAGCCTGCGGAAAGGGTTCAGGAATTGTTTCCGGAAACGCGGCCATGCCCAGAATGGGAAAGCCCGCAAAAAACCAGAAACCCAGAGCATTCAATGTTAGCCGTGCTGTCGTTTTAGTCATCGCTCAAAAAGGATTTGATGAATTCACAAACGGGGCGAACATCCCCGTCTAAATGGCAATGGTGACCACCTGGAACGCGAACCGTTTTCAGATGCGCAACAGCCGCCTCCCGGTTTTCAAGCCCCTTTCGCGTTGCAAGCAACCCTTGCTCTGCCTTGATAAACAAAGTCGGGCACTGGATGGCACGTAAGGTCTCCTGTACCTGTTTTTCGGTCATCATCAACGGTGACGGATGGCGTAGCCTCGAATCCGTTCGCCACACGAAACCGCCATCACGGGGTTTCAGGTTTCGTTCGGTCAGGATCTCGGCGCTTTGCTGACTCAGAGGGATAAACCCACCCGAACGAACCCGCGCAGCGGTCTTGATATCAGCATACACCGTAGGCTTGCGGGAACCGCCCAGGCGCTTATCAATGGCTTTTCTCAGTTGGGAAGCCGTTTGGTCGCTTGGCCGGCTGAGGGCACCAAGACTGTCAATCATCACAAGTTTCCGGACCCGCTCCGGAACCGCAGCCGCATAGAGCGCGCATATGGCGCCTCCGAGCGAGTGCCCGACCAGATCGATAGACTGCCCCTCTCCCGAGACGAGATGGGACTCCACCATTTCTGCCAGGTCGACCACGTAATCCATCAGCAGGTAACTCTGACCCGATGGCCGGCCACCCGACAAACCGTGCCCTGCCAGATCAACACCATGGAGCGTTCGGTTGACGGACAGCTCCGGTGCCAACCGGGAAAAACTCAGACAGTTATCCAGCCACCCATGGACCATCACCACAGGAACAGAGGAAAGATCACCATTGGATCTGGCCGGCCAGGTTTTGCCCGCCAGAGTAATAGATTGAAGAGGCCAGCGGTCTTCGAAAGCCCCAGCTTCCGTTGCGACAATGTCGGGCGACGTTTCGATCGCGTTCATGGGCCCCTTAAGGTTACATGGTGTGAGTTGGGCGATCCGAGCTCAGGGATCCGGCAAGATAGGACTCAATTTTAGTGCGGGCTGATTCATCGTCGCCGGTGAACTGCACACCGATTCCGGCAGCACGGTTGCCCTGCGCACCCTTGGGCGTTATCCAGATGACCTTTCCTGCGACCGGAATTTTCTCGGGCTCGTCCATCAGGTTCAGAAGCAGAAACACCTCGTCACCCAGTTGGTATTGCTTTTGAGTGGGAATAAACAGGCCACCCTGACGGATGTAGGGCATGTACGCCGCATAAAGCACTGCCTTGTCTTTAATGGTCTGGGTTAGAATGCCACTGCGTGCGCCAAATCCGGGCCCCATAACTGACACCTTTTCTCTTTTCGATTTCGTTGTTGTTTCAGGGACAAAGCCCCGGTCATCCCGGCATCATACCAGTAGTTTGCATCACAGGTGCAAGGCCCGGCCAGATCCCTGCTCAGGCATTACGACGCCGCCTCGGCATCAGCTTCTTCCACTCGATGAGAAGCTGCGCGGCTTCCAGTTCAGGATTGGCATTGTATACGGCAGCCTCGCGCGCTTCGTTCACCTTGTCCTGAAGCTCGTGCGCACGCCAGCCGGGATTGGTGCGCGCGAGGAAACCAAGCATTTCCGCGGCCTCTGAATCCATGGCCTGCCCGCCCGCGCTCAGCCGGGCCAGATCCACTGCCCAACCTTCGAACAGGGTTAGCGCGCCCTCCAGGCCCAGCGCCTTGAAGGCACGGGCGGCCTGTGTCACCGGCACCTGACCCTTCATGAACTGACGAAACTGCTCGAACGCCTCGTCCCGCAAGCCAATAAAATCACCGGTCGCGTATTCCAGCGCCAATCGCGGCGCATTGCCAGCCAGCATCAATGCCTTGTTGAGAGTTTGCTCCGATGGCCGGTCAGCCCCGTCCATTTGCTCAATCCGGGCACTCAACCAGTCTTGAGCCTGCTCGATGCCCGGAGCAGGAATCGTCAGGACCTGGCAACGTGAACGTATGGTCGGCAACACAGGCCGTCCGCTTTCCTGTAGCAGCAATAAGCTGACATCCGGTTGCGGTTCTTCAAGCGTTTTGAGCAATGCGTTGGCGGCGTTGATATTCAGCTGATCTGCCCGATCAACAATGGCCACTTTCCTCCGGCCTACCTGAGGTGAAGCAACGGTAAACGCAGACAGCGCCCTCACCTGAGCCACCTTGATGACTTTCGATTTTTCCGGGGAGTAGGCCCGCACATCAGGATGACTGGCCGCCTGAAACAGTGCGCACTGCTTGCAATGACCACAGGCCGTAGGAAGGCCCTCGGCATTATTCGCGGGTTGATCACAGAGCAGCAGTTCAGAAACAGCGTCCGCCCAGGCACGTTTTCCCACCCCATGTTCTCCGGCAATGATCAGGGCATGAGGCAGGCGGTCCTCTTTCAGGCCGTTTTGCACAACCTTCCAGGCCTTGGCAAGCCAGGGCATTTCACCAGCGATGTTATTCACGAACGGTTCCTGTTTGAGCGGGAATGACGAAGCTGCTTTTTCATGGTCGCAAGCAGCCGGCGAAGCCGGGCGAGTTCCACGCTGCCGCCCTCGGCGCCCGCCTTATAGTAATGACTGTTCACGCCCTGGGCAAAAAGCCGAGCTGTATCCGATACTTCCGGTGCGGCGGAGGCCAGTTTTGAGGCCAGATCGATGGGTGTATCACCTGCCCGCACCGGCACCCCGGTACGATTGCACAGACGGTGCCATGCCACGATTAACCGGCCAAAATCGTCCTTCCGTTCAAGCTGCTTTAACCGCAGAGCAGAAAACAATGCGGCGATTAGCAGCCCGACACCCACGATACCGGCTGAAATATAGCCCAGTTCCTTCAAGCCGAAACTTCCGGGCAAACGCGACAGCAGGTCCATCTGGCTTTCCCCCTGATAGCCCACCACCCAGCGCTGCCAGTTGTAATTAATGCGGTCAAGCTGATGGCTGAACCAACGGACCACTTTGATATCACTGTAGCGCTCGGGAGACGCCCAGTTATCTTCGAGAAAGGACCCCTCCTCTGCCACCGCATCTCGCAGTCCCGATTCAATCCTCGAGGGAGCGATCGCGGCCGTCGGATCCAGTCTCACCCAGCCCTGCCCATCAAGCCAGACTTCTACCCAGGCATGGGCATCGTATTGGCGAACAATCAGGTAGTCATTGTTGGCAACCGGCTCGCCACCCTGATAACCGACCACTACCCTGGCCGGAACACCCGCCGCACGCAGGACAAACGTCGTGGCGCCTGCGTAGTGGGCACAGAAGCCCCGACGAACATCGAACAACAAAGTGTCGATGCCATCTTCAGCCATCCGGGGTGGCCGAAGCGTGTAGTAATAAGGCTGGTCACGAAAGCGACTTAATAAGGTTTCGACCATACCAGCATCATTCAGCCTTTCCTTAAACGACGCAGCCAGCTCACGGGCCCGCGGATTTCCGGCATCCGGTAACTGGAGGTAGCGCTGACGTTCCTCCACGGACAATTGTGGGGAGGAGGCCTGAGTTTCCTGCTCGAACGCCAGCCGATACCGAACCGTGGTATCGGCCGGACGGCGGAAACGAAACAGGTCCTCGGATTCCTCAACCACGTTTCGGGAAGCAACACGGGACTCAGCCAGGGCAAACGCCCAGCGCTGATCCGTGGGCTCGAGGAGCACCTCGTATTCATCAGATTGAAGCTCACCGACACCGCCATCATTGGCCACTCGACCAGGCCGGCGAAACCCGTCGCTCGAAGACTGCCGCCAGGTTTCCCCATCCAGATAATCCAGAATCAGACCCCGCCAGTAGCGATCGCGATGCGCGGGCGTTTCGCCGCCGAAAGTCACACGAAAAGCACGCTCGTCATTTTTGGCCAGATTGGAGATATCGCCGGGCTTCATGGTTTCGGAAATGCCCGACCGCGCCTCACTGGAAACCAGCGGCACACTCCAGAGCGGTGCCATTCGGGGAAAAAAGATAAACAAAAGCACCACAATCGGGAGTGTTTTGAACATCAACCCGCCCAGGCGACGCCACCCCGACGCCACACCATGGGGCAAATCAGGTGCATTGAGCAGTTGCAGACCAATCAGCAGCCCCGCGAGAGCGACAAAATTCACCAAGGCCCAGTAAATTTCCTGGCGGAACAGGAAATTGACGCCACCGAGATAGACGAGAATAAAGAACAGGACGTAATAGTCCCTGGTCGAACGACACTCCAGCCATTTGAGACTGACTGCCAACACAAAAAATGAAGCGGCGGTATCGACCGAGAAGCTCTCCTTCACGGTCGCTACATACGCCGCCACCAGTGTAATAATCACCGCCAGTCTGGCCGCTCTACCGGGCAGCCTGACCCGGCTGGACTGGGCAAGCCAGCGCCACCCCGCCAGCACGGCACAGGAAGCCACTAACCAAAGTGGAAGGCGGTCAACCTGCGGCATTACCAGGATACCGAAACTGGCGAGCAGCCAGAGCAAGGCACTGGAGGGCAACGGTGGCTGCTGCGTGTCTGCCCGCTCGTTACTACCGGTCATCGGGAAAAGCTTCACGACCGCGCCTCCGAACCGGAACTTGCCCGGGCAACCTCCAGCGGGTTTATGGCTTCACCATCCGGTACTTCCGTTCCCTCAAGCCCCCACACCGCGAGAGCGCGCAAACATCTCTGGCCATGGGCAGCGCCCTGATCCGGCTCAATGGTGACGCCGGGGAGAAGCAATCCAAAGGGCTGATCGGCTTTGGTACGCTCCCGGACCAACCAGGCAAGGTATCTCAGCCGAACCTCCGGATCGATGCCCTGAAAGCTGTCGAAATCGAGCCAGTGGGGGCTACCACCCTCACCTTCCCAGTCTGCGACCACCATCTGCCCATTTCTGGCGTAACGCTTCCACATGACTCGCTGACTCAGATCACCTTCGCGCCAGGGTCGTAACTCGGCGTGATCGGTGTCGTCAATGGGGCTTGCGCTGGCATCATCGCACTCGTCCGGAACCGCTCCCGTACTCTCAGGAGCTGTCAGAGGCGACGGATAGATCACTCCGGACGTCGCAGGCCGGATCCAGGACCAGGCCCTGAGCAAACCGAAAGGAAAACGGGTTTCAACCCGAATTCGTTCTGGCCGGAAATAACCACGATAAGTCGTTGGAATCAGGAGATTGACATCGCGAGTCTGGCCGGCCGGGATGTGCACGGGCGCAACTTTGTGTCCGCGCCAAGAGAGCCAAATCGCGACCACATCCGCGCCACTCGCTTTCGCCCTGAAACGGAATCCAATTTCCTCGCCGGAAAAGGTCTCGCCGGCTTTTAACAGGGATAGCTCAAGCCCGGAAAGGTTTCGATGGGTCTGATGCATTGCACCAATGAAAACCGTACCAAGCACAAAGGTCATCAGATAAATGAGACTGTTCTGATAGTTAATTCCGGTAATCAGCATGATCACCAGCAGAATGCCGAAGACAAAGCCCGCTCGCGTGGGAAGAATGAAGATATTTTTTTGATCGAAATGCTGCACATCCGACCGGGGAATTCGCCGATGGATCCATCGCTGCCACCGATCTGTAAAAAAATGGCCCATCAGTCCCACTGCGATTGAATACGCTTGTTATTGAATATTCTGAAACTGTATCGGAGTAAGCATCCAGTGACCACAGAAAATGAAGCCCCAGCCCGGAACCGCTGGCCACTTTAACGATCCCTATCACAAACCCCGGGCTCTTATCTTGAAAAGATTCTGTGTTAACCGAATACTGCTCATCAGCGTTCGACTATCCCCATTGTCTGCAGCGCTGGGCATTACTCGTCTACACAAGGGCCACGCCATGAAGAAGCACTCACAGCTACTTGCCGTATCCATCGCGGGGGCGAGCGTTTGTTTATCGGCAAATGCCGGGGTCCGAACACTCACTTCGGACGAGATGGTTGAAACCTACGTAAAGGATTCGGCAGTGATTATTGTGCCGACGGATCGCCCTAAAAAATCAGAGGCCGACCGGCGTCGAATTATCAGAGCCCTGACCATAGCGCCGGGTGAACCGGAACTTTCCGAGGCGGAGGAAGAGGCTTACAGGCAGGAACTGCAGCGCCTTACCGAAGAAGGTAAATCCGATGCGCTGGTCAGTGCGGAGGAAGAATTCGTCCGGCGAGCCATTCTTTTGCCTCAGCAGGAGCTGGCGAACGCCCAACCGGGTGTCGTGGACTTTTCGCCCAATATACCCCCGATTATCTTTGGCGAGCAGCTCGTCATTCCTGAAGGACCGTTCGAGCAGACGTTCCTCAATGACCAGCTGGGACTCAGCTTTGATGGACAGGCTCTTAACTTCTCCATTGGCTCACCCGCGGGGATTGACCAGATTCAGATTCCAAACGCAATCAACGAGGGCCCGATCAACCTGACACCAAGGCCCGGCGGTGGCTTCGATCTGTCCATTCAGGTGCCCGATCAATAACCGCAGCTATTCAATAAAAGCTAAAGATTGGGGTAAGGCTGAGGGTCAGCTCCCAGCCGTAAAACAAGGAAAGAAGTCCCCTGAACCTGCGTTAGCTTCTACGGGAACTCGAATACGCAGAGAAACTCAAAGAAAAATCAGGGAGTAAACGTCAGGACTGTATCGTGGACCTGAACGTTGTCCAGCCGCATAACGCCCAGGTCGACCTGGCCTACGGAAAGACTGGTCATGCCGATATCGGCGGCAAATCCGTGGACTTCAACCGCTACCGTTTCAACACCTGTTGGAGAGTCAGCCGCACTCACCGGGCGATAGGTGTATTCCATGGCCGCGAAGCCATCGGTGATGTCGGATAGAGGCGAACTGAACCCTGCTGCCCCATCGTTTGCCCACCGGGAAAATTCACTGGTCAGTGTTGCGCCGCCAATCGCCTGCCCCCCCGATTCTGTACCTCGTACGTAGGCGCCGGTAAGGCCAAGGGTATCTGGCGTTACCGTAGAAGACAGGTCTTCAACGGTAAACGCCGTGTACATATTCGAACCCACCGGCAACCCATTGGCTCCGGCAGTTGGTTCCACCCGTCGATAGGCCCGTCGTAAATAACCCCAGGCTTCGACGCCAGACAGCAGACTGACCTGTTGCGCTGTGGAGGAAATCAATGACACCTCGTTCGCCCGGAAACCCCAGTCAATGGCAGAGCCTGCTCCTGGCTCCCAGCGCACATCGAGGGTTCCATCCGGCCCGATGTCGATGGTGGCGATCGCATCATCAAAGTAAGCGCCCAGCCCCTGCGCAGAACCGTCGGCGGTGACACCCGCCCCCCCCATAGTGATGCCATCGACCTGATAAGTGCCCAGCTTTTCAAAACGAAACTGACCCAAGGTTGCCCGACCGGAATAGGCAACGGTCAACCCACTCTGGCCGGTGACACCGGAGAGTTCGTCGTCGTCAATGGATTTGAGGTCGGCGTTGGTAACGCCGGAGAGAGCCAATGCCAGGGCCACAACCCCATATTTTGTCATTGAAGTCATGAGTACCCCTAGTCAGAAGCCCAGGAAAAACGAACGGATCAAGAAGGGATTAAGGAGAAGTGACGCCCCGCAAGGGGCGTCACTGAATTGCTCACGAAAGTGAGACTTAGTGGCCGTAGATGTGCATATCCGCGGTGATTGCCAAATCAGTCATGTACAGTGACCCGATAGACGCTGTGCCACCCGTGTTGATGTTGGTCAGATCAAGATCACCTGAGAAGTCCTGAACCACAACATGCAGAGTATCATCAGAGGTGGCTGCATAACCGGGCGTCACACTGACATCAACCTGTGCGTGAGCGAAGCTTGTCTGCTGAGAGCCACCTGTCGCAGTTGAGTCGCCACGATTATTGTGCAGAGCGAAGTTCATACTAGTGCCCACAAATGGCATATCCAAGCTACCGAAGGCATTGAAGTAGGCGTTGATGTTCATGTTCTTGGTATCTTCCTTGATCACGATGTCGATCGGACCCAGGTTACCACCAATCTGCAGATCGGAAACCAGAACGGTGCTGGTTGTAACCCCAGCTTCATAAAGGTTACCACGGGTGCCGGTAGACTCAGCCAAGGAGATCGTGTCGATACCCAGTCCGTAGTCAACACCCGCGGTAGGGTCCTGCGCACGTAGAGAAATCACAAGATCACCATCATCCAAAGCCGGCAGCGCCTCATTTACAGTGCTAGCGTCGATGCCAAGCCCCCCCAGGTAAGCTGCACCGCGGGCAGGCGAGCCCAAATCGGTACCACTGGCTCCAACAACATCGATAAACATACGGACGTTATCAAGCGCGGACACACCGTCTGAACCGGTAATGTCGACACCAGTGAAAGCAAGGTAACCGCCGTCCTGATAGGCAACTTCGCCGATGGACACAGTTGCTTCCAGGTCGATAGTCACACCAGCCTGACCAGTAACTGAACTCATGCTGGTGTCATCAAGCGCTTTCAGCTCTGCTTGAGCGGCAAATGGAGCTGCGGCAACGGCAGTTGCCAGAACTACTTTCTTCAGGCCTTTCATACTTTTTCTCCTAGAGTACTTATGTTTTGTTCTTATACAGCCAGATCCTCCGACTGCAGATTCAGTCTCTCAGACCCATTTCAGGAAAACTGCGATGAAAAGCACGTTTCTGTAACAGATTGTCACACGCCAGCATCATCAGAATTATTTTGTGACAAAGCACTCTTAATTCGTATGGGTTGAAACGGCTATCGGAGAAAAAATCAGTGCATCATAATTTTTTGATGCACCCTTATCGAACTCAACCTCTTGCCCCTCTGCGCTATACTGCGCTGCCACTACCTGAGCGAAGCCCCCCAAATACTCCAGTTCAATATTGATTTGGTTGGCACCACCATTATTCTTTGCCTGGTACCTATACACCGCAGCAGAACCCAGGATTCGTCCTTCGTCCGCATGAATCTTCAGAGCCTGACGCACAGTACCAAGCACCACAGGAGCACTAACCCCATCCAACGGATCTCCCGGCTTCACTGCCCAGACATAGCGTACGGCTCCATCAGGCATCAATACCGCCCCAAAAGGTGCAAAATCGCCATACGCGCCCATTAAAGCTTTTGTCTTTGCCGCGACATGCTTCAAAAGGTATTGCGTGTTTGCTTGGACCTCCTTGGTAATCTGCTCCGGCGAGAGCTGTTTAGTTTCCCCAACCGCCAAAGGAGCACCGATAGAGAGCGCGAGCGCAGCGCAAAACCCAACTTTGGGTAACTTGCTGCGAAGCGTGTGAGAAAGCATTAAACGGATACGTTGAGAAACCTTGCTGCGAGCATTAGTTAAAGTGTCGAGCATCATAATTATTATTCCTTTTAATGATGTAACGGGCAGCCAATGCCTTTACCCCTGAGTTAAAATAAGGCTCGGAGTCGCTGCCCTGCGTACCATTACATCAGCGCGACCCCCTCAGAGACAACGCGTTTTCTGTGCACGATGTATCACTTCTTGGAATCAATTCGGGGACACCTTGAGCTCTTCACTACTGCAGGAACTGTCTGAAGCGGAATATCTGCGTTTGCAGGAACACGCCTCACAAAGCGCAGACTTTGTTTATCTTGGCAGCATCGGCGAGGGAAAGGGGCGCGGAACGCTCCGGGGCTTCAGTGCTCTTGCACTAGAACAGCTGCGTGTCGATGAAAGCCCCAAACGCGGTTCAGCCGTAGACCACATCAGTCAGGCCATGCAGTCCCGTATGGACGAATTCCGACTTTCGTCTGGCGATGGTGAAGAGCACCTCACGGGCGGCTGGTATGGCGTTATCGGTTACGAATTCGGACTGCACCGGGAACCGAGGCTGAGAGGCTCGGCAAATAACACGCCCTTCCCCCTGATTCATGCGGGCTTTTATCTCTGGGCAGCCAGTTATAACGAACGAACCGGGCGGCACTTTTTGTGGATTCACCCCCAGTGTTCTACGGAGACCCGGCAAACTCTCCTACGCTGGCTTGAAGTTCCGCCCGGCGACAACCCACCTGCCTGGTCGGTGACTCGCCCATTCAGGGCAACCCAGTCAAAGCCCCAGTTCAAAGCGGGTGTCGGGAGTATCCTCCGGTACATCAATGCCGGCGATTGTTATCAGGCCAACCTGTCCCAAGAATTCGTCGGGCAATCCTCGGGGGATCCGTGGCACGGATTCAAGGCCCTGGCTGAAGAGCACCCTACACCGTTCAGTGCGTTTCTCCGGGTAAACGGCGGCGCTGTTTTATCCCTTTCGCCAGAACGATTCCTGGAAATCGAACGGGGCACTATAACGACCAGTCCGATCAAGGGAACGCGGCCCCGTGGCGACACACCGGAGCAGGACAACGCCTACGCCGAGGAATTACAGGCGTCGGAAAAGGATCGTGCAGAAAACCTGATGATCGTGGACTTGCTGCGTAACGATCTCGGTCAAAACGCGGTGCCCGGCAGCGTCAAGGTGGACCGTCTGTTTGCCCTGGAGTCCTACCGAAACGTTCACCATCTGGTCAGCCATATTCGCGCCGAACTTCGTGACGGAATCTCACCCATCAAGGCTCTGATGGATGCCTTCCCAGGGGGCTCCATTACCGGGGCGCCGAAGATTCGTTCCATGGAAATCATCAACGAACTGGAGCCACACTGGCGAGGCCCCTATTGCGGCTCGGTATTCTACTGGGGACTGAACGGCCGGCTGGACAGCAACATTGCCATCCGGACGCTACTGTGCGAAGAGGACGGCACCATCCGCTGCTGGGGCGGTGGCGGCATCGTGGCGGATTCCGATCCGGAGAGCGAGTATCAGGAAACGCTTACCAAGGTGAAGCCACTGATGGATTTCCTCGAAACGCTCCACGCCTGAGCACCAGGAAGCCGGAACTGCCCTGGCTCAACGACCATAAAAAAGGGGGCTTTCAGCCCCCTTTCCTATCTTCCCTGATCAGCTGTTGTGAACAACGCTGGCTTTCAGGAATTCATTTCTCAAATCATCGTAGGTATGCACAGCCGGATACTGGGGGAATTCCTCAATCACGTTCTGCGGCGCGTGGAACAGGATGCCTGCCTCCGCCTGCCCCAGCATGGTGGTGTCGTTGTAGGAGTCACCGGTGGCGATAACACGGTAGTTCAACAGCTGGAAAGCCCGCACGGACTGGCGCTTCGGATCCCGCTGGCGCAGCAGGTAGTCGGTAATCTGGCCGTTTTCAGCGACTTCGAGTTTGTGGCACAGCAGCGTGGGGTGCCCCAGCTTGGCCATCAGGGGCATGGCGAATTCGTAGAAGGTATCGGACAGGATCACCACCTGGAACCGTTCACGCAGCCAGTCAATAAACTCACGGGCGCCGGGGAGCGGATCCAGCGTGCCAATGACCTCCTGAATCTGTGGCAAACCATAGCCGTGCTCATCCAGGATGCTGAGCCGCTGGCGCATCAGCACGTCATAATCGGGAATGTCCCGGGTAGTCGCCTTGAGCTCTTCAATTCCGGTTTTCTCGGCAAACGCAATCCAGATTTCCGGAATCAGTACTCCCTCAAGGTCAAGGCATGCGAGTTCCACGTTGTTCTCCTGATCGTTGATTTACATAGTTAAGAGGCAGGGCTTATACCGGGTGCCAATGATGGACCGTATGATAGGCAAATCACCTGCCCCATGCATAGGATTAAGATCCCCCACCACCGACGCCAGTGTATATAAATCTGGGAATAAACATATAGATTGTCATTCCTTCCAGCTATGTATGAGTTAGTGTTAGCCTCTGTGTTTATCAGTTCCGACCAGTAATGGGTAAACCTATGAATGATATCAATCAGCTACAAGCCGAACTGCAAGGTCAGAGCCCAAGAAGCATTCTGAAGGCCGCCTTTCAGCGCTATGAAAATATCGCTATCTCGTTCAGCGGTGCGGAAGACGTAGTACTGATTGAAATGGCTCACCGGCTGACGGACAACCTGAAAGTTTTCACCATCGATACCGGTCGACTGCACCCGGAAACCTATGAATTTCTGGAACAGGTTCGAAAACACTACGATCTGGATATCGAAGTGCTTTTTCCGGATTCACAGGAAGTGCAGGAACTGGTGCGGGATAAGGGATTGTTCAGTTTTTACGAAGATGGACACTCGGAGTGCTGCGGCATCCGCAAGGTAAACCCGCTGCGTAAGAAGCTCGCACAGGTAGATGCCTGGATTACCGGCCAGCGAAAGGATCAGAGCCCGGGCACCCGTAACGACGTTCCGACGGTTCAGCTAGACTCCGCGTTCTCGACGCCAGCGCACCCTCTGGTGAAGTTCAACCCGCTGGCAAACTGGAGTTCCCAGGAGGTCTGGGACTACATCCGTATTTCGGAAGCACCCTACAACAAGCTACATGAAAAAGGATTTGTCAGCATTGGCTGCCAGCCCTGCACCCGCCCCGTCTTGCCGGGACAGCATGAAAGAGAAGGCAGATGGTGGTGGGAAGAGGCCACGAAAAAAGAATGCGGCCTGCACGCGGATAATCTGATCGCCAGTACACAGTCACACTGAGCGTCGGCGGTGGTTTACCTCAAACCACCGCTCGGCCATCAGCAGGTGGGCAACTCCACATCCTTGAACAACTCTTCGATTTCCGTACGACTGCCCTGGTGAGCGACCGCCTCATCGACCTTTTCGCGGGTCAAATGCGGCGCGAATCTCGAGATGAAATCATACATATAGCCTCGGAGAAAGGTTCCCTTGCGGAACCCGATCCGTGTCACGCTGGGCCGGAACAGTTTGCTGGCATCCAGCGCTACCAGGTCACCGTCTGTTTGCGGGTCATACGCCATACTTGCGATGATACCGACCCCCAGCCCAAGTCGAACGTACGTCTTGATCACATCCGCATCCGCAGCCGTGAACACCACTTTTGGGGTCAGGCCTTGAGACTGGAATGCCTCATCCAGTTTTGATCGGCCGGTGAAACCGAAAACGTAAGTCACCAATGGGTATTCAGCCAGCTTCGGAAGCGTCAGTTCATCGAGTTTCGCCAGGGGATGATCCTTGGGCACGATGACACTGCGATTCCACTTGTAACAGGGCATCATGATCAGGTCGTTGAAGAGCTCCATGGCTTCCGTAGCGATGGCAAAATCAACAGCACCATTGGCCGCCATCTCTGAAATCTGCATGGGGGTACCCTGATGCATGTGCAGAGACACTTCAGGATAGGATTCGATGAACCCACGAATAATGGGAGGCAGCGCATAGCGGGCCTGGGTATGAGTGGTGGCAATGCTCAGCTCACCCTGTTTCTGGTTGCTGAACTCCTGGGCAATTTTCTTGATACCCTCAACCCGCCGCAGGATTTCGCCCGCCTCGCGAATAATAATCTCGCCACCAGGCGTAATGCGAGTCAAATGCTTGCCGCTGCGGGCAAACACCTCCAGGCCCAATTCATCTTCGAGCAAGCGAATCTGCTTGGAAATACCGGGCTGGGAGGTAAAAAGACTTTGGGCAGTCGCCGAGACATTCAGATCGTGGTGGGCAACTTCCCATATGTAGCGCAACTGTTGTAATTTCATCGAGTCTGCTGCTCCTGACTTCCCGGCCACTCAGGGGAGAAATCCTGCCCCTGACACTTTCTGGCCAGTTTACGCATAAGGTTTTTGTTTTTCATTCCTTTTTAATATACGCAAGACCTAAAGCTAAGTTTAGACCAAAATTGAATTTACGAGGCCGAAAACCAAACAACAGGTCTTTAAAGCCCTTGACTTGCCTGTCACAAAGCACACAATCCCATACTAATCGTTGGCAAATCAGGTAAGTATGCTACTCACCACCAAGTTTCTTCGTCCTTCCGCAGATTCACGGGCTGTCCGCCGGGACAGGCTGATATCACTGCTGCATCCGGAAGCGCCGAAGCGACTGAATCTGGTGATTGCACCTGCAGGTTTTGGGAAAACCACTCTGGCATCGCAATGGTGCTCCCAAACAACCTCGCGAACCGCCTGGCTATCACTGGACGAACATGACAATGAACCACGCCGCTTCTGGGAATATGTGGTCGGAGGGTTCGAGCACGCTGGGTTGGCCAATCTGGATACCTGCAGAAAGCTGCTGAGCCAAGATAGTGGAGACGCATCCACAGGTGCCGTGACTGCATTACTGAATACTCTGGCTGAGGATGACAGCGCATGGGCACTCGTGCTGGACGATTTTCACTTCATCCAAGATCGCGGCATTCTGCGGGAATTCGCCTATTTTATTGATTACCTTCACCCGGGAATCACTGTCACGATTGCCTCTCGAACCGAGCCTGCCCTTCCCCTTGCCAGGTGGCGTGTCAGACGCTGGATTCAGGACATACACCCGGGATTACTGGCCTTTTCCGAGGCTGAATGCCGGCAGTTTTTCAAAGACACCATGGGCGTTGAGCTGTCAGGAAACGATGCGGCAACCATCTACCGAAAGACCGAGGGATGGGTGGCTGCGATGCAGCTTTCAGCCCTGTCGGGACGGACCATCCTGGGACACAGCCAACAATCCCCGGCCAGCTCTCATCTGGAAGTCGATGAACGTCACATCAGTGACTATGTCCTGAGCGAGGTTCTGCAAAATCAGCCCGAAGAGGCCGTGCAGTTCCTGCTTGACACGGCATGCTGTCCCCGTTTGTGCGCCTCTCTTTGCAATAGTATCCGCGGCCAAGGTGATAGCCAGGAAAAACTGGAACAGCTGCTGAGCCAGAATCTGTTCCTGATCCCTCTGGATACCCACAATGAATGGTTCCGTTATCACGACTTGTTCCGGGATGCATTGTTATACCGGTTGCACCAGAGCAGCCCGGAACGTGCAAAGGAATTACGGCGCGAAACGGTAAGCTGGTTGCTCGAACATGGAGAGGTTCATGAAGGCATCGCGCAGATTCTTCAGCTGGAAGACTGGCCATGGCTGGCCAGCGTTCTGGCCGAGCACGGCAATAACCTGATCCATGGCGGCTATCACCTTCCGGTATTGGGTTGGATTGATGCGCTTCCGGTTGACCTGCTCCAAGACAGCCCGCAGCTTCAAATGCTCAAAATCTGGGGCCTCTTCTTTGCCAATCGGGTTGACACCCTTGAGCCGCTGCTGACCTCTCTGGAAGACCTGCTCGACAAACGGGTCGCAGACTCGCACCCGGATGCGGAGGGTGCACTGGGCCTGCAGAGCGAAATCTCGCTTATTCGCTCCTACCTGGCACGTACCCGCAGTGACGAAAAGAGCGCCAGCGATCTCACCCGACAAGTACTCAAGGATATTGACCATACCCAGATTCCATTAAAGTCAGTCACCTACTACGGTGTGGGGCTGGACTATTACGGCCAGGGAAATCTTGGCGATGCCGAAGACGCTCTCCGCTCAGCCGTGCATTATGGCCAGATTGAGCGAAAGCCCAGTACGGTTCTTTCCAGCGGCGGACTGCTTGCCTGGATTCAGTACGATCGAGGGGATATCGACATCGCGCTGGATACGTGTACCGAAGTAAGGCGATGGGTTGACAAGCATTACGCCGATCCCACGCAGCCGGTACTCATTTCCTGCTGGCAAAACAGCGCCTTGACGGAAATTTTCCGGGAAACCGACCGGCTGGAACAGGCCAGCACCTATCTGGCCCCTCTACTGGAACATGTGGATGGAGGCACCGAACCCGGACAACACGTGATCATTCAGTATGTCCGCGGCCACCTGGCCTTCAGTGAAGGGCGGCTTAACGAGGCGGTTGAGTTCCTGGAAGATGCCGCCCATACCGGCCGCAAGCGGCGCGACCACATTGTATTTGAGCCCCCGGCAAGCGAGGCACTTCTGGCACGATGCTATCTCACCCTGGGCCTTGTTAACAAAGCCAGAGACTGCCTTGGCAACCCGGACGCTCTTGAATGGAGCAACCCGCTCAACCGCGAGCAGATGCAAATCAGCATGGCGCGCGTACTGGTTGCTTCGAATAAGCCTGACACGGCCCAGGAGATGCTCACTGCCCTGATGCGGGCTGCAGAGAAAAACGCCCACATTCGTCACCAGGTTGAGATACTACTGGTCTATGCTGAGGCCCTGGATCATCAATCCCGGCAGAACGAAGCCCGTGAGATACTCGAGCGGGCCTTAGTCAAAGCCTCCAATGCAGGGTTCCTCCGGCTGTTTGTCGAAGAGAGCCGTCGAGTTCGCGAGCTTCTCCTGGAACTCCCTTCTCTGAAATCTCCGGGATCCTGGAATCAGCGGTTGCTGTCGATGCTCGCAGAGCAAGGCGTGGAAGAAAAAGCGCCAGAGAGGACCGAGATCCCGCCCACCATCACTGCAACAGTACCTAAACCCGCTGAAGTGCCCCTGGTGGAACCCTTAAGCCAACGGGAACTGGAAGTGCTGTCCCTGATCAATGACGGCTACGCTAACAAGGAAATCGCGGCAAAAATGGATGTAGCTCCAGCAACGGTCAAAGCCCACATCCGCAACCTGTACGGCAAGCTGGGGGTAAAACGGCGCACCGAGGCTCTGGTGCGCGCTCGCAATCTGGGACTCCTGCACCACTGACAATTGTGATTCGCATCACATTTTGCTCGAATTTAAATTTTCCACTACGCCCTTTGGACGATCCGGTTACGCCCCCTTACGCCCTATTATTAACCCAACGGTGAGGCAAAGTCTTACCCGGAATTCTGGAACTTCAGGCCTTCAGATTCCTTGTTTCCTTTTATTTCGACGCTTGGGTTCTAGCTGGACCCCTTTTGACACGAGCCATCCATTTGGATGGCTCTTTTTTTATGGACGGGAGTCTAGTCAATCACTCGTCGGAAAGGTGGAAGGGCATCCAGCAGCAATTGGCCATACCGACGGCTAATGATCCTCCGATCCAGGATCGTTACCCGGCCCGTATCCTGCTCGGTTCTGAGCAGACGACCAACCGCCTGAACCAGCTTTACCGACGCATCGGGAACCGTGATTTCCATGAACGGATTGCCACCGCGCTGGGTCACCCATTCGGCCAGGCTGGCCTCGATGGGGTCATCGGGTACCGAAAACGGTAGTCGGGTGATCACTACATGGTGCAGGTATTTGCCGGGCAAATCGATGCCTTCGGCGAAGCTGGCAACCCCAAACAATACACTGGGTTTCCCTTCATCCACCCGGGCACAATGTTCCCGCAGAACCTCCCCCTTGGCTTTGTCATCCTGAGTTATGATCAGCCCGGGATATTTGGGATCGAGGGCGTCCCGTACCTGCTGCATTTGCCGGCGAGCCGTGAACAGCACCAGGGTCGCCTTTTCGCCAGCCCACAGATCCGGTAATCGCTCGGTTAACGTGTCAGTGAAACTGTCGTCGGTAGGCATGACCGACATGGCCGGTATCTCCACGGTGGCCATGTCCGCGTATCGGAACGAACTGGGCACGTTCAGAAACCGGCTGTGCTCCGGCAGGCCAGCACGTGTTTTCAGTCGATCGAAACGGCCCAGCGCCGTTAAGGTAGCGCTGGTGAGGACCGCGCCGTAAGCCCGGGACCAGAGCCTGGAATACAGAAGGTTATCCGCCAGCACCGGTGAGCTGTACAGCGTTATGTCCTCTGCATGCTCCCACCGCTGCTTCACCGCCCATCGTGCCGGTGCGGGGCTCCGGCGCTCGCTCTTTGGTTCACCTTTGACCGGTTCCGGCGATGGGCCCGCTTCCTCTCCGTCCCGCTTTGAACCGACGTCCCTCTCACTCCAGGCAACCCAGAGTCGCAGCTGATCTTCGGCGCGGCTGTGAAACGCCCCAATCACCGGGAACCAGGCTTCAGCGGTATCCCGGTCAATTTCGCTTTCCTTGCGCTCATCGAATGCTCCCTGAAGCTCATCCACGAGCGAACCCAGGTGTCGGCACACGTTGGCCGTCGCTATGCGCGCTTCAGCCGCCAGGTTGGAGAGCACCTCTGGCAGTTCACCGTGGGCATAGCGCCACTGTGCAGGCCGTCGTTCATCGCTGAACTCCCAGGCGGTGTTCTCATCCATCTGCTCATAGACCCGGGCCAGCACCAGATCCAGATCCCGGGATGCGATGCTGATTCGGTCCAGGGTTTTAGTCGCCTGCGCGCCGGGAGCGAGGTAAGGCTGCATGGTGGACAGTGCCTGCGACAACTGCTTGAGCCATTGCCGAGCACTGTTCAGGCCCACGGAGGCAGCGAAATGGTTCAGTGCCTTATCCGGAAGATGATGGGCCTCGTCAAACACATACAGGGCATTCTCAGGCTCAGGCAAAATGGCACCGCCGCCCAAAGCAAGGTCTGCCAGGACAAGATCATGATTGGCAACGACAACCTCTGCTTCGTCCAGGCCCTTGCGGGCATCGAAAAAGGCACAGCTGTCAAAGTAGCTGCAATGCCGGTTGGTGCACTGGCGATGGTCTGTGGTCACCTGCCGCCAGACATCGTCGGGAATCTGCTCTGGCCAGTGATCCCGGTCTCCGTCCCATTCCCGGGAGCCATAACTGGCCAGCATCTGCTCGAAAAAGGCTTTTGAACCGGCTTCGTCGGTCTGAAGATCATCCAGCAAAAACAGTGGCATGGTGTCGCTGTCACCATGTCCCTCTTCCTGCAAACGGCTTTCCAGCCGGGACAGGCACAGGTAACGCCCCCGCCCCTTGGCAAGGGTCCAGGAGAACTGGAGGTTCGTGTGTTTTTTCAGGTCAGGAAGATCTTTCAGGACGATCTGGTCCTGAAGCGCCACCGTGGCGGTGGAAATGACCAGGGTTTTGCCAAGCGCCTTGGCAACAGGGATAGCAGCAACAAGATACGCCAGTGTCTTGCCGGTACCGGTACCTGCCTCAACCACACAAACCGAAGGCGGCGACGTGCGCTGCCCATCGTTGTCGGTGATTGCGCCCATATAACGGGCGATCTCGGCAATCATCAGGCGTTGACCGTACCTGGCCCGAATGTCTTTGCCGGAAAGTAAGTCCCTGTATGCCTGCTGTATGTCCTGCTTGATTGCGTCCGTAAGTGCCATTACCGGGGGCTCACCCAGTCACGGACGATGCCAACCCGGAAACGCTGCCCCTGCTTGCTCAGAATAACGCCTTCCTCGGTTATGTCCTCAACCTCTACGCCAGAGAACGTATCGCCTCTGCGCAGGTACTGATTGTTGATCATCACCCGGCTGGCGAAGGGGTCGGAAGAATGGATATGGCTGTTGAAGGTCAAATCGGGAATGCTCCGCTGGAAAGATAAGGGCAGTTCGACCAGATGGGGAACGCGCTCAGCTGGACCTCGTTCGTCGACAGGTTCGGCGGACCGTTCTGGCTGGGAAGACGGCGTGATAATAACGGGACGTTCCTGAGGGCCGGGCTTGATAACCTCGGGGTTGGCATCGTCGAACCTGGTTGCCGTTTCTACCGGGTTAACAGTGGCATTGGACTGACTCACGGGGACACTCTCAGGGCGGCCTTCCGGCATGCGCTCAACCGACGTCTTCGAAACCGCTGGGGAGGGCGAATGTGTCTCAGGCTCGCCTTTTTTTGGCACGGCCATTACTGTCTCTGAATCAACAGCAGGCGCTGAGCGTTGCCAGAATACACCGGCGACGATCCCGGCATTCACCAGCAAAGCGATGCTTAGCCAGACCACTGGTGAGATGGACTTCTTCTTGGGCTTGTGGATCAACTGAACCTGCTGGCCAAGATCGGGCACTTTACCCTGACGCCGCTCGGTCTCGGATTTTCTGAGAGCATCGAGTATGTACGACATGTGTTACCCCTTTCCGGAACGAGCGCCGGGGACCAGACGTGGCAAGTCCGAATCTAGATCATTATTGATCTGGATGATGGTCATGGCACCTGCAATACCATCGACACTCAGGCCCTTCAGATCCTGATACCAGCGAACCTGCTCTTCGGTACCCAACCGCTTAACACGAGCATTTTCCGTTCTCGACGCCGTGTATTTATCAGCAAGCTCCATCATGCGTGCGCCCAACCAGAGCTGCTCGGCCCTGTTTGCAGTGTCTCCCCGGGCATCCAGAAACGAAGGCCGGCTCCACAGGATCTGGTAGGTACCGAACCAATAGGGCTCAATGCTTGCAAAGGACACCTGCCGCACACCTATCCGGGTGTCCACCTCGGCCACATCGCCCATCAGTGTCCTGAGCACCACGTAGCCTCTCTCTCCGGAATCGCCACGGAGTTCGAGCAACGCCGGCCGGTTCAGAAATTCGAGGCTGCGGCGGGTGCCCTGCCGTTCAAGACAGCCAAGGCCTTCGGTCAGGGCAAAGTCACATGGAGCCGGGGACTGGTCTGCCTGATACTCTCTGCCCCAGATTTCAAACAGAGACCGATACCCTTCCGGCAAGGCCAGCGCATCCGAGCCAAACTCGAACAGAGCCCGAGAGGGCTCAGCCACATTTTCTGCAGGCTCAACCGGCTGTGCCGCCGCGCTTTCCTGTAAGGGACTATTGTCATCCGGCCGATCAATTTTCCCGGTCGCCAGAAGGTCGCCCGCGATCTCCTGCATGGCGGTGGCATCGGCAATTGGTGACTTCTGGTAAAGCCAGGCCAGACTAATGAAGGCCACCAGTGCAAGAGCTGCCAGCATCAGATATCGGTGTGGGCGGGATAGCCAACCGGGCCGGCCACTCTGTTGCCATCCTTCATGCCCGCGTACTTCTCGGGCGGCCTGTCGAATATGAGAGGCCGTAATCTCGTGCTCGCTTTCGGCGTAGGCGCCAAGCAGCGCTCGATCACTGATCAGATTGATCAGACGCGGAATGCCCTCACTTTCCTGATAGAGCCGGCCTATCGCTCTTGGGGAAAACACCTCGCCCCGAACACCGGCAACGCCGAGACGATAACGAAGGTAATTGGGCAATTCGGCCTTTCCGATCGCATCCAGATGGTACCGGGCCGTGACCCGTTGGTTTAATTGCCGCAGTTCGGGCAGTCCAAGAATCTGCTGCAACTCAGGTTGCCCGAGTAACACAATCTGCAGAAGTTTTTTCTCAGCGGTTTCCAGGTTGGTCAGCAAACGCAACTGTTCCAACACATCGGCGGACAGGTTCTGGGCTTCGTCGATCAAAAGAACTTTGTGCCGGCCGGCGGCATGCGCCTTGAGCAGTTCCCGATTGAGCAGGTCAACCATTGTCTTGACGCTGGCATCGGACTGATGGGGAATTTCCATCTCGCTGCAGATTGAGGACAACAGTTCCCGCGCCGACAATCGTGGATTCAGGATCAGCGCAATATCCACATAGTCCGGCGCATTTTCGATAAAGCAGCGAGAAATGGTGGTTTTCCCCGTGCCCACCTCACCGGTGATCACGATAAACCCACCCTGCCCCTTCACCCCGTACATCAGGTGCGCCAGCGCTTCTTTGTGTCGTTCGCTGAGATACAGGTATCTGGGGTCGGGTGCGATGGAAAACGGTGGTTCCCGAAAACCGAAAAAGTCGTAATACATGGGTATCCAGTATGGTGCTCAGGCGTCGGGAATCGCTGTGGAGCGCGCCCCTTTAACTATCGCCGTATCATACCGTTGGCGCCAAGGGGCTGTCATCTCAGGCGTTCCCGGAATCGTTTTTCCTGACCAGTCGGAGCTCGCCGCTGTGCCCTCTATCCTGTTTAAGACGTGCAACGCATCGCTCCAGGGTCTTGGAAATCCGGGCATGGGAACGAATCATCGAGATTTTTGGCCAGGTCGCCCGCTCTCCTGCCAGAATCATCTGGCGCAGGTATTTGGGGTCCGGATTCGCCAACATCCGACCGTAGTCCCGGAACGAATAGGTGGGCGCAATGGTGACATCGCCCGAATAGCGCTGGGCCATCATCGTGTAAAGCTGCCCGGAAGCCTGACGAAGCAGCTCCGGTCGCACTCGCTTGCGCAGGTAGTCGAAAACCCCCTGACCATGAAACTGCACTTCCGACTTCAGCAGGTGGAGCGGGAGCCGGGATAGCGACAGCCTGTCATCGTCCGCCTGATCGCCCAGGAACGGCACCACATGCGGATTCGTCTGGCTGACAATGGTGAAATTCACATCGTACAGGTGCATGAGCCGTTCAATGGGCAAGTCACTCACCACCGACCCATCCACAAACTTCAGCCGTGGCATATACGGCAGGACGTTTCCGTGTATGTCCTTCTTCATCAGGGTCACTGGCGGGAATACGCCGGGCACCGCCGCACTGGCAAGTGCAGCACTCCATACCATCAGGTAAGGCGAAGTGTATCCGCAAAGCAGCCGCGCTTTTTGATGCGTCTGAATGGGGGAAACGCTGATATTAATGGAACGGCCAGTGCGCTCGTAGGCCTCTTCGAAAGTGTATTCACCGATGTTCTCGCGGAGACATCGTTTAAGCTGCTCCTGGTCCATCAGGCCATCGCCACGCATGGCGCTGAGCAGTCCGCGCCACTTCCACGCCTTGAGGTTATGGGTTTCGGGAACCAGCATCTCCGGGATTTCGGCGTCGGTATGTACCCCTAGGATACCGGCGATAATGGCCCCAATACTTGAGCCGGCCACCACCTGGGGCAGCAGCCCCTTTTCCCAGAGCGCTTTGATAACGCCAAAGTGAAAAATCCCGAGGGTTGCACCGCCACTCAGCAACAGGGTGGGACGGCCAAAACTTTTGAGGGTCTCCCGGAAGAAGCGCAGCTTTTCCTCAACCGGAAAATCGGGGACGGGATGATCGCAAAGAAAGTCCAGGGCCTCACAGGCCTGGGTAATGTATTCCTCGATGAGGTGCTTGGTGCCCACCCTGGAGCGACGGTACAGCGCCGGGTTTCCGAGATTACCCAGATCGTGGTGCAGGCCTTCTCTGAGCGCTCGTTTGAGCCGATGGATATCGTTCTGCTGACGATACTGCTTGAGGTGGCTCAGACGATCATAGATCAGTTCGTAGTGGTAAAGATCAGAGGAGAAATCCTCCTTCCAGTCGGCATTGCCCTCGAGAATATCGAGCTCCAACGCCGCCGCTTTCCAGACCTCATAGTTCTCGGCTTCGGCCAGCATTTTTCTGTATTTCTTGATCCTTGGATCCCTAAGCACCGAAGCCCTCCACTATTGCTCGCCAGATAAATCCGATCAGAAATCCTCAAGCATCAGGTCATCATCGCCACTGGCAAAGGGGTCTTCCACCACCACACCATCATTGATGAGAAACTCCCTGCGCTGAAGGAATGCGTTCCGAACAAAGGTATAGCTGTCACCGGAAATGAAGCTCTCGGCGGGAATCAGGTCTGCCCGCCGGTCAACCAGCTGAACGCCCCTTGCGTAGTAGTTGTAGGGGCTGTCCACGTTATCCCAGAGGGATGGCAGCACCAGCAAATCGGCACCGTATCCACCCAGGCGCCGGGGTGTTGACGGCCCCAGCAGAGGAATCACCAGATAAGGCCCGGAGCCAACGCCCCAGTGCCCCAGGGTTTGACCGAAATCCTCTGGCCGCGCTGGCAGATCAAAGACTGTTGCCACGTCAATAAAGCCTGCGAGCCCGAACACCGTGTTGTAGGTAAACCGGCCTGCCGCCACCACGGCGGACTCGCCCTTTAGCTGCAGCAAGCTGTTGACGAAGTTACGGACCTCATCAAGATTGCCGAAAAAGTTGGTGATACCCCGATCCACGAAATCCGGTGTGATCGTCCGGTAGGTTTGTGCCACGGGTTTGAGGAACCACCGATCGATCGTGTCATTGAACCGATAGACCTTCCGGTTCCAGTTCTCATAAGGGTCATTGGTTTGAAACGCCATGACCTCGCCAGCATCCGTTTCAGGCAGTGGCTGGGAAACCGCCGGGGAGACTGGAAGCATCAGGCACAGGCCTAACGTGACGGGCAGCAAACTCCAACGCCGCAGAAAAGCTTTTTTCATTCGTTACTCTTAGGTTGTTTCATTCAACTCAATTCGTTGAGAATACCGGCGCCCTATTTTGAGAACGTTATTCAGCCAATCCAGAGGAAAGTAATGACAATTCCCGGAAAGAAGGTCGCTACGCTTGAAGTTCCACTCCGGTGGGGAGACATGGACGCATACGGCCACGCCAACAACACCGTCTATTTTCGTTTTTATGAGGAAGCCCGAATTGCCTGGCTCACTTCCCTGCAATTGGGCGGCCCGGAGGAACCCACCGGCCCGGTCATTATAAAGACCAGCGCCACGTTTCTGAAGGAGTTATATCACCCAGCCACCCTGTTGGTAGAAACATACGTAGACAAGGCAGGAAACACCAGCCTCGACACCTATTACCTGCTCAGGGATGCGAACTCGGGCGACGTTTATTCGGAAGGATACGCGAAAATTGTGTGGTTTGACCGGAAAACCCGAACGTCTGCGCCGCTGCCAGACACCCTGAGGGCGCTGGCAGCAAGCTGACGCCGGTATCAGCGGTGACGAACGACCACGCTGCCAATGGAATAGCCAGCGCCAAAGGAACAGATAACGCCAATATCGCCCTGCTCGAAATCATCCTTGAATTTGTGGAAGGCAATGATCGAACCGGCTGAACTGGTATTGGCGTACTCATCCAGAATAACAGGCGCTTCATCAGCGGCCGCATCACGCCCCAGCACCCGGCGGGCAATCAACTGATTCATGTTCAGGTTTGCCTGGTGCAGCCACATCCGGCGCAAATCATCCGGGCTCAGTGAGAGCGATTCCAGCTGTTTCTGGATAGTCTCAGCCACCAGCGGAGACACTTCCTTGAACACCTTGCGTCCCTGCTGGATGAACAGCTTGTCGGGCTTGCCTATGCCGGATTCGTCGGCGCGGTTCAGGAAGCCGAAGTTATTGCGGATGTTGTTGGAAAACTGGGTTTTCAGGCGGGTGCCAAGAATTTCGAAGCCCTGCCCTTCAGCAACATCTTCCTCCCGCTCCACCAGGATGGCAGTACAGGCGTCACCGAAAATGAAATGGCTGTCGCGATCACGGAAGTTCAGATGGCCGGAGCAAATTTCGGGACTCACCACCAGCACGGCACGGGCGGAACCGTTTTCAACGGAATTGACTGCCGCCTGCAAACCAAAGGTTGCGGAGCTGCAGGCCACGTTCATATCGTAGGCAAAGCCATCAATACCGAGCGCCTGCTGCACTTCAATGGCAACAGCCGGATAGGCACGCTGCAGATTCGAACAGGCCACAATGACAGCATCCACATCGCTGGCGGTCTTGCCGGCCTGCTCCATCGCTCCCTTAGAGGCCGCAACGGCCATGTCGCACTGTACCGACGGTTCGTCGTTACTTCGCTCCGGAATATAAGGAGCCATCCGATCCGGGCTCAGGATACCCTCCCGATCAACCACATGTCGGCGCTTGATACCGGAGGCCTTTTCAATGAACGACGACGCAGATGGCTGAAGGGGCTCCAGATCGCCCCGGGCGATCTCTTCCGCATGTTCGGAGTTGAACCTTTCAACGTACTGGTTAAACGCCTCAACCAGTTCGTCGTTATCAATCGATGCGGGCGGTGTGTACAGACCGGTTCCGCTAATGACGGCTTTAATCACGCTTACTCCACGTCATGGTCGTTGGGCCAGAATTCTTGACTTTTACAGTGGCAGGAATACTAACACACTCTCTGCGCTTTGCCCGGCGCAACACCCCCTCCCTACGCCTAAGGTCGAAGACGCTGTTGGCGGGTCATACGCGGGTTTGCTCCCACTGCTTATCCAGACGTTTGACCGACACCGTCATCTTTGTTCCCAGTTGCTGGGCAAAAAATGACACGCGGAATTCCTCCAGCATCCAGCGGTACAACACCAGTTCCCCATCCCTGACGCCCTGACGCTCCTGCGCCGCCTTCTTGGTGGCATAACGGGACCAAAGGGGCTCGATGGTGTGCAGAAATTCTCGCTCGCGGCCCATTTCGCGGGGCATTTTGTCCAGTCGAATCAGCGCAGCTTCGAAATAACGTCCATATTCCGCCAGCCACTCCGGCGGTGTTTCTACCAGGAAGCCCGGATACACCAGATGCTGTAACTGGAATTTGAGATCGGCCATGCTGTTGGCCAGGGCAAGATTGATCTTGCCCTTGAGCTGCTTGGCCACCTTCTGGTAGCCGGACAGTGCGCGATGCAAGTTCACGTCTGCTTCCTCCAGCGCAGGAATAAAATCACCGCGATGCTGGTTAAACAGCGCCTCGAACGCGTCGGGGCTCCGGGGAACGCCCTCGGTGAGAAAATGGGCCATGGCGGTTGCCAGCACAAGATCATCCAGCAGAACCTTCGCCTGCCCCACGGGCGCGAACAGGAGCGCTGACTGTTTGAAATGAGGCAACTTGCGGTCAAGGTCGTCGAGGGTCTTGCCAAAACGGTTGATAATCAGGCGAGCCACCGCCTTGCGAGTCGTATCTTCGGCAGTGAGCGGGTCGAGGCAGCGAATCTGGCGCACCTTGCCGCCGAGATCCTCCAGCGCCGGGTACACCGTCACCTGCATGCCGCCCTTTTCCGTCTGCACCTCTTCAGGGAGCGTTCCGAATTGCCAGTCCTCCGCCTCGGGCGTCGACGGTGTGCCCTTATCCTCACTGGCGGCATCGGCCAATGCCTGCTCGGCCCTGCCCTCCAGCTGATCCTGAATGGCGGAAGAATCACGACCTTCCGCCAGCACCTTGCCCTTGTCTCCCAGGACCCGCAGTCCCATTCTCAGGTGCCGAGGCAGTTCAGCGTCAGGCCAGACTTCGGGGTCGATCTGCACACCGGTCATTCGGCGCAGTTGGTCGCCCAGCTGAAGCGCCAGTGGTTCGTTACTGGGCTCCATATTAGCCAGCGCCGCATCGACAAAATCCGGAACCGGCACGAAATTTCGACGCAGAGATTTTGGCAATCCCTTAACCAGCGCAATGCATTTTTCCCGCAGCAGTCCCGGAACCAGCCATTCCAACCGACGGGACGGTATCTGCTTCAACGCCATGAGGGGCACCTGCAGGGTTACACCATCTCTTTCGCTGGTGGGCTCGAACTCATAAGAAAGGGGATAACGAACACCTTCCCATTCCAGGTAATCCGGATACAGTTCCGCAGCGCCTGCATCAAGCGGCCTCTGCAAAACGTCGTCCTCGGACAGCTCCAGGCGTTTCAACTCGTCCGCAGACAGGCCTTTCCACCAGCTTTCGAAGTGACGACCGCTCACAATGTCCGCGGGTAGCCGCTCGTCGTAAAAGGCCACCAGAACTTCGTCGTCCACCAGAAGGTCGCGTCGGCGGGTTTTCTTTTCCAGATTCTCGACGGTATCGAGCATTGCCCTATTGCGGGCAATGAAAGGCGCCCTGGACCGGTAATCCCCTTCCACCAGCGCCCGGCGTATAAACAGGTTTCGGCATTCCGCAGGATCCACCTTGCTGTAGGCAATCCGGCGCTTGGGCACTACATCCAGGCCGTACAGCGTGACCTTTTCGTAACCCATGACCTGGGCACGTTTCTGTTCCCAGTGGGGCTCGAAGTAATGATGCTTGACAACATGCCCCGCCAGGGGCTCGATCCACTCCGGCTGTATCGAGGCCACCATGCGGGCGAACACCCGACTGGTTTCAACGATTTCCGCAGCCACGATCCATTTAGGCGAACTCTTGGCGACCTTGGAGCCCGGGAAGATCAGCACCTTCCGGTTACGGGTCGCCAGGTACTCTCTCTTCTCAAATTTCACCGCTACCTGGCCAAGCAGCCCCGCCAGAATAGCCCGGTGAAGCGCGTCATAGCTCGCAGACTTGTCGTTGAACTGAAACTTTTGCTCGCGACATAACAAGGTCAACTGTCGATGGACATCCCGCCATTCCCGCATTCGCATCCAGCTGAGAAAGTGCTTCTGGCACACCTTCTTCATCTGGTTCTGTGAAAGCTCCTGACGCTGCTCCTCGTAGAAATTCCAGATGTTCAGCAAGGTAACAAAATCAGATTCCTTGTCGTTGAACGGCGCATGAGCCTGGTCCGCTGCCTGCTGCTTTTCCTGAGGTCGCTCCCTCGGGTCCTGCACACTCAGCCCGGCAATGATGATCAGGGTCTCCGCCAGACTGCCCTGCTCTGCGGCGGTAATCAGCATTCTCGCAAGCCGGGGATCGAGAGGAAGTCGTGCCATGCTGCGGCCAACCCGGCTCACCCGCCGCTTGTCGTCAACGGCACCCAATTCTTCAAGCAGTTTGTAGCCATCGTTGACCTGACGACGGTCCGGCGCCTCCAGAAAAGGGAACTTTCGGATGTCTCCCAATCCAGACGTCGCCATCTGCAGAATGACCGACGCCAGGTTAGTGCGGAGAATCTCCGGGTCTGTGTACTCAGGTCGGTTGATAAAATCCGTTTCGTCGTACAGCCGGAAGCAGATGCCCGGCGCCACACGTCCACACCGACCCGCGCGCTGGTTGGCACTGGCCTGGGAGATAGGCTCGACCGGCAGTCTCTGAATTTTCGAACGGACACTGTACCGGCTGATACGAGCCACACCCGTATCAATGACGTACCGGATTCCCGGCACGGTCAGGGAGGTCTCAGCGACGTTGGTCGACAGAACAATTCGCCGTCCGCGGTGGGCCTGGAAAACCCGGTTCTGTTCCTGCGCACTTAACCGGGAATACAACGGAAGGACTTCCGTATGCTTCAGGTCCGCATGCCGCAGCACTTTGCTCAGGTTGCGAATTTCCCGTTCGCCCGGCAGGAACACCAGTACGTCGCCCGGAGGCTGTTTTGCGGATCTCTCGTGATCTTCAATTTCTTCCAGCGCACTGAGCACACCATCCGTCCATCCCTGATCGCGATCGTCTTCGTCTCCGATCAATGGGCGGTAACGGACATCCACCGGATAGGTTCGACCACTCACCTCAATGACGGGCGCCTTGTCGAAGAACGCACTGAAACGCTCCACCTCGATGGTAGCGGAGGTGATGATGACCTTCAGATCCGGGCGCTTCGGGAGGAGTTGGCGCAAGTAGCCGAGCAGGAAATCAATATTAAGGCTACGCTCATGAGCTTCGTCGATGATCAGCGTGTCATAGCGGTCCAGAAACCGGTCATTTTGCACTTCCGCCAGAAGGATACCGTCGGTCATGACCTTGACCCGTGACTGCTCCGAGGTCACATCGGTAAAACGGACCTGATAACCAATCTGCTGGCCAATTTGTTCTCCGATCTCCTCGGCAATGCGAGTGGCCACACTGCGAGCCGCAATCCGCCTGGGCTGAGTGTGACCGATCAGCCCCCGAATACCCCGCCCACTGTCCAGGCAAATCTTGGGAATCTGCGTGGTTTTGCCGGAGCCGGTTTCCCCGGCAATGATCACGACCTGGTTATGCTCGATGGCGTCGCGGATGTCGGCGACTCGCTCCGACACCGGAAGCCCGTCCGGGTAGCTGACCGGCTTGTGCAACGAACGCCGGTGCTGAACGACCTCCTTGCCACGTTCCAGCCATCGGTTCATCTTTTCCAGATCTTTCTGACCGGGCTTTCCCCTGTAGCGCGCCACGGCACGGACAATACGGGCAGCCTCAAGCTGGTTACATGCTTCCAGCTGTTCGGTGATGTCTTTGGCCCAGGCGTGGCCGTTTATCGGCGATTTATCGGCTTGTTGAGCGTTACGTGTCATCGAAATCCAGCAGTCATCGATTCAGGGTTAGTCGGACAGTCTATCGGCAAACGTGTCTCTTACAAACGCAAAACCCCGCCGAAGCGGGGTGGGAATGCGGCATCCCTGCTTACATGGTGTCAGCAGGGACCGGCCTTCAGGATTTACTTGTTGGCTTCGTCGCGAAGTTCACGACGCAGAATTTTACCAACGTTGGTCTTCGGCAGTTCGTCGCGGAACTCAAAGTGCTTGGGCACCTTGTAAGCGGTCAGGCGCTCACGACAGAACTCGCGCAGTTCGTTCTCAGTGACACTGTCTTCAGCCGGCACCAGGAAGACTTTCACGGCTTCCCCGCTCTTGGCATCGGGAATACCGACGGCAGCACACTCAACCACTTTTGGATGGCTGGTTACCACATCTTCGATTTCGTTGGGGAACACGTTGAAGCCAGACACAATGATCATGTCTTTCTTCCGGTCGACGATACGCAGGTAACCGTCTTCCTGCACGAGCGCTACGTCACCGGTAAGTAGGTAGCCATCCTCGGTGAACGATTTCTGGGTATCTTCCGGACGCTGCCAGTAACCGCGCATGACCTGCGGTCCCTTCACGCAGAGCTCGCCTGGCTCACCGACGGGGGTTTCTTTACCATCTTCGTCAATGGTCTTGATCAGCGTGTTAGGCACAGGCAAGCCAATGGTACCGATCTGCACAGCCCCGTAGGGGTTAAAGGTAACCACCGGCGAGGTTTCGGTCATACCGTAACCTTCGGAAATCTCACAGCCAGTTACCTTCTGCCATGTCTTGGCGGTGTCGCTGGTCAGAGCCATACCGCCTGAAGAGGTAAGCTTAAGCCCACTGAAATCAAGATTGCAGAAATCTTCGTTATTGCACAGGGCAACAAACAAGGTGTTCAACCCCAGAAAACACGTGAACTTGTGATTTTTCAGTTCTTTCACGAAGCCCGGAATATCGCGCGGATTCGGAATCAGCACGTTATGACCACCGGCTTCCAGCATAATGCCGCAGTTCAGCGTGAAGGAGTAAATGTGGTAAAGCGGCAGAGGTGCAATTACCACCTCCTGACCCTCAATCAGGACACCGCCCATCATGGTACGGGTCTGCTGAAGGTTGGCCACGAGGTTCCCGTGGGTGAGCATGGCACCTTTTGCTACACCCGTCGTACCCCCGGTGTACTGCAAGACCGCAATGTCGTCTTTCTTGCATTCAACCGGTGTGAACTTCTCACGAGCACCGGCACTCAGAACCGCCGGCAACTTGTGCGCACCCGGGATGTTGAAAGCCGGAACCATCTTCTTCACGTGCTTGACCACGGCGTTCATCAGCGTCCGCTTGATCGGCGAATGGAGGTCCGCGATCTCGGTCACGATCACATGTTCAATGCCGGTATGCGGAACGACCTTCTCTGCGTTCTCCGCCATGTTTGCCAGCACAACCAGTGCTTTGGCACCGGAATCATTGAACTGGTGTTCCATCTCGCGGGCGGTGTAAAGCGGGTTGGTGTTGACCACAATCAGCCCGGCACGCATTGCACCAAACACAACAACAGGATACTGACACACGTTGGGCATCTGAACGGCAATACGGTCGCCTGGTTTCAGGTCCGTCTTGTTCTGCAGCCACGCCGCGAAATTGCGGCTCTGAGTGTCGAGATCACGGTAGGTGAGAGTTACACCGACAGCACTAAAAGCAGGACGATCCGCGTATTTTTTTACCGCCTGTTCAAACACGTCCACCATGCTGGTGTATTTGTCGAAATCAACGTCGAGGGATACACCAGCCGGGTATTTGTCCTGATAGAACTGCTCAAAATCCATCACCATCTCCTGTTCGGTGTTTTCTAATTGTCAGGCTTTACGAGCTTAATGCTGATTAAAAATCAACCCTACCAAAGTCTCGGTAGTGAAAAGTTGGGGAGAGAATAGCAGTTTTGGTATCGATGAGGTAGTTCTACGGATTCCCCAATAACACCAACCGTGGCGCCTTTTCTTGGCTGAGCATATCACTCTTAACGCGGCCTAATACGCACGCTTCAGGCAGGCAAAAGGTTCGGAAAAATCTCAATAGAACAGAAGTGCGCTGCTAATGAACGCCTCTGTGAAAGGGGCGAAATGCAAACATTGGTAAAATGGCGCTGGTAGAGGTGGGGCCGATCAAGACTCAAACACCAGCCTCGATCGGCTAACTTGTGAACGGATCAGCCGGGTACGAAATCCAGCGGGAAGCGCACACGGCGGGTTTCGACGTTCGCCGACCCGAAGTTGAACATGCGGACTCGCATGGCAAGCCTCTGCTCCAACATGGGATTCCCCAACTCAGAGCTAACCACCTGGCAATCCGACACGGACCCATCCGGCTCAATGACCAGTTCCAGAAGAACCGTGCCTTCCAGCATAGGATCCTGACGGTGCTCGCGTCGATACAGGGCGTACAAGGCGGACTGCTGAGCGTAGAACTTCTGCCGAATGCTGCTCATGGCCCGTTCGCCATCTCCGGAAGACGAAGCTGCTTTGACGGGCTGTGGCTTTTGAACCGGGGCACTGGCCACCTGGACCTGCTTGACTTCATGTCCCTCGACGGCAACTTTGGTCTCCGGCATTGCAGAATCTGTCACTCCGCCACTGCCCTGAAGGGCTGTTTTGGAATCGGGCACGGGGTTCGACGCATAAGCACTGCCACTGGTGTTCGCTGTGAGAGTCTGGACGGATTCGTTGTCCGGCTTGCGCAACGATGCCAGTCGATCTTTCATCGCGAGAAGGCCCGACTGCGATGCCTTCTGGCGCGCTTGTTCGAGGGTCTGCTTTGGTGCGGCCTCAGGCTTCGAAACAGGTTCCGGCCTGGGCTCTGGTTTCGCCACCTGCTGAACTGGCTCTGACTTTGGCGGATTCACCTCGGCGGGTTTAGGTTCAGGTTCAGGTTCGGGCTCCGACTCAGGCTTGACCGGCTCAGGAGGCGGCAGGGGCTTGGCCCGCTCCATCAGTCGTGCCAGCCGGGGCGCAACCTTCTCCGCTTCGTTCCGTTCAATTTCCGGCACATCCAGTAACGGAATCATCAGGGCCGGCGGTAAGGTAAGCGCAAACAGAAGCCCTAGGATGAGCCCGAAACGCCGGTTCTCGCCAATGGAAGAACTCCATGGCAGACCACTGCTGCGCACATCCATGTTGCGAGATTCAGCCACTGCGCACCTCCGGCTCGACCGCCAGGCGAACCTGTCGGAACTCTTCATCTACGCACGTTTGCATGATCTTTCTGAGCAGACGGTAGTCGGTATCCTTGCCGGCCATGATCGTAACTTCAAGGCCCTGCTCCGGAATTTCTTGCCATTTTCCCCGACGATAAGCCAGCTCGTCGGAAAGCCCGGAAATATGGGCGTCGGCACCAACAATACTGTCGAGCCGCGCCACTTCCCTACCCTGCACCAGAATGGCACCACCGGTTACCTGCACAGTCAGATTTTCAACCGCCTGTTGATCGACCGTCGACGTTGGCAAAGGCACGTCGGCAGTGTTCTGCATCACCTTGACGTCGGAGGAGTTCACCATCAGGAAGAACACCAGAATGGTAAAGATATCCATCAGGGACACCAGATTCAGCCCGCCTGCCCTGTGCATGCGTCCGTAATGCCGCTGCATACGCTGAGCTCTGCGAGAAGCTTTCATACGCCACCTCCACTCGCGCTGCTGGAGGTCGTAACCAGCTGTCGGTCTTCCTGCGCGTCCATGAGGGCGACATCCGGAAACAGCTCGCCTTCGACTACACTGGCGGCAACGACGGCAGGGTAAGAGCGGACGGTATCCATCGTGCTCACCAGGGTCTGATAATCAATCTCGGGGCCAACCTCAAGAACGATATCAGTCTTGTCCGGCATGCGAGTCTTGATCTGTCGAAGCACAAAGCGCAGTTCGGCGTAATTCTGCTCGCCCGCTTTGGCAGGAAGAACCTTTATCACTCCTCGTTCACTATCCCCAATCTCGATCCCTTCCGGAATAAGCGTCACAACCAGCTTCAACTCCTCCTGTGGTGGCACATCACCACTTTGGGTACCCGGAAAATTGAGCTCGATCATCCGCACCTGACTGAAGACCATACCCAGCAGAAGCACGGGCACCAGCACAATCATCAGATTCAGGAACGCAGTGATATCGAGCTCGGGTGAGCCGGTAATTCGTCGATGTCGGCGTCTCATAACTGCTTACTCTTGCTGCTCACGTCCATGATTAAGTGGATTCCAGATCAGGCAACCACACCCGGCTGTTTCGGATCGGCAATCATGTTGAGCAGCTTTACGCCAGCCATTTCGAAGCTGTCGACAATTTCGTTGGTTTTGGTCTGTAAGACCGCATGGAACATCAGCAATGGAATGGCAGACATCAGACCAAACGCCGTGGTATTCATGGCGACGGAAATACTTTCAGACAGCAGACTCGCTTTCTGCGAGGGATCTGCAGCTGCAACCGCAGTAAAGGCTGCAATCAGACCGATGATGGTTCCCAGCAGGCCAAGCAGTGTTGCAACGTTGGCCAGCGTTGCCAGGTACTGCGTTCGCTTCTCCAGCCGGGGAAGCACTTCCATCAGCCCTTCTTCCATGGCGTATTCCACATCTTCACGCCGGCTATTATTCAGAAGGCGCCCAAGGCCAGCTCCCATGATGGCAGCAATCGCGCTGTCCGAGCTGGAAGCAGCTTTCATGGCCCTGTGGTAATCGCCTTTTTTAAGAAGCGGGAGTATTCCTCGTTCAAAGGCCACCCGGTTGTGGCGGCGCATGGCGCCGAGGTACACAAAACGCTCAACCGTTATCGCAAGTCCAATCAACAGCACCACGCCAATCGGGTACATGAAAGGGCCGCCATCCTGGAAAAACCGAACAATCGTATCCATTTTCTGAACTCTCCGTTATTACTGCTGGCTCACGGCAGATTCCCGTCCGGGAATCAGTGTTAGTGGATTGAGGGATTCCCGAAAGACACGCTGCCTTTCAAGGACTTCTGCATCGACAGGTTGAGTGAGCGAAGGAGCGCTGCTATTGAGCTCCTGGCGCTCGCGCCGGGGTAGTGTTGGCGGCTGCCATGGCAATATGTAGAGTACCCTTGGGTTATCCTCCCCCACGCTGGTTGAGATACCTTCCACGATCAGTCCCAGCTCGGGTGCCTCGGATTCAGAACCCGCCGCGGCCACCACCGACACCGGGCACAATAGAAGTAGCGGGGGTAACAGGGGCAGCGACTTCAATGAATCCAGCACTTTCAGTCTCATGTTTGGCACTTAGTCTAATCTCCGTTCCAGATCCGCAATCCAGCCAGCCACCCGCTGATCGTCCTGACCCGCCAGTTCCCGATACCGCTGGTAATGGATCAGGGCTTTCTCAAGATCCAGAAGGTAAAGCTCCGCTATCACGCCCAGGTTGTAGTGCAACTCGGCAACATCCGGTGAATACTGAATACCGGTTTCAAGGAGAGTGACCGCTTCCCTGAAGTTCTTGTTTTCCTTTTTGAGCAGGGCAAGATTATTGACCACTGCGGCGTCAGCGGGGTTCAGGCTCACAGCCTTCTGCCAGGCAATTTCCGCAGCCTGTTTACGCCCCTGATCAAAGGCCTGCTTCCCCTCGTTGGCGAACTGCGCTGCCAGTTCCGGCTTCGCTGGTTCCTGGGGTACCTTTACCCCGGGGCCCCCGCACCCGGCCATGAGCGTCAGCAGAACACAGGCCGTTCCAATCCAGAACCACTTGCTGTCAGGCGCCATCATTCACCTCCATTGCCCAACTCATCCAGCGCACGGTCCGGTCATATCGCCCCGGATTCATCTTTGCCAGTGCATCCAGGCTCCTACCTATCCACGCGTTGAAACCGATCGACGCGATGCGCTGGTGATTGTCTGAATGCAATCGGATCGCTTTTTCCTCGAAGGGATAGGCTTCTTCCTCAAGCAGCATCTGATATTGCATCGCTTCCATTTCGTTCAGATCATCCGGGACCGAAGACGCCATCAGATCCTGTGCCAACCCCCGGTAAAGCTCGGCACGGCGGTACAGGGACTCAGAGCGAACCACCTCATCCCCGAACTTCTCTGCTTCAAGAAAACGTTGGCGCGCGCTTTCGAGCGCAACCTGCTTTCTGTCCAGCGAATCTGCCAAGGGATGCGTGAGTCGGATTCCGGTGAATGTCGCTGCGGCCTTTGCGCCAAGAATAAGGGCGCTGCGCGCCGCCCAGGCCAGCGTCTCCTCGGAGTGCCATTGGCTGTCAAGTTCGCTGGCAACAATCGCCTCCTGCAGCTTCAGCGGGTCATCCCCGGACGCTATAAGGCGCTGTCGCATGGTTTGCTGCAGAACATGGTGGTCGGCACTTTCTACCACCGGACTTGTTCCAAGGTACCCCGTATAAATGGTGTTTCTGGACTCGATGGCACCGCCCTCATGGTAAAGCGCCGCTGCCTTGAGCCGTGTCGGCCAGGGATTTGATTCGGACCTGGCAACCAGAAGCAGCTCGTCGGCGGCTTGTGCCGGATCACCGGCCGATACGTGGGCATGGACCAGTTTGTCGCTAATCCCGGCCGTCAGAGAATGATCAGGAAAATCAGCCCGGAACCGGGTAAAGGCATCGATGGCATCAGCGTACTGATGTGCGATTAACAGAGTATTGGCTGCATCGTAACGCCCCTTGATGGCGATCTCGGAACCCGGAAGTGCCGACTCAATGCGCTCGAAATGCTTGACGGCCGCATCCACATTTCCGGCCTCAGCAGCCACTTCACCCTGGCGATAGATAACAGTTGCCAATTGATGTTGGGCAGCTCGCGCATCGGTTGCACCTGCCGGGCTGACCTCGCCACTGCCCAGCTGCTCCAGAACGTTATTCCAGGCTCGCTCTGCCAGCGAAAACTCTTCACGATGTTGCCGGACTTTGGCCACGACCTGCCAGGCTGCGTAACGCTCTGAAGCGTTTGACCCTGGATGCAAAACCGCCTTTTGAGCAGTCTCTATAGCCTTCTCAAGTTCGCCCCTTTCAAACCAGCGGACGGAAAGCTCAGCCAGCAGCCCGGCCAGACGGCCATCTCCGGAGAAGTGGACTTCAAAGCGGACGGCTTCGTGAACAAGATCATCAATGTCAGCTCGGAATCCCGGAGAAGTTCGTTGACCGTCCAGGCCTTCCCGCAGCAGAACAATGGCAGCCCAGCCCGCGTCCGCCGCCTCGGGATAGCCACCGAACGTGTAGGCTGATTCCTGGAAGTCAATCAGCGCTGCACTGTATTGTCCGGACTGGAGTCGGGCATCACCGGCAAGACGAAGAACTTCTCCGGATTCCTCGGTTCTTCCCGCGAGTGCTTCGTAGAAACTTGCTGCGGTGGAAAAGTCTTGCTGGCCGTTTACCCGATTACCTGCGGCCAGGTTCCCGGAACCGGAATGGTAGTGAAAATCCGCCAGTTCGCGACTGAATTGAAGCCAACGCTCCTGTTCCGCCCCGGAGAGCGTTTGGTAAAGGTCCGGCGAAGCAAATTGCGCCACATAATTCGCCTTTGCCGCCCTGACCTTCGCCGGCTTGTCCGCCAGCAGCCAGACATCTGCAACCTGGGCAAGGAAGGCTGGATTGCGCGGATGATTGGGGAAGTAATCAACAAAGGCCTGATTTGCGGCAACACTCTCGGTGTATTGTCCCAGCACTGCGTAGTAATCCGCGAGGCGATCGAACACAACATAGGTCCAGTGCCGGTCCTCTGCCCCGTCGAGCCAGGTATAGAGTCGCTCTGCTCCATCGGTTCGCGCGGCCATCATTGCCAGAACTCGCAGCGTATCGTCGATCGTATCGACGCTGGATCTATCGACCGTCAGCAAACTCTCCTGATCCGGCAGAAACCCATCCAAAACCCGAATAAAATTGTCCGCCGCCCGGTTCCAGGCGGAAACGCCCTGTTTGAACTGGCTCCAACCCATCATAAATCGGGCTTTCGAGCCCAAAGGGGAATCGCCGGAAACCTGATCAAGTACCGCGCGGTATTCGGCTTCCGCTTCCGGATAGTTGCCACTGGCAAAAGCTGATTCGGCCACGCGGAATCTGGCCTCTGGCGCGAAGGGAGATTTCGGGTAAAGCCCTGCCAACTGCTTGAGCCGCGTGATTGACTCATCGGCCTGCCCAGTTAACGCGTGGGCCTTTGCCATCTGGTAGAGCAGTTCATCGAGACGACCGCTGTAGGAACCACGACCGATGATCGATTCGTAGCTCCCGATCGCTTCCCGATAGATCGCGGTTTCTTCCTCTGGTGTAAACCCGATGTCTTCACCGGATAACGTCTGGATATTGCTCAGGCGATTCAATGCATCGATACGAACCTCCGGCTCGTCCGATGAACGGAACAATTTCTGGTACCGCCTCGCCACCTCTGCCGGAGAAATAGCCGGCATCGGTCGTGATTCAAAGGGAAGAAAAACCGGGCGCATGTCGCCGATGGTTTCTCCCTCGCCGCCCAATTCGACACGGAACGCCTCCTGCGCCCATGACAAAGTCGCTACGCCAAAGGAACACAGCAAAGCTGCTACTAGACGCTTCATGGTTCGCGCCCCTCCATCTTGCTGACGGCAAGATATTCGTAGAGATGCGCAATCTGTTGCTCGGCTTTATCTTGTACAAGAACCATCCTGCGGTCCTGCTCCGACACAAACTCGAGCGCCAGCTCATCAAGCTGCCGGTCGGCTTCGCGCCTGAGAACCTGGACCTGCCCGTAGAGACGTTCCGTAGAACTCTTCAACGAGCGGGCTTCGGCCAGCAAGCGCTCGAGTTCCAATGGCTGATTCTGGACAGAACGCCCAAAGGTAGTGAGGTCAGTGGACGTTTCCGCAAGGGTTTCAGCAACGGCGTCGAGTCTGGCCCTCTGGATGGCAGACAATGGCTGCGCCGACAGTGCGGACAGTTCTTTGTGCAGGAATCGCTGGGTGGAAAGCAAACCGCCAACAACATCAGGTTTTTGGCGGGACAATGTCGTCAACTGCGACTTCAAACTGCGGATGAAGACATCAAGGTCCCGCGCTTCCCGCTCAAGCTCACTTCCAACCGCGTCCAGTTCAGCAACCCTTGAAACCGCTTTCTGAGCCTCCGGCTCCTGCAACAGCTCGTGCAGATAGGCAATCCTGGGCTGGGTTTTTATTCGATGGTCTGCCAGGAACCACTCGACGCCAGTATCGCGAGCCTTCGCTAAAAGCGTGTTGTAGGCTCCACCTTCACGAATCTGTTCAGCCAGATTCCGAAGAGTCACGCGTTCGCTTTCAAGCGCGGCAGTTGCAGCCAGGTAGGCCTCACCCGATTGTCCGAGATAACCAGAAAGGTCGTACCCCCGCCCCATCCCAATCCACGAATCGGCAACACCCGGATAAGCCAGCGGGTACTTCTTCGCCCTGTGCCAGCTCTGCATTGCCGCCCGGCTGCTGCCTTTTTTGGACAGCGCCAAACCATGAAAATACAGTGCCTGAGCCGTCAAGTTGTTATCGCCGTCAAGGGACACTCCCTCAAGGAAGCTAATCGCCTTGTCGTAGTCGTTGTTCTGAAGCGCCAGATAACCCGCACGAACGAGCAACCGACCAGTCAACACCTTGCGACGACTCACTTCAGGGTCCTGCTCCGCCATGGCCAGGGCGACTCTCAACGAAACCAGGGCGCGAACAGCATTGAGATCTTCGCGAGCATAATCGCTGGCAAGGTTCATATAGCCGACAGCGGCCCAGTACCCGGCAGCCAGGCCACCCAACACCTGACCGGCTTTTTCGGAATGACCGTTTGACCGGTGCAGTTCAGCCAGATAAAAGCCGGCCTCCGAACCTGTTTCACGCCCTCCGACTCGTACTGCCAGCTCGAGCCATTGCTGAGCCTCCGGATCCTGGTAGTGCAGCAGGGTTTTCCCCAGAAGGAGCGCTGCATCCGCCCGGTGATAATCGCCGTCAATAACGGCTTTAAGCTCGGAGATCGCATCTTCGGTTCGCCCACTTGCCAGTAGCAACTGGGCCCGAAGGAAGTCTGCCGACGGCCCTTCCAGACGGCTGGCAGAGTTCAGCACAGGCGCAAGTTCATTATTCGCGAGGGCAAAGCGCACCAGACCGTTACGTAACTGCTCCGCTGACATGGGTTCTTTACTGGCACCGGCAAATCCGCTGCCAGTTATCGCAAGCCCGAACGTGACCAGCGCGAGCTTCTTCAAAAACACATCCTTCATGGGCAGTTATTTCCACTCATGAAACACAACACGAGGTTCGAAATCCGGTGCCTGGGCATCCAGGCTCATCTGAATCCGGAAGGGGCCGGGACGTTTGGTGAACCGGTAGACGGACTCCCGCCGGACAAAGTGGTCATTCGCAGCCTGGGCGGACACGACGGTTTTCAATTCATGCTCGCCACTGGAGAGGTTACCGGTGAACAGTTGCTGGACGCCGCCGTTATCGAGGGAGCGCAGTTCACGGGCGCTGTATAGGTGCGAGGCTACTGGCTCGCCATCGAGATAGAGCTCAACGGAGTCTAACTCCAGCGTATCCCCGGCCCCGAGTGTCAAAAAGACTGCCAGTCTGGTGTTGGCGGGATGAAGAATACTTTGCTGCAGGGCAAACACATTGGCGCTGTGCTCATGAACCTGGCTCTTGAGCGCCTCTATCCTGGAGTCCAGTTCCGATGCCCGGCTGAGAGAGGTAACACACGCTGAAACTGCGAATAAAAGGACTACTGCGGTTAGCCTGCGGGTTTTGACGGCTTTCCGATCCTTTTGAGCACCGAACATGTCTCTGTCTACCCCCTGCCTTCCTGGTGAAGGTCTTTATTCTTATGTAACTGTTCGAGAGGGAGCGTAACACTTGGTAAACACCAATAACGGTATCCAGATCACCAAATAAGAATCTCCAGACCCAAAAACGTCAGGAAGTGTCGATCAATTTGACAGGTTTTTCGATAAAGAGACGGAACGGTTCGAGGATCGCCGAGATATGGCGCTTACTTCTCTGATTATAAATATCTTTTTACCAATGGCCTTGTAATTGCTGGATCAGAAACCGCGGGATTACTTTTTCAGGCAATCCCGTTTGAAATGCCGAGCTTTGCCGATGCCCTCAACCGCATCGGCTTTTTTTATCAGGTCAGGCTGTTTGAGACTCTTGAACTAAACCTCCGAGTCTAAAACCAACAAAACGACAGCTAAAGAGCCGACAAACTTTACATGTCTCAAAAACCATCTAATCGATAGAAGACCTTAGCTTTTATATTTCTTCAAAATCTGGTGAGTGGGCCTGATTAATGCTTACGGAGCGGTGTGGCTGTATTCACAAATACACCTAAAGCACAGGACACAACAACAATGAGGGAATTAACGAAAGTATTTGCTGCAATACTGGCATTACTGTTGGCTAACACTGCCTCAGCTCTTCTTGTTTATGATCAAAATAATCCGTATGTCTTCCTGGAAAGTGGAGAATCCAAAACCATTACTCATGATCTGACAGACTATGGTGTACCGGACTCTTATAGGGTGACGTCGGCCAAGCTTGTTTTGGGTTTCTCTGATGGGTACTCGTCGGGCGACTACTACAAGGATTTCGCTGAAATCTCTGGGGATGGACTCAGTGGCATTTGGGAAGTGGATGGAACACACGCATACGGCTTTGACATCCGCTGGCTTGAAGTCGGCTCAGGTGGAATAGATAGCCTGAACACTTCGGGGTTGTTGGCAGTTACTGTGACTGCACTGTCTTCCTATGACGGAAAAGATCTGCTGCACAACGATTTCTGGTGGAAAACCTCGAAGCTTAAAGCGAATATTGAGCCGATACCTGTCCCGGAACCCGCTACTTTAGCGTTACTCGGTTTAGGCATTCTTGGTCTTGGAATTTCAAGACGCATTAGCAAATAAGCAGTATTCTAAACGCCAAAAGCCCTCCGGCCCTCCGGGGGGCTTTTTTACCATCGAGAAGTCGAAGCCTTGCCTCCACCGCTCTATTTACTCAACTGCCTCATTGCCCCTTCCAGGCCCTCGATAGTGAGCGGATACATCTGGTCATTCACTAACTGACGAGTCATTCCCAGGGAGCCACCAGTTCCCCAGTAACTCTCGGGGAGCGGGTTCAGCCAGACCACCTTCCTGAAATGATCGTGCACTCGCTGGAACCAGGTGGCTCCGGACTCTTCATTCCAGTGTTCGATCGAGCCTCCCGGATGGGATATCTCATAGGGCGCCATGGTGGCGTCCCCCACAAAGATCACCTTATAGTCCGGCGAGTACTTGTGGAGGATATCCCAGGTGCTGGTGGCTTCATTCATCCGGCGAATGTTGTTCGTCCAGACGCTCTCGTAGATAAAGTTATGGAAGTAAAAATACTCCATGTGCTTGAACTCGAGACGGGCAGCGGAAAACAGCTCTTCACAAACCCGGATATGCGGATCCATGGAACCGCCGACATCAAAAAAGATCAGCACTTTCACCGCATTGTGCCGCTCCGGAACCATTTTCAGATCCAGATAACCCGCGTTTCGCGCCGTCGAGCGAATGGTATCGTCCATGTCGAGCTGGTCCGCCGCCCCCTGACGAGCGAACTTTCGCAACCGTCGTAACGCCACCTTGACGTTACGAATGCCCAGCGTCAGGCTGTCATCCAGATCCTTGAACGCGCGCTTTTCCCACACTTTCACGGCCCGGCCGTGACGACCGTTCTTCTGGCCGATGCGGAAGCCCTCGGGGTTATAGCCGTTGGCACCAAACGGAGACGTGCCGCCCGTCCCTATCCACTTGTTACCACCGGCGTGGCGTTCATTTTGCTCTTCCATGCGTTTCTTGAAGGTTTCGATCAGTTCCTCAAGCCCGCCCAGAGAATCAATTTTGGCCTTGTCTTCCTCTGACAGGTGCTTTTCAAACTCTGCCCGCAGCCAATCATCGGGGATCAGCTGCTCCATGAGATCGTCGAGATTTTCGATGCCCTCAAAGTAGGCTTTGAACGCCCGATCGAACTTATCGAAGTGGCGCTCATCCTTGACCAGGCAAAGCCGGGAGAGGTAATAAAACTCCTCCATATCGGCAAACGCCAGTCGATTTCGAAGCGCCTCCAGCAGATCTAGGAATTCGCGCAGACTGGCAGGCACCTTTGCCCGCCGGACCTCGAGAAAAAAATCAATCAACATAACGCAAGACTCTTGCTGAGTGTCAGCCGCGGCGACGAGCCATAAATGCCAGTTTCTGCAGCAGGTGTACGTCCTGTTCGTTTTTCACCAAAGCCCCGTAGAGAGGCGGTAGCGCCGTACTTGAGTCCTTTTCCTGCAGCAACTTTGCGGACAACTCGTCGGCCATCAGCAGTTTCAGCCAATCAATGAGTTCGGATGTGGACGGCTTTTTCTTCAGTCCAGGCACCTTCCGAACGTCGAAAAACACTTCCAGAGCATCGCGAACGATTTCCTGCTGCAGCCCCGGGAAATGGACATCGACAATATCCTGCATGGTGTCGTGGTCCGGGAAGCTGATGTAGTGAAAGAAACAGCGACGCAGAAACGCGTCGGGCAGTTCCTTCTCGTTGTTGCTGGTAATCACCACAATCGGACGCTGTCTGGCTTTGACGAATTCCTGGGTTTCGTAAACAAAGAACTCCATCCGATCGAGTTCCAGCAATAGATCGTTAGGGAATTCGATATCGGCCTTATCGATCTCATCGATCAAAAGGACAACTTGCTCATCCGCCTCAAAGGCCTCCCATAGCTTGCCCTTCACGATGTAGTTGCGGATGTCGTTGACTTTTTCGTCACCCAACTGGGAATCCCGCAGCCGTGAAACGGCATCGTATTCGTAAAGCCCCTGCTGCGCCTTGGTTGTGGACTTGATGTGCCAGGGAATCAGCTTCATTCCCAACGCGGCGGCCATTTCCTCCGCCAGCAAGGTTTTCCCGGTTCCAGGCTCGCCCTTGATCAGAAGGGGCCGTTGGAGCGATATGGCTGCGTTCACGGCCATTTGCAGGTCATCGGTGGCAACGTATTTTTCGGTACCGGTAAACTTCATGGGTCAGGTTCCTGTCAGTTACTTTTTTCTGTCTCGGTTGATTCGGAATCTGTGTGGTTGCCTGTTTGATCGGTCGCCACTTCTCGAACGTCGTCAAATTCGATACAAAACAGAACATTAAAGGACAAACACCTTTTTCAGCTCGCTCAGAATCTGTATCAGTATCTACGAGCTTCGCTTGCTAAGGTTCATCCTCGGGTGCAGCGTCTGTTTCGCTGGGGAGACTGACCGTAGCAACCGACAATTAACGGGTGGTCAACCGGTAACGGACGAGATCCAGTATCCAGACCAGTGCCATGATGAGACCGGCAATCGACAGGTTGAACAGAGCCCGCCCGGCTTCGTCACTATTGCCCAGAATCATCTCGTAACCACCGTGCAGCCAGGCGGGAATCCACCAACCGGCCAGTTCCTTGGATTCAACGGGGGTGAGCAACAACGCCACCAGGGTGGCCAGCAGTAACGTCTGCAAACCGTAGAGAGGAAGTATGCGAAACAGTTTTTTCATCATGTAAAAGAAAATGACGAAAGCGACGGCATAGGCCGCCCAAAAAATGCCATAGGCAAGTTGTGCGTCAGTATCGATCATTACAAAACCCAGTGAATTATATGTTCTTCCCAGTCTTCCTCTGGAACCTGGTCGTAGGGTATTACCTTGGAACGAACCGACACGCCCGCCTCGTGAACCGAGTTGGGGTCACCGCTTCTCAGCGGGTGCCAGTCTGCCAGCGGGCGCCCATCAGCCAGGGTCCGGTAGGCACAGGTGTAGGGCAACCAGTGATAATCACCCACGGTTTCCGGTGTTAACACCGTACAACCGGGTTCTTTCTGCAAACGCTGCGAGTATACGGTGCATTGGCACGTCGCTTCATCCATGAACCGGCAAACCAGGTCCGTATGGTAAACATCGCCGGTGTCCTCATCCTCCAGCTTCTGGAGACAGCACTTTCCGCAGCCGTCGCACAGCGACTCCCACTCGGCGGGACTCATCTCGTCGAGACGCTTCCTCTGCCAGAATGGAATCTCCGCAATCATTGCTTGTGGCGCTCCAGTTTCTTCCGGAATTCAACCACGTAGCTATCCTGCTCCTCAGGCATCTGGAGGTAAAATCCTCTGTCTTCAAGCGCTTTCAGCACCTGCTTGCCTGTGGTACGGGCCAGTTTGCGCTCGGGTGTCAGCACCAGATCCATCGAATGGACCGGCTGGCCAAAGATGTCCTTCAAGGCATCCGGCAGCTCTTCCCAGTCCTGCCCGCGTCGGACAAAAATGAAGGTATCGTCTTTTTTGCTGCTTCGAAAAACAGACACAAACACTTTTTCACTCATGATCTAAGTAGTTCCTCAATCTCTGTCCTGACGGGCTCCAGCACTTTCGACCGCCAGCCCTGGAAAAATGCCTGATCCCTGACGGAACGATCCTGAATTACTTTTTCCAGTCGTTTTCTCGGAGCCAGAAGCTCAATGGGGACGCCCGACACCTCGGCAGATTTCCTGAAACGTTTTTTGATTTCCTTTAATACACCCTGCTCATCCCGGGTCAGGGGCGGTGCGATTCGTTTCAACGTTGATGCGTCACCGGATTCCCGGGCCTGATTCACCAGCGACACCAAAAGCTCACCGTATTTGCGTACCACCACCGGTGGCAATCCATCAATACCAGACAACGCCCGAGCTGTGTCCGGCATTCGCTCGGCTATGGCAATTAATATTGGATCGGCCAGCACGCGGTTGCGGGGCCGATCAAGTTTCCGGCACTGCTGTTCCCGCCAGAGAACCAATTCCCTTAGCGCTAATTGTTGCGTGGGTTTCAGAGTCCAGCCCGCACGCAACTTGAGATAATGCTGCTCCGGGTTTTCCTGGCCGCTCTGCTCCTGTGCGAATCGCGCCGATTCCTCGATCATTGCCTGCTCCAGGCCCCGCTCACGCAACCGGGGAATGACCCACCGGTAAAGCGGCTCCAGAAACCGGATATCCTCCACCGCATAGCGCTGCTGGGCCTCTGAGAGAGGACGCTTAAGCCAGTCTGAGCGTGTGGCCGTTTTATCGAGCGTTTCGCCGAATAACTCTTCCACCAGTCTGGCATAGCCCACGGAAAAGCCGGCCCCGGCCAGCGCGGCACCGATCTGGAGGTCAATGACGCCGCGGGGCTCAAGATCCAGCCAGTGGCGAAACAGCTCCAGGTCCTCGCTCATGGCGTAGAGCAGCTTGATCACACCCGGATCACCAAGGACAGACCGGAACCGATCCGACTGCTCGGCGATCCCGGGATCAACGAGGAAAAACTCGCTACCGGCTCCCAGCTGTACAAGGCCCGGGATCGGATGAAACGTGTTCACCCGCTCGAACTCGGTGTCCAATACCAGAGGGAGGCCGGACACCCGATCGAGCCACTGATTCAGCGCTTCCGGAGTTTCTAGCCAAACAATGGTTTCTGGTGCCGGAGGGACTTCAACGGCCGCAGCGGTAGTTGCCATAAAATTTCCTGGAGGGCTATTCGGAGAGTGGTTTGCGGCCCCGGAAGGCATGGGTCAGCGTGAAGCCATCGACGTAACCGAGCTCGCCTCCGACAGGAATACCGTGTGCAAGACGAGTAATCAGAACCTCCCGGCCGTCCAGCCGGTCCGCAATGTAATGGGCCGTGGCTTCGCCTTCAACGGTCGGATTGGTTGCCAGAATCACTTCCGTGATGTCTTCCTGCACGACCCGATCAATCAGGCGCTCCACGCCGATTTCCGCCGGCCCGATTCCGTCGATCGGGGACAAGTGCCCCATCAGTACAAAATACCCACCCCGGTAGTCGCCGGACTGTTCAATAGCCAGCAAATCCGAAGGACTTTCCACCACACAGAGCGTCCCGGTGCGCCGCCCCGGGTTTTCGCAGATGCCACAGGTCTCGGTGTCCGAAAAATTCTGACAGCTGTCGCATCGGCGGACGCCATCCATTGCCTTACCCAGCGCATCTGCGAGACGGACACCGCCGGACCGTCCACGTTCCAGCAAATGGAAGGCCATGCGCTGAGCCGTTTTCTGACCTACGCCGGGCAGACACCGAAGCGATTCGACGAGTTCATCAACCAACGGGCTGAATGCCATGAAGACTCCTCAAATTTCGTATGAACCTGATCCCGGATCAGAACGGCATCTTGAAACCGGGCGGCATCCCCATCCCGGACATCATGCCTGACATTTTTTCTTTCTGGTTGGCCTCAACGCGACGCACCGCATCGTTAACCGCTGCCGCCAGCAGGTCCTCCAGGATTTCCTTGTCTTCGCTGAGCAATGAGGAATCGATATCAACCTTTCGAACATCATGGCGCCCGTTCATGGTGACCTTAACCAGCCCGGCCCCTGCTTCGCCGGTCACTTCCGCCTTGGCGATTTCTTCCTGGGCTTTCTGCATTTCTTCCTGCATCTTCTGGGCTTTCTTCATCAGGTCGCCCATATTATTCATCATCACCTGTCTCCTACTTAATCTGAGTCGGCCGGATAGTGTCTTCGACTACCCGCCCTTCGAATCGTTCAACGATGGCCTGTACCGCCGGATCCTGTCGGATGGCTTGTTCTGCCGCCTGCTGGCGCGCGACCCTCTGTCGCTCCTCAAAGGCAGCCGGCGTGTGGGGCCCCGGTTCACCAACCTCTACGCGCAATTCAATGGCGTCACCGAACCGTTTTCTCAAGCCCGCGAGGATCTTTTCCTCATGCCGTTCGTTCAGAAGGCGGAAGTGTCCCTCGTCGATGGTCAATACGACTGCCTGACCATCCCAGCTCATCGAACACTGACTGCCCAGATTCCCGGGCATACCAACGATTGCCAGCGAACGGAAGTCCCGCTCCCAGACAAACTGCCCTTCTGGTTCTGTGGGCAGCTCAACGTCAGTTGCTTCACTGTGAATCTCGGTGGCCTGTTCCGGGACCGGGTTAGCACCCAGCCCGTCACCCGGTTCCACAGACTCGCTTGCCAGCGCGCTGGTCGGCTGGCTGGTGGATTCCTCTGGATGTGGCGTCACATCATCGAACGAATCGACATCCCCGGCACCCGCCTCCGCCTGCGCATCCAGGCTCGCCAGCCAGGCGTCATCACCGGTATCGTCAGATGCCATTTGCTCTGCCGGAGGGATGGCTTCTCCAGACCCAGCAGCACTGGAATCCGCTGACTCATCGGAAACAGCAGCCTGTTCCGGCCCATCGGCCAAAACCTCTTGCGCAGCCGGCTCGCGGTTAGCTGGCTCTTCGGCTACGTCATTCGCTTGTTCACTTGGCGCTGTTGACTGAGGGGCGGTCTCCGCCTCCACCGATGTTTTTTCCAGACTGGTCTCAGCGGGAGCGGATGCCGCAGTACCCGCAGGTTCGGGCTCTTCCTTGGTCTCCGAGCTGGCGGCCGGGGCGGATGAACTCATTTTGGGAGGTTCGCGCCGTTCAGTGCCTGGGCGGAATGCCAGCATCCGCAACAACGTCATTTCAAAGCCCATTCGGGCATCGGGAGTGATCGACAGGTCTTTCCTGCCCGCCAGCGCCACCTGATAGAAAAGCTGGGCGTCTTCGGCACTCAGTTTCTTGGCCAGCGCCTGAACCTGCCGGGCGTCGCCAAGTGCATTATCGGCGCTACCGGGCACCACCTGTTCCATGGTGACCCGATGGAACAACGCCAAGAGGTCGGCCAGAATCACACCGTAGTCCGGAGCAAAATCCGAAATCCGATTGATTTCCGTGAGCAGCCCCGGCCCATCGCGTTCGACCAGTGTGCTGACCAGGCGCTCGATGTCGCGCTGATCAATGGTTCCCAGCATGTTGCTGACATCACTGGCCGCCAGGTTCTGGTTACCAAAGGCAATGGCCTGGTCGGTCAGGCTCAGTGCATCGCGCATACTGCCATCCGCCGCACGGGCCAGCAGCCAAAGTGCCGGTTCCTCAAACGGAATCTGCTCTTCGGTCAGTACATGCTGGAGATGCCCGGCAATGTGCTCTGGCGTCATGCGTTTCAGATTGAACTGCAGACAGCGGGATAGAATGGTAACCGGAAGCTTTTGGGGATCTGTTGTGGCCAGCAGGAACTTCACGTGTTCAGGTGGCTCCTCCAGCGTCTTCAGGAAGGCGTTGAAAGACTGGTTGGTCAGCATGTGCACCTCGTCAATAAGGTACACCTTATAGCGCCCGCGGGTCGGAGCGTACTGGACGTTGTCCGTCAGTTCCCGCATGTCGTCTACGCCGGTTCGAGATGCCGCATCGATTTCGATCAGATCAACAAACCGACCGTCCTGAATCTCAAGACAGCTGGAACACTCGCCGCAGGGGTTGGCGGTTATACCAGTTTCACAGTTCAGGCACCGCGCCAGCAGCCGGCCGATGGTTGTTTTCCCCACACCGCGGGTACCGGTAAACAGATAGGCATGGTGCAATCTCTGGCTTTCCAATGCGTGAATCAGTGCTTGAAGCACATGTTCTTGGCCCACCATGTCCTGGAAGGTGCGAGGGCGCCATTTTCGGGCAAGTACCTGGTAGCTCATGTTCCGCCAACTGCAGTCAAAAACGGGGCTTAACCATAGCACGGACAGCCTTCGAGAAGAAGCAAGCGCGACGCTGTACCGAGTGTCACGGAAGCACACCTGAACTAACGGACTGAAGCACGCTTAAGCTAGCGGTAAGTTATTGGGAATGAAACAAACGGGAGGATATTTGGGGGTGCCCCCATCAGCGACACTCCGGCACACAATTCCACCGCTGCGGCTGCTCCCTTCCGGGCCTGACCGGGTTCACGGTTTCATGTTGCGGAGGCACCAATGGGGCCACCATAACGGGCTCGGGAAATGTTCCCCGAAAGCGGCGCGCATATTAGCAAATGGCATGGGCGACTACAACGGCATTTATTAACCCGGCACGAAAAGGGCACCCATTCAGAGCGGCAACGGGACTTCGTCCTGCCGGAACCAGCAGGCAAGACTAAACCGCGTTCGGTTCGCTGGCAGTACCTCGTGGGGAATCTCTTCGCTGAGAAAAACCGCCATACGTCCGGCTTCCGGCAGCACCAGGCCGCACATTTCATGTTCGCTGTCACGATTAAAAATGCACAGCTCGCCACCATCCTCCGGCTGCCAATCCTCATTGAGATACAACACCAGACTCACGACACGTGAAGCGCGCCCGCGAAAGCTGTCCAGGTGCTTGCGGTAGAAGTCTCCCGGACGATAGGTCGCGTAATGACACTCAAACCGCTTGAGCCCCAGAAAAAGCCTTTGGTTCAACCCCTCACGGATGCGCTCAAAGTTTTCGAACAAAGCTGCCTGGGGAGACGTAATGCCCTGAAGCCACGCGATCCTGTCCCTCCGGATCGAACGATCCTGTACATGATCCGACCCCCGGCCTACTCCTGCTTTCTTCATGGCATCCGTACTTTCGAGCAGCATCACTTCGGCCGCGAGCGCCTGAAGTAACCGGGGCCCAAGGAACGAGGACGCATCGAAGGTCATCCAGCCATGCTCACTCAGCCCGTCTGCCAAATGGTTCAGACAAGTTTCTCTCGCCTCATCCATCCCCGCAACAAGGTCAGATGCCGAAAGTCCCAAACCCACCGACGAAGCATTCAATGACGATCCGAGGCCAACCGTACGGGCGTCAATTACCTTCACAACGTCCTCAACCATCTGGCACCCCACAAAAAAATTTTCATATTTTAGGCATAGTTCTCGCGGCAGCGGGAGAATTAATTTACTCTCTTTATACGCATGTACGCTTAACCTCCTGCAAACCGATAAGAACCATGTCTGAGAGCAGTAACCGGCCGCCCCTCTCGCTGTCGCCGGGCCAATGGTCCTTCACGAGATGGAACACAATTGGGCAACTGGAAGCCCTGGAGGTTCGCCACCCTCTATTCAGGGCAACACTCTTCCTGCAGGGAGCCCACCTGACTCAGTTCACCCCTCAGGATGATGCGGACTGGCTCTGGCTGAGCAATACTGCACGCTACGAGCCTGGTCGTGCCATTCGGGGCGGCATTCCAGTTTGCTGGCCCTGGTTTGGAGACCCCAAACGCAATGCACCAGAGGTCCGAAAACGCATATTGGCCGACAGCGCTCACGGCTTCGCTCGAACCGCACTCTGGAAGCTCGAAGATGTTCGTGAAAACGCCCATGAGGTAGAGATCAGCCTTTCCCTGGATGCGACGGAAGATTTTGAGCCGTACTGGACGGGTCATGCGGTGGCCCTGATCACCTTCAATTTTTCGGTACGTGGTTGCCAGATCGCGCTGACCACAACCAACCTGGACCTGGAGCCTCTGGCATTCAGCCAGGCCCTGCACAGCTATTTCCCCACCGCCGACATCAACAGAACACGGGTTCTGGGACTGGGCAACAGCAATTACATCGACACGCTTGATCACTGGGAATACCGGAACCAGGAAGGCGCGGTCTATTTCGACGGAGAAACAGATCGAATCTACGAGAGCGGCGAACCACTGACCATCGTGACACCCGGCGGCAGCAGACGGCTGAGAAGCGTCGGCAGCGATTCCACGGTCGTCTGGAACCCCGGCCCGGAGAAAGCAGCCCGGTTATCGGATTTTTCAAACTCGGCATGGAAGAATATGCTTTGCATTGAAACCGCCAATGCCGGCGGTGACTACCGGGTACTGAATGAAGGCCAAAGCCACACCGTGGGTGTACTGATCGGCCGCATGTAACGGATTTTGCAGGTAACAGGGAGTCGGCATGGGCCTGACATCGTTGATCAAATCGAAGCTCGTCTCTCCTGCACTGGAGGAGCACGTCAACCGCATCCAAAAACCAATCGGCAGCCTCGGTTACGATCCCTGGGGCTACAATAACGAGGCCATAAAATACGGCTTTGGCCTGCTCAAACCCATTTACGAACGCTATTTCAGGGTGCAGGCCTACGGAGTAGAGCAGATCCCATCGGAAGGACCTGTTCTGATCATTGCCAATCACAGCGGACAATTACCCATTGATGGTCTTCTGATTGGCTATGCCCTCGCCTCTCGCAAGGAAAATCCTCGCATCCCGCGCGCCATGATCGAACGCTTTTTTCCTACGGTTCCGTGGCTTGGCAATCTTTTGAACGAAGTCGGGGCCGTTCTGGGCGACCCGGTTAACTGCGCGAAAATGCTGGCCAACAACGAAGCCGTGATCGTGTTTCCTGAAGGGATCCGCGGTTCCGGCAAGCTCTACCATGATCGATACGAGCTGAAGCGATTCGGTAATGGTTTCATGCACCTCGCCATGAAATACAAGGCACCGATTGTACCCGTGGGCGTTGTGGGCTGTGAGGAAACCATTCCCGCCATCGCCAACATCAAGCCCCTGGCCAAGGCCCTTGGCGTTCCGTATGTGCCCGTTGCCCTGCCCATGGTTTTGCCCGCCAAGGTGCACCTGAATTTTGGTCCCCCCATGTATTTTGATGACCGGGAGATCCCGGAGGAACAGGTTACTGAGCGGGTTGAAGCGGTGAAAGCAGAGATCAACCGCCTGATCGACAAAGGACTGAGTGAACGGACAAGGCTTTTCTGATGGGAAAACATCGCAGACCCCACATTCTCGTGACTGGCGCCGCAGGCGCACTGGCTCAGCAGGTGATCAGCCGCTTAAAGGAAGACTGCGACCTGGTTGCCATTGATTTCCGCGAACAGGTGTACCTTGGTGATGACATCCCAAGCTACTGCATCGACTTCAACAAGCGCGTTTTCGAAGACCTGTTTCGGCGCTATGAATTCGACGGCGTTATTCACCTCGGACGCATCCAGTCAAGTGAGCTGACCCGGATGCGCCGCTATAATGCAAACGTCCTTGGCACCCAGAAATTGCTGGACCTCAGCCACAAATATGGCGTTCACAGGGTGGTGGTGCTGTCGACATACCACGTGTACGGTGCCGTTGCCTACAACCCTGCCCTGATTGACGAATCAGCCCCCCTGAAAAGCGCGGGGCTGAGTGCAGACCTGATCGACTCCGTAGAACTGGAGAACCTCGCCAACATCTACCTGTGGCGCTATCCGGACCTCAACATCACGATTCTGAGGCCCTGCAACATAGTTGGCCCGGGTGTCCGCAACTCCATCAGCACGCTGCTGGCCGGGCAAAACGCGCCAGTTCTGGCCGGTTTTTCCCCGATGATGCAGTTCATTCACATCGACGACATGGCAGACGCCATCGTAAAAACCTATCAGAAGCCAACCCGAGGGATCTTCAACGTCGCTCCGGAGGATTGGGTGGCCTGTCAGCACGCTCTCAAGCTGGCTGGCTGCCGGCGAATACCTATCCCTTCCGTACCCCCTATTATTCCGACAGTCATTCTCAGGGCCCTGAAACTCAGACGTTTTCCGTCTTATCTGATGGCCTTTTTCAAGTATCCTGTGGTTATCGACGGCAGGGCCTTTGCAAAAGAGTTCAACTTCAAACCGAAGCGACCGCTCAAGGAAATTTTCCGGTTTTACCGGGATAACAAAGAACCCGTATGAGGCTCGCTGCCCGACAGCGCAGTGAGCCCGGTAACGCAGGATGCGATGAATGCTAAGTGATTTTAGCGTGATCAGTTATGCGGCAGCTGCCCTGACCTATGCGTTGTTGATGGGCCTGGTCGCAGTGCGATACCTGCGACGAGGGGTCGACCGCGCGCTTTTTCTTTCAGCTACCGTAACCGCTCTCTGGGCCGGCGTACTGGTTTCCCAGAGCCTGTTCAGCGTTCCGGGTTTCTTCACTCGTTACCTGCTTGAGTTGCTGCGGTATGGCGCATGGATTGGCCTGCTCTTCGCCATGCTCCGCAATGCATCCCGTCATCGCGAATTAACCGGCCAATTCAAACGGATACTCGGCGTGTCCGCCGCCGCTTTATTGTGTCTGCTGTTGGGGCTGGCAATCTTTGAGTTTGCGCTCAACGAATCCTTGCTCACTGGCAAAGCCCGGGTTCTCGGCCAGATCGCCCTGGCTCTGCTCGGGTTATCGCTGGTGGAACAGATCTGGCGAAATTCACCCGGTTTTGGCCGCTCAAGCATCAAATACCTGTGCATTGGCACCGCAACACTCTTCGCCTTTGATTTCTTCATGTATGCCGACGCCCTGCTATTCGGGCAAGTTGACGAATCCTTCTGGAACGCCAGAGGGTTCGTCAACGCATTGCTGGTACCCCTGTTCGCCATCAATGTGATCAACACCCGAAAGCAGCCCGTCGACTTCCAGCTCTCCCGATCTGCTGTTTTTCATGGAAGCACCCTCATCTTCGCCGGCACCTATCTGCTCTGTCTGGCGGTTGGCGGCTATTACGTGCGCATTCTTGGGGGCAATGTTGGCGATGCTTTACAGGTCCTGTTTTTTACCGGTGCACTGGTCTTTCTGGCGACCCTGATTCTCTCAAGACGGATACGCTCAAGGCTCATGGTGGTCATCAGTCGTAACTTCTTTGACTACAAATACGACTATCGGGAGGAGTGGTTAAAGATGACCCGGGAGCTGGCGAACCTGAGCGACGACCCGCCCTTGCCCGAACGAGTCACACGCATTCTTGCAGGTTTGGTGGAAAGTAACTCTGGCGCTATCTGGCTTAAAAATGACCAGGGCACTTTCGTGCTGAAGACATCAGTCAACCAGCCTTCTCCCAGGTACACAATGATTGATGCGGATTCGGATCTCCCCCAGTTCTTCAAACGGCGTGAATGGATCATCGATCTCAACGAGTACCGGGCAGATCCGGTCCGTTATGACCTTATTGAAATTCCCGACGCAATCGCCCAGATGGACGATGCGTGGCTGCTCATACCCATGTTTCTGGGCAACGAACTTTACGGAATAACACTGGTAGGAAGATCTTATGCCAAGGTGGAGCTGAACTGGGAAAACTTTGACCTGGTGAAAGTGGTCGCGCGTCAGACGTGTAACCTGCTGGCACAGGAAGACGCCCAGAACCGATTGTCCCGTGCGATGCAGTTCGAAGCAGTCAGCAAGGCGTCGGCTTTCATGGTTCACGATCTGAAAACGGTCATCGCCCAGCTGTCATTGCTGGTCAAGAACGCGCCGCGACATCGTGATAATCCCGCCTTCATCGACGATATGATCCAAACCACTGATCACGCAGTGAAAAAGATGTCTCGTCTGGTCGATCATATTCGTCGCCCCTCTGAAGATACCAAGGCTGAAACTGAGATCCTCAATCTCACGATCCTCACGAAGGAACTGGTCGAGCATTACGGACACCAGAAACCCGTCCCCCGACTGGAGGGAAGCCAGCCCGACGCCCTCGTCAACGCTAACGAAGAGCAACTTCGGAGCGTGCTGGGACACCTGATCCAAAACGCCAAAGATGCCACGCCGCCCGACGGAGAAGTCACTCTTACCATCAAGATCGCGACCGGAAATGCGGTCCTTTTTATCCAGGACACCGGGTGCGGTATGACTGAACAGTTCATCAACTCTCAGTTATTTAAACCGTTCGACAGCACCAAAGGGCTGACAGGCATGGGGATTGGCGCATTTCAGGCGCGGGAATATATCCAGGGGCTGGGCGGAAGCATTGATGTTACCAGCAAGCCTGGTGTTGGCTCCTGTTTTTCCATCAGGATTCCTCTCGCCGAGGCTCCAGGCCGCGAACCAGCGGAAGGCCCTGACGATAGTTTGGCGACACGACAGGGCGAGCCAAAAGCAAATTGACCGGCTTTTCTGCACAAACGCCGTACAGGAACGTTGCAATGAGACATTGTTCGGTCGAGAATCAATCATGATGGCGGTGTTGGAACAGTGAGTTCCAGAAGAAAAGAAAGCAATCAAACAAGGGAATTGTTGCTGTTGTGACTAGACGACTTTTAATCGTAGAGGATGACCCTGGCCTGCAAAGCCAGATGCGGTGGTGTTTCAGTGACGATCTGGAGGTCACCGTAGCCTCAGATCGGGAATCCGCCCTGACCGCTCTGCGCCGCGCCGAGCCGGATGTCGTGACCCTGGATCTCGGGCTCCCACCCGATCCCGGCGGAGCTACAGAAGGCTTCAGCCTTCTGGAAGAAATTCTCCGCCTTTCACCGGGCACCAAAGTTATCGTGGTTACTGGCCGGGAAGACAAGGAAAACGCCGTCAAGGCTATCGGCATGGGCGCCTGTGATTTCTACCAGAAACCACTTGATGCAGACATTCTTTCGTTCGTTGTAAACCGTGCTTTCCGCCTGGCTGAGCTCGAACGAGAAAACGAATATCTGGCGATTCAGCGCAGTGGAACCAACGTAAAAGGCATTGTGGCCGCAAGCCCACAGATGCTGGGGATCTGCAGAACTCTGGAAAAAGTTGCCCCGACGGATGTCACCACCCTGATTACGGGTGAAACCGGCACAGGTAAGGAGCTTCTTGCGCGGGCAATTCATGACCTCAGCCATCGGGCTGACAAGCCTTTCGCCGCCATCAACTGTGCGGCCATTCCCGAAAACCTGCTCGAAAGTGAACTGTTTGGTTTTGAGAAAGGCTCATTTACAGGCGCAACCCACACCAAGAAAGGAAAGATTGAGAGTGCCAATGGCGGCACCCTCTTTCTGGACGAAATTGGTGACATGCCAATGGCGTTGCAGGCAAAGCTTCTGCGCTTCCTTCAGGAGCGAATGGTAGACCGGGTAGGTTCGGTACAACCGATCCCGGTTGATGTCCGGGTCGTCTGTGCGACGCACCGGGATGTGCGGGCACTGATCGAAGCAGGAGATTTTCGTGAAGATCTCTATTACCGTATCAGTGAAATCACCCTCGACGTCCCCCCTGTTCGTGAGCGCGACGGCGATGCACTTGTTATTGCGCAGTCCCTTCTCAAGTCCTTGGGAAAACAGATGGATCGTCCCAACCTCGCATTCTCTGAGGAAGCAGCCAATGCCATTAATGGTTATGGCTGGCCCGGAAATGTCCGTGAAATGATTAACAAGGTGAAACGGGCCACCATCATGGCAGATGGCAAGCGAGTAACGGCCGAAGATCTGGAGTTGGTGAATGGCCAAACCAGTGACCAGATACAGCTAAACCTCAGACAGGTCCGAGAAACCGCTGAACGCCAAGCCATTGTTCAGGCCTTGCGGGCCTGTAATTTCAATATTGCACAAACCTCGCGATTGCTCGGCGTCACCCGGCCAACACTCTATAACCTGACAGACAAATATCGTATCAACACCTCACCGGAAACCTCGGGCACCTAAAACAGGAAAGCGCTTCCAGGCAACATCAAGGGATCAGGGAAGCAAGCAGGAAGGAATCGCGTTATGAATTGGTTAGCGGCATTACGCTCTGCTCTATGCGCTCTGGCATTAGCTTTCTTATTAACGGGGTGTGGAAGCGACGAAAAGGAAATGAGCCAACAAGAGATCCGGTACTTGAGTCATCTGGATCAGGCTCGTTTTTATCAACGCCAGGGTGAGCTGAAAGCGAGCACCCAGGAAGCCCGAAGCGCCATTGAAATGCAACCGGGGCAAACAGAGCCTTACTTCCTTATTATCGATAATCTGTTAACGGCCGGCGATGCTGTCAGTGCTGAGCGTCAGGTCCAACAGCTCCTGCAGCGGATTTCCAAGAAAGCCGTCGGGCCAACGGTGAACAATCGGGCGACCCTGATCCTCGCCGAAGCCTACCTGAAGCAGGCGAAATTTAAGGAAGCGCTTGCCGCACTGAAAAGCATCTCCTCCGCTGACCACCCAACCGAACTGAAGGTTGAGCTCCTGCAGGCTGAAGCCCACTTGACCGCTGGAGACCTGGAGACAGCAAAGGAAACCTATCACAAAGCGCTGACAATGGACCCAGGTTCCATCAAGGCCCTTATCGGCCTTTCCAAAGCCGCAATGGCCTCCGGTGACCCCAAAACGGCCCGTTCGTTCGTTTCCCACGCCAATGAAATTGACATGGACAATGGCGAACTCTGGCTATGGAAAGCACAACTTGCTCACCTGGATGAACACTGGGAGAGCGCAGAAGAGGCCTATGTTCGCGCCCTGGATGAGATTGGCCAGTACGACATTATGACGGCAAAAAAATACGCCACTATGACAGCGCTGATTCACGTGCTCAGGGCTCAGAGCAAGTTTTCGGAGGCCTACGTTTACGAAGAAATTCTGGCCAAATCCCCACTTGGCCGAGTCAAAAGCAATCTTCTTGCTGCCAGCGAGGCGGTGGAATCGGGCAACCTCACCGAAGCCGAGCGCTACCTTAGCGACATTTTGGCCCAGGCCCCTGATCACCAACAGAGCAATCTGATGCTCGCGCTGATTCGCTTTAAACAAGGTCGCTCACGAGATGCACAGGAATTACTCGCCCCGATTGTTCAGAAAGGCGGCTCTCCCCTTGCAAACAAAATGCTCGCGGCCTCATTACTCCAGATGGGGGACGCCCAAGGTGCGCAGTCGACCCTCGCGCAGATTGACACGAACGAGTCTGACCCGGAAATGCTTGCAATGGTAGCCATAGCAGCACTTGAAAACGGCGACTGGGAAAACGGCGAGCCCCTGATGGAGGATGCGCTGGCACTGAATCCAGACAACCATGACCTGAGACTGAGATACGCCACCTACCTTAGTCAGCGAGGAGATTACGCGAAGGCCCTGTCCCAGGTAAACGTTGCCCGCTCCAGGAGCCCGGACTCCCATGAGACCCGGAACCTTGAAATACAGATTCATCTCAGAGCCGGCGATACCGCATCCGCTGTTTCGACTGCCGATGCGTGGGTAAACGAAGAGCCAAAAAACATGCACGCTTTGTTGGCGCGCGGGAATCTCGCCATTGTTCAAAACCAGCCACACAAGGCAGAAGAATACTTCACCAAAGCCCAGTCACAATCGCCCAAGTCGGTAGGACCCTTAATCGCACTTGGGCGTCTTGCCCTCATGCAAGGGGAACGGGAGGAAGCCAAACGCGAGTTTCAGAAAGCTGTCAAAGTGTCCCCCAACAGTGCTCCAGCGATTCAGGGTCTGATTGCCTCACAGAGCATGAAAGATTCCAAAGTCTTCATGCAATCGATAGTCGCCAAGCACCCCGATGCCCTTGGCCCGAAACTTTTGCTGCTCGAAATTGCCCTGCTTGAAGAAGATTCAACCCGCGCTGACGATCTCACAGCCACTCTGCTTGAACGAGAGGACGAGGTGACGCCATCACCCAACGCTCCTCTGGTTGAAGACGTATACAGCAGGGTAATTGCCACACTGTCAGACAATGGACAGCAAGATCAGTCAGATTCACTCCTGCAACGAGCACAGATCCTGTTCCCGGGCAGAGAATCCATTGCGATTCTGGCTGCAAAGGCGGCTTTCACCAGGAATGACGAGGAAGCGGCAAGAGCCATTCTTCAGAAGGCCCGAGCAGATTACCCAAACTCTGCTGCCCCATTGATCGCGGAAGCAACATACCTTGAGAAGAAAGCCCACTACCAGCGCGCGGCAGAACTCTATAAGGAAGCTCTAAACCTGAAGTCCAGCGTCGCCCTGGTATCAGGTTATGTCCGAAATCTGCAGCTGTCCGGAGACGATGAAGAGGCCCTCTTGTACCTCGAGGAAGAGATTCGCTCCCATCCGTCGAGCAAACAATTGCGCTTGAATCTGGCCTTGCTCCAGCAGTCTGCAGGTGAAGACACCGCCGCTCGAGACAACTACGAACGCTTGCTGGAATCCGAGCCTAACAATACCGTGATATTGAATAATCTCGCCTGGATCTATCAGAAGCAGGGCGATACACGGGCCCTCGAACTGGCCCGAAGAGCCTATAATCTAAACCCGAAAAGCGGCGCGGTGGCAGATACCTACGGGTGGATTCTTTTGCAAACCGGTAACCACCAGAAGAGTATTTCGATCCTGGAGAAAGCCTATGAACTGGAGCCGGATTCCGAGGAAATCACCAAGCACCTTGCTGAGGCCTATCGAAAAGCGGGCATGACGTCTGCCGCAGAACGACTGCTGGAAAAACGAGGAGATCGGGGCTGATTCCCATTCAAAACCTATCCGACCACGGTCAAAACTGTCACGATCAGAAAAGTTGGAGTATGGTACAGACAACCATCCCGCTATAACGTTTGACCAAAAGGACGTTATGAGCCGTCTAGAAACGAACATACTCCAATATCTTTGGCTCCTCTCGTTTCCGCTGCTTGCCTTCAGCCTGTGGTCAGAGTGGCAGGAGTTTTTTGCCCTCTGGAAAGAATCCATTGTCTACCATCATGGCTACCTTGTCCTGGCGGGTGCCTGCTTTGTGCTATTCAGCCGCAGAGATCGATTCAGCGCATTAACCATTAGTGGCTCACCACTGGCATTACTCCTTCTTGCGGTCTGTAGTGCAGTACTCTTGTTCTCTCAAGCAGCCGATATCCGCTTTATCCGCCTGATGCTGGTTCCGGTAATGATCGTGCTTTGGGGCTGGTCGATATGGGGTGCCGGATTTCTCCAGATAGCCGGCGGCCCAATTCTATTGCTCATGTTTGGAGTACCTGTTTGGGACGACTTATCGCCGCTCCTGCAGCACATCACCGTCTTCTTCAATGATATTCTCCTGCGCCTATTCAACATTGACGCCATCATCAGCGAATTTTTCATTGAGCTTGACGTAGGCGTTTTCCATGTTGAAAACGGCTGTAGTGGTGTCCGATATTTGATGGTGGCGCTGTTTTTGGCCGCGTTCTACGGTCAGATTTTTTACAGGAAGCTCAGTTCAAAAGTCCTGCTTGTTCTTTTCGCTGGATTGCTTTCCATGCTGTCCAACTGGATTCGGGTATTCGGCATCATCCTGGCCGGCCATTACACCAACATGGAAACGTCACTGGTTGAGGACCATGAACTCTTTGGCTGGGGTATTTTTATGATCTTCACGCTGATGCCTCTCTTCTTTCTGTCAGGCAGGTTCGAAGCCTTTCCAGCGAGGAACACAGAAGGGACACTACGAAGGCGGCCAGCAACACCGAATAAAAGCATTTCGTCCTGGGGCTGGCCAGCGGTCGCTTCCAGTCTTCTAATCTGGCCTTCGCTATTGCCGATGGTGCTTGAAGCCAAGACCGAACGAATTGCAGAAAGCTGGCAACCCGAGCTTGTCACTCCCTCACCGGGATGGAAAGGTCCAATCCCCCACGTGACAATATGGACACCCAAATACATCGCGCCCGATTTCAATTTGAGTGGGGTCTACGTCTCTGAGGACCTTAAACAAGTCCAACTGCAGATTACTGGCTATAAACGACAGGTTCAGGATAAAGAGCTTATTTTCTTCAAGAATAAGCTCTTCGATCCCGAGGCCTGGATTCTTTTGTCGAGCCAGAAGCGCCCTCTTCCGTCATACAGGGGACTGATACCACCCACCGTCAATGAGACTGTCATTCAAAATAAAGAAGACGCATCAAAGGTGATCGTCTGGTCCTGGTACGAACTCGGAGGCTACCTGACCGACTCCAGGCTCGAAGCCAAAATTGCGGGAGCAATCAAGAAATTATCGGGAGACAATCGCGGCGCGTTATGGGCCCTCGCGGGTCCCTGCGGAACAGAGTCGAAGCTGACTTGTGAGCACCAGCGCGATGTATTTCAGCGCTTCATGCAAAGCTCGCTCCAGTAAGGTCGTAAAATCAACGTCTACGAGCGAGGACACTGGAATTCGTTGATAAGAGCCTGGCGAACTCGTTGGTCCCTCTGACCTTTATTGGACAAGTAGTCCGATACTACCCCATTCTTAATCTGACTCCACGCCTTCCTTTTCGCGTGGACGTCAAACATATCGTTGAGATAAAGGGCTCCCCTTGTCTTCAGGGGAATGGCTTCAATTGACGCACGTTCCAGGTCAGAAATGGCCTGGACCATCATTTGAACCCCCAACCGCACCACTTTTTCATAAAGGCTATTCGGGTGATCGTCCGCGGAAATTGACGGCCGCCCCTGATAGACCACATCGCCATCGTCAACGCCCGGGGAAACAAAGTGGATGGTCGCCCCGACGCACTCAGGCTCACCGTTGTGGATCGCCCAGTCGGTTGGAAACAGACCGCGATAGAACTGCGAAAGGCCGCCATGGAGATTCAGAACACCGTGTGTGGGAATAGAAAGCAGATCGCTTTTCATGATCGATGCCCCACACACTGCGATAACATCAGGCTGCCTGGCTCGGATCCAGGCGCAGTTTTCAGGGGCATTAATGTCGTTCACGCCACGGGTGTACAGTACTTCAGTGTCCTCGTCAGGGAAGAGCTGTTTGCCCTCATCGCCAAATGATAAAGCGAACTCCGGGTTGTTGTATTCCTGGTGCTTTTCAACGAATGTTCTATCCAGGACTTCCGTCACTTTCTTAAAAAACACTGGCGGATTGCCAACATACTTCATGGCTTTTCTTGCCAACGAGGACCGATCCTTTTCCGGGATTTGATTCTCGATCACGACGCCCACCACATTCAACGACTTCATCAGCTGGTTGGCGAAAAACAAGTCCGACTTATCCTGACTGACGACGACCACAGTACGCATCGCCCTTCCTCCCTGTTCATCCGTGTTTGCCAGACCCGGTTCCGGTGCTTCGTAATGGCTTGATAAAAGGCTTGAGTTTAGGAATGACGCGATATTCCAGAAAGTGCAGGGCCCGAAGCTTTACGCTGTCACCATACAGTTCGATGGTACAGAGATCCTTGTAGTCGGTAGCCCAATGACTGAGGTACCAGTAATCGTCGGCGCAGGTGTAGTACTGTCGGCAGGTTCCGTCGTCAAAAAGGTGCTTCAGCGCGGTATATTCCAGTACCGAGCCTGGGGAAACTGCCCTGTACTCCTGATCGTAATCAGCCCGAATCGGATAAACGACGCCGTCGAAGGTCAAATGTAACTCGAACGCCACCGGTCGCTCCCTATCACGAGCAATCCATCCGGTAATGCATCCCGATGGCCCAAGCTTCTCGATAAGATTCAACAGAAACTGGCGACTCTTCAGGTTTGATCCCAGATCATTGCCAATGGTCGACTTCCAGCTCCTGGAGGAAATCGTCACGAGTTCGCTAACCAATCTCTGATCCACACGGGTAATCGGCTCAGCGTTCACCGATAACCCCGCGTGATTTTTAAACCGGTTAAGCTTGTGGTTCACACTCTTCTTCAGCGTTCGGGGCCTTGATCGATAAAAATCATCCCAGGGCTGATCAATATTAACGATGGGTGTTCGTATGCTCGGCTTTTGGCCGACTCTCTCGGAAAATCCGGAGGTGTCCGCCAGCAGGAACGCTTTTAGCGCACTGCTCTGGTCAATCTTGAAAAACAATCCCAGTTCCCTGGGAGCCACATGCGACAGTAACCTGAAGGTCACATCTCGATCAGCGGCGGACAGATCAGAATCAACAACGATGGCCGAGTAGGGAGAATGACCATTGGCAGCGAGCTTGAGCAGGGTGACGGGAACGCCCCTGTGACGCTGCACCTGGCGCACGAGAGGTGCAATCCCAACGAGCCGGCCTCCTTGATAGGCACACCGGAACTCCATTTCCATGCCTCTGTCCTGCCCAAACGCTTTCCACCAGGACGAAAGCCAGAAGGACATCAGAGGTAAAGGCACGGGATCCAGCCTATTCAGAAATTCATCCCATTCACCGGCCACCCGAGCAAAATCATCGAGCGAGCACACCACTCGTAACGCGATTTCCGGACCAGTCTGGAGAAGGCCCGAAACCAGCGCAACGGATCGGTGGCCGCCAGAGGTTTCAGGGCTGGAAAAACCAACCGGAATGCGTTCTTGCAAGAGATGACTCCTTGCCTAGGCGGCTGATAGCTTGTGCTTGACCTTGCGAAGCGTATCCAGCACATCGATAGCCCGACGCTTGATCCAGAAGTTGAGCAAGGGTTGGTGAAGCCAATGTGTGAGACTGTTCTGCATCCAGAAATAATTCACGGAGACGTTGCGCCCCTCGGCCTGAATGTAGTGCCAGGTGCCGGCCGGAATGAACAACGCCTGCCCTTCCTCAAGCCAGCCGGCCAACCCGCGAGCCTGACCTAGCTTGGGAAAACTCTCCAGATCCGGTGCTGCACAATTCACTTTGCTGTCCACCACACGGTTCTCGCGAATCGCTTTCAGGCTGAACGGGCTGTAGGCATACATGCAGTCACTCTGTTCCGGTGAAAACAAAATGAACCGCTTACGGCCCTCCAGCATCATCAGCAGGCTGTGAGTCTCGTCATAATGCAGAAGCGAGGTATTTTTCCCCGGCCCAACGTACAGATTCGATACTCGAAACCCCTCTTCCGGCACAAACGGAGGTAACGAAACATCGATTTCAGGCGGCAGATCATCAGAAACCCCTCTGCCCTTCAGTGGTTCCAGCGCATACCCGTCATGAGTCGTTTCCATCATCTGATCAAAATCATCCATTGGAATACGCTCAAAACCTAGATAGTGAAAAATGCCATCCTCTGACTTTCTCTGGACCCGAATACTTTGTAAATGGTGTTTAAAGTAGTCGTAGTCCCACTCACGGGTGAAGGGCAATGCTTCCCGTATCCCGTTCAAAAGAACCGGCCTGCGCTCCTGGATATAGGGAAGCAAGCCGTCTTCTGATGTTGGGAAAGGTATGGATTCAATGGCTTCTGAGCCTGCGAGGTCGAACAAGTCCATTTTGAGGTCCCTTTTCACCGAACCATTGCAGCATTATTCGGAGTCTTCGCCGACACCAAAAGATGTGACTCCGTTAACAACGCCGATTCCATTAGGGTATAGGCCATGCCCCAAGAAGCCGCAAGGCGCAGCGGTCCCGGCGCCCATACCCAATATAGTTAATTTCTTACTGCACTTTTAAAAACGGGAGGAAAGAACGTTTAACTAGCTAAACTGAAGCTGGTCAAATTGAGGTTGGGCCCAGGTCAGCCTTCCATCCTTTAAAGCCAAACTGAGAACAACCCTGCCAAAAACCCGAAAACTCCAGTAAGTAAACAGAGGCTGAAACCCCACTTTCTTCAGCGCCGCTTTGGACGCGGTGTTATTGCTGTCCACTGCGACCAGAGCAACGTTGGTCTCTACTCCTTGAGACTGCATCATCGAGCGGAGAAGGGTCTGGAAATAGCCTTTACCCCGATGCTCTTCGGGTGTTGCACAGTCCCAGATGTATAGCGCGTGCTCAGGAACGCGCATATTTAATTCGTGAAGAATGCCAACCTGCGCACCAGGCCCGGCCACCCAGCCGTAAGAGACCGGATTCCCGTCCACAAAAAGCTCGTACAGGAAATTGCCCTGCTGGCTGCGTTTCTCAAACTCCTTGAGAGAAAAAGGCAAGCCCGCCCGGTGGGTCTGTGTCCGGACAAAACGGCACCGGTCGTCCGATCGTGACGAATCCCTTACTACCGGCTGCTGCATCATGGTGCCGATCTTGAATTCAACACGCCGGTTAAACCAACGCTTGCCCGTCCCTAGCCAACGCCTTAATGTGCTCAATGTCCCTGCGTCCTCTTGGTCCCGTTGCCATAATGAGCAAAGCGCCCAACGAACAGTCCAGTCGCCCCAAAAAAGCGGCAAAACAGATGGCCCAGCAACTGATTCCTTATGATCAGCTATAGCACAGATCACATCGAAAAGCGCCTCAGCGCGCTTGTCGGAGCACCCGTCTTTGTGGCCTCTGGCGCGCTTTGCGGCGATGAAAGTGACTATGAACAAGAGCGAGAGCTCGTTCGAAACGCTGTCCCCAAACGAAGAACCGAATTTTTCACCGGTAGACGTTTGGCCCGACAAGCCATGATGCGTGCAGGGCTTCCTCCGGCCCCCGTCCTTAGGGGGGCCGTTGGCAATCCGCTCTGGCCCGATGGCATCACTGGCTCAATCTCTCATGGCCAGGTCCATGCTCTGGCTGCCGTTGCCTACTGCCCTCCCCTACGCCAACTGGGCATCGACCTCCTGGAGGACCCCTCCACCGTCACTGACGATCTTACGGCCCTCATTCTCAATTCCCATGAATCAGAGCTGTTGCGAGCCATGTATCCAGATCATCCTCCCAGCGCCCTGGCTTTCTCTGTTAAGGAATCCGTCGTCAAGGTGGCGTCGCCCGAACTCGGCTCTTATCTTGAAATGCTCGATATTCGACTGAAGAATCAGGGGGATAGGCTCGTTGCTGAGGTGCCAAGCCTGCCCGCCGCCGTGCCTTGCCTTGTGCTGCCAACCGAACTGGGCCTTCTGACCGCCAGTTTTGCCTGAATAATTGCGGTAAATCAGATTTTCTCACTGAGTAGCTAAACGCCACGCCACATGGTCCGTTACACTTGGTTATGCTAATTTAACATACTGTAACACCCCAGCTATTCTACCCGGGTGAAGCGCGGATTCTCGGTACGGAGTTCAACCGAGTTTGTATCGGTATTCTCTATCTAAGGAAGGCGACGAGATGATTCCAAAGGTGTCTTCCCGCAGCGCGGCCAGTTTTCTTGCAAAATTCGAACAAAATGCCGAGGCATTTGCTGGCAACCCTGCACTGTGGTTCCGGGGCAAGTTCATCAGTTACGCAGAACTGTTAGATAATGCGCGGGTTATTCAGGCCCGGATTCAGCGGATGGGCGTTAAGCCGGGTTTGCCCATCGCCATCCATGCTCACGACCGCGAATTGGCAATCACGGCCATCATCGCTATTTTGCGCCACGGCAGCCCTTATCTCCCGCTCGACCCGCTCTATCCGGCAGACAGACTGGATTACATGGTCAGTCATGCTCAGGTTGCGCTGACCATCTCCGACAATGACGACTTTCGCTCTACCGTTGGCGATCACCTCGATCTAGGCGAACTTTCCTTTTCCGGGCCTTCGGATGTCGACGCGGGCACGGCCAACATTACTCCGGACTCCAGCGCCTACGTGATCTACACATCCGGGTCTACAGGCACGCCCAAGGGTGTGCTGATGAATCATGGAACACTGGATAATCTGATTGCGTGGCAGAATGAGCGATACGAACCAGAGGCCCGTTACCGGACACTGCAGTTTTCCGCATTCAGCTTTGACGTCTCCTTTCAGGAAACCTTTTCCACCCTTGCCATGGGCGGGACACTCTACCTGATTGAAGACACCACTAAACAGGATTTTCGGCGGCTGCTGGAGTTCATTGATGAACACCGGATCGAGCGGATTTTCCTGCCCTACATCGCTTTGCTGCAACTGGTGATGTGGGCCAACCGGCTGAAACTTTATCCTTCGTCCCTTAAAGAAGTCATCACTGCGGGCGAGCAACTGGTCATCAGCAAAGAACTTCGTACGGCCTTCAGCGGTCTTGAAAACGCCATGCTGTGCAATCAGTACGGGCCCTGCGAAACCCATGTAGTGAGCGAATATCAGCTGCACCAACCGACTGATAACTGGCCGGCGCTACCGCCGATTGGGCTCCCGATCACCTCTGCCGAGTTGCTTGTACTGGATGACCATCAGCAACCAGTAACGCCCGGCGATGTCGGGGAACTCTATATCGCCGGTCCGGTCCTTGCCGACGGCTACATCAACAGTCCTGAACAGACCGCCGAGCGTTTCATTGAGCTTCAGGGACCAGAGCCCAGGCGGGCCTATCGCACCGGGGATCTGGTGAGCGTGAATAGCAACGGAGAATACGCCTATCACGGCAGGATGGACAATCAGGTCAAGATCCGTGGTTATCGGATCGAACTCAGTGAAGTAGAGGTCCGACTACTCGATACAGGCTTGGTTTCCGAAGCCGCGGTCGCCGTTCAGCAAGTCGGTGAGCAAAAGAGACTCATAGCCTTCGTAACCGAAGCAGAGCGCGGTCAGATCAGCGACGACGCTATCCGTAAACAGCTCAAGTCGCACATGCCCGACTACATGGTGCCGTCCCGTTTTATCTGGGTTGACGCTCTGTTAAAGACACCGTCGGGGAAGATTGACCGGAAATCCATGCTGGAGTCGTTGGAACCCACCACTGAGCAGCGAACCGAGACCACAAGCAGCGAAGTCTTATCCGAGCAATTGATGTCCATTATCCGGGACGAATTGAATCACCCTGGCCTGATGAAAGACCAGAACCTTCAGGATCAGGGGATGGACTCCTTGGCCGCAAACCGAATCGCGGCCTCTTTCCTGGAAAAAGCAGGGCTCTCTGTACCGGTCTATTCGCTCTTTCAACACCGTACGGCGGGTCACTTCCTTCGATACGCAACCTCCCGGCACAAAGCTGTTCAATCTGGCGAATCCCAGGCCAACAACGCCCCATCACGGGATGAATCACTCCGGGATGTAGCCATTATTGGCCTTTCGGCTCGTGTTCCCGGAGCCAACTCGATTGAGCAATTCTGGCAGAACCTGCTGGATGGCAAGGAAACTGTCACCTTTTTCGAGCCGGAAAATCCCTCAACCAATCAGGTAAACGCCCGCGGGGTTCTGGATGACCCGCTCGGATTTGACGCCCGTTTTTTTGGCATCACCCCCATCGAGGCCGAGTTCGTAGACCCGCAACAACGGCTGCTGCTTGAGCTTGCCTGGCATGCCCTGGAAAACGCGGGGGTTGACCCGGAAACGTTCGCCGGCAAGATCGGCGTGTTCTGCGGGGTCGGCAACAACACCTATTACCTCAACAACGTACTCAAGAATCACGAAAAGCTTGAAGATTACGGCCCGCTTCAGGCCATGGTCGCCAACGAAAAGGATTACGCGGCAACCCGCCTTGCCCATAAACTGAACCTGGTTGGCCCCGCATTGAGCATTCATACCGCCTGCTCGACCTCGCTGGTCGCGGTTGCTGAAGCGGTCGAGGCGATCCGTCACGGACGCTGTGATATAGCCATCGCAGGTGGCGCCTCGGTTGCATTCCCGCAACAGCAGCCGCACACACATGAAGAAGGCAGCATTTATACCCGGGATGGACATACCAGGCCATTCGACGCCAACAGTTCCGGTACCGTGTTCAGCGATGGCGGCGGCATGGTGGTTCTCAAGCGCCTTGATGAAGCCCTGAAGGACCGGGATTACGTCTACGCGGCCATTACCGGTATCGGGGTCAACAACGATGGCGCCGAAAAAGGCAGCTTCTCCGGTCCGAGTGTTGAGGGGCAAAAGTCGGTCATCCTCTCAGCCATCAAAGATGCCCGGCAAACCGTGAGTGAGATTGGCTATGTGGAGGCCCATGGAACCGCCACGCCCATTGGCGATCCCATCGAGGTTACAGCGCTGAGCTCTGCGTTCTCGCAGTTCACACCAGACAGGCAGTTCTGCAAACTGGGTTCGGTCAAAAGCAATTTCGGTCACCTGACAGCGGCGGCGGGTGTTGTCGGCCTCATCAAATCTGCCCTGGCTATTGACCGTGGTGTGATTCCCCCATCCATCAATTTCGAAACCCCCAATCCGGAACTGGCTCTGGAACAAACGCCCTTTGTTGTTGCCGCCACATCCAGTCCATGGGACGCCGAGAAGGAGAAGCGAATTGCCGGTGTGAGCTCATTTGGTATTGGCGGAACCAACGCTCACGTTCTGCTAAAAGGCGTCCAAGCCGATGCAACCGACACTTTCGGAGCCACACCCAACTGGGTTCCGCTCTGTTTCAGTGCCCATTCGGCCGAGGCGCTCTCGGCTCTGATAAGCTCACACCGGGGCCTGCTGGAAGAATGCAGCAGCCCGGCAGCCCGTGCCGACCTGGTATCTGCCCTCATTCGCTCCCGTCGCGCTTTCCCTTTCCGCGAAACCGTCTTGCAAACGGTTGGTAACGAGGCACTGAACAACGTCTCTGAAAACGCAGCCGACAATGACCCCGCGTTCGGCGAACCCACCATCGTCTTCGCCTTCCCCGGTCAGGGATGCCAGGTAGCCGGTATGGGACGTCGGTTGTATGAGCATGTTCCCGTGTTCAGGGAAGCCATTGATCACTGCGACGACATTCTGAAGCAGGAATACAATGTTGATATCAAGGAATTGCTATTCCATTCCGGTGACCCGCTAAAAGACACCCAGAAGACACAGATTGCACTGTTCTGCGTCGGTTTTGGCCTGGCTGAAGTGCTCAACCGACTCGGCGTTCAGCCGGCTGCAGGCATCGGACACAGTATTGGCGAATTGGTTGCGGCAACAGTAGCCGGTGTCTTTGATCTACCTACTGCACTTCGCGTTGTACTGACACGCGGCGAGGTGATGCAGGCTCAGCCTCCCGGTTCGATGATGGCAGTAAGAGCCGATATCGACGAGTTAACGCCCTTATTGCCCGCTGGCGTGGTCATTGCGGCAGAAAACACAGAAGGCAGTGTCACCCTGTCCGGGGAGTCTGAGGCTATAAAGGCGTTTGGCAAGATTCTTGAACAGCAAGGCATCAAATACAGGGAACTCAACACCTCCCATGCCTTCCATTCACCCTCCATGGACGGTGCCAGCAAGGCCTTTGCCGAGCGATTAGAAGACATTGAACTGCATCCCCCTCGCTTCCGGTTCATATCCTGCGTGTCTGGCGACTGGATAACCGATGGTCAGGCAACGGACATCCACTACTGGGCCCGGCAAATCCGCCAGCCGGTTCAGTTCCGGAAAGGCTGCCAGACCCTTGGTGAACTGAATCAACTGGTCGTCCTTGAATGTGGTCCTCAGGGCACCGTGTGTGGCATGGCCATGCAGAACCTGGCTGAAAAATCCGATGTAGTCCTCGTTCCCCTGGTTGCAGATGCCGGCGATGACGAGAAAGAGCTGGCATCGTTTTCTACAGGCCTCGGAAAGGCATGGTGCGCTGGCGTTGACATGGATTGGCCTTGCGGTGAATTCCCGCCCAGCCTGCGGTCCAGCCTGCCCCAGTATCCTTTCCAACATAAGACATTTGTGATTGAACCACTGGCAGAAGCCGTCGTGCCGGGGCCCTCAGAGAGCTATTCTCCAACTCAGCCCGACTTTGCTGCTGCGATTCCCGATTCCCCGAGTTTGACTGGACAAAACATGAACGACGCCATCAAGGAACAATTGCGTACCCTGTTTTCCGACATCTCCGGCATTGACCTTAGCCAGGCGGATGGCGAAGCCACATTCTTTGAGCTGGGACTGGACTCTCTGCTTCTCACCCAGTCCACCCTGAAACTCAAGAAAAAGTTCAAAGTGAACCTGACGTTCCGCCAACTGCTGAATGATTGCGGCAGTCTGGACAAGCTGACGGACTACCTGATCAAGGAAGGGGTCACGGCGGGAACCCCCCAGGCTGCGCCAGCGCCTCAGGCGTCTCAGAGCATGCAGCAAGGCGGCGAATTGCCCGGGACACCTCCGGGCCAGATACCGCCTGGCATCATGAACACACCGCAGCCCGCCATGGCGCAAGCGCCTTCCGGAGATATCCAGGCGCTACTGCAACAGCAGATGCAGATCATGCAGGGTCAACTGGCTGTGCTGTCTTCTCTGGCGTCACAGGGCCCGCTGCCGGTAACGCCCGCATCATCTGATTCGGGCAAAGTAAGCCAAACCAGATCCTCCCATGAGGGCCTGAAGCCGTTTGGCGCAGGCACCCGCATCAACGTCAAACGCAGTAACGACATGACACCGGTGCAGAAGCAAAACTTCGATCACCTGTCCGAGCGATACAACCAGCGCTTCGCCAGGTCCAAGCAGTTTGCCCAGGACAACCGTAAACAGCTGGCCGATCCCCGTGTGGTATCCGGTTTTCGGACAGTTATAAAAGAGGTGATATACCCCATCGTCGTTGAGCGCTCAGAGGGTCCCTACCTCTGGGACATCGATGGCGGGAAGCTTATCGACGTAACCTGCGGATTCGGCTCGAACTTCTTTGGAAATTCGGCTCCGTTTATCAAGGAAGCCATCGCACGGCAGCTGGACACCGGCTACGAAATCGGTCCGCAGCACCCGCTGGTTGCGGAGGCCTCAAGGCTTTTCTGCCAGGTTACCGGGAATGAACGGGTCGCATTCTGCAATACCGGCTCCGAGGCGGTGCTTGGTGCCATGAGACTGGCGCGGACCGTAACCGCAAAAGAAAAAGTCGTGCTGTTCGAAAACGACTACCACGGCATCCACGACGACGTGATCGTCACACGGGGAAGCAATGGCTATGCGGTGCCAGCGGCGGCCGGCATTCCGGACTCCGCGGTAGAGAACATGATTGTCCTCGATTATGGCAGCGACGAATCGCTAGACTATATTCGCGAACATGCCGACGAAATTGCCGCTATTCTGGTCGAGCCCGTCCAAAGCCGACACCCCAGCCTCCAGCCCAAAGCCTTCCTCGAAAAAGCACGCACGCTGTGTACCGAGCAGGGCATTGCCCTGATCTTTGACGAGGTGATTACCGGATTCCGTATCCATGCAAGGGGCGCACAAGGCTACTACGGCATCGATGCAGACATTTGCACCTACGGAAAGATCGTTGGCGGTGGTCTGCCTATTGGCGCCATTTCGGGCAAAGCCGGATTCATGGACGCACTGGATGGTGGCCAATGGCAGTTCGGAGACGATTCCTCACCAGAGGTTGGCGTTACCTACTTCGCGGGTACCTTCGTCCGCCATCCCCTTGTTCTCTCGGCGGCAGTGGCCGTATTACGGCGACTGGTTGAGGAGCCCGAACTCCAGTCTATTCTCAATGACCGCGCCGACCGGATGGTGGAGGAAATCAACCAGTACGCCAGGATGATCGGTGCGCCGCTCAAAATCGAAAACTGCGGTTCCATGTGCAAGATCAAGATCCCCCAGGACATTGCCTTTGAAGAGCTGATTTACATCCTGCTTCGTGAGAAAGGAATCCATGTCTGGGACGCCAGACCAATGTTCATCACAACCGCTCATACCGACGAGGATATTCAGAGCATTATCCAGGCGTTCAAGGAGGCGATGGATGACATGATTGCCATGGAATTTTTCCCGGTTACGGAAGATCCGACTAAAGTCAGTATGACGGAGAGTCAGAAGCCCCCGGTCGAGGGTGCGCGCCTGGGAAGGGATGAAAATGGCAAAGCCGCGTGGTTCGTCCCGTCAAGAACGAACAAGAACCAGTTTGAGAAATGGGCAGGCTAAGCACGTATGAATAGCGCCGTTTTCAAGTACGACAAACACCATGATCCTTTCCAGTTTGGCGAACTCGAGTGCACCGTCGAGAGCACCGAGTCCCAGCGGGAAGTTTGGCTGGCGGCCCAGTTTGGCGAAGACGCCAGTGTTGCATTCAATGAATCCGTGTTTGTCCGACTTCAGGGAACCCCGAATCAGGCAGCCCTCGAAAAAGCCCTGCAAGACCTGTGGTTCAGACATCAGTCGGTACGAGGCTGTTTCAGCAATGATGGCGAGGAAATGGTGGTCTACAAAGACCGCCCTGCGCCCATCAAGGTGTACGATTGTCGCCCACTGAGCGACGAAGACACCACGCAGCAGGTCAGCGACCTTGCCAGTAACGCGGTCACAGCACCGTTCGATCTGTTCAATGGCCCTCTCGCCCAATTCGATGTCATTCTTTGCAGCGAAACAGACACGCGGGTGTTATTGACCCTGCACCACTCTGTTTGTGATGGATGGTCTCTTTACGTCCTGGCCAGCGAACTCGGCAAGCTGTACTCGGCCCGCTGCACCGGATCTTCAGTCCCGAATTTGGAACCGGCGCCTCTTTTCAGCGACTACGCGGCCTGGGAGCGCAGTCCCGAAACACAGCCCCTGCGCGAACAGAGCATTGCCTACTGGACACAACGGTTTGCACACGGAATTCCCGCTCTGGATCTTCCTTACGACCGGCCCAGGGCCCCTAGCAGAAGTTTCCGTGCTTTTCGGCTGGATAAAGAACTTCCGCTGCCTCTCCTTGGTGAACTGAAAACGCTGGCTGCCAAAAACAGGAGCACCCTCACAACCACGCTCATGGCAGCGTTCGCGGCCTACCTGAATCGAGTTTCAGGCTGCGAAGAGATTGTCCTGGGGATACCGTTTGCCGGACAGATGGCCAAGGAAGAGCATGAGCTGATTGGTCATTGCGTCAACATTATTCCGCTGCACATCAGCGTATCGTCCAGCGATACCTTTGAGTCCCTGCTGCACAAGGCACAGCAAAACATGCTGGAAGCCTTCGAGCACCAGTACCTGACGTATGGCACATTGCTCAAGACACTCGGTGCCACTCGGGATCCATCAAAGCCACCGCTGGTGTCGGTACTGTTCAACGTCGATCAGTCCAACGAATCCGACTTTGAGTTCGCAGGACTGGATGCGGTGTTTGAATCCAACCCCCGGGTATCCGAAAACTTTGACATCAATTTAAACATCACGCTGTCAGACCGCGATGCGGTCATGGAGTGCACACACAACCTCCACCTTTGGGACACCGAGACCATCGATCGCCGTATGGGTGAGTTTCTGCGCCTTCTCGGCCACGTTGTTTCCGAGCCAGAAGCCACCATAAGGCATCACGACCTGATCAGCGACGCAGACATCGCCCTCTATCAGCAGTTATGGGAAGGTGTAAGGCGCCCCTATAGCCTTGAGCAAGCCAGCCTGCATGGTCTTATTGAAGACGCTTCCGACCAGTTCCCGGATCGAACAGCTCTGGTCTTCGAGGGAGAGCAGCTTACCTATCGTGAGCTCGACGAGCGGGCTAACCAGCTTGCACATTGGTTGATAGACCGCGGCGTGCGCGCCGAAACCATCGTGCCGGTACTGATGGAACGGTCCATGGAAATGCTCATCGCGATCAACGGCATTCTGAAGGCAGGCGGTGCCTACCTCCCGCTTGATCCTGATCATCCTCATGATCGGCTCAAATTCATCGTTGATGAGGTTCAGGCAGAGCTGGTTCTGACTCAGTCGGCTCAGGCCGAAAAGGTCCCCCAAGGCATTAAGACTGTTGCACTGGACACGCCACCGGCAAGCCTCGTTGACTGTCCCGTTACCCGACCCGGAATCGATTACTCTCCCTCTCAGCTCGCGTATGTGATCTACACCTCGGGTTCAACCGGCAACCCCAAAGGCGTCATGCTTGAGCATCGTTCGATCTGCAACCACATGCTATGGATGCAGGAAGCGCTGCCGTTGAACGAATCCGACGCGGTGATGCTGAAAACGCCGTACACCTTTGATGTTTCCCTTTGCGAGCTGTTTGGCCCCCTCATGTGTGGCAGCAGGCTGATCATTGCCCGGCCCGGCGGACACAAAGACCCCCACTATCTTGCCAGTCTCGTTAATGAAGAAAAGATAACCCACATCCACTTCGTACCCTCAATGGCGTACCTTTTCCTGGACCAGTACGCCCAGGCCCAATGCCCCAGCCTTAGACGTTTTGTCTTAACCGGCGAAGCGGTCAGTACCGAGCTGGAAGCCCGTTTTTCAGAGGCATTCCCAAAGGCAGAGTGCTGGAACCTGTACGGACCAACAGAAGCAGCCGTTCACGCCAGCCTATGGTTATGCGGTCAGAAGCAATCTACTCACACAGTGCCAATAGGCACGGCCCTGTCCAACACTCGCCTTTACGTCGTGGATGAAGATATGCGGCTCCTCGCCCCGGGTCTGGTTGGCGAACTCCTGATTGGCGGCGTGCAAGTCGCAAGGGGCTACGTAAACCGTCCGGAGCTCAACGCCGAGCGGTTTATCCGAGATCCGTTCAGCGATGAGCCATACAACGCCTATCGTACGGGCGATCTGGTAAAAATGCGCACCGATGGCGTCCTTGAATATCTTGGCCGCAACGACTTCCAGATCAAGCTTCGGGGACTGCGGATCGAGCTGGGGGAAATCGAATCCATCGTTCTTACCTATCCGGGCGTCACCCAGTGTGCGGTTTTAGCGCGGGAAGATCGCAAGAACGACCAGCGTCTGGTCGCCTACATCGTATCGAAAGATGAGTTGGCAGATGTCCTGCCACAGCTCAAAGCTCATATGGGCCGGCAGTTACCCGACTATATGATTCCGCAACACTTCGTTCAGCTGCTGACCCTGCCGCTTACGTCCAGCGGGAAAGTGGATCGTAAGGCACTTCCCGCGCCCAAAATCGAAGCGCTGAACAGCGACACCTTCGAAGCACCGGAATCGCAACTTGAGGTAGAGCTGAGCAGGATCTGGAACGATATTCTGGGAACTCCGGAAATCAGTGCATCGGCCAACTTCTTTGACCTGGGAGGGCACTCGCTTCTGGGTACTCAGATGCTCGCCAAGGTGAAAAGTCAATTTGGCGTGAGCCTTGGGCTGGGAAGGCTGTTCGAAGCACCGACCATTCGCGAGATGTGTCGCGTCATTGAGTCAGAGCGCGTCTACATCGAGGAAGTACCACCCATCGTCAGGCATACGGAAAACACCCCTGTACCTGCCATCCACCAGCAGCAGGTCTGGTATCTTTACGAAAAAATCGTCCCGGATTCCTATGCCTTCAATCTGCCAGCCGTATTTCGACTGCAGGGGCAGCTGAATACCGAAGCACTGGGGTTGGCGCTGAACAAAATTCTTCAACGCCATGAAATTCTGCGGTCGAATTTCGTAGAGCTGGATGGTGAAGTTCACATCGTTGTGGATGAGAACAGGCGGATTGATTTAAAACCACTCCCACTGTCCCACTACAACGCAAGCGACCTGGATTCACTGGAAACGGCATTAAGAACAGAGGTTGCCGAGCCGTTCAACGTCTCTTCCGGCTCCTTGTTCAAGGCATCACTGATCGAAGCAGACTCCCAGGACTACATCCTGTTTTTCCTGATCCATCACCTGGTGTTCGATGGCTGGTCTTTTGATTTGCTGCTGAAGGAGCTCTGCACTCTCTACAACGCCTTTGCAAAGGATCAGGCCAATCCCCTGCCCGACTTGCCGCTGCAGTTTAACGACTTTGCACTTTGGCAATCCAACTGGTTGCAAAGTGAACGCCTCGAAGAACACCTCGACTACTGGAAAGAAACGCTCTCCGGAGAGTTGCCCGTACTGAATCTGCCAACCGACTTCGATCGCCCAAGCCAACAGCCCCATCGCTCGGAAGGCATCAAGTTTGATATTGATCAGACCAGTGTGGAAACACTCGAAGCGCTTGCTGCGCGACACCAGACCACGCTGTTCATGGTTGTCATGTCGCTATACGTTCACATGCTGCACCGCTACAGCCGGCAAAACGAAATCATCGTGAATGTGCCGGTATACGGACGACATCTGGATGAATTCAAGGGTCTTATGGGGCCGATGATCAACGTTCTTGTCTGCCGTTTCAGATTAACGGGTTTACAGTCCTTTGATGGGTTAGTACGCCATGTAAAAGACACCATACTCAGTGCCATGGAGCATCAGTTCGTTCCTTTTGACCTGTTGGTGCGTACCATAAACCCTCACCGTGATACCTCTCGAAATCCCATCGCCCAGACCCTGTTCAACTATCAGGATGTCCGAAACCGACAAGACGAGATGGATGGTATTCAGCGCACCCAGATAAACCTCGACAGGGAAGGTGTGGAAACCGATCTCGATGTCTGGTTCAAGCGGCACGCCAACGGTATTCAATGCGGATTTGAGTACCCGGTCGCCTTGTTCAACCGCGCGACTGTAGAGGGCTTTGTGATAAGTTTTCAGGAAAGCATCACAGCGCTTCAGGAGCAAAAGGAAGGCTTCGATCTTGTTGCAGGCGCAACTCAGGACGAGCAACGGATGATCCAGAACTGGAACAACACCTACGTCGAACGGCCCTTCGAGAATGGATTTTTATCTCAGTTCGACCATCAGGTTGCAGAGCACCCGGACGACATTGCCTGCATTGATGCCAACGGGGAATACGCCTATCGCGAATTCGATGAACGATCCAACAGGTTAGCAAGGCACTTTTCATCCCAGGGAGTTCAGGCCGGCGATGTCGTGGCAATCCTTCTGGATCGCACGGTTGAACTGCCACTTACCATTCTTGCCCTTTGGAAGCTGGGAGCCTCATACGTTCCGCTTGACGCGCTCTTTCCTGTCGAGCGAGTAAAAGCGATCCTTGGCGTCGCAAATGCACATCATCTGATTAGCGTCACCCACTTTGATAGCGTGGTAGGGGCGCATGAAGGAACCACCATCCTTCTCGACCAGGATCAGGACACGATAAATAACCAGAGTTCGGATAAGCTGCCGGTTACCCTAAAACCTGACCAACTGGCCTATGTGATATTCACCTCAGGTTCCACGGGCGTTCCCAAAGGCGTAGAGATTAGCCACGAAGCCCTGAGCAACTTTCTAAAAGCGGTTGCTGAGAAACCAGGGCTTACGTCAGAAGATCGTCTGCTGGCCATCACCACCCCGGCTTTTGACATTTCCATATTGGAACTATTTTTGCCGCTGGCTGTTGGCGCAAAGCTGGTCATTGCCTCTAGCAGGCAAAACAAAGACCCTCATCAGCTGCTCTCCCTGATCACTCAGCATTCAATCTCTGTGCTACAGGCAACACCAGCGACCTGGCGCATGTTGGTTAATGCCGGCCTGGCAACGGAGACACCACTGCGGGGCCTGGTGGGTGGTGAAAAACTGCCCCCGGATCTGGCATCAGCGCTGCTCACCTGCAACGTTGAGCTCTGGAACATGTACGGCCCGACTGAAGCCACCGTGTGGACCAGTTGTTACAGAGTGCACCTCCCGGACGAGCAAAGCACCCCACGAGTACTGATTGGACGTCCGCTTGCAAACACCCAACTCTATGTTCTTGATGAAGAAAGTACCCCCTTGCCTCCCGGTGTGTATGGAGAACTGTGGATCGGCGGGCTGGGCCTGGCGAGGGGCTATCGGGGCAATCCGGAACAAACTTCTGAACGTTTCGTGCGTTTCCCGGATGGCCGGAGACTCTACCGAACCGGGGACTTTGCACGCTGGACCATGGACGGCCAACTGGAGTTTGGCGACCGTTTCGACAATCAGGTAAAAATCCGCGGGTTCCGGATTGAGCTGGAAGAAATCGAAATCCAGTTAAGGTCACACCCCGATGTCGCAGATGCCGCTGTCGTAGTTCAGGATCTGGGCGTGGATGACCAGCGACTCAGCGCCCACATTGTCTATCAGGGCGAGCAGCAGCCGACAGGCAGCGAACTTCGTAAACACCTTCGGAATTATTTGCCGGATTACATGATCCCTCAACAATTTGTAACTCACGAGGAACTACCGCTGCTTCCGTCCGGTAAGGTCAACCGTAAAGCTCTCGCGCAAACCACCAGCGTGGTTGAGGCTCGCAAACCTGAACGTCCACCAACGATCACTGAGCAGAAGCTTATTGATATCTGGACGGCTCTGCTGAAACGGGAGCACGTGACCATCGATGACCAATTTCTGGAGGTTGGCGGGCATTCACTGCTTGCGCTGAAGGTCATCGTAGAAATCGAGAGAACGTTTGGTGTCAGCCTCATGCCTCAGGATTTGTGGGTCAATACACTTGAGCAGCTGGCGAACCTGGTAGAACAAAAAGCGGTGCCCAAGGAAGCGATTGATAAGGATGCGCCCCCCGACGCTAAACAAGAGAAAAAGTCCGGCCGCTCGGTATTTCAGCGGCTTTTCGGCTCATAATTCAAACGATTTGCGACTACGATAGTGATATCGAGGTCTACTTACGCAGCAGTTCAGGGTAGACGTTTGCAGGGAGAATCGATTGGAAGCGTTTTTTTTTGGACCATCACAGAGCTATCTGCTGGGCGTTTATCACCCCAGAAAAACAGGTCATCTTGATGAGGGGATTGTCCTCTGTAATCCATTTGGACAGGAGTACTTGCGTGCCCACAAGTCGATTCGCAGGCTGGCAATAAACCTGAGCGAGCTTGGTTATCCCGTTTTGCGTTTTGACTATCGCGGCACAGGGGACTCTGCCGGGGATCTGTCCGATGTAACGGCCGACGAGTGGGTCGAAGATATAGGCCATGCCATCCAGGAGCTTCGGGACATGGCAGGCGTCTCCAGAGTAGCGCTCGTAGGACTTCGTCTTGGGGCCATACTCGCTGCCAGGGCCGCCATCGAAAGCAATGATATCTCCCGACTAATCCTCTGGGACCCGATCACAGACGGTGAAGGATACCTTGAGGAGATAAAGACTGCCGTCGCAAACGCTCAGAAACTGGGAAGTCGTTCGAAAATACTGACACCAGACGGGACCATTCATTTCAATGGATTCTCAATGTCCAAGGCCTTCCAGAACTCTCTTGAGGCATTCAGTTTGGGTGAACTGGCTCAAGATATTGCCTTGCCCATCGCTCAGTTCGTTTCCCACGAAACCGATGAATTTGCCAAAATTCAGAGGCAACTGGATCATAGGAAAATGTTCTACTCCGAGCTCGCACCGGCTCCACACGACTGGAATTACGTTGACCATGTCGGTGGAATCTTGTGGCCAAAGCCTGTTATCGACGCGATCGAGCGTCATTTCAGCGCGACGACCCAGTACGAGATGACACACTATGCGTGAACAAGTAGTGATGGTTGGTGACGACCGCCCTCTTGTCGGCGTTTTCTGCGAACCAAGGGCCGGGGAACTTGCAGATCCCAGAACCGCCGTAATACTCCTGAACTCGGGCGTCATTCACCGTGTCGGCTCTTGTCGTCTGACGGTGACTCTGGCCAGAGCGATATCGGAACGATCCGGGTTGAGCACGTTTCGCTTTGACTTTTCCGGTATCGGTGACAGCGAACCCAGACGAGGCACGCTAACCGCCGACCTGGCGGCTGTTGAGGAAGTTCAGGAAGTGATGAACTACCTCTCCAACTGGAAACAGTTCGACCGTTTTATTCTCTACGGCCTTTGCTCTGGCGCATTTGCCGCCTACCGGACAGCACTGGAGGACCCTCGAGTCGTCGCAACAGCTCAATTGGATGGTTACTGCTATATGACGACCAAGAGTTACCTGATTCACTATATTCGACGGTTGCGCTCACCGGCACGATGGCTCAAATTCGTGCTACGGAAACTCGGTCTGCTTGAGCAGAAAAGAGGCGCGGACTTATCGGGCATCGATGAGCGCTATTTCGAGGTGCCGGACTTCGCCAGTTATCCGCCCAAAGCAGAGGTGGCTGAAGGCCTGGAGAAGCTGAACCAGAGGAATCTCCAGATGTTATATGTATTTATGGGAAATGAGCATTACCGGTATCCCGAGCAGTTCTCCGATTGCTTCAGCTCCGTTCGCTTTGGCGACAATCTGAAGGTTATCCATCGCCCCCAGGCAAGCCACATCCTCTCCGAGCCGCACGATCGTCACACGGTCGTTGACGCTATCGTTGACTGGGTCAGAACGACGTCAAGAGCACTACCTTCCACGTAATCCGATAGATACTTACCTCGCACCGCCGACCGGTTGTTCATTGGTTCAATTACACTCCCCACGCTTTTAGGGGACTTCCTGCCTGTTCCGCATTTCCTCCAGCCCCGGCAACTGAGAATCAACAGCACAGTGTGGGCGTTACACGTTAAATACTATTTTTTTATCAACACGAATTTTATAAAAGCAGAAAAACTAAACTGCCAAGTGCTTTATCACCCCCATATGCCATGCTTTTGATGTTCTGAATATCTATACAGATTAATCCGGCTCGAGGCTTACCAGATGGCCAGGAATAAGAATCTTTTGCTTCTGTCGATATCGAGCTCGTTCGTTGTCGGTTGTGCCACCCAGATGCCAGAAGAGCTCGAAGAACTGGAGCCAACAGCAAGCGGTTTTCCCGAGCACGTTATTGATCGGGACGATATAGGATTCTTTTCCGATGGCGACTGGCGGGTTTCAGATTCCATTTCTGGATTCCAGGGCAGTGACTACCTGATTGTCGGGCCGGGAACCGGGGCCAACACTGCAACATGGAACCTCAATATCATTCGTCAATTCGATGTCTACGTTAAGTGGACATCAACCCCTCGACGAGGTTCAAACGTAAAATATACCGTTCACTATTTAGACCAGGCCAATAACCTGGTGACCGATACTGTTGTGGTTGATCAGCGAGAGAACGGCGGGGAATGGTTCAAGCTGGGAACCTACAAAATGTCTACCCTTACCGGCCGCGTAACCACCAACGACGATGCAGACGGATGGGTGGTAGCCGATGCGGTTCTTTTTCAGGAAATCGGTGTTTCCGGTGGCGACGATGTAGCCGACACCACGGGGGATTCCGATGGCGATGGCATGAGCGATGAATGGGAAGTCCAGTATGGTTTCGATCCCGACGATCCATCCGATGCAACTCTGGATTCCGATGGCGATGGTCTTTCAAACCTCGATGAATTCCTTGCACTGACGAGTCCAATCTCCCTGGACACTGATGGGGATGGCATTTCAGATGGTTATGAGGTTGAAAACGGACTCAACCCAACAGCTGATGACGCGGCCGAAGACTCGGACGGTGATGGATTTACCAACGAGCAGGAGTTCGCCGCTGGAACCAACCCGAACGATGGCACTAGCCTGCCAGACGCAAATACCGTCATTCTTACCTGGACTACCCCCACCCAGCGGACCGATGGCAGCGCGCTTGCCGAAAGCGATATCGCGCAATACGAGCTGTCGTATCAACCAATGAGCGCCACGTCCTCATCGGAAGAAACAGTGGTGGACAACGAGTCCGATGCCTTTATCACTTACGGCGGCGGCAGGACGTCGAGCAGCTACGAAGGTTTCATCGGAGCAGACTACTTCCTGATGAATCCGGGCAGTGGTGAAGTTATCGCAGAATGGGCGGTTACCAACCTCGCGGTCGGAGTGAGCTACGATATTTATGCACACTGGGTATCGTCAGGATTGCGTGCATCAAACGCGACTTACCAGTACACATTCACCAATAACGAGGGACAGGAGAGCACCGGAAGCGCAACTGTGGATCAGCGGGCTAATGGCGGATCCTGGCAGGAAATTGGCTCGTTCACGACCAGTGATGGCCAAATCATGATCAGAATCGACAATGACGCAGATGGCTATGTAGTGGCTGATGCCATTAAATTGACCCCCGCAGCTGCACCGGAAACAACAGAAACGATTGATGCTGATGGAAACAATTCCTATGTCGTAAGGAATCTGAATTCAGGCCAATGGCAGTTCAGGATCAGGGCGATTGATACGGAGGGCGTTGCCGGAGAGTTTTCGGAACCAAAGACTCGCACGGTAGAATAAAATCCAATGGAGTACCTATGACACCCGGTCAGCCTCACTTGCCCAGTCATCCGAGTACAGCTTTTTCATTATCTTTACGATCTTATGAATATCCCCAGGACGCACATCTTCGTGGCACGGGAGGGTCAGCAGACGAGAGGAGAAGTCTTTCGCAACCGGGAAATGAGCGCTCTCAAAGAAACCCTCAAGTCCTTCAAGCTCGGGGAGAATTGCACCGTAAAAATTAGTCGCTCCGATGCCGGCACGATTGAGCGCTAACTCGGCATGCTCCCGGGCAGTGCTGCTTGGTGCAAGCAAAGCGATCCTGACCCTTGGCACCGAACAGCCAGGATGATCCATTCTTTTGCAATCGCTCCCTAGCAACCGCCAGCCATTGTCGCATAGCTCATCTAACTCTTTCCGATACAGGTCGCCCAGATAGGGCCTTTGAAAAAAGTATTGGATACCTCCAAAAAGCAGTGTGTCAGGCAAGATGGCCCGCCGGATATAAGGGCACTCCTGATAGCGCGTCTGGCCAATGTGCAAAAAAGGGACCTTTTCAACGGCCCAATAGGGCAATCGCATCATCAGCCAGTTAAACACTAAGCGTTTGAATCGCCATAATATACCGACCGATTTGGCCAGAGAGGGTGTGTTACCCAGAGCCTCCTTTACCAGCCGCTGAAGTTTCCTCTGATAGATCAAGGCCCCCCCACCCATCAAATTGATCGGCTTACCCCGGCCAAAACTCAGAACGATGGCATCCGCATGGGAAAACGTAATGCCGGACGGAGGAAAACACTGGGCCGAATCTTCTATCAGGAAAATCTCCCGCTCTCGACATATTTCGGACAAAACCTTTAACCGCTCGGGCACCCCAAGGAATCCAACAGCGACAACGGCTACACAGCCAGGGCCAATAGCGTGACAGAGCCGGTTATCATCCATTTGCGCCGTATTCGACAACAGATCGACAAGGACTGGTTTTGCCCCCTGGGCCACGACAGCCGCGACCAGATCCGGACAACCATAAGCAGGCAAAATCACCTCCGGCGCGGAGATATCCCGTTTCTTTGCGATGGCAATGGCTATCGCTAAGGACAGAGCCTGGGTACCATTTTCCAGAAATTCAGTCAGGTAACCATTAATCGCCCACGGATACCTGAAGTTGCTGGGGACCGGTTCAGGGCGTGGAACTCTGCTACCGACCGGCCTGACTTTACTCATCATATTATTGGCTTCTCCTTGCCTGTCAGCGCTCGGACGGTGTCCAAACCGTCATTCGCTTGCCCCCCATAAAGGAAACCGTTGCATGCGCTATAGCAATGTTTACCTGAACGAAGAAATACGGGATCTTGATCAGAGTCTGCTGCCGGACGCCTGGTATCAGGCGACCCGTAAGCACCAACGAATAGAAACCAATCTGTGCCAGTAACACCAATAAGTAGAACCAGCCGGCCTTAGCCAGCACTATGGAGGTAGCCAGTAAAAGGATTTGAAACCAGGGCACAGCCCAGCGCATCACTTTGTGGCCAAAGACCTGAAACGAGAACATTCCGTACCTAAACGGATTCAGAACGTCGGGATGTCGGGTTAAAGCGGTCAGCCCCCGAATCACCGTCCGGATCTTTCTCTGATACTCTTTTGTCGAATCACTGACATCCTGATAGAAACCGAGAACATCTGGTGCAGTCACTGCCACCAAACCCCTCCGCGCACAGTTAAGGGCGGTATTGAAATCACTCGGTGAGTAGATGTCCCAGTTTTCCTCGCAGACCTCTCGTCGAGCGGCAAAAAAAGACCCGGACAGCCCTACAATGCCATTTCTATCGGACTCAAGGCGGCGCAACCACATTTCATAGCGTACGTAAGCGCCCTCGCCCACCACACTGCCATCACGGCTGAGGAACCGGTCCTCACTGGATACAGCCCCGACCATCGGATTTTCAAAATAACGAACCAGGTTGCGGATTCCGTCCTCGGGAATAGCCGTGGCTACGTCTGAGAAGACCAGAATGTCACCGGTCGCCCTTTTAATGCCCTGCAATTGCGCGTGCTCTTTCCCCTTCCTTTCTTCAGCACGAGCAAGGAGGACACCCTGGGCCGAATAATCGTCCACGATCTGGTCTGTCGCATCGACTGAAGCGTCGGATGCAACAATGATTTCCATATCCGGGTAATCCAGTTTGAGGCAGTTTTCAATCTTGTCACGAATTCGGAGTTCCTCATTATGTGCGGTAACAATGAGGGAAACCTTGGGCAAAGAGCAACCAGCCCCGCTTGATGCAAGTTTATTCCGCTTTGGAATAAACACCAGAACCAAAGGGTAAATGAAGTAACTGTAAACAACGCCAATGAGTGCTGTCCAAAACAGGATCACCGTCATAACCGACCATCCATGCGAGTGGTTCTACCCGGTTACTGCGGACACTTCTGAAAGACGCGCAATGTGCGGAAGTAATTTCGTGACGAAATACCCAAACTATAGACCAGATTTCAGGCCCGGCCATGAGCATTTCAGACTCAATTAAGGATTTTTTTAGAAGTTTAGTAGCCCGGGGTGCCAGATCATAAGGTCAGCGAGTCTTGGAACGCGGCCAGAGCTCAATCAGAGCCTGACTGGATCTCAAGAGGCAGCCCGCTCACCAGAGTGGGATACCCGGCGATAATGCAAAGTACGGGATTGGCTGATAGATTGATGGGTACAGGCTTTAACGGGACGCTACAATCAAATAAAGCCGTAGAGACTATCAAGGAGGCATGGTCTTGGCCCATCTCAGAGCTGGTGTGAAATTTATCGCCACGGCCATTCTCGCTGTGATCGCGTGGTTCAGGATAAAGCTGTCTTCCAGGCCCTCGCTTATTATCCTGACCTACCACAGGATTTTGCCTCAGGACCACCCTGACCGTAAATTTGAACAACCTGGGATGGTGACCACCCCCTCTGCTTTACGAGATCACATTGGCATCATGCGTTCCATTGGCGCAGAGCCGGTCCATCTCGATGAATGGCTTGCCAGAAAGCGCAAAGGCGAACAGCTCCCCCCACTCTCTGTTTCATTCACCTTTGATGATGGATGGCGTGACAACTTTCAGTTCGCGTATCCGGTTCTGAAGGAAACCCGTACGCCCGCAACCATTTTTCTTGTCACCAAGCTTCTGGACTCGGATCGAACATTCTGGCCTGAAGCCGTCCTGCATTTGCTGACGTCAACAGGAGTTCCCAACGGCAAGGCTGAGTTTCAGTGGCTGATACCTTTTTTACCCAAGAGGGCTATATCCAAAGCCCCGCTCTCCCTGAACGAGGCTGACCAGGTTATCAATCGCCTTAAAGAGCTTGATGATCAGGCCATTATCAGCCATTTGAAGTTAATTGAAGACTCGGGCCTCATGCCAGAGTCCCCAACATCCGAAAAGCGTTCTATTCTCTCAAGTACTGAGTTGAAGGAAATGGCTGCGGAGGGTCTCGTAAAATTCGGCGCCCATACCCGCCACCATTACAGACTGAATCGTTTGAACGATCTTTCTGCCCTGGAAAATGAGATCAGGGGTTGCCATAACGATCTCAAGTTAATCAAGGAAGGCGCCGTGTCGATTTTCTGCTATCCCAACGGAGATATCACACAACAGGGAGAACAACTCGTTCAGTCTTGCTTTGACGCCGCCTGCACCACCAAGACTGGCTGGAACCGCTCTGACCGTAACCCTTACGACCTGCATCGTTTTAATCTGCACGACGGCAATAGCAGCAATGGGCGAAAACTTCTTGCAACCCTCGGGCGAGGCATCGTATGAGCAGCGGGGCAAGCAGAACCGTTGTGACCCAAATTGTTTCAGGAGATCTGTGGGCAGGTGCTGAAGTCCAGGTATTCAACCTGTGCAAGGCGCTTCTGGCTACGAACACCGTGGAGGTTACGGCGGTCGTCTTAAACGAGGGTGTCCTGTGCAAAAAGCTCAGAAATCTCGGTATCCACGTTGACTTAGCCGATGAAACGAATCTCAGCGCCCTTCAAATGATCAGCGCGATCCGAAAACACTGCGAGCAACACAACACCAGAGTACTCCACACGCATGGCTTTAAAGAAAACGTCCTGGGAATCGCCGCAAAGAAACTCGCCAGAGTTCCCCGCTCCATAAGGACCGTTCACGGCAATCCTGAAAACCAGATCACGCCTGCCCAGCCGCTGAAATGGCTCGTTCAAAACATCGATCACTTGCTCGGACGAACCATGCAACAAGCCGTCATCGCCGTATCTTCCCAGCTTGAAGAAACCCTCACGCCAATGTTTCCCGGCAAAGTACACAAAATATTCAATTTTATAGACATCGACACAATTCGCGAACAGGGCGCTGTAGAACACACATCGGCTCATCAGGAACCGAAAGTGGGCCTGGTTGGGCGCCTTGTACCGGTAAAGCGAGTGGATATTTTTCTACAGATGATTCGGCAGTTGAACCAACGAGGCATACGCTGCAAGGGCATCGTTATCGGATCGGGCCCCCTTGAGCCGGAACTCAAGAAGATGGCCAGCAACCTGGGAATAACCAATCACATCGAGTTTCGCGGTTTCGTGGAACCCGTGTACCGGGCCCTTAAAGACCTGGATGTACTTGTCATGCCGTCGGACCATGAGGGCTTGCCAATGGTCCTGCTCGAGGCTCTTGCACTTGAAATCCCGATCGTTGCACATCGGGTAGGAGGCATCCCGGAGGTACTGGCAGACGGACACTGCGGATGGCTCGTGGAAGACCACTCACCAAGGGGGTATGCAGCGGCTGTTACCGAAGTACTGAACAATGAGAGCGAAAGAACGACCAAATTAGATGCGGGACTTGCCCGCGCGCACCGCCTGTTCGGTGCGGAGGCGAACGTCAAGTTGTATGAGGAGCTGTATGGAACATAGTTGTCTAGCTGCGTCGCCAGCCAATTGAGATGGCACTGGTCAGCATCTCTCGGGCCGGCATTCTTGTTAAAAACAAAAACATGTCAGTTTTTGTATGACTTAGAGTATATGGAACATGCCTAAAATCTTAATGCTATCTGACATTACCGGGCTCGGCCCAGACTACCACGTAGGTGACGAGGCGATGGCGGAAGTAGCCATCGAGCGCTTGAGCGATCTAATCGGAAAGGAGAATCTAATCCTTGGATGCGCGAATCCAGAGCGGGTGCCGGCCACCTATGGTATCCGGGCCTTTGCCTTTTACCACACAACGGACAAGCAGCACCGGATGATGCTTTGGAGCAAGCCGTTATCCTATTTCAAGTCATTCATGACCAACATTTATCAGGTTTTACGTTGCGACAAAGTGGTGATTTGCGGTGGAGGCAACATGACAAGCGTGTGGCCGGAAGTGCTTGAATCACGTCTTCGATTGCTGAAAGTCGCCAACTTCTTTGGCAAGGATGTTGTCCTGGTGAGCCAGACCATTGGTCCCTATGAGGAACATCATCGCCAGCAGGTAGACCAGATTTTGGCGAAAGCCCGGTGGATTGGCGTCCGGGACATTCATTTTTCCCAGACACAGATCAGTGCCCCCGTACATTTTGCTCTCGATGACGCATGCTTTCTGGATCATCGCCATAGCGATTACAGCCGCAAGATATCCGATGAACAAAAACATTTCGCCTGCGTTTCCATGCGCAAGTTCGGTGGCATGAACGACGATGATGTCCTCCATGTTGCCAAAGCAATAGAGCGGGTAACACAGGCGAATGGTGTTAAAACCGTATACATTCCCCACCACGCCCCGGGTGGAGTCAAAGGCGACATCGAACTTGGCAAAAACATATCTCACCTTTGGCCGAAGGGACAGTTCCACATGGTAGATCCCATTCCCTTGGCCTCAGAGCTAAAAGCATTGACGGCGGACAGCCAGTTTGTCGTTTCAATGCGATATCACCAGCTCATTTTTGCACTGTCCATTGGCATCCCTGCGGTCGGGGTTTATGTAGATCAGTACACCCAGGCCAAACTGACCGGGGCGTTTGAAGCTATGGGGCTTGAGCCTTTCGTCACCTCGGTAGAGAACATTGATAATGATCTCGAAGCCTTGGTAGCCAAAGCCATCGCGGCCCAGGAAACGTTCGAGGCCGCCGCGCAAAAAATCCAAAGCCAGGAAAGGGCGAGCAACCTCCGTCCATATTATCTTCTGAGCGATTCTGACGAAGCCGAGCGAATCGGCAATCTGGAGGGCGTCCGTGAGGTGAAGAGTCTATGACCGCAATGATGGTGCTCTTCCATTGCGAATCCAATCCGGGCTACGCCGCATCCAGTCACGAACACACTTTTCTGGATGTGGCGCTGGAAATCGTTGGGGACTATTCTCGCGTCCACTATGCCTATTCACGACTCGACGGGGGAATGACCCCTTCCCTACCGGCGGCGCTGACCAACGTCATTCAATTGGATACTCAGTGGTCGGCACCAGACCAGCTCGCAGATATCGAGCAATACGTGCGCCAAAACAGGATTAAATACCTGCTGGGCTTCGATCAGCCCGTTTCTCGCCCCATGTATCAGGCACTGCGGCGCGGAGGTGTCGAAACCTTCGTTTCGTACTGGGGTGCACCCATGAGCTCACTCAATACCGGGCTGAAACTGTTCCTGAAAAGACTTGAGGTATCCACCAAGCGGCTTGGTCCTGACCATTACATATTCCAGTCCGCCGGTATGCGAGACACAGCCGTTCAGGGCCGCGGGATTCCGAAACAGAAAACCTCTATCGTAAAAACAGGCATCGACACAGCTAAATACGTGCCGGATCCACAACTCCGCCATTACGCACACCAGGTATTCAATATTCCCAAGAACCGAAAAATCGTCATATTTTCCGGGCATATGGAGCAGCGAAAGGGCGTTCACATCATCCTGCAAGCTGCACACTATCTGACACAAGAGCTGGGCCGTTCCGATGTTCATTTCCTCATCCTCGGCAACCGCCCCGGAGAAAAGGAACGTTTTAACGAGTTCCTGCAAGATGAGAAATCCAATCGCCACATAACGTTCGGGGGATACCGAACAGACATCCCGGACCTGCTCAAAAGCTGCTCAATCGGCATGATCGCTTCAGTTGAGTGGGATTCCTTCCCCATGTCTTCCCTGGAGATGGCCTCTACCGGCTTGCCTTTGCTGGTATCGGACCTCCCCGGACTCAATGAAACCGTAACACCGGAAACCGGTTTACGATTTCGAACCGGGGATCATGTTCAGGCAGCAATCGAGTTAAACAATCTTCTGAAGAACCAGGAAAAGATGCAAAAAATGGGAGAAAGTGGGCGTCAACGAGTCATTGACCACTACTCACGACACTCCCAGGCACAAGGTATCCTAAGGATCTTCAGGGAGATGGAAGAACAGAAAATGGAGTACGTAAATTGAGTAACGCCCGTCAAATGGTAACCCATTCGACGATATATGCCATCGCCAATATATCACGGCAGATAGTTGGCTTCGTAATGCTACCTGTCTACACCACCTATCTGTCACCATCTGATTATGGTGTTGTCGGACTTTTAATATTTGCGGTAAGCCTTTTCGAGATGTTGTTGGGGGCACAAATGTTTCAGGCAGTGCCCAAGTTCTATCATCAAGAGACCAACCTGAAGTCTAAGAACTTCGTAGTAGCCAGCGCCTTCGCCATAACGGGTCTGTTTAGCCTTGTAGCTGTAGCGGCGATGGCATTCAACTCGCAAACAATATCTGATCAGCTTTTTGGGTCCGTTGAGTATGAAGTCTACGTACAGATATTTTCAGTACTCATCCTCACACACTCGCTGGAACAATATGGACTGGCTTACATCAGAATAATTCGAAAACCATGGCTATTTTTCTGGTTCAGCATCGCGAAGCTAGTTCTCCAATTAACACTCAATATAACGACAATCGTTGTACTCGAAATGGGCCTGATGGGCCTGGCCCTGAGCAGCTTGATTTCTTCGCTGATCATCGCTTTAGCCTTGGCGGGCTACACCCTTCATAAAACCGGCCTGAAGACCAATGCTGCCATATCCATGAGAATGCTGAAATTTTCCTGGCCACTGTGGCTTACTGGCCTAATTGGTCTCTATATTGGTTCGTCCAACAGGTATTTCATCAGAGTTTTCTCATCGATTGATGATGTGGGGCTTTTTGAACTCGCTGCAAAATTTGGATCAATTGTGGGAGTTTTAATATGGATGCCCTTCTCCCAATACTGGCAAACGGAAAGATTTTCAGTTGCCCAAAAGGAAAACCCTTACCCCGAGTACTCACTGGCGTTTAGAACGATTGCCTCACTGCTTTTAATAGGCGGCGTGTTTGTTAATATATTCTCGGACATCACGATAGTTATAATGTCGGCAACAGAGTTCCACCCTTCTGCCAGCGCAGTGCCCTATCTAACCATATCCGGCATATTGCATTGCCTTATCTTCTTTAATAACTTCAGCTTCATGCACAAGAGCGAAACCATCAAGATGACGAAGCATAATGCTATTGCCGCTGTCATCATCACTGTATTCTATCTATTGCTAATACCGAATTTCGGCTTCGTTGGTGCCGCTTTCGCTCTTATGGTCAGCTACTTCATCCAGTACATTTACGTCCTGTCAGCGGCTAATAAAACCTATCCGCTCAGAATACCCCAAAGACCCTTCATGCTGTCATGCCTGATACTGCTGGTTGCCTCACTTATAAACGGAGCAATGTCCAACACGACGCTATCACTATCCACAATATCTGAAAAATTTGCGTTGGCAATTGTGACCTCAACAGTGATAGTTATGTTAATGTTTAAAAAGCCAGAGATAAAGGCAGCTGTTCGGGAATTCATGAAAATCATAATAAAATTAAAAAAACCAGCAAAAAGCATAGAAAGATCAAATTAGTGTATTGGGTGACATGGGCGTCATGATTTAAACACTCATATTTTTTTACCCAAGTGCCTAACTATTAGATGTTTTGTTAAGCGATAGTTTACAACTCTGATAAGCAGACTCCGCTGCTCGAAGAAGCTCCGGAGGAATATTGATGTCAGGATACCCTGTTGTCTTTATGACTCTTCCAGCCCGAATCTTTTCTGATCGGTCCCCGTACCCTGGTTTTCCTGTATTATTGAAAAACCTGTAATCACTCGTTAGAGGAGAGCTAAGCCCTAGCCACTTAGTTAAGTCTCTTAATACCGCCTCTGTTTTATTTACCAGATCATCAGATTCCAGAAAGAAATAGTCCGGATCAACAGCCTCGGCATACGCAGTTAGCCTCATCAATCTTGAACAATAATACTCTGACGCTTTTTCCGGGTCTTCATAAATTTTCATACCTGAAATTTGCCCCATTTTTATGATACTTTTAATTGAGCTCCGAGGATTTCTCAATAGAAATAACACCTTAGGCTCTACCGCCTTTAAAACTTCTCCTGAAATTTCATGCTCGTTATGCAAAATTTTATCTAGGAGATACTTTCCTCTCAAATCAACCTTCAGATCGTGATACAGCGCAACTCTCATTTTCAAAATATCCATATAATTAATATAGGATCTGTGTAGCTCACTGTACCCACATATAGAATCATTACTGCCCAATATGTGAGACAGTACCGATGAACGGCTTCTCATGTGGCTCAAAACAAACAAATACCTTAAAGGACTTGTAATAACACTAGGATTAAAGATAACTTCTTTTATTTTCGTTACTCTGATTGAAATAGACATCTGAGCCTCTCAATAAATTAAAAGCCTCTTTACTTAACGAATTGATGGAGACAAAGCCGGCAAGCTCATCAAGGATGATGCTGGATGCCTCCTCCGCAAATCGCACCTTCAGAAAAACTCAGCATAGAAGGACCCGACAGAACTCGCCAATATGAAGCACCGAACTCAATGGTATTGGCTAGGTAGTCGCTCGAAGCGACGCCGAATTGAACCTAGTGAGCTGATGGGAGTGCGCGTATTTGCCAGGAAACCCAACGACGGCACTAAAAGGAAAACGCTTCAGGCAGTGAACGATCATCTATAAGATTGGTAGTTCACTAGACATGGTCTGGCAGAAAATATTCACATTGGCTAGGAATAATCCAGCAATTTTACCACGTTAACTCCCTAATATCCTGAAGAACAAATCAAAAACACACATCGCCTGTCAAGAGGCTAGGTAGAAAAACATAATCCTCATCGGATTGCTTGAATAGTTATAAGACCTGTCACTAAGACAACCCGATTTCATCCCTCGGATTTTTCCTACTGTCCCGTTTCGAAAAGTTATTTTAGGACGGCCATAAATGGAAATGCACCAAAACTAGAAACTCAAAGACGCCTTGTAGGCTCCCAAATCCTATAATCTTTCCCAATCATGAAATCTTTAAAGGCAGAAAATACCGCAAGATTATACGCGACAAACAACCGACCATTTAACAATATTACTTGGCGCATTTTCGGATGCACCAAAATTAATAAAAAAATAAGCGTCACCACCCCAATCAAATTCCAACTAATTTGACCGAATAAATAGCCCAAAAAAATCAGCATCGATAAAGAAAACGCTAATGGAGAAATCCATCTAAGTATTTTATGACTGAAAAGCTGCACCCCATACCATCCGTATTTACGCGCGTTAAACAAGTGTTTATATTGGGCCAGCGTAGCCAGACCATGGGCTATAGTTCTTACCTTTCGATGGTACTCACTTCTCACACTCTCAGTCTTCCGATAGCTTCCAATGGTTCTTTTTTCAACAATAGCCTTATAGCCATCGGTAACACACTGGAAAGAAATTCCAAGATCAGAGCATATCGAAACAGGGACCTTTTCAAACAGGCGCTTTCTTGTAGCGAACAAAGACCCACTCACACCAACACTAGATGTCACAATTGATTCGAGTAATCGGAGGGAACACACATATTTCAAGTGCAATTGCTCAAGCTTTGCAACACCAGTGTCAGAGTGATCTACCGAACTAACAGCACCGATCTTGGAGTCCTCAAAATGGCTGCAAAGATATTGTAAGCCATTCGAGTTGACGCTCGTCCCAGCATCAATGAAACATACGATATCATGAGATGCGGCCTTTACCGCTTCGTGAAGAGCTACCTCTTTTCCTACTCGCTTTGGCAAATAAATAACCTTAATCTCATTCGGGTCAATTTTATTTAGTAAAGCATTAGTGCGATCATTGGAGCCATCTGAAATTATAATTTTTTCCAGATATTCATCGGGATAGTTTATCTGACGCAAATTCTCGACTTTAGAGGCCAGTATATCTTGACCATTATGAATTGGAACAATAAGTGATACAGGGGGTAGTTTTAGGATTTTCTTTTCATTATCTACTGATGGGTATCCTTTTACCATCGAAGCTAAAAATAAAATACCTGGATAAATAAAATAGGCATACAATGGTATCACAATAATAGCAAAGGAAATAATCAACATAACATCTCATCCATAAGATAGTTTCATTTATACAATAATTAAAACGTTTACAATCTCGTTCCTCAAAAAAATCCCGCAAAAAAACCATACAACCACATATCATTTTGCATTAATAAAACTAAACATTAATATAGAAAACCTATTTATCATCCCTTACCAAAAATCGACTAAAATAAATTAACCAAAGCAATAAAAAAACACAAAACGCATAAAAATAACATATTGATCATATACATATAAAAACTGCATTGAAATGATTAGGAATCAATTGAAAATTACACCCATTAACAATAGCTATCGCTAACCTCAAATTAATTACAAAAACTCACCCCTAGATCATTAACTAACTTTTAGTTGAAAAACTTATTTTGTAAAGGAAGTCTTGCTTCCGCCTTATGCCCGAAGGCTTTTTTCTTGCCACCCAAATAGCCCATCCGGTTAGAGACAAACGGCGCTAAAAAATGAAAAGAGATGCGTGGCTTTGAAAAAAACGTTTTTGTCCGTGCTTTGGGTGTGTATCTATCGGGCTTCGGGCTTAACACTGCGTTCTTTATCGCGGTTGCTCGTCCTTTCGGGACACCATGCTTTAGAGCGGAAGAATTCATTTCAGGTTTGGGACGATCAACTATACTTTCTTCGGTACTTTTTAGGTTCACCCTTATTCAGAGACTGGTTTTAGAGGCTGCGCCATGACTCAAGCATCGGTTTTCGCAAAGGTTGTTACGTTGGCAATACTGATCTCACTTACCGGATCAGCTATGGCCTGGACGCGGACACTTACTTTTGAACAAGGCACTATTGGCTCGAAGGCGCAAGGTGGGGGTGATGACGATTTCGATGATGCCGCCGGAGGCTCTTACATCACGAACGAAGAGGTCCTGTTGGGGAGTCAAGCCGCAAAACTGACTATAACCGAGGGGGCAACAGCTTTTGGTAAGTGGGGCGGGATCGTACATTTCCCTGAATTATTGAAGAAGGGTGATGAAATCTGGTTTAGCGTGAATTTGTACTTTCCCTCGGGCTTCAATTGGGATTCGTATGGCAGAGGCAGCCTGCTGAAATTTCTTCGAGTGCACGTACAAACCAGCAGCGGAGACAATTCTGGCTATAACGATTGGTATATGACACCAGAGGACACAGTAATTCCTCACCAGTTTCTCTATGAAGGCCAACAACAGTGGTTCCGGTTTGGGGCGGAGTCGGATGAAATTCAGAGAGGAAGATGGGAACACTATGAAATGTATATCAAGTTCGACAATCGATCGACTGACCAGGGAGGCACAGCGTTAGTGCGCGTTTGGAAAGACGGAAGGTTATTGGACGAAATCACGGGTGCAGAAACACTCAACAGTTCGACAGATACCTCAGACCGCGCTCATCTTTTCACCTATTGGAATGGGGGCGCCCCAAAAACACAGCACATGTATGCCGATCAAATCGTAGTCACTTCCGATCGGCCCTCAAACAGAGATGCTGCGGGGAACTTGATGGTTGGCCCCCCAAGCAGTTCCGGCGTAAGCCGACCACAATCACCCCAGTTAAATGTCCAATAATCTGCGAAAAGAACGCTAGTATGGAGCAGGAAATCATGGAAGATGCAATATGGATTACATGGGAACGCCAGATTCGAAACCAATCCACCAGTCAGTATTTCGGGGTTCCCCTATTTGAAATCATCCGGCCGACCTCCTCCCGAACAGGTCGCTATCTTAGTTGCGCCAAGCAAACCATTTCTATCATTTTCCGACAAAAACCCCGTATCTTATTTGCACAAAACCCATCTATTGTTCTCGCAATATTGGCTGTCGTATTAGGGAAGTTAATTCGGTGTAAAGTAGTTATCGATGCGCACAATACCGGCATTCACGGCCCGGAAAATGGGCCAAATTTCATTTCTCGCGCTAATCGGTATGTAATAAGAAAATCCGACGCCGTTATCGTCACCAATGCGGAGCTCGCTGAGTACGTTCAAAGTCTCGGAGGTCAGCCCATCATCCTTCCGGATCCCCTGCCTCGCCTTTCACCGCCCGACGATTTGAACACTCCTAGTGAACCAACTGATTCCCAAAAACTAAAAGCACTTTGCATAACGTCTTGGAGCGACGACGAGCCATTGTCTGAACTTCTCATTGCAGCAAAACGCCTCCCAGATAATGTAGATTTCTATTTTTCAGGCAATTTTAAAAGGTTCTTAAACTCAATTCCTATGGAACTACCCGAGAACGTTAAGTTAATGGGCTTCGTAGAAGAAGCAGCTTTTCAACGGCAACTTTTCGCATCCGATTTTTGTATCGATCTGACAAAGAGAGCAGCTTGCATGGTCTGCGGAGCATACGAAAGTATTTCAGCAGAGAAGCCCATTCTCCTATCGAATTTCGCTGCCCAGAGAAATTACTTCACAAAGGGAACTGTTTTTTGTGATAACTCAGTGGAGGGCATCATGGCGGGAATTCAGGAGTTGATTGACAAGATTGATGAATACAAAAAAGAGGCTTCTGAATTAAAACAGGAAATCCTCACCAAAGAGGAACAACAACGAGCTCAAGTTTTTTCAGAAATCCATAGCCTCTAGACGGATCGTATAGACGCTACAGAGTTTTGGCCTCGACTAGGCTCCCTCTCTCCTTTTGGAGAGGTTTTCACTGAATCACGATATACGATGTTATTCGCGCAAACAAACAATGCAAGATGAATCCAGAGAAATGGATAATATACGACCGAGACAAACTGTCCTGCGAATATAATCCCGAAAAGAGAAATATTAAAATAGGAGAAAACAAAATAAAAAAAACTCTTATCGTTCGCTTCTTTCAGCCGCTTTCTCGTTGCATTGGTTTTCCAAATACTATAGGCAAACATAAGAAGGTACACTGATAGCCCCAAATATCCGAGCTCAGCGCCAACCTGTATAAAAATATTGTGCGGCAACTCTGCGTATTCATAAAGCATATCTTCTCGATAAACACGTTCGTAATATGGGATGAAGTTAAAGTACCCCACACCTAGGAATGGGTGGTCATTTAACATATCTATTCCATGCTCCCAGTAGAGAAATCTTTGAATGGAAGTCCTGTCAGTGCCTGCATTCTCAAAACGCTCTTTTTGTTCGTCCGGAAGGATCGTCCAGAGAACGGACATTGCCAGAATGCAGGAAATCAGTACGCGAGGCCTGAATACCGCCTTCGCGTTCAAGACCAACAGTTGCAGAAACAGCGCGACCTGCCCTCCCCTTGAGCTAGCGCCAATAACAACCATCACCGCCGTGACAGGCATCAGTAGTACAATTGAATACCACTTTTTACTCGCTTTTTCCTTCAAGAAGTGTGCGAATGCCCAGGCCAACGGCCAAAAAACCAGCATTTGAATAGCAAGTTCTCCGGAATTCTGAAAAAAGCCTTTCGGCCCCATTAGCCCCCAATCGGTAAACGAAAACCCTCGAGCTGCCCATTTTAAGGAGAGTGACAATGAGAGTTTGAAAGAGGCCAGGAAGAAAATGCATAAAAATATAAAAAATCGCTTCTCCGTATTTACAATATTAATGATTAAAAAATAGATAATGAACCAAGTGTAGGAAAACTCGAGCTGTTCGTATGACAACGATGGCCAGTAGGCCAAAAAGCTTGACGAAAGGATGATCAGAAAGAACAAGATGATCATTATATTAATCGGCGTGGATACCCAGCGCACCGTTTTATCGGTGAAGCACCCCACAAGCGCGCCCAAAACGGTTAGCTGAGTCCAAGGCAGGAAATCAAGCCACGGATAAATGGACTGCGGACGAACATACTCAAAGAAAAAGTAGCCGCAGATCATCCAAAAGGCGAAGGACTCGCCTCGAAAATACCGCCACATTTTCATCAGCCGAAGCTGATAAAAATCGTCGATTGTAACCGTCTTCTTTTTTTTACTCACACAACTTCCCTACCGCTTCCATCACTTTCTGTTCACACCGAACAAAGAACTCATCGCTGCAGTTGAATGGGTCATGGATATAGGGATTTGGTGGAGAACAGTACGCGCCGGCCAAGGCCAGAGCATGACTGGGGCCAACTCTTCGTTGAAAAGAATCTATGTGGGAGGGTTCCATTACAACGATCAGATCACTGTCCTGAAACTCAAAGTTCTTCGCATTGACCGTGACATGATCATCAAGACTTAACCCATTAGCGGCCGCAAACTTTCTCGCTCTGGGATCCGCTGGATGACCATCGGTACAGTCCAGCCCACAAGACCGTGCCTCTCGTCCCAGGCTCCTTGCATACACTTCCGCCAAGGGGCTACGGCAAATGTTTCCACTGCAGATGAAAACCAGACGCTGGTTTTCATCTGGCTTCGCAGCAGGATAACGTCGGTAGGCTCCAACCGTCGCGAGTATCCCGTGGCCGATGAACCGCATGAGTCCATTTTTCGATCCGAAATATTCATAGACAAACCGACTCACAACGCAATCTCCATATCTTCCATGCCCCCTGCGAATCCCTCAATCACCTTCAAGATTAAGTCCCAAGGAGCAGCCTTTACGAAAACGCTCTCAGGAGCTTTCGAAAGACAGCTAGCGCATACTTTGGGTTATCTCACCAACCGTCGCAGTTACCGCGGCTATCAGGTTGATCAAAGTATAGTAAAGGACCTGCCTAAGGGACGCTCCTGAAGGTCATGACCGTCCTGTGGTTAATTATTCAGATTGCTGGGTTTAAAAAGGATATTGGGTGAATTTTTCAGTTTTTCGTACTCGTATCCCAAGCCCTTCAGATCGTTGATGATTTCCTGCGATCCGGTTTCAACAATGAGCACCGGACGCCAGCGCTCAATGAGCTTTTGCATTCCCTGTAAAACAAACGCTTCATGACCTTCCGCGTCTATCTTTATCAGGGCAACTTTTCGGCCTATCAGGAATTCATCCACCGGAACCGTTAACACTGACAAGCCAGTACCGCTGTCAAACTCAAGATGCGCCCGATAGTAATTACTCAGTCCGGTCGAAAACGCCGGCACCGCCATACCAGCCAAACCCAACTTGTCCGATACTGCTGCGTTGAAAAGAGAAACATTTTTGAGAGGAAACTTCTGGACGTTAGCCGCTAACAGGGAAAATGTTGTGGGTACCGGCTCGAATGCAATGACTCGCCCGGTGGGACCAACCAGCTCTGAAAACTTCTTCGTGTAATGCCCGACATTCGCGCCTATGTCGATAACCCAGTCGCCATCGTTGATCAGTTGGTCAAGAATTTCGTACTCTGGCTCGTCGGCAACGAAACTTCCTTTTTTAATCTGGCCACCGTAGTGGATACGTTTTAATTCGTCCTGCCAACTGTTCGGCAGTCTTGCAGCGAGTTTCTTAAGCGCATCCACACAGAGGCTCCTTCCTGGTCGTGTGCCAATCGATCATCCTGATTAATCATTGAACAATATAGCCTTATTACGGGCTTTGTCCATGCCAATCCTGCACCCGCACGAGGAAGATACAGGCCCGTTATTTTTTTCAGGCAAAGCAGTCGCGCCCAAGATCTGAAAACCTTCAACAGGGCAGACAGCAGCAAAAGTCCCTTTTCTCACATCCCTTCAGAAGCCAACCTTGAATATTGCTTTAATTGGAATTTGCAGCATTTTTGAAAGATAATAAAAGTGCTGCCTTAGCAAGGGAAAAACACAGGACGTTGCGATCCATGGAACCCAGAATTCTGGTGCTTGACGGAAACCAGAGAGCCTCTCTCGCAGCGGTCAGATCCCTTGGAGAAAAGGGATTGTGGGTAGCAGTCGGTGACAGTACTGACCGATGTATGGCCGGATTATCTCGGTTTTGCCAGAGGTCGATTACTTACCCCGACCCTTTTGAATCTCCTCGTTTCTTCTTCGAGGAACTGCTTCGTCAAATCGAAGCCCTGAAGATTTCCTTCATTCTTCCCATATCTGAAGCGACGACTTATGTAGTCCTCAAATATCGACAGGAGTTGCCGCCCCATCTGACACTTCCCTTCCCTGACGCAGATTCAATGGAACAACTTGCCGATAAGAATAAGCTGTTCAAGTTTGCTGACGAACACGGCATCCCGATTCCCGAGACAATCTTTTGCAACAACGTCGCTGAAGGGCTTCAAGCGCTTGAGAAAATCCACACCTACCCTGTCGTCTTGAAACCAGCCAAGTCGCGAATCTTGTTGCCAGATAGAATTTTCTCAACCCGCGTCATGACAGCGCAGTCGGCCGAACAGGCCGCTTCCCTTCTAAAACAGAACGATTTCTTCGAATTCCCCTACTCCATCCAGTCATTCATCGAGGGTGAGGGGCAAGGCGTATTTGCGCTGTTTAACCAGGGAGAGCCGGTATGCTATTTCTCGCATCGCAGGCTGCGTGAAAAGCCCCCTTCGGGCGGTGTCAGTGTTTTGAGCGAATCAGCCCCACTTGATGACAGGCTCAGAGAGTCAGCAGAAAAGCTGCTCAGGACGGCGAACTGGCACGGTGTGGCAATGGTTGAGTATCGGGTATCCAATGACGGACTTGGTTACTTGATGGAGGTTAACCCAAGGTTCTGGGGGTCTCTGCAACTGGCCGTAGATTCAGGTATCGATTTCCCCTGGTGGCTTTACCTGGTGAGTACAGGGAAATCAGTGCCTAAGGTCGAATACCAATATCGGCGTTTGCGCTGGATACTCGGGGACCTGGACAGATTGCTGATAATCCTTAAATCCCCGAGAAACAGGTACTCGATAAAGAGCAAACTTCTTGAACTCATCCGTTTCTTCAAGCCTGGCTTCAATACACGCCACGAAGTTAATCGCTGCCGCGATTTTAAACCCTTCGTGTTCGAACTGAAGCAGTACCTCCGGGCGCTGAGAGGCTAATCATTTCATGGAACAAGCCTACGTCATTATTCTTGCAAACGGGTTGAACGGCCTCGGTGCAGTACGATCAGCTGTTTATGCGGGGATTAAGACGTACACGCTTGTGGCCAACCCGAAGGACCTCACCGCCTATAGCCGATACAGCAAGCCCTTCCAGCTCATCCCGCTGAATCCCACGGTTTCTGAGGTAAGGCCTGCTCTGGACCGAATACGCAGTACAGAGGGGGCGCCCGGGGTCGTCTTGGCTTGCTCAGACTCGTCCGCAGAACTGATTGGGCAACTGAAAGACAGCGGGTATTCAGCTCACCACCTTATCGGTCCGACATCGGAAGCCACGAACATTCTCAATGACAAGAGGCAGGAGTGTCAGGTCATGGATTCCGGCGGAGTAACGTTGCCCAAGACCTATTACGACCTGGAAAGCGCCCCCCCGGAATCCTTTCCGGTTCTCGTCAAACCGCGATCCTTTCGCGAATACGAAGCACTGGGTTCAAAGAACCTAGTTCTGGATAGTCCGGAGGCGGCAGATGAATTCAGAGAAAAGTTCAAGGGCCAGCTGGACAAATTTATCGCCCAAGAAATCATCCCTGGCGACGATAACAATCTCTGGGTCTGCAATGTTACTTTTGATCTGAACCAGAATTTAAGCTCTTGTTTTGTATTTAACCGGCTCGGCACGATGCCTTCCCACTACGGCGTCACGTCGCTCGCTATCAGCCGCGACAACCAGACTCTGCGGGAAGAATGCGAACGCATCGGGAGAGCCCTTGGCTATACGGGACCCGCTATGATCGAATTCAAAAGGGATCCGTCATCCGGGAAGTACTACTACATCGAAACGAATCCCCGCCTCGGAATGTGTAATTGGTTCGACACCCGTTGTGGAATCAATAATGTGCTGGCATCCGCCAGGATTGCGAATGGTGATTCGGTTGATTTTCAACCTCAGAAAAATAATCGGATTTACTGGAATTTTTTGGGTGACCTTATCGCCAGATTGGAGAATCGCGAGAATATTCTTGCGATCGCATGGCTTTATCTCGGTCTATTAAGACGTCAACGGGTTGGCGCTCTTTTCTATTGGAGAGACCCGGTTCCGGCATTCAAGTATTCCTGGGATACGATGAAAAACACCGCATTACGAGTATTCAGAATAGTTCGAAACAAAGTTATCTAATCGCCCGAAGCCTCTCCTTAAATGCCTCAAACCGGTTTACGATCTGCTTAAACTGATCATGGTCCTCAGGCAACGAGAATCTTGGAATTTCATAAGGATTTCCGCCTTCCCTTACATACCCCGGAATGGTGCTGAACGACATGTTTACTCCCGCTTTCTTAAGATACTCGATAGCGATGGAGTCGTAATCTGATCTTCTTCCGGTTGGATAAGCAAACACTCTCACTGGGCCACCAACTTCATCCTCCACTCGGCGGAAGGACTCCCTGATTTCGAATGCCTGTTCTCCCGGCTCGAGTGACGCCAGGATCCTGTGAGAGTGGGTATGGGGATATACGCCGTGCCCGTTCCGAACCAGGGTTCTTGCATCATCCCAGGACATGGGAGAATAGTCTTCAGGGATATCTTTTGGAAAAGGAACATCCAACTGCTTGTACAACTCGGACTCCAACCAAGAGTACACCTTGGTTTGAGTCTCCTTTTTCAGACGATCTCGCAGGCCCCGGATCTGCTGGCCTTTACTCTTCGCATTCAGATCAATGGAATAACAATCACCCGAGGGAAGCTGTAGCTTCACCTCTTTCCGTTCCGAATGCGCCAGGCCGTAGGAAAGCTGATCGTCCCAGGGCCACAGTTTCTTGTCCAGAAAGCCCGTGATGACAAAAAAATTGAGTACGTATCCAAACTCATCGAATACTTTTGCGGCTAGCTCCGAGTGATCTGCGAAACCATCATCTATGGTAAACACCACGGATTTCGACGGAATGGACTGCCCTTCAGCGATAAACCGCCAGAGGTCCTCCATTGAAAGCACCTGATAGTTTCTGTCCCGCAGGTAGCTCAAGTGATGCCGTAACGTGTTTAACGACAGCCTTCCTGGCGCCTTTGTACCGTCTGTCGCAACCCGGTGAATCATGAAAACTGGTACAGACGGAGCACAGCACAAGCGAAAAACGCCGGTTTCGCCAAGGAGGTTAGCGACTCTAAGTGCGACACTTTTCATCATAGGACTGGTTCCCAAGGAGTTCCCTGTAGAGGCTCTCATACTCACGCAGCATGCGGGAGAGCCCAAATTTTTCCCTGGCCACTTCCGCTGCGCACCGGGTTATCTTTTCCCTTACCTTTTGGTTTCTTAACTCCATGAGAGCCGCGGAAATTGCCGCCGGGTCTCTGACAGGAACGAGCATGCCAGTCTGATGGTCATCGACGATTTCCTCCGGCCCCCCGCTTCGAGTGGCAACGATGGGGGTGCCGGCCATCATGGCTTCTACCGTTGATATCGAAAAACCTTCCGATACTGAGGGAAGCACAAATGCATCTGCCTGTCTGAGGATGTCTCTTATATCCTCCCGAAACCCCAGCCAATGGATATTAGGCACGCCTTTGGCGGACGATTCAGCTCGTTTCTGAAGCTTTTCGAATAGCCCCTTTCGTTGGTGTCCGACCACCACGAAATGCATTTTCGGCTCGACCGTGGCCATTTCGATCGCCGCATCAACGAGGTATTCATACCCCTTGGCAGGCCGAATGTTTCCCACCGACACGGTGAGGATCGAATCCTGGTCCAATCCCAGTTCCGCTTTGAGATTCTTGTCCGAAGATCCAGAAAATAAGTCTGGATCGACGCCATTGTATATGAGCTTAAGTTTGCTCTCGGGAAGCGTGCTCCGATCAGTGAGCTCCTGTTGAAGACGTTTCGATACGCAAATGATTTTCGAAGCGCCCCTGCCGATGCAGAAAAATTTTGCGCGAAGGAATCGCTCCTTCGCTGCGACGTCGACCGCTCCATGGAAGGTCGCAATCATGGGTTTTCTGCAGATTAACGCGAGTAAAGCCCCATACACATTGGAGCCCAAGAGGTGGCCATGAATCAGGCCCACGCGTTCCTGAGAAACGAACCTTCTCAGGACATTAATATAGTTGAGGTTAAAACTTCCCTTTGAATCAATAATATGGGGCTCTATACCGACCTCGCGAACCTTGTCAGCGACCCAGCCCTCACCTCTCAGAATTACAAGGTTACGCTGACCGACTTTCTGAAAGTGTCGCAAAAGGTTGATAAAGACCGTTTCCGCCCCCCCTGGCCCTGTTGTATCAATCAGATGCAGAACGGTTGCTTGGGAATATTCCTTCATTCCAAAAAAAACCTCCATGCCCCTGGCAGGCCGGTGTGACAGTCCCCACTGTTCACGATGCGGACCCAGATTTGAGAATCCTAATCTATGAATAACATCAAGGTAACGAATTCACGATCTTGGGCCCAATCAACCTGGTAATCCACACAGGCAATCTTCGCCAGACTTCTATGACCATCTTGAATTTTGGGTTATCGGGGTTCAGCGCCGGCAACTCCCCGCCTTCTGGCAAGACGTAATCCCAATGCATGGAAAGCTCTTGGGCTCCCCACTGCCTTTTGAATTTGTAGGTTCCGGACTCGGGCGAGCAGCGACCAAAATCGAAGTAGCGGAAGCCTTGCTCCATCGCGAACTCAAGGATGCGCCAATACATCGCCATATTTGCCCCTGTTTGGCTAACCCTACGAAGACTGGATGCCCAGGGAATCTCCATCCTGTCTCCGGATCCTGTCAGAAACGCACATGTGACTGCTTTACCATTCCTTCTCCCTATAACCAGCCAGACATTGTTACCCAAACTATCGAGCAGGTTACGAAAAAAGGGGCGTCCATAAACGGGCGTTCCGAGGTCTCGCATGTTGATGGCAAATACTCGATAAAATTCGTCCAGGAACTCTGCCCCGCCGATACTGAACTCGATGGACTCCCTCTGACCGCGGCGGATCTGTGCCCGGAGCTTCGGTCTGAAGCTATCCCAAAGGTCCCTGGGATTCGTGGGTAGTGGTAGCCAAAAAGTAACCTTGTGACTACGTTGGCGGAGCCCTAATCCACTGTCCCCAAAGTGCCGCAACTCCATATGTTTTGACTGCATCTCTGCTCGCCAGCAATCTGCAGCCTGAATCAGTTTTCGAGCCACATCTCCATTGTCTGCCAGCACTCCCCCGTAGTTGAAATACGGCACGGAAACCATGAAGTTCCCGAACAGATAACTGTTCATTTGGGTAACCGGGAGTACTCCGACCACCTGATCGCGCTTATCAATCGCCAAAAAGTAGCGAATCTGGTGTTTGCAGGTTGCCCCAATGAAAGAGGTCACAGCAGTACTATGCCAGATGGACCCGGCTGGATGGCCAGCCACGTACTGGTCAATGGGCAAGGAATGCTCATGACTCGCAACTTTCACCTCAAGAGGTTCCGTAACCGATTGATTGAGGATCGCCTGCGGCACAGAAATTTTGGGCGGAGACCAGGACTTTTCAATAGATTTGTTTTGGTTTTGCTTTACACGTTTCTTTAGGGCTTTTATTTCTTTGATATTTCTCTGTAATTCACCCAGCAAATCTTCAGCGGGCGCCGTCGACTCCCGGGCCTTATCAACCAACCTGCCAAGGCGTTTGTTCTCCTCTTGAAGAAAGGAAAGACGAGATTCCAGTTCTTCGTGAGGATTTGAGACGCTCTCCAGCTGCATACACCTTCCCCGGATGAAGTGGAACTCCTCAGACGGCAACTGGCTCTAAGGGAATGTTTGAACCTGACAACACCTTCGAAACCGGTCCGAAACTGAAGTCCCCCAACAATTTCTCCAATCGGCCATAACAGCGGTCAAGATTGTTATAGTGTCTGAAGCGAGAAAATGCCTTCACGTCGAGCCGTGGCTGACCCGGATCAATTTCCCAGGGGTGCAAATAGAAGATAAACGGCTCTCCAAGCCGGTTAATCTGGCCCAACCCCCATCGGCTCAACCAGTACGGAAACAGTCGAAAATAGCCACCACCTGCAATTGGTAGGCGATAACTACCAATGGAACAGGTGGAGAGTGGAAATTCCGTCAACTGGCCACCATTGGGGGCCTGAATTCGGTAAGGGGTGAAAGGGGTCCCGGGCATACCGTATCGATCATGGTGAACGGGAAATATCGAAGAATCCCAAGTGAAACCCTCATCGCAAAGCACATCTAGTGCCCAGAGTGACTTGGCCGTAATGGAATAACTCGCGGCTCTGTATCCTGTAACAGGCGCCCCGGTGATGTCTTCGAGAATGGCCTTGGATCTACGTGTTTCCTCTCGAAACACTTTTTCTGTTTGGGAATAGACCAACTGATGACTGTAGCCATGGCTGGCGATTTCATGCCCCGCTTGCTGTATCCGACGAACAAGGTGAGGCGAACGCTCCGCTACCCATCCGAGCACGAAGAAGGTTGCCTTCGTATCAAACCGTTCAAATAGCTCAAGAAGCCGATCCGTGTTCGATTCGACCCGATACTCCATCTGCGGCCAGTCGTCCCGGTCGACTGCTTCCGCCAGAGCTGCGACCTGAAAATAGTCCTCGACATCAATAGTAAGCGCATTTCTGATTTCACTGCTCACGACGGTTTCCCTGTCCTCGGTTTGCTGATCGAGCGGATTAAAGGTTGTATTCCAAGCCGAACAAGAACCAGGCTTCATCGTATCCCCGGTTATCTACATCACTTCTACGTTGCTCAAAACCGAATTGGCTCACAAACTCCAGCTGGCTGTTCAACCGAAAATCTATTCCCGCCACACCACGAAGTCCCTGATCCTCTGTTTCGTCGACCGTATAGCTTCTGTTGTCGTAGGAGCCTTCAAACCGGGCATTCATCTGACGTGTGATTGGCTGTAAAAACTCAACCCGAACGCCTTCCCCGGTCTCCTGATTGCCAATATCGAGGTAATCCGTCTGGTTGGCGAACAGAATGCCAGAGAGAGAGGATCCAGCACCGAAACGCTTCTCCAGTTTGATCTGTATCGCCGACACTTGAACCGCACTGGTTTCTTCCAGGTCAAAAATGACTTCGCCGAAACGAACGTCAAAGTCTGATGTCTGGTCCGTCAGTTCACTGCTCGCCTCTATCGACAGTGATGTGGTCGGATTGATGTCCCTGAGCAGACTGAAACTTCCGACGAATCCTTCGCTTTCCTGAACACGATCAATAAAAGATGTTTCAAGCAGGCTGTAACCAATAGAACCCGCCATACGAGTTGCAGCCCATTCCTTTGTTAGAGGAATCGACAGCGTCAACTTATCAATTTCTTCCTCTGTATCCAGAATTGCACGTTCGACGCTGGCGCTGAGACCGGCAGTAAAGGACTGACTGAATGAGTGGTTCCAACCAACAGTCCCCGTATACCTATTGCCATCGGTAAACGAGGGTTCCCTGTACTCTGTATTTTCGTATTGCAGGGAAAAAAACAGGTCATCGACAGAGGTGAGCCTGAAAGTCACGATGGGGCCGGTGCGAAAAATGTTTTTCTGGCTTTCCTGATCGGGAGTGCCAGCAGCGCGGCTACTCTGGAGCACGTCATCCAGGTAATCCTCGAAACGCCAGACGACGTTGCTGCCGAGACTGCAATCAGCAATGAAGTTCAAATAACCTGCCACTTCGGGATCAAACGTTTCATCAAGCCAGCGCTCATAACGCGCCTGGGAAATCAGGTCCGAATCACATCGGCCGGTATCCGAGGAATGGCTTATTCCGAGCAAAAGTCGTGATTCAACATCAACCACTTCATCTTGAAAGCTCTTTCGAGCGTTACTCGTTAACCTCGAATCAAAACCCAGCGACACGTTGGCCGGAGCAGCACTAACGCTGCTCACCGGTATTGTCGATGCCGCCAGCAGGACGGCTAAAACCTGTAGAAATCCCCTGCCCATCCTTGGCTCACCCATTTATCACGGCTCCAACGAACTTTTTTGGATTGAACGATGCTGCCGCATTTTCGACCACTCCCGAAGTCACACCACCATGGGGAACAACCAGCATCGAGTAATCACAGATTTCTGCCAGAATTCTTGCATCAGGCGATTCAGTAACCGGTGCCGTATCCAGAATAATAAACCTGTCGGGATACCGGCGCCTCACGGCCATTAGAAACTGCTTCATTCGAAACGACGTAAAAAACTCTCCCGGGTGTTCTCTTCGATTACCTGCTGGGATAAGCCTTAGCCTGGGAATACCCGTCGGGTAGATAATTCTTGAGATATCCAGATCCGGCTCGTCCAGAAAATCTGTTAACCCGGCTTCTGGTAACACGTCCAGTGTTGAGTGGAGGGTGGGCTCGCGAAGGTTACAATCAATGATAACGGCAGTTTTCGCCTGATCAAACGCGAAAGCAGCAGCCAGGTTAAGTGCAACAAAAGAGGCTCCGGCGCCCGTTTTTGTACCAGTAACAACCATGGTGAAGTTGTTGCCACCGGAATTCTCAAGCAATCGGGTTCTCAAATCCCGAAATCGATTGACCAGAGCCATATTGCTGGATTCCGGATAAATTATACGCCGCTCATCCATGTCGCCAGGCGTTAATCTCCGAGGCTCCTGCATTCTGACAATCTGTTTACTGATGACGTAGCGGTCGACTGCGCCCGGGCCTAACTCCAGCGAACTCGGCACCAACATGCGAGAATCATCCCACTCCCCATATGGGACCCCGTCCTTGTTCAACTCGCCCTTTTTTCTAAGCCAGTAGTTCCCTTCTTTATTGGCTGGTCTTTCTTCATTGCTGGATTCTGACAGCTCTTCGTTGAGGTCCCTAAGAGGGCCGCTGGTACCTTTCCGTTCACTCATCCGATCACTCCCATCACACCAGCTATGGCCACTGCCAGGTATGCAACAACCGCAACGACAGCCAACAAGCCCACTAATGTCGTCACTCGGCTGTCACGCCGTTTTTCAAAGGGGGTCTTTACCTCCGGCAGCTGAACCAAGACCGGAATTTCCATTTCTTCTTCCAGCTGTTCTCGAGCTCTGACTCGGGGATCGATCTGCAGAAGTCCGGCAACCAGCCCGAATGGCGCGGCCAATCCCAAAAAGAGGCCGGCGACAGCAAACATGGAGAACTGTGGCCCGGAGGCTGAGAGTGGGAACTGAGCCTTTTCATTGATGTGGTAGTTCAGGCCCTGGCCTTCAACATCCAGATGCATGGAAACCCGAGCCCTTTCACGACGCTTCAGAAGGTCATCATAAATTTCCTTGTTTACCTCCATGTCCCGGGTAAGCTCTGCGTACTGGGCATTGTTTGCTTGGACACGCTCCATCCGCTCACTTTGCTCATCAAGAAGTCGTTGGTAGGACCGAATTCTGGTACTGATCGTCTGAATGTTTGCTCTGGTTGAAGTAAGTTCTGACTGCACTTCCTGGTAAACCGGATTTGCAATTGCTTCGCCAGCGAGGGACTGAATCGGTTCTCCATTAGCTATGGCCCGCGCTCGCTGCTTGCGCAACTCTTCAAGCTGCTCACGCAATATGACGATATCCGGGTAGGTGTCGTGGTACTTGAGACGGAGATTGTCCAACTGCTCTTCCAGAGCACTGATTCGGTTTTGGAAGGCATCAGCAGACTGCCCCTGCATAATCATTGGGTTTAGCCGATCAAGCTCATTATCAAGGGAAACGGCGCGAGTCTCCAACTCGGATTTTTCCATTTCCGCCTGTTCGAGTTCAGCCCTGAGGTTCGCCAATCGATCATTGGCCTCGCCTTCCGTCCCTTCGACATTCTCCGAAAGAAACTGTTTGAGCCGCTCTTCGGCAGCAGCTAACTGAACCTCGTAACTTTTTACCTGCTTGTTGATAAAATCGTAGGCATTGCGGCTTTCAATCCGCTTACGCTCACTCGTTTCCTCGATAAAAAGCTGAGCAGCCTTCTGTGCGATCTGAAATGCACGCATCGGCGACCGGGCTTTGTAGGAAATAGAGAAGTAGCTGTCGCCACGAGGGACAACCTCGATATTCGTTCGTAAACCCGCAACCCTGGCCTCAAGTTTCTCCCGGGATATATCCGCAGCGTCTTCGCCAAATATTTCTTCGTCCTTGGCGATTTTCTCAATCACACTGCGGCCCCAAAGCAACTCCTGCGCCGCGGACGCCCGATCATTGATCTCCGTGGTAACGGCACTGCCTTCCATCAGGGGCTGAATAATGTTTTTATCGTCAATAAAAATGACGGTTTCAGAAGTATATTTGTAGGGCCATAAAAAGCCCGCAGCTAAAACACCGAAGCTCACAAGCACGAAGATCAGTAAAGCAAGCCATTTTCGACTACCGACCTCCCTAATCACTTCGCTCGGCAACTGGGAGAGAGGCACTGGCATAAGCTACATACCTACGGTTGGTTTTTGCTTGAACTCGCCCAAAACCTCAACGATCAAAAACTTCGCTCAGGAATACTGAGAATGTCGCCCGGACGAATCGCGTAATTGGTGGAGACATCTCCGTCGTTCAAAATGTCTTCCAGTCGTATAGGAATAGCGACAATCTCACCACCTACTTTCCTATACAGCATAGATTTGTTGAGCGCGGCAAAGGGAGTCGTGCCACCTGCACTCAGTACGATGTCCAGCACCGTCATTCCGGGCCTGTGGGGCATCGAAATGGGGTCTTCTACCGCTCCGGTAACCCTGACCCGATGGCTGAATTCGTGGCTTCCCATGGAGGTAACAACGATGCTGACCTGTGGCTGGCGTATGTATCTGGCAAGGCTGTTTTCTATGTCATCGGCCAGGGCCTGTGGTGTTCGACCCGCTGCCTGCACATCGCCGACCAGCGGCACGCTGATCTTTCCGTCCGGCCTGACCGGCACGGTGATGCTCAGGTCTTCATTGCGCCAGACAGAAACCTGCACCACGTCAGTGGCACCAAGCAGGTATTCGTCGACGCTTGTCGTGGTATTGACGCTGAGGGCTCTCTGGATTTTATCCCTTGAAGAGGCTGAGGGACCGACACAACCTGCCGCCAGAGCAGCTGACAGCAGGACAACAACAGCTGCGATAGGGAACTTCCTTGACATTGAAAATCCTCTTAATCAATCCTTGCTTTTTCGCGATGGGAGGACGAACACCGCCCCCGAACTACCGCGATCCTTTTTTGAACAGTACCACTTCTACTGTTTGAATTATAATCAACAAATCCAAAAGTAGACTTTGATTCTTGATGTAATATAGGTCATAACGCAGCTTTTCTTTGGTGTCTTCTTCATTATCTGCGTAGGCAAAACAAAGCTGCGCCCAACCCGTTACACCCGGCTTCACCCGATGTCGTTCACTGTAGAATGGGATTTTTTCCGAGAGTTCCTCAACAAAGACCGGCCTTTCGGGCCTCGGGCCTACAAAAGCCATCGTACCGTTCAGTACGTTGAAAATCTGGGGCAATTCGTCGATTCGCACTTTCCGGATAAAGTCCCCGACACGGGTAACCCGGGCATCATTTTTACTCGCCCAGACGGCACCGTTCTTCTCAGCGTCCGTAACCATGGACCGGAACTTATGAACCTTGAACACTTTTCCATTCAATCCGACGCGTTCCTGGCTGTAAAAAATCGGCGCCCTCAGACCATCCTCAATTTTGATGGCGATAGCCGTAAGCACCATGAGGGGAAGCGATACAATCAGAAGTGCCAGCGAGGCAAGAATGTCCAGTGAGCGCTTTCCAAAACCAAAGACCGAGGACACGGTGAACCCATCCGAGAAAACCAGCCACCCGTGAGTGAGCATTTCCAGGGCAACCTTACGTGACTCGCGCTCATAGAACGACAGAGCTTCAACGATTTTCACCCCTTCCATCTTGCACTCGAGAAGGTCCTCCATCGGCAGCCCCTTGCGGCGATCATCGACAGCCACGACGATTTCACTGACCGGATGTTCATGGATATAACGCTGCAGAGTGGTCGCCGGATGGAGCAAAAGCTCTTCTGGGACCTCCGTTTTTTCATCCGGCAGCGGTACGAAACCGGTTAACGTAAAACCTTTACGGTTAAACGGCGTTTTCAAATCCTCAAGTAACTGCTGAGCACGAAAGCCGGAGCCGAGCACCAGCACCTTACGCTTGAAGGCGTCTTTGCCCGCAACCGCGAAGAACACATACCGGACAATACCCAGCAGGAAGAACCCGAACACGGAAGCAGCGGTCAATACGCCACTCGACCCCAGGTACCAGAGCCACTCGCTGGCAAGAAGATAAGAGAAACCGGCGGCCGGAATCCCGATCACCAGCGCCATGATGGTCCTGAGCATCATGCCAGACATCCCCTCTTCCAGTCGGGACTGGTGAACCCCGACTGCAATCATGGTGAGAAGATTGACCGAGGAAAATACCGCTGCGGAAGGGAGGATCAAGGAGAGGTTTTCAAAGAAATAGGCATCGTCACCGAAGTAACGAAAAAAAGTAGCGAGCAGAAAACTGCAGACCAACACGGAGAAGTCGATCAGGCCCAGAATGACAAAGGGGACGTGAATGTAATGCCTGAACAATCTGACGTGAGCCACGTCGACTCCTTTTGTTATCTTTTACGGCCCCGTTCATCCATTGCAACGAAGCGTCGAAACAAGCATGAGTGTAATGCAATTTTTTGTAACTGCAACCACCTGTATCACGTTTGGTACGCTAGTTCTAGAGGCGACATCAAGCCCCCCAAGGCAGCGAGCAGCCTGTAAATAATCTTGACACAAGCCGAAAAAGGAAAAACAACAGAAATTAGTACGCTTTGACCAGAATCGTGCCGCCGGAAAACAAGGGGAAAGTTCTGAAAACGACTGTCGTCCCCGTGCTTAATTGGCAGAACAAAGTTTTCGGAGCAGCCATCACCCTGGCATCAATGGATGCACCGGGCCTTGCTGCAAAGTGGTGGGGAACCGGGAGAATATCCGAATCTCAGTTGGGCCTTTACCTGGAGTACCGCCGATCGCTGCCGACGGTACTTCAGGCAACGATAGCGCTAGGCCAGATGGTCCGAAGGGACGCGAACCCAGCCCTCCATCAGGATACGGGCACTTCGACTCATGGAGGCTTTTTCTGCCACCCACGCGTCGCCGTCTTTCCGAGCTGAAGCACCAACCCGCAACGTCCCTGAGGGATGACCAAAGGTCACCTCATGCCGCTCTCCCCCACCTGCAGCCAGATTCACCAGCGTGCCCGGTACGGCGGCGGCCGTGGCGATCGCGACGGCGGCCGTTCCCATCATGGCGTGGTGCAGCTTGCCCATGGATAGAGCGCGAACCAGAACATCAATGTCATCGGCTCCAATATCTTTACCACTGGAGGACACATAATCCGAGGGTGGAGCGATAAAGGCCACCTTGGGCGTGTGCTGTCGAGCCGCGGCTTCTTCGACACTGGAAATCAGCCCCATCCGCACCGCCCCATGGGCCCGGATCGCCTCGAACATGGCCAGCGCCTTCGGATCTCCGTTGATGGCATCCTGTAACTCGGTGCCGGTGTATCCAATCTCCTGGGCGTTGATGAAAATGGTCGGGATACCGGCATTGATCATCGTTGCGTTCAACATGCCAACGCCCGGAACCTCCAGCTCATCAACCACGTTCCCTGTCGGGAACATGGAACCCTCCCCGTCGGCCGGGTCCATGAAGTCGATTAGAACCTCAGCAGCAGGAAAAGTGACACCATCTAACTCGAAATCTCCGGTCTCCTGGACCTCGCCTGCCGTGACAGGTACGTGGGCAATAATAGTTTTCTTAATGTTTGCCTGCCAGATTCGTACAGTACAGATTCCGTTTTCCGGAATCCGCCCAGCATCAACAAATCCGCTGTTAATGGCGAACGCACCAACGGCAGCCGTGAGGTTCCCGCAGTTCCCGCTCCAGTCCACAAATGGCTTGTCGATCGACACTTGCCCAAACAGGTAGTCGACATCGTGCTCCGGCTGGGTGGGCTCGGACAGGATCACCGTTTTACTGGTGCTCGAGGTAGCCCCGCCCATTCCATCGATCTGCTTCTGGTAGGGGTCCGGGCTGCCGATTACCCTGAGTAGGAGCTTGTCCCGGGCTTGTCCCGGGACTTGCGCTGCTTCCGGCAAGTCCTGCAGCCGGAAGAACACGCCCTTACTCGTTCCGCCCCGCATGTAGGTTGCGGGGACCTTGATTTGTGGTACGTGTGTCATGCCGCCCCCTCAGCTTCGAGGAAGTCCTTGGCGAAGCGCTGGAGCACGCCCCCAGCCTGATAAATGGAGACTTCCTCGGCCGTATCGAGGCGGCAGATCACCGGAACATGCTCGGTGCTTCCGTTCTTTCGATGAATCACCAGAGTCAGCTGGGCCCGGGGAGCCGGCGTACCCTCGACGTCAAAGGTTTCGGTTCCGTCGAGAGCCAGCGTCTTGCGAGTCGTTCCTTCTTCAAACTGAAGAGGCATAACTCCCATTCCCACTAGATTGGTGCGATGGATACGCTCGAAACCTTCCGCCACGATGGCTTCCACGCCAGCCAGAGCCACACCTTTGGCAGCCCAGTCACGGGAGGAGCCCTGCCCGTAGTCAGCGCCAGCAATAACGATCAGAGGCTGCTTGCGGTCCATATAGGTTTCGATCGCTTCCCACATCCGGGTGACCTTACCTTCCGGCTCGACCCGAGCGAGGGAGCCCTGCTTAACGTTGCCACTGTCGTCCGTCACCATTTCATTGAACAGTTTCGGGTTGGCAAATGTGGCCCGCTGGGCAGTCAGATGGTCGCCCCGGTGGGTCGCGTAGGAGTTGAAGTCTTCCTCCGGCAGGCCCATTTTCGCCAGATACTCGCCGGCCGCACTGCTGGCCAGGATGGCATTGGACGGCGACAGGTGATCCGTGGTGATGTTGTCCGGCAGGATCGCCAGTGGCCGCATACCCTTGAGGGATTTCTCGCCAGCCAGTGCGCCTTCCCAATACGGTGGGCGGCGGATATAGGTGCTCTGCGGACGCCACTGATAAAGCGGGTCACTTGCAGCCTGGGCCTCCCTGGTCACATCGAACATCGGGATGTAGGTTTGACGGAACTGCTCCGGCTTTACCGAACTCTTGACGATGGCATCAATCTCTTCGTCACTCGGCCAGATATCCTTCAGGGTGACGGGGTTGCCGTCTTTGTCGTAACCAAGCGCATCTTTTTCGATATCAAAACGGATGGTTCCGGCAATCGCATAAGCCACCACCAGCGGCGGTGATGCGAGGAACGCCTGCTTGGCGTACGGGTGTATCCGGCCATCGAAGTTACGGTTGCCGGACAGTACGGCCACTGAGTACAGGTCCCGATCGATGATTTCTTCCTGAATCTTCGGATCAAGCGCTCCACTCATGCCGTTACAGGTGGTACAGGCAAACGCCACGACACCAAAGCCCAGGTCTTCCAGCTCTGGCAGCAAGTTGGCCTCTTCCAGGTACATTTTGACCGTCTTGGAACCCGGAGCCAGCGACGACTTGACCCAGGGTTTGCGAGTCAGGCCCAACTTGTTGGCATTGCGGGCAATGAGGCCCGCCGCCACCATGTTGCGAGGGTTGGAGGTGTTGGTACAGCTAGTGATAGCGGCAATGATGACGGCGCCGTCCGGCATCTTGTCGTCTTCCTGCTCCCACTCACCGGCAATGCCGCGCTGTGCCAACTCGGATGTCGGCAAGTGTGCATGAGGATTGGAGGGGCCTGCCAGCGTTCGCTCAACGGAAGAAAGATCAAACGTCAGGACGCGCTCGTATTCCGCGCTCTTCAGACTGTCCGCCCAGAGTCCCGTATGCCTGGCGTACTTCTCGACCAGCTCTACTTGCTCATCATCGCGGCCGGTCAGCTTCAGGTAATCGATGGTCTGGCCATCGATGTAGAACATCGCCGCCGTGGCGCCATACTCCGGCGTCATGTTGGAAATCGTGGCACGGTCGCCCACGCTCAGGCTGTCAGCGCCAGAACCATAAAACTCCAGATAGGCGCCAACGACACGCTCTTTTCGCAGGAACTCGGTCAGCGCCAGAACCATATCGGTACTGGTAATACCAGGTTTCAGCTTGCCGGTTAACTCGACACCAACGATATCCGGAAGCCGCATCATGGAAGCACGACCCAGCATCACACTCTCGGCTTCCAGGCCACCAACACCAACCGAGATAACGCCAAGAGCATCTACCATCGGGGTATGGCTGTCGGTACCCACACAGGTGTCCGGGAAGGCGACGCCATTACGAACCTGTACCACCGGCGACATCTTCTCCAGATTGATCTGGTGCATGATGCCGTTGCCAGGGGGAATCACATCCACGTTCTTGAACGCGGTTTTGGTCCAGTTGATAAAGTGGAAACGGTCGTCATTCCGACGATCCTCGATAGCCCGGTTCTTCTCGAAGGCATCCTTCTCGAAACCGGCATGCTCAACCGCCAGCGAGTGATCCACGATCAGCTGGGTTGGCACCACCGGGTTAACCTTGGCGGGATCACCGCCCTGCTCGGCAATGGCATCACGCAGTCCGGCCAGGTCCACCAGTGCCGTCTGGCCAAGAATGTCGTGGCACACCACACGCGCAGGGTACCAGGGAAAGTCCAGGTCACGGCGGCGCTCGATCAGCTGTTTGAGCGCGTCAGTCAACAGTTCGGGGTTGCAGCGGCGCACCAGCTGCTCGGCAAGAATTCGGGAGGTGTATGGCAGTTTGTCATAGGCTCCCGCCTGAATGTCCTCGACCGCCTGCCGGGTGTCGAAATAGTCGAGTTCGGATCCGGGAAGCTGCTTGCGATTTTGGGTATTCATGATCAAAAACTCACAAAAGAATGCTTTGACAGAAACAGAAAGGGCACCCTCGGTTCAGGGTGCCCAGGCCATGCATCAGGCCCGCTTCTCAATGGGCTGCCATTCACAGGATTCCGGCCCTGTGTAGTCAGCGCTTGGACGTATAATGCGGTTGTTGGCACGCTGCTCTTTCACATGAGCCGCCCAGCCAGACACCCGGGACATCACGAAAATCGGCGTGAACAGCTCGGTCGGAATGCCCATGAAGTGGTAGGCGGATGCGTGGAAGAAATCGGCGTTACAGAACAGCTTTTTCTCGCGCCACATCACTTCTTCACAACGGACCGAGACCGGATACAGCACGGTATCCCCCACTTCCTCGGCCAACTGCTCAGACCACTTCTTGATGATCGCGTTACGGGGATCGGAATCGCTATAGATCGCGTGACCAAAGCCCATGATCTTCTCTTTGCGCTCCAGCATGCCCATCAGGCCCTGCTCTGCCTCTTCCGGCGTCTGGAACTTCTGGATCAGTGCCATGGCCGCTTCGTTGGCTCCACCGTGCAGCGGACCGCGCAGTGAGCCGATAGCGCCGGTCACACAGCTATGAATGTCGGAGAGTGTCGAGGCGCAAACCCGTGCGGTGAAGGTGGAAGCGTTGAATTCATGCTCTGCGTACAGAATGAGCGAGACATTCATAACGCGCTCATGGAGCGCACTCGGCTTTTTGCCATGCAACAGCTCCAGGAACACACCACCAATGGAGTCGCTTTCGGTATTCGCAGTATCAATACGAACACCCTCTTGGGCAAACCGATACCAGTAGGTAATGATCGCCGGGAATACGGCCAGCATGCGGTCAATTTTGTCGTCCTGCTCGCTGAAGTCATTCTCGGTTTCGAGATTACCCAGCATGGAACAACCGGTCCGCATTACATCCATCGGATGGGCGTCTTTGGGAATCTGCTCAAGTACCAGCTTCAACGCATCCGGCAGGCTACGAAGGCTCTGCAGCTTGTCTTTGTATTCGTCCAGCTCCTGCTGGTTGGGCAGTTTGCCGCGCAGCAGAAGGTAGGCTACTTCTTCAAACTGGGCATTTTCCGCCAGATCCGTAATGTCGTAACCACGGTAGGTCAAACCAGCACCGGTCTTACCCACGGTGCACAGTGCCGTTTCGCCCGCCACCTGGCCGCGCAGCCCGGCACCACCTAATTTCTTTGCTTCTGCCATTGTCTCTCTCCCTTAATCTTTCGTGGTTTACGACTTGTTCTGGGCGAACAGCTGATCCAGCTTTTGCTCGAATTCGTGATAGTTCAGGAAATCGTAGAGCTCCATACGGGTCTGCATGAGGTCTACCACATCCTTTTGATCGCCTTTTTCGAGAATGTTCTGATAGACCGCAAGCGCTGCCTTGTTCATGGCCCGGAAGGCACTGAGCGGATACAGGACCATGCCGGCGCCAGCATCTGCGAGCTCCTTCTTGTTATAGAGCGGCGTGGCACCAAACTCGGTGATATTGGCGAGGAGGGGCACATCCAGCGCATCGGCGAACGCCCGGTAGTCCGACAGCTCATGAACCGCTTCGGCAAAAATGCCGTCAGCCCCAGCTTCAATACAGGCCTTGGCGCGATCAATCGCCGCTTCAAGCCCCTCTTTTTGGAAGGCATCGGTACGCGCCATGATGAAGAAATCCTCGTCCTGGCGAGCGTCGGCAGCGGCCTTGATACGGTCGACCATTTCTTCCTTGGAGACGATCTCCTTATTTGGACGGTGTCCGCAGCGCTTCTGGGCTACCTGATCTTCGATATGAACCGCGGCAGCGCCGGCTTTTTCCATCTCTCGAATGGTGCGGGCAATATTGAACGCGCCACCCCAACCGGTATCGATATCCACCAGTAAAGGCAGGTCCGTGGCGTTCGTGATCCGGCGAACATCCTCTACCACATCGTTCATGGTGGTCATGCCCAGATCCGGCAATCCATAGGAGGCATTGGCGACACCACCACCGGAAAGGTAGATGGCCTGATGGCCAACGCGTTCGGCCATCATGGCGGCGTAGGCGTTGATGGTGCCCACAATCTGCAGGGGCTGGTTCTCTTGCAGGGCCTTACGAAAACGGGCGCCGGGAGTCAGTTTGGTGGACATGTTATAAGCCTCTTGTTTGATTCTTTGTTTGTATCGGAATGCCATTTCCACATCCGATCCCACTAGATGGTTAAGACACCTTCCTGGATTTTTTTCTCAATATTCAGGCGCGCGGCGTTGATATGCCGCTTCATCAGAAATTCGGCGAGTTCGCCGTCTCTCTGGGCGATTGCCTCGACAATACGACGATGCTCACCCAGAGCCATGTGCGGGCGTCCTGCGGACGTACTCAAGCGGTAGCGATACATGCGAACCATGTAATAAAGGTCGCCCAGAAGCATTTGCGCCAGTTTGGTGTTCCGGCTTCCTGTCGCGATGCGGTGATGGAAATCATAATCGCCCTCGGCCTGGTAGTACGCCTGGCCACGGGCCTCGTCGATCATCCGTTCGTGACTGTCGAGGGTTGCCTTCAGATCAGCAATTTCGTCATCCGTCATGCGCTCTGCGGCCTGACGGGCAGCCAGCCCCTCCATGACCTCCCGAATTCGATAGAGTTCAACGAGTTCGCTGGCACTGAGAGAAACCACCTTCACGCCAGCATGAGGCCGCCGCACCAGCAACCCCCGGGACTCCAGCCGCCCCAACGCTTCCCGAAGCGGGCCACGAGTGAGATTGAAGCGGGAGCAGAGCTCCACTTCACCAATTTTTTCGCCCGGTGCAAGTTCACCTTTCACGATCGACGTTTGCAGACAATCAAACGCTTCATCGGCTCGGGTTTGGGACTGAATTGCCGCTTGAGACATATTTTGTTAACAATAAAAGTGTTTTCGAGAAGAAAACTACGCCCAACGGCATTTTTTGTCAACAAACTAACGCAGTCGGGCGGAAATTTTGTCGACAACACAGCCGACCAGCACGGCCAACGGTTGGAGGAATATAGAAGAGAGAACAAAGAACGCCGCCCTCAGGCGGCGCGGGAGTGCGTTCAGTTAGAGCGTGACGCGCACGGAAAGTGAAAAATCGGGGGAGTCTGGTTGCTCAATGGAATGGCCAGACGACTCAACCATGCGGCCTACGGAAAGGTTCGTTTCGACGTTTCGGGATTCCAGCTGCAGGGAAGCCTCAACAGAGCTTGCCCGCCCAAACTGGCCAGAGTTGGCCTCGTTACCCGGAATCCATCCGCGCAACGCAGCAAGCTGCAGCTTACTCTGAACGCCTTTAGCGCCAGGAACTTTGAACAAGGGGCTGTCTGCCTTGAGCTTCAGCCACCCGCCCTCTGGGCTGGACAGCGAACTGCCATTCAACCCGGATATCATTGACGACGACGCAACAACCACGTGCTCGCGACCTGGCAACTCAGACGGCGCAATCTGGTAATGCCCGTCCAGAGCAAACAGCCAGTTATTCAAAGGACGGCTGATTGACGAGGACAGGGAGGCTTTTTGGAAAACCGCAGACGACTCCTCCACCCCGGCTGAATCCTCGACCCGATGGAACTCGGAACCCGCGGATACCGCAAGACGGGTGCTCGCACTGAAACCAGCAGGCAGATCTCGGCGCCCATAAGCATCAACCGTCAGGGACGAGCGCTCTTCATTAGCGCTCTCATCCCAGCTTCCGGCCTCGAATCGTTGTTCATACTCACTTGCGTGGCGAACAACGGTTTTGAAACGGAGATCATTCCAAGTGAAGAGCGGGCGGGCAACGGAAACTACCATTGATTTCTGGTCCTGACGGTGATTAAAGCGCTCACCGCCGGACGTGGTGTCACCCTCAAAATCACGGCGCAGCATTTCAACACCAACTTGCGCGCTACCCATCGGAAAGCCGTAGCTAAAGCCAAGATTATCGGAGTCCTGATCGGCAAGACGGCTGACCCCGTTCTTGAACTTCACCCCAAACACGTGGTCGGTAAAAAAGAGTCCCCGGGTGTTCAGATTCAGATGACCATTAAAGTTGTCGCTGCTTTTCTCCGACGCGCCCGAAAGCTCAACCCGGGATTGCAGCCAATGAGGGAGACCGTCACTTGACGAAGTCGCCCATGCCTGCCCCGATAAAACGCACCACAACAGTGCAAACATTGAAACTTTCTTCACACGCCTACCTGAGTTTGCGACCCGCCTGCACGATCCGCGCAGAACTGTTCAAAAACCAACCAGGCGGCAATTTATTGGCTGGGAGGCCGCAAAACCAGAGCTGCTTTCCAAAAATAACAATTTGATTAACTTGGAATTATTTGGGCAAAATTTAGCCACTTTTCGACATGGAAAGCTTCAACTGTCCACATCCGGAACCAACTTGGCTACACTCGGCACAGTTCGTGAATAAATCTCAGTAAGCCGCGCGTTTGGCGCCCTGACTGACAAGGAAAAAAAGGATATCCAAATGATTAAAAAGTGCCTGTTTCCCGTGGCCGGCTACGGTACACGCTTCCTACCAGCCACCAAGGCCATGCCCAAGGAAATACTGCCGATTGTGAACAAGCCGCTGGTGCAATACGGCGTTGAAGAAGCCTCGGAGGCGGGCATCCATGAATTTGGATTTGTGACCGGCCGCGGCAAGCGGGCAATTGAGGACCACTTCGACATCAGCTACGAGCTGGAGCACCAGATTGCTGGCTCGGGCAAAGAAGACCTCCTGACCTCCATTCGCGATCTGATCAACCACAGTTCGTTTGCCTTCACCCGGCAGAACGAAATGAAAGGCCTGGGGCATGCAATCCTCACCGGGCGCAACCTGATCGGGGACAACCCCTTCGCCGTGGTACTGGCAGACGACTTCTGCATGGGACCTGAGGGGGATGACGGCGTCCTGGCCCAGATGGTCAAGCTCTACAACCAGTTCCGCTGCTCCATCGTGGCGATCGAAGAAGTTCCCGAAGACGAGACCCACAAATACGGTGTGATTGCCGGTGAGCCGATGAAGGACGGTCTCTACCGCATTACCGACATGGTCGAAAAACCAGCACCCGAAGACGCTCCCAGCAACCTCGCCATCATTGGCCGCTACATCCTGACTCCGGACATTTTCGAAATCATCGAACAGACCCCGCCCGGCAAGAACGGCGAAGTACAGATTACCGACGCTCTGCTCCATCAGGCGCAGAATGGCTGCGTACTGGCGTATCAGTTCAAAGGACGTCGGTTTGACTGCGGAAGTATCGATGGTTTTGTGGAGGCCACGAACTACGTTTACGAGAACGTGTACAAGAAAGGAAAATAATTCCTGAGGGCGCGCCTAGCGCCCCAGTGCCTGCATTACTTGGCGCCGGCTCTTGTTGGAAGCATGACGGAACCGGCGCACCAGATCGTACTCTTCATCCGTCAGCTGAACCCGCTTGATCTCCTGTTCTAGCTCCTTGAGTGCCTCAAACAGGTCGTCACTGTTGCTGAATGCCAGACCGGGCAGCTCAAGCTGACCATCTCCGCCCGGCTCTTCCAGGTCCAGCAACTCCTCCAGCGGCGTTTCTGTCTTGATGCAAAAATCCAGCAACTCCGTCACGCCTGGATAACTTCTCTGCCGGGCGTCCGAGGCCTCCCAGCTTTTCACCCGCGCCTCGTCTACGCCGCACAATTGCGCCACATCCCAATGGGAGAGCCGGCCAGTTTCCCGAACCTGGCGAAGGCGACGATTGAACGTTTGCAGATACCGCATAACTGACGTCTCACTGTGTGCAGGAGTTCTGAATTCGGGAAGGCCCAGTGACTCACCCAACCTCAGTACCACAAGATACTGAATTCCAGAACAAATGTAACCTCACCCGCCTCCATAACAGGGAACCCATGAAAGCGCCAGACGAATATGAGACCAGCTGCCGGGGCACCAAATCCCGGTTTTACCAACGTCTGAGCACGGAGTGACACGTACAGCCATGGCACACAAGTACCAGCCCAAAAAATTTGTTGACCGAAAAATGGAGAATCAGTATAGTGCGTCCCCGTTACGGGATAGGACCATAGCTCAGTTGGTTAGAGCGCTACCTTGACATGGTAGAGGTCCCCAGTTCGAATCTGGGTGGTCCTACCAATCCCTGAATTAAAGTCAGTTACTTACGGAAGACGTAGGAACTGGCTTTTTTTATGTCCGGCCATTTTCCGGAACCTGCCTATGAGAACAATCATCGACCTCACCGCAGAGCGCCCTCAGACAGCCGTCGACGCACTCAGCGAAGCCTCCGACCTCCCCAAGCAGCGCATCAAGGACGCCATGGCCAAAGGCGCCTGTTGGTGGACACAGAAAGGCAAGCGGGTTCGTCTGCGCAAGGCCAAGCGCGAGGTGAAAACCGGGACACGGCTGGAGCTGTACTACGATGACACGGTTCTAGCAAGAACCCCTCCACCGGCACAGCTCATTGCCGACTTCAAGCGCTATTCGGCATGGTTCAAGCCCCACGGCATGCTGTCCCAGGGCTCACAATGGGGGGACCATTGCAGCCTGCTTAGATGGGCAGAACAAGAACTCCAGCGAGACTGCCACCTGATCCACCGACTGGACGCCGACGCTGCCGGGTTGATGCTCATTGCCCATGACACAAAAGCTGCCGGTGCCCTGTCCCAGCTCTTTTCTGGCCGGCAGATGACCAAGCGATATGAGGCTCAGGTGATCGGTAAACTCGACGCCGAGAATCTTCGGGTCAAACAGCCCATCGATGGCAAGGAAGCGATCAGTGTTATCAACACGCTCTCATACAGCGAGCCAGATCACTCGACGCTGGTCAGCGTGGATATTGAAACAGGCAGAAAACACCAGATCAGAAAGCACCTCGCCCACCTTGGCCATCCAATTATTGGCGACCGCCTGTATGGCAAGCCGGCCAGCTGCTCTTTGCAACTGACCGCACGCTTTCTGGAGTTCGATTGCCCGTTGACAAGAAGGCGGATGACGCTGGAACTACCCGGTGATATCGGCAGCTCCAACGACGCTTGAGGACAAGCTCCAGAGGAGTTAAACTTGGTAGAAGTCACGATACCAGTCGACGAACTTCGCAATGCCTTCTTCAACCGATGTGTCGGGCTTGTAGCCCACGTCAGAGATCAGGTCATCGACATTGGCGTAAGTAGCCGGCACATCGCCCGGCTGCATCGGCAAAAGGTTTTTCTCGGCCCTCTTGCCGACTCGCTCCTCAATAATCTCGATAAAACGGGACAGTTCGACCGGATTGTTGCTGCCAATGTTGTAAAGCCGGTAAGGCGCCTTTGAGGTGCCCGGATCCGGTGTTTCACCAGACCACTCTGCGTTGGGCTCAGCGACATGATCCAGCGTTCGGATCACCCCTTCCACGATATCGTCGATATAGGTGAAATCCCGCTTGTGGTGGCCGTGGTTGAACACGTCAATGGGCTCACCGGCAAGAATCTTCTTGGTGAAGATGAACAGGGCCATGTCAGGCCGTCCCCAGGGACCGTACACTGTAAAGAAGCGCAGGCCAGTGGTGGGCAGGTTGTAGAGATGGCTGTACGTGTGCGCCATCAACTCATTGGCCTTCTTGGACGCGGCATAGAGACTGAGCGGGTGATCCACGTTGTCATGCACCGAAAAAGGCATGGCCTCGTTGGCACCGTATACGGAGCTGCTCGACGCATACACCAGATGCTTGACATCATGGTGACGACAACCTTCCAGGATATTCATGAACCCCACAAGGTTGGCGTCAATATAAGCGTGAGGATTCTCGAGGGAGTAGCGGACACCGGCCTGGGCAGCGAGATGCACCACCCGCTCCGGCTTGTGTTCCACAAACAGGGCTTCCATGGCACTTCGATCCGCCACATCCTGCCGTACCTCGGTGAAACCCGACCGGCATGTCAGACGCGCCAGTCGAGCCTCTTTCAGGCTAACATCGTAATAATCGTTGACGTTATCGACACCGATCACCTCGTCACCCCGGTCGAGCAACCGGTGTGCCAGGTGTGAGCCAATAAATCCCGCTGTTCCAGTAACGAGAATCTTCACCGTTTTCCTCTCCTTAGAAAGCTACACCGGCGCTGATAAACGGCCCGTCCAGCTCCACGTCCAGCCTGTCGCTGTCGTCTTCATAGTCGATTGCCATCTGGCGGTAGCCGGCTCTCAACTGAAGCACCGAGATTTCGTACTGACCATAGGCGTTGAAATCATGCACCGAGTCGCCGTCGAAGCTGATGAAGTTGCCCTCTGCACCAACAGAAACACCGGTCAACGGCAGTTCAAAACGTCCTGCAAGGTAACCCATGGGTACGACCGCATCCACCTTGGTTTCACTGACACTTGCGCCAGCCACCTGCTGAACGATCAACTCACCTGACAGGTCCCGCGCAGTAATACCAAGATCAAGGTTCACCCAGTTGTCCAGGACCTCGTAATACAACGTCAGATCCAACTGCTCGAGATCAAGCTCGGACCTGACGTCAGCACCACCGACTCCGATATCGATACCATCAAAATTGGAGCTCAGGCTGCCACGCCCATCAAGCTGTACCAAAGTGTAGTTCAGCCGCACGTTAGGCAGAACAGGAATTGGATGTTCCAGGTACAGAGAGGTATTTGCGTTGGAATCACTCTCAAGGTTGAGATCATTTTCGACATCAACCAGATCGTTACCACTGGCAGCCTGACCCGAAAGACCAGAATCCCAGTAGCTTACATTTGCGCCAAGTCCGACAACGTCCGCATGGACCTGATGAGGCGCCAGGAGAGCAGTTCCTGCCGCCACTACCATCAACTTACGCATAGCACACCCTTTTCGCTTTTTATTTGGACTGAGGATCAGTCGAATTGAATGCCCAGACGGCCTCCGACTTCCTCGTAGGTTTCAATGACTTCTCCCAATCCCTGGCGAAAACGATCCTTGTCCATTTTCTTCCTGGTTTCCTTGTCCCAAATCCGACAGCCATCCGGGCTGAATTCATCCCCAAGCACAACGGCGCCATTGCTGCGGCCAAACTCCAGTTTGTAATCCACCAGCAACATGCCAGCCTCATCAAACAGGGCCTTGAGCACGTCGTTCACTTTGTAGGTCAATTCCTTCATACGAGCGAGTTCATCGGCGCTCGCCCAGCCAAAACTGACCGCCAGAGATTCATTCACCATCGGGTCATGCAGTGCATCATTCTTGAGGAACAGTTCGAACGTAGGAGGCGTCAGCTCTTTACCTTCCTCCACCCCCAGTCGACGGCAAAGGCTGCCTGCCGAGACATTCCGCACTACACACTCGACGGGGATCATATCCAGGTTCTTGACCAGGGATTCGGTGTCCGAAAGAAGACCCTCGAAATGCGTCGGGATCCCGGCCGCTTCCAGCTTTTCCATGATGAAGGCGTTGAACTTGTTGTTCACCATGCCCTTCCGTTGAAGTTGTTCTTTCTTTTCGCCGTCAAAGGCAGACGTATCGTCCCGGAATTCGAGTACGAACAGGTTCGGATCATCGGTCTTGAAAACAGACTTGGCCTTGCCGGCGTATAGCTCTTCGCGCTTTTCCATCGAAATCTCCAGTGCTCCGAATTGGTTACGGGCACGCAGTAGCTGAATCTAGTAAAGGTATTCGAACAGTTCGCCCAGAAGATCCGAAGCGTTTCGATCCCCGTCGAAGCTCGCTTCCTGCTCAGCCGTCAAGGTGACAACCTCGGGCGATTCCTCAAGACGCAACGTGTGAGTATGTTGCGGCTGACTGTCGTCTCCGAACCAGTCGAACCAGCCAGAGTCACGCTCCTCTTCTGTCCGAAAATCGACGTGGAACCAGCCTTCGCTCCGGTTCAGGTCAACCACAGCAATACCGGCCTCTGTCAGTGCCCGGCGGATCTCAGCCCACGACCGACCAAAGTCCAGGTCCAGCCGGATGGCAACCGCCTGATCCTCTTCCGACACAAGTTTCACCAGCGGTTGGCTGACAATCCCGGAAGCCGCCCGGGAAAACGATTTCTGTTCGTCCCTGCCCTGCAGGAACTCCGCCATATCTGCCAACAGACGCTTCTGGAAGGCCAATTCGTCGGGCGAAGGCACCTCATTCCCTGACCAGGGCTTCAACACGGCCTCGTCACCAACTTCCAGCTTGCGTACCTGAATTTCCGTGGTTTTACGGCGCACCCCGGGCGACATCATGACCTGCAGTACAACCCTGGCCTCTTCCTGCACAGCCTCTTCGGGCAATTCCGCCAGATCCCGGGCTCGCTTACTGAAGTTAAGCAGATCGCTCTGAATAAGCCCCTGCTTCGGGTTATCACCGCTAATACCCAACCCACGGTCAATCATGTAGGCATTGGTCGCCGGCCACAGGCGTCCGGGAACGTCATTCACCAGCAGCCAGGCCTGCCCGTCCAACTCTTCCACCACATAATTTTCCTCAAGGATTTCCGACGTCATATCGGGTGGCTCGGGAATTTCGGCGGGGTAGAATTTGCTGGCATCGGCAACATTGATATCCCGAATGGGCATTGCCTGACTTATGCGGGATGAATCCGCCCCCTCAGGCACTTCCAGAGGAGGCAGTTCTCGGGCATCGACGTAGCGTTCAGAGCGGTCATCCATCAGACCGCAACCAGAAAGTGCGACACTGGTGAGCAGCATCCCGGAAGCCAGTGTCCGGGATTTCGACAATAGGTTGTTACGGGTTCCAGAAAGAACCGACATCAAGTTACTCCGGAGATAAAGGGCTAGTACAGTGAGCTCAGAGGGCGCCAGAGGCTCTCATCGCGTCCTCCACCTCACTGTGAAATTTTTCACTGAGCGGTGTCAGAGGCAAACGAATACCTTCGCTTATCATCCCCATTCGTCCAAGCGCCCACTTAACGGGAATCGGGTTGGCCTCAAGGAACAGCTTCCGGTTCAGCGGCATCAGCAACTCGTTGAGTCGCTCGGTCTCTTCGCGATTACCCGCGATCGCCGCTTCGCACAGATCAGCCATGCCTCTCGGTGCCACATTGGCGGTAACGGAAACATTACCCTTGGCACCGGCCAGCATCAGTTCAGCAGCGGTCGCATCGTCGCCCGAGTAGACAGCAAGACGTCCGTCGAGGGCCTCGATTAACTCGATCCCACGAGGAATATTGCCAGTCGCGTCCTTGATTCCAACAATGTTGGGGATATCAGCAAGACGCAACACCGTCTCGTTGAGCATGTCGCAGGCCGTGCGCCCCGGCACGTTATAGAGCATCTGGCTGATGCCCGGAACGGCCTCTGCAATGGCTTTGAAATGCTGGTACAAACCTTCCTGGGTTGGCTTGTTGTAGTACGGCACAACCAGCAAGCAGGCATCTGCACCCAGCTTGTGAGCCTCGGTCGTCAACTCGATTGCCTCACGGGTACTGTTACCACCGGTACCGGCAATCACCGGGATGCGTTTATTGACACGTTTTATGATGTGGCCAATGGTCTGACAATGTTCTTTAGGGTCCAGGGTTGCAGATTCACCTGTGGTGCCCACAGCCACGATGCCATGGGTGCCGTTTTCGATATGAAAGTCCACCAGTTTGTCCAACTCCTCCCAGTGAATCTCACCGTTCGGATGCATGGGCGTGACCAGTGCAACAAGGCTACCCGTAATCATAAAAGCTCCGTCTCAATAAAAGCGATATGGTAATGTTGGGCTCGAACTGACACAAGGGAATTCAAGGAGAAGTCATGTCATCCGTTGAACTGGGAAAACCCGTACCAGACTTTGAAGCCCAGGCCACAGGAAACCAGACGATTCGACTGTCCGACTTCCGCGGCAAAAATTTGGTCCTGTATTTCTACCCGAAAGACAACACCCCCGGATGTACCACCGAAGGCCAGGACTTTCGGGACCGAATGGATGCGTTTGCCGAGCTTAACACTGACATTCTGGGTGCCTCCAGAGATGGACTTCGTGCCCATGAAAATTTCAGAGCCAAGCATGACTTTCCATTCCACCTGATTTCAGACAAGGACGAGACTCTCTGCAAGCTGTTTGATGTCATCAAACTCAAAAAACTGTACGGCAAAGAGTATCTCGGCATCGACCGCAGCACTTTCCTGATCGACGGCGACGGCTTGCTTCGAAACGTCTGGCGTAGCGTCAAAGTAAAAGGCCATGCTGACGAAGTGCTGGAAGCCGCCAAGACGCTCTGACTCTCCGTTATGAGTGCTTTGGCTCCGGTGGGGGTACAAATTCCTTCACCGGCCAGGCAGCAAACACCGCCTTGAGCATAGTCGCCAGTGGAATGGCAAAGAACACCCCCCACAAGCCCCAGATACCACCAAAAAACAAAACCGCCACGATAATGGCTACCGGGTGAAGATTATTCACCTCAGAAAACAGGATCGGGACCAGCACGTTACCATCCAACCCCTGAATCACCCCATAAACCACCATCACCCAGATAAAATGGCTCCCCCAGCCGAATGCAAACAATGCGATCATCGCTACCGGTATGGTTACCACCGCTGCGCCAATGTAGGGAATCACCACACTCAGCCCTACCAAAAGTGACAACAGCGCGGCATAGGGCATTCCAAGGAACTTGAACGCCACATACGTCGCTATGCCGACAATAAGGATTTCAACCGCCTTACCCCGGACGTAATTGGCACACTGAAGGTTCACCTCATGCCAGATCCGAAACATCATGGGTCGTTGCTGGGGAAGCAGTTTGCCGACGGCGCCCAGCAGTACCTCCCGGTCTTTCAGGAAGAAGAACACAAGGATCGGCACCAGGACCATGTAGATCAAAAGTGCTACGAGATCCGGGATACTGGAGAGCGAGAACGAGACCAACCATTGGGTCATGTGACCGACCTCGGTCGATACCTGCTGATAGACCGTGTTAACCGCCTCGGCCGAAATCAGATGGGGATACTCATCCGGAAGCAGTTCCATATAGGACTGCATTTCCCGAATGATTCGGGGAGTTTCACCAGCAAGATTACTGACCTGCGTCCAGATAAGCGGCAGCAGGCCAAAAATGAATCCGACCAGAACTCCGAGGAAAACAAAGAAAACACTGAGAATGGCGACCAGTTCGGGAACACCCAGCTTGATCAGTTTGGTCACCAGCCCCTGAAGAATGAATGCGATGATGAGCGAGGCAATCGCTGGCGCCAGCATGGCGCCAAACCAGATCACAAACACCGTTCCTATCACCAGGATCAGGAACAGGATGACAGCCTCTTCATCCGAAAAATATTTGTGAGCAAGACCCCGTAATACGTTAATCATATGTGTCTCCGAAGCCCTATCCGCCGCACTTGATGACAAACCGGTACTTTCCCCCACCCTCACTGCTGCTCACCAGAGAGTGACGGGACAGCTCAATAAACGCAGGGATGTCGCGAGCCGAGCCGGAGTCTGTGGCAACCACCTCCAACTCCTCTCCCGCGACCATGGCGTTGAGCTCCAACTTGGTTTTCAACAGAGGCATCGGACACTGAAGCCCTGATGCATCCAACGTGCGATCAGCCATAAAACGGAAACACCTTGCCTGATATCAGTGTAAAAACATTCATGCAGGCATTATGCCGAGAGTGGTAATGTATTTCACTACAATAGTTTTTAATCGACGACACCGAACTTTTTGTCAATTATTCCTGTCACTAGGGCCACCGGAACCGAGGACGCTTTGCTGTACATGATCCGAAAGAAAAGCCTGCGATCCAGCCTGGTGCCAGCGGCAAGTCTGGCTCTCATGCTCACTCTGCCTTTCGATGCCGCGAAGGCCCAGGAAAATCCGCTCCCCACCATCGGCGGCGCTGGTGGCGGACTGATCTCGGACAAGCTCGAATCCGATATCGGCCGGCAGGTGATGACCTCGATACGACGGTCGACACCGAGAATCACCGACCCGCTGGTGTATGACTACCTGACCAACATAGTATACCGCCTGGTGCCATCAGCCCCGCTTCAGAACCGGGACCTCACCCTGACACTCATCGACAATGCGGGGATCAATGCGTTTGCCGTGCCGGGAGGAATTGTCGGCGTCAACGGGGGGCTGTTCCTGAGCGCGGGAACGGAGCAGCAGTTTGCGTCGGTGCTTGCGCACGAACTTGCCCATCTGAGCCAGCGACACTTCGCGCGCCGGATGGAACAACAGGAAGCCAGCGCACCACTGGCCATGGCTGGCATGATTGCAGGCATCATACTGTCTGCCGCCACGCAATCTGACATCGGCATTGCCGCCATCGCCGGCTCCCAGGCCTTGGCAATTCAAAACATGTTGGCCTATAGCCGCGCGCATGAGCAGGAAGCCGACCGTGTCGGGCTCGAGATTCTTGCCAATGCAGGCCTCGACCCCCGGGGCATGCCCGAAATGTTTGAAATCCTGATGCGTGAAAACCGGCTTCAGGGCAACCAGATCCCCGAATACCTGTCGACCCACCCCCTGAGCCAGAGCCGGGTAGCCGACACGCGCAACAGGGCCGAACAGTATCCTGAAGAACGCATCCGGGATGATCAGGAATACCACCTGATACGCAGCCGCCTGCAGGTAAGGTACGCATCCTCTCCACAGTTAGCGGTGGACACCTTCGAGGCTTACCTGGCACAGACTACAGAAACACGGAACGATGTCGCTCGCTACGGCCTCGCCGTTGCCTATCAGCGCAACAACCAGGCTGGGAAAGCGATTGAGATTCTGAGGGACCTGCTCACACAGCAACCAGAGAGCATCACCTACACAGTAACCCTGGCAGAAGCGCTGCTCAGTGAAGAGAAAATGGCCGAAGCCAGGGCCCTGCTACGAAGCGCGCTTGACCGGAATCCTGGCAACTACCCGATCACCTACCAGCTGGCCGAGACCGAACTCGCAGACGGAAGCGGCAAACAAGCCGCCCGACTGCTCCAGAGCCTGACCCGGGATTTACCAGGCCAGGAACACCTGTGGCTGAAACTCGCCGATGCGGAGGGTATGGCTCGCAACGTGGTGGGGGTTCACCGGGCGCGAGCCGAATACGAAGCGCTGATGGGGGATCTGGAGTCCGCTCAACGACAACTGAGACAGGCCCAGGAAAAACTTCCAGCCGGCTCTCCTGAGCGGCAAATCGTCACTGAGAGGCTGGCCGACATTACCCGACGCCTGAACGCCAATCGAAGCGGTTAGCAGCCTCAGGCGTTGCCAGCGGCCTTAAGATTCATGTTGGCCGTGAAATCCAGCATGCGCCGCAGGGGCCTGAGCGCCCGTTCGCGAAGCGAGTCATCCACAAAAACTTCCTGATCGCCCGTTTCCAGAACGTGCAGGAGGTTCTCGAGACCATTCATGGCCATCCACGGGCAATGAGCACAGCTGCGACACGTGGCACCATTTCCAGCGGTCGGAGCCTCCAGCAGGGTCTTGTTGGGCGCCAACTGCTGCATCTTGTAGAAAATGCCGTTATCGGTCGCGACAATGAACTTGTCATTGGGAAGTGTCTGAACGGCGTGAATGAGCTGGGACGTAGAACCAACCACATCCGCCATTTCCACAACCGCGTCAGGCGATTCGGGATGAACCAGGACCGCCGCGTCAGGATACAAGGCTTTCAGATCCTCAAGCCCACGATACTTGAACTCCTCGTGGACAATGCAGGAGCCATCCCACAACAGCATGTCGGCACCGGTTGTCTTCTGAACGTAATGACCAAGATGCTTGTCAGGAGCCCACAGAATCTTCTCACCGCGCGCATCGAGGCACTCAACAATAGCCTGAGCACAACTTGACGTTACCACCCAGTCAGCCCGCGCCTTCACAGCAGCCGAGGTGTTGGCATACACCACCACGGTCCGATCCGGGTGCTGATCGCAGAATTCTGAAAACTCATCCGCAGGACAGCCTACGTCGAGGGAACAGGTCGCCTCCAGTGTCGGCATCAGTACGGTTTTTTCAGGATTCAGGATCTTCGCGGTCTCACCCATAAAGCGAACGCCCGCGACGACCACGGTAGAAGCGGGATGCTCGTTTCCAAAGCGGGCCATTTCCAGGGAGTCAGCGACGCAGCCGCCGGTTTCCTCAGCCAGCTGCTGTAGCTCGGGATCTGTGTAGTAATGCGCAACCAGAACCGCGTCCTTTTCTTTCAGCGCGGCTTTTATCTTCGCAATAAGCTCCGCCTTCTCGTCAGCACTCAGCGGCTTTGGCTCCGCTGCGTGGGCGAGATGCTCCTGGACTAGAATGCGGTCTTCGGCTTGTGTCATTACTGCGTCTCTGTGTTGTTCACTATTGCCGGATTATACCATTTCAGGCCCGGTTTTCATGAATCACTCAACCCCGCAATGGAAACATTCACGGGGCACCTAAAAACCTACTTGGGAACTTATACGCAAAAAAAAAGAGCCCGGAGGCTCTTTTTTCAACGGATCTCTAAAATTGGAGAGATCCGGTATTGGTGGGTCGTGATGGATTCGAACCATCGACCAATTGGTTAAAAGCCAACTGCTCTACCAACTGAGCTAACGACCCGTAAACGGTGACCAGTGCTCATCCTGATCTGACCGAAAGCGAACACGGGGTATCGCTTCCAGACTTAAATATGGTGGGTCGTGATGGATTCGAACCATCGACCAATTGGTTAAAAGCCAACTGCTCTACCAACTGAGCTAACGACCCAAGCGAGGCGCATATAGTAATGATTTTTTTGTGTTGATCAACCCCCATTTCGAAAGTTTCTCAACATTTTTTTCACGACGGCTCAGCCTGCCTCAGCGCCAAGGAATTTCCGAGCCAAATCGGCCGCACTGCTATCCGGATAACTGTCTATCACAGTCTGCATCCGCACTCTGGCCTGCTCTGCCTCTCCCAGTTTGTCCAGGGTCACACCGAGCTTGTAAAGAGCATCGGGAGCTTTCCTGTGATCCGGGTAGCGCGTCGCGACGATGGTAAATGCTTGCTTGGCCTGTTCGAGCTGCGGTTTCACCAGGTAAACCTCACCCAGCCAATAATAGGCGTTTACGGTTAAATCGCCTTCTGGATAAGTATCGATGAACCCGTAAATCTGCGTGATGGCCTCATCGTAGTTTTTATGGTTCCGGATCAAATCCTGAATCTCAGCATAGGCCTCACGCTCTTCCGCATCAGGCTGCCGGTATTCCCTGGCTTCGATCACCGGTGCTCCAGAGCCTGCTGACGAACCGGCCGATGCCGGCGCAGATGGCTGCTCCGCGAGTTTCTCTGACAAGCTCAGGATTCGCTGGTCCAGGTCGATATATCGATCCCGCCCCTGCTTTTGCAGACGGTCAATCTGGTACCGCTGCTCCTCGACTTCACCTCGTAGCCGACGAACCTCTTCCTGCAGCTGCTGAATCATGTAGAACAGTTCGGCAGAACCCTGATTGTTGACCGCATTACCCTGGGCCGCCGAGTTGCCGCTCTGAAAAGAGGGAGTAGATTGCGCCAGAGCCACTCCCGTCTGCCCCAGGGCAAACGGGAGTACCACTGTCGCCATGAGCGTCTTTCTCATGGACATACCTGTCATCAGGAGATCTTATTCAAACACCAGCTCCACACGACGGTTCTGAGCCCAGGAACTTTCGCTGGAACCCATAACAGCTGGCTTTTCTTCACCATAGCTGACGGTTTCGATCTGGCCACGCGAAGCGCCGTTCACGATCAGGAAACGCTGAACCGCGTTGGCACGACGCTCACCCAGTGCCAGGTTGTATTCCTTGGTGCCGCGCTCATCCGCGTGGCCTTCCAGACGAACCTGCTGACCCGGGTTGGATGCCAGGAAACGGGCATGGGCCACCAGAACATCACGAGCTTCCGGCTTGATTTCAGCCGTGTCGAAGTCGAAGTAGAATGTGGTAATTTCACGCAGCGCTTCCTGCTGGGCCTGCTGCTCGGCAGCCAGGCGCTCTTCTTCGGTCATCGCGGAAGAAGAAATGCCGCCATCCTCGCCGCCACCGTATACGGTAGCGCCGCCATCCTGATCAATTGCCGCCACGTCAGAGCCGTACTCACCTCCATCAGCTGTGTCACCAGTGGAGCTACATCCGGCGAAGAGGCCGACAGACAACATAACTGCAAAAGCCTTTGATTGGGCTGACAACTTCATAGTGCTTTCCTTTCGGTTGGTTAACTTTATGAATGAATCAATTGGCAGACGTTTTCGGCCTGCTACCGCACCAGCGGCCCCCACGCGGGCTCACGCACATCGCCCTCCGACGCGGGCAAGCTGTAAGCTGCACCGCCGTCCGCAGAAATAACGGTGAGCACGCTGCTACCACCTTGCTTTGTGGCGTAGATCAGCATACGTCCGTTCGGGGAAACGCTTGGGGATTCGTCGGATTCTGTTCTGGTCAGAACGGTCTCCTCACCAGTTTCTAAATTGGTTCGTGCAATATGGAACGCCCTGTCACGTTGGTGAACATAGTACACGTATCGTCCGCTACTGTCCGGCCGTGGACGAGCGTTATAGCGACTACCAAAAGTGATACGTCTGGGCGCAGCATCAAGACGCTCCATGTAGTAAATCTGCGGGCCACCGGAACGGTCTGAGGTGAAAAACATTCCCCTGCCGCTGGCATCCCAGCTGGGCTCGGTGTCAATGGCCCAATGATTGGTTACCTTGGACAGCTGCCGGCTGGCCAGATCCATTCGGTAGATTTCCGCGTTGCCATCCTTTGACAGTGTCATCAGCAGCGAACGCCCGTCATCGGACCAGGCCGGGGCTGAATTAAGACCCGGAAAGTCGGCAATACGGGTACGCTGGCCAGTCGCCAGTTCGTGGACAAAGATCGCCGGCTTACCGGTCTCAAAGGATACATAGGCCAGCTTCTTGCCGTCCGGCGACCAGGCCGGTGACAGAATCGGCTCCCGGCTCTCGAGGCGGACAGACGCCCGCTTGCCGTCGACATCGCTCACTTGCAAGCGATACCGGGGCTGCCCATTAATCGATTCAAGCGTGATATACGCCAACTTGGTGGAAAAAGCACCGGGTACGCCGGTGATCGCCTGGTATACCTGGTCGCTGATGGCATGAGCCAGGGAACGGATGTTGGACAGGGAGGCTGAACTCGTGCGGCCCAGCAGGCGTTCCTCGGTACTCACATCGAACAATTCGTATCGGGCATTCACCCGATCGGCCTGGCGGGTGAGTTCACCCACCAGAACATAGCGTTGGCCAAGCAAACGCCAGTCCCGGAAAAACACCTCGGCACGCTTGGACGGCAGGCTGAGCATCTGGGACGGCGCCAATGGCTTGAATTCGCCACTCATGGCGAGATCGTCCTGAACGATGCTGCTGACTTTATCGCCCGGCGGAAAAGCGCTGCTTTCTGCAAATGGCACCACCGCAATCGGAATCGCGGCGTCAGCCCCTTCGGTGATACGAATGACCAGTTCCGCCCGAGCCACGCTGGCGCCCAGCAGGATCAGGCATGCGACAGTAGCGATGCCGCGTAACGATGCTTTCCAGATCCGTTGTCTCATAGAGCCGTCCGTTCCTTATTGCAATCCGCCCGGGGTGAATTCCAGGGTGAACTGACGAAAATATTGTTCAAATGTCTGCCGATCATCAGGGACCGGATATCGCCCAACAGCGCGGGCCGCGCTCAATGCCGTATTATCAAAAGCAGCATTTCCGCTGCTGCCAACCATCCGCACGTTAGCCAACTCGCCTGTTGGCAACAGCGTAATGCTCAGAGTGGTCTTCAGCCCCTCTGTGGCCGAGGATGGCTTGTACCACTCGCGCCTGACCCTCTCATAAATCAGGGCCCGGTATTTCTCGGCCTCGGTCAGCATCTGCGCCTCTTTGGCTCGTGCCGCTGCTGCCTCTGCCTGTCGACGAGCCTCGGCTTCCTCAGCCTTCCGGGCTTGCTCCGCCAATGCTTCCAACTGCTGTTCTTTCAGCCGACGTTCTGCTTCCTCGCGCTTTCGTTCCGCTTCCTTTCGCCGAGCCTCTTCTTCGCGACGCCGCTGCTCTTCCTGGCGCCGCTTTTCTTCCTCGGCTTTACGGCGAGCCTCTTCTTTGCGTTTTTCTTCCTCGGCCTTTCGACGTTCCCGCTCCTTGGCTTCCGCTTCGGCCTTTAGCCGCGCGGCCTCTTTGGCCCGCGCAGCCTCTTCCTCGCGCTTTCGACGCTCAGCTTCCTGTTTTTTACGTTCAGCCTCCTTGCGGGCGGCTTCTTCCTGTCGCTTTTTCTCAGCCTCGGCTTGTCGACGGGCTTCTTCCTGACGCTTCTGCTCATCCCGGCGCTTTTGCTCTTCAAGCTTGTGTTCCTGCTCACGATCAACCTGCTCCACAGGTTCCACAATCTCGCTGGGAATTGGTTGCTGCTGAGTAATCAGGCGCGCGGAAATACTCCGGGGCGGCGGCTCCTGTTCAGGGCTGGTCCAGGACCACCCGGCCAGAGCTACACCTATAATGAGCGCATGAAGCCCGACCGAAAACGCTATCGGCGATTTCCATGGCGCATGCCCCGTGCTGATGTCTTCGCGTTCGTGGCCTATCACAACGTTCCTGTCTGCGCCTGCATCACTTGTCCATGGCGGGAGCTTCGGTAATCAGCCCCACACTCGAAGCACCTGCCGCCTGTAATTCAGCCATGAGCCGAACCACAACCCCGTATTCCACATGCTCGTCTCCACGCACCAAGACCTCACTGTTGGCGCGCTGGGACAGGATTTTCGTGATTTGCTCGCGGATTTCCGGTAACGACATCGGGTCACTGCCCTGGTCCCCGATTTCCATGTAATACGCCCCATTGGTATCAACAGACACCACAATGGACTCGACATCTTTGTCGGCCTGGATTGGCTCAGAGGTTGTTTCAGGCAACTCCACCTTCACGCCCTGGGTCAACATGGGCGCCGTCACCATGAAGATAATCAGGAGCACCAGCATCACGTCGATATAGGGTACGACGTTAATCTCCGACATCGGTTTGCGCCGATGCTGCGGCATCATTCCCATGCCTTTCATCGCGTCACCTCGGGGAACATATCGGAATCAATCACTTATACACCGCTTGCATCGCTACTGTGGACCCGGCGATGCAAAATGCTGGAAAACTCTTCCGCGAAGGTTTCGTAGTTCTTGAGCAGCGCATCGGCCATGGCCGAGAAACGGTTGTAGGCAATGACCGCGGGGATCGCGGCAAACAGGCCCATTGCAGTCGCAATCAACGCCTCCGAGATACCGGGCGCAACGGTCGCCAGTGTCGCCTGCTGAACCTGGGCGAGACCACGAAACGAATTCATGATGCCCCAGACGGTGCCGAACAGCCCAACATAGGGGCTGGTTGAACCAACGGTTGCTAAAAACGGAAGGTGAGTTTCCAAACGCTCCTGTTCCCGGGAGAACGCCACGCGCATAGCCCGTTGCGCGCCTTCCATCACGGCATCCGGATCACGGCTCTGCTGGCGAAGCCGGGAAAACTCCTTGAATCCCGCACGAAACACGGATTCCATACCAGAGAACGGGGTCGGTTCGGCACTGACCTCCCGGTACAACTGGCCCAAATCCATACCGGACCAGAACCGCTCTTCAAACTCATACTGTGACTGCTTGGCCTGACGGAATACCTTGATGCGCTGAAAAATGAGCGCCCAGGAAATGATTGATGCCAGCGCGAGCAGCAACATAACGAGCTGCACCAGTACGCCGGCGTTGGCAATGAGATACCAGACTGAAACTTCCGATTCCACCTTCTGCTCCTGGCTTATTGTTCGATCTGAATGTGTTTTTTCAGCATGTGCTGCATACTTTCAGGAAAGCGCCGGGGCCTACCCGTGTCCAGCGCCACACAGGCCACCCGTACATCGGCCGCGCAAAGCAGCTGCCTGTCTTCCGCCATCAGGACTTCCTGGCGCAGATCCATCCAGGCCCGCCCATAACCCACGGGCTCAGACGTGACCAGCAACTGGTCATCCAGTCGTGCGGGCCTGGCATAACGAATATTCATCTGACTGACCACATAGCTGATGTTCTCTGCCAGCCCTGCCCGCAGCCCGACTCCACAACTACGAACCCATTCGGTTCTTGCGCGTTCCATGTAATGCAGGTACTTGGCATGAAACACAATACCTCCTGCGTCGGTGTCTTCTATATAGACACGCAGAGGCAACTCAAAGACGTTGGTCACACCCTCTTCAACCAAAAGGCTCGCCCCCCGAACCAGATTTCGGCGGCACAACCCCAAAGTGCTGGTACGCACTGGAGGTCACCATCCGCCCACGAGGAGTTCGGACCATGAATCCCTGCTGAATCAGGAATGGCTCCAGAACGTCTTCAATCGTTCCCCGCTCCTCGCTGATGGCAGCGGCCAGGCTGTCAACGCCCACGGGACCGCCATCAAACTTTTCAATCATGGCCAGCAACAGGCGACGATCCATGTGATCGAAACCTTCGTTGTCCACTTTCAGCATGTTCAACGCCTGATCTGCCACCTCGGCACCAATGTGCCCGTCAGCTCGCACCTCGGCAAAGTCTCTGACCCGCCGCAACAGTCGATTGGCAATTCGGGGTGTACCTCGGGAACGACGCGCTATCTCGAACGCACCGGCCTGGTCAATATCCACGGAACTCAAACGCCCGGAACGCTCGATGATATGGGTCAGATCAGCGGTATTGTAGAATTCGAGCCGCTGAACAATGCCAAAGCGATCCCGAAGAGGCGACGTCAGCAAGCCGGCCCGGGTGGTAGCTCCCACCAGCGTAAAGGGCGGCAGATCCAGCTTGATCGAACGGGCAGCAGGCCCTTCACCGATCATGATATCCAGCTGGTAATCCTCCATGGCCGGATACAACACTTCCTCTACAGCCGCGTTAAGCCGGTGGATCTCGTCGATAAACAGGACGTCGCCTTCCTCGAGATTGGTCAGCATGGCCGCAAGATCGCCGGCCTTCTCCAGCACCGGCCCGGACGTGGTCTTGATGGCCACACCCATTTCGTTGGCAATGATGTTCGCCAGGGTGGTTTTACCCAGCCCCGGCGGACCGAATATGAGCACGTGATCCAGTGCTTCCTGACGGGTGCGAGCGGCAGAGATAAAAATATCCATCTGTTCGCGCACCGTCGGCTGTCCGACGTATTCGTTCAGGAGAGTGGGCCGAATCGCCCGATCCTGTACTGCTTCGTAATCACCGGCCTGCGCTGAAATCAGTCGGTCGGATTCGATCATGAGATTGCCCGAGTGAATAAAAACAAAAATCGCCGCTTTCGCGCTTACCTGAACGATAACCTATTGTGACAATTGTACAAACCGTCCATCCGGTGTCACGTTACGCTCTATACAGGTTTGGCACCATAGAGGCGACATAGCAAGAAACGATTACTTGGTGGGAATCATGCTCCGGAGTGCCAGGCGAATCAGATCTTCACTAGACATGCCCTCCTCCGCAACGCGCGTGATTGCCTTGGCAGCCTCCTGAGGCTTGTAGCCCAGAGCAATCAGAGCCGATTCAGCTTCATCGCGGGCATCCGATACCGACCCAGTAACCGGCTTAACAGCACCTTCCGGAAGCAAACCGCCCGCGGCGGACGGCACAAACTGTCCTTCAAGCTGCTTGATGCGATCCGCCATATCGATCAGAAGCCGCTCCGCCGTTTTCTTGCCCACTCCGGGCAACTTGACCAGCGCGTTGACGTCCCGTGCTTCCACGCAACGAATGAATTGATCGGCGTCCAGCCCGGACAGAATGCCCGCAGCCAGCTTCGGGCCGACGCCATTGACCTTGATCAGCAGCCGGAAGAGGTCGCGATCCAGTCGCGATGCGAAGCCAAACAGACTCTGCGCATCTTCGCGAACGGCAAAGTGTGTATGGAGCGTGACTTCCTGCCCAGTGTCAGGAAGGTGAAAGAAGGTGGTGTAGGGAATATCAACTTCGTAACCCAGCCCGGAACACTCCACCAGGGCCTGACCAGGTGTTTTTTCTACCAGAATTCCTCGAATACGACCGATCAACGGGAATCTCCTGTCGCTCTTCAGAGCGGTTTATTGTTGTCTTACTCGCCCACCCCGCGCCCGGCCTTCGCCTCCGGCCACTCGCAGGATTCCTGCACTCATATGGGCATGACACAGCGCGATGGCCAACGCATCGGCGGCATCCGCCTGGGGCTTTCTAGACAGCCCCAATAGCGCCTGCACCATGTGCTGGACCTGGGACTTGTCTGCCCCACCCTTACCCACAACCGCTTGCTTTACCTGACGGGCAGAGTATTCATGAACGGGCAATCCACTGTTAGCAGCACTGACTATGGCCGCCCCCCGTGCCTGCCCCAGCTTGAGGGCAGAGTCCGGATTCCGGGCCATGAATACCTGCTCAATGGCAAACTGGTCGGGACGATATTCTCCAATCAGCGTGGCGAGACTGTGGAAAATAGCCTGGAGCCGCTCTGCCATGTTCTTGTCACCGACACGAATACACCCACTGTCGATGTATTCAATGCGCCGGCCCTCCGCGCGGATAACGCCGTAGCCGGTAATTCGAGATCCGGGATCTACGCCCAAAATAATGGCCAAACTGCTTCCCCAGCCACGTTAAAGTGACTCCATGATATCGGCAGATATGTCGGCGTTGTGGTAGACACTTTGAACGTCATCCAGATCCTCGAGCATATCGATCAACCGGAGGTTGGCTTCAGAGCCATCCTGATCAAGCTCGACCCGGGTTGCCGGGACCCAGGTAACCTCAGCGTTATCTGGCTTGAAGCCGGACTCGACCAGGGCATCTTTCACGTCCATATATCGATCAGGCGTGGTAACGATTTCAAAGGAACCATCACCCTGTTCCGCCAGATCCTCAGCTCCGGCACTGAGAGCCGCCTCCATCAGAGCGTCTTCCGATACATCCGGACCGTAACTGATCACCCCCTGCTTGGTGAACAGGTACGCAACCGAGCCATCGGTACCAAGATTACCCCCCATCTTGCTAAAGGCATGACGGATTTCCGCCACCGTGCGGTTTTTATTATCGGTCATCGCCTCGACGAATATGGCGACCCCACCGGGCCCATACCCTTCGTACGTCAGCTCTTCGTAATCACTGTCGTCGCCACCACCGGCACCCCGTTCGACGGCACGCTCGATGGTGTCTTTCTTCATGTTTGCATTCAGCGCTTTATCGATCACCGCCCGCAAACGAGGATTGTCTTCGGGGTTGCCACCACCCTGCCGGGCGGCCACGGTCAGCTCCCGGATAATCTTTGTGAAGATTTTGCCCCGCCTGGCATCCTGAGCTGCCTTGCGGTGTTTGATGTTGGCCCATTTACTGTGACCAGCCATGAAACGCCTCCATCTTCGTAGAGCCGGGGTGTAAAAACACCCCGGCCTATTACCACTTTCCGAACTTACTCGCCGTCAGCCTTGTTGCCTTCAGCCTGCTTGGCAGACTTGCGCAGGCGGATATTCAGCTCACGCAACTGCTTTTCATCGACTTCACCCGGCGCCTGAGTCATCAGGCATGTGGCGCTCTGGGTTTTCGGGAAAGCAATCACGTCCCGGATCGAGCTGGAACCGGTCATCAGCATCACCAGACGATCCAGACCAAAGGCCAGTCCACCGTGGGGCGGGCATCCGAACTTGAGCGCGTCCAGCAGGAAGCCAAACTTCTCCCGGGCTTCTTCGTCACCAATGCCGAGGATACGGAACACCGTTTCCTGCATGGTTTCGTCGTGGATACGAATGGAGCCACCGCCCAACTCGGTGCCGTTCAGCACCATGTCGTAGGCGCGGGACAGAGAGCCAGCCGGGTTCGCCTCCAGCTCTTCCGGCGTGCAGGAAGGCGCGGTAAACGGATGGTGGATAGCGGTCAGGCCGCCATCCGGCGTCTCTTCAAACATCGGGAAGTCCACGACCCACAACGGTGCCCACTCGCTGGTGAGCATGCCGAGATCGTGGCCCAGCTTCACACGAAGCGCACCCAGCGCCTCATTAACCACCGTAGCCTTATCCGCGCCGAAGAACACGATGTCACCGTCCTCAGCACCGACACGCTCCATGATCGCCATGGCAATGTCATCGCCCAGGAACTTGACGATCGGAGACTGCAGACCTTCCACACCGGCCGACAGGTCATTGACCTTGATATAAGCCAGCCCCTTGGCACCGTAGATGCCAACGAATTTGGTGTAGTCATCGATCTGCTTACGGGTCAGGTCGCCGCCCTTGGGCACGCGCAGTGCAGCAACACGACCTTTCGGGTCGATAGCGGGCCCCGCAAACACCTTGAAATCCACACTTTCAACGAGGTCGCCCACGTCCACCAGCTCCAGCGGAATACGCAGGTCCGGCTTGTCGCTACCAAAACGCTCCATAGCCTCGGCGTAGGGCATGCGGGGGAACTCCGGAAGATCAACCTCAAGCACGTCCTTGAACAGAGAACGAATCATGTCTTCGTTCAGCGCCATCAGGGAGGCTTCATCGATGAACGATGCCTCGATGTCGACCTGGGTGAACTCCGGCTGACGATCCGCCCGCAGGTCCTCGTCACGGAAGCACTTGGCAATCTGGTAGTAACGATCAACGCCCGACACCATCAGCAACTGCTTGAAGAGCTGGGGAGACTGGGGCAGCGCAAAGAAAGAACCCTGGTGAGTCCGGCTGGGAACCAGGTAGTCACGTGCGCCTTCTGGCGTGGCCCGGGTAAGAATTGGGGTTTCCACATCCATGAAGCCATTGGCATCCAGGTAGTTACGGATATAGCTGGTGATCCGCGAGCGGAAGCGCAGGCGATTGATCATCTCCGGACGACGCAGGTCGACGAAGCGATAGCGCAGGCGAACATCTTCACCGACATCCACGTGCTCATCCAGCGGGAAAGGAGGCGTGGCGGCCGCATTCAGAATTTCCAGCTCTTTGCCCAACAATTCAACCTGACCGGTCGGCATGTTGTTGTTCTCGGTACCGGCAGGACGACGACGCACCCGACCGGTGACCTTGACCACGAACTCACTGCGAACTTTCTCCGCCAGCGCAAAGCTTTCCGGGGTATCTGGGTCCACGACCACCTGTGACAGGCCATCCCGATCCCGCAGATCAAGGAAAATAACGCCACCATGATCGCGGCGGCGATGAACCCATCCGCAAAGAGTGACTTCTTGATCGATGTGGGATTCGTTGATCCCACCGCAATAATGACTGCGCATACCGGTTCCCGTTATGTCTGATATGTACTTGGTTTCTAGCAGGCAAAGATTGACGGCGGCCTGCTCTTCGAAAAATGCCGTGGCCGCAGAATAAGGCGACCACCTACTGGAAAAGCGGCCCATTATAAACACAATGACACCGAAAATCAGGCGGGATTCTACCCATCCTTGCGGGCAGGTGACTCACTGCGGACAGATGGCTAAAATGCCCCCTTACAGCAGTTAACGGAGTTCCACTTTGTCGTCCCGAGCCGAACAAAAATTACGCACCCGACGGGCACTCATGGACGCTGCACTGGCCCAGCTCAGTGCCGACCGCGGATTTGGCAGTCTAAGCCTGCGGGAAGTCGCGCGAGAAGCCGGTATTGCACCGACATCGTTCTATCGTCATTTCACCGAACTGGATGAGCTGGGTCTTGCCCTGGTTGACGAGGGAGGTGTCGCCTTGCGGCAACTGATGCGACAGGCCCGCAAGCGCATCGCAAGAAATGGCAGTGTCATATCCACGTCAGTTGATACCTTTATGGAGTATCTGGGCAACAATGCGAACCTTTTCAGACTCATGCTGCGTGAGCGCACGGGGGTCTCGAAACCTTTCCGCACAGCCATAAAAGCCGAAATCGATCACTTTGTGACGGAACTGACCGTTGATTTAACCCGCGTCGCCGATGAGCGCAATCGACCTCTCTCCGATGCGCGGGCAGCTGCAGAAGCCATGGTTACCCTGGTTTTCAACCAGGGTGCTGAAGCGCTGGATGCGACGGCAAAAGAAAAAGAGGAACTGAAAGAAAAGCTCAAGATCGAGCTGCGGATGATTCTGACAGGCGCACAGACCCTGGCCCAAAAGAAACCAAACTGATCTCGCTGCCCTGACCTACTGAAGCTTGGTCACAATCGGCGCCAGCAGGCCCCGTACGCGATCCAGCTCAGCACTCGCGTACGGCACCGGCGCCTGCTTACCCCACACCGGCCCCGGCCAGGCCGGATCGTTCTCATGACGCACGATATGGTGCAGATGAAGCTGAGGCACCATGTTGCCCAGCGCCGCCACATTCATCTTGTCGCCGGAAAAAACATCCATCATGCCGCGACTGAGAAGGGATGACTCCCGGAGCAACCGCTGCTGCTGTTGCTCCGAAAGCTCATAGATTTCCCGGATGCCAGCCACCGCCGGCACCAGGATGACCCATGCCCAGGTACGATCATTCATCAACCGGATGTCACAAAGCTGGCTGCGGCCGAGACTGATTGTATCCGCAGCCAACCTGTCATGGAGATGAAAATCGGCGCCAGCCATCATCACTCCGGGCTGAACTGATTGGCACCACGACCGATGGCGTAATAGATCAGGTCGTGACGGTCGAGCATTTCCGGCTCATAGAGATTTCGACCATCAAAGACAACAGGCTCATTGAGCGCAGTTGCGATAAGCTCAAAGTCCGGCGAACGGAATTCCTTCCACTCCGTGCAAATGACCAGAACATCCGCGCCCTTGAGCGCCTGCTCCTTGGTACCACACAAGACGAGCCCGTCGCGATCTCCATAGATCCGCTGGGTTTCTTCCATGGCTTCCGGGTCAAACGCCTGAACACTGGCACCCGCTTTCCAGAGGTTTTCCATAAGCGTTCTGGACGACGCTTCTCGCATGTCATCCGTATTCGGCTTGAACGCCAGCCCCCAGAGGGCGACAACCTTACCTTTCAGATCACCCTGGAAATAGTGACTGATCTTGTCGAAGAGCACATGTTTCTGGGCATAGTTTACGGCTTCGACTGCATTCAGAAGCTTCGCCTCATAGCCAATGTCGCCTGCCGTTCTCGCCAGGGCCTGAACGTCCTTGGGAAAACACGATCCACCGTACCCGCAGCCTGGGTAAATGAAGTGGTAGCCAATGCGGGGATCCGAGCCGATACCCTGACGCACTGCCTCGACGTCCGCACCCAGGCGCTCCGCCAGGTTGGCAATTTCGTTCATAAAGCTGATTTTGGTGGCCAGCATGGCATTGGCCGCGTATTTGGTCAGCTCGGCCGAGCGGATATCCATGAAGATCATCCGGTCATGGGAGCGGTTGAACGGGTAGTAGACTTCCCGAAGCAACTCCGCAGCCTTTTCACTGTCGGTACCCACCACAATCCGGTCAGGCTTCATGAAGTCCTGGATGGCAGCGCCTTCCTTGAGAAATTCAGGGTTGGACACCACGTCGAAATCCAGGTCCAGTTTTCGCTGGTCAAGCTCAGCCTGGACTGCCGCCCGAACCTTGTCCGCCGTGCCGACCGGCACCGTGGACTTGTCGATAACGACCTTGTAGTCATCCATATGCTGACCAATGGATCGGGCTACAGCGGTCACGTACTGAAGGTCGGCGGAGCCATCCTCGTCCGGGGGCGTACCTACGGCAATAAACTGCAAAACCCCATGAGCGACGGCCTCTTCCACATCCGTGGTGAAAGAAAGGCGGCCAGCCTCGACCGTGTGACTGACGATACTCTCAAGTCCCGGCTCATAAATGGGAATCTGCCCGTTCTTCAGGCGCTGGATCTTGCCTTCGTCCACATCCATACACAGGACTTCGTGGCCAACATCAGCCAGACACGCGCCCGTCACCAGGCCAACGTAACCGGTACCAAAAATCGTAATTTTCATTCGCTAAATCCCAATTCCTTCTCTGTAAACGGGTACACGCACCAACAGAACGTTCATCAGCTCTTAATGCGCTATTTTCTTCTTCTGCCAGATGGATTCCCAGTTAAGGGCGGTGCGCACGATGATCTGGAGATCATCATAGTCCGGCGACCATCCCAGCACCTCGGTGATGCGCGTATTGTCGGCCATCAACGCAGCCGGGTCTCCCGCTCTGCGCCCTGTTTCCGTTACCGGGAAATCCGCCTCGGATTCCTGCTTGACCACATCAATGACTTCACGCACCGTAAATCCGCGGCCATAGCCGCAGTTCAGCACCTGGGACTCACCACCCGCGGCCATATAATCCAGCGCCATAACGTGCGCCTTGGCCAGATCCTCAACGTGGATATAATCACGAACGCAGGTACCGTCCCGGGTATCGTAGTCCGTACCGAAGATGTTCATCCCCTCACGCTGACCCGTGACACACTCGCAGGCCACCTTGATCAGGTGAGTGGCCTCCGGCGTGGCCTGCCCCAGCAACCCGTCCGGATTGGCTCCGGCCACATTGAAGTAGCGCAGAATGACATAGTTCAGGCTGGAGGCAGCGGATAGATCCATAATCATCCGCTCACTCATCATTTTGGAGGCACCGTAGGGATTGATGGGCGCCAGAGGCAGATCCTCGGTCAGCACGGTCTCAGCCGGCATGCCGTAAACGGCTGCGGTCGATGAAAAGACCATGTACGGAACCTGGTAGGCCTCAACGGCCTTAAGGAGGTTCAGCGTGTTACGCGTATTGTTACTGTAATACTTGAGAGGATTTTCTACCGATTCCGGCACCACGATGTTCGCGGCAAAGTGAAGCACTGCTTCAAACTTGTGAACCGCAAAAAGGTCGTTCAGGGCCGCTTCATCCGCCAGATCCCCGACCACGAGCTCGCCCGCTGTCACTGCCCACCGGTAACCGGTCGACAAGTTGTCATAAACAACGATGTCGTGCCCTGCCTGTGCCAATTGCCGAACAACATGGCTTCCGATATATCCGGCACCGCCGGTAACGAGAACTTTCATAAACTGTGTTACTCCTTCCCTGAGATTCCTTTACCCGGGATTGCTTTGCGCCTCTGTCGGATTTCCTTGCGCCGTGCGCTAAAAAAATCGCTCAACATCTGGCTACATCGATCCTGCAGCACACCGCCTGCAGATGACACATTCCAATTGAGATGCGGCTCGTCCAGCGTGCGACGGGTGGATTCTACCGCGCCCGCCTTGGGTTCTATAGCACCATACACCAGCCGGCTTACACGGCTGTGAACCACCGCACCAACGCACATGGTGCAAGGTTCCAGTGTTACATACAGTGTGGCACCAGAAAGCCGATAATTCCCGACTCGCGAAGCCGCATCCCGAAGCGCGCGGATCTCCGCATGGGCGGTAGGGTCGCAACCGGTAATCGGCGCATTGAATCCCGCGCCGACCTCCCGCCCATCCAGAACCACAACAGCACCCACGGGCACCTCCCCTTTGCTGGCTGCCATGGCAGCCAGCTCAAGGGCCCTTTCCATCCAGTGCTCATCAGTGTTTTTTGGAGTCGATGACGATGTCATCTGTGACCGATCATTCCCACTCAATGGTCGCAGGCGGCTTGGAGGAAATGTCGTAGGTGACCCGAGACACACCCGTGATTTCATTGATGATCCGGTTGGATACGGTCTCGAGCAACTCATAAGGCAAGTGTGCCCAGCGGGCAGTCATGAAATCGATGGTCTCCACCGCACGAAGAGCGATTACATACTCATAGCGGCGGGCATCCCCTACCACACCGACAGACTTCACCGGCAAGAAGACCGCGAATGCCTGACTGGTCTTGTGGTAGAGGTCGGCACGATGAAGTTCTTCGAGGAAGATCGCATCGGCCCTACGGAGAATATCGGCGTACTCCTTCTTAACCTCGCCCAGAATCCGCACACCTAGGCCTGGCCCGGGGAACGGGTGGCGGTATACCATGTCGTAGGGCAAGCCGAGCTCCAGACCAATCTTACGCACTTCGTCCTTGAACAGTTCACGAAGCGGTTCGACCAGTTTGAGCTTCATGGTCTCCGGCAACCCACCCACATTGTGATGCGACTTGATCACATGGGCCTTGCCGGTTTTGGCGGCGGCGGATTCAATAACGTCAGGATAAATGGTGCCCTGGGCGAGCCAGTCCACGTCAGTGATTCGTGCCGCTTCTTCGTCAAACACATCGATAAAGGTGTTACCGATAACCTTCCGCTTGTCCTCGGGATCAGACACACCCTTCAACTTGGACAGGAACAGGTCCTCGGAATCCGACTTGATGACCTTGACCCCCATATTCCGGGAGAACATGTCCATCACCTGTTCGCCTTCGTTCAGACGCAACAGGCCGTTATCAACGAACACACACGTCAGTTGATCACCGATGGCCTTATGCAGCAGGGCGGCGGTTACCGAAGAATCCACACCACCGGACAGGCCAAGCAGCACTTTGTCGGAACCTACCTGCTCACGAATCTTCTCAACCGCATCCTCGACAATCTTGGCCGGCGTCCACAGCGCTTCGCAACGACAGATGTTCAGGGCGAAGTGCTCGAGAATTCGTTTACCCTGCAGAGTGTGGGTCACCTCCGGGTGGAACTGAACGCCGTAAAGGTGTCGGCTAACGTCCTGCATCGCCGCGATCGGCGCGCTTTCAGTAGATGCCAGCAGTTCAAAGCCGTCCGGCATGGCAACAACCTTGTCACCGTGGCTCATCCAGACATCCAGCAACGACGTGCCATTGGCGTCGAGATGATCCTTGATGTCCTTAAGCAGCGGCCCCTCGGCGCGGACTTTCACCTGCGCATAGCCAAACTCACGCTTTTCAGAGCTCGCAACACGCCCGCCAAGCTGTTCCGCCATAGTCTGCATGCCGTAGCAGATACCGAGGACAGGGATATTCCGGTCAAACAAACCCTCGGGAGCACGCGGACCGCCAAGCTCGGTGACCGACTCCGGTCCACCCGCCAGGATGACCCCTTTTGGATTGAATTCGTTCAACTCTTCGTCGGTAATGTCGAACGCTTTGATTTCACAATAAACGCCGATTTCCCGGACACGGCGCGCAATCAGTTGCGTGTACTGGGAGCCAAAATCGAGAATCAGGATGCGGTGGTCGTGAATGTTCTGGGCCATGGATTCCTCGGGTGCAGAATGAACAACGCGGCTCCGGGAGCCGCGTTCAAATATAGCGTTGATCAGCCAATACGGTAGTTTGGCGCTTCCTTGGTGATAGTCACATCGTGAACGTGGCTCTCACTCATGCCGGCGCTGGTAATGCGAACAAACTCGGGCTTGGTCCGCATTTCCTCCATGTTCGCGCTGCCGGTGTAGCCCATGGAGGCACGCAACCCCCCGACAAGCTGATGCACGATGTTGCGCATCGGCCCCTTGCAGGCAACCCGGCCTTCAATGCCTTCCGGAACCAGTTTTTCTATGCCTTTACTGGCATCCTGGAAGTAGCGGTCACTGGAACCCTGGCCCATTGCGCCAAGAGAGCCCATGCCACGGTAGGCCTTATAGCTCCGGCCCTGGAAAAGCTCCACTTCACCGGGTGCCTCATCCGTTCCTGCCAGCAGGCTACCGATCATGACACTGTGGGCACCTGCCGCAATCGCCTTGGCAATATCGCCAGAGAATCGGATACCACCATCGGCAATCACGGGAACGCCGCGCTCTTTCAGAGCTGCAGCCACATTGGAGACGGCTGAAATCTGGGGCACACCGATGCCCGCCACAATCCGCGTGGTGCAGATGGAGCCAGGACCAATTCCCACCTTCACAGCGTCTGCACCGGCATCGGCCAGGGCGATAGCCGCCTGAGAGGTCGCAATGTTACCACCAATAACCTGTACGTCCGGAAAGTTCTGCTTCACCCAGCGAACCCGCTCGACCACACCACGGGAATGCCCGTGCGCGGTATCCACAACGATCACATCAACACCGGCTTCGGCCAGCGCAGACACTCGCGCTTCCGTATCGCCACCGGTACTGACCGCCGCGCCAACACGCAGGCGCCCCTGATCGTCCTTGCACGCCAGCGGGTAGTCCTTGGCTTTCTGGATATCCTTTACGGTAATCAGGCCACGCAACTGGAAGGCATCGTTCACAACCAGAACTTTCTCGATGCGGTGGCGATGCAGCAATTCCTTGACCTGGTCAAGGCTGTCACCCTCCTTGACCGTAACGAGCTTCTCCTTCGGGGTCATGATGTCCCGAACCAGGGTATCCATCCGGCTTTCAAAGCGAATATCGCGACCAGTCACGATACCAACCAGATCATGCCCATCCACCACAGGCAGGCCAGAAATGTTGTTGGCCATGGTGATGTCGACCAGCTCGCGGACGGTTGTGTCCGGAGCAACGGTGATCGGGTCTTTCACCACACCGCTTTCGAATTTCTTGACCTTACGGACCGCGGCAGCCTGTTGCTCCACAGTCATATTCTTGTGCATGATGCCGATGCCGCCTTCCTGAGCCATGGCAATCGCCAGCTCGGCTTCGGTAACCGTATCCATGGCGGATGAAAGCAAGGGAATATTCAGGGTAATATCCCGGGTGAGTTGCGTCTGAAGGACAACTTCGTGCGGAAGAACTTCCGAGTATCCAGGAACCAGCAGAACATCATCAAATGTGAGGGCTTCTTCGGCAATTCGCAGCATTGGGACCCGCCTTGTGAACATGCTAATTTGGAAATTTCAATGCTGCTCCAGGAGCGGAACAGCAAAGCAAAAACCGTAATCGATCTATTATAAAGTGGCTCAACTGGCCAGTAAACCGCACCCAAAGGGCATCAACTCCCCATCCCTTTGAAATAACAGTTTTTTTAAACATACGTCTCGGCTATTCCTTATGAATCAATCCGGTCCGCGCGCCCACATGCCCTCACTTGGAGATCCACGCCCCCGTGCGCTCAGTGTGAGTGAGTTGAATCACCAGGCTCGACACCTGCTGGAATCGAGCTTCATGCAGGTCTGGGTGGAAGGAGAACTGTCAGGGTTCTCGCGCCCCTCCTCCGGACACTGGTACTTCTCCCTGAAAGATGCCCGGTGCCAGATCCGCTGCGCCATGTTCCGGGGATTCAACCAGCGAATCCGTACCATCCCCAAGGAGGGCGACCAGGTTCGAATTCGGGGGAAAGTGACGCTTTACGAAAATCGCGGGGATTTCCAGATCATAGTAGAGCACATCGAACCTGCCGGACTGGGTGCACTCCAACAGGCCTTCGAGCAGCTGAAAGCCAAACTACAGGCCGAAGGCCTGTTCGACACGGCCCGGAAGAAACCCATTCCGGATCCGCCCCGACATATCGGCGTGGTCACCTCACCCACCGGCGCTGCGATCCACGACATCCTGACTGTGCTGGCGCGGCGCTGCCCGGCAATTCCTGTCACACTGTATCCGACCGCGGTTCAGGGAAACGAAGCAACATCAGACATCGTTCGCGCCATTGAGCGGGCGCAAGCCCACGGCAAAGCCGATGTGCTGATTGTCGGGCGCGGAGGCGGATCACTGGAAGACCTGTGGTGCTTCAATGAAGAGGCCGTGGCGCGGGCGATAGCCAACTGCACTATTCCGACCGTGAGCGCGGTCGGTCACGAAGTGGATGTCACCATCGCCGATTTTGTCGCGGATCTCAGGGCCCCGACACCATCCGCAGCCGCAGAGAAAATTTCACCGGACCAGAGCCACTGGCTGCGACAGATACGCGAGCAGGAGCTTCGGCTGGCCAACGCTGCCCGAAGAACCCTGAAGCGACTCGAAACCCAGCTTGGCCACCTGGGTGCCCGCCTGCGAGATCCACGCCGAACCCTGCAGGAAAAAGCACAACGCCTGGATGAGCTTGAAGTGAGACTGGCAAAAACCGCTCTTCAACGGCTCGAACAGAAAAAGATTCGCATTACGCACCTGGACCAGCGACTGGCCATGCAGTCACCCGTTCGGCAACTGGCGAACAGCGAACAGGCGCTCGGGTATGCTGCCAACAGTCTGATGAACATCATGCGCCAGCAGCTGGAGCGACATCGCAACAAACTTGACCACACGGCTCAGACACTGCATGTGGTTAGCCCGCTGGCGACCCTAGGGCGGGGATATTCAATCTCACGAGATACTGACGGGCACATTCTTCGCGACACAACCGTGCTGTCCCCGGGCAACACGGTAACCACCCGGCTAGCCAGGGGGTCTTTTTCCGCCACCGTCACCAGAATTGATGATCAGGAGAATGGAACAACCGCTCAGGAAGACTAAGCCAATGGTCTACTAGTCCATGATTTCAAACCGCTTAGAGTTGGAGCTGTACAAGGGTTGTACAACAACAAGAAAAGATAAACGCGGTCTGAATGAAGGTGGAATGTATGGGCTACTACACGGAGTTCGGACGGTCTATCGACCATCCGGAAGACTTCTGGCGCGAACAGGCTGAACAAATCGACTGGATCAAGCCGCCGAAAACCATATGGCAACCGACGGAGAACGGACACGGCGTCTGGTTTCCCGACGGTGAACTCAACTCATCACACATTGCCCTGGATGCCAATATCGAAGCCGGTCGGGGCGACCAGACAGCACTGATCTATGACTCCCCCGTCACAAACACCAAGCGCTCCTACACCTACCGCGAACTGACCGATGCCGTCGCCCGCTTCGCCGGCGCCCTTAAGAACCAGGGCATCACCAAGGGCGACCGGGTCATTATTTACATGCCCATGATCCCGGAAGCGGTCATCGGCATGCTGGCATGCGCCAGGATTGGCGCCATTCACTCGGTGGTATTCGGTGGCTTCGCGTCTCACGAACTGGCCGTTCGGATCGATGACGCCCAGCCCAAAGCGGTGCTGACGGCCTCGTGCGGAATCGAAATCAACCGAGTCATCGCCTACAAGCCTCTGGTGGACAGGGCCATTGACCAGACCACGCACAAGCCCGAGTGCTGCATCATCTTCCAGCGCCCCGAGGTCCAGGCCGAATTCAATTCCGATCGCGATTTCGACTGGCAGGCAATCACCGAATCAGCTCAACCGGCTGACCCGGTACCGGTCAAGGCGACGGATCCGCTTTACATTCTTTATACCTCTGGCACTACCGGCAAACCCAAAGGCGTTGTCCGAGACAACGGCGGGCACGCCGTCGCCATGACCTACAGCATGAAGCTGGTGTACGACGCCAATCCCGGTGATGTCTACTGGGCCGCCTCGGATGTCGGCTGGGTCGTGGGTCACAGCTACATTGTGTACGGCCCCCTGTTTGCCGGTTGCACAACCATTCTATACGAGGGCAAGCCGGTAAAAACCCCGGACTCCGGCGCCTTCTGGCGAGTGGTCCAGGATCACGGCGTCAACCTGCTGTTCACAGCACCGACGGCATTCCGCGCCATCCGAAAGGAAGACCCGGAAGCCGACCAGCTGGCCCGTTACAACATCAGCTCACTGAAGCGCGTTTTCCTTGCCGGCGAAAGGCTGGACCCGCCGACCTATGACTGGCTAAAGGAACACACCAATCTGCCGGTACTGGACCACTGGTGGCAAACCGAAACCGGCTGGGCCATCTGCTGCAATCCGGTGGGCATCGAAATGATGAAAACCAAGCCCGGATCGGCCACGGTTCCCTCCCCGGGATTCAATGTGCAGATTCTGGATACCCGCGGCCATCAGTGCCCATCTGGCACTCAGGGTCAGGTTGTGGTCAAGCTCCCTCTTCCTCCAGGATGCCTGCTAACGGTCTGGGGCGACGACCAGCGCTTCCAGCAAAGCTATCTGAACCCCGCACCCGGCTACTACACCTCTGGTGATGGCGGTTTTATCGATGAAGAGGGGTATGTATTTATCATGGGCCGCACGGACGACGTCATCAACGTGGCTGGCCATCGGCTGTCGACGGGCGAAATGGAAGAGGTACTGGCCTCCCATCCGGCAGTTGCCGAATGCTGCGTTGTGGGTGCTCAGGATGAACTCAAGGGACAAATTCCGATTGGCCTGGTGCTGATCAAGGACAGCGCCACCATCAATCACGACGAACTTGAAGATGAACTTGTCGAAATGGTGCGGGAAAAGATCGGTGCCATAGCCTGTTTCCGCCGGGCCCTGGTCGTTGAACGCCTGCCCAAGACCCGATCCGGCAAGATTTTGAGGCGGGTTATCCGCCAGATTGCCGACGGCGAGGAATACACGGTACCAAGCACCATTGACGACCCGGCCATTCTGACGGAAATCAAAGAACAACTTGGCTAATTAGTGACCATTAACCTGTCAGCCAGCGACCTGAAAGGATATGGATACTTTATCGACACACATTGCACAAACATTTGTTTTAAATAGCGAAATTTAATGACAAAAGGAGTGAAAATGCGTTGACGCCCAATTAAGTCGGTCTATACTGAAATTTGCTGTGAAAATGCAGCGGTATTTTGTGAATGTGATTTGACGTCCTGCCGAAGCGCTTTTCGTTATCCCTTTCTCAGTACTCCGTGATTTTCCCAGCACGCATTCCGAATGGAATAGAAGGTCCCCGTGAGGGAAAGATTGAAAAATACAGGAAAGATCATGTCCGATACAAAAACAGGCCACGTAAAGTGGTTCAACGACTCCAAGGGCTTTGGCTTTATCGCTCAGGACGGTGGCAGTGACGTATTCGTTCACTACAGTGCAATCAACTCATCCGGTTTCCGCTCCCTGGCCGAAGGTCAGCAGGTGCAGTTCACGATCACCCAGGGACCGAAAGGCCCCCAGGCTGAGAACGTGACCCCGGTGTAAGCTTGCCTTACCCGTCCACTGCCCCTCACGGGCATTGGAAATCTAAAAAGCCGGCATTTCTGCCGGCTTTTTTATGCTCAATTTTTGTGCGCGTATCTCAGGCGCCAAGGGCCACCGGATCCTCCTGCCGAGTTCCATGACGCTCTCCCACCACTTGGGCAACTGCAGACAACAGCGCCTGCAACGTAGCCGATGTGGTGTCTTCCGCCAGAGCCGCAGCGCTGCAATGCTGGTCGTTCACCGTCACCCGAATGCACGCCATGGCGTTGGCCTTGGTGCCTTCGCCCAGCGCAAACTCATCGTAAGCTTCGACGGCGATCGACAGATCGAACTGACGCTCCAGGGCATCCGAAACCGCTTCGACCGCACCCAGTCCCTGCCCGACCAGAGGCATGGCATTTTCCCGGCTGCCCACGGAGATCTCGGCTTTCACCCCGGAGTCATCCCGGCGCAGGTCGTAAGATGACAAAGTCCAGCCTGCCGGTACATTCAGATACCGTGATTCAAACAGGCGATGAATGGTCAGCGAATCAATCTCGCCACCATTGGTTTCGGCTTCACGCTGAACCACCTTGCTAAACTCAATCTGCAACCAGCGGGGCAGGCTGATGTCGTAGTCCCGTTCCAGCACGTAGGCCACACCACCCTTGCCAGACTGACTGTTGATGCGGACCACTTCCTCGTACCGGCGCCCCACATCGAACGGATCGATCGGCAAATAGGCCACGTTCCAGGTGTCATCCGACTGACGACGGGACAGGCACTTGCGAATGGCATCCTGATGGCTGCCGGAAAACGCGGTGAACACCAGCTCCCCGGCGTAGGGATGACGCGGATGCGTGGCAATCTCGGTACAGGCCTCGACCACTTCCGTGATTTCAGCCATACAGGCCAGATCCAGCTTGGGGTCAACGCCCTGGGAATACAGGTTCATGGCCATGGTGACCAGATCCATATTGCCCGTGCGCTCACCGTTCCCCATCAACGTGCCTTCCACACGGTCGGCACCGGCCATCACCGCCAGCTCTGCAGCTGCCACACCGCAACCACGATCGTTGTGGGTGTGCACGCTGATGCTCAGATATTCACGGCGCTGGATGTTATCGCAGATCCATTCGATCTGATCGGCGAACACGTTCGGCGTTGCCATCTCAACGGTAGCAGGCAGGTTAATAATGACAGGCTGCCCCAGATCCGGGCGCCACACCTCGGTGACCGCATCCACCACCTCGGCCGCAAAATCCAGCTCGGTACCGGTGAAACTCTCCGGCGAATACTGGAAGGTCCACTCGGTTTCCGGGTATTTGCCGGCGAACTCCTTCACCACACGGGCACCATTAACGGCGATATCGCGAATGCCCGCCCGATCCAGCCCGAACACCTGTTCCCGCTGAACCGTTGATGTCGAGTTGTAGACATGAACAACGGCTTGCTTTGCGCCTTTCAGTGCTTCATAAGTCCGCGCGATCAACTCCGGCCGGGCCTGAGTCAACACCTGAATCTTGACGTCATCCGGAATCCGGTTTTCGTCGATCAACTTACGGCAGAAATCGAAGTCCGGCTGGCTGGCCGAGGGAAAGCCAATTTCAATCTCCTTGAAGCCCAGCTTCACCAGCAAATCGAACATGCGCTGCTTCTGCTGCACGTTCATGGGCTTGACCAGCGCCTGGTTGCCGTCTCGTAGATCAACTGCACACCACATCGGAGCCTTCTCAATGACCTTATCGGGCCACCGGCGGTCGGTTTTACCAATGGGTTTAAACGGTGCGTATTTACGATGATCAAAAGACATTTGAGTAAATCCTTGCATTAGCCAGGGCTGAATGGTGTCGATGTACCTAGCTTAACCTCAGATCGTCAGAATTTGATTGCTATTTAGCGCTTTTAACTCTACTTTTTGACATATTCTTTCAACCCAAATAAATACATCGCTATTTTATGTCAATCAAGTCTGAAACCCTGGTGAAAATCGACAAAACCGATCGCCGGATTCTGGAGCAGCTCCAGCAAAATGGTGCGCTTACCAATCAGGAACTGGCTGAAAAAATCGGCCTTTCCCCGTCGCCGTGCCTGAGGCGCGTCAGAGCACTGCAGGAAGCAGGCATTCTGTTGCGTACAGTAACCGTGCTGGACCATAAAAAACTCGGGCTGTCGCTCACAGCGATCATTCTGATCGGCATGGACCGGCACACACCGGAACGCTTCGCAGCGTTTGAGGAACAGGTGTCCGAGTACCCCGAAGTTCAGGAGTGCTATCTGATCACCGGGCAGGATGCGGACTACATGCTGAAAGTCGTGGTGCCGGATATGGATCACTACCATCATTTCCTGTTGAACAGGATTACCCGCATCCCCGGCGTCAGCGGCGTCCATTCGAGCTTTGTATTACGACGGGTGATCGACAGTACCGCCCTGCCCCTCGGCTATCTTTCCTGACCAGCTATCGGCCCGATCAACCGGTTGAGAGATTCCATCCTTCCCGTCTGTACCTTGGCACAGAGCGTCCGTACAATATCGGCCACATGATATTCAGGCATGGGCCAGCTGCCCATTTCTGCCTGTCCACGAATCCAATAACTCTTGATTTGATCACACGGAAAACACCATGCGAGCAAGCCGTTATCTGATTGCAACCCAGAAAGAAACTCCGGCAGACGCCGAGGTTATCAGTCACCAGCTTATGCTGCGTGCCGGGATGATCCGCAAGCTTGCGGCCGGCTTGTACACATGGCTTCCCATGGGCCTGCGCACCCTCCGCAAGGTTGAGCGGATTGTTCGGGAAGAAATGGACAAGAGCGGTGCCCAGGAAGTCCTGATGCCAGCGGTTCAGCCGGCCGAGCTCTGGGAAGAATCCGGCCGCTGGGACCAGTACGGCGGTGAACTTCTGAGACTGAATGATCGTCACGGACGGGACTTCTGTTTTGGCCCGACCCACGAGGAAGTCATCACCGACCTGGTCCGCCATGAACTGAAAAGCTACAAGGAACTGCCGGCTAATTTTTACCAGATTCAAACCAAGTTCCGGGATGAGCGCCGCCCTCGCTTTGGCGTGATGCGGGCCCGGGAATTTGTGATGAAGGACGCCTATTCCTTCCACCTGAACGCAGAGTCTCTGGGCGAAACCTACGACGTCATGCACCGGACTTACTGCGCCATCTTCGACCGTCTGGGGCTCGATTATCGCCCGGTTCAGGCCGATTCCGGCGCCATTGGCGGCAGTGCGTCCCACGAGTTCCACGTACTGGCTTCCTCCGGCGAAGACGACATCGTGTTCAGCACCGAAAGCAGCTACGCCGCTAACATCGAAAAAGCAGAAGCGGTCGCACCGGCCGGCGAACGTGCCGCACCTTCTGAAGAACTCCAGGAAATCGCCACCCCGGACCAGCGCACCATCGAATCTGTCTCCCAATTCCTGGGCGTGGACACCACCCGCACCGTAAAAACGTTGCTGGTCAAAGGTGAAGAAGATGAGAACGGCCAGTCAGGTCTGGTGGCGCTTATCCTGCGTGGCGACCACACCCTCAACGAAATCAAGGCGGAAAAGCTGGAAGGCGTCGCGGAACCGCTGACCATGGCCACCGACGAGGAAATCGAGCAAGCCACCGGCTGCAAGCCGGGTTCCATTGGCCCCGTGAACCTGAACGTCCCGGTGATCGTCGACCGCAGTGCCGCTCACCTGGCGGACTTTGTATGTGGTGCCAACAAAGAAGGCCACCACCTGACCGGCGTGAACTGGGATCGTGACGCAGACCTGGGACGCGTCGAGGACCTTCGCAACGTGGTTGAAGGCGATCCGAGCCCGGATGGTCAGGGCACCCTTGAAATCCGTCGCGGCATCGAAGTTGGGCACATTTTCAAACTGGGCGACAAGTACAGCCAGGCCATGAACGCCACCGTTCTCGATGAACACGGCAAGAGCATCGTGATGCAGATGGGCTGCTATGGCATCGGCGTTTCGCGGATTGTCGCCGCGTCCATCGAGCAGAATCATGACGACAAGGGCATTATCTGGCCGGACGCTATCGCACCGTTCGAGGTCGCGATTGTGACCCTGAATGCCCACAAGTCGCCGACCGTGGCCGAAGCCGGCGATAAGCTTTACGAGCAGCTGCGCCAGGCTGGTTTTGATGTATTGCTGGATGACCGGAACGAGCGCCCGGGTGTGAAGTTTGCCGATATGGAACTGATCGGTATTCCACACCGCTTTGTGGTTTCTGACCGGGGCTTGAGCGCCGGAACACTGGAATACAAAGGTCGACGGGATACAGATAAACAGGATGTGGCGATAGAAGACGCGCTGAGCTTCCTGATCAACCGCTCCCCGCGTAAAGGACTTTAAGCACGCGATTCAGGCGGCCCGCCCGGGCCGCCTGGATTTATTCCCTCACCGCCTGGCTTACAACGCCGGGCTCCATTTCCAGCTTCACACCATACCTGGCTTTCACGGATTCCCGAATTTCCTTCGCCAGCGAAAGAATATCCGCTCCAGTGCCACCGGAGTGATTGATCAGCACCAGCGCTTGCCGGTTGTGTACGCCCACATGGCTGTTCCGAAACCCTTTCCAGCCACTCTGATCGATCAACCAGGCTGCCGCCAGCTTGACACCTTCAGGCTGGGGATAGCCGACCACCTCGGGAAACAGTGCCCTCAAGCGGTCGAACTCCGCGTTAGTAACCACGGGGTTTTTGAAGAAACTGCCGACGTTCGGCAAGGTCATAGGATCCGGTAACTTGCGGCGGCGAACGGCCATCACCGCCTCTACCACATCCATCACATCAATGTCCGAGGGAGCAAAATCACCGAGGTATTCCTGCAAATCCTTGTAACCGAGTTGCAGCGGTCTGTGGCGGGACAGGCGCAGACGGATATCCGTAATCACATACTGTCCGGGCTGCTCTTTGAAAAGGCTGTTACGGTAGGCAAACTGACACTCTTGGCCGGCCAGTTTCACCAACTCACCGGTGTGGCGGTCCAGTGCCGTCACAGATACCAGCGTATCGCACAACTCCACGCCATAGGCGCCAATATTCTGAACCGGGGCAGCGCCGGCCGTACCGGGGATCAACGCCAGGTTTTCAATTCCCCGGTACCCGGAACCAGCCGCATAGAGCACGGCGTCATGCCAGTTCTCGCCGGCGCCAAGTACCAGAGTTGCCTCACCGTCCGAGACATCTTCCCAGTACCTCGCACGGATACAGATGCGAATCACCAGCCCATCAAAGTCCCCATCGAACACCAGGTTGCTTCCACCGCCAAGAATCAGTATCCGATACTGATTGGCGTCCGCCCATGCCAGTGCCGCCCGGAGGCTCTCGTTATCCGTCACCTCCACGTAGTATCGGGCGACAGACGCCACCCGGAGGGTATTGAGATCCCTCAGTTCAACCCACTCGCTGGGCTCCATCACAGCATTCAACTCAGGCGCTCCCGGATATCGGCCAACAGCCCTTCGCCGGCTTCGTGGATCAGGTCCAGAACCAGTTCGAAACCGTCCTCTCCGCCGTAATAGGGATCGGGGACCTCTCGATGGGCCGACTGACCGTAATCAAGAAACAGCTCGGGGCGGGTTCCACCGCAGCGATGCCAGGCCTCGGTAACATCCGTCAGATTCTGGCGATCCATCACCAGCACATGATCGAAACGTGCGAGATCGTCACTGACGAACTGCCGGGCCCGCAAATGACCAATATCGATACCCCGCTTTCGGGCCGCCTGAATAGCGCGGGCGTCCGGTGTTTTGCCCACGTGCCAGCTGCCCGTGCCACAGGAATCCACCTCTACCCGATCGCTCAGTCCTGACTGGTCAACCAGGGATTGAAAAACGCCTTCCGCGCTGGGAGAGCGGCAAATATTACCTAGACACACAAACAGCACACGAACTTTGTCGGTCATTACTCCACCTTTCCCTGCATCCATTCACGAAGCCGTTCCAGGTCCGCCTCGGTATCCACACCTGCCGGTGGCGTTTCCGCCGCCACATCGACATGAATTCGGGCACCGTTGTACAGCGCTCTTAGCTGCTCCAGTGCCTCAACCCGCTCCAGGGGCGCCGGCGGCCAGCTGACAAATTGCTCCAGAACACGGGCCCGATACCCGTAAATACCAATGTGTCGGAAATACCCCACGGTTTCGGGCAAGGACACATCCGGATTTACCAGAGGGTTACCGCCCTGCCAGTGATCCCGGGCCCAGGGAATCGGTGCCCGGCTGAAGTAATGGGCCATGCCCTCATGGTCGAACACCACCTTGACCACATTGGCATTAAAGACCTGGCCGGCATCGTGGAGCCTCTCGCACAGGGTTGATATCTCGGCATCCGGATGGAGCTCGAGATTGTCCGCCACCTGATTAATCAGCGCCGGGGGGATCAGAGGCTCATCGCCCTGCACATTGACGACCCGGTGCTCCGGCTCAAATTCCAACAACCGGGCTACCTCCTCCAAACGATCCGTACCACTGGCGTGCTCGGGTGAGGTCATCACCACATCGGCCCCGAACGCCTCACAGGCAGAACGAATGCGTTCATCATCCGTGGCAATCACCACTCGCTCCGCACGGCTTTCCTGTGCACGCTCGAAGACGTGCTGGACCATAGGCTTACCTGCGATATCCGCCAGCGGTTTACCGGGCAGTCGAGAGGATGCGTAGCGGGCGGGAATAACAACCGTAAATGACATGAGATTGGTATCCTGGTTCGGTGTTTCAGCGCTTATCGAGACGTTCATCCGTGCTCAGCGTTCGGGCCTCCCCGGCAAGCATCACCGGGATCCCCTCGCGGATCGGAAACGCCATAGCGTCCTGATAACAGATGAGTTCAGTCCGCGCGTCATTCAGTTTCAGATCGCCCTTGCAAACGGGGCAGGACAACATAGCCAACAATCTCTTATCCATAATGACTCTTTTATCCACGTGATAGGCACGAATGCCCGAGACTATCCATTCAATGTCTGAGCGCTTTCGCGAATTCTTTCCAGCACTGATCTTGTGAAATCCTCTGACACCCTCGCTCTGACCGAAAATACCCAGGCGTTTTCAGGAGCGAATCCCTGGCACTTCACGGCATCCTTGGCGGTCATTACCACCCACTGCCCCGGTTCAGACTTCAGGTCGGCAGGTTCGAAGCGGTGATGGTCGGGAAAGGGGGACTCCTGCACTTTGGCGCCAAGTCCCTTTAGTGTATCGAAAAAACGATCAGGGTTGCCTATGCCCGCCACCGCTTTGACCGAACGCCCGCTCAAATCACTCAGCGGGCGCGATTCACCTGATTTCAGGTTTTCCAGAGAGGAAGGTTCCAGATCCATGACATGGATTTCCGGGTGCTTGATGTCATGAAACGAGTCGAGCTTCTCGCCTGCGTCAAATGGTCCGCCGTTGACCACCATGAAGTCCACAGAGGACAACCGTGAAACCGACTCCCGCAGTGGCCCGACAGGGATAATGCCCCCATTACCAATCCCGCGGGCTCCATCGAAAACCGCCAGTTCGACATCTCTGGGCAACTGATAATGCTGCAGGCCATCGTCACAGACGAGAATGTCCCCCAGATCCTGCTCCAAAGCCCAGGCCGCTGCCCGACGACGCTGCGGGTCCACAACGACGGGAACGCCAGTCGCCTGGACCAGCATGACAGGCTCGTCGCCAACCACCTTGGGGTCGGATTCGCCTGACACAAGCTGAGGGTAGTGAGAGGATTTGCCACCGTAGCCCCGGCTCAGAACAACCGGACGCCAGCCTGCATTTCGCAATTCAGTGACCAGCCAGGCGGTTAGGGGCGATTTACCGGTGCCGCCAGCTGTAATGTTGCCCACAACAACCACAGGAACGAGCAGCGCATCGTCTTTAACCTCCCAGGCCTTTTTACGCCGGGAGTTGGACACCGCCTGAAACAGCCAAGCGAAGGGTGCCAGAAACCAGAGAGGGCGCCCTTCTCCATACCAGAGCCGATCAACCAGGGAGCTCATGCCTGCTCGCTGAATTGCATCTGATGCAACTGAGCGTAGGCACCGCCTGCAGCAAGTAGTTCGTCGTGGCACCCGGACTCGATGATGCGCCCGTTATCCATCACCAGAATACGATCGGCCTTCTCGATGGTTGAAAGCCGGTGGGCGATCACGAGAGTTGTCCGCCCCTGCATGACGGTCTCCAACGCTTCCTGGATATGGCGCTCGGATTCGGTATCCAATGCTGAGGTGGCCTCGTCCAGAATCAGAATCGGCGCATCCTTGAGCAAAGCCCGGGCAATGGCCAAGCGCTGTCGCTGGCCACCGGAGAGCATTACACCGTTATCACCAATCATGGTGTCCAGGCCCTCCGGCATACGTTCAATAAATTCCAGAGCGTGGGCCTTCCGGGCGGCTTCCCGGATTTCTTCACGTGTGCAGTCTCTCAGTGCACCGTAGGCAATATTGGCTGCAATGCTGTCATTGAACAGCACCACGTTCTGGGTCACCAGGGCGATCTGGGCACGAAGGGCTTTCAGCGAATAATCGCGCAACGCATGATCATCAATGACAATCTCTCCCCCCGTGTACTCATAAAAACGCGGCAGAAGGCTCACCAGTGTCGACTTCCCGCTACCAGATTTGCCAACCAGCGCTACACTCTGGCCCTCCGGTATCTCTATGGAAATACCTTCCAGCACATTATCGAGCTGATTCCGATAGCGAAACGCAACATCCTTGAATCGGATATTTCCCTTGACCCGCTCAGGCGCATAGGTGCCGGGGTCATCCTCCGGTACCTCATCGATGGTTTCGAACACATCGTAAGCGGCTGCCACACCCTTCTGGATCTTGGCGTGCACCGAAGTAACCTGCCGGATCGGCTTGGCCATGGTCGCAGCGGCCGTAATAAAGGCCACCAGCTGGCCCGTTGTCATGCCATCACGAATATCCGGTGCCAACATCGTCCATACCAGGGCGGCGATGGCGATCGCCACCAGCACCTGAATCACCGGTACGCTGATCGCCTGGGTGGAGGCCATCTTGAGGCTTTGCTTCAAGTTGCGATCGTTCACTTCGGCAAAGCGTTGCCGCTCGTAATCCTCACCGCCAAAGGTTCGCACCACCCGGTAACCGGTAATAGATTCGGATGCCACATGGGTAATGTCACCCATGGACCCCTGTATCCGCTTGCTGATCCGACGGAAACGCTTACTGGCGTAGCTGACCACGGCGCCGATCAGTGGCCCAACCGCCAGGAAAATCAGGGTCAGCTTCCAGTTGGTGTAGAGCATAAAACCCAGCAGACCGACCACCGTCAATCCTTCCCGGAGGGTAATGGTCACGGCACTGGTCGTCGCTTCAGCCACTTGCTCGACGTTAAAGGTCAGTTTCGAAACAAGCCGCCCCGAGGCGTTGTCGTCAAAATAACGTGAAGGGAGGGTGAGCAGACGATGAAACACATCCGTACGCAGGGCATTAATGACATGCCGCCCCACGTAGTTGATGAAGTACTGGCTCATGAAGGTGCCGACACCACGAAGGGCAAAAACCCCCACGATAATGGTCGTCAGCAGCAGGCGGTTGCCTTCGGTCGGATTCTCGATGGCCTTGATGACGTATTCCATCGCCGCGGCCATGCCGGTAGACGCACCGGCATAGATGACGTTGCCTATAATGGCCAGCGTGAACGCCAGCCAGAATGGCTTTACGTAGGCCAGCAGGCGTTTATAAGTTTCCCAGCTGCCGGGCGATGCCTCCTGGCCCGCAGAGGGAAGAGGATCGCTGCTGCTCACTGAGTTTCAGTCTCCCGCTCGGTCGTGATGCTGAGTTTAGCAAACCCAAGGCGGCCGGCAACGTCCATGGCCCGGACGACAAACTCGTGGGCGGTACGCGCGTCGGCCGTAATGATGTACGGCAGTGAGCTGTCGCCACCGGACAGCTCCTTGACTCCACGTTCCAGGGTTTCACGGCGATTGTTCACCAGTGACCGGCCATTGAGTATGTACTGGCCTTCGGCATTGATGACGACATCGATCTGCTCGACTTCATCGGGCGAAACCGGTTCGCCACTGGCTTCGGGCAATTCCACCTGGAGATGACTTTCCCGGGTGAAGGTGGTCGAAACCATAAAAAAGATCAGCAGCAGGAACACCACGTCAATCAAGGGCGTGAGATCGACACCAACTTCCTGACTTCTCTGGCGCTTGAACTTCACGGTGTTCAGGCTCCTTCCACGTCGATTTCACGGTCTCCGTGAACCACCTCGACCAGTTTGATGGCTTCCTGTTCCATACCCACCACGAGTTCGTCAACGCGACGGAGGAAGTAACGATGGGCAATCAGAGCCGGGATGGCGACGCTCAGGCCAGCTGCAGTGGTGATCAGTGCCTCGGAGATACCGCCAGCGAGGTTGCCGGCATTACCGACACCTGACAGCTGGATTTCGGCAAACACCTTGATCATGCCAATGACCGTACCCAGCAGGCCCAGCAATGGTGTTACAGTGGCTACGGTACCGAGCGGGTTGAGGAAACGTTCGAGATCATGGATAACCTGACTGGCCTCGTGTTCGATGCTTTCCTTCATGATCTCCCGACCATGTTTGGCGTTCAGCAGGCCACCGGCCAGAATGCGGCCCATGGGAGACGATGCCTGCAATGCCTTGAGCTTCCGGCCATTCAGCTCTTTTTTCTTGATCCAGCGCCAGAGTTCATTCACCGATTGGTTGGGGGCTACTCTGGAAGGACGCAGAGTCCAGAACCGCTCCAGGATAATCGCAAGGGCAAGAATGGAACAGGCAACAATGGGCACCATCAAAATGCCACCGGCTTTCAACAGCTCAAACACGCTCGGTCTCCCTGATTAATGACAAGCGGCGCTACTTTAGCATAGCTGCCGCGAGAGGCCACACCCGGAATGTCACGGTAGTTTGCAGGCCTCCCGGGTTTGCCCTTCGGCGCCAATCCAGAATGGCGTGTCGTGCCACGTTTCAAGAACATTCACCCTGCCTTTGTCCGCTGACATCGTCAGCGCTCCGCTACACGCTGTGCTGAAGGGCACGGCACCAAACTCCCGATACCGGCGGGTGACAGACGGGTGAGGATGACCGAAACGGTGTCGATACCCTGCCGAGAAAACCACCACATCGGGCCGGATATAAGCCACCCAGGCTCGGGAGGAGGACGTTTTACTGCCATGGTGGGGAGCAATCATCACCCGATAGACGGAGTCTTGCCAGGTGCCCGCCGAATGCGCCAGGTATTCTAGCTCCGTTTCCCGGCTGATATCCCCGGGCAAAACCCATTCAACACCGAGCCGAACACTTCGAACACGCAGAACGCAGGACGCATCGTTACCCTCGCTGCCTACCGATGACTGCCAGAAATCCACCTTGAGTTCGCCAACATTGGTCTGAACCTGCCGGCAGGGAGCCACCGCGACGCCAGACGCCATCCGTTGCCGGGCCTCCCCGGGCTCGCCACTCACCACCGAATCAATTTCAAACGTGTCTGACAGCCTGGTCAGACCGCCCGCATGATCGGTATCCGCATGACTAACCACCAGTTGATTGATGCGGCTTACCCCCAAGGCTCGCAAGTTGGGTTCGATCACGGACTCTACCGCTGAGAACACGCCGGGCAACTCGGGTCCGGTATCGTAAAGCAGAACATCGCGCTGGTGACGAACCAGGACCGACAACCCCTGCCCCACATCCCAAACCCTGACCTCTGGCTCTGACACAAACACATTCCCCGTCGAAGGATCGGCACGAAACAGCCAGACACCCGCAAGTAGGCCAGCCGCCAGACGCAACGAGGCCGAGGGAACCCACAAGGCAACCAACACCATAACAGCGAACAGAGTCACTGCCAGGGCACCGCGAAATGTCGCGGGAAAAGGAAAGGCGGAGACAAACCCTAACCAACCCCAGAAAACATCCAGCGCAAGGTCCAGAACCGGCACGAAGAGCAGGCCCAAAGCTGGAAAAATGGCCGTCAACACCCCTGCGGCCATTAATAACGGCATCACCACAAAGGAGACCCAGGGAATGGCCACAAGATTTGCCAGGGCTCCGGCCAGCGGCTGGCTTTGCCCCATCAACAGCAAGACCGGCCAAAGTCCGGCAAAAACGCCACATTGAGCCATCAACAAGGTCCGAAACCACCCTGGCTGCCTTAACCGGCCGGCGAACACCCATACCAGAACGGCCACAGCGGTAAAGGACAGCCAGAATCCCTGATCCAGCGGTGCGAAGGGATCAAGAAAAATAACAGTTCCCAGCGCGTAAACCAGAGGGCGCCAGGCACCCCCGGTTCGAGCCACCAGGAGACTCCAGCCGACCACCAGCGCCATAATCAACGCCCGTTGGGTGGGCACCGTGAAACCGGCCAGCAGTGCATAACACAGGCAGCTGATGGCCATGATGGCGAAAACCCAATGGCGTCGGGCTGTCTCATCCAACCAGGACACCGGCACACGCCGGACGACCCCCCCCGCTACCAGGGTCGCGCCCAGCGCAACCAGCCCCAGGTGCAATCCGGAAATGGCAACCAGATGAATCGTTCCGGTTGACTGCAGAAGCGCCCACTGTTCCGGTTCAAGCTCACCGCGGTATCCTACGAGTAGTGAAGCCACCATAGATGCGTTGCGAGCCTCAGCGAACTCCGCCTGAACCCAACGGGCCATCTGTCCATGAAGATTTGCGTACTGACAACGCAGGCCGCATGGGACCTCCATATCCACCTGAAGAGCCCGAACGCTGCCGGTTGCACGATACCCGTTCCGGTACAGCCAGTTTTCGTATCGGAATCCCTCCGGATTCAATGAGCCGTGGGGGCGCTTGAGAACCACCGTAAGGTGCAACCGATGGTCGGGCATCCACCGGTCGTCAGCGTTATACCAGGCGAGCCTTAATGTTTTTGGCAAGACCCGATTACTGGCAATGTCGCCCGCTTGATGCCACTGAGTTACGCAGAAACTGAATTTGAGGCTTTGAAAACTTCCAGGCGAGGGTACGTCGCACACATACCCGGACACCGATACAGGAACCCCTTCCATGTCGGCCGGCAATCGTTCCTCAAGGCGCACCTCGGCATGCCAGAGGGCCCAGCCGATACCCGCACACCCCCCAATAAGGGCAAAGGCAACGTGACGAACAAAACGGGAGCCGGATCGGACTACAATGCAAAATGCTGTGATAAAGATCGCCAAGACAAAGGCGAGAGGTGGTAACTCAGACTGCCAATACAGTATGATTGCGCCACAAGAAAAGGCGATAACGCCAAGGACCGCAGAATAGCGTTCCGTCCCGGCCTGACCGCGACGACAAGAATTCCCGGACACTCCATGTCCTCCCGAATAAATCATGCACCGGCCGCATCCTTGCCGCCGTATAACGATCTTTAAGACACGCAGAGCTTCCGATGCCAAAGAAGTTCATGAAACGATATCTGCCAACACCTGAAAAGGTTAAGGCCATGAAGTCCCTGCACTTTCTGGGCGATATCCTGCATGAACCCAACCTCTGGCACATCAATCGTCACAGTGTTGCCAGAGCCTTTCTCGTCGGTATCTGGTTCTGCTTTATTCCGATGCCCTTCCAGATGGTAGCCGCGGCCTTCTTCGCCATCTGGTTCAACGCCAACCTGCCCTTGTCGGTGATGCTGGTATGGATCAGTAATCCAGTCACCATGCCACCCATGTTCTACTTCAACTACAAGGTGGGCGCCTGGATTCTGGACCGTCCGGTACTGAACTTTGATTTTCAGCTCACCTGGCAGTGGATCAGCGAACGCTTGCTCGACATCGGGATTCCTCTATACCTTGGCTCCCTCATTATCGCAACGGCATCCGCCTGCGTTGCCTATCTGAGCATCCAGTACCTGTGGCGTCGCAAGGTACGCTCCAGCTGGCGACTCAGACAGCTGGGCCGGGTAAAGCGGACGCGACCCGCCGATCAGATTTCCTGAACCAGCCGCCCCTGTTCCAACCGCAGCACCCGACCAAGACTCCGGGCCATGGCCATGTCATGGGTTACCATGACGAATGATATGGCCAGCTGGTCCCGCAGGGATTCAATCAACTCCCTGACACCCTCAGCCGTCTGCTCATCGAGGTTGCCCGTTGGCTCATCCATCAGCACGCAATCCGGCTCATTCACCAGCGCCCGCGCAATCGCGACTCGCTGACGCTCCCCACCGGATAACTCACCCGGTTTGTGAGTCAGACGCTCTGCCAGACCAACCCGCTCCAGCAACACCTCTGCCTTCTCACGGGATGCGCGAACAGACATCCCCCCCAAAGCACAGGGCATCATGACATTCTCAACGGCAGTGAATTCAGGCAACAAATGATGAAACTGGTAAACAAACCCCAGGTGGCCGTTCCGGAAACGCGCCCGACCTGCCTCGGACATCCCATGGATATCCTGGCCACAAATAAAGATGTGGCCAGAGGAAGGCCGATCAAGGCCGCCCAGCAGATTCAGCAGCGTGGTCTTCCCCGCACCACTGCTGCCGACTATTGCCACCGTTTCGCCCTTGGCAACCTGCAGGGAAATATCGGAAAAGATCGTCAAAGACGCCGGCCCTTCCTTGTAGGTTCGGGTCACCTGCCGGCAATCAATCACGCTGGATGCACTTTCCATTACTGCCTCAAACTCATTCATAACGAAGCGCCTCTGCCGGATCGACCCTGGATGCACGCCAGGCCGGGTAGATTGTCGCAAGCAAACTCATGACCAGCCCGGAACCGCTGATAATCAACACATCTTTCCACTGAAGCTGCGATGGCAGATAACTGATGAAATAGACATCCGCGCTCAGGAACTGATGCCCCAGCACCCCTTCCAGCCAGGAGATAAAGTCACTGATATTCAGGGCGCCGAGCACACCCAGGGCGGTACCAACCAGCGTACCGAAAATTCCGATCACCGCACCCTGAACAATAAAAATCCGCATGATACGGCCCGGCGTGGCGCCCATGGTTCGCAAAATGGCGATGTCGGCCGTTTTATCGGTTACCACCATCACCAGGGTGGAAACGATGTTGAAGGCCGCCACCGCAACAATGAACATCAGCAGCAACCCGATCATGGTTTTTTCCATACGAATCGCCTGGAACAGATTGCCGTGGGTACGCGTCCAGTCAGAAATGTAGTAGCGGCCATTCAGCATGCGTGCTGTTTGCTCGACGACTTTAGGTGCCGCAAAGAGGTCGTCCACCAACAGCCGAACGCCCATGGCTTTGCCCCCGGTACGCATCAACTTGGCAGCATCGTCCATGTGAACCAGCGTGTAATTACCGTCCAGTTCTGCCCCCACACTGAAGATACCTTTCACCGTAAACCGCTTGAGCCTCGGCAATACACCTGCCGGTGTGACGGATGCCTCGGGCAGCACAACTGTGACCCTATCACCGATCTTCAGGCGAAGGCTTGCAGCCATCAGCCGACCAATGATGATACCGAACTCACCGGATTTGAGATCGTCCAGACTGCCTTCGATCATGTGGTTCTCAATAATCGAGACCGAAGCCTCCTCACTGGGCAACACCCCATTGAGCAGAACACCGCGAACATTGCCACCACCAGTCACCATGCCTTGCCCCTTGATAAACGGAGCGGCCGCCAACACCCGGGGATGGGCCTGCACTTCCTGATCAATCGCCTCCCAGTTGTCCAGCGGACCAGCGCCCTCAATCACTGCGTGGGGCACCATCCCCAGAATGCGCTGCTTGAGTTCCCGATCGAAGCCATTCATGACGGAAAGCACAATGATCAGTACGGCCACCCCCAGAGTCAGGCCAATCATGGAGGTAAGTGAAATAAAGGAAATAAAGTGGTTACGACGCTTGGCGGCGGTATACCGCAAGCCGATATAGAACGATAAGGGTCTGAACATGGAGAGGCGCCCGCGCTACCTTCAGATCTGTCGTGGCTGTTATTCCCCCGCCGTCTTCAGGCAGCGTGGGAAACTGATAAACTTTACTTTGACAATAAAAACTCAACACCGGAGTCAGGGTGCCGTCCAGCAGCCCTCCCCCGCACCGGAGGAAAGCGCCCCCTTAACGCAGGGACTTTTACCGGACTGATGATCAAATCGGACTGGAAATCCGAAAGTTCTCGCCGCCTTGACCAGGACGTTCGCACACACCCTAACGCACTCGCTGAGCGGGACAGGTTCCTGGCCGGGCTGCTCAAATCATTGAACGGTAAGCTGGATACGCTCGGGCGCATTATGGCCTTTGTGCAAAATCCGTTGCAACCGGAAGACTGGCAGGACGTGACCCGGAGCGAAGGTGGCCTGGTTTTCTCCACCGCAACCCGGGTATGGAAAACCGGCGACTGGCTGGCGCTTCAGATGACGCTTTCCCCGGACCGGTAGCAACCCCGGACGATTGCCGAAGTCATTAGAACCGCGCCTGATCACGCCGGTGGTACCCCGGTGCATGCTCAATTTCACCAAATTACAGACGGTGACCGACAGCGGATTGCAAGACAGGTCCTGCGCTGGCAAATTCGTCAGAGACAAAATAATTAAACTTCGTAAAGCTGGTGACTTTTGCCTGCCGTTTTAAGATATTAGGTCTTTTCCATATCTGCCGAGCCAGGCCGTCGGCAGTACCCTGCATTAATGGAGAGTATTCATGAAGAAAAACAAGACTCTGCTGAGTTCCATAGCCATGGCAGCAATACTTGCACTGGCCCCCGCTGGTAGTGCAGTGGCTGAACAGATCGCGGTCCCCGTTGGCTCGCAGGCTGACCGCTCCGGAACCAGCACCCCATCAACCGGAATGACCAAAGAGTCGGTCCGGGCAAAGTGGGGATCTCCGCAGGACATCCAGGGCCCGGTTGGCGAACCACCTATCAGTCAGTGGCATTATCAGGGCTTTATCGTCTATTTCGAGCACGACCGCGTACTCCATTCTGTACTGAAACCCAACCGCTGATGGCCAACTGCACCAGATCCTCGACGATCTGTGGGGCAACGACCTGTGATCTATGAGCGCAATATTGGGCAGAATGGCGGCAAATAAAACAGATAAGGTGGCTGTACAGTGACTTTCAGACGCACACTTCCAGCCGAGTGGGCTCCGCAGAGTGCGGTCATGCTCACCTGGCCCCACTCAGGAACCGACTGGGCGGACGACCTGCCGGATGTTGAGCCAGTGTTTCGAGCAATTGCCAAAGCCATACTTCGCTTCGAACACCTGGTGATCAGTTGTGAAGACGAACGCCAGCTACAAACAGAAACCGGGGCACTGACCGATTTCGCCACCAAGCATGGGCTTCCGGGGCGAGTCGTCAGCGTGACCGCACCAGCCAACGATACCTGGGCTCGCGACCACGGCCCGCTCACTGTGACGGCAGGCACCGAAGCCCGTTTACTGGATTTTGGCTTTAACGCCTGGGGCGGGAAGTTCGAGTGGCAACAGGACAACGAACTGAACCGCCGGCTAAGCGACGCCGGAGCCTTTGGATCCACACTTCTTGAGTCTATCGACTTCATACTGGAAGGTGGCTCTATCGAATCCGATGGACAAGGCACCCTTCTGACCACGAGCGAATGCCTGTTGACCCCAACTCGCAACCCGGCCAGCGATCGTTCCGATATCGAACGCCTCCTGGGTGAAAACCTCGGCGCAGAACGACTGCTCTGGTTGAACCACGGGTACCTCGCCGGTGACGACACCGACAGTCATATCGATACCCTGGCCCGCTTCTGCGCCGCTGATCACATCTGCTATGTCGCCTGTCCAGACGTGGCCGATGAGCACTACAGCGCCCTTGCTGCCATGGAGGAGGAGCTCCAGGAGTTCCGCCAAAGCAACGGTCAACCCTACAGGCTCACCCCCCTGCCCTGGCCGGAACCGATTTACGATGACGATGGCGAGCGGCTTCCCGCCACCTACGCCAATTTCCTGATCATCAACGGCGCGGTGCTTCTGCCCACCTACGGCGTATCGCAGGACGAAGAAGCCATCAACGTTATGGCCAGCATTTTCCCGGATCGGGAAATAATCCCAATTGATTGCCTCCCCCTAATTCGCCAGCACGGGAGCCTGCACTGCATCACCATGCAACTGCCCGCCGGAGTCGTTCAGCCATGAGCACCAGCACATTGAATCTGGCCGCGATCCAGCAGACCTGCAACAACGACAAAGACGCCAGCCTGACCAAGAGCGAATCACTGGTCAGACACGCGGTGGCCGAGGGTGCGCAGCTGGTGGTATTGCAGGAACTCCACGCCACCTCGTATTTCTGTCAGTCCGAAGACACCGAGATTTTCGAGCTGGCCGAACCGATTCCCGGCCCCACCAGTGAACGCCTGTCCAATCTGGCAAAGGAACTGGGCATCGTGCTGGTGGGGTCCATTTTCGAGCGGCGCATGAATGGCGTCTATCACAATACCGCCGTAGTGTTTGAGAAAGATGGGTCGATCGCTGGCCTCTACCGGAAGATGCACATTCCGGACGATCCCGGCTTCTATGAAAAGTTCTACTTTACTCCGGGCGACGCGGAGTTTAACGATGGCCGCAGCGGCTTTACCCCCATCCAGACATCCGTCGGCAAGCTTGGTGTACTCGTGTGCTGGGATCAGTGGTATCCGGAGGCAGCCAGACTGATGGCACTGGCTGGTGCGGAGATCCTGATCTACCCCACGGCTATTGGCTGGGACACGAACGATTCCCCGGAGGAACAGGCCCGTCAGCTTGACGCCTGGATCACCGTCCAGCGTGGACATGCGGTGGCCAACAACCTGCCGGTTGTCGCCCCCAATCGCGTCGGTCTCGAGTCCGACCCGTCCGGACACAGTCAAGGCATCCGATTCTGGGGCAACAGTTTTATCTGCGGCCCCCAGGGCGAGTTCCTGGCTCGAGCCGACGACTCCAACGAAGGCGTGATTAAGGCCAGCCTCGACCGCTCCCGAACCGAATCGGTACGCCGGATATGGCCGTACCTGAGGGACCGGCGGATCGACGCCTACCAAGATCTATTGAAACGAGTGAGGGATTAACCCAAGCATGAAGAAACTGGTCGATTCCGTTGTCAGCGAACTGAACCAGATCCTTCTCGGCAAGGAACAGCAGGTGAGACTCTCCCTCTGCTGCCTTCTGGCAAAAGGTCACCTGCTGATCGAAGACATCCCGGGCATGGGCAAGACGACACTGTCCCACGCGCTCGCCAGAATCATGGGCCTGAGTTACCAGCGCATCCAGTTTACCAACGACCTGCTGCCGGCGGACGTGCTTGGCTACTCCATGTACGACAAGGAGGCCGGCAGTCTGGTCTTTCATCCGGGCCCAATTTTTGCGCAAGTAGTCCTGGCCGACGAAATCAACCGTGCCTCCCCCCGAACCCAGAGCGCACTCCTGGAAGCCATGGAGGAACGGCAAGTCTCCATCGAAGGCGAGACACGCCCACTGCCACACCCCTTTTTCGTCATCGCCACTCAGAATCCCATTGAGCAAGGGGGAACCTACCCCCTGCCCGAATCTCAACTTGACCGCTTCCTGATGAAAATCCGCTTGGGCTATCCCGATCCGCAAGCCGAACGGGAACTGCTCGAAGGCGACGACCGGCGCGCGATGACCGAAAAGCTGTCATCTACGCTGCCAGAGCAGCAATTGTCAGCGCTCCAGGAAGCCGCAAGCCGGGTGACCGCAAGCCCTGCCCTGCTGGATTATATCCAGCGACTGCTGGAACAAAGCCGCCGCATGCCCGGCTTACTCTACGGGTTGTCTCCACGGGCCGGCCTTGGCCTGCTCAGAGCCGGAAAGGCCTGGGCAATGATGAACGGCCGCCATCACGTCCTGCCCGATGACATCCAGGCCGTATTTCCAGCCGTAGCGGAGCACCGCCTTGAACAGGGCCAGTCCGGTAAAGGCGCGGAGCGGGTTTGGCAACTACTGGGCTCCGTATCCGTGCTTGAGTAAATAGCAAACTTTTATAGTAAGAATTGGCCAAAACGAATGGCAGAACCCGGCTTTCATGTTAGCCTGCCACCCTTTATTCCCCGGCTGGAACCGGCGGCAGGCTCCAGCATGAAAGCATGTGTAAGGAAGAGAACTCGATGAGCGACACCAAACATTCCCGACTGATTATTCTTGGCTCCGGTCCCGCGGGCTACACCGCAGCCGTCTACGCAGCGCGGGCGAACCTGACCCCCACCCTGATCACGGGCATTGAAGTCGGCGGTCAGCTCACCACCACCACCGACGTTGATAACTGGCCCGGCGATAACGATGGCGTTCAGGGACCGGAACTGATGCAGCGAATGCTGAAGCATGCGGAACGGTTCGAAACCAACATCGTTTACGATTACATTAACGAGGCCGACGTCCAGAGCCGTCCCTTTCGCCTCAAGGGCGACAGTGGCGAATACACCTGCGATGCACTGATCATCGCGACCGGCGCATCGGCCATGTACCTCGGTCTGGACTCAGAAGAGAAATTCAAGGGTCAGGGCGTTTCAGCCTGTGCAACCTGTGACGGTTTCTTCTATCGCAAGAAGAAAGTCGCAGTCATTGGCGGTGGAAATACAGCTGTTGAGGAAGCCCTTTACCTGTCCAACATCGCCGAGGAAGTGACTCTGGTTCACCGCAGGGATAGTCTGCGCGCGGAAAAGATCCTGCAGAAGAAGCTGTTTGAAAAAGCCGAGAACGGCAACGTGAATATCGTCTGGGATCACACTCTGGACGAGGTGCTTGGCGACGACACCGGCGTGACCGGCATGCGCATCAAGAGCACCAAAGATGGCACCACTCAAGACCTGGATCTGGCGGGCGTGTTCATCGCCATTGGCCACAAGCCGAACACTGGTCTGTTTGAGGGGCAGCTTGAGATGAAGCATGGTTACATTCAGATTCAGTCAGGCCTTCAGGGCATGGCGACCCAGGCAAGCGTCCCTGGCGTTTTTGCTGCGGGCGATGTTGCCGACCAGGTGTATCGCCAGGCCGTGACCTCCGCCGGCTTCGGTTGTATGGCAGCATTGGATGCAGAGAAATTCCTGGACGAACAGGAGTAAACTAAGCTCGAACCGGCCAACTATCCGTCCGTTGCACGAATTCAGCAGGCTGCCTTATAGCTCGAAGCTCATGAACAGGTAGCCTGCTGCTTTCCTTTGCAGAGGAAGACGTATTACGATCACAACAAATCACTCAAGCAATGAAACAGGATGACATCTCTACCCTGGCTTGATCCTGACCAACTCTGGTTCCCCCCCGCAGAGGAAGCGTTGGGCGATCCCGACGGGCTTCTGGCCCTCGGCGGCGACCTATCTACCGAACGAATTCTGCTTGCCTATAAAAACGGCATTTTCCCCTGGTACAGCGATGACCAACCCATTTTATGGTGGTCTCCCGACCCCCGCTGCGTCCTGATTCCGGGGGGCATTCATATTTCCCGAAGTCTTCGCAGAACCCTGAATCGAGGCTATTTCCGAATAACCAGCAACAAAGCGTTCGGCAGAATCATTCGCCTTTGCGCAACAACCCGGGCAGAAGGTACCTGGATTACCGAAGACATGGTTGCGAGTTATTCCGAACTACACCGCCAGGGCTTTGCCCACTCGATCGAAGCCTGGAATCCCAACGGAGAACTGGCCGGAGGCATGTACGGGCTTGCTATTGGTCAGTGCTTTTTCGGGGAATCCATGTTCTCTTTGGAAACAAATGCCTCCAAGGTTCTGATGGTTCACCTGGCCAATCAACTGAAAGCCTGGAATTATCGGCTGATGGACTGCCAGGTTGAAAGCCGCCACCTGCTCACCATGGGGGCTCGTAGCATTCCGCGCAGCGAATTTTTATCTATACTCCGGGATTGTGTAGATCAACATCCCAGCCAGGCGGACTGGGAGCTACGCTGGCAGTGGCCCGGGCCGGAGGTGTGAATGAGCAATCTGAGAACGCTGGTATTCTTTGCCACGCCCCCGCACGACTGCAGCTACTTGCCAGACCGCGAAGCAACCACCATGTTTGTCGACCCCCGCGCACGGGTCGACAAAAAGCTTTACAGCCAACTGACGTCGCTTGGTTTTCGCCGCAGCGGTTCTCACTACTACCGCCCTCATTGCGATCAGTGCAATGCCTGCGTACCGGTACGCCTGAGGGTGAAGGATTTTTTTGCAGACCGTAGCCAGAAACGCATACTGAAAAAGAACCGGGATCTGCAATGCGCGCTGGTCCCGGCGGCGTTCAACGAGCAGTACTACTCACTGTACGCGGATTACATTCGCCAACGTCACAGCGACGGCGATATGTATCCCCCGTCCCGGGAGCAGTTCACTTCATTTCTCGTCGACGGTGCCACAGACTCATGGTTTCTGGAAATTCGCCTGAACAAAGAATTAGCCGCCCTGGCAGCCATTGATGTGCTTGATGACGGACTATCGGCCATTTACACAGTGTTCAAACCCGAACTGGAACACCGCAGCCTGGGTACCTATGCCATTCTGTGGCAGATCGAGGAAGCCGCACGGCGCGGGCTTTCTCACTTGTACCTGGGCTACTGGATCAAAGAGTGCCGAAAGATGAACTACAAGACCCGCTTCCAACCGATAGAAAAGCTTCAAAATGGCCACTGGCAGACAATGAGCCCAAACTGATTTTTGCCAAATGGCGGCAATTCAGGCAGAATTGCGCAATTTAAAATCACTGGAAGCACATCCAAGAGAGGTTTCTACTTAATGGCGAAGTCAGATGTCATTGAAATGGAAGGCGTAATTATCGACACCCTTCCGAATACCATGTTCCGAGTTGAACTCAGCAACGGCCACGTGGTGACTGCTCACATTTCCGGAAAGATGCGCAAGAACTACATTCGCATCCTCACCGGCGACAAGGTTAAGGTCGAACTGACACCCTATGACCTGAGCAAAGGCCGCATCGTATACCGCGCTCGTTAAGGCTGACCGACATCTGGTATCAGCCCCAACCAGGGGCTTTTTTGTTTGCTCGAAAGGTTATCCTGCAAACATAAAAAAACCGCTGCTCATGGCAGCGGTTTTTTGTATCCAATCAACGGACACTGTTCAGTTAAACGGCCTCAGCCGGTTCGTCCTCATATTCGAAGACCAGATCATCATCACGCAGATGAATAAACACGTCCCCCCCTTTCTCTGACAGACGACCGAATAGGATTTGCTCAGCCAGCGGACGCTTGATCTTGTCCTGAATCAGACGGGACATTGGGCGGGCGCCCATCGTCACATCATAACCCTTCTCCGCGAGCCACTGCTTGGCGGCATCGTCCACATGCAGAACCACATGCTTCTCATCCAGCTGAGCCTGTAGCTCAGTAAGGAACTTGTCCACCACGTGGGTGATGGTTTCCTTATGAAGATCCGCAAACTGGATAATGCCGTCCAACCGGTTTCGGAACTCCGGTGTGAAGGTCTTGCTGATGATCTCCATACCGTCTGTGCTGTGGTCCTGCTCACTGAAGCCAATGGACCGGCGAGCCATGCTCTCAGCTCCTGCGTTGGTGGTCATCACAAGAATCACATGACGGAAGTCGGCTTTCCGACCGTTATTGTCAGTCAGGGTGCCGTGATCCATGACTTGCAGCAGCAAGTTGAAGACTTCCGGGTGCGCCTTCTCGATTTCATCGAGCAACAACACGCAGTGCGGGTGCTTGTTCACCGCTTCGGTTAGCAAGCCACCCTGATCGTACCCCACGTAACCTGGAGGTGCCCCGATCAGACGGGATACCGTATGCCGCTCCATGTATTCGGACATATCGAAACGAACCAGTTCGATGCCCAGTACCTTCGCAAGCTGCTTGGTGACCTCGGTTTTACCAACCCCGGTCGGCCCGGCAAACAGGAAGGCACCTTCCGGCTTCTCCGGCGCTTTCAGTCCAGCGCGAGCCAGCTTGATAGCCGTGGACAGGGACTCGATGGCCGGATCCTGACCAAAGACCACCATCTTGAGATCCCGCTCCAGGTTTCTGAGCAGATCCTTGTCGCTGGTAGACACATTCTTCGGAGGAATCCGCGCAATGTTGGCGACGACATCCTCGATATCGCCAATATCCACCACCTTCTTGCGTTTTTTCTCCGGCTGCAGGCGTTGCCGCGCGCCCGCCTCATCAATGACATCAATGGCCTTATCCGGCAAATGGCGGTCGGTGATGTATCGATCGGCCAACTCGGCTGCCACCCGAAGAGCTTCGTCGGTATAGCTGAGTTCGTGGTGTTTCTCGAAGTTCGGTTTGAGGCCCTTGAGGATCTTGTAGGTGTCCTCAACGCTCGGCTCGTTCACATCGATTTTCTGGAAACGACGTGCCAGAGCGCTGTCCTTCTCGAAAATGCCACGGAATTCCTGAAAGGTAGTGGAACCGATACACCGGATTTCTCCGGAACCCAGCATGGGCTTGAGAAGATTCGACGCATCCATGACACCACCGGAAGCCGAACCGGCACCAATGATGGTATGAATCTCGTCAATAAACAAAATTGCGTGCTTCTCTTTCTTCAGCTCAGCCAGCAACCCCTTCAGACGTTTCTCAAAATCGCCGCGATACTTGGTACCCGCCAGCAACGCACCGAGATCCAGAGAGTAAACCACGGCATCGGAAATAATATCTGGCACATGGCCATCAACAATGCGCTTGGCCAGACCTTCGGCGATGGCGGTTTTACCTACGCCGGCTTCGCCCACCAACAAGGGATTGTTCTTACGGCGGCGAACCAGAATCTGCACCACCCGCTCTACTTCGTGTTCCCGGCCAATCAGCGGATCAATCCGGCCTTGCCGTGCCTGCTCATTCAGGTTGGTTGCGTAGCTTTCCAGGGGTTTGGAGTGACCGCCTTCCTCTCCGGTTTCATCCGGTGCGACCTGATCATGTCCGTCCTGCTCTTCGGCACCCTGGACCCGGGAGATGCCATGGGAAACAAAGTTAACAACGTCAATACGGGCAATGTTCTGCTTCTTCAGAACGTAAACGGCCTGACTCTCCTGCTCGCTGAAGATTGCGACAAGCACATTCGCGCCAGTCACCTCTTTCTTGCCTGAAGACTGAACATGGAAGACAGCTCGCTGGAGAACCCGCTGAAAGCCAAGGGTTGGCTGGGTTTCCCGCTCACTGTCGGTGCTTGGAATAAGCGGAGTGGTCGAATCGACAAACTCAACCAGTTCATCCTGCAGCCGCTGCAGGTCGGCCCCGCAGGCCTTCAATACGCCCACCGCGGATTCGTTGTCCAGAAGTGCCAGCAACAGATGCTCCACGGTCATAAATTCGTGGCGCTTGTCCCTCGCATTTTTGAAAGCGGTGTTAAGCGTTATTTCAAGATCTTTGCTCAGCATGGGCCACCCCAACGTCTGTCAATCCGCACGTTCAATCTCGCAAAGGAGCGGATGCTCGCATTCCGAGGAATACTGGTTCACCTGGGCCGCCTTGGTTTCAGCGATGTCGCGGGTGTAAACACCACACACGGCTTTACCCTGAGTATGCACGAGTAACATCACCTGTGTCGCTTTTTCCTCATTCATTCCGAAGAACTTCATTAGCACGTCCACAACAAAGTCCATGGGTGTGTAATCGTCGTTAAGAAGTACCACGCGATATCGCGCTGGTCTCTTCAAGGCGGGCTTCTCGGGCGCAACGGTCAGGTCATCCTGACGCCCTGGCTGATCATCCTCCCTTTGATTCAATACTAGTAGAGAATCTTCGATAGTCCGCATCATTTAATACCGGTCTTTTTCAAAACCCTTTAACGAGAAGGTGGTTGGCAGAAGCCCGGATTTCAAGTCACTCGGTAACCGGGCGCGTGAGATTTAACAATACGAGCATCATACCGGTTCCGGACCGTTGAGAACCACACATTCCCCGCACAGAAATATTGACTCCTCGCAGAGTTTGGTCGAAAGTTAGGCTGTAATGTTAAATATTGTAAACTTCGGTTTCAGTATTGTTATAGAATCCACGTCGATTGGCTCTTGGGGAGCCTGAAAACAGCAATAATAAGACAGCACATGAACAGGGGAGTTCATCATGCCTAGAGGCAAGGTCAAATGGTTCAACAACGCCAAAGGTTACGGTTTCATTATTGAAGATGGCTGCAGTGACGACCTGTTTGCCCATTTCTCTTCAGTGCAAATGGAAGGATACAAGACACTGAAGGCAGGCCAGTCCGTTACTTTTGACAAAAAACCCAGTGACAAAGGTGTCCACGCGATCAACATTGTCCCGGACGAAGGCGCACAGAAGCAGCCTCAGGACAAGAGCGACGAGTCGGCATCGCAGGAAACGGACGGCGAAGGCTATCCGTCACAGGCCGCCAACGGCTGATCTTGCCAAGTCCTCGGGAATGCTCGCGCCCACCTTAACGGGTGGGCCTGTGTTTTATTTTTGCCTGAAATTTTCCAAGTACTGATTTCGCCCCAAATAGAATCCAAGCGCGGGGCCAAAGCAGGTTTTACATGCCCATTCCTTTGAGTAACCTTGCGGCCCCGAACTCATTCGCCCGAGATGACCAACCGGAATGGCAAAACTCATTTTATTCAACAAACCTTTCCATGTGCTGAGCCAGTTCACCCCGCCAAAAGGCGATCCTGAGAACGTTAGACGAGCCACGCTGGCTGACTGGATTGACATTCCGCAGATCTACCCTGCTGGTCGCCTGGATTACGACTCTGAGGGGTTACTGCTATTAACGGACAACGGCCGCCTTCAGCACCGTATTGCCTCCCCGAACCAAAAAATGCCCAAAACCTACTGGGTGCAGGTCGAAGGCGACATTACCGACAAAGCCCTGCGCCAACTGGAAAATGGCGTCCAGCTCAAGGACGGCATGACGGCACCTGCCAAGGTTAAACCGATGCCGGAGCCAGATACCTGGGAGCGCGTACCTCCGGTTCGGCATCGCCCCTCGATACCTACAAACTGGCTGGAGATAACCATTACCGAAGGCCGCAATCGTCAGGTCCGACGAATGACCGCGGCAGTGGGGCTCCCTACCCTGCGCCTTATTCGATACCGGATTGGCGACTGGACGCTGAATGGGCTGACACCGGGGGAGCACAGGATCATTCAGGTAAATCTGCCCACGACGTCAACACAACGACGCCAGTCGTCCCACAGTCCCAAACCAAAGTTCGCCAGGAGGTCACCCAAACGATGACATGGAAACCTCATGCCACAGTAGCCGTCATTGTTGAAGACGATCAGGGACGTTTTCTACTTGTGGAAGAAATGAGCAATGGCAAGGTGGTATTCAACCAACCCGCCGGCCATATTGAAGAAGACGAAGCCATTCTGGAGGCGGTCCGTCGAGAAACCCTTGAGGAAACTGGCTGGCTGATCGAACCGGAGCATTTTCTGGGCGTCTACACCTACAAGGCGCCGTCCAACGGAGCAACCTATTACAGGTTCTGCTACGCTGCCCGGGCAATAAGTCGTCAAACCGACTCATTGGACACAGGCATCATAGCGGCACACTGGCTCGACCTTGAATCCGTCCGCAATCTTGGTAGCCGTCTGCGAAGCCCCATGGTGCTCCAATGCATAGAAGATTACCGAAAGGGCCGCCGTTTCCCGCTGGATGTGGTGGTTGACGAACAGACGTAATCGGCGCGAAGTGTTAGAATTTGAGGTTTTTACGGCGAACTGAAGTATTCATGGAAAACGCAGCTCTCTCATCAACTCCCGAAAATACCCGAGTCATCGTCGGAATGTCTGGCGGCGTTGATTCTTCCGTTGCCGCCTGGCTGCTAAAAGAACAAGGCTACCGGGTCGAAGGCCTGTTCATGAAAAACTGGGACGAGGATGACGGCACCGAATATTGCACGGCCATGACCGACCTCGCCGATGCCCAGGCCGTCGCCGACGCCATTGGCATCAAGCTACACACGGCCAGTTTTGCTGACGAATACTGGGACCGCGTGTTCGAACATTTCTTGTCGGAATACAAGGCCGGCCGTACGCCTAACCCGGACATCTTGTGCAACAAGGAAGTCAAGTTCCGGGCCTTTCTCGATTATGCCATTACCCTTGGCGCAGACTTCATCGCCACCGGCCATTATGCCCGCCAACGGCCGGGCAGTGTAGATTCCGAGCCTGCCAAGCTGCTGAAAGGGCTCGATAGCAACAAGGACCAGAGCTATTTCCTGCACGCGGTATCCGGCGAGCGCATTGCCCGCACCCTGTTCCCTGTCGGTGAACTGGAAAAGCCTGAAGTACGCCGGATCGCTGAAGAGCAGGGATTTGTCACCTATGACAAGAAAGACTCCACCGGGATTTGTTTCATCGGCGAGCGAAAGTTCAAGGACTTCCTGAGTCAGTACCTGCCCGCCCAGCCAGGTGATATAGAAACCCCGGACGGGCAAGTGATCGGCAAGCATCAGGGGCTGATGTATCACACAATCGGGCAGCGGCAGGGCCTTGGAATCGGCGGCCTGAGCGATTTCAGCGATGATCCGTGGTACGTGGCGGAAAAGGATCTGAGTCGAAATGTACTGATTGCTGTCCAGGGCAAGCATCATCCACTGCTGTTTTCCCGCGGGCTTCTGTCGGGGCCGATCGACTGGGTTGCAGGCGAAGCTCCTGCCCTGGAATTCCGCTGCAAGGCCAAAACACGTTATCGCCAGCCGGATCAGGACTGCGTCGTCCGGGTCCACCCCAAAGGCGTCAAAGTGGTCTTTGATGACGCCCAAAGAGCCGTTACACCAGGCCAGTCCGTGGTGTTTTATGACGGTGACATTTGCCTTGGGGGCGGTGTGATTGAGCAGACCTGGCGTGATGACGAGGCCGAGCCGCAGCATTCCCAGCAGCTATCGACAGAGGAAGCCGGTTCATGAGCCAATCCTCAAGCGACAAGATATATGCACTGGCAGGCATTTTTCAGGCGGCCCACCTGGTACATCAGGTTGCCACAAAAGGCGACTGCGCGCAGGAAGACCTCGAGACCTGCATACGCTCCCTGTTTGCCACCGAACCCGCGTCAGCGCTCGACGTATATGGCGGTGAACTCAGCGATATTCAGGATGGGCTTACCGTACTCACCTCGGTACTGAGCAGGAGCGTCAACGATGGCGACGCCAATGTCCTGCGCTATGTACTGAACCTGATCCAGCTTGAATCCATGCTCCACAGGCGCGGCGATATGCTGGACGTTATTGGCAGCCGGATCGAACAGGCTCGCCACACCGCAAGTCACTTCGGCTACACCCACAGCAACCTGGTCAGTAACCTGGCTTCCATCTATTCGGACACTATCAGCACATTCAAACTGCGAATCCAGGTGTCGGGTAACCCCTCGATCCTGCAGCGCGACGAAATGGCCAATAAGGTTCGCGCCCTGCTGCTCGCCGGCATTCGCTCTGCCGTGTTGTGGCGACAAACTGGCGGTCGCCGCTGGCAGCTTATTTTCTCGCGGGGCAAAGTTGTCCGGGAAGCCCGTTCTCTCGCCAAGAGAGCCAGCGAGTCTGCCTGACCCTCATAAAACTGATTCAGAAGCGCAGGTGGTGTATGATATGCGCCCCTGTTTTTGGCCCGTTTCTTTGACGATTTGAGAGGTTTTCGATGGAACTCACCGCACTGACCGCTATCTCCCCGGTCGATGGACGTTATGGCAGCAAAGTCAGCGTTTTCCGAGGCATTTTCAGTGAATACGGCCTGATCAGGAATCGGGTTACCGTCGAAATCCGCTGGCTGCAGAAGCTGGCAGCACATCCCCAGATCGACGAAGTGCCGGCGCTTTCCGATGCGGCCAATGAGTTCCTCGATAGCATGGTCAGCGACTTCAGCCTCGCAGACGCCGAGCGCATCAAGGAAATCGAGCGCACCACCAATCACGATGTGAAAGCGGTGGAGTACTTCATCAAGGAAAAAATTGCCGGCGTACCGGAGCTGCAGGCCATCACCGAGTTCGTGCACTTCGCCTGCACCTCGGAAGACATCAACAACCTATCCCACGCGCTGATGCTGCGCGAAGGCCTTGATGAAGGCCTTCTGCCAACGATGGACCGTGTGGTCGAAAAACTGGCCGAGCTCGCGAAAGAACATGCGCAGCAGCCGATGCTGTCCCGGACCCACGGCCAGACCGCCTCCCCTTCTACAGTGGGCAAGGAACTGGCCAACGTGGTATTCCGTCTCCAGCGGCAGATCAAACAGATTCGCGGTGTTGAGCTGCTGGGCAAGATCAACGGTGCGGTTGGTAATTACAACGCTCACCTCTCCGCCTACCCGCAGATTGACTGGGCCACCAATGCCCGCGAATTCGTCGAAAGCCTGGGCCTGAACTGGAACGCCTACACCACCCAGATCGAGCCGCACGACTACATCGCCGAACTCTACGATGCCATCGCACGCTTCAATACCATCCTGATCGACCTCGATCGGGATATCTGGGGCTACATTTCCCTTGGCTACTTCAAGCAGAAGACCGTCGAAGGCGAAGTGGGCTCCTCCACCATGCCCCACAAAGTGAACCCCATCGACTTCGAGAACTCCGAAGGCAACCTGGGTATCGCCAACGCATTGTTCGGTCATCTGTCTGCCAAGCTTCCCATCTCACGCTGGCAGCGTGACCTCACCGATTCCACGGTACTGCGCAACCTCGGGGTGGGCTTTGCCCACAGCCTGATTGCCTACGAGGCCACACTGAAAGGCCTTGGCAAACTGGAAATCAATCCCCCCCGTCTTGACGAAGACCTGGACCAGGCCTGGGAGGTTCTTGCAGAACCTATCCAGACCGTCATGCGCCGCTACAATATCGAGAAGCCATACGAAAAGCTGAAAGCACTGACTCGAGGCAAGGCCATGACTCCGGAACTGATTCGGGAGTTCGTAGACACCCTGGATATTCCCGAGGCTGCCAAGAAAGACCTGATGGCGCTCACGCCGGGCAACTACATCGGCAACGCCATCGAACAGGCAAACAACATCTGAACCCGGGGGCACACCCATGGACATGCTTGGCGGACTCACTGCTGCAGAGTTTCTGCGCGACTACTGGCAAAAAAAACCACTGGTCATCCGCCAGGCATTTCCCGGCCTGCAATGCCCCGTGAGCGCCGATGAACTGGCCGGACTTGCCTGCGAGGAAGGGGTGGAATCCCGCATCGTCATCGAAGACGACAAGGGTAAACCCTGGCAGTTACACAACGGCCCGTTCAGTTCGGACCGTTTCAGTGAGCTGCCCGAACATGACTGGACGCTGCTGATTCAGGGGCTGGATCACTGGGTACCGGAAATTGCAGACCTGCTGGAACACTTCCGTTTTATCCCCAACTGGCGCCTGGACGATATCATGGCCAGTTTTGCGCCCAAAGGCGGCAGTGTCGGGCCCCATTACGACCAGTACGATGTCTTCCTGCTGCAAGCTCAGGGGCAAAGACGTTGGACCTTCGGCGGCCACTGCGACCACACATCCCCCCGGGTGGAAGGAACGCCCCTCCGAATTCTCAGCAGCTGGGAAGGGGAAGAAACGGTAACCCTCGAACCCGGGGATATGTTGTACCTGCCGCCTGGCGTGGGCCACCACGGTGTTGCTGAGAACGACTGCATCACCCTGTCGGTCGGATTTCGCGCGCCCACGGTGGATGACATCCTGACCGGCTTCACCGACTACCTCTGCAACCAGGCCGGCGCCGAGGCCCATCTGACGGACCCTGATCTGGCGCTGCAGCACAACCCGGGCACCATCGGCCCGGAGGTCATCGACAAGCTTGACGCCCTTATTCGTGAGCAGCTCAGCGACCGGCGCCAACTATCTCTGTGGTTCGGCCAGTACACCACGGCACCGAAGAACATGGATATCGTCGTACCCGCTGAGGAACCGCTGGAACCAAAACAGATGGCAGACCTGATCCAGGATCAGCAACCACTTCGCTGGAATGAAGGATCACGTTTCGCCTACCACGATCTGTGCGACGAAACGGCCCTGTTCGTCGACGGGGAACAGTACCTGTTGCGCGGTGACGCTCGCCCTCTCGCTCCCCTGCTTTGTGCCGCAGCCCGGGTGGATATGCACGAGCTGACCCGATTTGCAGAAGACGAGGCCCTGCTGGGACTCCTGTGCAACCTGTACAATCAGGGCTCCCTGTATTTCGAGTAACCAGGTGACATGAACCTCAAGTTCAGGAAGTACAGCTGGCAACTGGCGCCGGGACACATCCGGGACATCCGGGAGCAGGTGTTTATCCGGGAGCAACGTGTCCCTCCCGAGCTGGAATGGGATGACACCGACGAGATCGCCGATCACTATCTGGCGGTATTGCCCGGCAACACACCCGCCGGGGTAGCGAGGCTTTTCGGGACGCCGGGCGAGACGGCCCACATAGGCCGGATGGCCATACTCCCCGATTTTCGGGGCCAGGGTATCGGCGAAGCCTTGCTTCGGCACGTCATGAACGATGCCGCTGTCAGCCACCCGGAAATTGTGCTCTCCGCGCAGGAGTACGCGATCCCCTTTTATCAGCGTTCAGGCTTCCACGTGTGTTCCGACCTCTACGACGATGCCGGCATTCCTCATGTAGACATGCGCTGCCTGTCGCCGGACCTGGTGAGCCAGTCCCTCCAGGATCAAAGTACCCCTCATATACTCGGCGAGGACGACACCAGCTGGCTGTTTAGCGAAGAAAAGCACATGCTCAGCCTACTGGACTCGGTGGCTGGACAGGCCCGGCAAAGAATCTGGCTGTATGACCGGTTTCTGGAGCACGACCTGTACGATCGCTTCCGGTTTCGCGAACTGATATCCCAGCTCGCTCGCCGCCACAGGCTGAGCGAGGTTCGCCTGCTCATTCACGACGACAAACCGCTTGTGAAACGGCGGCACCGTCTGGTGGAATTGATGCGCCGGTTACCCAGCAGAATTGAGCTCCGACTGACCAGCGACGACCATCCGTCGGAAGACCAGCCGTTTCTGCTGGCCGATCGGGAGGGCGTGGTTTTCCGCCACGATTTCTACAAGCCCGAGGGGGTCGCCAAGTTCTCAGACAGCGGGCGGGTGAAACTGCTATCGGAGAATTTCCAGCGCATGTGGGACGCCGGTCGCAGCTCACTGGAACTAAGGGAGCTACCGCTCTGAGTGGCCGGTAGCCGGCAAATCACTGGACTCAAACTGCGCGCCAAATGGCACGAACTCCGCGTCCACCTCCTCGGCCACCTCAAGAATCAACTTCCGTAACCACTGATGATCCGTGTTGTGCTGCAGCAAAGGGCTCCACGCCATCTTCAACTCAAACGGAGGAATCTCGAAGGGGGGCACTTTCACCACCAGATCGGTGTTGCCTCGCTGGAGCCAGGCTGCCCGTGATGGCAGGGTAGCAATCAGGTCGTGCTGCTCGGCCAACAGCATGGCCACCTGGTAGTGCCGGGTGAACACAGAAATTTGCCGTTTCCGCCCCATTCGGGCAAGAGCCTCATCCACCCAACCCAGGCGCTGAACGTCTTTGGGGTTCACCCCAACGCCAACACCAAAACCGGTTTTACTGACCCAGATATGACTGGCGTCCAGGTAGGTATCAAGGGTGAACGGCTGATTGACCATTGGATTCCGGGCACTCATCAAGCAGGCAAAGTACTCGGTCCAGAGAATTTTCTGGTGAAATGACTGGGGAATCTTATCGAAGCGGTTGATGGCCATATCCAGCCGACCCTGCTCCACGTCCAGAAAACTGACGTCACTTGGTGTCAGCACATCCAGGGTGACGTGGGGCGCCTCCTGACGAATCCGACGAAGTACCCGGGGCATCAGGCAGGATTCGGCGTAGTCACTGGCCATAATCCGGAATACCCGGTGACTTTCCTGTGCCGAGAAAGGGTTTTTTTCCTGCACGGCCTGTTCAATATCCGAGAGAATACCCCTTACCGCCGGCTGCAACTCACGCCCTCGCTCCGTAGCAGTCATGCCCTCACTTGTGCGCACCAGCAAAGGGTCACCAAACAAGTCTCGCAGGCGTCTCAAGCCATTACTCATCGCAGGCTGGGTTATGCCAAGATGGTTGGCAGCCTTGGTGACATTTCGCTCCCGCAGGAGAACATCAAGATAAACCAGCAGGTTCAAATCGACTCGGGAAAGATCCATCAGCAGCTCCGGGAAAATGGCAACCTGAGATCGGTGCCTCGCTCACACATCATTCATTCGAACAATATACACAAGCAGAAAGATTCATGACATCTATGGCTGAATATCACCATCACCCTTCCGAATAAGGCAAACGATTCATTTCTGGTATTCTTTTATGTGCGTGGTTGAATGCTATCAAGACCTATAGGCCGCGATGGGCATCTGTTTCTTCCAAGTCCGGAGTTTGTGACTGACCGATGAACACAACAACTATCGTCTCCATCCTCGCCGCTGTGGTTGTCACCTCGATTGTCTTCATTGGTATCAGGCAAATGCGGAGACGCGCCCGGATTGAAAGGCTGCGAAAAACCACCGCCAATGAAAACACCTACAACCATGCCCTTGGACTGCTCTCGGACATTCCAGGCCAATACCTTAATGCCGAACTCAAGCTACTGCTTGTGAACCAGATGGAATACGCCAGCCGTCAACTGACACGCCTTAGGGCAGACCTGCCAGCCCAAAACTGGCTAGAATCCTGCCAACAGACCAAACAACAGATTCTCGAAAACGGGGACGATCGGAAGCCGGTCAAAATTGACTCTCCGGAACGTGCAGGCGAGGTAAAGGGACGCCTCCAGAGTCTTGCTACTCTTATCGAGGGCATGCACAAAGACGGCAAGATAGATTCAGCCACCGCCAGGAAAAATCTTAAGTACCTTCGGTTCCTTGCTCATAAAACCGACGCCGACATGCACGTATTCCAGGCCAGGGAGTATGTAAAGCAGAACCGGATCCAAAAAGCGATCCAGGCCTACCACCTTGCCAGTACAGAACTCGGCAAATCGCGGGACAATCCCATTGCATTGCGCGCTATCAAGAGCTTCCGAACACGTATCAGGGAACTGGAAGCGCTGAATGTCGATGGTAAGGAAACCGCCAGCACGGGGCTTCAAGCCAGGCGGGACCGGGAATCGGGCCAGCCCCTCCACAAGGAAGAGCGGATGACAAAGCGGGCCGACAATGACAATTGAGTATTTTCAGGGTACCGCCAACAGAGATTGGATAAAGCAGTGATGTCAGGATTCAGGCAACATCTGTCAAAACGCCTCACCCGGGACACCGTTCTGGTAGCCATGGCGCTGGGACTCATCCTCAACCTCATCCAGATCAATCTCGAATACTTCAAGGCACGGGACTCCATGGAGGATGAAATCCATGCGTTGATGGACATCAGTATCAGCCCTGCCTCCCAGATCGCCTACAACATCGATATTATCCTGGCCAACGAACTGCTGGACGGCCTGCTGAAGCACCCCGCGGTCATCGATGCCCGCATTATCGACAACGAAGACTTCACCATGGCCGCCTCGAGCGGCCGGAGCCCGGACTCCCCCTACCGCTGGGCCAGCGACCTTTTGTTCGAGGAAAACCGGGTCTTTACCCAGGATTTGCAGACGACCCAACACGACAACCTTGAGCTTGGGCGACTGACCCTCACCATCGACACCTACCACTACGGTGTTCAGTTTTTGGAGCGGGCCACTTACACGCTGATCAGTGGGCTTCTTAAAAGCCTTGCCTTGTCGGCAGCCCTTCTGGGCATCTTTTACCTCGCCCTTACCCGCCCCCTCCTGAATGTCATTGGCGCGCTGGGCAGAGTCGATACCAAATCGCCGGAAAAGACTCGCCTGCCGCTACCAAGGACTCACGAACAGGACGAAATCGGCACCCTCGTCACGATCATCAATCAGCACCTGAACACGATCGATTCAAGCCTGGCTCAGCTGCGCGCGGCGGAAAGCGCCATGAAAAACCACTCCAACCACCTTGAGCATGAGGTAAAAGACCGAACCCGGGAAATCTCCGAGAAAAACGAGGCCCTGCAACGAGGCAACCAGGCTCTTATCAAGGCCAAGGAAGAGGCCGTCCAGCGAGCCAGAACCCGGGCCAGTTTCCTGGCCAACATGAGCCATGAGATCCGAACGCCGCTCAACGGCTTGCTCGGGATGCTGGGATTAACCCTGCAGAGCGAACTGAAAGCGAATCAGCGGGAACGACTGGATATTGCCCTGAAGGCCGGTGAAAACCTGCTCTGCCTGCTGAATGACATACTGGACATCTCGAAGGTCGAAGCCGGCAAACTCAATCTGGAAAACATACCGTTCAATCCCCGCAAACTGATTGAGGAGTCGGCGTCCCTGCACGCCCAGCAAGCGCACGAAAAAGGGATTGAACTGGTCTGCGACATCGACCCCACATTGCCCTATAGCCTGATTGGCGATCCGACCCGGATTCGCCAGGTTCTCAACAACCTGCTGAACAATGCGGTCAAATTTACCGAGGCCGGGACGGTTCGAATTCAGGCGAGTCATGACCGAGGCAGTTTGACCCTTGAGGTGACAGATACTGGCATTGGTATCCCGGAAAACAGTCTCAAGCGGATTTTTTCGCCCTTCTCCCAAGCTGATGCTGAAACCACCCGACTCTATGGCGGAACCGGGCTGGGCCTGACACTTTGCCAGCAGCTCGTGGAACACATGCACGGGCGAATCCAGGTGGAGTCGGAACAGGGAAAGGGCGCGCAATTCAGGGTTTCCCTGCCACTGGCCATCCAAGGTCAGTATGCACCCGGAAAATTACCAGAAGTTGCTGAAAGCCTCCGTACCATTGGTGTGGCCTTGGCCATACCGAAGTCCAACCCTCATCGCCGTCCCATCGAACGGCAATTGTCGGCTTGGGGCATTCCCACCCGGGAGGTCGGGCAGTCCAAACAGGGCATTCTCATCGCCCTGATTGCCGATGATGATTCAAGCGGCATGGCCGTTGCCAAGCACTGGAAAGGACCTGGTGTGGTGCTTACCGATCGTCTTGGCGCCCACACCTCCAAACTGGCCGACACCAATGCACTGAATTTGCCGGTCCGCCGAGAGGAACTGTTACGATGCCTGTGTCACGCCGCCGGCCTGCCTTGGGGCCCACTCGAGGCGGATTCCAACGTCGACCTCGAACCGCCAGCAGCAGATCTGACGCTCGACATACTGTTGGTAGAGGACAACCGGGTCAACCAACTGGTGGCGGCCAGCATTCTCAAGAAGCTTGGCCACCGCGTTGCCACCGCCCAGCATGGCCGGGAGGCTCTGGAAGCATTCGAATCGGGATCGTACGACCTGGTACTGATGGACTGCCATATGCCCGTCATGGATGGCTATGAGGCCACGCGAGAGATTCGGAAGAATCCCAGTCTGAGAGACCTGCCAATTATCGCTGTCACCGCCAATGTCATGGAGGGCGACAAAGAGGATTGCCTGGCCTGCGGCATGAACGACTACCTGACCAAACCTTACAACCGGTCCCGGCTGGAGGAAATTGTCAATCGTTGGGCGCCGATGCCTCCAGCGACTTCAGAACTGCCCTGAGCTCCTTGCGCAGGGCCATGAGTCGGCCCTCATCCACACCCAGACCACACAGCAACCGCTCAGGCACAGACCTGGCCTGCGCTTTCAGGCTTCGGCCCTGATCCGTTAGCGACACGGTTACCACGCGTTCGTCCTGCTCACTCCGGCGCCGCTCAATCAGCCCCCGCTCGGCCAGACGCTTGAGCAAGGGCGTGAGGGTTCCCGAATCCAACCGCAGCCGATGCCCCAGATCAGACACCCGGATCACATCGCCGGCATCCTCCCCTTCCCATAATACCAGCATGACCAGGTATTGCGGGTAGGTCAGATTCAGCTCCGCCAGCAAAGGACGATAACGCGCTGTCACCGCACGATTGGCGGCGTACAGCGCGAAGCAGACCTGATTATCCAGCGCGAGAGGGTTGTCTGTTCCGGCCATGTCTACAGCAGCTTTTCTATGTCTTTGCGAATGTCTTCCGGCTTGGCCGTGGGCGGATATCGGCGCACAACCTCACCGTCAGGACCCACCAGGAACTTGGTGAAATTCCATTTGACCTTTTCGGTTCCCATCAGGCCTTTGGCCTCTTTCTTGAGGAAGCGGTACAGGGGATGAGTTCCATCACCGTTGACCTCAATCTTCGCAAACATGGGAAAGCTAACCCCATAGTTCAGGCTACAGAATTCACTGATGGACTCGTTGTTGCCTGGATCCTGATTCATGAACTGGTTGCAGGGAAAGCCCAACACCTCGAGCCCTTTCTCCTGAAGATCCGAATACAGAGCCTGAAGCCCCTCAAACTGAGGGGTGAAGCCACACTTGCTGGCCGTATTGACGATGAGAAGCACTTTGCCGCGGAAATCCGCCATGCTCTTCTCGTTTCCCTGAATATCATTCACCGTGAAGTCGTAAATACTCGATTCGGACACGCGACTCTCCTTGATTTCTCCGAACATAAATTTCTTGCAATTAGATTGTGCACAATTTTAGGCGTAAAACAACCCTAGGCACACTCCCTGATGACCGGCCTCACCCACTCCCCGGCTTCGCTCCAAACCCGCAAAGCAGGCCACAATTCATCACAATTGCCCTGTTGTTGGCTCCCCGTGCTCAGCTAGAATAAGAGCCTCAAATCAATAACATTGATCACAGCACACTAACCAAGGAAGTGAGTCTCCCATGCAGAACTACCACAAGTCCGCCAAGCTGGATAACGTATGTTACGAAATACGCGGAGTGGTTCTTCGGGAGGCGCGCCGCCTGGAAGAAGAAGGCCATCGGGTCCTCAAGCTCAACATCGGCAACCCTGCGGCCTTTGAATTGGACGTCCCTGAAGAAATTCAGCAGGACGTAATCTACAACATGCACCAGGCTCAGGGCTATGTAGAATCCAAGGGACTCTTCTCCGCTCGCAAGGCCGTCATGCATTATTGTCAGCAGCGCGGCATCGACAAAGTCGATATAGACGACATCTTCCTGGGTAACGGCGTCAGCGAACTCATCGTGATGTCCATGCAGGCTCTGCTCAACACCGGTGATGAAGTACTGATCCCGGCCCCGGACTATCCGCTCTGGACAGCCGCAGTCACCCTGTCCAGCGGCAAGCCAGTTCATTACCGCTGCGACGAACAGCAAGACTGGTTTCCGGACCTCGACGACATCAAGAAAAAAATCACCTCTCGCACCCGGGCGATTGTTCTGATTAACCCCAACAACCCGACCGGTGCTGTTTACGCAAAGGAACTGCTGGAACAGGTGATTGAGCTGGCTCGCGAGCACAACCTCATCATCCTATCGGACGAGATTTACGACAAGATCCTCTACGACCAGACCCAGCACGTCTCTACCGCGTCGCTGGCCGACGATGTGCTGTTTCTCACCTACAACGGCTTGTCCAAGAACTACCGCGCTGCCGGCTACCGGTCCGGCTGGATGATTGTCAGCGGCGCCAAGCACAGGGCCCGGGACCTGATCGAGGGCATCGAGATGCTGTCAAACATGCGTCTCTGTTCAAACGTCCCCGCCCAGCTCGCAATACAGACATCCCTCGGCGGCTACCAGTCGATCAACGATCTGGTCACACCGGGAGGTCGCCTCTACCAGCAACGGGAAACGGCCTGGCGCATGCTTAATGACATCCCCGGCGTCAGTTGCGTAAAACCACAGGGAGCGCTGTACCTTTTCCCGAAACTGGATCCCAAATACTTCCCGATTGCCAACGACGAGAGGCTGGTACTGGACCTGCTTCTGCAGGAAAAAATCCTTCTGGTGCAGGGCTCAGCGTTCAATATCGACGACAAGCAGCACCTCAGGGTTGTATTCCTGCCACGGGAAGACGTACTAGAGGACTCCATGGCCAGGCTTGGCCGGTTCCTCAGCAATTATCAGCAGTAACGGAGATCCCATGGCCGATATTCATGTGGAGGAATTCTACAAGGACGTTGCCATAGCCCTGGTGCAGCTCTACGGCTCGTTCCCCCGCCGGGTAAACGTCTTTGTCGAGGATATCGCCGGCCCCGACGAGCCGGACGAGTTCGGTCTGCACAGCAAACGCCACATGGCATGCTTCAGCGCCCTGCTCTGGCTTCAGGAGGAAGGTCTGTTGCGCTACGTGGACACCATTCGCCAGGAAGCGTTGGATCAGGCGGTACTCACCCAGAAAGCCTTTGTGCGCCTGAGCAGCCCGACCCTGGAACACCAGGCTCTGCCTCGGGAGTCCGTCGAAAGGGAAGCGCTCCCGGACTCGGTGCAAAAAGATCTGTCCACCCACATCCACCGTATCCGCCAAGCCCTTAAGAGTGGACACTCAGGCCGGATCAGCGAGGCCGTGCAAACCGCTTTTTTCGAGGACACCCTGGGTTAAAGTTCTGCTAAGGGTATTGAACGCCTGAGCCAAGCCCTCATATCAGAATTTCTGGTTTTACTTCATCAGTGTTCGTTTAACAGTACGGAGACACGACATGCGAATTCTGCTGTTCCTGGCCACCAACCTGGCGGTGATTCTGGTCGCAAGCTTTACGCTTCGACTGCTGGGTGTCGACAGCTATCTGTCCCAACACGGCATCCAGTACGGACCATTACTGGCGTTTGCGGCGGTGTTCGGCTTCGCCGGCGCCATCATCTCCCTGCTCATATCAAAACCCATGGCAAAATGGAGTACCCGCGCCAAGGTTATTGAAACACCCCAAACGCCGGCCGAACGCTGGCTGGTGGAGACCATCAGCGAACTCTCCAAGAAGGCCGGCATCGGCATGCCGGAAGTAGCCATCTTCCCGGCCAGCCAGTCCAATGCCTTTGCCACCGGCTGGAACAAGAACGATGCCCTGGTGGCCGTAAGCGAAGGACTGCTTACCCGTTTCGACAAGGACGAGATTCGAGCCGTTCTGGGGCACGAAATTGGTCACGTGGCCAATGGTGACATGGTGACCCTGGCATTGATTCAGGGCGTCGTGAACACCTTCGTGATCTTTGCCGCCCGGGTTATCGGTTCGTTCGTTGATCGCGCGGTTTTCAAGAACGAAAGCGGCCACGGCATTGGCTTCTTTGTTGTCAGCATCGTTGCCGAAATCGTGCTTGGCATTCTGGCCAGCACCATTGTGTTCTGGTTCTCCCGACGTCGCGAGTATCGCGCGGATATTGCGGGCGCCCAGCTCGCCGGGCGATCGGCCATGATCAACGCACTGGCGCGGTTGAAACAGGAAAGCGAAATGCCGGACCAGATGCCAGACACCCTGCAGGCATTCGGAATCAACCGGGGAGCACGGGCCGGCCTGAGCGCCCTCTTTATGACCCACCCGCCACTGGAAGACCGCATCCAGGCCCTGCAAACAGCCAGCCTGTAACAAAAAAAGCCGGGGCATTGCCCCGGCTTTTTGCTTTGAATCTTCGAACATCAGATCTTGAGTTTGAACCCTACCGCCCGGAAGCTGTCCTGCAACGATTTGCTGGTACCTTTGAGCTGGACGTTCAGGCTCGAACACTCTCTGCGAACTGGATAGTTGCGCCGCAACCGGTCAAACGCCAGCGCCCGCTCTTCTGCATTGCCCTTCATTGCAGCGCGCAGGCGGCCATCGTCACCTCTTGGATCGTAACAAGCCCTCAACGCCACACAGATGGCGCGATCTTCTTCCGCCGCGCCGGTAAACGCAACTTTGCTCAATGCCGGCTCAGGAAGAAACTGTCCAGACTTCTTTCGTACCGGCAGGCCGAGAAAACCACTCAGAGCCTGATAAATCATCTCTGTGCCTTTTACCTTGCCTTCCAGGCTGTAGCCCGCAATGTGCGGCGTGGCAATCCAGACCCGATCCACCAGCCCCGGATCAATCCGGGGTTCCTGCTCCCAGACATCCAGAGCCACCAATGGTGCATTGGGCGCATCGAGCCGATCTGCCAGTGCCTGGGTGTCGATCACTTCCCCGCGTCCGGCGTTGATCAGCAATTGCTCGCCGGTGAGCCCTGCCAGCTGGTCCGCCCCGATCATATGGTAGGTGGCATGCTCCTCGTCTCGGGTGAGCGGGGTGTGAAGCGTCACCACATCGCAAGCCAGCGCCTGCTCCAGGGAAACAAATTCAGGTCCCTCGTCTCCCTCTCGCTCTGCTCTGGGAGGATCACACAACCGGACCTCGAAACCCAGACGCTCCAGCTTGTGGGAAAGCTCGCCACCTACATTACCGGCACCGACGATGCCGACGGTCAGTTCGGTCCAGTCCTCAAGCCCCTGTTTCTCGGCATACACCGACACCACTGACAGCACATATTCAGCAACACTGTTGGCATTGCAACCGGGTGCAGAGGCAAACCGAATGCCGGCCGGCTCCAGCCACTCGAGATCAATATGATCAGTGCCAATGGTGGTTGTGCCCACAAACCGGACCCGACTGCCTTCAAGCAGTTCCCGACCGACCTTCGTCACCGAGCGGACCAGCAGTACGTCGGCCTCTCTGACGTCATCTGGCCCCATGTGGCGACCTGAGACCCGACGAATCTCACCAAAGTCGTCAAAGAACGAGTCCACCAGGGGAATATTTTCGTCTGCAACGATCAGCATGATGACATCCGTCCCTGTTAGTTCCTTCTCGGGCGCGGGCCACCACGCCCACCCTGATTACGGCGACCACGTTTTCGGGTGATGGGCGGATTCTCCATCGGCTGCATCAACTCCTCATCGGGTACCGTTGTCTTCAGTTTCTGGCTGATGTATGTCTCAATCGCCGGCAACGCAAATGAATCTTCCTCACCAGCAAAACTGACGGAAACGCCGCTCGTGCCGGCCCGGCCCGTGCGGCCAATACGGTGCACGTAATCCTCGGCATTCTCCGGGAGGTTGTAATTAAAGACATGGGTTACGCCATTGACGTGGATGCCTCGGCCTGCAACATCCGTCGCTACCAGCACCTGAATCTGACCCTTTTTGAACTTATCGAGGGTTTTCAGACGCTTGTTCTGAGCGATCTCGCCGGACATCAGCGCCACCTTAACGCCCTGATTTCGGAGGTCCTCTTCAAGGTCGCGGCACTGGTCACGGCGGTTAGCAAATACAATTGCCTTTTCCACCTCAGGGCGTTTCAGGTAGTTCACCAACACCTGCACCTTGTCGTCGTCTCCAACCAGGAACACGGTCTGTTCTACACGCTCGGCGGTCTTCTGTTCCGGTTCAATTTCGACAAACTCGGCATTCTGGGTCCACATGGAGGCAAGATTCAGCACGTCCTGGTTAAAGGTGGCACTGAACAGCAGGGTCTGTCGATCTTCCTTTTGAGGACACTTCCGAATGATCCGCTTCACGTCCGGAATGAAGCCCATATCGAGCATCCGGTCAGCTTCGTCCAGAATCAGGATATCGAGCTGGTCCAGGAACACATCCTGGGATCCGAGGAAGTCAATCAAGCGACCCGGGGTGGCCACCAGGATGTCAACGATCTGGTTCTGCAACTGGTCACGTTGCTTGTCGTAATCCATACCACCCACAACAGTCACCACGTTATGGCCGGTATGTTTGCACAACTCCTCGGCATCTTTGGCAATCTGCATGGCCAGTTCCCGGGTTGGGGCGAGCGCCAGCACCCGGGGTTCGGAAGCGAAGCGTTCCTTCGGGGCAATCGGAACTTCCAGCAGTGTCTGGATAGCGGTGATCAGGAATGCCGCGGTTTTACCGGTGCCGGTCTGGGCCTGGCCGATCAAATCCTCGCAAGCCAGGGTCCACGGCAAGGTTTCGGCCTGAATGGGCGTGCAATACTCGAAACCAATCGAGGTAATGGCGTCCAGGAGTCGCTTGTCCAGGTTCAGATCACGGAAACGCAGGTCGCCAGTGTGTTTTGGGTCAGATGTCATACAGCCTCAGTTTTCCTCGAAAAATTCGATGTGCACGTCAGGGGAGCGATGCGTTCAGCGTCTTGGCGCCACGCCTGTATCAACCCCGCCCTGGTGCCATAAAACGATAGTAATGCGTTAAAAAAATCATCAGCCCGGTCAGGCAGCCCCTGCTCAAGGTAATGCTGGGCTTGAGCCCTGACTTTCCGCCGGAACCCCGGCTCATCCGCAGCCCCGGCGCCGGACAGGTTATCCACACTGATGTGGAAACGGGAACCTGCAGCAAGGGAAAACAGCCATTCCATCGCCTGAGGCTTCACTTCCACCTGCTCAAACGCCTGCTGCTGTTCGGCGGTCCGGCCATCAGGACAGTACCAGTAACCGTAATCGTGGAGTGTGCGCCGATACTCACCAGCAATACACCAGTGGCTGATTTCGTGCAGCGCGCTGGCATAATAGCCATGAGCAAACACTACCTGCGCTAGCCCCTCTGGACCATCGGCAGGAATGTATTCGGGTTCGTGGCTGCCCTTGACGAGAATTGTCCGGTATCTTTCCCGAAACACGTCATTGAACAGCATGATAAGATCGTTCGGACTGAGATTCATAGTGGATGGCTATTGTGCGACTTTAAGCCGCTCAATACCAGAGGGAACTTAAACCGTTGATCGGTGTCCCTCGCAGCGTAAACAGGCAGGCCTCCACTCAACTGATAAACTGGTCTGTGCCAGGCTCCCGACAATCAGAGACAATGAGGATCCGGATTCACCCATGACAGCCGTACCCCAGGACATCCGACAAAGCACACTGAGCCAGATCCTGGCATTGTTCACCAGCCTTTTCCTGTTCCTGGGAGCCTCCACTCCAGCACTGGCTCTTGGCTCCGGAGGCAGTAGCCTGTTCGGCCCGGGCAACAATGACTTCCTGCCCGTGGACGAAGCTCTGCCCTTCAGCTTCAAAACAGAAGACGGAGCTGCCGTGCTGTTCTGGGATATCGAGCCCGGGCATTACCTTTACCGCGGCCGGATCAGCGTCTCTTCCAACGACGATTCGATCCAGTTGGGCACAACGTCCTTTTCCCAGGACGGCGAGCGAATCGAAGACGAATTCTTCGGTGAGGTGGAAGTCTTTTACGACCCGGTTGAAGCCCGTGTTCCGGTCACCCTGCCGGCAGGCATGAAAGAAGCCGAGTTGCTGGTGACCTACCAGGGCTGTGCGAGTGCAGGGCTTTGCTATCCACCTCAAACCCGAGAAGTACTGTTTTACCCTGGGGGCTCAGACACAGCCTCAGACAGCGAGGAAAACAATGCTTCCCCGCCTCCCTCGAATGGCACTCGTATTAACCTGGACACGGATTCCGCTACCGGGCTCGCCGGTTTTCTGGAAAGCCAGTCGATCGCCCTGATTGCGGGGCTGTTTTTCCTCCTGGGCCTCGGCCTGACCTTTACGCCCTGCGTCCTGCCCATGGTTCCCATCATTTCCTCACTGGTGTCCCGGCGAAACACCCAGACCACCGGCCACGCGCTGGTGCTCTCGGGCAGTTACGTACTGGGCATGGCGCTCACCTATGCGGCAGCCGGTGTGCTCACGGGCCTGGCCGGAGCCAGCTTCAACCTGCAGGCGCACCTGCAATCGCCCTGGGTACTGAGCGTGTTCGCCGGCCTTTTCGTGCTGTTCGCGCTGTCCATGTTTGATGTGTTCGAACTTCAACTACCGCGTTTTATCCGTGACCCACTCAACGAGGCCAGCCACCGGATTACCGGTACCCGGGTGTTCAGTTTGTTCGGGATTGGCGCAATCTCGGCACTGATTGTGTCGCCCTGCGTATCGGCCCCTCTGGCGGGCAGCCTGCTGTATATTTCCAGCACACAAGACGCCGTGATTGGCGGCGTCGCGCTGCTTTCCCTCGGGCTGGGTATGGGCGTCCCCCTGATTCTGGTTGCCGTTGGTGGCCGCAAATTTCTGCCCACTACCGGCCATTGGATGACGGCAGTCAAGCACCTGTACGGTGTATTGTTGATGGCTGTCGCCATCTGGCTTATTGAACGCCTGGTTCCGGCCTGGCTGGCTCTGACACTCTGGGCCTTGCTGGTGGCCATCACCGGTGTTCAATTGGGGGCGTTTGATGCCGCCAGGGCAGGATGGGAAAGAACTCGAAAAGGTCTGGGACTGCTGCTGTTCGCCTACGGCCTGGCCTTACTGGCCGGCGCCCTCGGCGGTGCCAGCGACCCACTCAAGCCTTTGACGCCGTATACCGCCGCCGCACCGACTTATCCAGGCACCGCTGCGGTGCAGCATGGAGGGTTTAACAGGGTGGAATCCCCGGTTGAGATGCAAGCCATGCTCACCCGGGCGAAGGCGCAAAATCAGGCAGTCATCCTCGACTTCTACGCCGACTGGTGCGTCAGCTGCAAAATCATGGAACGCAATGTTTTCAGCGATCCTCAGGTGGCTCGGGCCATGTCAGATTTTGCCCTGCTGCAGATCGATGTGACCGACAATACGCCTGCCCAGCAGGCACTGCTGGACGATCTCGGACTGTTCGGTCCGCCCGCGATCCTGTTCTTCGGTACCGATGGGCAGGAACGATCCGACCGGCGGGTACTCGGGGAAATGGACCGCGACCAGTTTCTGAGACACCTACAGACCCTGGGCAGCTGACACCAGCCTCAGGCGTCTCCCTTGCGAATCACAAAGGTGAAGACGCCCTCCTGCTCCTCTTCCCGAACCAGTTCATGGCCGAGGAACTGACAGAAACGGGGAATATCCCGAGTGGTTGAGGGGTCCGTTGCCAGTACCCGAAGCAGCTGCCCCTCGTCCACATCGTTAATCCGGTTGTGCAGCATCATGACCGGCTCGGGACAGTAGAGGCCACGGGCATCCAGTTCGGCGTCATAGTGGTCAGCGGTCAAAGCAATCTCCTGTTGTTTACCTGATTTTTTAGGGGAATGTGCTAGTTTTTTCTTTAGTTAAGGACGAAAAATCGAGGTGATCCATGATCCGGGTACTGATTGAGCGTCACATTGCTGAAACCCTCGAATCCGCCTACGAAGAGCGGGCCCGTAAAGTACTCCAGCAAGCAGTCAGTGCGCCCGGCTTCATCTCCGGCGAGACCCTGTCTGACAGCCACGACCCAAACCACCGGATCACTCTCGCCAACTGGCGCTCCGAGGCGGACTGGGATCGATGGTATCACTCCGAGGAACGCCGCAACCTGATGGCGGAACTGGTTCCCATGATGGATCAGGATGAGGCCATCACGGTTCTGGAGCAAAGCGCATTCTAGAAAACCCGGAGCAACTCACCCCGTACGCTCGATAAAACAAGTAATTTCTTCCCGGTCGTGGTAAAGGTGGCGAGCCCTGAACCGGAATCCGAGGTTGGCCTCGGTCAAGCCCTGCAAGATGATATCACGGCAAATCAGCCACTCCTCATAACGCTTTTTCATCGGCAGCTTCAGGTTGAAGACCGTATAACGGCAGTATCCACCAACGATCCAGTCCACAACCATTCTTGCCGTTTTGCGCGGCTGGTCAACAATGTCACACACCATCCAGTCGACGGATTTCCGGGGCCGCCAGCCGTATCCGTCGGCTTTAACATGCTCCACCTGCCCGGATGCCATCAACTCTTCATTCATCGGGCCGTTATCGACAGCGGCTACCATCATGCCCTGACGAACCAGTTGCCAGGTCCAGCCACCGGGCGCAGCTCCCAGATCGACGGCTTTTTTCCCGCCACCGAGATAATCCAGCTCCTGCTCGGGTGGCAGGAATACTTTCCAGGCCTCTTCCAGTTTGAGCGCAGAGCGGCTCGGAGCCGAGGCAGGCAGGCGCAGTCGTGGAATACCGCCAACGTAGCGGGCGCGATTGTCCCGAAGACTGATGCCGATAACCGCCTCGGAAAAACTGCGAAGCAACACTTCGAATCGACCCGGCGTCGAAGCGTTTTGATCCGCCAGTAACAGCCCGGCTCCTCGCATGGCCTTAGAAAGTGGCGCCACCCACTTGCGGGAAAAATTACCCAGATCGCCATCGTCGTTATTTTCTGGCAAACGAACTTCGAGCCTCGCACACCCCGGATATCCCCGTTCCAGACCACGCACGCTTTCGATAACCGCACCCACGCGATCCGCCTGTGGCAGCTCGATACGCTCCAGCACCATAATCCAGTCACGAACAAACACCAGGTTCTGAAGTTCGACCCTGTTCATGAACGCATCGGTCGAATTCTCATCAACGAGGGTAAACCAGACCAAGCCTTCATTTCGCTCAGGCTCGAAATAACCGAAGATCCCCTTTTCGATCGCCTGATCGGTGAGCTCCTGACCAGCTTCGGCTTCGAAACCAGGACGGCAAAACGCAAGAATTTGTTCCATGACATATCCGTAGGTTGCGAGCAGCGGACAACCACTCCAAAAATTTGAAACTATTTAACAGTCAAATGCGTCTATTTTGATTACACTTCAATATCGATACGTTTTCGGGGACTGATGATGTCGTCGGTATTGCGCCTGTTTTTGGCCCTTGGCCTGTGCCTTTTACCTGCCTTGGGTTTTGCTGATACAACTACAAAAAAGAATAGCTGCCCCACGCTCGATGCCAGTGACGACCGTGCCCGGCAATCTCTGATGACTTACGTGTGTTACCACACAGCCTCCCCTGAGACGCCCGCATACACCGCCCAGTCTCCCACTCAACTGCCCAATGACATGAGTTGGAGCAGTGCCCAGGGCCACGACCTCGTATTCACCCAAACAGATTCGGTCTACTGGATTCAGGTAAACCTGAAGAACACCGCTGAGGAAACCGGATTCTGGTACCTGAAACTCAGCTACCCGTTGCTGGACAACGTCACCTTCTGGCAGTCCGGTCACGCGACCCCAGCCACGATGGCAACAGGCGACCGCCACGCTTTTGACACACGGGCCGTAGATTATCGTTATTTCCTTCTGCCCGTCACCCTCGGGCCCGACGGTTCCCGCACCATTACGTTGCGCATTCAAAGCAGCGGCGCGCTGAACGTCCCTCTCTCACTGGTTACGCCGGACGAGGTCATTGGCGAGAGCAACAAGCTCACCATGACTCACGGTATGTTCTACGGTGCTCTGCTGATCCTTGCCGTATTCAACATACTGCTGTTCTTCAGCTCCCGTACGGTCTATTACTTCCACAGCGCCTTTTTTATGACCACGCTGGGACTGTTCATGTTCGCCATGGGTGGTTTCGCCAATCAGTATTTCTGGCCAGACACCCCGGACCTGGCCAACACGTCGATTCCGGTGAGCCTGGCACTCTGTTCCCTGGCAATGCTGTTGTTCAGCCGCTCTTTCCTTGAAGCCGGCAAAAAGACATGGCCTGATCGCATCATGACCAGCCTGATCTGGGTGTCCAGCGGTTTTCTTGTTCTGACCTTTATCCTGCCCTACACGACGACTATCGCCATGAACACCATTCTTGGCGTGGCAGTCATCTCCTGCATGATGCTGGTTTCAATAGCCAGACTTCGACAAGGCTACCAGCCGGCACTCTGGTACGTATCGGCCTGGATCACCATGCTGGTCGGCGTGGTCATATACGCTCTGGCCGCCTTTGGTTTCATTCCCAACTTCCTGGCCACCGAGGCAATGATGCAGACCGCCGTAGGCGGCCAGGTTGTGCTACTGAACTACGCCATGGTGCAACGCTGGCGCCTGCTGAACGAGAAGCTGCTCGCGGTTGAATCCCGGGCTCGATCGGAAATGGAATCCAAGGTTCACGAGCGCACCTCCCAGCTGCGAAATACCATGCGGGAACTTGAAAAAGCCAACCGCCAGCTGGCCGTGCTCAGCCTCAACGATTCGCTGACCGGCCTGAGCAACCGGCGTCACATGGACACCCGGCTGCCAGAACTTCGCGCCGAATCCATCCGAAAAGGAGCCCCTTTGACCATCGCATTGATTGATGCGGACCACTTCAAGCGAATCAACGACACCTGGGGGCACGGCTTTGGCGATGTCTTCCTCCAGATGATTGCAGAAGTGCTCAAGAAACACGCCCAGCGCCCGCGGGACATGGCTGTTCGGTTCGGTGGCGAGGAATTTGCCCTGTTGTTGCCGGATACGGACTTAACCGGCACGCTCAGCGTTTGCGAGAACATTCTGGACGACATCCAGAACACCGAGGTAGAGACACCGGATGGTGATTTCACATCCATCACGGTGAGCGCTGGCATTGCCGCCCTGAATGCCAACGAAAGCATCACCGACCTTTTCAAACGGGCGGACAAAGCCCTGTACAAGTCCAAATCCGACGGGCGCAACCGTGTTACCGTCGCAAGCAGCACCATACTGAATCTGGCCTAGCCCGCCAGAATATTCTCGACAAACCGACCTGAAGCGACAGCGGCCTCTTCTATAAGGGTCCGCTGGCTGCTCTGCTGCTTGGCAAGGGGCTGGAAGTCGTGATTCCCACCTTCCAACCAGTGCAAATCAGCACGCTCTATAGACCGCTCAGGCTCTTCGACCTCGTCCCGCTTGCCGAACGGGTCGCGGGTACCCTGAATCACCAGAAACGGACAGTCGATCTTGTCAAAGTGGTCCGTACGCCAGCGATCCGGCTTTCCGGGCGGGTGAAACGGATAACCGAAGCCGATCACCCCATCAATGCCTCCGCGCTGAGTCGCCAGGATACTGGCCATTCGACCGCCCATGGACTTACCGCCAACCAGCAGCAGGGCGCTACCGGGAATATCCTTGCGAACCGACTCAACCACCTCGGAGAAGCACTGAAGCAGTTTGGGCTGACGATCCGGCGGACGCTTCTTGCCGTCTTCTCGCCGTTTTTCCATATAAGGAAACTCGAAGCGAACGGTGGCGACACCCTGCGCTTCCAGTGCGTCTGCCAGCGTTTCCATAAACGGCGAATCAGCCGGTGCACCCGCTCCGTGAGCCAGAACCAGAAAGGCTCTGGGATGATTTTCAAAGCCCTGTTTTTTTATCCACACTACAATTTTCACCTTCACCAAATCAGGGTCTATCATTACAGGTCACTCAGCGACCTTTTGCCTTCTGGCATTCCGTATAAATACCTTGGTCGCCAAGGATGCCATGTTGCTGATTTGCGCGCACTTAACTGGGTTGAGGAGTTGACCTGAGTCATTGCAAAGAGCTAATGGTTTCTCCATACTTGCGCCCGCATATTTCCCCACTCTAAATCCATTGGTAAGGCTATGAGCACAGTGAATGCAAACCTGACATACAACTACAAGGTGGTGAGACAGTTTGCCATCATGACAGTGGTATGGGGTATTGTAGGAATGGCCATGGGCGTGCTGATCGCAGCGCAACTCTACTGGCCAGCCCTCAACCTCGACCTTCCCTTTACCCACTTCGGCCGTCTGCGGCCGTTGCACACCAACGCCGTTATCTTCGGCTTCGGTGGAAGTGCCCTGTTCGCGACCTCATATTACGTGGTCCAGCGCACGTGTCAGGCACGCTTGATTTCCGATAGCCTTGCTGCTTTTACCTTCTGGGGCTGGCAGGCGATCATCGTGGCAGCCGCTATCACCCTGCCGCTGGGCCTTACCAGCGCCAAGGAGTACGCTGAGCTCGAATGGCCGATCGACATCGCCATTGCCGTGGTGTGGGTGACCTACGCACTGGTTTTCTTCGGCACCGTGATGAAACGCAGCACGCCGCACATTTATGTCGCCAACTGGTTCTACGGTGCGTTCATCATCACCGTGGCCTGCCTTCACATTGGTAACAACCTGGCCCTGCCGGCCAGCGCCTTCAAGTCTTACTCTGCCTACGCAGGTGTGACAGACGCGATGATGCAGTGGTGGTATGGCCACAACGCAGTAGGCTTCTTCCTGACCGCCGGCTTCCTGGGCATGATGTACTACTTCGTGCCGAAGCAGGCTAACCGTCCGGTTTACTCCTACCGTCTGTCCATCGTTCACTTCTGGGCACTGATCGCCACTTACGTCTGGGCCGGCGGTCACCACCTGCACTACTCTGCCCTGCCAGATTGGGCCCAAACCGCAGGCATGGTGATGTCCCTGATCCTGCTTGCTCCCTCCTGGGGCGGTATGATCAACGGCATGATGACCCTGTCCGGTGCCTGGCACAAACTCCGCACCGACCCGATCCTGCGCTTCCTGGTGGTTTCCCTGTCCTTCTACGGCATGTCCACCTTCGAAGGACCGATGATGTCTATCAAGACCGTTAACGCGCTGTCTCACAACACTGACTGGACCATTGGCCACGTGCACTCCGGTGCGCTGGGCTGGGTTGCCATGATCAGCATTGGTGCGGTTTATCACCTGATTCCCAAGCTCTGGGGTCTGCAGAGCATGTACAGCACCGCACTGATCAACGTTCACTTCTGGCTGGCGACCGTAGGCACCGTGCTTTACATCGTGGCCATGTGGGTTAACGGCATCATGCAAGGCCTGATGTGGCGCGCGGTGAACGAAGACGGCTCCCTGACCTACAGCTTTGTCGAATCTCTGGAAGCGTCCTACCCGGGCTACCTCGTCCGGTTCCTTGGCGGCGTTATCTTCCTGACCGGCATGCTGATTATGGCCTACAACGTTTACATGACCGTTCGCAATAAGCAGCCAGCCGCTGACAATGCGGCAGCTCAAGCGGCGTAACGGGAGAGACACCAGATGCATAAACACGAAATTGTTGAAAAGAACCTCGGTCTGATGATCGTGCTGATCGTTCTTGCGATCAGCGGTGGCTTCCTGGTGGAAGTAGTTCCCCTGTTCTTCCTGAAAGAAACCAACGAGCCGGTGGAAGGCCTTGAGCCCTACACTGCGCTTGAATTGGAGGGACGTGACATCTACATCCGTGAAGGCTGCCACGTATGCCATACCCAGCAGATCCGCCCCTTCCGTGCGGAAACCGAGCGGTATGGCCACTACTCCGTGGCGGGCGAGTTTGTGTACGACCGCCCGTTCCTGTGGGGCTCCAAGCGAACCGGTCCAGACCTGGCTCGTGTCGGTGGCCGTTATTCCGACGCCTGGCAGCGTCAGCACTTGTACGATCCGCGCAGCGTGGTACCGGAATCTAATATGCCGGCCTTCCCATGGCTGTTTGAAGATCGTGTAGACCACACCAAGACCGCAGGCAAGATGGAAACCCTGCAGACTCTGGGCGTGCCCTACACCGATGAGCAAATCGCCAATGCGGAAGATGAGGTCAAAGGCAAGTTTGAAATCGAAGCTCTGGTCGCGTACCTGCAACAGCTCGGTACTGTGATTACAGAGAAGCGGTGACCCCCATGGATTTAAACGAGTTTCGCGGAATTCACACCCTTGTGGTCATGGCCATCTTCCTTGGCATCGTCTGGTGGGCCTATAGCGCCCACCGCAAGAAGGCCAATGACGAAGCGGCACACCTGCCATTCGACGATGAAGAAGCTGACCAGCGGACTCTTGATCAGGAAAAAACGGAGAAAAAGCAATGAGTACCTTCTGGAGCATCTGGATCAGCGTGATCGTGCTCGGTACGATTTTCGGCTGTGCCTGGCTGTTGTGGGCAGTTCGCAAGAGTCAGACCACAGACGTCGAGACCGACCGTACCATGGGGCACTCCTTTGATGGCATTGAGGAATACGATAACCCGATGCCGAAATGGTGGCTCTATCTGTTCCTCGCAACCTGCGTATTCGCCCTTGGATACCTGGCCCTCTATCCGGGCCTCGGTAACTGGAAAGGTCTGCTAGGCTGGACCGCCCACAACCAGTGGGAAGCGGAAGTTGCGGAAGCCGAAGAGAAGTTTGGCGAAATCTACGCACAGTATGGTGATACACCCGTGGCCGAACTGGCTGACAACGAGGATGCCCTGAAGATCGGCCAGCGTCTGTTCGCCAACAACTGCGCCGTTTGTCATGGCACAGCAGCTCGCGGACAGGTGGGTTTCCCCAACCTGACCGACGACGACTGGCTGTACGGCGGTACGCCCGAGGCAATCCTGGAAACCCTGCACAACGGTCGTATGGGTAATATGCCTGCTAAGGGCGTCATGCCGAACATGACTAACGAGCAAGTGGACCAGGTCGTCAACTACGTGCTCAGCTTCAGCGGTCGTGAAAAAGACGCAGAGGCGGCTGAAGCTGGTAAGGCAGTCTTCGCACAGGGCTGCGCCGCATGCCACGGCCCGGGAGGCAAGGGCATGGAAGCAGTCGGTGCCCCCAATCTGACCGACGACGTCTGGCTCTACGGTTCTACCTACGAGTGGATTAAAGAGACCGTGGTCAATGGTCGCCAGAACCAGATGCCCGCCCAGAGCGGCCGTCTGACCGACGACCAGATCCAGATTCTCGCTGCTTACGTTTACAGTCTGTCTAACGACTGATTGATCCGGCCGGGGCCCAGCCCCGGCCTGGTCTTCTCCCGCCTGCATCCGGAAGCGACCGGGTTCAGACAGGAGCGGATCAAAGGACACAACATCCCTGAACCGCAGGTTGTCTTTCATCGGGAGGTTTTGATGAGCAGTGAGATTCCGGTCAAACAGGTTGACCCATCCTCTGACCCCTCCGATAAAAATAAGAACACCGGAACCGTAGAACTCTACGCCAGTCGCAAGAAAATCTACGTCAAGGAAGTCAAAGGCCTCTTCCAGCGGATAAGGAACGTCAGTCTTACCCTTCTGATGGGCATGTACTTCCTGTTCGTGTGGATCACACTGGATGGCCAGCCGCTGATTCATTTCGACCTTCCCGCCCGTGAGTTTCACCTGTATGGGGCCACCTTCTACCCGAAAGATTTCATTCTGCTGTCCGGAATGCTGATCATCAGTGCGTTCGGCCTGTTTTTCATCACCACCCTGTTTGGCCGGGTATGGTGTGGCTATACCTGCCCACAGACTGTATGGACCTTCATTTTCATGTGGGTCGAGGAGCGCATCGAAGGCAGCCGCAATAAGCGGATGAAGCTGGACAAGGCCCCCATGTCCGGTGAAAAGCTCGCACGCAAATCGACCAAGCACCTTGTCTGGGTGCTGATAGCGTTGGCGACCGGTCTTACCTTTGTCGGCTACTTCTACCCAATTCGAGAATTGATCGCCGACCTGTTTACCTTCCAGGCCAACGGCTGGGCTTATTTCTGGGTCCTTTTCTTCACCATTGCCACCTACCTGAACGCGGGCTGGATGCGTGAGCAGGTCTGCCTGTACATGTGCCCCTACGCCCGATTCCAGTCCGTGATGTTTGACCCTAATACCCGAGTTGTTTCCTATGATCCCAACCGCGGGGAGCCCCGCGGCGGCCGCAAGAAAGGGGTCTCACCAGCTGAAACGGGGTTGGGCGACTGCATTGACTGCGGCCAATGCGTGCAGGTGTGCCCGACCGGCATCGACATTCGAGATGGGCTTCAATACGAATGTATCGGGTGCGCCCTTTGCATTGATGCCTGTGACGAGATCATGGAAAAAATGGACTATCCCAAGGGGTTGATCCGCTATACCACGGAGAACGAACTTGAGGGCAAGTCCTCCAAACTGCTTCGCCCACGCACGTTTGGTTACGGCGCTGCGCTAGCACTGATGATTTCGGCGGTCGCTGTTACCATAGCAACACGGGTTCCCGCACAGCTTGATGCCCTCAGAGACCGCGGTGCGCTCTTCAGCTTCAACGGCCAAGGTCGGATCGAGAACTCCTATACCCTGAAGATCGCCAACATGACCGAAGTTCCCCAGACTTTCAGTCTTTCCGTTCGCGGCCTTGAAGGCATAAAGATCCTGACGCAAGAAACCGTGACCGTCGAAAGCGGCGAGAACCGATCACTCCCGACCGTGGTGGACGTACCACCCGAGTCCATAAAGACCAGCAATCACACCATCTTCTTTGAGGCGCGGTCAGAAGTGGACTCAACCCTGGTACTGGAAACCGAAAGCCGGTTTGTCGGTCCTAAGCCTTGAATTTTTAAATCCCAAGCTCTCAATGTATTACCAAGAGAATGAGTAACATGTCTGATCAATCCCCGGTCGCACCCTGGTACCGCCAACCCTGGTTCTGGTTCCTGACCATTTTCCCCCTGGCTGCTATCACCTGGTGCGCCGTCATGCTGACTGTCGCCCTGAACATGGAAGACACCATGGTGACCGACGATTATTCCAAGCAGGGACGAGGCATCAATTATGAGATCGCCCGGGACCAGAAGGCCACTGACCTGGGCCTGACCGGCGACATGGCCTTTGATGGCCGTCAGGTTACCCTCTCACTGAATTCCGACGAGGGTGCAGCAGACTTCGATTATCTGATCCTTAACCTGTTCCACCCCACGCTCTCCAAGTACGACCGCACTGTTCAGTTTCGCGCTATCGGCAACGGCAGGTATGAGGCGCAATTGCTGGAAGATATCGATGGCCGCTGGTATTTCGACCTGCGTGGCCCGGACAACACGTGGCGCCTGAAAGGCGAAGCCTGGCTGCCCAAGGAGTCCCTGGTTATCAAGGCAAAGGACGCTGAGCAGGAGTGACCTCACCGGCCTGTTACCACTGCGGTGAACCGGCGGCCGGTGAGCCGCCCATCACCCTGGAGCTCGACGGGCAATCGCGCCACTTTTGCTGCCAGGGCTGTAAAGCCGTGTGCGAAACCATCCAAGCCGAAGGGCTCACCGGCTTCTACAACTTCCGTACTGAGCCCGCCGTCACCCCCAGGCAACTGACCAAACCGGAACTGGAACGGATCCGCGAACTCGATCACCCGCTCATCCAGCAGGCATTTGTCTCGCCGGTAAAGGGCGGCCAGGAAGCCCAGTTGCTGATTGGTGGTATCACCTGTGCCGCCTGTATCTGGCTGCTGGAAAACCACATGAAGAAACAGACTGGCGTGCTGTCTTTTTCAGTGAATCACAGCACCCAGCGCGCCCGGCTGGTCTGGGCCCAGGATCAGGCAAAACTCAGCGATTTGCTGATCGCCATCCACGAACTCGGCTACACAGCCCGTCCCTATCGGGCTGACGAGGTGGAGCAGCAGTTACGATCCGAGCATCGCTCGATGCTGATCCGACTGACTCTGGCCGGCATCGGGTCATTCCAGAGTATGATGCTGGCGTTCCCGCTCTACTTCGAGATGGTGAACGACTTATCCTCCGACTTTGTCAGCTTCTTTCGCTGGGTCAGCTTTCTGATCACCACACCGGTGGTGTTTTACAGCGCCGCGCCGTTTTTCAGGAATGCCCGGCGGGATATCCAGTCCCGGCACCTGACCATGGACGTTCCCGTGGCTATCGCTATTGGCCTGGCCTATCTGGCCAGCGCCTGGGTGACGGCCGTCGGGGGTGAGGAAGTGTATTTTGAGTCGGTGTGCATGTTCACCTTCTTCCTGCTACTGGGCCGTTACGTCGAAGTCCGCGCACGATTCCGGGCGGGATTGACCGGCAACGCACTCGCCGGGTTCCAGCCCACCGTTGCCACCAGGGTTCAGGACGGAGATACCAGCGTGGTTCCGGCCCACGAGATCCGGCCGGGCGACACCGTTCGCGTTCGGCCCGGTGAAACGCTACCTGTCGATGGCACGATTGTCAGCGGCCACTCCACCCTCAATGAAGCGGCGCTCACCGGCGAATACCTGCCCGAAACCCGGTCAACAGGCGATACCGTGCACGCGGGTAGCGTTAATGGGGAAAACCCGATTGATGTGGAAGTCACCCGTTCCGGCTCTCAGACACGATTGTCCGGAATCCTTCGGGTGCTCGATCGTGTGCAATCCGAGAAGCCACCGGTGGCCCGCATGGCAGATCAGATGGCCGGCAAGTTTGTGGGACGCGTCCTGATTCTAGCCCCGGTCGTTTGGATTGGCTGGTGGCTGGCAGGTGCCGACAACGCATTCGACATCACCCTGTCGGTACTGGTGGTGACCTGCCCCTGCGCTCTGTCACTGGCAACGCCGACCGCCATCACTGCCGCCACCATGAAACTCCGGAGACTGGGCTTTCTGCCAACGAGGGGCCATACCCTGGAATCCATGAATGCCATCGACACGGTGGTGTTCGACAAAACCGGCACACTGACCGAAGGCCGGCTCAGACTGGCTTCCGTCAAGGTAACCGGGAGCATAGACGAAGCGAGTTGTCTGAAGCTCGCCGCAGGGCTCGAACGGCACTCCGAGCACCCCATTGCCAGGGTTTTCAGTGACCTGTCCGCCACCAGCGTGAGTCAGGTACAGAATCACTTGGGAGGAGGATTGTCAGGCACCCTTGGCGAAAAAGCCCTGTACATCGGTCACCGGGAATTTGTTCAGTCCCAGACAGAGCTGCCCGCCCCGAGCGTGGAATCCTCGAACGGCATGGAGGTCTGGCTGGCCTCAGGCTCAGAATGGCTGGCCTGTTTCTGCCTCGACGACCAGCCCAGGGCAGACGCCCAGAAGGCCATAGCCGATCTCAAAGATCGCGGTATCCGGGTTATGCTGCTCAGTGGCGACCGCTCGAATCACGTCCAACAGGTGGCTACGGCGTTGGGGATTGATGACGCCATTGGGCAAGCATCGCCGGAACGAAAACTCGAGGTGCTGCAGGATTTAAGCGAGCAGGGTCATAAAGTCATGATGGTGGGGGATGGCATCAACGACCTGCCATCCATGGCGGGCGCGGGCATTTCCGTGGCCATGGGCTCGGCCGCCGACCTGACCCAGCTGCATGCGGACGCGGTATTACTGAATGGCCAATTGAGCCAGCTCTCCGAAGCCATCAAGACCAGTCAGGATACCCGCCGGGTGATTCGCCAGAACCTGATCTGGGCACTGGTTTACAACGTAACTGCCTTGCCCCTGGCCGCGGCAGGAATGGTACCGCCCTGGCTTGCAGCCCTTGGCATGTCTGCAAGCTCGCTGGTGGTGGTGTTGAATGCTCTTCGCCTGGCCCGCCCACCCCTGCTTCACGCCCCGGAAGAAGGCGCGAGAGTTGGCGCACAGCTTGTGTCCTGATACCGTAGCCGGATAGTGTCCAAGAGGTTAGATCGTGCAAATAGTCATTATTCTTGTCCCCCTGGTGTTGCTGGTGGTGGCCATTGGCATCCTGCTCTTTTCCTGGGCGGTAAAGAGCGGCCAGTACGACGACCTTGAAGGGCCTGCACACCGCATCCTCTACGATGATGACGAGGACAAGATTCCGGACGAGGCTCGCGTCGACAAATCGACCTCCCCTGGCACTTCCGCCAATACAGAAGATGACGTGGCAAACAGCGCCAAGGACCCGACCAAAGACGCATGAGCCCGGAGCTTTACCTCAGTTACCCAAGCGCGTTTCTGATCGGACTGCTGGGCAGCGCCCACTGTCTCGGTATGTGCGGTGGAATCAGTGCATCACTGTCCATGGCCCTGCCCGTTGGGCAGGGATTCCGGCTCCGACAAACCCTGATGCTGCTGGCGTTTAACGGCGGCCGAATCACCAGCTATGCGCTCATCGCAGCCATCGTTGCCCTCGCGAGTACTTCTGCAGCCCATCAATGGTCCCAGTTGGCGCCGGTTTTGAGGAGTATAGCGGGGGCGCTTCTGATCCTGATGGGACTGTCGATGGGCCAGTGGTGGCAGGGAATTCGTTACGTGGAGCGCGTGGGAGCCCCGATCTGGAAACGCCTCTCCCCGCTTACCCAGCGCTTTTTGCCCGTACACCATACGGGGCAGGCTCTGGCACTGGGTGCATTATGGGGCTGGTTGCCCTGTGGGCTGATCTACAGCACCCTTGGCTGGGCAGCGCTTCAACCCACGGTCGGTTCAGCAGCCCTGACCATGGTCTTTTTCGGGCTGGGCACCCTGCCTTCCATGCTGGCCACAGGTTATGCTGCTGGTTGGATCAAAGCATTACAGGGACGCACCGGTGTGCGCCGGGCAGCGGGCGTGCTCCTGATCCTCTTTGGGATCTGGACCCTCCCCCTGCCCTGGCTTGCAGGCCACTAAACGTCAGATATTGAGTACGTCCAGCCGCCCATAGTCGGTTGCTTCGGCAGGCTCGCAGGCCTCAACACCCTGAACGACGGCCTGGCGCTTGCCCCCAAGCCGCTTGTTTTCGCGGAAATCGTACAGGTCGTTGTCTGCCAAGTGGGAAGGCTCTACGTTGCACATAGCCCGGAACATGGTTTCGAGACGCCCGGGGTGCTGCTTATCCCAGGTCTGAAACATATCCTTGATCACCTGCCGTTGCAGATTTTCCTGCGAGCCACAGAGATTACACGGAATAATCGGAAACTCCCGCAGGGCGGCATAACGGGCAATGTCTTTTTCACGGGCATACGCCAGAGGTCGAATGACGGTGTTCCGGCCGTCATCACTGTGCAGCACTGGCGGCATGGATTTCAGCTTGCCACCATAGAACATATTCAGGAAAAGAGTTTCCAGAAGATCGTCGCGGTGGTGCCCCAGTGCGATCTTGGTCACTCCGTGCTCTTCGGCAAAATTATAAAGAATTCCGCGACGTAGGCGCGAACAAAGGCCGCAGGTGGTCTTCCCTTCGGGCACTTTTTCCTTAACAATACTGTAGGTATCCTTCTCGATGATGTGGTACTCGATACCCAGCGTTTCCAGATACCCCGGCAATACCTCCTCCGGGAAACCCGGCTGCTTCTGATCAAGGTTGACAGCAATCAGCTCAAAGGAAACCGGGGCGCTCTTCTGCAAATTCAGCAGAATGTCCAGCATGGCATAGGAATCCTTGCCTCCGGACAGGCAGCACATGACTTTATCGCCGGCCTCAATCATCGAGAAATCAGCAATGGCCTGCCCCATCTCTCGGCGCAGACGCTTCTGCAGTTTGTTCAGCTCCAGCTTCTGTCGGCGCTCCAACTCGGAGCCCTGTGTTGTTTCGGGACTGGCAATCATTGCTTTGGACATACCCATCAGGTTCAGAAATTTACGAGCGACGAATTATACTCGTCACAAGGATGCAGTGACATACAGGAAAACAACATGGATATGTTGCCAAAAAACCGGAAGCTCCCGGGGAAAAGAGAGCAGAACCGGATTCGAAACCGCAAAGCCATTCTCAATGCGGCCCGGGAATGCTTCAGCGAACTGGGCTACGACAACGCAACCATTCGGGACATCATAAAACGCACCGGCCTGGCTGCCGGCACCTTCTACAATTATTTCTCCAGTAAGCAGGACATATTTGTTGCCCTGCTAACGGATTTCCTGACTCAAATGAATCAGGACCTGACCAAAAGCCGGCGCTCTGCGGGAACTACCAACGAGTTTATCCACTCGGCTTACCTAGCGCTCTATTCAGCGACGGCCAGGGATCCCCTGATCTACGAGTTAGCGCACCGCAATGACCAGGCCCTGCAGAAGCTGTTCGGCTCGGGCCTGCTCAGATTAAGTATGCTGTCGCTTGAAGCCGATGTGCAGGAAGCCAAGGAACGCGGGCTCCTGCCGGATATCGATACCGAATACCTGTGCGCAGCTTTTTTCGGAGTGGCATACGAACTCAGCCTGAAAGTTGCCAGGCGAGCTCACCAGAAACCGGAATCGGCGGACACCGAGGCACATCGCGCGGCACGGTTTTCGACTGCGCTGTTCCTCGGGGGAATTCCGGAGCTAACGAAGGTTTCCTGAACGGTCCAAGTACCCTAAGATTGGGCCATGAACCATCCTAGCCCTTCCGCCCGGCGTCGTAATGATGTGCCGGGTGCCTATCATCAAACCCTGGAACAACAAATCCTGCACCTGATGGTGGCTGTCGAGCGCGAGCTCAGGCAGGCACCGGATGGCATGAGCGAATTACATTTGTTGAAAGCACTGCAGAATCCCCCCTGGGAATTATTCGGTAGCATCCAGTTCAGCGAACCCGAGAAACTTTACCCCGTTCACTTTTTGCTGTTTCACGTGCTCTTTCGCCTGCGGGACCAGCTGGCCGACTCGGATATGAGCCTCAGCATTGCACCGCTCAACATAAGCCTCTCGGCCCAACCGATGGTCAGTGGAGACGGGCTACCGGATGCGACTGACAAGCTCCGGGAGTTTTATCTGGATCTTTCGCACTACCAGCTAGGAGACTCCGTCATTCAGCAAATGATGGACGATTTCCGGGCTGGCAGAACCGGGCGCAAACCGGCAGAAGGCGACCTGAAACACGCCTCGGCAGTTCTCAATTTCGAGGGTATACCAACGTCTTTTTCCGAGGTAAAACACCGCTTCCGGCGCGCCGTGATGCAGGCTCACCCGGATCGCGGCGGCGATACCGGGGAAATTCAGCGGCTAAATGAAGCCTTCTCCGTTTTCAAAACTCACTTCAATCGCGGCTGCTAACTCAACGCGGTATAGTTTTCTTGAGGAAGCCCCATGTTTTTTCGACTGATCCATCAGTTTGTCCTGTTTTTGGCAATTCTTTTGGTCCCTGGTTATCTTTCAGCTGACCTTGTGGTCCTGCAATACCATCATGTCAGCGACAAAACCCCTCCGGCCACCAGCACATCGCCATCCCTGTTTGATGCCCAGATGGACATGATTTCCCGGCTCGGACTGGAGGTCGTAGTTCTGGAGAGCGGCACTCAGGATGCCCTGGCCGGCAATCTCGACGAAGAGAATCGCATCGCCCTGACCTTCGATGACGCCTACGAATCGGTTATTAGCAATGCGCTCCCGACCCTGGCCGAACACAACTATCCGTTTACGGTGTTCGTCAATACCCAAGCAATAGGATCCCCCGGTTATCTGACCTGGAAGCAACTGGAAGAGCTGGCCGGTAATGAGCTGGTAACGCTGGCAAATCACAGTGCAGACCACGGCCACCTGGCTCGGAGGTTAGATGAATCCATGGATGGTTGGAAAAAGCGTATCGAGGCAAGCCTCGACCAGGCACAGCAGGCCCTCAAAACAAACGTGGGCACCACGGCATCCATGTTTGCCTACCCTTATGGCGAGTTTGACCGGGCGCTGGAACAGCACATCGCCGAAAGAAACTGGTATGGTTTCGGTCAACATTCCGGAGCTATCGGTCCCTCCTCGTCGCCAACACGCTTGCCCCGGTTTCCCATGGCCAACGCCTTTGGTCGGCTTGAATCACTCGAAACCAAACTGCTGAGCAGGGCCTTGCCTGTGTCAGCAGATCAAATTCCAGACAGCGTGATCAAAGACAACCCGCCCCACCTGTCACTTCAGCTGCCCGCTGGCTTCAGCCCCGAGCGCCTGAACTGCTTTGGCTCGGGTATGGGAAGAATCAAGGTGAAGGCAAATGACAGCAGCGCCAGCATTCGTGCTTCACAAGCGTTTGATACTCGACGTTTCCGTTACAACTGCACCTACCCCGACGGGACCGGGCGGTATTACTGGCTGTCTCAGCCATGGCTCGACCTCAATCAGCCAGAGGACTAGCCAGGGGTTTCAGTCCTCAACCCTCATGAGCCCCAGTTCACCCGCAGCGATGTGGGGTATAGCGCGGGGCCCCCTGCGCCCCTCGACGACTGTTTGCCCGGCCAAGTCTTCCTGCCGGGTGAAAATAACGACCCAGCGCTCGCCTTCGCCCGGGAAAACCGGAATAAACGACTCGAGAAATCCGAGCCGACTCCAGGACTCCGGGGTGTAGGCGCTGACCATATCCGTCACCAGACGCAGTGGCTGAAAATCACGGTCCAGGAACAACAAGGATGGAACAAACACCCCATCCGATGCGTAGGAACGAAGGCGCATAATAAAATCGGGCTGGTCTATGACGCTGGACAACGCCACAAGATGATAGGGGCTGCTTCCTGACAGGAAGTCATGGGCTGGCGAATCTTCGGAAATATCAACTCCGAACGCCCGCCCCTGCTGCCACTCTGAGTGTTCGCCCCTTCTCAACGCAAGGCAACAGGATTCGCCAAAGCGGGCCAGGTAGTCGTCAGCGCCGGATTCGATTCCAAGAATAGCAAACGCATTGGGATCAGCCCCTTCGACCTGATCCGGCAAAGGCATGACTGACGACCCGGTCTGATAAATACTGGCGGGAGAAAGCTCAACCGGTGCGGCGACGGTTCCCTTCTCCAACTCCGAACGAGTGTCCGGACGGAAATAGCTGACCCGGACATTTCCCTCTGCGTCCCGCCAGGTGAAATAGGGCAAAGGCTCACCAGGTCGAATGTAACCATCTCGCTCGAGCTGATTACCGTCGGGATAATTCTCGAGGGTAAATTCGGAGTCTTCGTCGAGGGATTCAGCAGGGACTTCCGCTAGTTTGGCGTGGACAGGATCTTCGCTGGCATCATTTTCGTCCTCCGGATCATTAACAATCCGGGAATACTGGACGCGCCCCATTTCATCAACCCAGGTGAAATAGCCGTCCCTGTCAGAAACGGGCACTCCGCCAATCTGGCAACCTGAAACCATAAAAGCTATCAGAGACGCCAAAACCACTTTATTTGGCAGAACTGCTCTCATCCAACGATTCCACTTGGTAACTTCAGCCAACCGCGTCAGAACTTGGTTCGAAAACTGAGGCCAGCCATGGCTATCCTCATCGAGGTTTTAATATCCAGTCCTGCGTATGGGTTATAGATGATGTTGGTCAGGTTATCGCAGTTGACGTTACAACTGCCATTGGCAGGTATGTATTCGATGGTCTGCATGTAGGCCAGGAACAGATCGACATTTGTATCCCGATCCCACTTATAGCCCATACCCAGACTATACAGTTTTGCATCGCCCAAGGGCGCCAAAACCTGCATCTGGTCATCGGGAATGGCTGAATCCCGTATCTCTACACCAGCTCTAAGATCCAATCGGCTTGACGCATGAAACTCTGCACCAAAGCCCCAGTTCCAGGTGCTTTTGAATCCAAGCGGCAAACGCAAAGAGTTGGGGGTCGCATTCTCTGGCGACAAGATTCGAGCCGCGTTCAGGAATTCCAGGTTCCGGTCGAACTTGAACTCAAAAGCATCCCACTGAGCAAAATCCGTCCAACCAATATCGGCATTCAGGGTAAGCTTCGGGTGGACATCAACGCTGATGCCTGTCTGAAAATGCTGGGGGTAGACGAGATCCGCACTCACGTTACCAGCTTCTTTGGGCGCACCGGACGGCAGGCTGAGGATTGCCGCACTGATTGCACCAAGAACGGAGCTGTTCAAGCCCTGCCAGAAACCGGACCAGTCATCCGTATACTGAATCTCAAAGGTGCCTTTGAGGTTCATGTCGGCTTCGGAGGAATAGCTGGCCCCCCACGAAAACCAATCCGTTGGTTCCCACATAACACCCAGGGTGTAGGTCGGCGATATGGTTTCCTGAACCTGAATACTCAGTGCACCAATGTCGTCCCACGGGCCTATGTTACCCCCGCACAGGGCAATCCACGGTGCCAGTGGCTCATTTCCGCTTTCGCAGTTAAACGCATCCTGAAGGATTTCCGCAACACCCAACAGCATGTTCGGTGCCCGCATGAACTGGTCGGCGGCAACGCCCATATGGGACAGATGTATCCCCGCACCAACCGACCATTCGTCATTAATCTCGTAACCAACGGTGGGTGAAAGATAAGTCGTTCGCTGCAGCGCGTTGGCCTGGGCCTGATAGCGGCCGGAGTCATCCTTATCCCGGTAATAACCAGCAACAAATGGGAGATAAAATGCGTTGGCGAAAGTCAGTTTTGATCCCGGAGGCTGAATACTGATCCCCGCAGACGGAGCCACACCCGGGCCTGGAGGCATTCTCAAAATGCCATAGCCCGGCACAAACAATGCGAGCGTATTGGTATGGCTGTGCGTATTGGCCACTGGATCCTTTTGCTTGCCAGTCAATGGATCCGTTTCCAAACCATCGATGCCAAAAATCTCATACCCTTCTGGCGCCATGAAGTCGGCATCGATGTCCAGATAAACATTCAGGAGGTTCACTTCAAGCTGGCGATCATCAAGCTTGGTCAACCCGGCAGGGTTATAGTGAATAGCCATCATACCCGGGGGATCTGCAGTCACCGCATTGCCCAGTGAGATCGCCTTCGGATGAATCGTAAGATTCTGCGCAAGTTGGGCACTGGCCCCACCAGAGATCGACCCGGCAACGAGAGCTGCAAGTAACGTCCGCTTGTAGCTAGAACTTCCCATGAAAACCTTCCCTTTCCCGCATAACGTCGGAGCTCATCACTCTTTGAGACCAGAGAAATCAATGGGTAGAGAGACTCCCAGGGAGAAGTCCGGCGCGTCCTCGGTCAAGCCGATCCCCACGCTGGTGTTCACAATTGTGGTATCGCTCACCCGTGTTCCAAGGGACATACTCAGGAAGCCCGACATCTGATCCTGAGCAACGGCCTGGCCACCCCGGCTGAAGGTAAGGACTGTTTCGTCGCTATAGCTGAACTGGGTAGAGACACTCAACGAAATGTCATAGGAAAGCGAATAGGCAAAACCGGCGGATCCGGAGAGGCTAAAGCCCGGGTCGACACTTACAAGGCGTCTGGCGCCACGCACCTGATCAAGGCCATCCACGGAAAAATTGTAGGTAACACTGGTAGACCCAAAGATCACGACCGGATCCAGAACTTTTGAGAAACTCGTTCCCCCGGCTACAGAGTAGTACCCACTCCCTGTAGAGAGCTGTTCCTTTATATCAATCTCGTAAGGACTCACACCGGTTTTGGTCGTAAAAGTGCCGAAGAAGGTGGTGGACATCCGCCCCGGAACGTAAGCAAATGGCTGCCAACGAGCAGTAAATGAAATATCCCCGAAATCATAAACGGAGAGTTCATCCTGAGTGTCATACTTCACCACGAGCGGAATCCGGGTTCCGACCGTGAGGTTATTCAGAAGACCGTAGTCGTAAGAAAAAGAGTTCGTGAAACTGTGGGTTGCAGATGGCACGACATCCAGATTCCGTATCGCGCCATCAATAAGATCAAGGTCGAGTCGCTGGTCGCCCGTATAGGAGTAATCAAACGAGTAATTCAGTGAGTGAGTACCCTTCTGCTGCAGTGAATAATTCTTCTCAGCAGCCTGAAAAACCTCTTCGAGCTGGCTGGACGAATCCTCGTCCCCCTTCTGTTTGGCCAAGGCCTCCCGCGCCTGCTCCACGCTAGATTGCTGCGCCAGGGCTACTCCCGGCAGGAAGCTAGCCGTGGAAACAAGGATAACGCCTCGCACAAACCAACGATTCATCCTGACTCCCTTTCTTTATAATTTTTCCTGATCCGAGTGCGTTACCCGGCAAATTAATGACGACGGTAATGCAATTGCTTCCGCGTGTTCTCAACGGTACCGTCCGGATTGTTTTTCTGACGTTCCAACAGGTTCTGGATACGTCTTTCTGTCGCCTCGTGAAATTCTGGAATCTGATCCAGAGCCAGAAGCGTCAGGGTCTGATCGTCCACAAAGCGAAGGTCTTCTTCCTTCAACTCCAGGTTGTCGAGCGGCTTATCGCTCCCGGGAAACACGATAAAGAGCACGTTGTCGTCCCACTTCTCTTCGAATTCCGCCAGCGGGAACGAAATGTTCCCGACCGCAGGGTCCGCCAGAAAAACACGACCATCCCGAATGGTCCTGAGCACGACGAAATGTTTAAACCCTGCATGGTTGATCGGCACGATGGCGGGATGATCCAGATCTCGCAGGTCATCAATCCCTGCTCGAAAACCACCAGCCGGATAGCCCAATGCCGTGACCAGTCGTTTCATATCCAGCATCGAAAACGCCCGGCGCTCAACGATCCGCTCGCTTTCCCCGTAGTGCAACAGGCCTTCCATCACCTGACGCTCATTAAGTTGCCGCCCGATGTAGAAATTGAGAACCGTGGTCAGCGCGGCACTGCCGCAACTGTAGTCATAGGCCTGGCGAACAATATTCCGGTATTTCTGCTCGACCAGCGGCTCAACCCGAACGTCAGTGCGAAACTCTACTGGCCCGGAATCGACGTCCTGCTCAATCACGATGGTGCCCTTTTCGATGGGCTCAACCACAGTGGCTTCTTGCACTATGGTGAATGTGAGAATGGATCCGGCGAGCACCAGCAGCATGTCAGAAGACGTCCCTGTTTTTATTCGTTTGGCGGTTTATTAGGGGTTACAAGTTGTTACGGTAAGATACCGAAAAGACTGAGCTCTTAAAGATAACTGTGCCTCAAATCTATCCCTGCAGAGGGGGCCACGAAAACCCGTGGTGAGAACTGGTTCAAGACTAACCGACGCTGGATTACGAATGGCAAAAGTGGCGTGATTGCGAGAGCAAGGTCGTCCAGCAACCGTGGATATCCCGAAGCGGATTTTCCGCTTCAGGGCGGCTACGTGGTTGAAGGCTAACGATGTAATTCGAGGATTTGTTGATCGTGCAGACGGGACAGCAAAGCCAGTGCCAGAATGGAGCCTGACAGCGCCCAGGCCATGTCAGACTGTGTATCCCAGACATACCCCTGGGTACCCAGAAACGCGTCGGCAGCCTCGTCACTGACCAGGGCTACCCACCATTCGATCAGCTCATAGAACGCGCTCAATGCGAGACAGAAACACACAACAAAAAACGACATCCAGCCCCGGTTACTGAACACCTCGAAACGAATGACCAGTTCCCTGGCGATGAGTGCAGGAACGAAGCCCTGCGCAAAATGACCTAGCTTGTCATAGTTGTTGCGCTGCCAGCCGAACCATTCACTGAACCGGTCAAAAAGGGGAACGTCGGCGTAGGTGTAGTGTCCGCCCACCATCAGAATCACGGCATGTAGCAAAATCATCCAATACACCAGCGGCGTCAGTGGAAAACGCAGGACACACCAGCCCACCAGAAACAAACCAACGACCGCAGGCAGCACCTCCAATACCCAGGTCGCGCGGTCCTTTGGTTCGATCGCAGACCACACCAGTACCGCAATAAAGATCACGAACCAGACAACACCGGAAACTGAAAATCGGGTCATGGAATTCCTTTCCTTGTCAGAGTCATCAATGTGTGTTCAGCGTGCGCGAACGCGATCACCGTCCTCAAGGTTTCTGTCAGGATGGCGAATCACCCGATCCCCGACAGCAAGCCCGTCACTAATAGCGGTATAAAGACCGTTGCTTTCGCCTTCAGATACCTGAACTTGCTGCGCCCTGCCCTCACTTACCCGAAACACATAGGTTCCTTCATCATTCTGAAACACCGCCGATGCAGGCACCTGTACCACATCATCTTCCGACCAGAGAACGAAGGTGGCATCTACACGATAGCCATCACCCAATGCCTCCCAGTTCTCCGCCGGACTGATAATATCGGCCACTACCTGCACCCTTCGCTCTTTCACGCCAAGTGCCGACACATCCTCAAACCCAACCGGCTCCACCCGACTGACGACAGCCTGCAGCGTCTGTCCACCCCAGCCACTCAGTCGAACATTCCCGCCCTGAGCCAGATTCACCGCGTCGAAACTCAGTACATCAACCACCACCTCCAGGGCCTCGGGATCCCCCACCTCCAGGATGGGTTCACCAGCCTGAATTACCCCTTCACTTGTCCGGATTATGCCCAGAACCGCGCCCTGAACGGGTGAGCGCACACCGACACGCTCCAGAGCTTCCCCACCATCGGAATGGGCAGCCGACACTTCAAGTCGTGTTCGTGCAGCGGCCAGTTCATGGGCCATGACTTCTTCATCAAACCTGGCAGAATTCAGAAAGGCCTGTGCCCGGTTTTTGGCCGCCACCGCCTGTTGCAGACGCTCCTCGGAGACAAACTGCTGGCGATTCAGTGACTCAAGCCGGTTTAGTTCATCAGCCGTAAAGCGAGCCTCGGCTTCAGCCGCCGCGACTTTCTGACGTGCAGAGTTGAGTGCGGAGCGAGCAGCTCCCACCCGAGCCTCGGCTTCCGCTCTGCTGCGGGCGTCGAGAATACCAGCGGGCATTGGGTCGACTTCTGTCAGCAACTGTCCGGGTTTTACCGGATCGCCGATATCGAAATTCACCCTATGCAGGTACCCTGCAACCGGTGACGAGACGAGATATCGGTCCTTGACGCGCGTCTTGCCCTCCTCGGTTATCGACACCTCGAAGCGTCCACGCTCTACCTCCGCCAGATCAACCCAGACTGGCTCGGGGCGAATAGCCCAAAACAGGGCTGCGGCCACGAGTCCCGCAAAAGCCAACCAGAAGATCCATTTTCCAACAGCACGCTGATCAGTCATTTGTTATCTGTTCCGCCTCGGATTGCTCCGATCGCTCTCCCAATTGAACTATTCCCTGGTTTTTAAAACAGCCACAAGGTCCAGAGCTCGCAGTCGACGCCAGGCGACCGCCCCGGAAACAAGCGCGGACACAAGCACCACCGCTGCAGAGATCCCCAGCGTCTGCCCAGTGATGATCAACGGCACACGGTATAGCTCTGTTTGCATGGCTGTCGTTAGCCAGTAGGCGAGCCCCTGGCCAATCAACCAACCGACGCCAATTCCAGCAATCAGAACAACGGCCACTTCACCGAACAGAATATGGGCGGTTTCATGGTGGGTATAACCCAGCACCCTCAGGCTGGCCAACTCCCGGCCCTTTTCCGCCAAGGAAATTCGGATGGTGTTGTATATCACCCCAAAAGCGATGATCCCGCCCAGTAAACTATTGAAGAACGTGAACGTCAGGAACGTCTTTCCCAGAGTGTCGTAAAAACTCTCAAGCATGGCACGACGTGTTGCAACCCCCGCCACTCCTGGCGTATCCCGGAGCTCGCGAAACACATGGGTTTCATCATCGGGATCATTGGTCAGCAAGATCTGGTTGATCAGCGGCCCGTTGCCAAGCAACCGGTTCAGAGAATCGATACGCATGTAAGCACCGGTGCCGAGGAATTCCCCGGTAACCGCTGTCACCTGGACCTGAACACTTCGTCGCTCGCCTTCAAGTATGTCCACAGTCAGCCAGTCCCCGGGCTGAACATTTAACTCGCGGGCGAGGTAGTCCGTAAGCAGCACCCCACCCACCGGCAATGGCACCGATTCCAGGTGTTCGTTCAGCACAAACTGCAGTTCGGCATCTTTCGGAATGCCCGTTAGCGCGCTGCGCCACTGGCGGTGACCATTGATCAGCTTTACCGGCACTGTTCGACGCCCCTCGGCAAAGCGCACTCCCTGCTGGCGCTGGATGCCATAGAGCGCAGCAGCATTAACCGGATCAACCAGAGTTGCAGTCATGTCCTGCTTCTGGACGGAAGCAAACTGGGTTTGCACCATCAGGGATACTGAATCGAACTGGAAATTTCCGACCAGCACGGTTGCCGTTGACATGGCGACCCCTATGATCGACAAGCCTGCTCGTACAGGCCGGCGGGCAAACTGACGCAGGATCATGCGTGACGGCTGGGACCAACGAATACCGGATAACCATGATTCAGCGGTCGTCACCGTGAACCTGGCGGGGCCTTCCGGTCTCATGGCCTCGGCTGGAGGCAGTGCCGTACCCTGGCGGATCGCCCGCCAGCCACCCAGGAGCGACACCAGAAAAGTCAGCACGGTTATCAGCAGCAACCAGACGGGATGCAACTGGTAGGCAAGACCAGGAAACCGATAGAACTCCATATAAAGTTCGCTCATGGCGCGGCCAAGCCACAAACCAACACCGATACCGAGTACCAGCCCCAGGGCTGCAATGACCAGCACCTGCTTGCTGTAATGCAGGCCGACCTGTCGGGTGGTATACCCGAACGCTTTCAGGACGGCGATGATGTCGCGCTGCGTATTGACCAGCCGGGAAATGACCACATTCAGAAGAAACATGGCCACACTCATGAAAATCGCCGGCAGCAGGGTCGCCATGATCTTGAGTTGCTCAAGGTCGTCGTTCAGGAAGCGGTGGGACACCTGATCAACACGGGCATAGGCACCGGTGGACCCAAAAGGTGCCAGCGTGCGGTCCAATGCATCGATCACGCTTGCCAGAGAATGATCTGACCGGACCCGAACAACCACACTGTTGAACGCGCCCTCCATCTCCATGGCGGCGGCCAGATCATCCCGACTCATCCAGAGCACGCCAAAGCGCTGGAAGTCCGGAAGCAGGCCGCCAGGCGGAATCACAAAAATAAACTCGGGCGATTCCACCACACCGGTAACGGTCAGCGTTTGTTCCCGTCCATTAATAATCGCCGGAAAGCGGTCACCAGGCTTAAGGTCATGGGCCTCCGCAAAAGAGCCAATCACCGCAACTTCCGCACTGCGTCCGGGTGACGGCAAGCGCCCACGATGGACGAACAGACGATTAAGCGAGGGCTGTCCTTCACGGGGCAGTGAAATGATTCGGGCAGACACTGGCTCGTCGAATCCCGGCATTCGCAATTTCGCTCCGCCCTCCACCCGGTCGCTCAGTTCAGCAACGCCCGGAACCGACTTCATCTGTTGCAATCGATGAACCGGTGCTCGCTTGATCGTCGCAAATACCTCCCCAAAGCGGTACTGCTCGTAATACTGGGCACGGGTTATCGACAAAGTGCTATAGGACAGAATGGACATGACACAAACAGCCACCCCGCCGGCGATCACAAATGCTATGGCCAGCACAGGGCCTTTCATCTGCCAGAGTTCACGAACAACCTTGGTATTGAGGACTCCGGATACTGAAAGCATCAGAGTCACCAACTCAGGTCTTGAGGGGAGGCTCTGGTGGCGTTTCTCTGTTCGCCACTGATCAGGCCATCGGAAAGCGTGATTACCCGGTCTGCCATGCGCGCAATGGATGCGTTGTGGGTAATGATGACCGTGGTGGTACCGGTCTCTCGATTGGCCTTTTCCAGTGCTTCGAGAACCAATATGCCGGTGGCCGAATCCAGAGCACCGGTTGGTTCGTCGCACAGAAGCACTTCAGGACATTTTGCAATGGCTCTGGCAATGGCGACCCGCTGCTGTTCCCCCCCTGAAAGCTGGGCAGGAAAGTGATGAATCCGTTCTTTCAGACCGACCATGGCCAGCGCGTCTTCCGGCGCCATGGGGTGCTCGGCGATCTCCGTTACCACGGCAACGTTTTCCCACGCCGTCAAACTCGGGATGAGGTTATAGAACTGAAAAACGAAGCCCACGTGATCCCGCCTGTAGGCAGTGAGCGCCCGGTCATCAGCCCGGCTGAGATCCGTGTTCCGGTACCAGACCTCTCCGGAAGAAGGCACATCCAACCCACCGAGGATGTTCAGGAGAGTGGACTTTCCGGAACCGGAAGCCCCCAGCAAAACCACTAGCTCGCCGGCGTAAAGATCCAGATCAACGCCTCGGAGAGCCCAGATTCGCACATCGCCCTCACCGTAGGATTTGGTGAGACCGCGGGTTCGGAAAACCGATTGGGCATCCATCGCTACCATCCCTGGCAGAGGCGGGTCAGTCTTCGGCGCAATCCACACAGACAGTGGTATAAGGCAGCACCTGAAGACGCCGGGGATCTATCGGCTCGCCGCAAGACTCGCACTCGTCACCCAGACCATGGGCTATCCGCTCAAGAGCCCGTTCGATCTGCACCAGCTCAACACGGACTTCAGATTCAAGGGAATCAACCACCTCATCGTTCTGGGTTTGTGTGGCCTGCTCCTCAAAATCCTTATCCAGCGCACCATCTTCCCGGTGCTGATGGGCTTCATATCGCGCCAGTCGGGCTTTCAAGTCCGCCCTGAGGGTTTCAAGTTCTGCCTTGCGGTTATTCATATAAACGCCTCCTGCCTGCCAAAAAGTCCGGTCTCTCTGATCATGGATATCACCCTAAAGCATAAGCCCAACCAGAGCTTGATGCTCATCAAATTTTGACAGAGGCGTGTAAAGGGAGGGTCAGCGCTCGGAGAGTGACTGCTCGTGCTCAAGAAGTGCACGTTTGCGCTGCAGGCCCCATCGGTAGCCTGACAGACTGCCATCACGACGAAGCACCCTGTGACAGGGTACGAGCACAGCAACCGGGTTGGCTGCACATGCACTGGCTACAGCCCGGGAGCCGGTAGGCATGCCCAGCTGGCGTGCCACTTCGCTGTAGCTGGCGCAACTGCCGGTGGGGATTTCCCGCAGCGTTTTCCACACCTTGCGCTGGAAATCCGTGCCACGGAGATCGAGGCGAACGCTCGACGCCTTTCGGCTATCCACCAGGCAATCCATCACCCCCTGGAACCAGTCTTCCCGGTAGCTGCCGCAATGTTCCAGTTCGGCGCCGGGAAAGCGACGGGCCAGCTCGGCAACCAACTCCTCAGGCGAGTCTCCAGGCAGGACGGCACAAACACCTTTTGACGTTCGGGCCACCAGCACATTTCCCAGATAGCAATTGCCCACCTGCCAAACGATGGGTTCACCTTTCAAGTCGTGCTTTTTCGTCATTGTCTTGCCCTCGTAGGCCCGCCCCTTCAGCTCATCAAACACCCTAGCCGATTGGGCCAAAACATCGCGAGAGCTAGTATGACGCAAATATGACCAAGTTGGGAAATTTACAGTGGTGACAAAAAAAGGCCAGCCCTTTGCAGGACTGGCCTGTGTTACTCACAACATTCACCTGCTGGTTCAGTGGCCGCGATCGGCAATGTAGTCCGTAATCGCTGCATAGAACTCCATCTCGTCAAAGGTATCTGGGCCGACACCAATGACATCCAGATGATCCTGATTAATGACGTAGGTTGATGATGTCGCCTGAGTGCTGTTCGGGTGGTTAATGTCGGACACATAACCCAACTCGGTTCGCTCCCAAACATAATCCAGACAGCCGAAGCACTCATAATATTGCAGTCGATAACCCTGCTGCTGACTGTTTATGCCGACCAACCCGTCGTCATCACGCTCGTTGGGATTTCCATCACCCTGGCCAGCCGCGCCGTCATTGTTGCAGTCCTCATAGCAGTAGCCGTCGCCATCGATGTCATAGATCAGTTCACTGAGCAGCCAGAGGGCGGGGTTTACGCCGGAACCATCCTGGGCCGTCATGAGCGACGCGGAATGTTCCATATAGGTGCTGCTCACCGGGTACTTCTGGTTAAACGCCTTCATACCAGTGGTTACGCCATCGTTCGGATCGTAATCGTTGAAGACCAGCTGCTTGGCACCAGCGATGGCATCATTACCATTGTTGTAAACGATATTGCCGAAGTAGTTCGCCAGGGTCTCGGTGACCCGGTTGGCGTAGTGATCCAGGATGTATTTGGCAACGGGGGAGCCACGATGCGGTGATGACACGCTCACATGGGTTTTCACAACCCGGTAGCCCTTGCGCTCGCGGAGCAACCTGGCCGCCTTGCGGGAGTCAATACCGCCCTGGGAGTGGGACACAATGTTCACATAACTGGTGCCAGAGGTGGCCATATAGCTTTCGATGTTATTGGCCAGTTGATGGCCACGGACTTCGGAGCTCTCGAAAGGCGTCACCTGAGAAACGTAACTCCTCTGGTTGTCATTGATGCCGCCATTGCAGTTTACTTCCAGGAATTTATCGCACGCATCCAGCACGTAGGTCCCATAGTCGTCACCCCAGTAGTCGTAACCAAGGATATCGTCGAAACCGGCCATGCCGTGGGCGAATACAATTGGGAATTTCGTCTGGTTTGCGGTCCGGGCAGCCGCTTGGGAAGCGGTCATTGCGGCAGCCACAAAGCAGGCAGCTACACCAAGTGTTTTCAGGGGTTTCATGTTGTTCATGGTTGTTAGCCTCTTGTTTTTTTTGTGAGCCTAACCACGGTACTTACTGTCTGGAGTCACACTCCCACCCAAATTACTAAGGGGCCAATCTCCTTTTCCTACTACTCATCCCTGAACTTCCCCCTCAGGTTTTCGTCAGCACTATTCACTGCCGTCCAGACAACCGGGCTGTCTAATTATTAGACAGTTAATTTGTATCGTATCCACTCGCGTGTTTTTGTGACCACTATCACGTGTGCATTTTTTGACCGATCGTTTTTTCCTACCGCGACTTGGCAACCAATCAGAGTCACGGCAACCTATCCGCACCAGACCATAACGACAAAAATAATCAGGAGATCTTCAGCGTGAACATGAAAGGTGTCTCCGGCATCGCCTGCGCCAGCATTGCCATCGGTATTGCTGCATTTTTCTGGCACGACGTCCGGAACGAAAAAGTGCCCATTCCGCCCGCCAACGATGCAATCGCGACCACACCGGCCAATAAAACGACGGAAGTCGCCACATCCCTGGTCACGACACAGACTGCTGCCAAAGATGAGAATCTGGAAGACATTCGCGCACAGCTAAGGGCACACTATGGCCAGCATCTGAGCGAACCCAAAATCCAGATCCGGCTGCTCGAGGAAATGATGCGCTACCTGTCTGCCATCGATCCGGAACATTGGCAGGAAAACCTTCTCGCATTGCTTGACCTCTGGTTTCCCGAACACGGAGAAGCGTTAAAACAAAGGCTCACCGCCCTGCTCGACTACAAGACGTTCATGGAGCAAGAGCGCTACACGCTGAAAGCCATGACGCCTGAGGAACGCCACGCCTTTATCTGGGCCAAGCGGAGAGAGCTGTTCGGCGAAGATGCCGAAGTGATCTGGCAGGCTGAAATCCGAAACTACGCATTGGCCACCTCGCTTCAACAGATTGACGCTGGCACCGGCTCCCCCCTCAGCAAAGTACACACCTATTCGGAAGTCATCCAGCAAACCTATGAAGATCAGGCGGATCTGGTACTGGAAAACCGACGTCAGGAACTGACGGATCGCTTCCTCGCGCTCCCCTCCATCCAGGCCGACCTTCAGCAGCAGCCGGCCTCCGAGCGCTACAATACTCTCCGGGGCATTCGCGCAGAATTGGGCATGAACGAAGACGCCCTTAACCGGTGGTCCGAGCTTGATCGCACCAGAGACCAACGCTGGAGCAAAGGCGAGCAATACCAGGCAAAACGCGAGACCATTCTGGAAACCTACGAATCAGGCCCGGATCGTGACAAAGCGTTGAATCAGGCTGCCAGAGAGATTCTTGGCCAAGAAATGGCGGAAATCATTCAGGCGGAGGAAGAAGCCGGCTATTACCGCTATGAGCGGGAACGGGTTTACGGCCAGAACTGAACTGATGCCTCAAGAAAAACCACATCGAGTGCCCGCCGGTTCGAAACCTTGTCCGAACCGGCGGGCATGACCTCAATGCTTAGCTCTGACGAGCATCTTCCCAGGTTTTCAGCAGTTCCTGATAGGGAACCGTCTTACCCTGTGGCTTCTCATTATCCAGTTTAGCCTTGGGCGAGCCAGGCTGATCCAGCCAGTACTGAGGGTCCCGAGGCTCATTGAGTTTGGGTCCACAGGTTGCCATCACATTGGCGCGTTCCAACCGCTCAAGCACCCGGTCCTGAGCCTTGGCCAGGCCGTCCAGCGCTTCTTGTGGCGTTGCCTCACCACTGGCCGCCTGGGCGATAAACTGCCACCACAGCTGAGCCAACTTGGGGTAGTCCGGAACGTTGGTGCCGGTGGGCGACCACTGAACCCGTGCCGGGCTGCGATAGAACTCCACCAGGCCACCCAGACGCGGTGCGGCTTCGGTCATTTCATCCGAGTTGATGTCCGACTCTCGAATCGGCGTCAGGCCAGCCAGGGTTTTCTCCAGCGATACGGTCTTCGACACGGTGAACTGAGCATACAGCCAGGCCGCCAGCCGGCGTTTTTCCGGCGTGGAATCGAAGAAAGTCCAGGAACCCACGTCCTGATACCCCAGCTTCATGCCCTCTTCCCAGTAGGGCCCCCGCGGAGAAGGTGCCATGCGCCACTTGGGTGTACCGTCTTCGTTCACCACCGGCAGGCCGTCTTTCACCATGCTGGCCGTAAAGGCGGTGTACCAGAAGATCTGCTGTGCCACATTGCCCTGAGCAGGAACCGGTCCGGCTTCGGAGAAGGTCATGCCCGGAGCTTCAGGCGGCGCGTACTTTTCCAGCCAGTCCACGTATTTGGTGGTGGCGTACACCGCAGCCGGGCCATTGGTGGCACCACCGCGGCTGACGCTGGAACCCACCGGATGGCACTCCTCGACGCGAATACCCCACTCGTCCACCGGCAGGCCATTGGGCAGGCCTTTGTCACCGGCACCCGCCATGGAGAACCAGGCATCGGTAAAACGCCAGCCCAGTGAGGGGTCTTTCTTGCCGTAATCCATGTGCCCGTAGACACGTTTACCATCAATCTCTTTCACATGAACAGAGAAGAACTCGGCAATGTCTTCATAAGCGGACCAGTTGACCGGAACACCCAGGTCGTAACCGTAGATCTCCTTGAACTGACTCTTCAGGTCGTCGCGCTCAAACCAGTCAGCACGGAACCAGTACAGGTTGGCAAACTGCTGGTCCGGCAACTGATACAGGGTGCCGTCCGGCGCAGTCACAAAATCCAGACCGATGAAGTCGTCCAGATCCAGAGTCGGAAGAGTGAGGTCTTTACCCGCCCCTTCCATGATCGACTGCACCGGGACCACCTTGCCGTAACGGAAATGGGTGCCGATCAGATCCGAGTCGTTGACGTAGGCGTCGTAGATATTCCGGCCCGACTGCATCTGGGTCTGTAACTTCTCGATCACATCCCCTTCCTGAATCAGCGTGTGCGTCAGGTTGATGCCGGTGATATCCGTAAAGGCCTTGGCCAGAGTACTGGCTTCGTATTCGTGGGTAGCGATGGTTTCCGACACCACGTTGATATCCATGCCCCGGAACTGTTCTGCGGCCTTGGTAAACCAGGCCAGTTCCTCCAGTTGCTCTTCCTTGGTCAGGGTCGACCGTTTGAACGACTCATTCACCCATTTTTCGGCCGCATCGGAATACTGGTCGGCACTAGCGGGAAAACTCACTGCTACCCCCGCAGCGCCAACGGCAGCGCTGAGCAAAAGAGCGCTCGGATAGTTATTGTTCTTGAACATATCCAACCTCATTCATCGTCTATTGGATGGGACGAAACAGACTCCGTTTCGTTCACCTTTCATAGCGTTGTTACCGCTATCCCTTGCTTCGAACCCGGACAACGCCGGATCCATTCTTCTTCCCCTTCCGCACTGATGGACAAGCCGGGCCAAACGTCGCCCCTTCAGCCCCAGCGCAACAACACCAACAGCCAGATCACCGAAACAACGAGGGCGATCCAGAGACTCACATTGCTGACAGCCAGAAACGCCAGATGGATGTAAGCCGCCGAAAGCAAACCAATAAACAGGCGATCCCCCCGTGTGGTGGCAATGGGCAGAAACCCTTTGCGCTCAACACAGGGTGAGACTAGTTCGTAGATGGTCATCACCAGCAGGATGGCCGCAATCACACCAAAAAAGGTGGCGACCGCCGGTGTCCAGTTCATCCATGCAAGCATCGCAGTTCTCCCCTCAAACCCGTCCGAGGGCAAAGCCCTTGGCCACGTGATTTCGCACGAACCAGATCACCAGCAGGCCCGGAATAATCGTGAGCGAACCAGCCGCCGCCAGCACCCCCCAATCTATGCCGCTGGCCCCCACCGTCCGGGTCATGATGGCAGCAATGGGTTGAGCGTCCACCGAAGTCAGCGTGCGCGCCAGCAACAGTTCCACCCAGGAAAACATGAACGCGAAAAAGGCGGTCACGCCAATTCCGGAGCGGATCATCGGCAGGAAGATCTTCACGAAAAACTTCGGAAAGCTGTAACCGTCGATGTACGCCATTTCGTCGTATTCCCGGGGCACCCCGGACATGAAGCCTTCAAGAATCCACACCGCCAGCGGCACGTTGAACAGGCAATGCGCCAGCGCAACCGCAATGTGGGTATCGAACAGGCCAATCGAGGAATAGAGCTGAAAGAACGGCAGCAGGAAGACCGCCGGCGGCGCCATGCGGTTACTGAGCAACCAGAAGAACAGATGCTTGTCGCCCAGAAACTTGTAGCGGCTGAAGGCATAGGCGGCCGGCAGCGCCACCAGCAGGGTAATCACCACGTTCATGGAGACGTAGATCATCGAGTTGATATAACCGTTGTACCAGCTCGGATCGGTGAAGATCACCTCGTAATTGTGCAGCGTGAAGTTCTCTGGCCACAGGGTCAGGCCGCCCAGTATTTCCTGGTTGGTCTTGAACGACATATTGAGCAACCAGTAGATCGGCGTGAGTAGCAGTACGATAAAAATTGTTATACCAATGTTCTTGCCCCGACTGTTTTCCATCACCGCCTCCTATTGCTTCTTGTCCGCGTGGGTGATGGCGGTAAAGAACAGCCAGGACACCAGCAGCACAATGAGGAAATAAATGAGCGAGAAGGCCGCCGCCCGGCCAAGGTCAAACTGGCCAATCGCCATGGTGGTCAGGGTCTGGCTCAGGAAGGTGGTGGAACTGCCCGGGCCACCGCCGGTCAACACGAAGGGCTCGGTGTAGATCATGAAACTGTCCATAAACCGCAACAGCACGGCGATGATCAGGACGTTTTTCAACCGGGGCAGCTGGATGTAGCGGAACACCGCCCACTTGGAGGCTCGGTCAATTTCCGCCGCCTGGTAAAAGGCTTCTGGAATCGCCCGCAGGCCCGAATAGCACAGCAGCGCCACAAGCGGCGTCCAGTGCCAGACATCCATCAACAGAACGGTAAACCAGGCATCGCCGGTGTCACCGGTGTAGTTATAGTCAAAGCCCAGTTCGTTCAGCCCCCAGCCGAACAACCCGATATCCCCCCGACCAAAGATCTGCCAGATGGTACCTACCACGTTCCAGGGTATGAGCAGCGGAATGGCCAGCAGGATCAGGCAGAGCGACGCCTTGATGCCGGTCTTGGGCATCATCAGGGCCACCGCAATACCGAGGGGAATCTGGATGAGCAATACGGCGCCCGAAAACACGAACTGGCGAATCAGCGATTCCTGCAGCCGCTCATTCGTCAGCACCTCACGAAACCATTCGGTACCCACAAAATACGCCTGCCCTGGCCCGAAAATGTCCTGAACCGAGTAGTTCACCACCGTCATCAACGGCACCAGCGCGGAAAACGCCACCAGAATGAAGACCGGCAGTACCAGCCACCAGGCCCGATTGTTGGGTATCTTGTCCATCACTGATGCTCCTGTACCAGAAATTCATCCACGTACAGCTTCAGCCACTGGCGGGGAAACGAGACGTAGATCTGCCCGCCAACACGAACTTCGAATTCTTCGCTTTGCCGGACCTTGAGCCGCTCATCTCCCAACTGAACCGTCACGATCTTGTAGGTGCCCAGATCCTCCACGTCCAGCACCTCGGACTCGAAGGCGTCGTCCGACGGCTGCCGGGCCAGCTCGACAAATTCCGGCCGGATACCGACTTTGACGTTGGCGGATTTCATCAGCTCCAACCGATCGATTTGCCAGGGCTCAAGGGGGATGACGGTCGTTCCGAAGCACACCCCTTCGGCACACCGCTTTACCTCGATCAGGTTCATGCCGGGACTGCCGATAAAGAACCCGACGAACGTGTGATTGGGTTGCTCGAACAGTTCCGTGGGCGTGCCGAACTGAACAATCTGGCCGTCGTACATCACTGCAATCTTGTCCGCGAAGGTGGAAGCTTCCAGCTGATCGTGGGTGACGTACACCATGGTGATGTCGAACTGCTCGTGAATCTGCTTGAGCTTGCGCCGCAAACGCCATTTGAGCTGCGGATCAATGACCGTGAGCGGTTCATCGAACAGGATGGCAGAGACATCCTCGCGCACCAGACCACGGCCCATGGAGACCTTCTGTTTTTCATCCGCCGTCAGGTTCTTGGCTTTCCGATAGAGCTTGTCCTCAATCTCCAGGACCTCGGCAATCTCATGCACCCGGGCCTTGATCCTGGAGCCAGCCATTTTGTTGTTCTTGAGGGGAAACGCCAGGTTGTCGTACACGGTCATGGAGTCGTAAACGACCGGGAACTGGAACACCTGGGCAATATTGCGCTCCCGGGGAGACATCTCATTCACCCGCCGCCCGTCGAACAACACCTCACCCTCCGACGGCTGAACCAACCCGGAGATGATATTGAGCATGGTGCTCTTGCCACAGCCGGAGGGACCGAGCAGTGCGTATGCCCCACCCCGTTCCCAGACATGGTCCAGCTGCCGGATGGCATAGTCCGCGGGATCTGAAGGTGTGGAGCTATAACTGTGTGCCAGTGACTTCAGTTGTATCTCAGCCATCAGCCACCTCCTGTCGATTGTGCCGGAGTCAGTACCAACTGCTCATGGCTGTCGAACACGAATAACTTGTTGATGGGCAGATAGACTTTCACCGGGGCTCCGGTGTGATACTGGTGCACCCCCATCAGTTGAAGCACCATTTCGAAGTAACGGTTCTGCACATGCATGAACGTCTCGGAGCCGCTGATCTCGCTGAGCGCCACCTCCATGGACATCTCCAGATCGTCGTCATTGGCAGGGACCAGGCCAATGTGGCTAGGCCGAATGCCAAACCAGTATTCGCCGGGCTTCAACGCCGCCAACTCCTGATTCAGCGCGTGATGGGAATACTCGTCAAAGGTAACCTCGGTTTCGGTCACCCGGCCCCGAATCAGGTTCATGGGCGGTTCGCTGAAGAGCTGGGCTGCCAGGGTGCTGACGGGCGCCCGATACACGTCCATGACCGGCCCGGTCTGTACCACCTTCCCTTCGTGCAACAGGGTCGTGGTTCCGCCCAGTGCCAGCGCTTCGTTGGGCTCGGTGGTGGCGTACACCGCAATGCACTGACGTTCCCGGAACAGGCCACGGAGCTCGGCCCGAAGCTCTTCCCGAAGCTTGTAATCCAGATTGACCAGCGGCTCATCAAACAGAATCAGGGTGGCGTCTTTGACCAGTGCCCTGGCCATGGCGGTGCGCTGCTGTTGGCCGCCGGACAGCTCCAGTGGATGGCGCTTGAGCAGCGCTTCAATGTGCAGCATGGCCGCGGTTTCCTTCACCCGCCGGTCGATCTCACTGTCGGACATCCTGGCCAGTCTCAATGGAGAGGCGATGTTCTCGTAAACCGTCAGATTGGGATAATTGATGAACTGCTGGTAGATCATGGAGATGTTGCGCTTCTGGACCGATTGCCCGGTCACATCCTCGCCCCGGTACAGGAGTCTGCCCGTGGTCGGCTTGTCCAGCCCGGCCATCAGGCGCATCAGCGAGGTTTTTCCCGCCAGGGTGCGGCCAAGCAGGACGTTGAACGAGCCTGCCTCAAAGGTCAGGTTGGCGTTTTGAATGTAGTCCACGCCATCAACGACACGGGAGATGTTCTCCAGTGTTAGGGACATAGGCTTTCCTTGTTATTCTTTTGTCATCAGATCCCGCCGTTGCGACCCACTTACTTCCCTGATCGCCGATCACGGTGTGCACTCGACAACGCAAGCCCCGTACCAGTTCAGGCTGACTCCGATCCTCCAATCACCCAACCCTCTGTTTAGCTGTCGTTTTTTCAGGCATGAAAGACCCGCGAGTCCGAGCCCCAAAACTTTCGTTTCCGCAAACCTTGTCTAGACTGAACACAGCATTGAACAGTGCCTGAACAACGGATTGAACAGTTCCGGTGTCTTGATTGAACACGGATCTGACAACGGGCAATAACAACAACCAACCCGAAGGTACAGTCCATGGGGAACAACGACTGCTCCAACGAACGCCAGGCGATACGGGAATCATGGAATCGATGCACAGCCTGGGGCCTGAAACACGATCAACGGCCGTCACCCACGGGCAGCAGGCCAGCCGCCGGCATCCGAGAAAATTCAGAGCATTCTGAATTAATCTCTGTGACCGACACCGAGGTCATGCCCTACTACCGTAACGTGCTCTCCAACAGCCGCTGCCTGATCTTGCTGGCAGACGCTCAGGCAACGGTCCTGCAAAGCTGGGGGGATGGAAGCATTACCGACCGCAACCTGAAACCCTGGTTCCAGAAAGGCGCCAACTGGCGGGAGCAAACCTGTGGAACCAACGCCATCGGCACCGCCGTCGCCACGGGCGCAGCGATTCAAATACAGCGCAACGACCACTTCCTGAAACTGCACAGGAACCTGATCGGTTCCGCCGCGCCCATCTACGATGCGGGCAACGAACTGGCAGGTGTTCTGAGTGTGTTTACTGATGCCTACCTGCCACAGGCCCATACCCTGGGCATGGTTCGCTTACTGTCCCAGTCCATTGAAAACCGGCTTATCAGCAGGCGTTTTGAAGGTAGCCACTGCCTGATCACACTCAACACCAACGCCGACAACTTTGACAGCCCCTGGTCCGGGATTATCGCCTGCGAGGTCAACGGAACCGTTATCGCGTGCAATCAGCGTGCGAGTCAGCTGCTCTGCAGCAATCCTGTGAACCACGCTCTGGATGAGCTGTTCTCCGGGTCTGGGAGGCGTATTCTCCAGCAGTCGAATCGAGCGCCCATGCAGCTCGTTACCCGCAACAAAGTGCGCCTCAGTGCGCGGATAACGCATCCGGAACAACCAGCACCAGAGCGCCCGGTTCGCCAGCTTGCCCGGGAAACCGAAATTGAAGAGCCCTCAGGCCCGAACCTTTCGGAGCTTGAGTTTGGCGACGCGACCGTTCGTCGCTGCGCCGACCTTGCCTCCAAGGTGCTTAAACGCGGGGTGCCACTGGTCATCACCGGCGAAACCGGTGTTGGCAAGGAGGTTCTGGTCAAGGCACTGCACAACGCCAGTGACCGCCGTGATCAACCACTGGTGTCCGTCAACTGCGCGGCCATTCCATCCGAACTGGTCGAATCCGAACTCTTCGGCTATCAGCCAGGTGCCTTCACCGGTGCCCGCGCCAAGGGTGCCATCGGATTCATCCGCAAAGCCCACAGAGGCATTCTGTTTCTCGATGAAATTGGCGAAATGCCGATGGCGGCGCAGTCTCGGTTACTCAGAGTCCTGCAGGAGCGGGAGGTAATCCCCGTAGGTTCGACAGACAGCGTACCCGTCGACATCCTGCTGATTACCGCCACCAACCGCTCCTTGCAGTCCCACATAGATTCGGGCCAGTTCCGCAGCGACCTGTATTACCGGATCAATGGCCTGAGCGTGGAGCTGCCGCCACTGAGAAAACGCTCGGACAAGCAGGAACTGTTTCAGCAGATCTACCGCCAGCACCGGGATGACGGACAGCCAGAGGCATTAAGCGATTCGGTTCTGGCAACCCTGACCCAGCACCCCTGGCCGGGCAATATCCGACAACTTGAGAACGTGATTAAGGTAGCGGTAGCCATCGCAGACGGAGACCCCGTCCAGCTCTGGCACCTGCCAGAAGACTTCCTGTCCGCTCCTGAGTCAACCTCAAACAACGCCGTAGAGTCATCGGGTAACCGTGCGACTCACCAGACCCTGTCCGACGGTCTTTCCCAAACCCTCGACGCGTATCGCGAGTGCATGGGCAATATCTCCCATACCGCCCGGGCACTCAGCATTAGCCGTAATACAGTTTACAAGCGTTTGCGGGAGCTTGGGGTTCGTTAGTCGAAAACGACCAGGGATTTGGAGCCCTTACTTGTGGGAAGGCGCCACCCGAACCGCTTCAGATCCGCACCTGCACCTTCCCATACCGCACCCTCACCTCCAGCCCCCTTATCGCCCGCGTTGCGGGCGCGGCGATGGGCTTACCGTCACGAACGTCAAAGGCCCCCTGATGCAGGGGGCATTCGATGACATGATTGTCGAAATACCCATCGCACAGGTCGGCACCCGCATGACTGCACAGCGCGAGCGAGGCATAGATTCCGGTAGGCGTATCGTAAACGGCTATGGTCGTCCGCCCGACCTCGACGCGAGTGACCCAGTCCTTTTCAAGATCATCCACTGCTATGACGTCTCGCCATGGCTTCTCGCTCATGCCCGTGCCTCCCTGATTTGCCGCAGGATCTCCCTATGCGCACCGAAATAGCCGCGCGGCTCGACGTAAATATGGTCGCGCAGCTTTTCATGCAGGCGCGGCAGGGCGTGATACGGAACCAGCGGGACATAGTGATGCTCCGCATGGTAGTTCATGTTCCAGCACAGAAACCGCCACGGGGCGGAAATCAGGTTCGTGCGGGTGTTTTCGCTCATCTGCGCCACGGTCGGGCGACCTACATGTTCCGTCATCCGGATAAAACGCATCACCGGTTCGCCAAGGAAGAGCGGAATGATCCAGTACCAGATCAGCCCCCACCAGCCTGTGACCGCCATGCCCGAAAAGATCAACACATATATCCCCAGCATTATTCGCGCGTCCCGGTATACGGCAGCATGCTCCGCCTTCGGAATGAAGCGTTTTTCGGTGTCCGACAGCCGCCCCATCGCGTGACGGGCAACCTCGGTGAACTTGGCCGTCCAGTAAGGGATCGCAGACAGGTAAAGCAGGTATTCACCGAAGGTTTTCGGCAAGGGGATCAGCTCAGGGTCCTGGCCGGTCAGCTGCGTATAGGTATGGTGGTCACAATGCTCATACCGAAAGAAGCGGTGCGGCAGCAGGATAATCAGTCCGCAGATCTGCCCGACGATGTTGTTCAGTTTGCGGGTGCGGAAAACGGTGTAATGCACGCATTCATGCTGAAGCGAAAAATGATGGACCAACACAATCCCATGCAGGAACATGGCCGGCCAGATCAGCCAGCTGATCCATGCAAGCGTGATCAGTGTCGTGGTTCCGGCCAGCACCAGCATCCACAGCGCCAATTTACAAAGGGCGGGGCCGTCCGAACGCTGCATCAGGGATTTCAGCTCGCCACGGTTCAGCTTGCCTTCTTCAAGCGCCTGGGTCAGTGGTGTGACAATGGCTTGTGTCATCGCTGGTGATCCACGAGTGCTGCCGGTCGAGGCGGCCTCACCTCAGGGCCATTCCGCTCAGGGCAAGCGCCGGATACGGTTATACTGCTCACCGTAGCACGCCCCATTTGGGTCCTGCAAAACGGCCTGCCCCGGAGAAATTGCCATGGCGCTCGAGGTCGATGACGGCGGTACAATTCACGCGCCCCACCGCTGCATAACCCCCTGAAAAACGGTACACTGATGTTCGTTTTAATCTTTACATCATTCGTTTACGAACAATACGAACAAAAAAAGAGGCCTATTGAATGGCACAGGCGCGTCGCAAGGATCTGATTCTGGAGCTCATTCAGGAAACCGGTTTTGCCACCACGGATGAGCTGGTTGAGCGATTCAAGGTCACGCCACAAACCATCCGCAGGGACCTCAACGACCTCGCCCAGGAAAAGAAGGTGCGTCGGCACCACGGGGGCGCAGGCATTGACTCCAGTACGGTGAACACGGCCTACCAGGCCCGGAAGATCATGGATCTGGAGGCCAAGGAACGCATTGCCCAGGCACTGGTTGAGATGATCCCGGATGGTTCCTCCATGTTTATTAACATCGGCACCACCACCGAAACCATCGCTAGGGCCCTTCTGGGGAAAAGAAACCTGCAGGTTGTGACCAACAACTTGCACGTTGCCTCCATCCTGTCCGCAAAGGAAGACTTTCACGTCATCATTGCCGGTGGTGAAGTCCGGCACCGGGATGGAGGGATTGTGGGCGAAGCCACCCGGGACTTCATCAATCAGTTCAAGATGGATTTCGGCATTATCGGTATCAGCGGCATCCACGAGGACGGCTCGCTGCTGGATTTTGACTACCGGGAAGTGCGCGTCGCTCAGTCCATCATCGCAAACTCTGCGCAGGTCTTGCTCGCGGCTGACCATACCAAGTTTGGCCGTAATGCCATGGTACGCCTTGGCAGCATCACCCAGGCTCATCACGTCTTTACCGACCAGCAACCACCCGCCCCCATAAAACGCCTGCTCAGCGAAAACAACGTCGATCTGCATATCGTCTGAATCGCGTTTTCGTTAACAGGTAGTGACTCACCCTTATATCTTCGATTTTATTCGTTTGGTTCCTTTACGAACTTTCCTTTGTTTCGCATAATATTTCTCATCGCTCAAAAAGCACTCACTCAGGGACAATTTTTTCGATTTCAGTCAGGAGATGACTCGCAATGGACCAAGCGAAGGACCAGTACGATGTGGTTGTAGTGGGTGGTGGCGTCAACGGCACCGGCATCGCCATGGATGCCGCCGGACGCGGCCTGAAGGTATTGCTGTGTGAAATGAACGACCTCGCCTCGGCCACATCGTCCAGCAGCAGCAAACTGATCCACGGCGGGCTGCGTTATCTGGAGCATTACGAATTCCGACTGGTTCGCGAAGCACTGGCCGAGCGGGAATCCCTGCTGCGCAATTCGCCCCATATTATGTGGCCCATGCGCTTTCGGCTGCCCCATCGCCCTCACCTGCGGCCAGCCTGGATGATCCGTACCGGCTTGTTCCTGTACGACCATCTTGCCAAACGGGAACTGCTCCCCGGCTCCCGCTCCATTCGATTCGACTCATCCGATCCGCTGAAACCGGAACTGACCAAAGGATTTGAATATTCCGATGGCTGGGTGGATGACGCGCGGCTAGTGGTATTAACCGCCAAGAAAGCCCAGCAGCGTGGCGCCACAATCCTCACCCGAACCAAGTGCGTAAAAGCGGACCGGGGAACCGATGAGTGGACGGTGACCCTACGGGATGAGCTGGACGGCTCCGAGCGGGTGGTCAAAAGCAAAGCCATCGTCAACGCGTCTGGCCCATGGGTAAGCAAGCTGTTCGGCGAGGCCCTGGAAATGCCCGCCCCCAAAATGATTCGCATGGTGAAAGGCAGCCACATTGTGGTTCCCCGGCTCAACAAGGGAACCGAGGCCTATATCCTGCAGAATGAAGACCAGCGCATCGTTTTCGTCATTCCTTACGAAGACCAGTTCTCCCTCGTTGGTACCACCGATGTGGAGTATCAGGGGGATCCAAAGAAGGCGACGATCTCCCCCGAAGAGACCGAGTACCTGCTGAACATCGTAAACGACCATTTCAAGCAGCAACTGAACGACAAGGACGTGGTCTGGTCCTACTCCGGCGTTCGCCCGTTAATGGATGGGGAAGAGGAAAACGCCCAGAAAGCGTCGCGGGATTATTCGTTCGAGGTCAATGCCGAGCCGGGCAAGGCTCCCCTGCTCTCGATCTTTGGCGGCAAGATCACCACCTATCGCAAACTGGCGGAATCCGCCACAAACACCCTGTGCAAGTTCTTCCCGAACGCGGGTGGAACCTGGACCAAAACAGCGGAACTGCCCGGTGGCGATTTCGATACCCAGGACAATCTGGCGGCTCGCATGCAACATGATTTCCCGTGGCTGCCCGATGCCATTATCAGCCGATATGTTCGCACCTACGGGACCTGTGCTTACCAGCTGCTGCAAGACGCGAAGTCCGTCGGTGACCTGGGGCAGCATTTCGGAGGCACCCTGTACGAAAAAGAGGTGGACTACCTGCGGGCAGAAGAATGGGCCGTTGATGCCGAAGATATTCTATGGCGCCGGACAAAACAGGGACTGTATCTCGACGACGAGGGCGCCAGAGCATTGCAGGCGTTTCTCGACAACACATCCGGCGGATCGGATAAGTCAGCAACCACCCAGCAGCTCGCCTGAGCTATGCACTATTAGATAGCACCATAGAGACCCGCTCTCTCAGGGCGGGTACGGCTTCGGCCTCGAACCAGGGATTGCGCCTGAGCCACAGATTGTTGCGGGGGCTGGGATGAGGCGTGGGCATCATCCGCGGCCAGTAAGTTTGCCAGTGCCTGACGGTGTCCGTCACCGTGTTTCTGCCCTCCGGTAGATGCCAGTTTTGGGCGTATTGGCCGATCAACAGGGTCAGTTCGATATTGGGCAACCGGTCCAGCAATGCCTGCCGCCACGTCTCAGCACACTCTGGCCGAGGCGGTAGGTCGCCAGACTTCCCCGTTCCCGGGTAGCAGAAGCCCATGGGCAAAATCGCCAGTTTCTGCTCATCGTAAAAGGTATCCCGGGTCACCCCCATCCAGTCCCGCAGACGATCTCCGCTCGGGTCGTTAAAAGGCAACCCGGTTTCGTGAACCCGGCGCCCGGGTGCCTGACCCACGACCAGAATGCGGGCGGATTCGGACAACTGGACCACCGGCCTTGGCCCCAGCGGCAACACATCCTGACACAGCGTGCACGCGCGTACCCGGCGCACCAGCTCATCAAACGGCAATTGTGCAAGTTCCTCAGTCACGTCATCTGCCCGGCAAGTTGCATAGCTGTGTTTTTCCCGTAACCATAGGGCGACTCGATTCTCTCAACAAGCAGCTGACGCCGAATTCAGGCGCCCGAGGACAGACCATGAATGCAAAGGCCGGCGCACTACCGGACATCAACGTGGATGAGTTTCGAAAGGTGGTACGCAGCCGCCGCTCCATACGCCGATTCAAGGACGAGCCCATACCCCAGGAAATTCTGAACGACTGCCTGGAACTGGCCACCCTCGCGCCCAACTCCAGCAACCTTCAGCCCTGGGAGTTCTTCGTCGTCAAAACGCCAGAACTCAAAGCAAAACTGGCCAAGGCCTGCCTGGGTCAGAATGCCGCCAAGACGGCACCCCTTTTGATTGCCATCGTCGCCCGCCCGGATACCTGGCGCGACCACGCCCGGCTTGCACTGGAGGAGTGGCCAGAGACGAAGATGCCGTCCATCGTCGACAAGTATTACCGCAAAATCGCACCGATTCACTACAACCAGGGTCCGTTCGGCGTGTTTGGTGCCGCGAAAAAAGCCATCGGACTGGTGGCTGGCCTGTCCCGCCCCGTGCCCCGGGGGCCCTACTCGGTCAACGAAATGAAAATCTGGGCCACCAAGTCGACCGCCCTGGCCGCGGAAAACCTGATGCTGGCGCTTAGGGCCCATGGCTACGATTCGTGTCCGATGGAAGGTTTCGATGAATGCCGGGTAAAGAAACTGCTCAAGCTGCCGCGCAAAGGTCTGGTCACCATGGTGCTGGCCGCCGGCAAACGTGCTGAGGATGGCGTGTACAATCAGCAGTACCGGTTTGACCAGTCCCGCTTCGTTCATTATCTGTGACCGCTCTGCGCCACGACATCGTCAAAACAGACTGTCAGGGGTGACCAACCGCCATTCCTGACAGGCTGGCAGCCGCGCCACGCAAGCCGGTGTACGGATCAGTGATAACGGTCACCGGCGTCGACGCCACCAGTGAACTCATCCGCCCCTTGTTTTCAAAGCCAGCGCGGAATGGGCTCGCCAAGAGGAAATCCAGCATCCTGGGCAATATGCCTCCACACAAGTAAACCCCTCCTGTGCTGCCCATGGTGAGCACCGCATCCCCTGCTACCCGGCCCAGGATGTGACAAAACCGGTTCAAGGCATCCACCGCCAGCAAATCTTGGCTCCTCTGCGCAGCCTGGAGGATAGTGGCGGGCGAATCCAGTGGCGCCTCCCGCCCCTGAACTACCCCTAACGCTTGGTAGAGATTCACTAATCCGGGCCCACTGAGAATCCGCTCCACGGACACCCTTGAGTGCCGCTTTCTGAGTACGCCCTGGACTGCAAACTCCTCCTCATCCGCTGGCGCAAAAGCCACGTGGCCACCTTCGCTGGAAAGCACGATCCAGTCGTCGCCAGACGGTACCAGACCGGCCATTCCCAATCCGGTTCCAGGCCCCAGTACCAACCTTGGCGCATGCTGATCGCCCGGGCCACCGCACACATGCTGTTGGTGATCGTCCCTGACCTGAAGAGCCCCCAGAGCCATGGCTGAAAAGTCATTGATGACCCGGAACTCTTGCCAGCCAAATCGATGCATTACGTCATCGACCACAAAACTCCATGGATTGTTGGTCATCTGGACGGGCGATTCGGAGACAATCCCCGCAACGGCCAGACAAGCTCTGGCTACCCTTCTTTCACCAACACGTGCGAGGTAATTGGCAATCACACCCTCAAGGCCGCTGAATTCCGAACACGGCAGACTTTCGATGGCTTCCAGTGCGCCGCTGTCGGTATCTGCCAGGGCAAAGCGGGCATTGGTACCGCCCACATCCCCCACCAGCACATAACGGGACTCACTCATGCATCGTGATTCCAGAAAAAGCTGGCGCCCTCTTCGGGCGTGCTTGCAGAACGGCGCATCCAGCCAAACAGCTCACGGCCATATCCATGACGATTCGCCGCCATATCGGGGGTGGCCGACGGGCGCTCCGCCAGCTCGGCGTCCGTGAGGGAAACCGACAGACTGCCGGTGGTGGCATCCAGGCATATCACATCACCATCGCGCAGTTTGGCCAGGGAACCACCGTCCAGGGCTTCCGGGTACACATGAATAGCCGCTGGCACCTTGCCCGAGGCGCCGGACATCCTCCCATCGGTTACCAGCCCAACCTTGAAACCACGGTCCTGAAGCACCCCCAGATACGGTGTCAGCTTGTGCAGCTCAGGCATACCATTGGCCCGAGGCCCCTGGAACCGAACCACGACGATGCAGTCCCTGTCCAGCTGGCCGGCCTCAAAGGCGGCTTTCAGATCATCCTGATCGTCAAACAGAACCGCCGGTGCTTCCACCTTATGATGCTCCTTCGCAACCGCCGACACCTTGATGACACCCCGGCCAAGGTTGCCGTCCAACACCCGGAGTCCGCCATCCGGCGCAAAGGGTTCAGCGGCGGTACTGAGCACCTCCGGATTTCCGGATTTCTCCGGAGCGGAAGACCAGACCAGCTTGTCGCCTTCCAGCGAGGCCCCCTGGGTGTAACGCTCCAGCCCCTCGCCAACCACTGTGTTTACGTCGTTGTGCAGGAAACCGCCGGCAAGTAATTCACGAATCAGAAACGGGGTGCCTCCGGCCTCGTGGAACGCATTCACGTCCTCCTGGCCGTTCGGATAGATGCGCGTCATGGAGGGGACCACGGACGACAGGTCGGCAAAGTCGTTCCAGTCGACAAGGATACCGGCCGCCTGCGCAATGGCGATCCAGTGCATGGTGTGGTTGGTGGAGCCGCCGGTGACCAGCAGGGCGACCAGTGCGTTGACGATGCTCTTTTCATCCACCATGTCCGCCAGCCCAAGCTCACCCCCGTTGGGCTTCGATAACCGGATCACCTGCTCTGTGGCGTAACGAGTCAGGGCGTCCCGCAGCGGCGTGCCCGGATTCACGAAGGCCGCGCCGGGCAAATGCAATCCCATCACCTCCACCAACAGCTGGTTGCTGTTGGCGGTTCCGTAGAAGGTGCAGGTTCCCGGACTGTGGTAAGACTTGCTTTCCGCTTCCAGCAGCTCATCCTTGCCAATCTTGCCCTCGGCATAGAGTTGACGGATACGTTGTTTTTCCTTGTTCGGCAGCCCGGAAGGCATCGGGCCTGCCGGTACCAGCACGGTTGGCAGGTAACCGAAACTCAGGGCCCCGATCAGCAGCCCCGGTACGATCTTGTCGCAAATACCAAGCAGCAGGGTGGCGTCGAACATGTTGTGGCTGAGGGCGACCGCCGTGCTCATGGCAATGGTATCGCGGGAAAACAGGCTCAATTCCATCCCCGGCTGCCCCTGGGTCACCCCGTCACACATGGCGGGCGTTCCGCCCGCAACCTGAGCTACCGACCCCATCCCCCGAGCGGCTTCACGAATAATGTCAGGAAACTTTTCATAGGGTTGGTGGGCCGAAAGCATATCGTTGTAGGCAGTGACGATCGCCACATTGGCCCTGTTCATGAAGCGCAGGGTGTCCTTGTCACCGGGACTGCACGCTGCAAAGCCGTGGGCCAGATTACCGCACGACAGACTGCTCCGGTGGGGAGACTGGGCCTTCAGCGTCGCCATATGCTTCAGGTAGCCCTCACGACCAGCCCGACTCCGCTCAATGATTCGCTGGGTAACCTTGTCAACCACGGGCTGCATCGCTTAACTCCCTTCACTCTCTTTTTGAAAGTAATTTTTACTATATTTAGTCTATAAATACACAACAAAAGCGAACTTTAACGGTATCATGTTGTCATATTTACTACGCACCAGGGATTGCAGAAAACGTCGCCAAGGAGGCCGACCATGACACTACGCATTGCTATCAACGGCTTTGGCCGAATCGGACGAAACGTTGTTCGCGCACTTTACGAGAACAACTACCGGCAACACATGCAGATCGTCGCAATCAACGACCTCGCCGATGCCCCTGCCAACGCCCACCTGCTCAAGTACGACAGTGTTCACGGGCGATTCTCCGGCGACGTATCCGCCGATGCCGAATCCCTGACCATCAATGGCGACCGGATTGCCGTGTCAGCCATCAGAGATCCGAAAGAGCTGCCCTGGCAATCCCATCAGGTCGACATCGTCTTCGAGTGTACCGGCCTGTTCACGGATCGATCCGCCGCCGCGGCGCATCTGCACGCCGGAGCCCGCAAGGTCATTATTTCCGCCCCCTCACCGGACGCGGACGCGACGATTGTCTATGGGGTAAATGAGCAGTCACTCACTGGCCGACACAGCATAATCTCCAATGCCAGCTGCACCACTAACTGCCTGGCACCGATTGCCAAGGCACTGAATGATCGCGTAGGCATCGAGAGCGGATTAATGACAACCATCCATTCCTACACCAACGACCAGACACTCAACGATGTCTACCACCCGGACCCCTACCGGGCCAGGTCGGCCACTCAATCCATGATTCCGACCAAAACCGGCGCCGCTGCTGCCATTGGCAAGGTCATACCGGAACTGGACGGCAAACTCGATGGCCTGGCCGTGCGAGTTCCGACCATTAACGTATCCTTGGTGGATTTTGGCTTTATCGCCTGCAGAGATACCACTGTTCAAGAAATCAACAGCACAGTCAAGGCAGCGGCGGAAGGCTCTCCGATTCTTGGATTCAACCGCGAAAAGCTGGTGAGCATCGACTTCAACCACAATGAGCTCTCCAGCATTTTCGATGCCAACCACACCCGCGTGCTCGGCCGCCATGTAAAAGTCATGGCCTGGTACGACAATGAGTGGGGATTCTCGAATCGCATGCTGGATAATGCTCTTGCACTTCACCGGGCCTCCCGCCAAGGCTGACTGTCCGAAGCAATTCCACTAACCTAGACAGATAAACGCACCGTTAAGGACTTCCTAATATGCTCAGGCGCACCAAAATAGTCGCAACACTCGGACCCGCCACGGACTCACCAGAGTCGTTATCCGCCATCATTGCCGCCGGAGTGGATGTCACGCGACTGAATTTTTCCCATGGAAGCGCCGAGGAGCACATCAACCGGGCCCGGCTGGTGCGCGAGACCGCAGCCGCCAACGGGCGCTTTGTCGCCGTCCTGGCGGACCTGCAAGGCCCGAAACTCCGTATCGCCCGATTCGCCGACAACAAGGTAATCCTGAGTGCCGGACAAACCTTTGTCCTGGATGCGAGCATGGATAAGGAGGCAGGAACGGCCGAACGTGTTGGTATCGACTACGAACAGCTGATCGACGACGTGAAACCGGGCGATATCCTGGTTCTCGACGATGGCCGAATCGAGATGGAAGTGCAGTCAGTTGATGCACACAGCATTACCTCTACGGTTCTGATTGGCGGCCCGCTATCCAACAACAAGGGCCTGAACAAGCGCGGTGGTGGACTCTCGGCCGAAGCGCTCACCGAAAAGGACAAGCAGGACATCGTCACCGCAGCCCGACTGGGCGCGGACTATGTGGCGGTCTCCTTCGTCCGAACGGCTGAAGACATGTACACGGCCCGCAAACTGCTGAGCGACGCAGGCTCCAATGCCGGCCTGGTCGCCAAGATCGAACGGGCCGAACTGGCCCACAACGAAGCCGCCCTGGATGCGGTCATTGAAGCCTCCGACGCCGTCATGGTAGCTCGCGGCGACCTGGCCGTAGAGATTGGTGATGCGGAACTGGTGGGCGTGCAGAAGCACATCATCGCCCGAGCCAGAACCCTGAACCGGGCCGTGATTACGGCAACCCAGATGATGGAATCCATGATCACCAACCCCATGCCAACCCGGGCGGAAGTATCCGATGTGGCGAACGCGGTCATGGACTACACCGATGCGGTCATGCTGTCCGCGGAAACCGCCGTGGGCGATTACCCGAAAGAAGCCGTCGAGGCGATGGTCCGCATCTGTTTGGGCGCCGAAAAGCACCCCTCCATGCACCAGTCCAAGCACCGCATCCACGAAAGCATGGAGCGGGTGGACGAGGCCATAGCGCTGTCCGCCATGTACGCCGCCAATCACCTTGAAGGGGTGACGGCCATCATCTGCATGTCGGAAACCGGAGCGACGCCGCGACTGATGTCCCGCATTAAGTCCAGCCTGCCGATTTTCTCCTTTTCCCGGCACCACTCCACCCAGCACCGAGTTGTGCTGTTCCGGGGTGTACAGACGGTTCCTTTCGACTCGGCCACCGTTCCCAACGAGCGTACCAACGCCCTGGCCATTTCGGAGTTGGTCAATCGGGAAATCGTGAAGGAGGGAGATCTTGTCGTAATCACCAAGGGAGACTACGTCAACGCCCAGGGCGGCACGAATACCATGAAAATCGTGAAAGTCGGGGCCGACATTCGTTGACCCGGCATCATCCCTGAAACGGATTGGGCGCCCTCACCCGGCGCCCAATCCAGTCAACCAAGCCAATAGAGTACCTCTAGCCCAAATCAGACAGACTGCCCTCGGCAATTTCTCTGATACGCGCCCAATCCCCGGCGGCCACCACATCCTTGGGCGTCAGCCATGAGCCACCGACCGACCGGACATTCGACAGCTCCAGATAATGCCCGGCGGTTTCTCGCCGAATACCTCCAGTCGGGCAAAACGTCACGTCCGGAAATGGCCCCCGAAATGCCTTGAGCGCACTCACACCACCAGCCACTTCCGCCGGGAAAAACTTGAACTGGCGATAGCCCAGTACGTACCCCATCATCAACTCGGACACGGTAGCAACACCCGGCAACAATGGCGCTTGCGAGGTTACGCCAAACTCGAGAATGGCCTCCGTCACGCCCGGTGTGATCACAAACTGGGCGCCGGCGTTCTCTGCCTCCCTATACTGGGCAACGCTGGTCACAGTTCCCGCGCCTACCCAGGCATCCGGCAGTGCTGCTCGCACCTCCTCGATAGCCTTCAAACCAAAGGGCGTACGCAGGGTAATCTCCAGTACCCGAATACCGCCATCAACCAGGGACCGGCAAAGCGGCACAGCCTGATCGGGGTCTTGAATGGAAATAACCGGCACCAGGGGTGACGCCTCCAACACCGCCTGGATGCGCTCACGATGGAAGTCAGACAATTGGGTCATGGTTGCTCTCCATAGCCAGTAACGGCAGACACAATCAAGGACTCCAGAACACCTGAAGCCCGGGTTTCAGGAAGGCCCTTATCGGCATCGCCAGAACATCTTCCGGTTCAGACAGTGCACGCTTGAGGGTTTCCAGCTTGTCGCGCCCCGTCAGATGCAATGCTGTGAAACGCGCTGCCTCCAGGATGGGCCGTGTGAGCGAGATGCGCGGATGCGGCTGTGAGGGTGGCCACATCGCAACGACCCGTTCTGACGACTGAGCATTCATCGCCCGCGCAATCTCAGGCGCGTCGGGAAACAGTGACGCGGTATGGCCATCGTTGCCCATGCCCAGAATCACCACGTCCAGTGGCAACGCCAGGTCTTTGAGCCCCGCTGAAACCCGGGCAAGCGCATCAATGGGCGCCCGCCCCTCTGCTTTGAGTGGTAGATATCGCGCTGCGGCGGCCTCCCCTTTGAGCAGGTGATCACGGACCAGCCGGGTATTGCTCGCCGGATCCTCCTCATCAACCCACCGCTCGTCCGCGAGCAACACATCCACCCGATGCCAGTCCAGCGCCTTGTTTGACAAGGCTTCAAAAAACGGCACCGGAGTCGAACCTCCGGACACCACCAGGCTTGCCCGCTCGGCGCTGGCGAGCCGCTCACGGAGAAAGTCTGCCACTGCATTGGCCAAAGTGAGGGCGACGGACTCGGGCGCATCCTCGAATCGCGCCTGAACCCCCTCGGGAAACTGTATATCAGGCGTCTTCATACCAACTCCTTCCGTCCCGGGTGATCATGGCGATGGATGCCACCGGTCCCCAGGTGCCTGCCGCGTAACGCTTGGGTGGCTCTCCTATGTCCTGCCAGTTCTGGATTACCTGATCCACCCAGCGCCAGGCATGCTCGACCTCATCCCGGCGCACAAACAGGTACTGGTTCCCCTTCATAACTTCCCAGAGCAGCCGCTCGTAGGCGTCCGGGATGCGGTCCGTGTCGAAGGTTTCTGAGAACGTCAACTCAAGGGGCCCCTGCCGCAGCCGCATCCCCTTATCCAGCCCTTGATCCTTGGTCAGAATTTTGAGCGCCATACCCTCGTCCGGTTGCAGGCGGATGATCAGCTTGTTGTTGGCCAGATGCTTCTGATCCGGGTCGAAGATGTAATGAGGCGCAGGCTTGAAGTGTATGATGATCTGGGAAAGCTTCTCGGGCAGGCGCTTTCCGGTACGGATGTAGAATGGCACCCCGGACCAGCGCCAGTTATCGATTTCCACCTTCAGGGCGACAAAGGTTTCCGTCGAGCTGCCCTTGTTCGCCCCTTCCTCTTCCAGGTAACCCGGCACCGGCTTTCCATTACTGGTGCCCGCCACGTACTGGCCACGCACCACGTAGCGCTCCATCATATCGGGCGTGATACGGCGCAACGCCTTGAGCACTTTTACCTTCTCGTCCCGAATGCTGTCTGCGGTCAGGTCTGACGGTGGATCCATGGCGATCAGGCACAGCAACTGCAGCAGGTGGTTCTGAATCATGTCCCGGATCTGGCCCGCCTTGTCGAAGTACCCCCACCGCCCCTCAATGCCAACACTTTCGGCCACGGTAATTTCAACATGAGAGATATGGTTCTGGTCCCACTGGGAGGCAAAGAGGTTGTTGGCGAAACGCAACGCAATCAGATTCTGGACCGTTTCTTTACCGAGGTAGTGATCAATCCGGAACAGCTGACTTTCGTTGTACACCTCCCCAAGTTCGTCGTTGATCACCCGGGAGGAATCAAGGTCATGGCCAATGGGCTTTTCCACCACCACCCGGGTTTTATCAATACAACAATCCGCGGCTCTCAGATTCCTGGCAATCACACCGTACATGGACGGCGGTGTGGCCATATAAACGATGAGCTGGTTGTTCGCCGAATCCCGCCAATCGTTTAAATCCGAAAAGCCGGACGGATCGGTAAAGTCGAGGCACTTGTAATCCACCCGCTCAAGAAAGGCGTCGGCCACGGAGGCGTCGAATTCAGAGGACTTTACATGTTGCCTGAGCTTCGCCAGCAACTGATTCCGAATGTCCGGGGCGGATGCATCCGTACGCGCAATCGCCAGAATCCGGCTACCGTCGGCAAGAAGCCTGGCGCGCTCCAGCTGATACAAGGCGGGAAACAGTTTGCGCTGCGCCAGGTCGCCCAATGCACCGAATAGCATGAGGTCACAACGAGTGTTGATTTGGTTGGCCATCGAAGCCTCTCTCCTTGAGATCTGGCAGGCGTAGGGATGAGCGCTACCGTTCAGTGTAGTAATTTTAGGTAAAAGAAGACAGCGAAAACCCCACAATGCTGCCACTGGGGGCCAGCCTGATAGGTTTACTACACATCCAGACAAAAAAACGCGGTATACTCCCGATATTCTCACAATAATGCGCCAAGCTTTGGAGTACCTGCAATGGCCGAGAACCGGGCACATCGAGACGACAATCTGCTGGAAGACATTCAGGCCCGCCTGGACAACCTGAACAAATCAGAGCGAAAAGTGGCCGAAGCCATCCTCCGCGACCCAAGCGCGGCCACCCGTTACAGCATCGCTGCCCTGGCCCGTGCCGCGGACGTCAGCGAACCGACGGTGAACCGGTTTTGCCGCGGTTTTTCTGCAACAGGTTTCCCCGATTTCAAAATCCGCCTGGCCCAGAGCATCGCTACCGGAACACCCTACGTCAGCCAGAACGTGGAGCCGGACGACTCCGTTGCCGAGTTCTCCGACAAAATCATGCTCAGCACCATTGCCAGTCTGGACAAAGCCCGCCAGGCACTGGAACCAAAGGCGCTGTCACAAGCAATCGATTACCTCATTCAGGCCAAGCAGATCAATTTCTTTGGCATGGGCGGCTCTGCGTCGGTTGCGCTGGACGCACAGCACAAATTCTTCCGGTTCAACATCCCGGTCATGTCCTATGACGACGCACTGATGCAGCGCATGGTGGCCGCAGGCTCCACCGTGGGGGACGTCATCGTCGTCATCTCCTATACCGGGCGCACCCGGGAGGCCGTCGACGTGGCTCAACTGGCGCGCGCCAATGGCGCGACGGTGATTGGCATCACGAACCCCGACTCCCCGCTGGCAGAGATGTGCAGCGTGGTTCTGGGAGTAACCGCAGAGGAAGACACGGAGGTATACATGCCCATGTCCTCCCGCATCATTCACCTGACGGTTATCGATATTCTGGCCACAGGCGTCACCCTCAAGCGAGGCACCGACTTCCTCGGACACCTGAGAAAAATCAAGGAAAGCCTGAAACCCACCCGCTTCCCGCCTGCTGACTAATTAGCGAGCCAGAAACAAAAAAGCCCGGGACTCAGCCCGGGCTTTTTTCTTGGGATGAAACATCCCGAAAACATCAGCAGCGCTTAAGGGCGCTCCACATCAGCCTGATCCCGCAGGAACTCCTGATAAGCAGCGTATTCGCGCTGCCCCTCAAGAGAAGCCAGGAACTGCGCAAGCTGCTTGAACTCGGCTCCGCCCTCGGCCACTTCACCGTCATTAACGGCGTCCAGAGCAATCACGGTGGCCTCGTCGGCAGTCACGGAATGACCGTAAGCCGAGCCAGACTCTTCCGGACGCTGCATGGTGAATACCGTCTGTACCACGCCCAGATCGAATCCGGTGGCACCGCGGCCAACCGCGTCGTTTTCTATCCACTCGCCGTCAACACCCAACTCCTCCAGAGACTGACCAGACTCAAGACCATCAACCACCTGCTGAGCACGGTCCTGAAGCGCCTCACGGGTCTTCTGAGCCACCAACTGGGCGCGAATGTCATTGGCTACCTGATCAAGGTCCAGTTGCTGGGCCTCGCGGTACTCGCGAACCCGAGCAACCACAGACACGCTGTCGCCTACATCAATCAGCTCGGTGTTATAGCTGTCCTCCAGCACATCGACCGAGAACAGCTGACGAACCAGCCCCTCGTGATCGAACGGAGCCGGACCGCCATTGCGAGTCACGCCCTCAACCTCACGGATTTCCAGTCCAAGCTCCTCGGCCGGGCCCGCCAGATCGTCAGCCGCGTAGGCCGCGTCCGCCAGACGGGTGCGCACCTCAATGAACTTGTCTTCGGCACGCTCACGGGCCAATTCACTGCGCAATTGCTGCTCAATCTCTGCCAGAGCCGGAACCTCGGATCGACGGACATCCTCAAGCTTGATCAGGTGAACACCAAAGCTGGTTTCCACCGGCTCGGACAGCTCACCCTCGTCCAACGCAAACAGCGCTTCCTCGAAGGCCTGATCGTAAACACCGCGACCAGCAAAGCCCAGATCGCCGCCTTCTTTCGCAGAAACCGCGTCAGCAGAAAATTCCTGCGCCAGGTCGGCAAAGGATTCCCCAGCCGCCAGACGCTCCTGAATGGTGGCCATGGTTTCGTCGGCGGATTCCCCATCCTCGATCAGGATATGGGCCGCACGACGCTCTTCCCGGGCCAGGTCGCTGGAGCGCTGCTCGTAGTAGGCCTGAAGGTCCTCGTCACTGACTTCAATGCCTTCGGCCAGTGCGCCCAGAGAGAGCGTAATATACGCGGCATCCACCTGCTCCGGCTGCTGGAAAGCCTGGCTGTTATCTTCATAGAACGCCTCGATCTCGGCATCCGTCACTTCGACATCTTCCGCCACGGAATCGGCAGCGACGCTCAGGGTACGGAAATCACGAGTCTGGTTCTGAATACGCATCAATCGCTCAGCATTCTCGTTCGGCACTAGGCCGCTCTGCACGATACCGGCGCGGATCTGGTTGATCACATACTGCTTGCGGAGTGCATCGCGAAACTCCTGAACACCCATACCCATATTGCGCACGGTGGTGGTGAATCGCTCAGCGTTAAACTTGCCGTCTATCTGGAACTGCGGCATCTGGGTAATCAGCGCATCCACATCGGCCTTGTCCAGCGCCAGACCCTGCTCATCGGCATCCTGAGTCAGCACCTGCTGCTGGATCAGTGACTCCAGCACCTCCTGACGAATCCGGTCTTCATTCAGCAGGGAGGGATCCGGCGTCTCCATCCGCGACAGCCGGCTCTGGCTTTCGAGCTGGACCAGGCGGAGGAACTCCCGTTCTGTAATCTCTTCACCGTTGACCGTCGCCACTTCCGGCTCTCCGGCGATTCCGCCGATGATGGCATCCACACCCCAGAGGGACAGCGTCACTATCAGCAGGCCAACAATAACCTTGGCAATGGTGCTCTGGGCGTTCTCGCGAATATCTTGAAGCATGTTTCTCCCGAATCCCCGTTCAAGGAAGTGCAGTGTCTTTCATTTGTTGTTTGACTGAACGTAAAAAGGCGCACCCTGTTCGGAATGCGCCTCGAATTCTTCTTGGCGACTCCTTCAGCCGGAGCCGCCTGAGAAAGAACCGTTACTTAACGGCGTCTTTCAGGGCCTTGCCAGCCTTGAAGCCAGGCACTTTGGAGGCCGGAATCTTGATCTCGGCACCGGTCTGCGGGTTGCGACCAGTACGAGCAGCACGCTCTTTAACAGAGAAAGTGCCGAAGCCGATCAGAGTGACCTGATCGCCTTTTTTCAGCGCGTCGGTAATGGAGTTGGTCATCGCGTCCAGCGCACGGCCGGCGGCTGCCTTGGAAATGTCTGCGGACTCTGCAATTGCATCGATAAGTTCGGACTTATTCACACTAAACCCCTTCGATTTCAGGTTGAAGATGTTCTAGATTGGTTTGTTATTTCTAGGACGTTCCCGACTATCGCACAGGCGATTCGAGAATTCCATTTTCAGTTTTTTTATTCCTGACGGTGTCTACCCGATGAACGTAATAAACACTCATACTGCGCGGGAGCCCTTGGTATTGGCTGCTTCACGGCGAAATAGTTATACCAACGGGCTCTCTAGCGTGTCAACAACTCATCCGGGCTTTAATGTGTATTTATGCGTTCTGAGGCGTCACTTTCGTCGTCGCGAGGCTTCCCGCTGGCCGCCGAAGAGCTCTTTTCGTCCGCCCGCGGCTCCGGCGGATACGCCAGCGCGAGGTCAAGAACCTCATCAATCCACTTGACCGGACGGATCTCCAGGGATTCCTTGATGTTATCCGGTATCTCCTTGAGATCCCGGACATTTTCATCGGGTATCAATACCGTCTTGATACCACCACGATGAGCTGCAAGGAGCTTTTCCTTCAGACCGCCAATGGCCAGCACTCGACCACGCAGGGTGATTTCACCGGTCATGGCCACATCGGCCCGAACCGGGATTCGGGTCAGCGCAGAAACCAGAGCAGTGCACATGCCAATACCGGCACTTGGGCCATCTTTCGGGGTCGCTCCCTCGGGCACGTGGATGTGCAGATCATGCTTCTCATGGAAATCATCCGCCACACCAAGACCGGCAGCACGACTGCGAACCACGGTCAGAGCCGTTTGAATGGACTCCTGCATGACATCACCCAGGGAACCGGTCTTGACCACACGCCCCTTACCCGGAGTCAACGCGCACTCGATGGTCAGCAGCTCGCCGCCCACCTGAGTCCACGCAAGGCCGGTCACCTGCCCAATCTGGTTCTTCTCTTCCGCCAGGCCGTACTTGAATTTCTTGACACCGGAATACTCTTCCAGCATGTCCGGCTGCAGGATCACTGAGACCTTGCTGTCAGCCTCGACGTGCTCGCGGACCACCTTCCGGCAGATCTTGGCGATCTCTCGCTCAAGCCCCCGAACACCGGCTTCCCGAGTGTAGTAGCGAATCAGATCCCGGAGGGTCGCCTCTGTTATTTCCAGCTCATCCTTGCGCAGGCCGTTGGCCTTGATCTGCTTGGGCAGCAGATAGCGTGTCGCAATGTTGACCTTCTCATCCTCGGTGTAACCCGGGATACGGATGATCTCCATCCGGTCCAGCAGCGCCGGGGGGATATCCATGGAGTTGGACGTACAGACGAACATGACGTCAGACAGATCGTAATCCACCTCCAGATAGTGGTCATTGAAGGTGTGATTCTGTTCCGGATCCAGCACTTCCAGAAGTGCAGAGGCGGGATCACCACGATGATCCATGCCCATCTTGTCAATCTCATCAAACAGGAACAGTGGGTTCTTCACTCCAACCTTGGACAACTTCTGCAGCAGCTTGCCTGGCAGGGCACCGATATAGGTCTTACGATGGCCGCGAATCTCGGCCTCGTCACGCACGCCACCCAGCGCCATGCGCGTGTATTTGCGGTTGGTCGCCTTGGCAATGGACTGTCCCAGGGACGTTTTACCCACACCAGGAGGCCCGACCAGGCACAGCACCGGGCCTTTCACCTTCTTCACTCGGCTCTGGACAGCCAGGTACTCGAGAATGCGCTTCTTGACCTCGTCCAGGCCATAGTGGTCCCGATCCAGGATCTCGCGGGCCTTTTCGATGTCATGGCGAACACGGCTCCGCTTCTTCCAGGGCACCGCCAACATCCAGTCGATGTAGCCGCGCACAACGGTGGCCTCGGCAGACATCGGCGACATCATCTTGAGCTTGTTCAGCTCGGCTTCGGTCTTCTTGCGAGCCTCTTCCGGCAAGCCAGCTTCTTCCAGCTTCTGCTCAAGCTCTTCAAAATCATTATTGCCTTCCCCGAGCTGCCCCATCTCCTTCTGTATGGCCTTCATCTGCTCGTTCAGGTAGTACTCACGCTGGCTGCGCTCCATCTGCTTTTTAACGCGACCGCGGATTCGCTTCTCGACCTCGATAAGGTCGATTTCGCCGTCCAGCTTGCCGAGCAAAAGATCAACACGCTTGCGCACGTCCAGAGCTTCCAGCAGCTCCTGCTTCTCGGGAATACGCATCTCAAGATGCGCGGCCATGGTATCGGCAAGACGCTCAAGTTCTTCGATCCCGTTCAGGGAGTTGGAAACTTCCGACGGGACTTTTTTGGAGAGCTTGACGTATTTCTCGAACTCCTCCATCAAAGACTTGACCAGAACCTCTTCCTCACGACCCGGCAGTCCCTCTTCATCGAGCATAAAGGCACGACCAGTGAGATAATCACCCTCGTCGATCCGCTCGATATCAGCCCGGGCATTGCCCTCGACCAGCACCTTTACGGTGCCGTCCGGCAAGCGCAGCATCTGCAGGATGGTTGCCAGGGTACCCATGTCAAAAACGTCTTCAGGGCCCGGCTCATCGGTCGACGCATCACGCTGGGCTACCAGCAGGATTTCCTTGCCTCCTTCCATCGCCGCTTCGAGCGCCTGAATGGATTTTTCTCGGCCCACGAACAGCGGGACTACCATGTGCGGGAACACCACCACATCGCGCAACGGCAACAGGGGGTACTCTTGCACAGAATTCTCAGGTATGCGGGTCATAGGGAATCCTCGAACGGTGTTTCTTTCAGCATATCATTCTTGATTGGGGCGACCGCAAAAATTGCAATCTTTTTAGTTTACGGACAGGACGAAAAACTGAGGCATGAAAAACGCAAAAAGGGGCGCAATCGCCCCTTTTCACTGGTCGGAATCCTGAACGATGATCAGTCTTCCGGAACCGCCTTGGCGTGATCGCTGCTCGCGTAGATCTTGAACGGCTCGGAATCGCCATCAATCACGCTTTCATCAATCACCACCTTGGAAACGTCGTGCTCCGACGGAATCTGATACATGGTGTCCAGCAATGTGGCCTCCATGATCGACCGAAGCCCCCGAGCCCCCGTTTTCCGCTCCATCGCCCTGCGTGCCACAGCGCGCAGCGCATCTTCCCGGAAGTCCAGCTCAACGCCTTCCATATCAAACAGCTTCTGATACTGCTTGGTCAGAGCGTTCTTCGGCTCGGTCAGAATCTGAACCAGAGCGGCTTCGTCCAGCTCAGTCAGCGTTGCAACAACCGGCAGACGACCAACGAACTCAGGAATCAGGCCAAACTTCACCAGATCTTCGGTCTCCACTTCCTGAATCATATCCGCCGCACTCTTGCTGTCATCCTGACTAACGACGGAAGCAGAGAAGCCAATGGAGCTGCGCTCTGTCCGCTCCTGGATAACCCGATCCAGTCCAGCAAAAGCACCACCGCAAATAAACAGGATGTTGCTGGTGTCGACCTGCAGGAATTCCTGCTGGGGATGCTTTCGACCGCCCTGCGGCGGAACGGAAGCCACCGTACCTTCGATCAGCTTCAAGAGCGCCTGCTGCACACCCTCACCCGAAACATCGCGAGTGATGGACGGGTTGTCCGACTTGCGTGAAATCTTGTCGATTTCGTCGATGTACACAATACCGCGCTGGGCTTTGTCGACATCGTAGTCGCACTTCTGAAGAAGCTTCTGGATGATATTTTCGACGTCTTCACCGACATAGCCGGCTTCGGTCAATGTGGTAGCATCAGCAATAGTGAACGGCACGTTAAGCATGCGAGCCAGAGTCTCTGCCAGCAGGGTTTTACCACTACCGGTCGGTCCAATCAGCAGGATGTTACTCTTGCCCAACTCTACGTCAGCCTTGCCTTCGCCGTAGCGAAGCCGCTTGTAGTGGTTGTAAACCGCAACCGAAAGCACCACCTTGGCACGATCCTGTCCAATGACGTACTCATTCAGAGTGTCACGTATTTCGGTCGGTGTGGGGAGGCGATCGCTGGATTCTTCCTGTGCGTTATCCTGAATTTCTTCGCGGATGATGTCGTTACACAGGTCGACACACTCGTCGCAGATGAACACCGAGGGCCCTGCAATGAGCTTACGGACTTCATGCTGGCTCTTTCCGCAAAACGAACAGTAGAGCAACTTGCCGTTATCGTCGCCTCTGCCGTTTCTTTCATCAGCCATTGAAATACCTCTGATCTTGGTAAGCCGCCGTTATAGGCTTCTACGACGGCCAAGAATGATGCGATTAGTGCAAGTATTATTTATTCGGTACGCGCTTATCAAGTATGGAATCGATCAACCCGTACTCTTTTGCCTGGGCCGGATCCATGAAGTTGTCACGGTCGGTGTCCTTGGCAATGGTTTCAATATCCTGTCCCGTATGATGCGCCAGGATTGAATTCAGTGTGTGACGAATCTTCAGGATCTCGCGGGTGTGAATCTCGATGTCCGTCGCCTGCCCCTGATAGCCTCCCAGCGGCTGGTGAATCATGACGCGGGAATTAGGCAGACACGCGCGCTTGCCAGCGGCGCCGCCAGCCAACAAGAACGCACCCATGCTGGCCGCCTGCCCGATACACAGGGTCGCCACATCGGGCTTGATGAACTGCATGGTATCGTAGATCGACATGCCAGCAGTCACAGAACCGCCCGGACTGTTGATGTACAGGTGTACGTCTTTGTCAGGATTTTCTGATTCCAGGAAAAGAAGCTGGGCCACAACCAGGTTGGCCATGTGATCCTCAACAGGACCCACCAGGAAGATCACCCGCTCTTTAAGCAGACGAGAATAGATATCAAAGGAACGCTCACCGCGAGCAGTCTGTTCAATAACAATTGGCACCAGGCCGGAGCTGGTTACCATAGCAGGGCCATCAATCGGTTTTTGCGTCATCTGCGCCTGAACTCCTTCTGGACAGTAGATCGTGGACTCGCACCACAGCGTTATATTGTAGGTGTTATTGCACCCTATACTTTGCCAGCACCGGGCCCAGAAGAAAACAGCCGGACAAGCCGGCTGTTTTCATGGTCACCAGGCGAGCCGATCAAGTCACCGGCTCCAGACGAATCAGCGCTGAGGCTGACCAGCCTGCACGGCCTCTTCGTACTTGACCTTCTTCTGCTTGACCTTGGCCTGCTCCAGGACAAAATCAACCACAGCATCTTCCAGCACAGATGACTCGATCTGAGCCTTCTGTTCGGCGTTGCTGTTGAAGTGGGCAATAACTTCCTCAGGCTGTTCATACGTAGAGGCGATCTCCTGGATCTTTTCCTCTACCTTGGCGTCATCCGCCTTCAGGTCGTTTTTCTTAACCACTTCCTGGAACAGCAGACCAGTTTTCACGCGACGCTCAGCCTGCTCCTGGAAAATTTCCTTCGGCAGCTGCTGGAAGTCAACCTGGCCGCCGAAACGCTGAACAGCGTCCTGACGGAGGCGGTCGATCTCCTGATCCACCAGGGCAGCCGGAACCTCCAGTTCGGTGGTTTCCAGCAAGCCGTCAACGACGTCGTTCTTGACCTTGTTGGACACCGCCTGCTTCAGCTCACGCTCCATGTTCTTCTTAACTTCCTCACGGAAGCCGGCTTCGTCTTCAGCATCAATGCCGAACTTCTTGAAGAACTCGGTATCGAGCTCAGGCAGCTGGGGCTCTTCAACCTTGTGGATCTTGATTTCGAACTTCGCAGGCTTACCGGCGAGATCTTCGTTGTGGTAGTCCTCCGGGAAGGTCACTTCGATTTCCATGTCTTCACCGGCTTTACCACCCTGAACGGCCTTCTCGAAGCCCGGAATCATCTGGCCAGAGCCCAGAGTCAGGCGATGGCCTTCGGCAGCGCCACCTTCAAATTCTTCACCGTCGATGAAACCCTTGAAGTCGATGGTCAGCACATCCTTGTTTTTGGACTTGCGCTTCACTTCTTTCATAGTGGCCTGCTGGCGACGCAGGTTGTCCACCATATTGTCGATGTCTTTCTCGCCAATTTCGGAGGTCAGCTGTTCAATGGAAATTTTGCTCAGGTCACCCAGCTCAATCTCTGGCAGCACTTCGAAGATGGCAACAAATTCCAGATCCTTGCCTTCTTCCATGGTCTTCGGCTCAAACTTCGGCCAGCCAGCAGGGTTGATGTCCTGCTCCTGAAGGGCCTTGATGTAGTTGTCGCGCATAACTTCGCCAACAACTTCCTGACGAACGCTGTCACCGAAACGACGCTTGACCACGCTCATGGGCACCTTACCCGGACGGAAACCATTCAAACGCACGGTGCGTGCAGTTTCCTGCAGGCGTTTCTGAACCGCCTGGTCAATTTCCTGGGCGGGCACACCAATCGTCATGCGACGCTCGATGTTGGAGGTCGTTTCAACAGACACTTGCATGGAAGATCCTCAAATTACAGGTTCGGTATGTGAATGAAATAAAACTAAAAGTCCTGTTCCGGACGATTCCTCACGGGGCGACCGAAATTTTAAAAGGCGGTAGTTTATCACGGTTTGCACTGCCGAGAGAATCACCTCTGGACCATACTTCTACCCCGCCAACCTACTCCCGGTCAGCCCAAACAGATATGCGGACTAGCCGAAAAAATGAGAAGCCCGAGTAGAAAGCTGCAAGAATTCTCAAAGAAAAGTAAAAACTCGCCTCAAAACAAGAAAGCAGAATTAGCAGACCGCAGGCAGCGGCGTAAAGTTGCGGAAATAAATCTAAGAAAACATAGAGGAAGAGAAGGATAAATGGTGCGAGCGGAGAGACTCGAACTCTCACATCTTTCGATACTGGAACCTAAATCCAGCGCGTCTACCAGTTCCGCCACGCTCGCGTATCACTCGTTGAATTCAGAGACTGACGCCCAAAGGAGAAGTTCAACAAGCTGGAATCAAGAGAAAAGTGGGGTGGACGAAGGGGTTCGAACCCTCGACCGCAGGAGTCACAATCCTGAGCTCTACCAACTGAGCTACGTCCACCACATCGGGACATACCTTCCGGTATTTTCGATCACTCAACTTTGCTGATTCTGATCGACGCTGGCTCTTTCCACACCGACCGCTTAATGGCACGCCCGGCAGGACTCGAACCTGCGACCCACGGCTTAGAAGGCCGTTGCTCTATCCAGCTGAGCTACGGGCGCATAACCGTTCACCCACCTGAATATTCAGAAAAGTGGTCGGGGTAGAGAGATTCGAACTCCCGACATCCTGCTCCCAAAGCAGGCGCGCTACCAGACTGCGCTATACCCCGATTCGCCTGAACAACAAGTGCCTCAGCAAAGTTGGCGCGCATATTACCGGCGCTGAGCCACCGCGTCAACAAGCATTTTCAAATCCACCCCAAAGGCACTTCTGCTTTGTTCCCTCGCCCTGGCAAAAGTTCCCCCGAAGCGCTGATTGGCCTATACCCGGAAGCATGAGACAATGCGCAGCCTTCATTTACTTACGTCCAACCGACAAGACGAAACATGAGTGCCAAACTGATCAACGGAAAAGAAATTGCCGCAAAAGTTCGCCAGCAGGTAGCCGCCGGCGTTGAAACTCGCAAACAGAAAGGCTTGCGAGTCCCGGGGCTGGCAGTAGTTCTGGTCGGCAACGACCCAGCATCCGAAGTTTATGTTGGAAACAAGCGTAAGGCCTGCGACGAAGTCGGATTCCTGTCGCTATCATACGACCTGCCGGAGGACACCACCCAGGAAGCCTTGGAAGCCCTGATCGACGAACTGAACGAGAACCCCAACGTTGATGGCATTCTGGTTCAGCTCCCGCTGCCCTCGCACCTAGACGCAGCGCCCATCCTCCTGAAGATCCGCCCGGACAAAGACGTGGACGGCTTTCACCCTTACAACGTTGGCCGCCTCACCCAAAGATCACCGACGCTGCGCCCCTGCACGCCGGCCGGGATCATCACCCTGCTGGACAGCATCAGCACACCCTATAAGGGCCAACACGCGGTGATTGTCGGTGCGTCTAATATTGTCGGCCGCCCCATGGCCATGGAACTCCTATTGAAAGGCGCAACCATATCCATCTGTCATCGCTTTACGCCAGATCTTGGAAAGTTCGTGCGCGATGCGGACATACTAGTGGCGGCGGCTGGAAAGCCGGGACTGGTGAAAGGCGAATGGATCAAGCCCGGAGCGACCGTGATTGATGTGGGCATCAACCGTATGGACAACGGTAAATTGACCGGTGATGTGGAGTTTGAAACCGCTGCCGAAAGGGCCGCGTACATTACGCCGGTTCCTGGTGGTGTTGGGCCGATGACGATTGCTACGTTGCTAGAGAATACGCTGCACGCGGCGGAAGTTTTGCATAGAGACTAAAAAGCGCACCCCAAACACACAGACTCAACAACCCATTTATTTATTCCAAAATATTCAACAGGAAGCCATTCAGGATCCCCGATCTTCTGAATGGCTCACCCGCTTTTCCATAAAAACATCATCGTTCGGCAAATCTGATTGGCACGAGGGTATCCCAGAAGTTAGGAAGGAGATACCCTCACCCCCCCCTCAGAGAGAGTCATTTAGTAACTGATACGCCATTCGCCAGAAGGATTTATCCATTAGCCCAGCGCCACGGGACTACGGACCAACCTCAAACTCATTTAATGTAGAAAAAAACGACACTTTAAACAACACTGATAAATGATACACGTTTAGCTCTATGAATAATCGATAAGATGGGAGTCAGGCTTAACCGATGGAGTGGCTAGATGAACACTGAAAAGGAAAAACACAACAGCGAACCATTGAATCCAAGGAAAATTGAGCAAATTAACTCGCTCACTCTCCTAAAAAACTTGGCATTTAGATTCAGATATTTTGTCAGCACCACCTATCGCAAGACTTTGCGAATAATTTTCTATGAAAGATTTTCTAACCACCAAATATGCCATTTTTCTTTTCACAAAAACCTGACTGTGTACCACCTAAAAGTAGCGAGAGAATTCGCGCACGAGACCGCAAGAACTCAGAGGCATTTCAATAGCTTTAAAGAGGAATTTCTTGCGTCTAGCGCGCTTGATATTCGTAGCGTAAACAACCATTTTATTGATATTGGAAGATTGCGGGAGTTTAACCCTGACTTACGGGCAAGCCTCTTTGTGAGAGATCCCCGAGATTTAGTTGTTTCAGGATATCATTATCATAAGCGTGGAGCAGAATGGTGGTGAAAAGTACGGAAACCATCTGAAGATACACTTAAAACCGTGAACTTAAATCTACCGGAAAGGTTTCTTCAAGGGGATGAGTCGATTAGTGAGTGCCTCTCACGACTCGACGAAGAAACTGGTATTCAGATGGAAATCGAGATGAGAACTCCTCATTTCGAGGCTCTAGAGCGATGGCTGGAGTATGCGAAACGCGACAACACACTGAAGGTCATGACCTATGATGACGTTTTCACTGACAATGTTTCTGCAATGGAAGAATTGGCAAAGCATTATCAACTGACTGATTTTGAAAAAGCAATATGGGTTTCGAAAGCGAGGAAATATGCCCGCCAAAACGTAGTTACTCCTCACATCCGTGATGCATCACCTTCACAATGGAAACAGAGCTTTACCGAGAAGCATCACAATTTTTTCGATAATCACTTTCCTCACTTATTAGAGCACTTCGACAGCCCCAAGATTTTCTCCGGCACTCATTACAAGCCCGCACCTCAGAAGGAAGCCTTTCCGGAGTTAATAGACCCCAAGAGACGCAAGAAATCATAACCCCGTTATCATTTCCCGCTGTTTTATAAGGCGATTCCTGTCGATTGGATTTTTACTATGCAATTATTCGGAAGTCCACTCCTGGAGAAGCCCAGGGTAGCTATTGCATATCGATGTTTTTCGGAGGATTAGGGGGAGCCCCAAAAAGCGGAGGAATAACAACCTCCTCTTCGGGCCGAGAATCGTCCACGACGAGTGAATAAGCAACCAGCTTCGCAGGTTTAGGCCACTTCATTGCCACCCATAGCAACTGCCTGTCATTGTCCCAATACACCCCGCCTAACTGAGTCGGAGTCCGAGCCTCATCCGTGAAAGGCAGCCCGCTCTTAGGCCACTCAAATCTCTGTGCGTCTAACTCCCAAGGCTGTAGTTCCCCAGCCGCTACCCTCTCCAAGTCAGCCGGGTCATACACCAACCCTACCCGCGCATAGTTTCCATCGGGATAAGCCTGATTTTCTGTCTCAGATTCATGATCCGACCGGTTTCCGCCGCTACTATCTGGACTGTAAAAAACACTAGGCTCCTTGACAAGGAAATACTTGCCAGAACCGCCATCTCCCTGCGCCCGATAATCGTGAACACCCCGGCCATGATTATGAGTAGCGACAACTCCCTTTACAGTCGGATGATTTATATGGGCAAGGCCACCAACATCGCCCGCTTGCCAAAAACCATCCTCAGCGTCAGGATCCTTCCAGATCGGCAACTGAACTTTATCGTAAGTATTCGGATCAAGGCTCGGGTATGTGTAGTAAGGATCTCTTCGCGCCGGATAGTCGTCAGGATGATCTATGATGAAGGTTGCGTGCGGATCACCAACATTCCAGCTTCCCAAGGCGGGACCTAACGGAGACCCCAAAACGTCATACCCCCCTCGCCCAAGCATGAAGTCATTACCTTTGGCTACCAAAGCGCCCCAAATAGGGTCATTGACCCGCATAAAGCCAGCACCTAGCGCTTGCAAAACATGGAAGTTAGCTACGTCATTGCCCGTATCGTTAGGATCTGTGATTGAGTAAAAGGTTTTGGCTCCCGTATTCATATCAACGGCCGCGAGCGTATTCTCCGCGAACCCAGAGCGATAGGACTTGCGGACCGACGCAAGAACAGTATCTGCATCAAGCCAAAACGCACCCGCTGTCGTACCATTATCGACTTGCTGCAATACCGGCTGATAACGACCCATAGTCAGCTCGGGCCACGTTGACACGTCCCCCGTTCCCAGAGCCCCCGGTTCTTCCAGCTCGACCACATAACCTGCGGGGTGACCAAACACCCACTTGGTTGATCCCGGCAACTTATCAAGCGTCAATGTGCTCCAAATCATGTTTGGAGTACCAAGCTCGTCCTGAAGTTCGGGGATCGCGAACCCACCCTGAAGCTCCAGATAACGCCCTTTGAGTAGCACCTTGGTTTCTTGGCCATAGACCTGCTGTGCAACTAAAGCAACAAAAGTCCCGACAACAACTTTTCTCCATAATCCGGAAAATTTAAAACTTTTTTCAATGAGCATGGCTGGGACCCCGCTTAAAATCACAAAGATGTACCAGTTCACTTGACGCTTTGTGAGCCAATTTGGGCGCGAACGAACCAGGCAGAATACTTACAATTCCCAATGGCCGTGGCGTGAGATAAATCATCAAACTAGCGCCTTAGTCCGACTCAAGGCTCAAATTTTCTAGCTGTCTCTGACAGAACCGCTTATCAAAAAGTAGGTCAAAATCCGCGAAAATACTATGCTTTCGGTTTCGACAACACCATAAGGTTAACGCCTTCCACCCCTCCTCTGATGTTTCTTCCAATACTCTTGTTAGAGCAGACTCTCCGGGGCCTCGGTGGTGCCTTCATCGCCGCGTCGGACCATCCATGACTCGGTTCGTTATCCTAAGCCTCAACTTCAAAACCCAGCCCCTCGCCAGTCTGAGTGCCGCTACATCTGTAACCATCCCCTAAAATCGGTGCATGCGTAATTAGAGTTCTCCGGCCTACAATGAGGCAAACGGAGAACGGCATGAAGAAATCACGGTACAGCGAGTCGCAGATCGTTAAGATCCTGAAGGAGGTCGAGGGCGGTCGCCTGGTCAAGGAAGTGTGTCGGGAGTACGGGATATCTGACGCGACCTACTACAACTGGAAAACAAAGTATGGCGGCATGGAGGCGTCTGACGTGAAGCGCCTGAAGGAACTGGAAGAGGAAAACCGCCGCCTGAAGCAGATGTACGCCGAGCTCAGTCTCGACCATAAGCTGCTGAAGGATGTGATCGAAAAAAAGCTGTAAAGCCAGCCGCTCGACGAGAACTGGTGGATTACCTCAAGCAGGCGCATGGTGTCAGCATCCGCAGAGCCTGCCGAATCGCTGGCATCAGTGACTCTGTATACCGGTATCGGCCGGATACTTCCCGGGATGAGCCGGTGATTTCAGCCCTTCAGAACGCCACTGAACGCTATCCCGCGTATGGCTTCAGCAAGCTGTTCAAGGTGCTTCGGCGATGGGGGCATGCCTGGAATCACAAGCGGGTCCATCGCCTGTACTGTGCGCTCAACCTGAACAAGCGACGACGAGGCAAAAAGCGGCTTCCAACCAGAAATCCTGAACCACTGGCGGTACCCAGCACAGCAAATCACTGCTGGTCCATGGACTTCATGAGCGACAGCTTGTTCTGCGGTCGCAGGTTCCGCACGTTTAACGTAGTTGACGATTTTAACCGGGAGGTACTGGCTATCGAGGTTGACCTGAACCTGCCAGCACTGAGGGTCATACGGGTTCTGGAGCGCATCATCGCTTGGCGGGGCTACCCGGCCAAACTACGCATGGATAACGGACCAGAATTCATCTCGATTGCCTTGGCAGATTGGGCTGAGCAACGCGGTATCGAGCTGGATTTTATCAAGCCGGGCACCCCCACTCAGAACTCGTATGTTGAGCGCTTCAATCGGACTTACCGGGATGAGATTCTGAACATGTATGTCTTCCGGAACCTCACCGAAGTCCGAGAACTGACCGAATCCTGGATGACCGAATACAACAACGAGCGGCCCCACGATTCACTGGAAGACCTGACGCCATGGGAGTATCTGGCGAAACACCAACGGGCGGAAAACTCTAATCAGTGGTGCAACTGAAACAGGGATGTTTACAACTGACAAGATGCGCCTTGCTGGGCGACCACAAGTTCATAAGCCTAAACCGAGTTTTGCACTTTGGCAGCCTCACCCATTGTCCCTCGATATTCTCCCCACGCCTCTCTGAGGCGGGCGAACTCTACGCGTGCAACAATTTTAGGGAGATAGCTACATCACCTTCTAACCAACTTCCGCTCTCGTCCGAGGACTCTACTGATAATTTTTTTATTTTCCTGGCTAAGCAAAAATCTAATAAATGCTAATTTACTCCAAAAAATCCCAGGAAAAAAACAGCGTCCCTTTATCATGAAATGGATAGACTGGAGCAAGGTCAACCTTTCTCTCAACCCTAAAACACAACTCACGATATAAGAATCTATATGGCGACTGTCTACAAAAGACAAATCTCTATTTTCAGAGAATATTTTCTTTAATTTTAATAAGGCAGAAACGTAGTAAACTGCATCATCGACACTCCCGACCTTAAATTGAGGCAGGAGCACTCTGAACTCATCGGTTGACTGCGATAATATAAGCTCATTTTTTATATTCATCCAGGATATTTTTTCTTGAACTTTAAGCTGATCACTCCCGCGTAAAGAGCTGACCGCATCAGGGTGAAGCCTGTACTTCTGAAGAGGCTCTGGTAGATTTTCAACCTGGTGAGATCTGGAAACTCTAGACCATAGTTCATAATCCTCTGCGTACCTATACTGCTTGTCATAAACCCCTATTTTTTCAACAACATCCCTTCGAAAGACCGAAGAGGAATGTGCGACACAGTTATTAAAAAGCAAATTCCATCGAACAACGTTGCAGCCAGTTGGATGAATCCAATTTGAAATGAACTTACCTTCTCCATCGATCATCTCTAAACCACAGCCCAAGACCCATACATCTGCATTATTTTCTAGATAACCCACCTGTTTTTGGAGCCTATTTTTGAGAGCAATATCATCAGCGTCCTGCCTTGCAATATACTTACCTCTTGAAAACCCAATCCCTTTATTTAAGCTTTCTATCAAACCTTTATTGCTCTCATTTTTTATGTATAAAATACGAGAATCACGATAAGATTCTATTATCTCACCCGAACGATCGGAACTGCCATCATTTACAATTATAAATTCAAAATCTTCGAAGCTTTGATTGATAATGCTTTCTATAGAATATCGTAAAAATTCTTCACCGTTGTATACAGACATGACAACACTAACCAAAGGCATATCCCGAGCTTCAGAAATATTCCGCTTCACGACTGCTCACCTTCAAAAATCAAGAATTTTCTACCAAGACCACATCTTTTCAGCGTGATATCCCAAGTGTCCGTGACTACTTCATGGAAAACTACCCAAAGTGCCACACTGAAGCCTCATCCATCCTAACCGCCACCACCACTTTTTAAATTGAGATTTGTGGAAAATGTGAATACAGGCAGCCTCCTTAACCGAACCTCTTTATTCTGCTCTACCAGCCCGGCTTACCGACCTCAGTGACAAACCAAAAGGCAACCTATCGCAAACATGTCAAGCGCATCAGTTCAAATCGACTAGGCGAGGCGCCTGAATCTTCGACAATACCAACATCGCATCAAAACATAGCGCGCTTACGAACAAAGCAGTCCCAGGGCAACACCTAAACCAGTCCACAAAAAGCGCCTCTGGACAGTAACGCCTATTTTACGTTCTTGTAATAAATTGTATCCTGCCTGAGGTATAAGCGGTTGGCAGATACAAGATGTTAAGGAAGGCTCTAGACAATCTACCACTCTCCAGGCCCTACCTCATCACTACGGTGGTTGCGGCCATTATTTTCTATCCCACGTGGATCAGACTCGGCAAAGCCTGGCTTGAATTTGAGCAAGTTCTGGCCCATGGTCTTGCCACCGCAACCATCTTTCTGGTGCTACTGCTTATCCACCCCCCTGCACTTGCGAACCACCAGGCGTACTCTAGGCCACATTACCTTGCCGGCGCTGTTCTGCTAGTTACGACAACGCTAATTTGGGCCCTTCTGGAACTGGTTCGCCTCGACACACTTACCTTCATGGTGCTACCGGCCGGTCTTATAACAATGGCGTGGGCGTTTCTGGGACTGCAGGGAGCACTCGCATTTATACCCCACGTTCTCCTTTTTTCGCTTTCACTACCGATTTGGGCGGATATCGTTCCATTCCTTGTTGAACTTGCAAGCATGGTTGTTGGCTCTTGGGTAAGCTGGCTTGGCATGACAGCCCTTATTGAAGGCAACAGCATCACGTTGCCCTATGGCCGAATGGTCATTGCCGATGGCTGCTCTGGTATTCGCTACTTTGTAATCTCGATTTTGCTAGCCATGATGACATCGATCCTGAATGATTACCGCTGGCGCGGCTGGCTGATCACTCTGGCAATTTCAGCCATAATTGGCCTTGTTGCCAACTGGGTCCGCATAACCATCTTGGTAGTAGTTGGCCATGAAACAAACATGCAACACGAATTGATCAACGATCACGAGACCATGGGATGGATTGTCTACGCAGGCTTTATCCTACCAGCCTTTTACTTTTCTCCAGCGCACAAAAGGGACCCCGACTCCGCTGCCAAACCAGCACTCACTTTGTGCAATAGAACCAACCTCATTACAGTGCTCTTAGCGATTGCCGCCGGCCCGTTAGCCCTGGCGATTATTCAGAGCCCCTCCTCAGCTGACCCATCCTGGAAGCTTGAACTGCCAGAGAGCCAAATCAGCGATGCAGACGACCTTCCAATCACCCTCGAACTACCCGAGTCATTGAACCTCGAAGCTTGGCGTTCAGGCGACCTCTGGGCGCTGTTGGCACAAAGCCAAAAAAAAACCGCCGACCAAAAACTCGTACCCTACCTGCCGAGAATGTTTGACACCTCCCTCTGGCAGTTACAGGAAACCTTCGGACGAGGCCTCCATCGCTACCGAAACATTCAGACCAACGAACAGGTAATCGTCGGCCAATGGTTCCAGGTTGGCTCTCACCGTGGCTGGACATATAAAGAGGCAAAACTCTTTCAAATACCTGCAATATTGGCACAAGAAAAGCAGTTTGGACTGATCGTACTCCAGAACAGGTGCGCACAGAGAAACTGCGAGCGCGCCAGAGAAAATGTCCAGAATGCAGTGAACTCAATTCAGTTGGCCAGGTGACCCATGGAAGAAGTCCTACGAAATCAAGAAGTTGACGCCACCTCACCGACCGCCCGGCGCCAGCCCCGAACAAGAATCTTGCACGTCACGTTCAATATGGGCTTTGGCGGAACCGAACAGGTTATTCGCCAATTAGTCAAAAACCTGGATCCAAACCGTTTTGTGTGCGAGATAGCCTGTATTGACGGTGAAATAGGCGCCATCGGAAAGGAAATGGAAGCCGACAACGGGATAAAAATCCACTCGCGGCAACGAGGTTCCGGCCTCGACTGGAAAATCATTCTCTGGCTCAGAAAGCTGATCAGGAATGACCACTTCGACATCGTCCACTGTCACCAGTACTCACCGTACACCTACGGTTGGTTTGCGCATTGGGGTACCGGCGCAAAGTTGATTTTCACCGAGCATGGACGATTCCACCCGGACCGATATCGAAAGAAAGCTCGATTCATCAACCCCCTAATCGCCCGCACAACAAAATCCCTAGTGGCCATATCCTCCGCCACTCGAGATGCACTGGTTGAATACGAGTATCTTCCAAGGCACAAAATTGATGTTATCTACAATGGTATTGCGCCACTGAAAGTGAGTGTTGTGCGGCGCGAGACTTTGAGCAAAGAATTAGGATTAAAAACAGATGAAATTGTCCTTGGAACTGTGGCACGCCTAGACGCTGTAAAAAACCAGGCACTGATACTGCGAGCTACACGTGCTCTTTTGGATAAAGGCTTAAAGATTCGCCTTCTGCTTGTAGGTGACGGCGCCGAGCGAGAAAACCTTGAAGCACTCGCCAAAAAATTGAAATTAGGACCAGCTGTCATTTTTGCAGGTTTTCAGACAGAACCCGCCGACTACCTCAGCCTTATGGATGTTTTTTTACTACCTTCGTTTACGGAAGGCACTTCGATGACATTACTTGAGGCCATGAGCCTTGGGATCCCCACCGTGGCAACCCGAGTTGGAGGGACGCCCGAAATTGTTATGGATGGGTACACAGGAATTCTTGTAGAAAGTGGCGATCTGAAAGGATTTATAACAGCACTCCAAACTCTGATTGACATGCCAAAGAAAAAACGGGAGATCGCACAACAAGCAAAATCTCGATTCAATAAATGTTTTTCTGTCCAGAAAATGGTTGAACAATATGCCTGTCTGTACGAAACAAACCGAAACACATAGAACTCCAACTAACATTTGGATCCCCCTTCTTTATCGGACCCTAAATCTAATGTTAGTGCGCCCTATCATTCACAAAACTTTTCTCACGAATCTACTTCATAGCTCTTTAGCTCTCATTCATTATTTTTATGGAAAATCAGATGATTAAAAACCTATGGTTTAAATTCCTAGAGAAATCATTACGCTCCTCCACCATCCAAAGCTGGATCATCGACTATTTTCCAGATACATCTGCATCCAGAAACGTCACAAACTATTCCAACCCCTACATCACCAAAAAACCTTTGATACAAAATACCTCAAAACGCCCCATATTTATAACTGGTAGGTTTAGAAGTGGTTCTACATTATTATGGAATATTTTCAGAAAAATTAACGGTTACACTGCGTACTATGAGCCTTTTAATGAACGAAGATGGTTCGATTCAGCGTATCGCGGCGATTTTACGGACAACAGTCATCGAGGTGTAGATGATTACTGGCGAGAATATGAAGGCTTAGATTATTTGGGTTCACATTATAAAGAAAACTGGATTAGACACCGCCTATTCATGGCTGAAAACGATTTTGATATTAACATGTATAATTTTATAAAAAAGCTGGTAGATGATGCCGAGGGAACGCCAGTTCTCCAATTTAACCGAGTTGATTTCAGATTAGGCTGGCTACGGAATGCATTTCCAGATTCATCAATTATCCACATATACAGAAACCCAAGAGATCAGTGGTGCTCAAGCCTCTGGGGAGACCAAAATTACACGAAATATTCAAAAGGTGATCAAGGTTTTAATGATCGCTTCTACCTAAATACGTGGGTAATGGATCTTACAAAACAGTTCCCGTTCCTTTCTGAATACGAAGATAAACACAGATACTATCATTTTTATATGCTATGGAAGCTATCTTACTGCTATGGACAAAAATACAGCAACAGCAGTGTCTCATTAGAGGATCTTTCTAATAATCCGTCTCCCGAGATCGATCGGATTTTATCAGATATAAATATCAAGCCTTGCTTTCACAAGCTGGATCTATCATTTATCGAGCCGCCCCGAAGTACCTGGAGAGATTATGCAGACGAAAACTGGTTTCAAAAGATCGAACAGGACTGCGAAGAGGTACTTGATCAGTTCCTTTCTCCAGCAACCACTGACGTTGAAATGAAACAATAGGACCGGACGCCTCTATATTTTACACGCGTCATTTAAGTAAAGACCATTGACAGAATCATCAACCTCTAGTCATATCATCAGCATAAAATAAAAAAAACAAAAAACTCACTTTTATATGAAGGTACAACCAAATACCAAACAAAAATTAACAAAAATAATTACTGCACTCTAAAACCCCTCCCTTGCACTTAATTAAACCAGGAAGTTAAACCGGCAGGTAGCGACCATACTATGTAAAATTCAAGTATTTCACCAAGTAGATTGCCGGCAAACACTAATTATTTAAAAATAAAGTGGTGTAATTACAACCCGCCCACTATAATAGTATCTTGATTTAAATAAACACTGAGAAAGAAAGTGCCAAGGAAATATTTCTCACGATCGCAGGCCCGCATGATGACCAAAAAATCCCACAAAAATACGCCAGCCCCGGTTTTTTTAATGGGCACCCAACGTTCCGGGACAACCCTATTGGCCCGCGCACTGTCTGCACACCCCGAAATTTTCGTTAAAAACGAAATCGAACTTCCCTATGTGTTTGGGCACAGCTATGACAAACAAGAACTTATAAATGCAATCGAAAATCTCGTACTTGAAGAAACCACCACTTCGGTCAATGAGCTTTTTGCGCAGGGAAAAGTCAAGCTTTGGGCACTTAAAGATCCACAGTTAACCGACCATATTGATGAATTACGCCCATTTATCCAGGACACACTGTTTGTTGTTATTGTACGTGATGGCCGAGGTGTGACCAATTCTTACATCGAAAACAAATGGGGACTCGGCACCAATGCTTATACCGGAGCACAGCGTTGGAAACGTGAAGTAGAGCAACAGGAGGCATTTATTAAAACAGCACCCGATCGCTTCCTCTACATCCGTTACGAAGACCTAGTGGATGACCTCAAATCAACAATGGAAAGGGTATGCTCGCATTTGGGCGTGGAATTCCATCCCAATATTCTCGAATACGACAAGAAAAGCGCCCACATTCACAAGAAACGTGAAAACATTCATACGCACGATAAACCCGATCCACGCTTAGCCGAAAAATGGCGCGGAAAACTGACCCCCTTTGAGATCGGTGTGATCGAAATGGTGGCAGGTGATACATTGCAACGTCATGGCTATGCACTCTGCGGCCCGAAGGTGACCCTGAAGAACTGGCAGATTCTTTTTTATCGCGCCCATCAGAAAATCATAGGCGAATTGCAGATTCAATATCGATGGCGCCGAGCTAAACTCAAGAGTGTTATGGGAAAGAGGCGCCGCGTAAGGCGATAGTCACGCTCTTAGGCGGCTACGTATCCACAAAGCCTGATCAAGTGCATTAGTTCACACCCGATTCTATATAAAAAACTGCTAAGTGCGCTTCACCTAATCATAAAATTATATTTATAGTCTAAGCAGGCCTTATCCGCGATTACATCATCGCTTAAGCTGAGATTTTAGAGCCCAAGCACCTAAAATAAGTAAAATAACAGGAAAAATCCAAATAAACCAATATGAAAAATACTCAAAATAATATTTCTTACTTATAAAATGAGAAGGCCCCTCCCAAGAAACATATTCTTGTGAAAGGATATTAACGATTCCTAACACGTCTAAATTTCCGTAACCGGCGTTTCTATAAGCTTTCGCCACCTCACTTTTTCGAAATCTCAGTTCGTCCGTGGACATATTTAGCACAACCCCAAAATCGGGATCTAACACAAAATCTTGACCATTTAAAGAGGAGCTTACAACCACGTGCCCTGGAAAAGAAACGATCGTATTAGATATATCATTATTAGTGAGAATGGTAGACAGCGTCATGGATGCATCACCGCAGATACCTATGCCTCTCTCAATACTCTTTTCATGCTGCACAAAATGGTAGCGCTTATATTCTGGTATTCCGCTCAGGAGTCCCATTAAAAATAAAATGTAATTCTCCCAAACAGGCACTCTTAAATTATGTTCACCGGGATCCGTATCGTGCCACCTTATATGCGCCAAAGCATTATCAACATTTCTTGTTTGCCTGATTATATAATCGATAAGAGTTTCGTCATTCCTTAATATAGTATTTTCCATAGCTTCAGCAAACGGGATCGCTTCATCACCGGGAAATCTAAGCTCAGATTCCTTTAAGTGCTCTACCCTAAGGCTTTTGGTTAGGCCATAACTATTTAAGAGAAGTAAAAATACCCCCAATAAAATACAGCCAATCCCACAAACCTTTATGACTTTCTTCATTCCATCGGTTTCCAACTGCATGTTAAATTTTACGATCCTATCGATAGGCGATTACAGACGCTTTGTTTTAATTTTCTTGGGCACTTTCGATTCACTCCTTTTGTTGACACTGAAAATCACAGTAAATAGGCGTGTCTTTTGCAAAGATGTTCGCGTCGACGCAACGTAAATATCGCGAACGGTCGTAAATGAGACAACGAGCACCGGCGAACGCGAGTACCAACGAGTGAATTCGGACAATCAAACCTGAGCAGAGCAAGTCCGGACGGGCCAACGCTGAATGCATTCATCCAAGCCTGTTAGCACGACATCTATAGAAACCGCCGCATAACCACACGAACAATAAACTGCGTCGTCGCCAGACACACATTGTTACACTCTTTAAAGCCAGAATCTATCCATTCGACTTGAATCAACTCTACTATTGGCGATCATCTTCACTTCTGGCGGACCAACTAAGACCCTCGTCTGATCCACCGCCTCACCGATACGGCAGCGTTCAATTGATTGTTTCCATTGTAATTTATGGATTCGCTTCGAAGCAGCGCGATCGAAAAGTACGTGGCTATCGACACGGCGAGCGTTAGCGCGGAATTACCGCTTAGTGGAAAACCATGCGTGACTGTCTTCCTATCAATAGTCTATCCAAGAAGAGGCACTAGAAGATTTCTAAGCAAAAATGGCATTCTCAAAGGAGCGAACATTATGAGGTCAACTATAATAGAGCGAGGACCACGGAAAATTAGTTAACTCCACTGCTCAATGCAGTTAAACCAGAGGCCTCTGGAGAGCAGAGAACCGATCTATCACAGACCCTAAACGCCTGAAGAGATGACAAACTTTCCCTTTCTCTCTTATAAGCGCTGCATTCCCCACACGATTTTCTAAAGCCAGACGTCCCATGGTAGTTGCAGCACGATCGCCAAGCTATTCAGTAGCCTACCGACCGACCAGGTCGAGACGAACCCAAACCACGAGGAATCGAAAAAGAAATACCTCAACACCTCGCAAATCGGGTTCTCTGACATACACTTATTCATTGACGATTTCACACCGGTTCCACGCCGGATCCACCCGTATCCGATCAGAGATAACCGGAAGGACACGCCTCGCAGAGAGATAACCACTCTACCAAAAATCGTTTAGGGATAGGGGGCCATCTAGAAAGAACATACTCAACCGAGTTCCACTATATTAATGAAATAAATCAAACCGTTAAAATTCACACACCGCCAGTAGCGCTATAAATATACAATGACAAAGATTAATAATAATTTAATGAGTGTTTTTTTTCAAAATATTACCTCCACGTGTCTATTACAATCGACGACCCATGTTTATCTACTCAATCGAGGTCAAATAATTTGAATTACAGAAAGGAAATTGATGGTCTGAGAGCGGTAGCAGTGTTGCCTGTAATCTTCTTTCATGCCGGTTTTGAGAGATTTTCCGGTGGGTATGTAGGAGTTGACGTCTTTTTTGTTATTAGTGGCTATTTAATAACGAGCATTATTCTAATTGAAAAAGAGAAAAAAACGTTCTCACTTGTAAATTTTTATGAAAGAAGAGCCAGAAGAATTATTCCAGCATTATTTACAATAATGTTTGTATCCTTATTTTTTTCATGGTTTTTGCTACCCCCATTATTAATGCAGGACTTTTTTCAAAGTCTGATAGCGGTATCCTTTTTTTCTTCAAACATATTGTTTTGGCAAGAAACAGGTTACTGGGGAGGGGAAAATGAATTAAAACCCCTCCTTCACACCTGGAGTTTAGCTGTAGAGGAACAATTCTACGTACTCTTTCCCCTATTCCTGATGTTAATGTGGGGCTTTAGAAGGCGATGGATTTTTTCATGCCTATTAATCTTAGGTATGTTAAGCCTTTCTTTTTCCCATTGGGCTGCCTTCAACGATCCAACCGCGAATTTTTTCTTGCTTCCTTCCAGAATCTGGGAGTTAGCTATTGGCTCAGCAATAGCATTTTATTTTCTGTATCACGCGCCGTTTATCAAAACTTCTTTATCTCATAAGAGGCTCGAGGAACTCTTTGGATGGATTGGAATTTTTATGATTTCGTATTCCGTCTTTTATTTTGATGAACATACTCCTTTCCCTAGTCTATACACCATTTACCCAACCGTTGGTACGGCTCTTATAATAATATTCGCCAACGGTGAGACTTTTCTTGGAAAAATATTAGGATCTAGGCCATTCATTTATATTGGTCTTATAAGTTATAGCGCCTATCTTTGGCATCAACCTATATTTGCATATGCACGTCAAATCTATTTAGACGAGCCTCCTAAACTTATTTTTATGATTTTATCAGCAAGTTCCATTTTATTCGCTTACATAAGCTGGAAATACATAGAGGCGCCATTCCGAAAAAGGTCGCTATTCTCTAGACGACAAATTTTTTCATTTACAGCTCTGGGTTCACTGTTTTTCGTGGCTATTGGATTAGCAGGGCATTTCACAGGAGGATTCCCGAATCGTTATCCAGAGGAATTAAGATTCATTGCTAATCTGAGTTTGAAAGAGGTAAATGACGAACGACATCGAAATCGCGATGAATTGTGCAAGATGAGAATCAGTGACACTATTTGTGGAACCCTCAGTAATGACCTCCCTAATATTTTGGTTATTGGAGATTCGCACGGGCCAGATGGTCTAAATATTTTTAGTAATGCATTTCCCGGTGCAAACTTCCTAATTTCGGAACAAGGTGGATGCCCACTAATACATGATTTAACCGGGATTACCTACGCTTACGAACAATGCACGTCATTTAATAAAAATAGATTTCAAGAAATTGAAGAAATTGGTGAAAGTATTGATTTTGTGGTTCTCTCCCAACGAATGAGTTTTCCCCGTCTCGCAGGAACAAAGAAAACCATTTATTGGCTGCATAGCCTCGATTTACCTTTTGCCGTATTGGGGGCAGGCCCTTGGTACAAAAGGCCTGCCTCATCGCTAATCCTTCACTACAAAACTTTTATAGAGCTGGATGAAAAACTATCCAAACATAGCATTACCACGCACTATGGTGTCGATGCTAGGATAGAGTCTTTTGTGACCGATCTAGGAGGCTATTATTTAAAAAAACGAGATTTTTTCTGCCCCAAAGGAATATGTAAAAACATTCTTTCGGACGGTAGCCTCTTGATGTACGACGAACACCATTTGACCCTTCCAGCCGCAAAGATCTTTGGTGAAAATCTTCGTGATAATAAATATTTATTAGAGGTGTTAAATGATATTTAATAATTTATATTATCTGGAAAATGACATTTTAGTTAATTTAGTTAGCGAAACACCTATTTATAATAAAAGGGGTTTCTCCAAAGTTTCTGATCTTTCATAAATCTCGGAACCAAGAAGTATAGCTTCAAGCTTTACGGTATCACGCCATGTGAAACCAACTCACCCAAAACTTGTAACAATAGGCACAGCCAAACACCATTTACACACGAATCTAACACCTAGCTCTCTCGCCTTAGCACCTTCGCAGCCCACACCTAAAAAATAGCCTAAATCTAAAACCTCCTAAAAATATTATTTAAAAATATGAAAGTATTAAAATGGCGTACCAATTTTTACTTTACTTAATACCAAAATCTAAACTAAATTAAATCTAGTGAACTGGTAGACATAAACAATATTGCATTTTCAATGAAAGGGAAGGGTTTACACCGCCGCGCGACCGATAGCAGGATAAGATAAACCCCAAAAGCTCCCCACTACACGATGACTCTCGTTATAATACATATTTATCCTTCCAGGATTGGAGGTCTTGACCGAGTAGTTCTTCTAGTACCTCAACGTCATCTTTGACGATAGAAATATATTTTCTATCTATTAAATGTGAAGGCTGTTTTTTTCTATCCTTATCAAGAAGAAATCGCTTAAATATACTAAAAAGTCTCGTATTTTTTATTGAATTAAGTTGCTCGGAAAACCCCATATCTATGATTTTGTTTTGCAACTTAACAAGACCATACCTATTTTGAATGCCAGGATAGAATGATGCATTTCTAACATTGAATAGCGATTTTGGCGTAAAGTTTCTATCCACACCAATAAATTGGCATATATCACCAAAAAAACTCTCAGGATCTGATATTATCCTATCATAAAAATCTATATGTATATTAACTGACGAGAATAGTGAAAACATTCCTTTTATCTGATCACTATATAAACTTTTTTCGAAAAACCAGGGGTGCAATTTGATTGCCTCAGCAAATTCAAGGTCGCAAAACTGACCATGTGATTGAAATAAACGATATGCCGAATACGCCCTATCCAAAGGTTCCCTTAATATAACAATTAACTTTACATTAGAATCAAATTCAAAAATCCTTTGCATAGCCTCTTCCGAAGAGATATAGTCAGGAGTATATTCCCCGCTCACTTTATTTTCACCATCACACTGGAACAGTTTTTTATACCACTCGATCCCACGGTCGTAATTCCGATCAAAAAAATGCAACTCTTTTTCTGGTATATTAACCTCCGGATGCTCATTCAAGCACTCATATAACCAACTTGTACCACCACGTTGAACTCCAACACCAATAAAATCGGGACCACCGTTTCTTGAAATCACCAATATTGCTCCTGTTAAAATAGACAGTCAACTATTACCAAGATACGTCAAGAGCTTAACAATAATAGTCTACATAAATTATCAAAGCGTAATCTGACCTAAAACAAAAATCATGTTTTGTACCTATCACTAACCCTTACGTATGCTATAAGGTTAATTGCCAAAGCAATATAGAAAGGCTCGTATATAATTAAGTCAAGAAATAAGGAACAAACAAAATATCCAAGTATACTTATCGACGAACACACCAGAGCATAATAATCTGAGTCACTAAAATCTCCTCCTATGCGCTTCGCATACCTTAATCTCGTCCAAGCCATCCAAATAAAACCAAGAAATAGAAAACCAGTCGGAAGTCCAGTGTTAGCCGAGAAATTCAAAAACGCATTGTGGGCGACGTTAGAGGTTTCTCCCGGAGCTAAACTTTGTGATGCCGCTTGGAACATCTGAACGCCAGCGCCTAAAAAAGGATATTCCTCAATTATTAGCAGGCCTACTCGCCAAGATACCAACCTTGGGTCTAGAGGTTCCTCTGCAGATTCTTGCGCACGATCCACCGTATTATTGGTTCGATCCATCAATACAGCGCCCTGATAGATCAAAAACAACACGAAACCAACGCCCATAATGACATTCAATTTAGCCGATCGTATTATCGAAGCTACCAATAGCAAGCTAACACTAGACGCTAAGAGCGCGCCTCTTGATCCGAAAAGTACCATTGCGTGCCAAGCTAAAAGCACAATTGACGTAATTATCATCTTTTTCCAAAATCTATCAATGCGAAAAATCATAAAAATTAGAAAAGGCATACACATGACGATCAATGCTGCCAAAACATTTGAGTCCTTATAAGGACTTCCAGCGGGTCCTTTCAACCGACCAAACTCGAACATAAACCAACTACCATTTAAATAAGCAACATTCGCATAATACGTATAATAAACCCCAATAAGAATAAATATATAGCACAAGTACTTTAAAGTCTTTTCTTGTTGACAAAGACCTAGTACAACGAAATACATCAAAACTATAACGTTGATGGTATCTAGAATTAACTCAGGCGGCGTAGAAGCTGGACTACCTTTAAAAGGACTAAAATGGTGCGAGAGATGCATCAAAAAAAGCATAAAAATCAACATTATATTTTGTAAACGCTTGAAAACGTCAAACCTGTAATCATAAGAGGTGACAGTTAATATAAGGCCAATAATGGCAAGCCCGGCCGTTATATTAAAAATAGGAACACCCTGAAAGACCCATGGCCAAAGATACTGTGGCTGCAATAGACTGGTTGCAACATAGGCAAGGCTAGCTATCCAAGGCGCAAATATAAGGCCATATGCGCACGCACATATTAAAACAAAAACAATTAATTTACCCATAAATAGGCCTTACCATGTCTCGCCTTTTTATAACTTACAACTCACATCCAAAGTTACCAAAATTTCTATAAAAACTACAAAGTAAGTCATCTTTGATAATTCTTCGATTTTGTTTTAAAAACTACTGATGCAACTTCTTTATATAAAGGATGCCTAAATAATTTTAGAGAGGCCAGCCAAATAGGTGGTAACAGAGTGGCAAGGATAAAAACAGATTTCCATGGGGGTTCATCATTAAATGAAACAAAAAACGAAATAATCCATGTCACAAAACTACAAATAAAAGAAACACCAATGCTAGGCAATATTGACCTTAAAAAAAATTTAAAATCAAACTCGAAAAGTCGCCATAAAATTATGGTAACCAAGATTATCTCTATAAGTCCAAGAATGATAAACGCCCCAGCCACCGAATGTAGTCCAAAAGGGAAGGCGAGGATCACAAGGATAAGCACGGTAATTAGAAGTACCGCCTCTTTTATAATCATGATTTTTTCTTTGCCCAATGTGATCAGAAAGTTGTTGGCGAAGTTATGGGTCGTGCGTAAGATGAGCCAGACGCCAAGGGCTGATGCGATAGGAGCTGCCGCGTCCCATTGATCGCCGAAAAAGAGGCGTATAACGGGCAAACTCGCAATTGACGCAACCGCTAGGACGGGCCAAGCAAAGCCGGTTGCAAGTACGGTTGCAAGGATGTAGGCACTCACCATATTCTTGCCGGAACGGCGGGTCTCAGACAAATAAGGGAGGACCACTGGCTCGGCGCCTTTTTGCACAGTGCCAGCCAAAAAGTCCATTAACCCCATTCCTCGTGAAAAAAGGCCAACTTGGGCGGTTGACCCCAGCTTCCCAATTACTATATCCGGAACTAGATTAACACCGTTTCTAAAAAGGCTCGTCAGTGAATTATATATACCGAATCTGGCAATGATCCCGAGCCTTGAAAATGCGGGTTTATAGTAGGATTTATACTTTGGGTAAATGCCAATTATTGCTAGTTGAATGGTGATCCTGGCCACCTGCCCCCATGCTAACGAATAATAGCTAAACCCCATATTAATTAAAAAAACTATTACAATTAGTGACGCAATAGCCCCCGAAAAATTAGCAATGAGAATCAGTTTGAAATCAAAGTCCCTCGTCATCAAGGCAAAAGGGATACTTATAAACGGTGCTAAAAAAAACCCTATTGAAAGTATCGAAAATATTTCTGACAAGGGGGGAAGATTATAGAAATTAGAAACGACGGGCCCAGCGAATAAAATGAAGGTACCGAGTCCCCACGAGGTTATAATTGTAAGCCCTAATGTTCTTCTTATGATATCTTCTGTAAGCTCTTTTTCACGAATAAGATAGGGTCCGGCTCCAAGCATTTTGAACTCGCTGATCATTAGAACAACAGCGCTCGCTATGGAAAAGGTGCCGATTTCGGAAGGGGTAAGAAGTCGAGCTACGATCATCATTGTCGCCAACCCGATAAGTTTCACACCATATTGGGAAATCGAAGAAAATATAACTGCTCTTCGAACTTTAGACATAAAATAGCGTCCGAGGCCATGGGAATATAATATTGATAAAAATATAGAGCGATTTTCTTGCGAATCGCTCTAGGCCTTTAAGAGTAAACCTTTTTGGAGCCGAGCCGGGCCAATATCGACCAGGCCTGTACTCGTGGTGATCAAGGTTCAGCAATCTTTCGCTCCTAATTCCTCAAAGAGTGCTCCTGCCTTGCTTGCATGTTGATCCCACGTGAAGTGATCGAGTACATGCTGACGGCAATCTTTATGGTCGAACAATCCTTTCCCGATGCTGTTCTTTAATTTATAGATGGCATTGGCAATGGGCTCAGGCGAACTGCAATCGGCTATTAATCCTGTTTTGTTAATATGCATGGTCTCGGCAGTGCCGCCGGAATTTCCCGCGATTACGGGCTTTCCTGAGGCCTGAGCCTCAACCAAAACCATTCCAAAGCCCTCTATGTCACGTCCATCTGTTCGGTTTGGAAGGATGAAGAGATCACACTGCTGGTAACAACGTATTAAATCGACATCGTCCAGTTGCTGTAGAAACTGAACGTGATGCTGCAGTTTCAGGTCGATGACAAGGCGCTTAAGGTGGTCATATTGTTCGCCTGTACCAACTATGACGTAAAGAAGATCAGGTATGTTCTCGACCGCTTTGGGTATGGCCTGAATCATCATGTCGTGACCTTTTCGCCGCTGTAATCGGCCTACCGTGAGACAGACGAATCTGCTGTCCCAGCCGTACTCGGCTCTGAATTCCGGATCTTCAGGAGCAGGGCAAAAGCGATCTGGATCAACACCAGGATTTAAAACCTTAATTTTCTCTCTCGGGACATGCCAATGCACTTCAAGCAGTGCACCCGTGTTCTGACTGTTGCAGATCAGTTGAGTGGCTCCACTTAGAACCTTTTTCACAATCCAAATGAGCTCCCGACTGGTTCGGGCAGTCTCAATATCTTCTCCGTGGACATAGCAAACGAGCGGCTTGTTGAGCATTCGTGCCAATATTAGCCCGATAAACCCTTCGGGAATCGCTCGGCCGCAGTGAATCTGAGACAGCCCTTCTGGACGCAGTTTCCGTATTTTTAGAGTGGACCGAAGATAAAATCCGAGGCCTTTTAGATCTTTAATCCCCCAGCTTTCTGATTTCATTGGGATACGTTGGATGTCCTGTGGAAAGTCGCGGTCAATTTCCTGTTGTTCCGGAATCGAATGCTCATGAGTGATGATTCTGACGGTACTCGGTTCCAATCGTCGATAAAGCTCGAAGAACCAACGGCCGCTGCCTCCATGCGTTGGGGGAAATATTTCACTGAGCAGTAAAATTGACATCAATAAATTCCTAGCTCGCTCTACGAACTAAATGGGCGGTTGGCAAGGGCCTCTGGTTCTGCTTTTTCCACTCGGGCCTACCCTAAGTATCTTTGCCACCAAATCTCGTACATCAGCATGGTCCATAGAACAGCGGAGTGATCGAACAGGCCCTTCTGGTGCTGGTCCCAAACGAGCTTCACATGGTCTTTACGAAACAGCTGGGCCAACCCCTCACCTTTATGAAAAAGATAATCCTCTGCGATCGCTTTCAACTCCCCTCGCAGCCATTGGGCTAATGGCGTGGAGAACCCCATTTTCTTTCGATTAAGTATTTCGGGGGGTAACAGAGGACTTAGCGCTTTCCGCAGGACAATTTTTTTGTCACCTTTGTGGAATTTCAGAGCGCTTGGAAGGCGGTTAGCAAACTCAATGATCCGGTAGTCCAGTAATGGAGATCTCAATTCAAGGGAGTTTGCCATGCTCATTCGATCTGCTTTCACTAGGATGTCCCCTGGCAAATAGGTATGCATATCCGTATACAACAGGCGCGACAGGTGGTCCTTCGAGTCGCGCTGATGATAAGCATATTCAGTCAGTTCGCTTGGATGATAGTCGCCCAGCGTCTGGCGAAAGTCGTCGTTCAGCAGCAGTTGCCAGATGTGGTCATCCAGTGATGTATTGGTGACATAGAAGGCTTTAGCGGGATCCAGGCTGAGGCTGTGCATCAGTGAACCGGCACGGCGAAGATATTTGTTGGGAACCTTACGTAACGCGGGCGCCAGCTGGCCCATCACTGTTCGGAACGCGGAAGGGAACTTGTTGCGAAGCTGAGTCTCCCGCCAGTCCGTGGCGTACTTCTGGTAACCGGCGAAGATTTCGTCTCCACCATCCCCGGTCAGTGCGACGGTTACGTCCTGTCGGGCGAGCTCAGACACCAGGAACGTTGGCACCAGGCTTGGATCAGCGAAAGGTTCATCCAGAAAACGGCAGATATCCAGCAAGCGCTCGGCGACGCCCTCGCTCACGGTATACACACGGTGATCAGTGCGGTACTGATCCGCTACGGCCTGGGCAAACTCGGTTTCATTGAAGTCTTTTTCTTTAAAGCCTATGGAACAGGTTGTAACGGTTTTGCCGCCTTTAGCCATCATGGCGACGACACCGCTGGAGTCCACGCCCCCACTCAAAAAGGCACCGAGGGGAACATCGCTGATCATGCGCTGTTTCGTGGCGTCCTCAATCAAATCCAGTAACTGGGCCTTGGCGTTTTCCATACTTATCGATTCGGGCTCGCCCATCTCCGGGGACCAGTAGCGACGGATTTTTATCAGACCAGCGCGCGTGCGGTGCAAATGGCTGCCGGGCTCCAATTTGAAGATATTCTCGAAAATGGTCTTTGGATCTGGCACGTACTGGTAGGCAAAGAAGTCGTACACCGCATCTGGCCTGATGTCGCGGGGCACATTCGGGCACACCAGCAGTGCTTTCAGTTCCGAGGCGAAAAGCAACTGTCCACCATGCTCCGTGTAGTACACCGGTTTCTTGCCAATTCGGTCCCGGATCAGGTCGAGAGTTCCTGCCTCGTTATCCCAAAACGCGATAGCGAACATTCCGTTAAGTTTCTCGACGGCGCTCACGCCCTCTCGAATGAGCAATGTCAGCACCACTTCGGTATCGGTTTGGGTTCGAAAGCGAACGCCCTGCTCCTCCAAGTCCCTGCGGAGCTTCTGGAAGTTGTATATTTCGCCGTTAAAAACCAAGGCATAGCGGCCATCCTCCGAGACAAAAGGCTGGTTGCCGGCTTCCGATAGATCAATGATGCTCAACCTTGCATGCCCAAAAACCGCACCATTGAGTTGCATGACGCCTTGGGCATCCGGTCCCCGATGGCGAAGCGCACCGACCATGGAGCGACCGAGATCTAGGTCAGTGCCCGAGGGATATTCTGTTGTAAATCCTGCTATTCCGCACACGTGCCTAATCCCTAAAGACCAATTGGCTCAAGCCTGAACAAACCGTGTTTTCGTGATGAGCTTTTAGTTCCCCCCGCTCTCGCAGGCCGAGCGCAGCATTGGTGATGGTTTCCGCCTTCAAATCGCACTGAGAACGCAGAAAATTAACAACCTTCTCAATCCGCATCATGAGGCGGCCTTTTTCACTCTCGGTTTGCACGTAGCGGGTTGAACCAGGCAACAGGCTGGAACTGTGGAGATACATATGAATCACCGGGTAGTCCGTCTCCAGCAACTGTTTACACAGGGCAATCATGTCTCTGGCCGATGATAGTTCCGGACTCAGGTAGATTTTTCTGTGTAACCTCAGCGCCCAGAGCGCGCCAATCACCCGGAAACGTGCCCATTCTGGTTTTTCCAACGACTGATGCAGACTTTGGGCTTTTACGAAGGGCCGGTGATTAAACCCTGCTGTGACCGGTAACTCGATGAGTTCAGGTGTTGTGCCTAAATGGGACATTGCCAATGGCCAGCTGTCATAGTCCGCACAGCTGAACCATTCGGTTTCATAGAAAGGGTAAATACTGGAGTCCACCAGATAGCCCTGCTTGGCAAGCTCCCGGAGAATAGGATCGGTGATACCCCAGCGCCCGGAACGAAAGGCTGTGGGCTTTTGGCCAGTCACGTTGTGGATACCTTCCGTGAGTGACCGGAGCTGAGCGGAGACCGTGTCCATCGGCAGGTTGACGATGTGGGAGTTGGCTTCAGACCCGGCAGGCACAACCGGCGGTGTCACCCAGGGGTGCAAGTGGGCGCCGTACTCAATCTCAGGCTCCGACTTGTAGAGATCCGCCAAAATCTGCCTCGAATGCTCGTTCTCAATCACTGCATAGTCCAGAAAGTAGGTCGTACGCAAACCCATGCCTCGGACCTGGCGCTGAAAGGTGGGCAGATGGCTGACATTTTCCACCGATATAACCCGGTTAGGGAATGGCCCTTCCCAGTCCCACTCCTCTTCGGTATCAATGCTGAGTACAAACTTGATCTCACGCATCTTCGACTATCTTCCCCGTTGTAAGTTCGTGAAACAGTGCCGCGTATTCATCTGCCATCGCAGCAGCGGAGAACTTTCTATAAACCCTGGAGCGACCCGCATCTGCCAGACTCGTTCGCAAATCGGCATCTTGCGACAGCTCTGTCCAGGCCTTTGACAGTGCCTGGATGTTGCCGTAGGGAATCAGTAAACCCGTTTCTCCCGAAGTCACCAGTGCATCGACCCCGGGAATATCAAACGCAGTCACGCAGACCCTTGCTGCCATGGCCTCCATCAGGCAACGTGGAATGCCCTCAAGAGATGAGGTCAGTACAAAGGCATCAAAGGTTGGAAGAAACGCGAGGCGGTCATCCCGAAACCCCAGAAACGCCACGGAATCTGAAAGCCCCAGTTGCTTAATCAGCTCCATCAATTGTGCTTTCTCATCGCCATCCCCAATGAATACCAATCGGGCATTCCGGTTTTGCTGATGAAAAAGTTCAAAGGCACAAATCGTCGCCTGCAGGTTCTTTCGACTGATCAACTGACCGATATAGCCAATGGTGAAATCCGATGTCTCGCGAGGTTTTGGGCTCGAGATCGCGGTTTCGACCTCGGTGAGATCGACCCCATTGTTGATCATCCGGACTTTGCAACCGCCTAACCCGTAATTCTCAACGATCGTCTTCGCTATTCCTTCGGAAAGTGGGCACACCCAGTCAAACCAGTGAAAAGCCTTGCCTCCGAGCCACAGATAGGCCTTCAGCCACTGGTCTTCGGCATTCTCAAAACCATGCGGCGTACATACGGAGCGGATACCGGCAAGTTTTGCGGCGACAATACCGAGTATGTCGGATTTGTAGCCATGGGTGTGCAGAACATCTATCTGGGACTTTTTCAGCAGTCTGGTCAGACGGAGAACCGCTCGGGGGTCGAACTTGGAAGACATCTTCAGGCGATGCTGCCGGTCGTCAGGCAGCCCGGATCGTGTGAGCACTTCATCGGAAGCGCCGAGCTCATCCGTGATCGCAATATGGTATTCAATTTCGGGGTCGGTGTTTGCAGAGACCAGCGCGTTGATCCATCGCTCGGCACCGTAGTAACCGGTAGGACAGATAAACTGCAGCACTCTGATACTCATTCCGTGAGATCCCTTGTCAACAAAAGCCTCGTCCCTTTAACAGTGCCTGCGGCACGCGCCACGAAGTACACCGAGTAAAAAAGCACCAGAAAGTGCAGTGGCTCGTGGTTGGACTGCTGCACAAACAGCCTTACGCTATACAGAAGTATGGGTAACAACAGCATCATGAGGCCAATAAAAAATGCTGTCTGTGAATAGACCCCCATTACCGCCACAACAAGTCCGAGAAGCATCCAGAAAGGCAGCAGGATACTTGGCCATTCCCGAAGGGGTACCTTACGCCCGGAAAGAGAAAAAAGGTTGTACTCCGAACGCCAGATTTCTTTGGTGAACGTCTGCCGAAGCGTCCTGTCCTCGCCCAGATGCACATAGTGAGTCTGCGAGGTGTAGTACAGATCCCCTAACTGCGAGAGTTTCTCGGTGTAGTAGTAGTCTTCACAGGTTTTCAGGTGTTCGGGGAAACCTCCGACTTTGTCATGGGCTGATCGTTTTACCAGAAGATTCCGACCGGGGAGAAACTGGACGGGCTCATCGAGGCTCACATTGCTGAGAGCTACCCTCAAACGCTCCACTCGCCCCGCGTTTTCTGACGATTTTTGCATCGCACTGACCAGAACCCTCTCTGGCATCTGTGCCAGAAGACCGGTGCACGTTTCCAGCCAGTCCATGGCTAATCCTATGTCCGCATCAAGAAACGCAATAAGCGGTGCCCTGCCTGCTGCTACGCCGATGTTGCGTTGTTCGGAAATGGTTGAGGCAGTTGGCGCCCGGATTATATTGAGCTTGTCGTGTTCCTTAACGGCAAGCGGGGCCTCGTTTTTTGTCACCACGGTAACACTTGCGATTTGCTCTGGGCGGTTTTGAGCGAAAACCGACTCAAGTGTCTCCAGCAGCAGTTCGGGCCTGCCCATGTGAGGGATTACAAAATCAACAGCATCCATACTGAATTTCTCCGACGGCTCAAGAACTCATCAAGCCAACTTGACCAGTTCTGCCCGTCAATGATGCGGGATCAATCGTCATGGGTCTGATCTCTGCGAAGCATCGGAATAACGGGATTTCACAACAACCCCAGGATTGCCCACCACAATGGATCCGGCAGGGATATCGTGTGTGACGACTGTGCCCGCTCCGATGACACAGTCCCGACCCACGTTCGCCATGATCAAGGCGCCGTTACCAACCCATGAATTCTCACCCAACGAAATTTTCCTGTACTCGCCCCCCTGAAGTCTCAGCGGGATAGCGGGATCATCAAACCGGTGCTGGCTTTTTCCACTGAGGATGTGAACGCCGCTTCCAATGAGGCAATTGGGATGAATGACCGATAGCCCGATATTGCACTGGGGGCCGATATAAATACCACCGTGTAATTCTGTGTCCTGGTGAGAAAAAAGACTGCCAAAACCGATCACATTGTCGGAGCCGCAGCGCGCCATCGAGTACCGATAAAATGCCACCCTTAAATAACTGCCAGACAGTCCGGGAATCAAAGACAGAAACTGTGAAAAACCGGCAAAAAGGTGCTCTCCTCGGCTTACCGGCCGGAGCAACCAATAAAGCACAGCCAGCGGAGCGACCAAAGCCAGTGACAACAGGTTGGCCGCACCTTTCACTCGCTCCTTGAAATCCGTCAAACGTACGTCCTTGTCTCAAGCGAAGCTACCAGATCCTCAAGAATGGAATCCCAACTGTGATTCCGCTGGATGTAATGGGGGCTATTTTCTGAGAAACGCTGCGACAACTCGGCATCCGTGAGCAATCTTCTTATCGCCTCAGCAAACTCTTCACCGGTATTGGCTACCAGAATCTCTTCGTCCGGCTTGGCATTGATACCCTCAAGACCCATTTGCGTCGTTACAACAGGCAATCCACATGCGAGTGCCTGCAATATCTTGTTCTGCACGCCCCTGGCGAACCGGAAAGGCGACACAAACACATCGGCTTTCTGGTAGTAAGGCACGATGTCGTCAACAAAGCCAGTCACAACAATGCCGGGCTTTTTACCCAATTCCCTGATTTTGCTCGAAGGGTTCATGCCCGCAACGACGAACTGGGCTTCTGGCCACTCTTTCTTAATGTCGTCCCAGATCGTCTCCACGAACCATTGAACAGCGTCCTCGTTCGGCTTGTAATTCATCACACCCGTGAACAAAAATACCGGTTTACGGGGATTGGCAGTGCGACGAAGCGGGAAAAAAAGCTTCGTATCTATGCCATTTCCCAGGACTCTTAGCCTGCTGCTCTCAGGCAATTGGGCGGCAAACAAATCAATTTCATTTGCCGAAACGAAAAAGCACTCATCAAATACTTGGTAACTCTGCTTTTCGATGGCGCTGATGAGCTTTGCCTCTCTACCGTAGACAAGGCTCATCGGTAGGGACGAACTGGTTTGATACTGTCTCCACTTATCAGAATCAAGGTCCATAAAGTCCATGAGCAGCCTTACCTCGGCCTTCCATGGAGCCCCCATCAAGCTCTTGTTACGGAATACATAAGGAGCCATCGCCGACCCGGTACAAAGGACGGCATCAATGCTTCGCGAACCCACAAGCTCGTCAAAGGTTCTTTGTAGTCGAGCACAGTAAAAACAGGAGGCTGTCAACGCCTGGTTAGTAACAAACCCTCGGGCCAACCGAGCAATCTTGCTGTTGAGGGGGAACATTTGCACTCGGATTGCCAGTTTTTTTTCCAAGGCAACGGCATACTCTATTTCCTTTGCACTCTCATACGGAGCAAGGACGACGACGTCATGGCCCCGAGATGCGAGGTACTGGATCTGATGAAATGTGCGGATCTTTTCTCCTTTGTTGGGAGGAAATGGGACTCTGTGGGACAAAACAATTATCTTCACGTTCGACACCACCCGTTTTTAATGGTTCGTACCGCACGTTCCACCCTGAATCTCCAACGCTCTCGTTGTAATTCAAGCTGAACCAGTTGCTGGTGAGGTTCAGCGAGTTGGAGCTTGTAACGATCATTGCCACCCATGAAATCGTAAAAATCGGCCCCACGCTCCATGTAATCCTTGATACAGAGGCTGTGGCCAAGCAGTCCAGGCTTTAACTTGTTATCTTTTTCCGGCTTTATACCCGCCAGATAAAAATACACACGATTCCTGAAAATCAGGTTGTAAAAAGTGGCAAGCACCTGATCTCCGGCCTTCAGCGACACCAGATCGGCAGCACCCGCTTCCCAATGTTCGCGGAGGTATGCCTTGTGGAAGCGCACGAAATCCGGATTAGCAAATCCGCTTTGACCAGGTCCACTACCCCAACGCAAAAGATGAAGTGGGGCGATAGAATCAAACCTGGCTTCAGCCTCTTCCGCGGTTTTCGGCCTTTCCAGAACCAACGGGCCTAGCGCTTCGTACCGGCGCAACGACCGCCGAACTTGATGACGGGTATTTCCCGAAACCGTATCGAGAAAATCCACGCCGGAGGCCCTCAGCGAACGCAAATCCACCCCATAACAAGGCGCTTCCCAAATAACGTGGGGAACCAGTGCAGAGGCGTTGGTTAACTCGCGTGCGTACACACTATCAACTCCGCTCAACACGATTTCATCCAAATCTGATCGCGTTTGAATAAGATAGTCTATAGCGGCTTTGGAAACCTCTGCCTCCATGCCCTTTTCTGCTAAAAAGCCGTTATATTCAATCCAGATCTGATCTTCTGATGCGTATCCGGTCTGGTGTAGCCGAAGGCGCTGTGAGACCAATAGCCCGTGCCTTCGTTGGGAGGATTCAGTCAAAAGCCCCAAACCCACCAACCTCTCGCCTTCGCTGACCCGCAAGACGATCAACGTGGGCTTGTAGACCGCAAGCCAGGTCCCGATCCATTGCCAGGACAAAAACACACTCGGCTGAGCGCGCTCCTCTAGGGACAGCCAATCTTCCCTGATCCGCCCTGGCTCAGTACCAGCCGTACCGCAGTGGACGCTCAGCCCCACACTGGGTTACTCCTGAAAAACCAGGCCAGAGAACTTGTCAGACCCCAGTGCGTCTACCGATTCAGTGATGACTTGCCCCGTCACTTCTCCAAACGGAACACCGAAAACAATCTGATCGGCAAACCGTTCCAGAATCCGTGCTTCCGCACTTATACGAAAAGGTGGTGCATTCATAACAATGCACCGATCCGGATAACGGTTCTTCAACTCGGACAACAATTCCCGCATGCGTACAGAAGAGAACAGCTCAACCGCAGAAGAAGCCTGGGTTCCGGCCGGGATGACCGAAAGCCGCTCAACACCGCTCGGATAGATAATGGACTTGATGGTTTGTGATCGATCAGCCACGAAATCAGTGACTCCAGCATCCATGGGAACGGAAACAAGACCAGCCAGCTCGTCGCTATGGGGATCACAGTCCACAAGCAGCGCAGATGTATGTGAATCCAGAGCAAAGGCCGTAGCGAGGTTAAAAGCGGTCAAAATTCCGCCTGAACTCTTGCCAAGACTGCTGAACATCACAGCAAAGTTACCTTCTCCGGCACGCTTACGGAGCTGGATTCGAAGCTCCCGATAGGCGTCCATCACCTCTTTGTCAGGCATGCCTGAGTAGATTATTTTCCGTTCCCGAAGCTGTTCCCGAGACCAGGGCCGGGGATTGCTGATGAGCGCCAGAGATACCGAAGGATCGTAAAGTTCAGGGGCTTGCATGCCCGCAGACTCACCTGTATCCACCTTAACCCAATTGGGATTTCCACCATCAGAGGCAGAGTGAGGTTTCTCTGTCCGCCCCCCCTCCTGGGCACTGGACACATCGCGACTGCGGTTGACTTGCCGGCGCTCATCCTGGCTTTTCAGAAGCGCATTATAGAGTTTGCTGTCGTCCATCAGTCGCTCCCAAATCCAGCCATTGCGCTCACCTGTTCCATCAGTTGCTCTGGAGCCATCCCCATGACACTGAAGAGTAACACCGCCATGTAGGCTGCCATGAATACCGCCAGCAGAATCAACGTGAACAGGACATCCTTTCGGAACAAGCTGTCTTTCCAGGTACTGCGATAATGGGGAATGGTTGTAAGAACCGAGATGGACTCCGGTACAGCCATTTGAAGCGCTCTGGGCGAGCGCACCCTCTGATCGAACATGACCAGCATAACCAGCAAGCCCATTACGGCGGCGCTGCCAAGGAAGGGCCCGGCAAGACCGATCTCATGCAATTGAAGACCATCCCAGGTAGCGGGGTAAGAGGCCGGCTCCTGGATTTTGTAACTCACGCCCTCACCCTGCACATCGAGGGTCATTGATAATCGAGCGTTCTCACGACGCTGAAGCATGTCTTCGTAGACTTCTCGCGTTACGTCGTAGTCCCGCGTGAGTTCGGCAAGCTCCGCCTCGTTCTCAGCCACGCGCTCAGAACGCTCGTACTCCTCTTGAAGAAGCCGCTCGATCGATGCCAGCCGATTTTTCTGGACAGCCAATTGTGTCGTGCCGTCTGACAGCTGAATTTTGAGATTTTCGTAGACCGGGTTCTCCAGAACTTCGACAACACTCCCTTCCCGGTCGTCATCGGTCTCAGTGGAAATCCGTTTCTCCAGGTCGGCGATCTGGGCACGGATATTGATGACATCCGGATGGAGCTCACTGTATTTCAACAAGGCGGAGTCCAGGGCCTGACGCATCATGACCAGTTGTTGCTCTGCGGCAGACTTGCCAGGATCGACTGTAATGCGAAAAACCGGCTCTTCATCATTGAGCTGGCGACGGGTGAGCTCTACTTCAGATTCGGTTTGCTGGATTTCCAGCTTCAGGTTTTCAATATCACCGCGAAGGTTTTCAATTCTTGAAAGCACACTGCTTTCAGTGCCGTCCTGATTGGCCGTTTTAAATTCCTTCAAACGCTGTTCGGCCGCTTCCAATTGCCGCTGGTAGGACTTGACCTGTGAATCAATGAACTGAAACGCACCCTGGCTTTCGGAGCGCTTTTTCTGAACCGTGCGCTCAACGAACCGATCAAGCACCGCACTGAGAACCTTAAAAGACTTCTCCGGACTGTCGCTGGTGTAACTCAATTCAAGAAAGTTCTGATTGGATACCCGAATCTGTACATCGTCGCGCAGAGCGCCAATCATCCTGTTGCGTACCGCATCGGTTTCACCGCCGCTGATAAGCCCCGTATCCCGCGAAACCTGCTCAAGGAAAGTCCGGCTTTGCAGCATTTCCCGGGCTTCATTGATGCGGTCTATCTGCGTTACTTCAGCTTTACCCCTGAGTAGCGGCTGGAGAATGTTGGATTGATCAGCATACAAGACCGCCCGAGAGGTATAGGTCTTGGGCATTATGTAGCCCAGCGACAACACGCTTGCCGTCACTAGCATGAAAATGATCGCCACAACAAACTTGTGCCGGTATAACTCGAGCTTTACAGCGCGGAGCATATCGAGAATGAATTGAATATCCATCTAGACTCTTCCCTGATCAGTGACTTGCAGCGACTGCTGAGTTACCCGGCAGCTCCCATAAGAAGGCAGCGGCCGAGCAACAGCCACAAACCCAACCATCGGGTCTGTTCCTGAATTCTTCAAAAAGTTCGGCCGCAGAAAAATAATAAGTACAGCCCGGGCAGAGGCAGCCAAAGAAATCAGACTTGCAAGAAATACCTTCCGACAGCGGGCCGTCAACACCAAAATGTCAGGCCCAAATACAGAAAGCATCAGATCAAGAACAGCAACGTAAAACTCACGACCCCCTCTGCACGACACACTACGCAACGTCCCTGCCGCCATGTTCTTCCCCGTGGTCTGTTTGCCAAATCGCAACACACCAACCCTCCGCGACAGACTTAAAAGTCCTCTGTCGCTACATATTTGGTATGACCACATTCTGCGCCCAGGCGAAACCAATCTCAATCGATTTGTATCTTTTTGTGATCAAGATTACATTACGTCAATGTGTTGTACCACTTTTAATACAGACTCCGTTGTGTTCCCACTATTACTGGGTGAGACTACTGAGCTGTGGGACGGGATCAGACTGGGAGCGGGCCCACTTGCTGAGCCCAGATATTTTTCGACACACGGAGGATGGTCTCATAGGGGATCATCTTTGCCTGAGGCTGGAGATGATGGTCGGACGCGTTACCATCATCTGATCTTGCTGGCGCAAAAACGCCGTCGAAGGAACTGACGATGTACTTGGAATTCTTCGGTCTACACCGACACCCATTCCGAATCACTCCGGAAGATGATTTTATCTACATGAGCCGGCAACACTCCCGGGCTTATGTGTATATGTCCTCGGCAATCTGGTCATCCGAAGGATTTGTAGTCATCAGCGGCGAAATTGGTTCTGGCAAAACCACCCTCCTCAAGAAAACCATCCGAAGCCTCGATGCCGACCTGAAGCTCCTTAATATTTCTTACACCAACCTGGAATCGAGGGATCTGTTTGGACTGATACTACGGAAGGCAGGCGTTAAGATTGAGGACGATAGCAAGGTGTCCATGCTCTTTCAGATCACCGAATATCTGGAGCGGATGGTTGCTGCTGGCACGCCTGTTGTTCTGGCGATTGACGAGGCCCAGAACCTGTCTCGTGAAAACCTGGAAGACATCCGCATGCTGACGTCGATGGACAACTTGGGCGGTCCCGCCATGCGGGTTATTCTTCTGGGTCAGCCCGAACTCAAGCAAGCGGTTACCGCCATCCCCCAGCTGGCCCAACGAGTCAAACTGTTCTTTCATCTTGAAGGGCTTACCCAGACTGAAACGGCCGAATACATCGATTATCGCCTGCTTGTTTCCGGACACGGCGGCAACAAGCTGTTCGATGAAGATACCGTTCGTGAAATCCACAAGCTTAGCCAGGGCATTCCGAGGCTTATCAACAAGCTGTGTGACGGAATGATGATGTGCGCCTACTCGGAAGATCGCCCTTTCATCGATCCTCACGATTTGAAGAGCATTCGCAAGGATTTACTCGGGGAGGAGGACTTTCCAGAACCTCCGACCTTGCGGCTTTCTGACGCGGAAAAGTTTCAAGATACGACAGGCTCCAGAAGCCCCGGCGAGCTGGAATCACACGCAACAGTGAACGCTCTTGTGCGTATAGCCGACGCTCTTGAAAGAATCGAGTCCAGACTGGCAAAAGCGTTCCCGGAAGATCAACCACATAGTGACGATGCCACCGTGCCTGGCGAAAATGTCAAGCCGTTGGGTAAACGCTGATCAGGCAACGGCAGTCAATCGGTATGGCTTGAACCTGGGAACCTGGTGGCCAGGAAACACTCAACAAGACTTTGAGATGCCCCAGGGAATGATGCCCCATTCACTGCTGATGGCTCATAACTAGCGCAGTCCAAGGAGAAGGGAAAATGAAAATAAAAAAAAGGAATTTGAGCTCATTATCGAAGACCATCCTGTTTGGCAGCCTTTTACTGACACTCACGCACCTGACCGGGTGTAATGAGCAGTCCACCACGTCTGATGCAAGTTCACACATAACTCGCGCCGAAACCTACGCCAAGCAGGGACAGTTCCGCTCTGCTTTTATAGAAGTAAGGAATGCCATCCAGGCTGAGCCGGGTAATGTCGACCACGTGCTTCGGCTAGCCAACTTATATCTCGACGCCGGTGCCTCGAAGGACGCCGCAGATCTCCTTGAGCCATGGTTCGAAGACCACAAAGAAGCCGTCACTCTTACCCTGGCTCGCGCATACGTAAGCCAAGGGAAGCACTTATCAGCGACGGAAACACTGGCCAATTTCACGCCTGCGTCAGAGAGCGAACAACTGGAAGTGTCACTCATTCAGGCCGAAGCTCTGCGCCAGCGTGGCGAGTTTGAAGGAGCCATCGCACTTTTCCAGCAACTCAGTGAAAGCAACCCTTCCAATGTTGACGCCGTCGAAGGCCTGGTTAAGTCACAATTGGGACCACAGCAGTTTGACGAAGCCGTCAAAACCGCAAAAAAATGGCTGGAAACTAACGAACCGGAGCCGGAAGTACTTTACTGGAAAGCGCTTGCACAGTACCAACTGGGCGAAATGGAACAAGCCGGAGCAACACTGACCGATGCAGTCTCGGTCGTACCAACCGCCGATGTATTTCTGCCAATTCGAAGAAACATTCTGACCGCTCTTTCTCAGGTATTAACCGCTCAGGGCCGAATCACAGAAGCACAGATATACAACAATATTCTTGCGGAGAACACGAATACCGCCGTGCAAGAACAGTTCGAAGCGGCTATGTCTGCCGTGAAAGAAGGACAAGTGGAAACAGCCAAAGCCCAGTTACGTGACCTGCTAACAGCCAGCCCCGATAACGAACAGATTACCCTCATGCTGGGTGCACTGAGTGCCAGCACCGGAGAACTCGATGAGGGTGTTCAGCTACTGACAGAAAATCTGGACCCGGAGACAGCATCTACGCCGCTTATTCGAGCCGCAACCGTTGCTCAGGTCGACGCCGGGGAGCGCGAGGAAGCCCTGAAAACTCTGGAGCGCGCGATTGAAGCCCGCCCAAATACCTCAGAGCTCCTGGCAATGCATGGCATCCTCGCACTGAACATCCCTGGCCACCACGACGCTGGGATCGAAAGCCTGACCAAGGCCATCAGCCTTACCCCCGAAAACACTCGCCTGCACCTCGCACTCGCGCGCCATTTCCAGCGAAATAACGAGCCTGATCAGGCGCTCAGCAACCTGCGCACGGCTTTTACCAAGGCTCCTGACGACTGGATTACGACAGCCTATTATCTGGACTTTCTGCTCCGTACCGAGGCTAAAACCGAAGCCGAGGAAATTCGAGACTCCTTACTCAACGGTTATCCGGAGGACCGCCAGGCACAGCTTCTTGCCAGCATGGCGGACGCCCGACTCAATAATCAATCAGCCGCAACCGAGCGGTTAGAGGCCCTCGTGAAAGCCAACCCGGACTGGCAACCCGGACTGAGAGCTCTGGCCAGCACGTACCTACTTAGCGGGGAAAAGGACAAAGCCGTGGGAACCATGGTCGAGGTAGTGCGCTTAAACCCCAACGATGTCGGTCCACTGTTGCAGACATCGCGCCTGTACGCGCAGGATCGCACGCCAGAAGACGTGAAGAGCTGGCTGGCGACGCTGGGGCAGCAGCACAGTGAGCTTGAACCCCTGGCCGTTGGCTTGGTCGCACAGATCAATATTCGCGAAGGTAACCTGGCAGAAGCGTCGGATCTCCTCAAAACCCAACCCGACAACCACAGTTTTATCCAACAAACAACGGCTAATCTTTTGGCGGCTGAGGCAAGGCAGGCGTTGATTTCGGAAGATTTTGAGACCGCCCGCACCAAGATTACAGAGGCCATCGCCCTTCAGCCAGATAATATCAACCTCGCCCTGATTCCGGTCCGGATCGCTGAACTGGAAAAAGGCGTCCAGCATGCTCGGGATACTCTGAGAGATGTGGAGAACACATTCGGCAAACAAAGCATCACCGTCAGAGCGCAGGCAGGCTTAATGCTGAGAGATCAGCGCCCGGATGATGCGATCAAACTTCTGTCCTCTTACTATGAGGAAACCGGAGATTTGGATTCGCTGGCCTACCTCGTCAGTGTGTCCCAGGCAACGCAGTCAGAAGATGCTGGTCAGTTAAGCCTCGAGTGGGTAACCAAGGCTCCGAACAGTCCTGCCGCACACCTCAGGCGTGGCGACATCCTGCTTCAAAGTGGTAGTCAGGACGAGGCAGCGGGCCACTACGAAAGAGTGTTGGAACTGCAGGACAACAACGTCACCGCGATGAACAATCTGGCCTGGATACTCCGCGAGAGCGATCGGAGCCGGGCACTGAAACTTGCTTCGCGGGCTGCCGAACTGGCGCCCAATAGTGCCGCTGTTCTGGACACATATGGCTGGATTCTTCATCTGGACGGCCAACACCAGGCCGCTGCGGAGCAGATCGAAAAAGCCCTGGAACTAGAACCTGATCAAGAGGAGATAGCTCAGCATCTGGAGCAGGTGCGTGAACTACTCTAGGTCCTACCCTGCCCCATGATCCGACAGGGCTCTTGAGGGCCAAGCTCATATCCGTTAAAGCAAAAGGGCCGGTGGACAAATCCACCGGCCCTTTTTTCAGCCTGTTCCGATAAGGAAGGGCTACTTAACCACCAAACTTGGCCTTAGCCTTGAGGCGGTACGCGTGCAGCAGCGGCTCTGTGTACCCGTTTGGCTGCTCACGGCCTTTCAGGATCAGATCCATCGCTGCCTGGAAGGCCACGCTGTCGTCAAAGTTCGGGGCCATGTTGCGGTAAGCCGGGTCACCAGCGTTCTGCTGATCAACGACTGCCGCCATGCGCTTCATGGTCTCTTCGATCTGCGCTTCGGTGCAGATACCGTGGTACAGCCAGTTGGTCAGCAGCTGGGAAGAAATACGCAGAGTCGCGCGGTCTTCCATCAGGCCCACGTTGTTGATGTCCGGAACCTTGGAGCAACCAACGCCCTGATCCACCCAGCGAACCACGTAGCCCAGGATACCCTGTGCGTTGTTATCCAGCTCCTGCTGGATTTCTTCCGCGCTCAGGGCGCTCGGATCTTCCATGACCGGTACAGTCAGGATGTCGTCGAGGCTGGCACGGGCGCGGCTCTCGATATCCTTCTGAACGTCAGCCACGCTCACCTGGTGATAGTGAGTGGCGTGCAGGGTTGCAGCGGTCGGAGACGGAACCCACGCGGTATTGGCGCCAGACTTCGGATGGCCGATCTTGGCTTCCAGCATGCCAGCCATCAGGTCCGGCATGGCCCACATACCCTTACCAATCTGGGCGACGCCACGGAAACCAGTTTCCAGACCAATGTCCACGTTCCACTGCTCGTAAGCATTGATCCAGGCTGCCTGCTTCATTTCACCCTTGCGGATAAAGGGACCCAGCTCCATGGAGGTGTGCATCTCGTCACCGGTGCGGTCGAGGAACCCGGTATTGATGAACACTGCACGCTCTTTCGCAGCGTGGATACAGGCCTTCAGGTTAACGGTAGTACGACGCTCTTCGTCCATGATGCCCACTTTCAGGGTGAAGCGCGGCAGACCCAGAGCGTCCTCCACACGACCGAAGAATTCGTTGGTGAAGGCCACTTCTTCGGGACCGTGCTGCTTGGGCTTAACTATGTAAACAGAACCCTTGGTGCTGTTCTGGAATTTGCTGTTGCCCTTCAGATCGTGGATCGCGATCAGAGACGTCACCAGACCATCCATCAGACCTTCAGGCACTTCGGAACCGTCGCTCAGCAGAATCGCCGGGTTGGTCATCAGGTGACCCACGTTACGGATAAACATCAGGCTGCGGCCCTTCAGAGAGAGCTCGTTGCCGTCAGCAGCGGTGTAGGTGCGGTCGCCGTTCATCTTACGGGTGAGCTGCTTGCCGCCCTTTTCAAAGGTTTCTTCCAGGTCGGCCTTCATCAAGCCGAGCCAGTTGCGGTACGCCAGCGCCTTGTCGTCTGCGTCAACGGCCGCAACCGAGTCTTCGCAGTCCATGATGGTGGTCAGTGCAGACTCCATCAGAACGTCTTTAACGTTGGCTCCATCGTCTTTGCCAATCGGATGGCTGGCGTCGATCTGAATTTCGAAGTGCATGCCGTTCTTGACCAGCAGTACCCCTGTCGGCGCGTTAGCCGCACCGGTGTAGCCCACGAAACCGGACTCATCTTTCAGGCCAGTGGTTTCGCCGTTCTGCAATTTAACAGCCAGCTTGCCACCTTCAACAGCATACTTGGCGGCGTCCTTGTGGCTACCAGAAGCCAGCGGCGCAGAGCTGTCCAGCAGATTACGGGCCCACTCGATCACCTTGGCTCCGCGAACCGGGTTGTAGCCAGGCCCTTTGTCCGCACCACCCTCTTCAGAGATGGCATCGGTGCCGTACAGCGCGTCATAAAGGCTACCCCAGCGGGCATTGGCGGCGTTCAGGGCAAAGCGGGCGTTCATGATCGGTACCACCAGCTGTGGGCCGGCCATGGTGGCGACTTCCGGATCAACATTGGAGGTGGAGATTTTGAAATCTGCGGGCTCGTCAACGAGGTAACCGATGTCTTTCAGGAAGGCCTTGTATTCGGCCATGTCCAGCTTCTGACCTTTGTGGTCACGATTCCAGCTGTCCATCTTTTCCTGGATCGCGTCACGCTTGGCCAACAGTTCGCGGTTGCGCGGAGCCAGCTCGTTAACGATCTTGTCGAACTCGGCCCAGAATTTGTCCGCATCGACACCGGTCCCCGGAATCGCTTCATTATTCACGAAATCATACAGATTCTTCGCGACCTGAATGCCGCCGATTTGTACGCGTTCTGTCATCGTTGTCTGCCTCAATGGGTGATGTTTCCGGTGGCCTCCTCCGCGCAAACGCACGGAGGGGGACCGTCTATTTCTAATTTGAGGGCCGCATTGTAAGGGAAAACGCCTATGAGGTCATGCCCACCCTTACACCACGGCAATCGAAGCTCTGACACCGGCCGCTATGCCCTGCGCCAGGTCGTGCCCTCCCGGGAATCGTCCAGAATAATGCCTTTATCCGCGAGCTCATCCCGGATGCGGTCGGCTTCTGCAAAGTCACGGTTCTTGCGGGCATCTGCCCGGGCCTGAATAAGTCGGTCAATGTCCTCCGCACTCAATTCACCGCCCGCGTCCGCCTGAAGAAAGGCTTCCGGATCCTGCTGCAGAAGTCCGAGAATGGAACCCAGGCGCACCAGCACGGCGGCACTTTGCTTGGCCTCATCTTCCCGACCTTCACGACGCTGCTGGTTGATGTCATTGGCCACGGCATGAAGGACCGAGATGGCACCCGCGGTATTGAAGTCGTCGTTCATGACTTCCATAAAACCGCGGTCGTGCTCGGTTTCAGGGACCACCCCCGCCTTGGACGGCATAACCCCGCGCAGCGCCAGATAGAGTTTGGTGAGGCTGCGCCCTGCCTCGGCCAGATTTTCCTCCGAGTAGTCCACCTGGCTGCGGTAGTGACTGGACACCAGGAAGTAGCGCACCACTTCCGCCGGGTAGCTTTCGAGGATTTCTCGAATGGTGAAGAAATTGCCCAGGGATTTGGACATTTTCTCTTTGTTCACGCGGATCGCGCCGGCATGCATCCACGTCCGGGCAAACTCTTGGCCCGTTGCACACTCTGACTGAGCGATTTCGTTCTCATGGTGGGGGAACAACAAATCCGGTCCGCCACCATGAATATCAAAGGTATCCCCGAGGCAGCAGGTGGACATGGCGGAACACTCGATGTGCCAGCCAGGGCGCCCCTCACCCCAGGGTGAGGACCAGCTCACTTCGCCTTCACTCGCCGCTTTCCACAGCGCGAAATCAGCGGGGCTGCGCTTGGCTTCGCGAACATCGATGCGGGCGCCAGCGACCAGATCCTCGAGCTTTTTCTTGCTCAGTTTGCCGTACTCATCGAACGAGTCCACGGCAAAGTAAACATCACCGTTGTCCGCCGCGTATGCGTGTCCGCTGGCCACCAGCTTGTGGATCATCGCGATAATTTCGTCAATATACGCAGTAGCGCGGGGCTCTTCGGTTGGAGACAACACACCCAACCGGGCTTCATCCTCGTGCATGGCCTCGATCATACGGTCGGTCAGGTCGGTAAAGACCTCGCCATTTTCGTCGGCCCGGCGGAGGATTTTGTCATCAATATCCGTGATGTTGCGAACGTAGTGCACGTCGTACCCACAATGACGCAGGTAACGGGTGATCACATCGAACGATACCAGGACCCGGGCATGCCCAAGATGGCAGTAGTCGTACACGGTCATGCCGCACACGTACATCCGTACCTTGCCGGGCTCGATGGGCTGGAATTCTTCCTTTCGCTGTGTGAGCGTGTTGTAAATACGGATCACTTGCCCCCCTTACCCCAGGAATCGCGCAGAGTTACTGTGCGGTTAAAGACCGGACGACCGGTTTCAACAGTCAGTTCCTGATCGCAGAAGAAATAGCCTTCACGCTCGAACTGATACGGGATGTCCGCTCGCGGCTCCGCCAGGCCCTTTTCAACACGGGCGCCCTTGAGCACCACCAGGGATTCCGGATTCAGGTGGTCGACAAAATCCCCGTCCTTGTCGCTGTCCGGGGATTCGTGGTTGAACAGGCGGTCATACACATTGATGTCCGCTTCCACGCTGTCGGTGGCAGACACCCAGTGCACGACGCCGTTGGGCTTATAGCCTTCCGGGTTCACTCCCAGGGTCTTCGGATCGTACTCACACTTGAGCTCAACAATCTCGCCATTGTCATCACGGATGATTTCCCGACAGGTGATCACATAGCCACCGCGCAGGCGAACTGCCTGATCGGGGGCCAGACGCTTCCATTTGCGGGGAGGCTCTTCCACGAAATCTTCACGGTCGATGTAGAGGGTCTGACTCCAGGTCACCTCCCGCTCGCCCATCTCCGGATTCTGGGGATGCACCGGCAATACCAGGGTTTCAGTTTCGTCGGCCGGATAGTTGGTCAGCGTCACTTTCAACGGACGCATCACACACATGGCGCGCGGAGCCCGGGCGTTCAGATCTTCCCGGATGGCAAACTCCAGCATGCCGACATCAACGGTACCACCTGCCTTGTTCACACCGACCATGTCGCAGAACGCTCGGATAGAGTCGGGCGTGTAGCCTCGACGACGCATGCCGGAGATGGTCGGCATGCGCGGGTCATTCCATCCACCCACATGGCCCTCATCCACCAGACGCTTGAGCTTACGCTTGCTGGTGATGGTGTAGTTGAGGTTCAGGCGCGCGAATTCGATCTGGCGCGGCTGACACGGCACTGAGACGTTTTCCAGAACCCAGTCATAGAGCGGACGGTGATCTTCAAATTCCAGCGTGCACAGGGAATGGGTAATGCCTTCCATCGCGTCGGAGATCGGGTGGGTAAAGTCGTACATCGGATAGATGCACCACTTGTCGCCGGTCTGGTGATGGTCAGCGTACCGAATCCGGTACAGAATCGGATCCCGCATATTGATGTTCGGGGACGCCATATCAATCCTGGCCCGCAACACCAGTTCACCACTCTGATACTTGCCCGCCCGCATATCGCGGAACAGTTGCAGGTTTTCCTCTACCGGACGGTCACGGTAGGGGCTGTTACGGCCAGGCTCTTTCAGGGAACCACGGTATTCAGCCATTTCGTCTGCGGTCAGAGCGCAGACATAAGCCTTGCCCTTCTCAATGAGTTCTTCCGCAAAGGTGTACAGAACGTCGAAGTAGTCGGACGCGAACCGGATATCACCGGCCCACTCGTAACCCAGCCATTCCACGTCCTTCTTGATGGAGTCAATGTACTCCTGACTTTCTTTTTCGGGATTGGTGTCGTCAAACCGCAGGTTACATTCGCCACCAAAGGTTTCCGCGATTCCGAAATTCAGACAAATGGACTTGGCGTGGCCAACGTGCAGGTATCCATTGGGCTCCGGCGGAAAACGGGTAATTACATTACCGGTGTGCTCGCCTTTGGCGATGGCGTCTTCGATCAGGCTCTGAATAAAGTTATGGGCTTTCTTCGATTCGGCGCTCATAAGTTCTCTGCAAAAGGAGGTGGATCAGAAACCGGCTATTATACTCACAAATCCCGCCCGGACTCATGCATCGCTGGAAACTCTTGCGTACAATAATGCGCTCATCTTTGTGCACATCACTTTGAACAGGTATCCCTGATGATTCTGCTGAAAACCAACCTTGGCGACATCAAGCTCGAACTCGACCACGACAAGGCGCCGGAAACCGCCAAAAACTTCGAGCAGTATGTTCGCGACGGATTCTATGATGGCCTGATTTTTCACCGTGTCATCAGCAACTTCATGATCCAAGGCGGCGGCTTCGAGCCAGGCATGCAGCCCCGCAAAACCCGCGAGCCGATCAAGAACGAAGCCAACAACGGCCTGAGCAACATGCAGGGCACAATCGCCATGGCCCGCACCATGGACCCGCACTCGGCAACCGCCCAGTTCTTCATCAACGTTGAAAACAACGGCTTCCTGGACCACACCGCCGAAAACACCGAAGGCTGGGGCTACTGCGTGTTCGGCAAGGTCGTCGAAGGCATGGACACCGTGAACAAGATCCGCGCTGTTCGCACCACCATGCGCGCAGGGCACCAGGATGTACCGCACGACGACGTCGTGATCGAAAAGGCGGAAGTTCTGGAGGATGGAGGCGCGGCGTGACCACGCTGTTTATTTCCGACCTGCACCTCGAGGAGTCGCGGCCTGACATCACAGATGCCTTTCTGGAATTTCTGAAGGACAAGGCCTACGGCATCGACAGCCTGTACATTCTCGGCGACTTCTTCGAAGCCTGGATTGGTGACGATGAACGGACCCCTCTTCAGGAGCAGGTAGCCGAGGCCCTTCGGGCTGTGAACGAGAGCGGCACACAGATCTTCCTGATGCACGGCAACCGGGACTTCCTGATTGGCCATGAGTTCTGCAGCCGGGCCGGCGCCACCTTGCTGGATGATCCAACCGTGGTGGACCTGTACGGCACCTCTAGCCTGCTGATGCATGGCGACAGCCTATGCACCAGGGACGTGGAGTACCAGAAGTTCCGTGCCAACATGCGCAATCCCCAGTGGCAGCAGATGATTCTGCAGCGTCCCCTGGCCGACCGCCAGCAGGTGGCCCGTCAGCTTCGGGAAATCAGCATGGCCAAAAATCAGGGCAAGCAGGAAAGCATCATGGACGTGACGCCGGAGGAAGTGGTCCGGGAACTGGAAGCCCATGGCGTTCAACGGATGATTCATGGCCATACGCATCGGCCAGCCAAACACGACATTGAGGCCAACGGAAAGCCGGCTCAGCGAATCGTCCTGGGCGACTGGCACACTCATGTATGGTGGCTGACTGTGGAGGAAGGCAAGGACCCGGTTCTTGAGAGTTATCCGCTCTAGTGACAACGGCTCAATAATCCACTCCCCTGAACGGAAAAGGCCGGGCAATTGCCCGGCCTTTTTTCTTAGTGCTGCAGAATCTGCTTAAGGAACTTCTGCGTCCTCGGTTCCTGAGGATTGGTGAAGAACTCGTGAGGCGGAGCCTCCTCTACGATTTCACCCGCATCCATGAAGATAACCCGGTCAGCAACCGTCTTGGCGAAGCCCATCTCGTGCGTTACACACAACATGGTCATGCCACTGCCAGCCAGCTCGATCATAACGTCCAGCACTTCCTTGATCATCTCAGGGTCAAGTGCGGACGTTGGCTCATCGAACAACATGATCTTCGGCTTCATACACAGAGCACGAGCGATCGCTACACGCTGCTGCTGACCACCGGAGAGCTGCCCCGGGAACTTGTGTGCCTGGTCCGGGATCTTCACCCGCTCAAGGTATTCCATAGCCGTCGCTTCTGCTTCCTTACGCGGGATCTTGCGAACCCACATGGGGGAGAGGCAGCAGTTTTCAAGCACCGTCAGATGCGGAAACAGATTGAAGTGCTGGAATACCATGCCCACTTCACGACGCACGGTGTCGATCTGACGAATGTCATCGGTCAGCTCCACATTGTCGACGATGATCTTGCCCTGCTGGTGCTCTTCCAGCCGGTTGATGCATCGAATAAACGTAGACTTACCAGAGCCGGACGGGCCGCAGATTACGATACGCTCGCCCTGCTTGACGTCCAGATTCAGGTCCCGCAGTACGTGAAAGTCACCGTACCACTTGTGCATGCCTTCAACCTTGATGATCGGTGAGCTGTCACCTGCTACACCCTGAGGAGAAGACACAGTTTCAGGAGTTTGGGATTGTTCTGTCATTGGATTACCCATCAGGTTTTATGACCGGTGTCGAGTTTTCGTTCAAGATTCTGGCTGTAACGGGACATGCCGAAGCAGAAGACCCAGAAACAGAAGGCGACAAATACGTAGCCTTCGGAGGCAACATTTTGCCAAGCCGGGTCTGTAATCGTTGACTGGACAGCACCCAGCACGTCAAACAGACCGATAATCAACACCAGCGTTGTATCCTTGAACAGGGAAATAAAGGTATTCACGATCCCTGGAATAACCAGCTTCAGAGCCTGAGGCAGAATGACCAGCCCCATTTTCTTCCAGTATCCGAGACCAAGCGCGTCAGCCGCTTCGTACTGTCCACGCGGGATGGCCTGAAGACCACCACGGATAACTTCGGCCATGTAGGCAGACTGCCACAGCGTGATACCAATCAACGCACGAGACAGCTTTTCGAAGTTCACTCCTTCCGGCAGGAACAGCGGCAGCATGACCGAAGCCATGAACAATACGGTAATCAACGGAACCGCACGCCAGACTTCGATAAAGACCACACAGAGGCCACGAATGATCGGCATGTCCGACCGGCGCCCCAGTGCCAGCAGGGTACCAATTGGCAACGACGCCAGAATACCGATATAGGCCAGAATCAGGGTCAGCATCAGCCCGCCCCACTTGGTGCTCGGAACCTCTTCGAGGCCAAAAGAACCACCCGGGATCAGGAAGTAGCCAATCAGGGGCAAGCCAGTCATGCCGAAAATGCCCAGCCACTTGCGGCCTGGGAAGCCTTCAATGAACTGGGGCACAAAGGCAACAGCCAGCAGGATGAACATCACATCCACACGCCATTGCTGGTCATCCGGGTAGAACCCGTAAATAAAGAAGTTCAGTCGCTCACTGACGAACACCCAGCAGGCACCCGCCCCGGTGCAACTTTCCGGACCAGTTCCGGCGAAGTTGGCATCGAAGAACAGCCAGCTCAGCAGCGGCCCAAGCGAGGTCACCAGGACGTAACCGATGAGCAGCGTCAACAGTGTGTTGTACCAGGACGAGAACAGGTGCTCCCGCATCCAGGCGACCGGACCGAGAGTCTTCTTGGGTGGTTTCATGGTTGACTCAGTCATCATCGCTCCTTAATCGCCACAGCTCGGTTGTAAATATTCATGAACAGGGAGATCAGCAGACTGATGGTGAGATACACCGCCATGGTAATGGCGACCACCTCAACGGCCTGACCCGTCTGATTGAGGGTTGTACCCATGAATACCGCAACCAGGTCTGGATAACCGATGGCGGTTGCCAGCGAAGAGTTCTTAACCAGGTTCAGGTACTGACTGGTCAGTGGCGGAATGATGACTCGCATAGCCTGGGGAATTACGACCAGACGAAGAGTAAGGCTGTTTGGCAAACCCAGGGCTTTGGAGGCTTCCGTCTGTCCCTTACTGACCGACAGGATCCCGGAACGGACGATTTCCGCAATGAAGCTCGCAGTGTACAAGGACAACGCAAGCCAGAGCGCTGCGAGCTCCGGAATAATGGTGATACCACCACGGAAGTTAAAACCCTTCAGGGCAGGCACATCCCACTCCAGCGGGCTTCCAGCCACGAAATAGGCCAGCACTGGCAGCAGCACCAAGATGGAAACCCCAACTTTGAACGTCGGGAAAATCTTGCCTGTCGCCAATTGGCGCTTTTTAGCCCAGATGCGAAGGCCAATAACCGCAGCGATTGCAACGGCGATAGCGCCCCATACCAGGCCAAAGCCATCCTGAGTGACAGGGTCTGGCACATACAGGCCCCGGTTATTCAGAAAGGCTGAGCCCCCCACCTCAACGCTTTGCCGGGGAGACGGCAGCGCAGCGAGGACGGCGAAATACCAGAAGAAGATCTGCAGCAGCAGAGGAATGTTACGAATCACCTCGACATACACCAGTGCGAGCTTTGCCACCAGCCAGTTGCTGGACAGACGAGCGACACCGATGATGAAACCGAGGATGGTAGCAGCAACCACACCCATCGCTGATACCAGCAGGGTGTTGGTCAGACCCACCAAGAAGGTGCGGCCGTAGGACATGGTGGCATCATAAGGCACCAGACTCATGATAATGCCGAAACCGGCAGATTCTTCGAGGAATCCAAAACCGGTGCTGATCCCGCGGCTCTCCATGTTGGAGAGTGTGTTATCAACCAGCGTCCAGCCGCCCCAGAATACCAGGGCAATGGCGACGATCTGGAAGAAGATGGATCGAACCCGGGGATCGTACCAGGGCTTGGGCCCTGCGGGTTTTGACCCGTTTGCTTGAGTAATCGTTTCAGTCTTCATGGGAGTTCCTGGAAAGCTTCCCTGCGGTTCACTACTCAGAGATAACAAAGGGCGCCCCCTCATGAGGAGCGCCCTCCCGTGCTTTCAGGTTTTAACGAACAGGGGGAGCGTACAGAACGCCACCGTTGTTCCACAGATTGTTAACGCCACGGTCCAGACCCAGCGGAGTGTTCGGGCCTACGTTGCGCTCGTACATTTCGCCGTAGTTACCAACGTGCTTGATAACCTGGTAGCCGAAGTCGTGTTGCAGACCCAACATCTCACCCAGGTTACCGTCAGAGCCCAGCAGACGCTGGATGTTCGGGTTGTCGGACTTCAGCATGTCATCAACGTTTTCGCTGCTTACGCCCAGCTCTTCCGCGTTGATCTGCACGTTGAGAACCCACTTCACCAGGTTGAACCACTGGTCGTCGCCCTGACGGACAACAGGACCCAGAGGCTCCTTGGAGATGGTGTTCGGCAGGATAATGGCTGAGCTCGGATCGGCCAGCTTGGAGCGCAGAGCAGCCAGCTGAGAACGGTCAGAAGTCAGAACGTCACAACGACCTGCAGAGAAGCCCTGTACGGTCTGCTCAGAGGTATCGAATACGATTGGCTTGAATTCCATACCTTTGGCACGGAAGTAGTCAGACAGGTTCAGCTCGGTGGTGGTACCGGACTGGATACATACAGTCGCGCCATCCAGCTCAGTGGCGTCAGAAACACCGATGTCCTTGTTCACCATAAAGCCCTGACCGTCGTAGTAGTTTACGCCGGCAAAGTTAAGGCCCAGGGAAGCGTCACGTGTCAGAGTCCAGGTAGTGTTACGGGACAGCACGTCGATTTCGCCGGACTGCAGGGCGGTGAAACGCTCCTTGGCAGTCAGCGGAGTGAATTCTACGTGTTTAGCATCGCCAAAGATTGCAGCACCAATCGCGCGGCAAGTATCGACATCAATGCCCGTCCAGTTACCTTCGGAATCTGGCTGGGAGAAGCCCGGCAGACCGTTGGTCACGCCGCACTGCACATGGCCTTTTTCCTTCACGTTTTCCAGCGTGGTTGCAGCCATAACGTTACTGGCTGCAAAAGTGCCAGCGGCAAGCGCCATTCCCAGGGCAATCGATTTCGTTTTCATCATTATTTGGATCTCCAAACGTCAGTTTGTGTTGCGCAACCGCCGTAAGCGGATTGCGTGCCAAACTTTTTAGTTTATTGATTTGATTGAATTATTTTTATGTAGACCGGTCTAAACCTTCTGCTCAGACTGGTACATCCGTACAAAAACGCACTCTCATGGTGCGCGCACGGCAGTACCATGCCTTGTTATGAGCCAAATTGAAAGACCACTTTTACAAGGTAGAACAAAATCGGGAATAAAAACCAGTTTTTTAGAATTCTCGAAGTGATTAAAACATCTCCGCAGGCTCACGATAGGTCTGCAAACGCTTCCTCCAGCCCGGTAACCAGCGGTCTCGCTCGATGTCCTGAGGCGCATTTTCGGCACGGCGGGTAAGAATCTGGTCGGCAGCCCCGCGAAACTTTTCCAACACCGACGCACCCTGATTCTGCTCTTCCATTGCCAGCAATACCTGCAGCAATCCCCACCCCTGCCCGCTGTATCGCTCGTCGGGTGAAAGCCCCTCCCCTTTGAAGTTCACATAGTCGATTACCGCGTAAAGCCCACCCGGCGTCGACGTGAGCCCCTTCAGGCGGTTGGATACGGCCTCGCGCTGACTTTCAGGCGCTGCCGCAACCACCTTTGCCAGTGATCGGCTCGCGCGCTCAACGATGAATTCGGCCTGAATCCCCTGGGTGCCCGCCAGAAACTCCCTCAACTGGGCAACCTCGGCAGAGTCCTGTGCTGCAAGAAAGGTCTCCCGGTCTGGCCAGGGCGCATCGAACTCATCGAGTTCCCGCAACCAGTCCGGAACCGAGGCCTGCCGCTGATGCATGTATTGGATCAGCGCGGGAAAGCTCTCGACGAAACGCTCTTCGACCCCTGCGGGGTACCAGATGAAATGCCCGATACCAAGGGACGGGAAACGTTCCCCTTTATTCCAATGCACGAGACATTTCAACTGGCCGGCGCATTCGTTCTTAAATACCTGGGCACCAACCCAGTCCATCTGGGCCTCATCGAGATCAATGGAAAATTCCAGTGCACGAGCATCTGAATTTGCTACATTCTGGTGCGCCTCATTATTGGAGCCACGCTCGGTGTCAGAGTCGCAACCCGCCAACAGCCATACCCCCAACAGCAAAATACCTGCACCACGGACGATCGACACTGGTTACCCCCAATCATTCGAAACGTAAAATTTTTAACGGTTGCAGCAGCACCGGAACGGATAGAGTATGGACGAGAAATCTACCTTAGTGGACTGATCTGGCTTACGAAATAGACAGAGAGCGAATCCGGGATCCAGAATCACTGTCCGCCATCCAACAAATACCAACAAAGAGTCCGCACCGTATGACCAACCAATCCCCAAATCAACCCTCTCAGCCTCCTCGGATTTTGATATTCGGTGCCGGTAGCGTGGGCTGCTATGTCGGTGGGCGACTGATGTCCGGCGGTGCGGAAGTGGTTATGATCGGCCGCCCTCGCTTGCGACAGGTGTTCGACGAATCCCCCCTGGTTCTGACTGACTACGAGGGCTTCCATTTCGAAACCCAGCTTGGGCCCGACATTTTTACAGAAGACGCCTCCGTGGCCGCCGATGCAGACCTGGTGCTGGTCACCGTCAAGTCAGCAGCCAGCGCAGAGGCAGGAAAAACCCTCGCCAAATACCTGCGCCCCGGCACGCCCGTTATCAGCCTGCAGAATGGCATATCGAACGTCGAAACACTGCGCTCACAACTACCCGACGCCCGGGTTTTCGCAGGCATGATTCCTTTTAACGTGCTTCAGAAACCCCCCGGGCACTTCCACCATGGCACCGAGGGGCATCTGATGGCGGAGAAACACGCTTGCCTGGAACCATTTCTATCCGCCTTCGAAAGCTGCGGGCTGGCGCTCGAACTGAGGGAAGACATGACCTCGGTCATGTGGTCCAAGTTATTACTGAACCTCAACAACCCGATCAACGCCCTGTCGAATGTGCCGTTGCTGGAAGAATTGTCTGACCGGAATTACCGGCTTTGCCTGGCCCTGGCGCAGAAGGAAACCCTGGCACTACTGGACATGGCCAAAATCGACACAGTCCAGCTTACCGCTATCCCCATGTCACTGATCCCGAAGGTGATGAGCCTTCCCAACTGGCTGTTCCAGAGGGTTGCCCAGAAAATGCTGGCCATCGACCCTATCGCTCGCTCATCGATGTGGGAGGATCTTGAGGCAGGGCGTCCAACGGAAGTGGACTGGATTAACGGCGAAGTGGTGAAACTGGCCAATTCTCTGGGGAAGAAGGCGCCGGCAAACCAACGCCTGACAGAGCTGGTCCATGCCTGCGAACAGAGCCGGCGCCGCTGGGCCGGCGATGAATTACTGCGGGAACTGCGCTCAGCCAGCCGCTGAGCGCATGGACAAAACCTCAGGCAACGAGGTGTTGGACGAGTTTTTCACGAATATCATCCGGGATCGGCAGCGCTTTTTCGTTGGTGTAATCGAAATGAATCATTACCGCCGTGCCTCGGGCAATCTGCTTGCCATCCTGCCATGCCTCCTGAACGACATTGAACGATGAATTGCCAATCTTGCCGATGCCCGTCCGCACCTCCACCGGCATGTGCCAATAACTCTGGGCCAGCAGATCCAGCTCGATCCGGGCGATGATGAGCGGCCAGGTTTTCACATCCAGACTCGGGTGAAAGATCTCAAAGATGGGCCTGCGTGCCTGCTCAAACCAGACGGGAAAGGCGGTATTGCTGATGTGACCCAAGGCGTCGGTATCACAGAAACGGGGCTCAATCTCAAGCTGAAACATAACGACTCTCCAGACAGTCAAAGCGCACCATCATACACGCCTCCCCCCCACAAAGAGCCCTCCCTTGGGCTAATAACCTGCGGCCGAACCTTACCAACAACACTTTGTAAACTTTAAAACTTTGTGTAATTTCGCGACCGAACTGACTAACCGAGTCGAAACTGAATTAGGATACCCACCTATTGATTGTGGAATCTCAGGCCTAAGGCCTTCGAATGAAAAATAATAAACGATCCGGTTGTACGTTTTTTACCTGCGTTCTATGGGCCCTGCTGTCCCTCATAGCGCCCTCCCTCCACGCAGGAGAGGTCATTATCAGCAACCCAGACTTCGACTCTCTGGCGCTCGGCCTCCGGAGCGATGTTCTTGAGGATCCCTCCGGCATACTGCAATTTGCAGCACTTCAGAACAATCAGCATCCATGGAGACCGTTGGGAGCCAAGGATCTACCACCACAATTCACATCGAGCGCTTTTTGGCTTCGAGTCAGCCTTTTGAACCAAACAGGCCAGAGCCTGAATACCATTCTGGATTCCGGCAGCGTATTGGTGGATTACCTGGATTTCTACGTCGTCCGGAGTAATGGGTCGACCGAAGTCGTTCTAACGGGTGATCGCCGCCCCTTCCATAGCCGGCAGGGAAAAACCCGTACCGTGAGTCAACCGCTGGAAATTGGGCCCGGCGAGCGGGTAACCATTTTCATGCGACAAACCACCCATGACGGACTGCATGAAACGCTCACGCCCACGCTCCGGTCACCCGAGGCCCATGACGCCCAACTGCAAAAAGATGGCATGGTATTTGGCTTTCTCTTCGGGACGTTGGGAGCCTTGATGCTCTACAACCTCTTTCTCGCCGTCTTCACAAGACAACCAGGCTTTTTACGGTATGTACTTTTAACGTCCGGTATTCTCGCGTGGGGTTTTGTTTTCCGTGGCTATGCTTTTCAGTACCTCTGGCCCAACTCTCCCGACCTGAACAACCAGATTCTGGCCGTCATTGCCTTGCTGAGCCACGCCGCATTCAGCCTTTTCGCAATCGGGTACCTGAATGTCAGACAACTCACGCCTCGCTGGCTGTATCTCGCCAACTGGATACCGGTAGCGCTCAACTCGCTGCTGATTATTCTTCCTTTGCTGGGCTACTACGCCCTGTCCTTTGCCAGCTGGTTTGTTGCCGGCACACTCACTCAAATTATTGTCGTAGCTACCAACTTGCTGCTGATAAGGCAGGGGTCGGGTCCGGCTCGATTTTTTATCGTGGCCTACGCGGCATTGGGTGCCGGAACCACCATCTACTACTTGCACCTGCTCGGCTTGATGGCCCCTAATTTTCTCACCGAGTATGGAATTCAGATTGGAGCAAGCCTGCAGGTTCTGCTGCTCGGCATAGGCCTTGCCGACCAGATGAACACCCTCAAAGCGGAAAAACTGAAAGCAGAGCAAACGGCACGTTCGGCCCAGCTGGCACTGAACAGTAAACTGACAGAAGAAGTCAGGCTCCGCACCATGGAGCTTGAAGATTTGAATCACAAGTTGAGCGAGCTGTCGATCACCGACGAACTGACCGGCTGTTTCAACCGCCGACATTTCAATCAGGTCCTCGAAGAAGAACTTGCCCATCACCAGAGGCAAGACTGCCCCCTCGCCTTCTGCATGTTCGACCTCGACAATTTCAAGACGTACAACGACACCCACGGTCACCAGGCAGGAGACCGGGCGCTTCAGCAGGTAAGCCATCACTTGCACGAAGTCCTGAAACGGAAGAAAGATCTGCTGTTCCGACTGGGAGGCGAGGAATTTGGTGTGCTGCTGAACATGGATCAGCCCATCGACAAGGCAGTGCCCTTTGTCGAGCAACTGCGTCAGGCCATTGCCGACCTCGGCATACCCCATAAGGCCAATCCGGACGGCGTGATAACCGCCAGTTTCGGACTGATCATGCTCAAACCCGGCTCAGCCATCAGCACGCCGACAGAAATCTACGCCAGGGCAGATGCCCTTCTTTACCAGGCAAAATCCGAAGGCCGAAACCAGGTTGCCTACGCCATTGATTGAGGCCGGGATCACTGCTCTACAAACGCCCGCTCAATCACATAGTGCCCCATGTCACCGCCACGAGCTTCCTTGAACCCCATATTGTTCAGAATGGCGCAGGTGTCCTTCAGCATGCTTGGGCTTCCGCAGATCATGAAGCGGTCATTATTGACGTCAAACGCTGGCAGCCCGAGGTCCCGGGTGATTTTCCCGGTTTCCATGGCATCGGTCAGACGCCCCTGAGTGCGGAATGCCTCCCGGGTCACAGTGGGATAATAGAGAAGCTTACCGTCGACCATTTCACCAAAGAACTCATTCTGGGGCAGCTCTTCAATTTCATCCTGATAGGCCAGTTCTGACACGTATCGGACACCGTGAGTGAGAATGACCTTATCGAAGGCCTCATACACTTCCGGGTCCTTGATAATGCTCATGAATGGCGCAAGACCAGTGCCAGTGCTGATCAGCCACAGGTTCCTGCCCGGCAGAAGGTTGTCCAGCACCAGAGTCCCGGTTGGTTTACGGCTGACCAGAATCTGGTCGCCGACCTGGATCTTTTGCAGGCGGGATGTCAGCGGGCCGTCAGGTACCTTGATGGAAAAGAACTCAAGCTCTTCTTCGTAATTAGCGCTGGCGATACTGTAGGCGCGCATCAGCGGCTTGCCATCGGTTTCCAGGCCAATCATCACAAAGTGGCCGTTCTTGAAACGGAAACCAGGATCCCGGCTGGTCTTGAAACTGAACAAAGTGTCGTTCCAGTGATGGACGCTGGTGACGGTTTCTTTCATCAGATTGCTCATTTACGCCTCGTGCCTGTCCGGATCGCTTATCGCGAAAGAGTGGTAACTTTCAATTGCGCAAAGTTTAACCCACCGCTAACCTATCCATAAAATGGGATATTCACATAACCTTATTCGCTTTTTTCGATATAAAGCGATTGAAAAGCGCCAATAACCAACAGGTACTCCATGAGATACAGCTTCCGGCAACTTGAAGTCTTTCTGGCCGCTGCGCATTTCCAGAACATCACCCGGGCTGCCGAATCCCTGGCCATGTCCCAGTCAGCCGCCAGCAGCGCCCTCAAGGAGCTCGAAAACCAGTTCGATATCCAGCTGTTTGACCGGGTTGGCAAGCGCTTACAACTGAATGAACTGGGCCGCCTGTATCGCCCGAAAGTCGAAGCTGTGCTTGCCCAGGCCAATGAGCTGGAGCAAGCGTTCAGCAAGCATTCCGAGGTGGGAGCCCTGAAGGTCGGCGCAACGCTGACCATCGGCAACTACCTGGCGGTTGGGGTCATGGCGCAATACATGAGCACCCCCACCCACCCTAAGGTGTCGCTGGAGGTCGCCAATACCCGCACGATTGCACAACGGGTCAGTGACTTCGAACTCGACATCGGCCTGATCGAAGGCGAGCTGCACTCATCGGAACTGGAGGTACTGCCCTGGCGGGACGACGAGTTGGTAATTTTCTGCTCTCCGGATCACCCGCTGGCCAGCAAGAAAAACCTGACAGACAACGATCTGCGTGAGGCTACCTGGGTCATGCGCGAGCAGGGCTCCGGCACCCGCCAGAGCTTTGAGCGGGGCATGCACGGACTGCTATCGGACCTGAACATTCTGCTGGAGCTGGAGCACACCGAGGCCATCAAACGAGCCGTGGAGAATAATCTGGGGATTGGCTGCCTGTCACGGGTCGTTCTGGAAGATGCCTTCAAACGGGGCAGCCTGATACAACTGGCGGCCCCAGAGCACCGGAAGTTTGACCGCCAGTTTTACTTCATTCTGCACAAGCAGAAATACCGCAGTGCCGGTATCGATGCGTGGATGGACTTGTGTCGCCAGCTCTGAGCTAGTTCACCGGCCCACTGTGGAAACGGAATTCCGTATCAGGCTCGGTGATAAGTTGATGCTCAACAGCCAGAAACTCGGCCACACGGTCTTCGACGGCACCACCGTTAGCCTGCTCCGCCAGCTTCAGATAATCCTGATAGTGACGGGCCTCGGATTTCAGCAAACTGTTGTAGAAATCGGCAAGCTTCTCATCCAGATACGGCGCTAGAGCGGCAAAACGCTCGCAGGAACGCGCCTCGATGATTGCCCCCACGATCAGCACATCCACCAGCCTGCCCGGGTCCTCCTTGCGCACCAATTCCCTCAGGCCCGCGGCATAGCGGGCCGGCGTGAGATGGTCGTAGGTTACGCCTCGTTTTTTCATGATCGCCAGCACTTGCTCGAAGTGCCTTAGCTCTTCACGCGCCAGTCGTGACATTTTATTCAGCAAATCGGTGTTATCCACGTAGCGGTACATCAGACTCAGTGCCGTCGATGCCGCTTTCTTCTCACAGTGGGCATGGTCGATGAGCAACAGGTCCTGATGGGCCAGCGCATTATCGATCCATTGCTGAGGCGTTCTGCAAGGAAGGAAGTCGTGAATCTCTTGAAGTGCTGTGGTCATTGTCATTCCCGGGCGATCTAACAGGGTGCGGGAGTATAACGCACATAGCAGAAGACTCCGACCGCTGTCCAACTTAACTTTATAAGGGGTTTCCTATAGAATGCGGCGCCAGTTTAAGGCTTTTCTGCCATATAAACTCCCGCCGGGCATGGCTGCCCCGAATGCGGGACATTCCAACTGATGAGGGTCCAAATCGTGTTAGAAGCATATCGTGAACACGTTGCCGAACGTGAAGCCCTGGGAATTCCTCCCAAGCCCCTGAATGCGGAGCAGACCGCAGCTCTGGTTGAGCTGTTGAAGAACCCGCCAGCCGGTGAAGAGGAAACCCTGGTTTACCTTCTCGAAAACCGTATCCCGCCGGGCGTTGACGAAGCTGCATACGTGAAGGCCGCTTTCCTGACCGCCATCGTTAAAGGTGAGGCTAGCTCTCCCCTGGTGAACAAGCAAAAAGCGGTTGAGCTTCTTGGCATGATGCAGGGTGGCTACAACATCGCCACTCTGGTTGATTTGCTGGACGACGCCGAACTGGCCGAGCTGGCCGGCAAGCAGCTGAAGAAAACCTTGCTGATGTTCGACGCCTTCAACGACGTGAAGGACAAGATGGACGCCGGCAATGCTGTTGCCAAGTCCGTCATGGAATCCTGGGCCAACGCTGAGTGGTTCACCAACAAGAAAGCTGTGCCCGAGAGCATGAAGATGATCGTGTTCAAGGTCACCGGTGAAACCAACACCGACGACCTGTCTCCGGCTCCGGATGCTTGGTCCCGCCCGGACATCCCGCTGCACGCCCGCGCCATGTACAAGATGGAGCGTGACGGCCTGACTCCGGAAGAGCAAGGCGTCACCGGCCCGATCAAGCAGATCGAAGAAATCCAGTCCAAGGGCCTGCCGGTTGCCTTCGTGGGTGACGTAGTGGGCACCGGTTCTTCCCGTAAATCCGGTACCAACTCTGTACTGTGGTACTTCGGCGAAGACATCCCGGGCGTGCCCAACAAGCGTGCCGGTGGTGTCTGTATCGGTAACAAGGTTGCCCCGATCTTCTTCAACACCATGGAAGACGCTGGTGCCCTGGTTTTCGAAGCACCGGTCGACGACATGAACATGGGCGACATCATCGAGATCCGCCCGTATGACGGCAAGATTCTGAACGAAGCTGGCGAGACCATCTCTGAGTTCGGCTTCAAGTCCGACGTGATCCTGGACGAAGTTCAGGCCGGTGGCCGTATCCCGCTGATCATCGGTCGTGGCCTGACCAACAAGGCCCGCGAAGCACTGGGTCTGGGCGCTACGGACACCTTCCGTCTGCCGAAGGATCCTGAAGCCGGCACCAAGGGCTTCACCCTGGCCCAGAAAATGGTTGGTAAGGCCTGCGGCCTGGAAGAAGACCAGGGCGTTCGTCCGGGCACCTACTGTGAGCCTGAGATGACCACCGTTGGTTCCCAGGACACCACCGGCCCGATGACCCGTGACGAGCTGAAAGACCTGGCGTGTCTGGGCTTCCAGTCTGACCTGGTTATGCAGTCTTTCTGTCACACTGCGGCCTATCCGAAGCCGGTTGACGTTGAAATGCAGCACACCATGCCGGACTTCATCCAGACCCGTGGTGGTGTCGCCCTGCGTCCGGGTGACGGCATCATCCACTCCTGGCTGAACCGCATGCTGCTGCCGGACACGGTAGGTACCGGTGGTGACTCCCACACCCGTTTCCCGATGGGCATTTCCTTCCCGGCAGGCTCTGGCCTGGTTGCCTTCGCAGCCGCCACCGGCGTTATGCCGCTGGATATGCCGGAATCCGTTCTGGTTCGCTTCAAGGGCGAGATGCAGCCGGGCATCACCCTGCGTGACCTGGTACACGCGATTCCACTGTACGGCATCAAGCAGGGCATGCTGACCGTTGAGAAGAAAGGCAAGATCAACGAGTTCTCTGGTCGCATCCTGGAAATCGAAGGCCTTGAGCACCTGACCGTTGAGCAGGCGTTCGAGCTGTCTGACGCGTCTGCTGAGCGCTCTGCGGCCGGTTGTACCATCAACCTCTCTGAAGAGTCTGTGGCCGAGTACCTGCGTTCCAACATCACCATGCTGCGCTGGATGATTGCCGAAGGTTACGGCGACCCACGTACTCTGGAGCGTCGCGCCCAGAAGATGGAAGAGTGGCTGAAGGATCCGAAGCTGATGCGTGCCGACAAGGACGCAGAGTACTCTCACGTAATTGAAATCGATCTGGCCGACATCAAAGAGCCGATCGTTTGCTGCCCGAACGATCCAGACGACGCCAAGTTCCTGTCCGAAGTGGCTGGCGACAAGGTCGACGAAGTGTTCATCGGTTCCTGCATGACCAACATTGGTCACTTCCGTGCCGCTGGTAAGCTGCTGGAACAGCACAAGGGCGCCCTGAGCACCCGTCTGTGGATGTCCCCGCCGACCAAGATGGATCAGGCTCAGCTGATGGAAGAAGGTTACTTCAACACCTACGGCACTGCTGGTGTTCGCACCGAGATGCCGGGCTGCTCCCTGTGTATGGGTAACCAGGCTCGTGTAGCGCCGAAGTCAACCGTTCTGTCCACCTCTACGCGTAACTTCCCGAACCGTCTGGGTGATGGTGCCAACGTGTACCTGACCTCTGCGGAACTGGCTGCGGTCGGTGCGGTACTGGGTAAGCTGCCGAGCCCGGCGGAGTACATGGAGTACGCGAAGGACCTGAACAGCATGTCGAAAGAGATCTACAAGTATCTCAACTTCGACCAGATGGAGGAGTACACCAAGAAGGCGTCTGAGGCGACTGTCGCTTAAGACCTTTCAGGGTTAAACCTCGAAAACGCCAGCCTCCGGGCTGGCGTTTTTTTATGGCCGCAAGAACTCAGCGTTCGAGCAGAATCTTGCCCACCGCCTGGCCCGACTCGATCAGCCGATGGGCTTCGCCGATCTCGGTAAACCGGAACCGATGACTGTCCAGCAGTGGCTTGACCCTGCCCTGCACCAGCAGGTCGCACAGAGCCTTCACCAACCGTGGCTGATCGTCCATGCCTATACCGTGCAGCAGCGCGATGGAGCGGAAAATCACGTGTAGGGTCAGGCTCTTGGCGTGCATCAGACTGAGATCGTGGCTCGAGCGGGTATTGATCGAGCAAAGACGTCCATTCACCGCCGTGGCCTCGATGGACCGGTCAAGGTTCACGCCTCCAACGGTGTCAAACACCAGGCTGAAGCCCTTGCCGCCGGTAAGTCTCTGCTTGTACTCCTCCACCGTCTCATCCTTGTAGAAGATGATGTCGTCAGCACCCAGACCCCGGGCCAGTTCGGCTTTTTCTTCGCTGGACACCGTGGTTGCTACTCGGGCGCCCATGTACTTGGCGATCTGGATGGCGACGTGGCCCACCCCGCCGGTGCCGGCATGAATCAACACGTGTTCGCCGGGCTGGATCTGGGCCCGATCCACCAGGGCGCTCCAGGCAGTCAGGAATACGAGCGGCAGAGCCGCGCACTCGTTCAGTGGCAACCGCATCGCGGGGGTGCGCTTACCCAGCACGCGCGCATCGGCAATCATGTAATCGGCCAGGGCGCCCTGCCAGCCCTTCACCCCGCCGGCACAGCCAAAGACCTCATCGCCTTCGGCGAAGCCGGTCACCCCCGGCCCGAGCTTGTCGACGATGCCAGACACATCACCATTCAGGATCGCCGGCATGGCCGGGCCGGTCTTGACCAGCCCGGAGCGGATCTTGGTTTCCAGCGGATTGACACTGGAGGCCACCACCTTGATGCGAACCTGGCCCTCGGCCGGTTCGGGGGTATCCACCTCACGCTCGACGAACACCTCCGGGCCGCCAAACTCTTCAATAACCATTGCCTTCATTGTTATACACCTCACTCGTCGAACATCAGTACAGAATCAGTCGCAGTAGAATGGCCACCACCATGACCAGAGTAATGGCCTTGACCCAGCGCGCGCCCTGCTTGCTCATATTGACCCGGGTAGCCACAAAGGCACCGGTGACATTGCCAACGGCGAGGGTCAGCCCCACGCTCCAACGCACCTGGTCGTTAAAGGCGAATACCAGCAGCGCAGCGAAGGTAAACGGCAGCACGATGGACACCTTGAGCACGTTTACCTGGCGCAGGTCGATCTTCAGCATGTGGTAAAGCACCACGATGAACAGCACCCCAACCCCCACCTGGATGAAGCCGCCATACATACCCACGAAAAACATCGCCAGGTAGATGGCAGGGCTCAGCCGCTCGGTGGTCAAAGGTCGGGTATTCAGGGATGGCTGAGGCAGCAGCATGAATACCGACGCGCCAATCATTGCCGACACCAGCACCATCTCAAACACGGCGTCCGGCACCCAGGTGGCAACCCAGGCGCCCAGAAGCGATCCCAGGATCGCCGGAACCGCCAGGAACAGACTGACCATCAGGTTGCCGTGGCCCATACGGTAGAAGCTGCCCACGGCGGTTATGCTCTGCAGGGTAATCGCCACCCGATTGGTGCCGTTCGCCACCTGGGGTGGTAACCCAAGGAACATCAGCAGTGGCAGCGTCAGCATCGAGCCTCCCGCCGACAGCACATTGATGAAGCCGGCGATGCCACCCAGCGCAAGCAGCGCCAGAACCTCGATCAGGGTCATAGTCGGGTTCCGTTACGTGACGGCCGGCCGGGACAGTCGCCCACTCTGGCGGCTGCTCCACACGAACGCGATGATGAAAATCACCAAACCGGTGACGTCCAGCAGGACCTGACCATGGGGCCACAGCATAAGCAAACCAATGGGGAACATCAGCACCCGAACCACTGGGTTGAGCGGATGCTCCAGGTAGCCTTCCAGCCCGGCGACGATGGCGTAGATGCCCAGCAGCGCGAAGCAGAACACCTGCAACATCTGGTCAAAATCGCCGGTAATCAACGGGGAATAGGCGAACAGCAGAGGCACGATGTACAACCCCTTGGCCAGCTTCCAGGCGGTGAAACCGGTGCGCATCTGCGGTGTGCCGGCAATGGCCGCCGCGGCAAAGGCAGTCAGGCACACCGGGGGCGTCACGTTGGAATCCTGGGACAGCCAGAAAATGATCATGTGTGCCGCCACCAGTGCCATGGACAGGATTGCCGGCGACAGCGCCTGCTCCAGCAGCTGATTGCTGAAGGTATCCGGCACCGACGCCAGCAATTGCTCGGCGGTGGCACGGTCCATCGGCGCATTCAGCAACTCCATTTTGTCCGGCGCCACCAGCATGAAGATCGACTTGGCCTGCTCCGGCAGGTTGCCGTTCATCACCATATCCAGCAACTGGCTCTGGGCAATCAGATTGTAGATGGCCGGCGCAGACAGCGTCGCCAGCACGATATAGGCTGCGGTCACCGGCAAACCCATGCCAAGGATCAGCGACGCCAGCGCCACCAGAACGATGGTGATCAGCAGGCTGCCTCCGGCCCAGTCCGTAATCATGATCGAGAAGGTATTACCGATACCGGTGGTAGACACCACCATCACGATAAGACCAACGGTGATCAGCAGAATGGCCGTGGTGGTGATATTCCGGGCCCCCATAACCAGTGCGTCCAGGATGTCCTTAGGCCCCATCGGATGCCTGGACAGCCTGGACGCCACAATCACCGACAGGATGGCAATGCCCGCCGCGTAGGTTGGCGTGAAGCCGTAGACGAGGGCAGCCACCAGGACCACCAGCGGCAACAGAAAGTGCCAGCCGTCCTTGAGCACCTCTTTCAAAGTGGGCGCGTCATCATCTTCCAGTTTGATGGCGTGGCTGCGCTTGGCCTCGATCCGAACAAACATAGCGACCGACAGGAAATACAGCAGTGCCGGCAAGGCCGCGACCGAAATAATCGTCAGGTAGGACACCTGGGTGTAGGACGCCATGATAAAGGCCCCGGCCCCCATCACCGGTGGCATCAGCTGGCCACCCGTGGAAGCGGCAGCTTCGACTCCTGCGGCGAAACGCGGCGGAAAGCCGGCCTTGCGCATCAGAGGAATGGTAATCACGCCGGTAGACACGGTATTGGCGACACTGGAGCCTGAGACCGAGCCCATCAACCCGGACGAGAACACGGCAACAAAGCCCGGCCCCCCGACAAACCGGCCAGCCGCGCAGCGGGCCAGTTCAATGATGAAATCCCCCGCACCGGATTTCACCAGGAAAGCCCCGAACAGGATAAACATGAAAACGTAGGTCCAGGAGATGCGGGCGATGGACCCGAGCATGCCCTGCCCCCCGATGTAGGACCGGAACAAGACGGTCTCCCAGGTCAGGCCCGGGAAATTGAAAATGCCGTCCACATATTGCCCCCACCAGGCCACATAGGACAGCGCCAGAATACACAGTACCGGGATAAACCAGCCCACGGTGCGGCGGGCGAATTCCAGTATCAGCAAGACGGCAGCAATGGAGAAAATCCAGTCCGCGGTGCTGAAGGTCACACCACGCTCATACAACGCGTTCTCGAACAGCATCAGGTAGACGGCACAGGCCAGCGCGGTCAGCCCGAGCACCACATCCACACCCAGCACCAACCGCTGGCCGGATACCGAGCGCGCCTTCAGCATTGGCGTGGTTAACGCACAGATAAGACCGAACAGGCCAAAGTGAAGCGCCGATGTCCACAGCTCCGATAGCGTGGACACCGTGTTGAAATACAGGTGGATCAGCGAGGTGGCGATGGCCAAACCAAAAATCACCGGCCCTAACAGCCGGTGATCAAGGCGCTCGCTGGCATCGCTCGCGCTTTCGTCGCGAACCTCAGACAGAGGTTCGCCCGTTGATGGCTCCGCCACGATTACTCCGCAATCAGTCGCTCAGGGATCTCAAGGCCCTGTTCACGGTAGAAACGGGCAGCCCCCGGATGCAGTGGCATGGGCAGGCCGGTAATCGCCTTCTCCAGGGCCATCGCCTTGGTGGCCGGATGGATGTTGTTCAGGAACGGCAGGTTGGCATAGATCGTCTTGGTGATCTGATACACATCCTCCTCGGAGACATCCGCACGGACCGCCATAATGTTGGGCTGGGCGATGGTGTTGATGTCCTTGTCCTGGTTCGGATAGGTGCCGGCCGGAATGGTGTACGGGGTCCACAGCTCAAAGTCACTGTTAACCTCCGCCAGCTGCTCGGCGGTGAAGTCCAGGGTGGTGATCTCATCAGCCAGGTTAGCGTAGGCACGGGTCACGGCCGAGGCCGGCACACCTGCCGGAATGTTCATGCCGTCAATGTTGCCATTCTGCATGGCATCGGCACTGGGGCCGTAGCCCAGGTAGGCAAGGTCCACCTGCTCGAGATCGACCCCCAGCTTGCCCAGGATAAAGCGGCCAGAGCCTTCAGTGCCGGAATTGCGGGCACCGATGGAGAAGCTTTCATCGTACAGGTTGGTCATATCGGAGATGGTGCCGGACTCAACCATGGAGTTGCGGACCACAAAATGCTCCACGTTTTGCCACAGCATGGAGACCGAGCGCAGGTCCTTGTAAGCCTTGGCTACAGGACCGGTGCCGTTCCACGCGTAAGCGCCGTAGAGGCCCTGCAAGATGCCGAACTGGATCTGGCCTTCGTCCATGAGTTTCAGATTTTCTCCGGAACCGGCGGAGCTGATGGCCGACACCGAGATGTTGGTCTGCGGCTCCAGCTTGACCTTCACCAGGGTGGAGATGGCCACACCAACGGGGTAGTAAGTGCCGCCGGTGGTCGCGGTACCCATGACGTAATTGCCTTCGGCCTGAAGGCCGGAGGAAAACGATACGGCGGCGGCTGCGACCACCCCCAGAGCAGTCCTGCTCAGACTCTTGGTATTCATAAGCCTTAATCCTCAAATGGTTATAGTTATTTCGGGACACGTCCTACGTCTTTATCACGTTAGCGGTTTGGCGAAACGACTGCCAGCCACAAGGTCACGGCTTCGACTTATGTATAACACCGGGTTGCCGGGCAAGAAAAAAGCCCCCGCCATTGCTGACGGGGGCTTTTAAGGTTAGCGGCCGAAACCCGGTAGTCACCGGGCTCGGTCCCACCGCTTACGGCAGGTTGTGATAGCGGGCCTTGATGGCCTTATCAAAACCTTCCAGGATCTTCGCATGCGGCTCGTCACCAAACTTGGAGACAACCACGATCGCAATGGTGGCGAACAGGAAGCCCGGAATGATCTCGTACAGGTCCAGGATACCACCGGACATGTTGCCCCAGATCACAACGGTCGCCCCACCGACAATGATACCGGCCAGGGCGCCGTTGCGAGTCATGCCACGCCAGAACAGCGACAGGATCAGCGCCGGACCGAATGCAGCACCAAAGCCTGCCCAGGCATAGGACACCAGCTCCAGAACCTTACTGTCCGGATTCAGGCCGAGGATACAGGCGATGATGGCAATACCCACCACAGCAAGACGCCCAACCCAAACCAGCTCTTCCTGGGACGCCTCCTTGCGGAACAGCGCCTTGTAGAAGTCTTCAGCCAAAGCTGAAGAGGACACCAGTAGCTGGGAGTCCGCAGTACTCATGATCGCCGCGAGGATCGCAGCCAGCAGGATACCGGCGATGACCGGGTGGAACAGGGCATCCACCAGCAGCATAAACGCACGCTCACCGTCTTCCAGCGGGGTTTCAAAATAGCCAATCGCCGCAAAGCCACACAGCAGTGCGCCCAGCAGACCAAAACCACTCCAGGTAACCGCAATGCGGCGGGCTGCCGGTACGTCGTCTTCGCTACGGATCGCCTTGAAACGCGCCAGGATGTGGGGCTGACCAAAGTAGCCCAGACCCCAGCCCAGCAGAGACAAAATAGCCAGAACACCCAGTGCATTACCGTCAGTATCAGTCCAGGCATCCAGGAACTCGGGGTTCTTGGCTTCCATGGCCGCGGTCGCCGCGCCCCAGCCACCATCGGCGTTGATTGCCATGATGGGCACCAGCAGCAAGGCAGCAAACATCAGCAGGCCCTGAATAACGTCGGTCCAGGTAACCGCCAGGAAACCACCGAAGAAGGTGTAGGAAACCACCGCAATGGTGCCCACGATAACCGCCACGGTGTAGTCCAGGCCGAACACCGTCTCAAACAGCTTGCCGCCTGCAACCAGGCCAGAGCTGGTGTAAAACAGGAAAAACATCAGAATGAAGAAGGCACAAACCACCCGCAGGATGCGGCTGTTATCGTGAAAACGGTTCTCGAAATAGGACGGCAGAGTCAGGGAATCACCGGCAGCCTGCGAGTAGGTACGCAAGCGGCTGGCCACAAACAGCCAGTTCAGCCAGGTACCTGCCAGAAGACCAACAGCAATCCAGATGGCCTCATAGCCGGCGGCATAGGCGTAGCCCGGAAGGCCCAGCAGCAACCAGCCACTCATATCGGACGCACCGGCACTGATCGCCGAAGGCATCGGACCAAGACTGCGGCCACCGAGGATGTAGTCCGACAAGTTAGATGTGCGTTTCCACGCCACATAGCCAACACCCAGCATCAACAAGATGTAGGCGATAAACGTGATACTTATTCCAACACTATTTCCAATCATTTTGGTTTTCTCCCCATGCGCTAGTCTGGGTTGTGTTTTTTGTTGGCATTCCAAGGGCTCTCCGCCTGCGCCCTGGTGACAAACAGGACGAGAGGGACAACCAGAGAACGGCCACCCGTGGGTGACGCGTATCCGACATCCTGAAGTTTCAGGACCGACTAACTTACTGACTCATGCAAAACCGGGGGTTACAAAATCCTACGATTCTTTTGCGAAATTTTCCCAAAAGCCGGTAACCCACGGAATCAGGCTGCTTTTTCACCAAATCGCAATTTTGTCGGGGTCGTTCCCCGCTGCTTTCGCAGGGCATTCGTTAATGCACTGTGGGATGAAAATCCCGTGTGATAGCTGACTTCCGAAACGGAAAGGGATGAGGACACCAGCAGCTTGGTCGCCTGATCCAGGCGAGTCTGCAGGATAAACTGATGAGGAGTCACACCGGTCGCTGCCCGGAATAATTCATGAAACCGACTGACACTGAGGCAGGCAACACCCGCCAGGTCCTTGACGGTGATTTTTCGATGCAGGTTCTCGAGGATGTATCGTCGGATTGCGCCGGGCTGTATGGCCTTGCGATGAACCGGAGCCTCCCGGTTTTCACTGAGACGATCGGCCATACAGTGCAGTATGCTTGCTGCCAGATGCCGCTGCATGGGCATGTTGGCGGGTGAACGATCGATTTCCCCGGCGGCGAACTGAACCAGCCCCTGCATTTTGCTGTCCATGACCAGGGCTCGCGGACGCTCGAATAATGGCGCGAGAGATTCGTAATCACCGTGAGCGGGAGAGCTGAGCTGTGGCAGTTGCGGATCCAGATTAATCACAAGCACGTGATTCTGGCTGTCACCGCAGTAATCATGGGTCGCCTCCGTCGGTACCAGGCACGCATTCCAGGTATCGAGGCGAGAACCGGTCCCTTCAACATTAAGGTCAGCGGTACCCTGGACACCTACGACCACCTGATGATGTTCATGGTGGTGCTTTTGAGCGGCAACCGGCAATTTCACCAACTGGGCATCAAGCATAGACGTCACGCAACCCCAAATTCAGAGAATATGGTTGAAATTAAAGCAGATCAGCGTGGAACTTGCACATCAGGTCCCTAACCTGAGTCGTGACGGTTTCCAGTGGTGAGCTCGCGTCAACAATGTGATAACGGCGAGGATCGTCACCGGCCCGGCGACGGTAGGTGTCGCGAATTCGCTCGAAAAAAGCCACCGCCTCCTGCTCGAAACGGTCAAGTTCGCCGCGTTTTCGAGCCCGGGCCATACCCGTTTCGACGGGCGCGTCCAGAAGCACAACATGATCCGGTCGGACCTCTCCCTGCACCAGGGTTTCAAGCTGGGCAATCCTGTCTTCGCTCACACCCCGGCCGCCGCCTTGATAGGCAAACGTGGCATCGGTGAAACGATCGCACAACACCCACTGTCCGCGCTCCAGAGCCGGCAATATCCGGGTGTGTAAATGCTGGGCCCGGGCCGCAAACATCAGCAGGAGTTCGGTGGTTTCATTAACAGGCTCGTCCCGCGGGGCCAGCAACAACTCCCGAATCGATTCCGCCATGGGCGTTCCGCCCGGCTCCCGGGTCTGAATGAAATCCACTCCCAGAGACTCAAGCGTGGCGGCAGCATTGGCCAACTGAGTGGACTTGCCTACCCCTTCAGTGCCCTCAAACGTAATAAACAGCCCGCGCCGACTCATCCTGCGTCTCCGTTAGCACCGTCATCCTCTTTCTGGACTGCGGGTGAAGAACGGTAATCCTCCCGACGATTGAGCTGAAACTCGCGAACGGCTTTATTATGTTCAGACAAGGTACGGGAAAACTTGTGGGTGCCATCACCGCGGGCAACAAAATAAAGCGCTTTGCCATCATCCGGATTCAACGCTGCGTGAATGGCACCGCGCCCCGGCAGGGCGATGGGTGTTGGCGGCAGGCCGTTGATGCGATAGGTGTTGTAGGGCGTGTAAGCCCTGAGGTCGCGGCTTCGAATCCGGCCCTCATAGTTGTCACCCATACCATAAATGACGGTGGGATCTGTCTGCAGGCGCATTCCCTTCTGCAAGCGGCGCACAAATACTCCAGCGACCTGCTCACGCTCATAGGGAACGCCGGTTTCCCGCTCAACAATGGACGCCATGATCAGTGCTTCGTAAGGCGTGTCGTACGGCAATCCCTCTTCTTTCGCTTCCCATTCCTCGGCCAGCACCTCAGTCATGGTATCGAACGCCCGCTGCAGCAGGTCCAGATCCGACTCTGAGCTGGTGAACAGGTACGTATCCGGGAAAAAACGGCCCTCAGGGTGCTCACCTTCGGCACCCACTGCTTCCATGATCTGCTCATCGGACCAGTCTGTGGTGAGCTTCTTTAATCGGTCGTGACTGGCCAGGGCTGCCCTCATATCGGCAAAGGTCCAGCCTTCGATAAACTGCACGGACCAGTGCTTGGTATCGCCGGATACCATGGTCGAAAGCATCTCACGGGCAGTCATACCCGGAGTAAACTCATACTCACCAGCCTTGACCTGGGCCTCCTGGGGGAAAAGGCGACCATGAATACGTAACCACAGGTCTCGCTCCACCAACCCTTCCTGCTCCAGTTGACGAGCAACCTGGGCAAATGCGGTTCCCTTTGGAACATTGAACAGAACGGGCTCCTCCAGAGCCACGGGCTGTTCGAGTGTGTCTAACCCCTGCCATAGCCACAGGCCGGTTCCGGTGGCGGCCAGAACGGCCGCGCTGAATACGCCGATAAGTAACTTCTTGAACAAAAGCTTTATTCCAGTAGATCGTTAGGGTCGAAGATTGTCGCAAGCCCGCTATACACTGGCAACTGGTGGTCTGCAACCTGACTGACCGGCACCACGCCCAACACACTGTTCAGCAGGAACAGTCCCCTGCACTTCGGGCCTGACACATCGGAAGCCGCGAGATGACGCTCCTCAACAGAATCGCCCTGAGTTCGCAGGCGCTCTAGAATCCATTCTCGCAGCACACCAGCGACCGCCAAAGAGGCTTTGGGTGGGCTAACCCAGCCGGAATCAAACCGGGCCAGAAGGTTGGTACGGGTGCCTTCAATCAGGTGGCCATGCCCATCGAGCATCAGCATTTCAAACCGATCGCCCTGAATGTCCCTGGCTGCCATCACCTGTTCGAGACGATTCAGGGTTTTCATGCCCGCCAGGAAAGGATTCACAGTGAGTGTTACAGGGGAAAAGTCAACGCAAACGCCGGCGGAATCAGGTTGCGCCGGCAATGCCGACGCCGAAGCCAGCACATGGGGCTGACTCTTGGCATCCGGCTGGTAGCCACGCCCCCCTGCCCCCCGGGTGAGCATCAGCTTTAGGATCCAACCATCGCCCTTGAAGGCGTCCGAGTAGCGCTCGGCTGCCGCTCGGCAGATGTTGTCCAACTCCGATCGCGACACCGGGATACCAAGCCGGCCGGCATCCCGGGTCAGACGATCAACATGGCGGCCGAGCAGGACACCCTGCCGGCCCCGCATGCGGATGGTTTCAAACAGCCCGTCGCCGTAGGCAAGCCCACGATCATTGGCCGGCAGGCCGCCCTCATCTGCCCAGAACAGCTTGAGCATCGTCGAGGTCAATCCTCGTAGCGTTTGAAAATCAACGTGCCGTTGGTTCCACCGAAACCAAACGAATTAGACAACGCTACCCGCACATCCGCCTTGCGGCTCTGATTGGCGACAAAATCCAGATCGCATCCCTCGTCGGGATTGTCGAGGTTAATGGTCGGAGGCAGCACCCCGTCCCGGATGGCAAGCACCGAGAAGATACCTTCAACCGCACCGGCAGCACCGAGCAAGTGCCCTGTCATCGATTTGGTGCTGCTCATGGCAAGTTTGCCAGCGTGATCACCAAACACACTCTTAACCGCTTTCACCTCGGCCACATCGCCCACCTGAGTAGATGTTCCATGGGCATTGATGTAATCCACATCCTCAGGCGAGATACCGGCGTCACGAAGCGCGCCCTGCATGGAACGAGCAGCGCCCTCGCCGTTCTCGGGAGGTGCCGTAATATGGTGTGCATCGTCGCTCATACCGAAACCGGCAACTTCCCCATAAATGGTGGCGCCCCGCTTCCGCGCGTGCTCCAGCTCTTCGAGGACCACAACACCGGCACCATCACTCAGTACAAAGCCATCGCGCTCCTTGTCCCAGGGTCGGCTGGCTTTCTCCGGCTCGTCGTTGCGGGTGGAAAGCGCCCGGGCCGCAGAGAATGCAGCAATACCCGTGCGCGTAGTGGCCATTTCCGAGCCACCGGCGAGCATCACATCCGCATCACCGTATGCAATGGTTCGCGCTGCGTAGCCAATATTGTGGGTACCGGTGGTACAGGCCGTCACGATCGCAATATTCGGCCCTTTGAAGCCGAACCGTATCCCGGCGTTACCGGAGATCATATTGATGACAGAAGCCGGTACGAAGAACGGAGATACCTTTCGGGGGCCGGACTTGTCCATACTAAGGACATTCTTTTCAATGAATTCCAGCCCACCGATGCCGGAACCAATTGCTATTCCCGCCCGCTCTTTATCGAGCTGATCGTAATCGCCCAACCCGCTGTCATCCACGGCCTGCTGTGCCGCGATAAGACCGTAATGAATAAAGGCATCCAGCTTTCTGGCATCCTTAGGCGACAGCCATGGTTCCAGATCCAGATCCTTGATCGCACCGCCAATGCGCGTGTTGTAATCGGAGGCATCAAAGCGGTCAATCATGCCGATGCCACTTCGCCCGGCCTGAATACCTGCCCAGGAGCTCTCAACGTCATTTCCCAGCGGGGACAACATGCCCAGCCCGGTGATGACAACCCGTCGTTTACTCATAACCCGTTTCACCTGAAGTTCTATGTGGGTGGGGCACTGATTGAACCTGATTTCAAAGCAATAAAAAAGCCGCCCTTTAGTCTAACGAAAGGACGGCTTCTGCCTGGCTTCAGTAGAGCTGCGAGCTATCAGGTATGCGCGACAATGTAGTCGATTGCGTCCTGAACCGTCGCCAGCTTCTCGGCCTCTTCGTCAGGAATTTCAGTCTCGAATTCCTCTTCCAGAGCCATCACCAGCTCAACGGTGTCCAGTGAGTCAGCGCCAAGGTCCTCTACAAACGAAGAGGTGTTCTGAACTTCGGACTCTTTCACGCCCAACTGTTCACAAACAATCTTCTTAACGCGCTCTTCAACTGTACTCATAATGTCCTCACTTTGTTTTTCAACCAAGCAACTTTAGTGCTGCAAGTTTAGAGTAAACCCTACCCGCAAACAAGCAGGGATCCGGTTAAACATCTTGCGTGACAAGGGCTTGCGCCCTCATCCGCCGTTATCCCATATACATTCCGCCGTTCACGTGAATGGTTTCGCCACTCACATAGGCCGCCGCATCCGACGCCAGGAATGCGACAACAGCAGCAACCTCCTCGGGTTCACCCAGGCGCCCCGCCGGTATGATTTCCAGCATAGCCTCGCGCTGACGGTCGTCCAGTTTTTTCGTCATGTCCGTGTCAATAAAGCCCGGCGCCACGCAGTTCGCGGTAATACCCCGGTTGGACATTTCCTTCGCCAGGCTACGGGTAAATCCCTCGACACCCGCCTTAGCAGCACAGTAATTGCCCTGCCCCGGATTCCCCATACCGGCAACCACAGAACTGACATTGATAATTCGCCCCCAGCGGGCTTTCGCCATGCCCCTAAGCACGGCCTTGCTGGTGCGGTAAACACTGGACAGATTGGTTTCGAGAACCGAGCTCCAGTCATCGTCTTTCAGCCGCATCAGCAGATTATCCCGGGTAATGCCGGCGTTATTTACCAGAATCACCGGGGCACCAGACTTGTCCATGACTTCCTTCAGGCCGGCATCGATGCTTTCCGGATCGGCCACGTCCATCACAATGCCAAAGCCTTTCAGGCCAGCATCGCTCAAGGCCTTGGTGATGCTCTCGGCACCCTCGGCGCTGGTGGCTGTGCCAACAACCTCCGCACCTTGCCGGGCCAGTGCGTGAACGATCGCTTTACCGATACCCCGGGTACCACCCGTCACCAGTGCAGTTTTACCTTCAAGCGTCATGAATTGCTCCGATCGTTTAAGACTTGTTGAATGCGTCGAGGGCGGCATTGAATGACTCTGGCTTTTCCAAGCTATTCACCGCCAGACTCCGATCAATGCGTTTGGCGAGCCCTGCCAGAACCTTGCCCGCACCACACTCCGCCGCAACTGTCACACCTTCCTGCACCAGTTTGCGTACAGAATCTGTCCAAAGTACGGGAGAATAGAGTTGCTTCACCAGGTTCGCCCGCAGGGTAACAGCATCTGATTCGGCAGTCGCATGAACATTCTGAACAACCGGGATGACAGCATCGTTAAACGATACATCCTCCAGAGCGTCAGCCAGTTTGTCCGCCGCTCCCCGCATCAAGGCACAGTGTGAGGGCACGCTCACCGGCAAGGGCATGGCCTTACGAGCACCTTTCTCTTTGCATGCCTCAATGGCACGATCGACAGCGGCGGCAGAACCGGCCACAACGACTTGCCCCGGAGCATTGAAATTCACCGCCGAAACAACCTCGCCTTGCGCGACACTCTCGCACGCAGCAATGACATCCTGATCCTCAAGACCAAGAATCGCTGCCATCTTGCCCTCGCCCGCTGGCACCGCGCCTTGCATGAGTTCACCACGCAGGCGCACAAGTTTTACCGCCTCAGCAAACCCCAAACTCTCGGCAACCACCAACGCACTGTATTCGCCGAGGCTATGCCCAGCCACAAAGTCTGGTCGAGGCCCACCTGCCTGACACCATTGCCGCCAGAGCGCGACGCTGGCTGTCAGCAACGCCGGCTGGGTAACGGTTGTTTGGTTAAGCTCCTCAGACGGACCATTCTGGCAAACCTGCCAAAGGTCATAACCCAATGCCGCAGATGCCTCGGAGAATGTCTCGGTAACAATCGGCCATTCCGATGCAGCCTCAGACAACATGCCAACAGACTGGGAACCCTGTCCTGGAAAGATAAATGCAGATTTCATAAGCAGGATCTTAACGTAAATGAGGGGTTTCGGGAGATTAGCTATTAGTAATAAGCCGGCGCAATTATCCCCGAAAAAGGACACCGGGCCAGACAGACTTTAGTCTCAGTAGACTATACCAACAGGTCGTCGAGTCGTTCGTTGATGCGCTGGGGAACTTCCATATCCACTTCACGAACCGCCTGACGAATGGCTGCCAGCATGGCACGTTCGTTGGCATTGCCGTGACTCTTGATCACCACGCCCTGCAAACCCAGCAGGCTGGCACCGTTATGACGGGCAGGATCCATCAGTCGCAACAGTCGCCCGATAATCGGTCGAGCAAGGAAACCAACAAACCGGCCGTAGGCACCACGAGTAAAGGCCTGCTCGATCAAATCAATCAGCAAGCCAGCAACACCCTCGCCGGTTTTCAATGCAACATTGCCCACAAACCCATCGCAAACAACCACATCAGCGACATCCCGAAACAGGTCACTTCCTTCTATATAGCCGATGTAGTTTACCGTTTCGCACTGAGCCAGGAGATGAGAGGCCAACCGTACCTGCTCATTCCCCTTAATCTCCTCTTCCCCCACATTCAAAAGAGCTACCCGAGGCTCGGACAGACCAGAGATCGCCGAAGCCATGAGCGACCCCATCAGGGCGTACTGGTAAAGATTTTCCGCGGAAGCGTCGACTGTCGCACCAAGATCAAGGACATGACAGCGACCACGCAGTGAAGGCAGGAGCTTACAGATGGCAGGACGCTCAATGCCAGTATGCATCCTGATGATGGATCGCCCAAATGCCATAAGCGCCCCGGTGTTACCGGCGCTCACGCAACCTTGGGCCTCGCCGTCGCGGACCAGGCTAAGCGCAATGGCCATGGACGAGTTTTTCTTGTGTCGCAGGGCATGGGACGGGCGCTCATTCATGCGCACCACATCAGCCGCTTCCACGATACGGATACGACTATGCTCCCCAGACAACAAAGCCTCGAGCTCACTCCGGACTCCAACCAGAATAAGACTCAAGGCTTCGTTATCGCGTACCGCATCCAGTGCTGCCGAAACAACAACATCGGGGCCGCGATCACCACTCATAGCATCTACTGCGATGGTAACGGGATTCACCGTCTATCCATCCGATACCGGGCGGTGCAAATCACGAGAGATTTACTCGTCGCGCGCTTCTACTACCTGCTTTCCGCGGTAGAAACCGTCCGGAGAGACGTGGTGACGACGATGAACTTCGCCAGTTGTCGCGTCCGTGGACAGAGCGGCAGTGCTCAGAGCGTCGTGGGAACGGCGCATGCCCCGCTTGGAACGGGTCTTTCGGTTTTGCTGTACAGCCATGATTTTGCTCCTGACCTTTTTACGTAAAGCTAGTGTGTGTTCGTACCGATGCGTCGCCCTCTTAGAGGTGTGCGCACCTGCTCAATGTTTCGTTTTCTTGAGATCCGCCAGCACGCTGAAAGGATTCTCCTTCGCTGGAGCGGTCTCCGCGTCGGACTCCCCTTTGGGCTCCAGGGCTTCCAGATCCTCTTTCGCCGGGCATTCGCTCCGCTCGTGCAGCGGAAACGGCGGAAGAACCAGTAACAACTCGTCTTCCACCATAGACCACAAGTCTGCACTGAAATCGTCCGTCAGAAACGGCTCGAGATCTTTCGGCAACCGTTGTGCCTGTTCATCACTGGTCACAAGGCCCAGCGTAAACTCAGATCTCAGCGTTACCTGCATGTTACCCATGCAACGCTGACATTCCAGGATTACTGGTGCTCCCAGCTCACCCGAAACAATTCGTCTGCGCTCACCGTCCATATAAAAGGACAGCTTGACGCTGCACACAGCCGTCTCGCTCACTTCCGAAACTGCTTCCCGGAAACGAGTCAAAGCACTGAGAGGAATCTCTCCCTCCAGTGTGCTGTGCTGCTCCGCCAACTTGTAAGGGTCGACAGACTTGGGCAAACCGGCGCATGACGCTTTTGACATAGGCGCGCAATTTTAGGGGGGTGACTCCCCGCTGTCAAAGACTTCGTTATGTTTTGAGCGGGGTTTTGGTGTGGATAGGTGTATTCTACGATAAGTCCATGGCGAAACACGACAAAAGAGATCGACAACCATGACCACATCCACCCTGCTGCTGGCATCCTCATCGCCTTATCGAAGGGCCTTGCTGGAACGCCTGGGCTTGCCTTTTGAATGCGCCAGTCCGGACATCGACGAAACACCGATAAACGGCGAAACCGCCGAGCAACTGGCCACCCGACTGGCCGAAAGCAAGGCGCGAACTCTTGCCAGGGAATACAACCAGCACTGGATCATAGGCTCCGACCAGGTCGCCAGTCTTCCGGACGGCACCTTGCTGAACAAACCCGGCACTCACCAACAGGCAGTGGAGCAATTGAGCCGGAGCAGCGGCCAGAGCGTCCTGTTCCTGACGGGCCTGGCTTTGCTCGACAGCCAATCCAACCGGCTTCAGATGCATTGCGAGCCCTTTGAGGTTCACTTCCGGGACCTCGACACCACTGAGATTGAAGCCTATCTGAACCGGGAACAGCCTTACGATTGTGCCGGCAGCTTTAAGATGGAGGGCCTCGGCATCACTCTTTTCCGATCACTGAATGGGCGGGACCCCAACAGCCTGATTGGCCTGCCGCTCATCGCCCTGATCGACATGCTCAGGCAATGGGGCCGCAACCCGCTGCTGGAGCCGACAACAAACTAACGCTATCGAAGCTCCAACCGGGACTGGATCATCTGGGCGGCAAAACCCTCACCAAACGCAACGCCCAGCTGGTCAACCAGATTTTGCAGCGGGGACTTGCGACGGCTGTAGTCCACCAGCTCTTCCTCACCCACCAACTGACGAGCCACCCAGGACGTGCTGCCGAGACCATCCACCAGCCCCAACTCGACCGCCTGCTCACCACTCCACACCAGACCGCTGAACAGCCGCTCGTCCTCTGTCAGACGCTCGCCCCGGCCCGACTTCACCGCTTCAATAAATTGCTGATGGGTGTTTTCAAGCACATTCTCCCAGAAAGACACCTCCTCCTGACGCTCGGGAGAGAATGGATCAAGGAACGCTTTGTTTTCACCGGCCGTGTACAAGCGACGCTCCACCCCGATCTTTTCCATCACCTCGGTGAAGCCAAAGCCACCGGCCACCACGCCTATAGAACCGACAAGGCTGGCACGGTTGGCGTAGATCTCGTCAGCCGCAGAGGCGATGTAATAGGCTCCGGATGCTCCGATATCGGAGATAACGGCATAGACTTTCTTATCCGGGTACTCGTCGCGCAGACGCCGGATCTCATCGTAGATATAGCCGGACTGCACCGGGCTGCCACCGGGACTGTTAATCCGCAGCACCACGGCCGCTGAATTCTCTGCCTCGAACGCCGAGCGCAGCGCTCCAACGACATTATCGGCACTGGCCAGCTCATCGGCAGCAATTGGCCCATCCACTGCCACGACCGCCGTGTGCTTACCCGTCACTCCCTCGATCGTGTCACCCACCGGCAACTTGAACATAAACAGCAGAGCGAACAGGTAAGCAAAGGTCAGGAACTTGAAAAAGATTCCCCAGCGCCGACTCTTGCGCTGCTCAGCCTGCAGGGACAACACCAGCTTTTCAATCAACTTCCAGTCACGCCCGGACTCAGGCGGAAGATTCATTCCACCTTTGGCCGACGACCGCTCGGAAGCGACCGGCTTATCGCCCCACTCCGGAGACTTTTCCGATTCCCAATCACTCATTAAGCTACTCCATCAACTGCAAAAACGAGATTGCTCACAAACCCAGTACGGCCCGCAAATCACTGACGGTATCCACGACGGCGTGAGGCTCATAATCACCCAGAACATCCCTTTTGTGCACACCCCACTCAACACCAATCGACGGCATTCCGATGCGCTGCGCCATTTCAAGGTCGTAACGGGTATCGCCAATCATCACGGCATTCTTCGGCTCAATCCCATAAAAATCCAGTATTTCTTCCAGCATTTTTGGGTCTGGCTTCGAGCGCGTTTCATCCGCACACCGGGTGATATCAAAATGCACCCCAAGACCACTGGAGGTGAGCGCCTGCTCCAGCCCTCGACGACTTTTACCTGTCGCCACGGAGCAACCCAAGCCCGAACGACGAATATCGGCAACAACCTCCGCCATACCATCGAACACATTCTGGGGCGTCGTCACCTTGCTGAAGAAATAAGTGGCGTAACGCTCCCGGATGGCCAACATCTCTTCGTGCTCGATGCCCGGATACAGGCGCCCCAGCGCCTCCACCATGCCCAGCCCGATGATATCCCGGTAGGCCTCCCGCTCCAGAGCCGGATACCCGAGCTCTGTCGCCGCCTGATGCAAGCTATCCGCAATATGATCCACGGAATCCACCAAGGTACCGTCCCAATCAAAAATGACCGCTTTAATATCCATTCAAGACTTCCTGTTTCGCGCTTCCAGCAACCGCAACGTCTGCTCGAACGCCTCATCGTAAGGCGCCTCCAACCGGACCTTTTCACCGGAATCCGGCAGCCTGAACTCCAATGCACGGGCATGGAGCATCAATCTCTGACCACCGGCGGCGCGGAACGCTTTGAGGCTGACATCATCCATATACTTGTCATCGCCCGCGATCGGATGACCCTCGAAGGCGCAGTGCACCCGAATCTGGTGAGTCCGACCGGTAACAGGGCTGGCCTCGACCAGACTGTAACCGGCAAATCGCTTCAGGCACCGGAAGGTCGTCAATGATTCCTTACCTTCGTCATCCACCTTCACACGCCGCTCACCATTCGGCATTTCATATCGAAGCAAAGGCGCATCCACCCTACTGACGGACGACGACCAGTCACCTGCGACAAGCGCGTGATAGAACTTCTGCACCCGCTTCTGGCGCAAATCATCCTGCAAGAATCTGAGAGCAGACCGCTTTTTCGCAATCATCACCAGGCCCGACGTGTCGCGGTCCAGCCGATGCACCAGCTCCAGGAATCGCGCTTCCGGCCTGGCGGAACGCAGCACTTCAATCAGCCCAAAACTCAGGCCACTACCCCCATGAACCGCTATACCAGAAGGCTTGTTGACCACCAGCATATGCTCGTTCTCAAATATGACGGCCTGCTCCATCACGCCCTGCACCCGACGTCCCGGCGCAACCTGCGGAGGCTTTTCTTTTCGGGTAATAGGCGGAATTCTCACTTCATCACCGGCCTTGAGGCGAGTATCCGGCTTCACTCGGCCCTTGTTCACCCTTACCTCACCCTTACGGACAATACGGTAAACAATGCTCTTGGGAACCCCACGGAGCTGCGCCAGCAGAAAGTTATCGACCCGCTGACCGGCCCCATCCTCATCGACCGTTACCCACTGCACCTCCGGACGGCCCTCCCCACGCTGTTCCGGGTGTTTTTCAGGGCCAGCAGTTCGTCGCCGTTCGTTCGGGCGAGACCGGACAGCCTGCTGCGGAGGTTTTCGGCCGGGCTTTTTGGGCCGGGGATGGCGAGCCATGAAATTCCTTAGTTGACAGATGAATGCAGGATTGATCGGCACATTGAATACTGTTATATTCCGGCGTGCTCTGCCGTATGTCTACGGTCTGGACAACATGCCAGGAACCGCAGCGGCAGAAGTATACAGAGACTACTCGAGAGTTTGAACGCCGCGCCCCATTCGCTATCGGGGCCCGGCTTAGGAATTACCCCCGGAAACTCAGGGCGGACCAGTAAAGGCCGTTCCCCTGCCCCGGGAGTAGAGAAACCGTGCGGAAAACCGACGGGCAACATAGCGAAGAATCATTGTCACCCAGGGCCGGGCCGTCCAGAGAAGAAACACGACGTGAGACCCAGGCACCTGAGTGAACCTGAAAACGGATAACATGCGTCAACAGACAAAAAACTCAATCGACCTCTCACTGCGTAAGCGCAGTCGAACTGTCGGCGGTGGTTTAAAACCAGGTGGTTTAAAACCAATAGAATCAAGGGCCCAGGAGGCCTGATTCGTCTGGCCGCCGACCCGCGCCTACCCTGCGCGATCGTCCGCGGCACGCACATCCCGCTTCGCTGATGCGAGCTCCTCCGGTTTTCTGTCAACACTAATCGACAGGAATCCTTTCTCTCCATGAAAAGAATGCTCATAAATGCAACTCACCCTGAAGAGTTGCGCGTCGCGCTGGTGGACGGCCAGCGCCTGTTTGATCTCGATATCGAATCCAGCTCCCGCGAGCAGAAAAAGGCCAACATTTACAAGGGCCGAATCACCCGAGTTGAGCCCAGCCTCGAAGCCGCTTTTGTGGATTTCGGTGCTGATCGACACGGTTTCCTGCCCCTGAAAGAAATTTCCAAGGAGTATTTCAAGAAATCTCCGGGCCAGATCGAAGGCAAGATCAATATCAAGGATGCCGTTTCCGAAGGCCAGGAAGTCATTGTCCAGGTGGACAAAGAAGAACGTGGCAATAAAGGCGCCGCACTGACCACCTTCATTTCCCTTGCAGGCCGCTACCTTGTCCTGATGCCCAACAACCCACGGGCCGGTGGCATCTCCCGCCGGATCGAAGGCGAAGAGCGCGCTCAGCTGAAAGAAGCCATGAACGACGTGCAAGTCCCGAAATCCATGGGCATCATCGTTCGCACTGCCGGCATTGGCCGCACCACCGAAGAACTCCAGTGGGACCTCGACTACCTGGTCCAGTTCTGGGAAGCCATCACCCAGGCGGCCAGCGAGCGCAAAGCGCCTTTCCTGATTCACCAGGAAAGCAACGTCATTATCCGCGCCGTTCGCGACTACCTCCGCCAGGACATTGGCGAGGTCTTGATTGATGCCGAGACCGTCCACGAGGACGTACTGAGCTTCGTCCGCGCAGTGATGCCCACCTTCGAAAACAAGATCAAGCTGTACAAGGACGAAATTCCCCTGTTCAGCCGCTATCAGATCGAAGGCCAGATCGAAACAGCCTTCCAGCGCGAGGTAAAACTGCCCTCCGGTGGCTCGATCGTGATCGACCCGACGGAAGCACTGGTCTCCATCGACATCAACTCGTCCCGCGCCACCAAAGGGCAGGACATCGAAGAAACCGCGCTGCAGACCAACCTGGAAGCAGCCGAGGAAATCGCGCGCCAGCTTCGCCTGCGGGATATGGGCGGACTGATCGTTATCGATTTCATCGACATGACCCCAGCCAAACACCAGCGCGAGGTGGAACAGAAGATCCGCGAAGCCCTGGAACTGGACCGCGCTCGCGTGCAGGTTGGCAAGATTTCCCGCTTTGGCCTGCTGGAAATGTCACGACAGCGCCTGCGCCCATCCCTGGGCGAAACCCGCAGCGAGGTGTGCCCCCGCTGTGAAGGACAGGGCACGATCCGCGGCATCGAATCCCTCGCCTTGAGCATCATGCGCCTGATCTATGAGGAATCCTCCAAAGACAAAACCGGCGAAGTCCGGGCGGTGGTTCCCGTATCCGTGGCAACCTTCCTGCTTAACGAGAAACGCAAGCAGCTGGCCGACATCGAAAGCGGACAGAAAGTCAGCGTGGTGGTTGTACCGGTCCCGCACATGGAGACGCCGCATTTCGAAGTGCTTCGACTGCGGGAAGACGAAACAACGCCGGAGCATGTCTCCAGCCACCAGGTAGCCGAGCAGTACAACGAGCGCGAGGAGGAAACCTTCGAGACCTCCACACAGGAGCGCCCGGCCCGCGAACAGGCTGCCGTCAAGGCAATCCGACCCAGCGCACCGGCACCCGCCCCCGCCGCTGCCCCGGCGCAAAACGACGAACAGCAAGAAACCGGACTGTTCCGTCGTCTTGGCCGCAAGATTGCCAATTTCTTTGGTGCCGAAGCGGAAGAGACCGACGAAGCCCGCAAGCAAAGCCGCAGCAACCGTGAGGATCGTCGGAACCAGAATCGCCAGGATCGCCGCAAAACCCGCGTAGCGCGGGACGACCAGCGTACGGGCGGAAAGCGCAGCGGTAACGAACGTCGTCAGGGTGGCCAGCAAAGCCGCGGCGACGACAATCGCGGTCGCAAACCGAATCGCAACGACGACCAGGCCAGCAAGAACCAGAACCGCCAGACGTCGGATAAAGGCCCCGAATCCAAGAGCTCGGAAGGACGTCGTGACGGTCAAGGTCAAGGTCAAGGTCAAGGTCAAGGTCAGGGTCGCGGACGTGGCCGAAACAAGCCACAACGGGACCAGAAAGACACCCGCGACCAGAAGGCCCAACAGGAAACTGCGAAGAAAACTTCTGGCAGCGACAAGCCCGGAGCCGAAGACAAGCGTCGCAAACCACGCCGCCAGCGGGGCCGGGACGGTACGCCAAGCGAAACGCCGACCACAACTCCGGCCGAGCGTAAAACTACCCGCAGCGAAAGGCACCAGCGCGACACCCAACCCGAGAAACCTGTTGGCGCTGAAGCGGCTGTAGACACCAAGGTAAACGAAACCATCGAGGCCAAGCAGGCAACTGCCCCGCAGGAAAAGCCCGCATCCAAGGAACTCGCTAAAATCGAGCCTGCAGCGAAGACGGAGCAGCCGGCCGACGAGAAACCAGCGGAGAAGGCGCCGGAATCCAAGCCAGCGGCGACTGCGGACAGTAACGACCAGAAGTCCGCGAAAACGGAAGAAGCACCGAAGGCAAAAGAAAGGACCGGCAAGCCGCGCCCTCAGCGCAAGCCCAAGTCCGATGCGGCGGCGAAGAAAGTCAGCAAGCCGGAAGCAAGCGGTGACACCAAGCCTGAGCCGGGCGCTGACACAACCAGGAAGAGCGAAGAGGCAGGAGCTAAAGCACCCGCCGAGAAAGCGGAACCCGCTACCAAGCCAGAGCCAACCCCCCAGTCGCCTTCGGCGGAAAAGGCAAACTCTGCTGCTGCGGAGCCAAAGAAGGAGCTGACACCAGAGCCAAAACAAGCGGCAAACTCTGACCAGAAGAAGGCTCCGGCAAAGGAAAAGGCCCCCGAGAGCAAGCCACAGCAAGCGCCGACTCCTACACAGGAGACAGCCAAACCAGAGGCGCCGGCCGAGACCACGCCAAAGGCAGACAAGGCAGAGCCTTCAGAATACGCACCGAAACCCGATGCGGACAAGGTGTCAGGCGAAAAGGCGAAGGAAGCACCCAGCAAAGCTGCACCTGAGCCAAAACCTGAACCACAGAAGAAGCCCGAGCAGCAGGCAGCAAAGGCCGCCGATGAGACGCCTGCAACGCCCAAGCCCACGGAACCCGAGGTACCGGTGACCCCGGGACGGGCCTACAATGACCCGCGGGAAGTTCGCAAGCGGCAGCGTGCAGCCGAAGCGGCGAAAAAGGCGGAGAGCAATTGAGCATGGTAACCAATTCCGACATCGAAGCGCTGGAAGACATTCTGTTTGCTGAGCCTTGGGGGGACGAGGCCCTGGACTTCTTTGGCCTGCACGGAGTGGTTTGCGCCAGCGTTGTCGGGCCGGTCGAGCTCTCGGTAGAAGATATCTTCCGACTCGCGACGGGCACGGACAACGTGCCCGACAAAGGCGTTCCAGACATCTTCAAGCTCTGCACAGACAAGCTCGCGCAGGGCATGGCCCACGCACTGGACATGGGTCAGTCCCTGGAACTTCCAGAACCGGAAGACGGCGATCCGATGAACGCGCTGGAGAACTGGTGTGCCGGTTTCGTCGACACCTTCCTGGAGCACGAGGAGGAGTGGCTGGAAGTTGCTTCCGAAGAGGAAATCGCCGACCTGCTGGTTCCCATGCTGACGCTATCGGGACTGTTCGAGGACGAAGACTTCGAGAAAGCCCGAAAGAGCGAGAAGCTAGCCCAGCAAATGGCGGACGCCATCCCTGACGCCCTGACTGATCTTTACCTGCAGTTTCACGCGCCGGACTAGGCCGGCGCCTGAACACCGACAGGTTCTCTGAAATGATGCCAGACCGGCTCCAGCCCGTCTGGCATTTTCATTATTTTGCCCAGCTCACACCACGGAGCGCCGGGAAAGTGGAAATCACTGCCCTGAGACGCCAGCATGCCGTCCCTCCGACACAGCTCCGCCAGAAAGCCGAGATCACCACTCGACTGCCCGGATGTGGATACCTCCAGCGCGCGCCCGCCAGCCTTACGAAAATCCGAAACCAGCTCCCTCAATTTGGTCGCTGTCATCTGGTATTTGCGTGGATGCGCCAGCACCGCAATGCCACCGGCCGCAACAATCCAGTCCACCACTTCGTCCAGCTCTGGCCAGTACGCCTTCACATCACCCGGCTTACCGGCTCCTAAATGGCGCTTGAACGCCTGCGCCACATTGCTGACCACGCCGGCCTCGACCAGAACCTTGGCAAAATGAGGACGGCCAGGCACCTCGCCTCCCGCATGCTCCGTTGCCCGGGCCAGCAAGTCATCCACCCGAAGTTTGCTCAACCGTTCAGCTATTTGCCGGGCTCTGGCCCAGCGATTAGAGTTCTGGGTATCCATCGCGCTGAGAAATGCCTGATCGGTGGGATCAAAATCCAGTCCAACCACGTGAATCGTGCGACTTTTCCACAGACAGGAAAGCTCTACGCCCGGCACCAGTTCCACGTTGTGCAACAAAGCCGCTGACCGGGCCTCTGCAAGACCATCGACGGTGTCATGATCGGTGAGCGCCAGATGAGTGACCCCTCTCTCAGCCGCCCGCTCTACGAGCGCGGCTGGCGCCAGAGCTCCGTCAGAGGCAGTACTGTGGCAGTGCAGGTCAATGCACAACGCGAGGTCTTGGGGTATAGTCACAACAGATCCTGATTCAGGTAAAAAAGTGCTGAGCGCCCGTTGGCACCCGGTGGCAGAGAGTTCATCGTGCCGCGCCCGGGCACTCCCTGTAAAGCCCATTGATCAGCGCACGTCAAAAACGGAGACCTTCATGTACTACGCCATTATCAGCGAAGATGTCGAAAACAGCCTCCCGCTTCGACAGAAGGCACGGCCAGATCACCTGGCGCGACTAAACACCCTCAAAGACGAGGGTCGCCTGCTGGTAGCCGGTCCCCATCCAGCCATCGACACACCGGATCCAGGCGAAGCCGGATTCACTGGCAGTCTGGTGGTAGCCGAATTCGACTCACTGGAAGCCGCTCAGGCCTGGGCCGATGCAGACCCCTATATTGAAGCGGGAGTCTACGAAAAGGTCACGGTAAAGCCTTTCAAGGCTGTTCTGCCGTAGAACGGCCCTAACTCCATGAGTTTATTGTAATGGCGGCTATATTGATCGCCCCGTTATCTGTGACAGAATTGCAGGCTGTCCATCTGTCATATTCACCGGTTCAGATTAGGGAAACGAAACAGTGATAATCTTCCGCGTCCTCTTCAGTGTGCTTCTTGTCCTCGCCTGTACCGCACACGCCCAGGCCAAAACGGCATGGGTTGACGACCAGATTTACCTGCCGGTCCGCGCTGGCGCGGGCACGCAGTTCCGCATCATCGAAAACGCTGTTCCAAGCGGCACCCCTCTTGAGGTGCTTGAAACCACCGACACCGGTTACACACGAGTCCGGACACCCAAGGGTACCGAAGGCTGGGTGTCCAGCCAGTACCTGAGCGATACACCCATTGCCGCAGACCTGCTTCGCCGGGCAAACCAGGAGCTGGAACAAGCTCGCAACGAACTGAATCAGGTCAAGGAACAGCTTTCCGCGACCACCAAAGAACGGAATCAACTGGAATCCTCCGAAGCTTCGCTGTCTGATCAGTCCCAGGAGCTGAAAGAGGAGCTGCAGCGCATCAAGAGCATCGCCGCAGACTCCATCAATCTTGAGCGCCGCAATCGGGAACTGCTGGAAGAAAACCAGAAGATCAGGAACGACCTGGAAGTGCTGACAGCGGAAAATGAACGGCTGGAGGCCAGCAAGGAATCAGACTTCATGCTCCTTGGAGCCGGCCTCGTATTGGGCGGCGTTGTACTGGCGCTCCTCATCCCAATGCTTAAACCAACAAGAAAAACGGACAATTGGGCGTAACTTGATGAGGGAGCATTCAGAAAAACGCGATTTCGATCGAATGCAGGTGAATTCCGAGATCAAAATTTAAGACACAATGCACCGGAGTATGCCGATATCTGAGCACGGCAGGCATGCTGGTTCAGGCGGAGAGACAAGTGAGGTTCTTCGGTGTGAGAAAGACGGCGACGGCTATCTGGTGGAGCTGAGGATTCAGGAAGTAAGCTGATTCGAAATCAGCAACCCGAAGCGGTGGTCAGCCGCTTCGGGGTTTGTCTTACGGGTTATACCAAAGGCTTCTCGGACACGATAATGCCGTTGTTATCCGCATAAACATACTGGCCTGGCTCGAAGGTGACGCCTCCGAACGTCAGGGTCACATTCAGGTCCCCCAAACCACGCTTTTCACTCTTTCTTGGCTGTGTGCCCAACGCCTGAACACCCAGATCGGTCTTGCCAATCTCGTCCACGTCGCGGATGCAGCCGTAGATGATGATGCCAGCCCAGCCATTGTTGGCGGCTTTCTCCGCCAGCATGTCCCCCAGCAGGGCGTGGCGCTTTGAGGCGCCACCGTCAACGACCATCACACGACCGTTTCCGGGCAGGCCCACCTGCTCCTTCACCACCGAGTTGTCTTCATAGCACTTTACGGTAACGATCTCGCCACCAAAGGCACGGCGACCGCCGTAATTAATGAAGCCCGGCTCTACGACCTTGACCTCGGGAAACTCATCACACAGGTCCGGGGTGATAATGTCTGCCACGTCTTGCTCTCCTTTTCTTGATCCAGACTCAGTCGATTTTCTCGTCCGCCAGGAAGAACCAGGTATCCAGTACCGAATCCGGATTCAGGGATACGGTATCAATACCCTGCTCCATCAGCCACTTGGCCAGATCCGGATGGTCGGACGGGCCCTGACCACAGATACCGATGTACTTACCGGCCTTCTTGCATGCCTGAATAGCGTTGGACAGCAACACCTTTACTGCGTCGTTACGCTCATCAAACAGGTGCGCAATGATGCCGGAATCCCGGTCCAGACCCAGGGTCAGCTGGGTCAAATCGTTGGAGCCAATGGAGAAGCCATCGAAGTGTTCCAGGAACTGATCCGCCAGCAGCGCGTTCGCCGGCAACTCACACATCATGATCACACGCAGGTCATTATCCCCACGCTTCAGGCCGTTTTCCGCGAGCAGGTTAACCACCTGCTCCGCTTCGCCGACGGTACGAACGAACGGCACCATCACCTCCACGTTGGTGAGGCCCATTTCGTCACGAACCTTCTTGAGCGCGCGACATTCCAGCTCGAAACAATCACGGAACGTGTCGGAGATGTAGCGAGAGGCGCCACGGAAGCCCAGCATTGGATTTTCTTCATCTGGCTCGTACAGGGTGCCGCCGATCAGATTGGCGTATTCGTTGGATTTGAAGTCAGAGAGGCGCACGATGACCTTTTTGGGCGCGAAAGCTGCCGCAAGGGTAGAAATACCCTCCACCAGCTTGTCCACGTAAAAGTCGACCGGTGAGCTATATCCGGCAATACGCTTCTCAACCGTCTGCTTGATATCCCGTGGCAGGCCATCGAAGTTCAGCAGGGCTTTCGGATGCACGCCGATCATACGGTTGATAATGAACTCAAGCCGGGCCAGGCCAACGCCTTCGTTCGGGAGTGCCTGGAAGTCGAAGGCACGGTCCGGGTTACCGACGTTCATCATGATCTTGAAGGGAATGTTGGGCATGGAATCCACGGTGTTTTCCCGCAGTTCGAAGTCCAGGGCACCCTCGTAGATCATGCCGGTATCGCCCTCGGCGCAGGAAACGGTAACGTCCTGCCCGTCTTTCAGGATTTCCGTTGCGTCGCCACAACCTACAACCGCCGGAATACCGAGCTCCCGGGCAATGATCGCCGCGTGACAGGTGCGGCCGCCACGGTCCGTGACGATAGCGGACGCGCGCTTCATCACCGGCTCCCAGTCCGGATCGGTCATGTCGGTCACCAGGACATCGCCGGCCTGGACTCGATCCATTTCATTAATGCTGGTAATGATCTTGACCGGGCCGCTGCCGATCTTGTGGCCGATACTGCGGCCTTCCACCACCACCTTACCGGTCTCTTTCAGCAGGTAACGCTCCATCACGTTGGCTGAAGCGCGGCTCTTCACGGTTTCCGGACGTGCCTGAACGATGTAGATCTTGCCGTCGTCGCCGTCTTTTGCCCATTCAATGTCCATCGGGCGCTGGTAGTGCTGCTCGATGATCATGGCCTGCTTGGCCAGCTCTTCAACTTCGGCGTCGGTGATACAGAAGCGGTTGCGGTCCTCCTGCTCAACTTTCACCGTTTCAACAAACTCATCGGCATCCGCATTGGTGTGATACACCATCTTGATGGCTTTGCTACCCAGGTTACGGCGCAGAACCGAGGGCCGACCAGCTTCCAGTGTGGGCTTGTGCACATAGAATTCATCCGGATTCACAGCACCCTGCACAACGGTTTCACCCAGGCCGTAGGACGCGGTAACAAACACCACATCCCGGAAACCGGATTCGGTATCCAGGGTAAACATCACGCCACTGGCCGCCGTTTCACTGCGCACCATTTTCTGGATACCCGCGGACAGGGCCACCAGCTTGTGATCGAAACCGTGGTGCACCCGGTAGGAAATCGCCCGGTCATTGAAGAGAGACGCAAACACTTCCTTAACGGAGGTGCGCACCTGCTGAAGGCCGACCACGTTCAGGAAGGTTTCCTGCTGGCCAGCAAAAGAGGCATCCGGCAGGTCTTCTGCCGTGGCAGAGGAACGAACGGCCACGGCCATACCGTCGTTACCAGCCTGAAGCTTGGCGTAAGCCTCTTCTAAAGCCTTTTCCAACGGCTCAGGGAAGTCGGTATCGATTACCCACTGACGAATCTGTGCACCGACCCGGGCCAGCTCGTTGACGTCGTCGACATCCAACGCGTCCAGCGCGTTGTCGATCTTGTCTTTGAGTCCGTCGGTAGCCAGAAACTCGCGATAAGCATGAGCGGTGGTTGCAAACCCGCCCGGGACCGTCACACCTGCGTTGGCGAGATTACTGATCATTTCACCGAGAGAAGCATTCTTGCCACCCACCCGGTCCACATCGGACATTCCCAGGTGATCAAACCAAATGATGTAATCTTCCAAAACGCGTCTCCCTTAAGTCTGTGAAGCGAAGATCTAAACCAGGCCAGCGGCATCAAGTAAAAAACGGGGAAAATCCGCTGCGGAGCCTCGAACTTGGCGTGTATGATACTGTAACCTGAGCCGATTACCTAGGGAACCAGCCAAATCGGGAAGTGGATCTTAGCCCATGAAACGTACCGCTTTTTTTATCTCTGACGGCACCGGCCTGACCGCCGAAGCACTTGGACACAGCCTGCTGGCACAATTTGAGAAGATCGAATTCGAGCGCGTCACCGTGCCCTACATCGACGATGAGGAAAAGGCACGGGACATGGTCACCCGGATCAACAAGGCGGCCGAAGTGGATGGTGCCCGGCCTCTGGTCTTTGACACCATTGTGAACAGTGACATCCGGGACATTATCTCGAACGCCGACGGATTTATGGTCGATATTTTCGGCACCTTCCTGAGTCCCATGGAGCAGGAGCTGCAATCGTCCTCCTCCTACACCGTTGGCAAGTCACACTCGATCAACCATTCAGGAAGTTACGAGCGCCGTATCGACGCCGTCAATTTCGCCCTCGATAACGACGATGGCGCACGCACGCGACAATACAATGAGGCAGACCTGATTCTCGTGGGCGCCTCCCGCAGCGGGAAGACCCCCACCTGCCTGTATCTGGCGCTGCAATACGGTATCAAGGCGGCCAATTACCCGATCACCGAAGAAGACCTTGACGACCAGAAGCTGCCCGCAGCTCTGAAGCCCCATAAGCAGAAAATCTTCGGGCTTACCATCGAGCCGGATCGGCTGGCCACGATTCGAAACGAGCGTCGCCCCAATTCCCGATACTCATCCATGAAACAGTGCATGCACGAAATCGAGGAAATAGAACTGATGTACCGTCGCGAGCGCATCCCGTTCCTCAACACCACGGCCTACTCGGTGGAGGAAATATCCACCCGCATCATGCTCGCCACCGGGCTGAAGCGGAATCGCTAGTCCCCGGATCAGCCTCAAAGAAAGGACCACTCCCTTTTTGAGGCTGAGCTATAACCAACCTCACCATCCAGATTTCCTGAAAGCCGCTCAGTTCAGAAGACGATCTGCCGATTTGAGCAGTCTGACCCGGGACCATCCAGAAAACCCTAAATAAATTAAGGGTCCAGTACCGGATCAAGGGTGTTAATCACCAAAAACTATGATGTAGACTGAATATGTACATTGTGAATGCATAAGAATAATGCAATGTCCGACTCACGAAAGAAAAAGAACCGGAGAAGGGAATTATGATGAAGAAACTAACGGCGATCGCGCTTGCGTGCGCCACGCTCACTTCCATGAATGCGACCGCCGATCAGCTGGACGATGTGATCAAGCGAGGCACCCTGAATTGCGGTGTGGTTCTCGACTTTCCTCCCATGGGCTACCTTGACGAAAACAACGAACCTGCGGGTTTTGATGTTGATTACTGCAACGATCTGGGCGAGGCGCTGGGCGTCGACGTGAACGTTCTGAACCTGACCTGGGGTGATCGTATTCCTTCCCTGGTGTCTGGAAAAACCGACGTGGTTATCGGTTCCACCTCTGACACGCTGGAACGCGCAAAGTCCGTAGGCTTCACCTACCCGTACTTCGTTTTCAAATTCCAGGTGATCGCCAACGAGGATAAGAACATTGAATCGTTTGATGACCTGAAAGACCTCAAGGTCGGTGCGGCACTCGGCACGACTTACGAGACTGAATACCTGGCCTACGCAGAAGAGAATGGCTGGGGCAAAGACAACTACACGTCTTTCAAGTCTGAAAACGATGCGTTCCTTGGCCTCTACCAGGGCAAGGTCGATGCGATCATCTCCACCAACACCAACATCGCGACCAAGCTGCAGAGCGAGGAATTCGCAGATTTCGAGGCGGGCCCCTACGTACCCAACTACGACGACGTGGTCGGCATCATTGCCAAGCGCAGCGAAGTGGCGTGGATCAACTACCTCAACCTGTTCCTGATTCGCCAGATCCGCGACGGCAACATGAACGAGGCGTACAACAAGTACTTCGGGTCTGATGCACCTGCCGATCTGATCAAGTCCCTGAGGGATAACAAGTAAGGCACACACCCTCTTGTGTGACTGCTTAAACCACTGGCCAGCAGCCTGAACGGGTTGCTGGCCAGCCCTCTCAAATCACTCGAAGTGGCCAAGGTATGGAATACGAATTTCACTGGAACATTGTGTTCCAGAAGATGCCTGAGTTACTGAGCGGCGCTTTCGTCACCCTGCACGTCTCTGTGCTCGCCATGCTACTGGGTATTGTGATCGCCATTTTACTTGCGATCGCCAAAATGAATAACAGCAAGCCCTTTTGCTATGTGGCGACCGTTTGGGTCGAGATCGCACGGAACACTCCGGCACTGTTTCAGATTTACATGGCGTATTTCGGACTGGGAGCTTTCGGCATTCACCTGAGCCCCTACGTTGCCGTTCTGAGCGCCCTGGTCTTTATCAATGCGGGCTACCTGACAGAGACCTTCCGGGGAGGTTTCCAGTCCATTCCCAGCACCCAGTACAGTGCCTCCAAGTCTCTGGGCATGACCAGTATTCAAACCTATCGATACATCATCCTCCCGCAGATGCTCAGACGCATCTATCATCCGATGACGAACCAGTTTGTGTGGTCCATCCTGATGAGTTCGCTGGGGATTCTGGTGGGAATGAGCGAGCTGTCCGGTACGACCCAGCGGCTTCAATCCCTGTCGTTCCGAACACTTGAATTCTTTATTGTGGCAGCCGTGATGTACTTCATCATCACCAAACTGGTGTTGTTCGGTGCATCGCTGCTCTCCCGCAGACTGTTCAAGGGGGAAATCTGATGAACTCCCTGTTTACACCCCTGTCCTGGGACGATACCGGTTATATCCTGACCGGCGTCTGGAACACGATAACGATTTCTGTGGTTGCTATCGTAGCCGGCACCTTGCTGGGCATGATCGTCGGCTTCGCGCGGGCGGAAAGCAACAAGACGGTCAACTTCCTGTTTGGCAGCGTGCTGGACATCCTCAGAAGCGTGCCCCTGATCATCCAGCTGATTCTGTTCTCTACGTTTGTCGGTGCCATCGGACACCCCATGAATCCGTTTGTCGCGGGCTCCATCGTGCTTTCGCTGTATACCATGGCGTTCATGAGTGAAGTGTTCCGCGGCGGCTTCGAAAGCGTCAGCAAATCGATGCAAACCGCGGCCCGCTCGCTGGGCATGACCTATTGGCAAACCATCTACCACATCCGGTTTCCCATCGGCCTGCGCGCGGTGCTGCCGTCCTGGATGGGCGTGGCGCTGAGCGTGATCAAGGACTCAGCCCTGGTCTCAGTGATCGGCTACATGGAATTGCTGCGAACATCGGAACAGCTGATTTCACGGACCCAGCAACCGCTCGAGATCCTGATCGGCGTCGGTCTCTTCTACTTCATAATTTCATACCCGCTCTCGCATTACGGGCGGTATCTCGAAAGGAAAATGGCAATATGATTAGCGTCCAGAATGTCCATAAATCCTTTGGTGACCTTGAGGTACTGAAAGGCGTCAGTCTGGATGTGCCCAACGGCGAGGTCCTCAGTGTGATCGGGGGATCGGGCAGCGGCAAGTCGACCCTGCTCTACTGCATCAACGCGATCGAGACGATCAACTCGGGCAAGATCCTGGTGGATGATGTCGATGTTCACAGCAAAGACACCAACAAAGACAAACTCCGCCAGAAGCTGGGCATGGTCTTTCAGCATTTCAATGCCTTCCCGCACATGACGGTACTGGAAAACGCCGCCCTTGCCCCCAGGATTGTCAAGAAAATGAGCAAGGAAGAGGCGATTGAAATCGCCAAGAAAGAGCTCGAGCATGTAGGCTTGGGGGACAAGTTCGATGTCTACCCGACCCGGATGTCTGGTGGCCAGCAGCAGCGCCTGGCCATTGCTCGCGCTCTGGCCATGAAGCCCGACTTTATGCTCCTCGACGAAGTGACCTCCGCCCTGGACCCGGAGTTGGTGGGCGAAGTTCTGGATACCCTGCGTCTGTTGGCAGACGAAGGCATGACCATGATCTGCGTAACCCATGAAATGGGCTTTGCACGGGATGTCTCAGATCGTGTGGCTTACTTCCACCAGGGGGTAATCGCGGAGATTGGCGAGGCCAAACAGGTCATTACGGAACCGCAAAATCCGCTGACGCAAAAGTTCCTTTCAAAGGTGCGCTGATTGGGAAAGCAATGGAGACGATGGTTACCCGGGACAAAGACACCCGAACACTATCACCATCAAGAAAAGGGGCGCATTAGCGCCCCCTTTTCATTAGCTCCAGGCGTTACATTTCCTCGATGGCAAGGCCAAGCTCTTCGACAACCTTGCGGTTATCCGGACTGGTCACCACGGCAATGCTGGCCTTCTCTGGCACCAGCCAGGTGCTGGCCACGCGCTTGAGGTCTTCCAGGGTGGTCGCCAATACCCGTTCGCGGAACCGGGCACGCTGTTCGGGGCTGCGCCCAAACAACTTGTTGTGGAAGGCATGGCGTGCGGCACCAGCCGGTGACCGAGGCTTGTCCAGCTGACCGATCACACCAAGGATGGACTCCTCCAGCTCCTGATGACCATGCTCTTCGGTGTGCAACCATTCCAGCGCCTTGTCAAAGTCATCCAGCGTTTCCGCCAGACGAGGATCCCGATAGGAGAAGAATCGGAACGAGCCGTTCACGCTGTCCTGCCCGGCACCACCGCCGTAGGCACCGCCTTTTTCTCGGATGACACGATGCAGGTAACCATTGCGCAGGAAGCCACCCAGAACGGTCAGGGCGGCCGCATCCGGGTGATCAACCGGCACGGTTTTGTAGGCTTTGGCGCAGAAGTTCACCTGGGTTGAGGTGAGCCAGGCTTCGCGAGCTTTGTAGTCCACAGGCTCCATTGTCCAGTTGGAAGAAGCACCACTCTCCGCATCCTTCCAGCAGGACTTCAGGTCGTCCACCATGGCCGGAAGCTGCTCGTCTTCGCCGATCACCAGGAATTGACGCGCCTGTGCACGAATCTTTCCATGCAAGCCTGCGAGTTTCTCACACAGGGCTGTCAGCGCTTCAGGGGCCTTCAGAGAACTGTCCAGCTCCTTGGTACCGCGAATACCGGCCAGCCCGCCCAGACGGAACGACAGCCATCCACCCACGCTCATCCCCTGGGAAGCCGCCCCCATAGCCAGTGCGTGGCCACTGCCAGTAACAGCTTGCTCGCGGCGTGCGCGAATCTGGGCAATGATTTCCCGGATCCGCTCCTGCTCGTCAAAGCGAGCACCGTTAAACACATCACTCAACAAACGCGTCAGTGCGCTGCGGTTACGGGCCAGAGCCTTACCGTTAAAGACGATGTAACCGGACACATCCTGCACATCGTCAATGCGCCCCTTGACGCTGAACGAGGCACCAATGCCGCCAGACTCCGCTGAAATTCGATCCTGCATCTGCAGGTAATCCAGGTCACCACAACCGACTTCGGAAATCAGCGCGGTGTAGTACGGCAACAGCAGCAATTCTTCTTCGGTCAGCTCTGGCACCGGTACCACGATTTGTTCGTAGATCAGGCCGTTGGTGCCACGGGCATAAATCGAGGCAGAGAGATCTCCATCGAACCGGCATTCCGGCTCGGGCATCTGCAGGGGAACATCGGACAGGTCCACTTTGGGCAGGATGGAATCGTCATCCTTGCGCATCTGACGCTCTTCCAGTGCCGCAGCCCGCTCAACGATGAGCTGAACTTCCTCGTCAGTGAGGCTGGCTTTCTGTTTCGCCAGGGCCTCACGAATGGCTTCCTGCCGACGGGTTTCCAGATGTTCATCCGGACGCAGGGTCAGGGTCACCCGGTGGGGGTTATCCAGCAGGTTGCGGCGAATCAGGTCGGGCACGAAATTGGGATCACGAATCTTTTCCCGCAGCGTGGCCAGCACCGGTTCCAGATCCAGCAGTTCCACCGGGTCGCCGCCGTGCACCATGGGTGAAATTGCACTCATAATCAGCTGAAGCCCATACGGGAAGTGGTCCCCCGCAATTTCACGCTGATGCAACTCCAGCTGATGGAGAATCGCCTCCAGACGCTCCTCGCTGACGCCCTCTTCGGCCACTTTCCTGAGCGTGGTTTCAATCAGGGCTTCCAGCTCCCGCTGCTTTTCCGGTTCACTGCCTTCGATACCGCACACGAAGGTCATTTCCCGGTTGGAATCTTCCAGGCCACACATGGGCGACGGCGCGTGGCCCAAATCGGTGGTTTCCAGCGCGTGCATCAGGGGTGAGGCGCTGTTCTCCAGCAGAATGGCAGATAGCAACTGAGCTTCCAGATTTTCCTGAAGATCAAAGCTGTGACCCAGCAACCAGCCCATCACAATGTGAGTTTTGCGTTCGGAACCTTCACCCTCGTTAACGGCGTAGGCTTCTTCCACGCGTACTGGTGAGAAGATGCGTTTCTCATCGTGTACCGGCAGGTCGATATCCAGGTGATCAAAACGCTTCAGGGCCAGTTCTTCGAAGCGCTCATGATGTTCGTGAGCCGGAATGTTGCCGTAGGTGGCAAAAATCGCGTTGCTGGGGTGGTAATGGCGGCGATAGAAGGCCATCAACTCGTCGTAGCTCAGATCAACGATGTGATCCGGCTCGCCACCACTGTTGTAGTGGTAGGTGGTGGTCTGGAACAGGTGGCTGCTCAAGCGCTGCCATAGCTGCGATGTCGGCGAGCTCATGGCCCCCTTCATCTCGTTGTACACAACGCCCCGATAGACCAGATCCGACTCCGGCTTGTCCGGCGTTTCAAACTCCAGACGATGGCCTTCCTGAGCGAAATCGAGCGGATCCAGCTTTGAGAAGAATACAGAATCCAGGTACACCGACAACAGATTGTCAAAATCCTTCCGGTTCATGCTGGCGAACGGATAGGCGGTCCAGTCGCTGCTGGTGAACGCGTTCATAAACGTGTTAAGGGAACGACGGATCATCATGAAGAACGGATCGCGTACCGGAAAGCGTTCACTGCCGCAAAGGGCCGTATGCTCCAGAATGTGGGCAACACCGGTGGAGTCCATTGGGAAAGTGCGCAGCGCGACAAAAAAGACGTTTTCGTCATTGTCGGCCGCCAGGTGCAGGTGCCTCGCTCCCGTTTTCTTGTGTCGATACTCCTCAACGTCCAGATTGAGGGTGTCGATCCGGTGACTGCGAAGTTTTTCAAAGGCCGGATGGGTTGCGTTGTCGATCACTGCAGCCATTCACACTATCCTGTCGTTAACAAATGAGAATTGTAGGGTAAGTAGGGTAACACGTAGTATCCAATATCGTGCATTGTCCAGAAGCCACAAGGTAGTGCAGTCGTCCATGAGCATATATACACCACCCGTAAAACAAGTAGACGCCCCGGAAGTCGCCGCCTATTGGGCCGAGCGCAGAAAATACCTGGAACGTATTCGCAAGGTGCCAGAGATCAGACAGCGCTTCTGGAAGGAAGTTGCCATCTACCTGTTCCGGCGCCTCCTGTGGTCATTCGGCTTCTTCCCGATTTTCATAGCCTTCTGGATTCCCCTGGTTCTGGCCAGTTTTAACCCGGTGGTGATGGCCTCTGACCTGATTCCCATGCTGCAGGACTTTGTGGACTCAAACCCGGAAGTCCAGGCCACTACCATGAGCACCCTGGCCATTGCGTGGGCATCCATTGGTTTTATTTTTCTGGTGTTCGATTTCGTCCTGACACCGTTCCGTTCGCCCTACGAATACGAGGCGGATGTCTACATGCGGTCATGGGAACAACTCAATCATGACCAACTTCCGGACAAAGTGTGAATCAACGAGCATTCTGATTAACTGCAGACACTTTCTGTTACAAACACCCCGACCCACTGGTTAATATGAGGAGCTAGACAGGAACCCAAGAACAAGGACAAAGGGATTGAATCATGGTCGATGTTAGGCCACTTCTGTTCGCAAATGCTCTGGCTCTTATGCTACTGGTCACCGCGGGATTTGCCGCCGTGCGAGACGATGCCGAACAGACAGTCGCAGATCATACTCCCAGCGTTGACCAAACCATTGAGTCCGCCACCAAGGAACCCGCCTTCGCGCCGGGAGAGTCGCCCGTCTTTTCCGAAGCGCCGGCAATTTCCCAGCCAGCCCAGAATCAGGTTTCAGCGGCACCCCCAACATCACCCGAACCTGAAGCCCTCAGGGCCGCTGCGCCAGCTTCTGCCTCTTCCCAGCCAGAACCAGAATCCTTTGAGCTTGCCCCGATAGAGGAAGACCCCGTCTTGCTAGACTACGCCGAACCGGCTGGAGTGGTGCAAACCAGAAACGATATCACCCCGGACCCCATCAAGAAGCAAGCGCCGAAGCCCGAACCGAAGCGACCAACCACAGGTACGCTCACCCTCCGATCCAACGTGGTTGGTGACGCCGTCACCATTAACGGCAAGCATTACGGTCAGACCCGCCTGGACCTGGAAATGAGTCCTGGACGGTATGACATAACGATCAGCAAACCCGGCTATCAGGACTGGAACCAGACCGTAAAACTGGAAGCCGGCAAGGAAATGACGCTGGTTGGCCGACTCAAGGCATTTACCAAAGTCGACTACCGAAGCGGCACCTGGATTGGCGGTGTTAAAACCGGTGATGGGACCTATCAGGACAAAGACGGCCTGCGTTATGAAGGCCATTTCATCAACGGCAAGTTCCAGGGTGAAGGCACCGCCTGGTACCCCGATGGCACACGTTATGAAGGACAGTGGAACAACGGTCAGCGACATGGGGATGGTGTCTGGCGCAGTGCGGACGACTCGGTCTACAGCGGCCAGTTCAGCGCAAACGAATTCAATGGCAACGGCACCCTGACCATGGCCAGCGGGGATATCCTGACCGGAATGTGGAAAGACGGCCGGCTAAATGGCCACGGCTCCCTGACAACCGCAGAGGGCATGCTCTATGTGGGCGGGTTCAGGGACGACGAGTTCCACGGACAAGGCGCGCTAACCTACCCTGATGGCCGCCATTATGAGGGCCAGTTCTCCAACGGCAGCTTCCACGGCACCGGCACGGAAGTGTTTTCCGATGGCAAGAAGTACGAAGGCCAGTACATCGAAGGAAAGTTCCACGGCAAAGGGTTACTGCTCAACCCGAACGGCAGCTCTATTGAAGCAACTTTCCGGCACGGCGAACCCTATGGACAGGTTCGCCTCACCACGGCGGCAGGCGAGATCTTTACTGCCCGCACGTCAGAACCCGGTGTCTGTTATCGGGACAAGAGCTATCGGGCAACACAGTGCCCGAAACTGGAAGGGTGGTAAAACCCAGGCGCCCGATAACACTTATGTTTGCAGTAAACAGTTGAGGTAGTGACATGGCGATTAAAAACGCTCTGCTGGTAGACGACTCCAAGGTGGCAAGGTTCGCCCTGAGCAAATTGCTCGAGAGTCGCGACATGGAAGTCAACATGGCGGGCTCGGCCGAAGAGGCGCTGGACTACCTGAGCAAATCCCACCGGCCGGATGTGATTTTTATGGATCACCTGATGCCCGGCATGAACGGCGTGGAAGCCACCAAGGCGATCAAGAGCAACCCGAATACCGCCGATATCCCGATCATCATGTGCACTTCGAAAAAGTCGACCAATTTTACTGAAGAGGCGCTGAACTTCGGTGTTTACAACATTCTTACCAAGCCGCCTCACAATGAGGGCTTGAATCAGGTTCTGGACAACCTGAGCCGGGACGTCACAGAGGGCACCCTGCCCGAGCCGCCCGCGGTTGACCCGACCAAAGCCGCCGACCAGCCAGACGAAGAGCCCTTCAATATCCCGGTGAACGCTTCGGTGGATATGGCTCCGAAGACGACCGGGACTGAGACTCTCAACGGGCACCCCTCATCCTCAAACCTGGTGCCACTGACCAGCGACCTGATTGAGCAGATCTCCCGCTCGGCCGTCAAAACCCATATCAACAACCGCCTGCACGAACTGCTCAGTTCCCTGTTTGATGAGCAGTTCGACCACCTGAAACGCGTCCTGGATGAAACCCGAAACAGGCAGGAGTCGGCAATTGAAGAGCGAATGAACGCCATGTCGGCCATGCTGCAGGAGCGGACTCAGAACCTGCGCGATGACATTGCTGCCGAGGTTAACCTCAACGTCGGACTGGAACTCAAGGAACTGAAGAACGAACTGAAGAAAAACTCAGGTTTCACTGCCGAACACATGGCTGAATTGAAAGATCACATCACCAACGTTCAGACCATCGACACAGAGTTCTGGCAGACCCTTCAGTCCGAAGCCATCCAACAGGCTCACGAAATCTCTCGCGAAACGGCGGAAGACATTGCCCAGCGGACCATCGATCTGTTCATTGCACAGCAGCGAGCGTCTTCGTCCCGCATCTACACGATCGGACTGGCAGTGAGCCTGGGCATCTTCAGTGTTGGCATTATCTGGCTGTCTGGGCTGTTCGGCTGAGCCTGAACCTGATCAACCGCCAGTCATCGACGGTGTCCACATCCTCGTGGACACCGGGCATTTCCACATTGGTTGCGCCAGCAGCCGCCAGCAACTGCCCTGCCCCCCGATCGCCCTCCAACGCCATGACATCCAGCCACAGCCATCTCGGCAAATATGCGGGTACCCCCGGACGACCGTCGTAATCCGCGGCTATGGGAACATCCGGTAAGGCGCGAGCAGCATGCCCCAGTGCTCCAAGCGCCGATTCACTCAGCAACGGCTGATCCGCCAGTAATACAAATACGCCTTTGGCCTCTGGGCCTACGCTTAGCAGCCCAGCCTGCAGGGAGGCCGCCAAACCGGCTTGCCAATGCGGAGACCTGACCCATCCCCCCGGCTGTTGGCGACATCGGAATCGCATCAACGGATAACCTGCCCCATGCACCACGCGTACATCCGAACTGAGTTGGCGGGCCAGCTCGATCGCACGGTCAAGCAAGGTTCCTTGCCCATCAGGCATGGTAAGCAACATCTTGGATCGGCCGAAGCGACTGGATGCACCGGCGGCCAGGACAATAGCGGGAATGGACGGTTTGATAGGTACTGAGCTCAAGCCAATGATAAACGCCCCCTTGGATGGCTAAAAATGCGTCAGCCGGAATGCTGAACTGCCTATACCGGTGATTTTTGCTAGAATTCTGGCGTCAATCAACTTCACCCTCCCCGGATGCTAAATGAATCACCTTTTCGTCGATAGCCTGACCGTCATCGATTTCGCTTACCTGGACCCCACCCGAGGCCTGGTGGGCGAGAGCTGGATCGCCGATATCGTTCTTGGTGGCGAACTGGATGAGCAGGGCATGGTGTTTGATTTCAGCAACGTGAAGCGCACCATCAAGCGGGTAATCGACGAGCGTGTTGATCATCGACTGGTGATACCTCGCGGGTACGCAGGCCTCTCATGGGACGAGGACACCCCTGACACGTTCCGATGGGCGCTAAAGGATGGCTCAGAGATTGTTCACCGCTCACCCGATGAAGCGATTGTCTGGCTTTCCGCCGAACGTGTTGTGCCGTCCGCGGTTGCAGCGCTTCTGGAAACCGAACTCAAAGCCGTCTTGCCGGCCAATGTGATATCAGTGGAAATGAACCTCCGGGAAGAAGTTATCGAAGGGGCCTACTATCACTATGTCCACGGCTTGAAAAAGCATCTTGGCAATTGCCAGCGAATTGCCCACGGCCACCGGTCCCCGATTCGCATTGACCGTAATGGTTTACGAGACGAGGCGCTGGAACAGCGCTGGGCCAAGCGCTGGGAGGACATATACGTGGGGACCGAAGAAGATGTGGTTCGGCGCCATGTTGACGACCATGGCGTAGGCTATGTGACCTTTGAGTACGAAGCCAATCAGGGCGAGTTTGAGCTTACCCTGCCGGAAGCCCGCGTCTACATGCTGGAAACAGATACTACAGTTGAACTCATCGCCGCCCACATAGCCGATGAGCTCAAGCGGGAGTTCCCAACCGATTCCATCCGTGTGAAGGCCTTCGAAGGCGTCGGCAAGGGCGCGATTGCTGCCCGGTAAACAATGACCGGGCAAGGGGCAGCCCTTATCACATTTCTGCAGACACAAAAAAACCGCCCGAAGGCGGTTTCTTTGATGGCTTTCCGGTGGACTAAACCGTCAAGCCGTATTGGCGTCCCCTAGGGGGTTCGAACCCCTGTTGCCGCCGTGAAAGGGCGGAGTCCTAGGCCACTAGACGAAGGGGACTAAAACTTGGTGGAGCCAGGCGGGATCGAACCGCCGACCTCAACACTGCCAGTGTTGCGCTCTCCCAGCTGAGCTATGGCCCCTCAACGGCTGCGTATATTAAGGATCCGCCCTATGGCCGTCAACCACTAAAATGCACTTTTTTTCAGTTTTCTGAACATCCCTGTTCCAACCGCTCATTCCTTGATCAAACCGTTCATTCCGCGCTCAATTGCCCGTACTCTTTTTCCAGTCGTTTGGTCTCTTTTTTGGAAACACCGCCCAGAACTTCCAGCGCATGACGCAACCGGGATCTCGTCATGTCTGGGCCCAACAGTGCCATGGAATCCATCACCGACCAGGAGTTCGGTGTGCCGGCAACCGCCACAAAGATCGAGAACATAAAGTCCCCCATCTTCAGGCCCATTGCCTTCGCCAGGAACTTGATGTCCGCGAAGATATTATCCTTACTCCAGTGTCGCTGCGCCTCCAGCTTCCAGAGTGCGAACTGAAGCACCTTTTTAATTTGCGCCTGATCCAGCTTGTTATGCTCAAAGTCATCTGCAGTCAGGTCCAGCATGCCTGAGAACATGAACTTCGCCATCGGTGCCACATCGGAGAATACATCAGCCCGCCCCTTTATGTGGGGGATCAGCGCCTGCAAGGCATCCTGATTGAACCACCAGCGCCCCATGCGCTCCATGAACTGCTCATCGCTGAGTTCTTCACGGAGCCACTGACCGTTCAGCCAGCGCAGCTTTTCCACATCGAATACGGGGCCACCCAGAGACACACGCTGAATGTCGAAATTTTCAATCATCTCATCAAGTGAGAACTTCTCCCGCTCATCCGGCATCGACCAACCCATGCGGCCGAGATAGTTGGTTACAGCCTCTGGCAGGAAGCCCATCCGCTCGTAGAAATTAATGCTGGTCGGATTCTTGCGCTTGGACAGCTTGCTCTTGTCCGGGTTACGCAGCAGCGGCAGATGACACAGCTCCGGCATGTCCCAGCCGAAGTACTGGTAGAGCAATTTGTGCTTGGGTGCGGAGTTGATCCACTCTTCACCCCGGAGCACATGGGTAATGCCCATCAGGTGATCATCCACCACGTTAGCCAGGTGATAGGTGGGCATACCGTCGGATTTCAGCAGAATCTGGCAATCCACTTGTGCCCAATCGATCTCGATCGTGCCGCGAAGCATGTCCTGTATCTCGCAGACGCCCTCGTCCGGCACTTTCATGCGGATAACGTAGGCTTCCCCGGCATCCAGGCGGCGCTTGACTTCATCTTCCGGCAACTCCAGGTTGCCCTTGATGCCCGGATTGAGTCCCTGCGCCTTCCGCTCCTCTCGAATGGCGTCCAGCTCCTCTGGCGTCCGGAAGCAATAAAAGGCATGACCGGCTGTGACCAGATCTTCCGCGTACTGGCGGTACATATCCTTGCGCTCCGACTGTCGGTAAGGCCCGTGGGGCCCGCCGACATCCGGACCCTCATCCCAGTTCAGGCCAAGCCAACGCAGAGCCGTCAGAATATCCTGCTCGGACTCGGCCGTGCTGCGTACCTGATCGGTATCTTCAATACGAAGGATAAACTGCCCACCGTGCTGGCGCGCAAAACAAAGATTGAACAGGGCCACGTAGGCGGTACCAACGTGAGGATCACCGGTGGGTGATGGGGCAATTCGGGTACGTACTGTCATGAAACCTTCCTGAAAAATCGGTGGCCTTAGAATAAAGGCGGCATTATAGCGGCCCGTTCGCAATTTCGCATGAATGGGCGGGTTGAGCCTGCGTCCGTTAAAACCACAACAGGGGAAGCCTTTCTCCTTATTGCAAAAACGTTATATTATAACGTTTCAATTAATCTTCCCCGGACGAATCCGCCATGCCGAAATTACGACCCGCCGCCCTGCTGGGGCTTACCTTGCTCGCCCCCGCCTCACAAAGCTGGGGTGCAGAAGTTGTCACATCCATCAAGCCCCTGGAATTACTGGTTCGCGCCGTAGCCGGCAACAGCGTCGAAATCACCTCATTGGTACCCTCCGGCGCCAGTCCGCACACCTATAACATGCGCCCATCGCAACGCCGGGCGCTGGAGAACGCCGACGCCATCTTCTGGGTAGGCCCCGAAATGGAAAGCTTTCTGACGCGCATACTGGCGGGCGATGATTTCAAATCTCGTGCCGTCGCCCTGACCCCAGGATCCGATGCCACCGAGGAACACACTACGGGCCATGACGAGCACGACCATTTACCTGAACCAGATCACCACGATCATCATGATGAGCATGACCACGGTGAAGGAGAAGATCCTCACACCTGGCTGGATCCCATGCTGGCACTTGAGATGGCGCACACCATCAGGAACACACTGGTCAGCATCGAGGGGCTGGATGCAAAGATTCTGGATAACAATCTCGAACGGTTCGAAGCGTCCCTTGTTACCACAGACAAAGAGATTGAAGCCCAACTTGCCCCGGTGAGAGAGATTGGCCTGTTTTCCTACCACGATGCCTTTACCCGATTTGCCGAGCATTACGATCTGTCCCTGGAGGGAATTCTGACCCTGAACCCGGAGCTTTCACCCGGAGCACGCCACATTCAGGAGGTACAGGCGAAGCTGCAGGCTGCCCCAAATCCCTGTGTGCTGACCGAGCCGCAGTTTAATCGCCAGTGGTGGACCGGTATTACCGAGGGCATCAATGTACGGTTTAGCACCTGGGATCCGCTGGCCAGTGATATCGAGTCCAACGCAGAGGGCTATCAGAATTTCCTGCTGAGCATTTCCAGTGCGGTAACTGCCTGCCTACCAGAGGATACCGAGCATTAAGGGAATGGAAGCCATGGCCAGCAACGTCTGGCCACTGATGATGCCGGCCATTAATGGCGCATCGCCACCCAGCTGGCGGGCGAGGATATAAGCGGAAGTAGCTGTCGGCAGGCAGGCCAGCAATACCACCACCTGCACCAACGTTCCCTCAAGCCCCAATGCCATCGCGAGCCCTGCGGCCATCACAGGGAACGCCAGCAGCTTCAGGACGGAAGCAACAAGAAACGGGGCCGTACCTCCTCGCAATGCCTTCAGCTGGAGACCGGCCCCTACCGTCATCAGCCCCATGGGCAGGGCAAGGTTACTGAGCGGCTCGAGAATTCCGGCCAGCAAGGGATGAAAACCGAACTCGAAGAAACTCCAGGCGACGCCCAGAACCGATCCGACAATCAGCGGATTGGTCACAATAGCCTTCAACACGGGGCCAATGCGCACGGCCCCTTCGGAAGCCACCAGCGAAAACATCAGAATGCACATCAGGTTCAGAAAAGGCACCATGATGGCAACGGCAATCGCTGTTAGAGACAGCCCCTCATCGCCCAGCAACATTCCACCAGCAGCCAGTCCCACATAGGAATTGAAGCGAATAGCCCCTTGGTATACCGAGGAAAAAACTGGCCCACTCCAGCGCCAGAACCATTGGGCAATCACCAGAGCCAGCGTCATGGAGAGCAGCATTGCGACGATAATCATCGCGATGTCAGCATAGGCAGACACCGGTAACCGGGCCTGCCCCAACTTGAACACCAGCATGGCGGGAAACAGCACATAGTAGGTAAACCGTTCCGCCTGGGGCCAGAAATCCACGCTCGGAAATTCAAGGCGGCGAAAAAGGTGGCCCAACATGATCAACACAAAGACAGGCACCAGCGCCTGAACCATGACCGGCATTCAAAACTCCAGAAAGGATAATGATCTTCAGGAACGGGCAATCATCGTTGGCCGTGAGGCCAAGTTCAAGGGCACTTTGGTGTTACGCTGGCTCCCCCTGAGACTCGCAAGCCAAATGACCAGAGAAAACAAAAAGGGCGAGCACTCAAAAAGCACACGCCCCTTTTGCTGGAGGGCCAGTCAATCAAATAGGTAGGAGAACACCACAGCTCTCGAGAAAGATCACCTCGCTGTCATTAATGAGCAATTCCATACCGGTACGCCGTCCCGATGTCACGCCATACCGTGCCTCGATCTTCCCATCGCCTTCCAGCAGCAGGTGCCCATAGCTGGCACAGGAATCGCCTTCAGTAACGACCATCTCCACGGGTGTCGTGAACGAAATCGCACCACCCATGACAGAGCTGATCAGGTCCACATTCCAACCGAAGCTAACCTCCCCCTCGGTTTCGACGAAATTAAATTCAGAATCCCTCAGAGCGAAGTAGTCGGAGCCAATAAAGACCTCAAGCACCGGCCACTGGATATTTGCATCAAAGCCGACCAAGATATCCGGCTTCGGCTCCTCCAATGTCGACGCCGGATCGGGCTTCCACAACTTGGTAGTGCTGCTGACCAGGCTGCCTTTGACCTGGATGTCCCGAGTCTGCCCCTCTGAGTTTAACTGCTGACCAGTAATGTCAAAATGCTGAGTGACCAAAAGATCTACTGTGTCTTCTGATTCACTCCAGTCAACGAGATAGCTGCCACTCAGAACAAAGGATCCATGGGCTGAAGTATCCACCCTGCAGCTGTCGAACAAAATCCGGTAACCGCCACTGGACTCTTCACCGCTCCCTTCCACAGCCGCAGTTCCACCGGAGTTTGTGCAGTTAATAGTACCGTTCACAGGAATATCCGGAACTTCAACGAGAGAGCCATCTGGTTCTCCCGGCACGTTTTGCAGTGATTCTTCGATATCACCAAACAGGAACAGGACGCCACTCACCGTCCAATAGGAATTCATGGCTTCATTAAAGTCTTCCTGTTCGCGGAGCATGGCCTGCTTTTCAGCCAACCGACCGCTGTCGAGCGTCAGTGGTGTGGCCCCATCCTCGCTATCGATAGTCTGCCGCGTGGTCGCATCTCCGCCATCTTCCTCGGGAGGTGCCCCATTACCACCTCCACTTCCTCCACAACCCACCGTTAGCAGGACTGCCAACGCCACCGGATACATTCTCAACTTTGTCACATCCATATGCACTGCCTTTCTCTGGATACATCAACAACGCCGCAGGATTCCGGTTACTGTGACCGCACCATCCTAGGCAAACATTCCTTTTATCCACTTCTTATAGGAAAGAACTGGGACCGATACATAATTATCAAACAGAGGTGTATTGCTTTTTGCGTGACATGTCACACATCACACCTCTTTACGAGCAAATATTGACCTTTGAGGAAGACCCAGCACTCCAAATGTACTTGCACGAAAAATACCAGCCATTACCCTGAGCCTTTTCGTACTCGAAGGAAGACGCTGCTCCATGAAATACCGCATTATCCCCGTCACCCCGTTCCAGCAGAACTGCTCGCTGATCTGGTGCGAAGAGACCCGAAAAGCCGCTGTAGTCGATCCCGGGGGCGATCTGGAGAAGATTCGGGAAGCGATCGATGAAGAGAGTGTGGTTGTCGAAAAGATCCTGCTGACCCATGCCCACATTGATCACGCCGGTGGTACTGCCGAACTGGCGAAGGAGCTGGGCATTGCAATTGTCGGTCCTCACGAGGACGACAATTTCTGGATAGTTGGCCTACCGCAGCAGGCGCAAATGTTTGGATTCCCGGCACCGGAAACCTTCATACCAGACCAATGGCTGACCGATGGCGACCAGGTTACCGTTGGCAACCAAACCCTGGCGGTTCTGCATTGCCCGGGCCACACACCAGGGCACGTTGTCTTTTTCCATGCCCCCAGCAGTCTTGCTCTGGTAGGAGACGTGTTGTTTCAGGGCTCCATTGGCCGCACGGACTTTCCAAAAGGTGACCACGCCGCTCTGATCCGATCCATTCGCGAGAAACTTTTCCCGCTGGGTGACAAGGTGGAATTTGTTCCCGGTCACGGCCCCATGTCCACCTTTGGTCATGAGCGGAAAACCAATCCTTTCGTTTCTGACCACCGAGGATAACGACTGCCCCGAAAGATCTGGCCCGGAACCCGGCCAGATTGAATCGGTTGGTGCTCAACGCAGCTACGCATTCAGCCTGAACGCGGCCTGCCTGAGGCTAGCTCTCGAAGGGCGAAGGGTCGCCCTTCCCCACCCGGGTGACCACCGGCGCATCCCCCGTGAAATCCACCACAGTCGTGGCTTCCATACCGCAGAACCCCCCGTCGATGATCAGATCCAGTTCGTGCTCCAGGGTCTCGCGAATGTCATAGGGATCGGTCATGGGTTCAGTCTCGCCCGGCAGAATCAGGGTGCTGCTCATAATCGGCTCGCCCAACTCCCCCAGCAACTCCTGCACAATGGCGTTATCCGGTACGCGAACACCAACCGTCCGACGCTTGGGATGCAGCAACCGGCGCGGTACCTCGCTGGTTGCATCGAGGATGAACGTGTAAGGACCTGGGGTGAAATTCTTCAACAAGCGATACTGGGTGTTATCGACCTTGGCGTAAACCCCGATATCGGAAAGGTCACGGCAGACAAGTGTGAAGTTGTGCTTGTCGTCCAGTTTCCGCATGCGTTTAATGCGATCCGCCGCCTGCTTGTCACCAAGGTGACAGCCCACCGCATAGGCGGAATCCGTTGGGTAGACCACAAGGCCGCCACCACGCAGGATCTCCACCGCCTGATTAATCAGTCGCTTCTGTGGCGTCTCCGGATGAATCTGAAAAAACTGGCTCATACGCCGTCCCCATCACTCGCGTTTGAAACCATCGCCGGATCTTTTTTTGAGCCGCCCATGCAGTTGGGAGAATCGGGCGCTGCTTCGCCCGCCGCCTGCCACTCGTCGGGCGAGTACAGGTGCAGGGCAAGCGCGTGGACACCGCCGGCCAGCTCTTCGGCCAACACGTTGTAAATCGCCTGATGGCGCCTCACCTTCATCTGCCCATCAAAGTCCGGTGATACCAGCGTAACCTTGAAATGGGTTTCGGAGTTGGGAGGCACGCTGTGCTTATGACTTTCGTTCTCCACACGCAGAGCCTGAACACTGAACGCCTGATGCAGTTTCGTCTCGATGGAATTCTGGATCTTCATGGTTCGGGGGCTCTCCCACTGGTGTATTCTCCACACAGTCTACTACACAACCGGCGGGCTCCGGAGCCTTGACACTCAACAATCAACACGCCACATTCCCAAGCCGACTCACTGGCAGTTCATACCATGCAGCTTTACATCGCCGAAAAACCCAGCCTTGGACGCGCCATCGCCGCCGCACTTCCCGGTCCTTATCACAAGGGGCAGGGCTGGATTCGTTGCGGCCAGGGGGATGATGCCACCGTTGTAAGCTGGTGCATCGGGCATTTGCTCGAGCCAGCAGAGCCGGCGAGCTACAACCCGATCTGGAAAAAATGGCGCCAGGAAGATCTGCCCCTGTTTCCGGAACAGTGGGAAGTTTCCCCCAAAGAAGGTGTAAGACAGCAGCTGTCGGTCCTCGAGTCCCTGCTGCGCAAAGCCGATAGCGTTGTACACGCGGGCGATCCGGACCGAGAGGGCCAGTTACTGGTTGACGAAGTGCTGCGCTATTTCGGCGTCGATGTCCCCGTTCAACGCGTGCTCATTAATGACCTCACGCCCGCCGCTGTCGCCAGGGCCATCCAGGCCCCGCGAGACAACCGGGAGTTCAGGCGACTTTCCCACTCAGCACTGGCCCGCCAGAGAGCCGACTGGCTGTATGGCATCAACCTGACCCGCTTTTACACCCTGAGCTACCGGCAACAGGGTGAACAGGAAGTCTACTCCGTTGGGCGAGTGCAGACGCCGGTACTTGGGCTTGTGGTTGAGCGGGACAACACCATTGAACACTTCGAGCCCAAGCCCTATTTTCGGATTGAGGCGACCTTCTCCGCCCAGGAAGAGGACGCTGATCAGAGCCCCTTCAAAGCCAACTGGGTTCCGGACGATGCTTTCCAGCAGTCGCTGGATGACGACCATCGTCTGCTTGACCGAACCGTCGCGGAACAGGTTGTCCAGAGCGTTCATGGGCGCCCCGGCACCATTACAGAAGCCCGATTCCGGGACCGCCCAGAGCCGCCGCCGCTGCCACTCTCGCTGTCGGCCCTGCAAATCGAGGCCGGGCGACTATTCCGGATGGGCGCCAAAGAGGTTCTGGATACGGCGCAATCACTCTACGAGCGCCATCAGCTTATTACCTATCCGAGATCGGACTGCCGGTACCTGCCTGAGGGACACTACGAACAGCGCGACCGGGTGGTACGGGCCATCTCCCGGGTCGCGCCAGATCTGGCCGACGCCTGTGATCAATCCGATCTGAGCCGCCAGAGCAGCGCCTGGAACGATAAAAAAGTCGATGCCCACCACGCCATCATTCCGACCACACGCCCGTCCTCCAGCGGCAAACTCTCCTCAGCAGAGGAAAAGCTATACGGGTTGGTCAGCCGTTATTACCTGATGCAATTTGCAGCGGACGCCATTCATCGAGAAGGCAAGCTGACAGCAAAAGTTGGTGATCACCAATTCCGGGCCACCGAAACGGCCGTGCTGACGCCGGGGTGGAAGTCCCTTGAACCAAAGCTTCGCGACAGTCGGTCCGAAACATCCAGGACACCACTTCCTCGCCTGGAGAAAGGCGAACGGGTGCTTTGCAGCGACAGCACCATCACGGAGCGCAAAACCCAGCCGCCCAAGCACTTCACTGACGCCACGCTGCTGTCCGCAATGACCAACATTGCCCGCTTTGTCAGCGATACCGAGCTTCGCAAAACCCTGCGGGAAACCGATGGTCTGGGCACGGAAGCCACGCGGGCATCCATAATCGACACGCTTTTCAAGCGCAATTACCTGTTCCGGGAAAGTCGCTTCATTCGGGCTACCGAAAAGGGCAAGGCCCTGATCGACGCACTACCCGAATCGGTGAGCACCCCCGATCGGACAGCGGTGTGGGAATCGACGCTGGAAAGTATTCGTGAGGGCGAAGCGGACCCAAGAGCGTTTCTGAACACGCTGAAAGACGAAATCCGCGGTTTCATTCAACGCCTGAGCCCGGCTTCCAGAGAACCGATCGACGAAACGACGGTCCCCCAACAAGTTCATTGCCCCAAATGCCGCGCTCCGATGACCGAGCGGGACGGCAAATTCGGGCGTTTCTATGCCTGCACCCGCTACCCCGAATGCAAGGGAACCCGTCCCCTGGAAGACGGCATACCCCAGGATGGCACCGGCCAGAAGCCCATCCCATGCCCCCACTGTTTCGCGCCGCTGGTGCGGCGCAAAGGCAAGAAAGGCTGGTTCTGGGGATGCAGCAGCTTCCCAGGCTGCCGTCACACGGTTGATGACCTTGAGGGCAAGCCCGCGACACGTTTACGCAATTCAACATAACGAAACGGAATGGCTTATAACATTTTGCGAGAATCGAGTGATATTAGTCAGTAGTTCGCTTATTACTTAGGTTTTCGGAATGATCGTACCCGCCACCACACCACGGAGCCGCTACATGCGTATCGCACTGCTCGAAGATGAACACGAACAAGCGCAGCGCGTTCAAATGGTTCTTGGTGAGCGCGGGCATCATTGCGATAGTTTCCCCACCGGTCAGGCGTTTTTGAGCGCCGTACTTCACCGCAGCTACGACCTGCTGATTCTGGACTGGCAGATACCGGACATGACCGGTATCGACGTACTGGAAAACGTTCGTGGCCAATTGAACTGGTCCATTCCGGTGGTCTTCCTGACCCAGCGGGACAGCGAGCAGGACATCGTCCGGGCCCTGGACGCCGGGGCCGACGATTTTCTGGCCAAGCCCGCCCGAGCCGCGGAACTGGTTGCGCGGATTAACGCGCTGGCTCGGCGAAGCAACCCGGATGCCGACAAAGAAGTGCTCTATTACGGCCCGTTTGAAGTGAACACCCAGCAGCGCACCATTGCTCTGCACGGTGAAGAACTGACCCTGACCGACAAAGACTTCGACCTGACCCTTTTCCTGTTCCAGAATCAGGGCCGCCTGCTGACCCGGGAAATGCTCCTTGAGCGTGTATGGGGATTGACCCGAGACATCAATACCCGCACGGTGGACACACACATGAGCCGTCTGCGCCGGCGACTGGGACTCAATCCGGAAAACGGATTCCGAATCAAAACCATCTACCAGCGCGGCTACCGGCTCGAAGCGATCAATCCGGCAGACGCGGAGGTCATAGAAGAACCCCTCAACCCGAGTCAGGCCGCCAATGGCTAACAACGGCGTGACTCAGTTTCTGCTTACCCTCGGCGCCCCGCTACTGTTGATGACAGCCCTGGGGACACAGGCGGAATTGTCGGTCACACAAGGTTCCGAACAACAGGGAACAAGCCAGCCCGCGACATCCTCCGACTGGATGTACACCCTTCGCTCAGGCGACTCGCTGTCACAGGTTGCCAGCGAACTTCTGACTCCGAACATCAGCGTGGCCCGACTGAGGGAGTACAACAAGCTCTCTGAGGGTATGGTCCTGGCGGAGGGAGACCGGGTACGCATTCCTCTGTCCTGGCTAAAGTGGCAGCCAGAACCCGCCCGGATCGCCAGCGTGTCAGGCGTGGTTCAGATCATCTCGGGTTCAGACGGGCGCAAACAGACTTTAACCCGAGACACCCTCATCCGGGTTGGCGATGAAATATTGTCCGGCTCTGGCAGTGCAACGGTTCGATTGGCAGACGGTTCTGAAATCCGCATCTCGCCGGATTCACGTCTGACGTTCAACCGCCTGACCCAGTTCGGCAAATCCGGCATGGCGGACACGCGGCTGCGACTGGACCACGGGGAAATCCATACCCGGGTTAAGCCCGTCCTGGATGGCGGGGCTCGTTTTGAAATCGAAACACCCTCCGCCGTCGCGGCAGTACGAGGCACGGTCTTCGCTATCCAGACCTCAGGCCAGAAAACCAGCCTGCAGGTATCCCACGGCGCGGTAGATTTTGGCCAGCCGGGCAAAACACAGCGTATTCCCGCAGGCTACGGGGCGACAGTCTCCGCCAGCACCACATCGGGCATGAGTATTCGTCGCCTGCCCCCGGCCCCTGAAACTCGCCCACTGCCCTCCAGACTGACCCGGTTGCCCGCCACTCTGGAGTGGAGCAACAGCCAGGCACCCGCATACCGGCTGGATATCTTCGCAGCCGATGATGGCCGCTGGGTGGAAAGCCGAGAGATTCGGGGAAATCATCACGAGCTCAGTATGCTGGATAATGGCCAGTACGAGATCCACCTGGCCTCCGTCGGACACGATGGTGTCGCCGGCATGCCCGCCGTCACCCCGTTTGAAGTTGACCTTCAGGCTCAGGAAGCGAATCTGGTGACTCCGAACGATGGGGCTGCCGCGAACGATGACATGCCAGAATTCGAGTGGTCGCTGAACGGTCATAACGAGGTTGCCCGGATAGAAATTGCCGCAGACCAAAGCTTCAACCACCTCATCGCCACCAGCGAATGGGCACCGGAAACCTCGGCACTGCCGTCGCGACCGCTCAATCCGGGCCAATACTACTGGCGAGTCGTTACCGAAGCCGGCGGCAACTCCGTTGCCGTCAGCAAGCCCAGAAGCCTGACCGTCAAGGGCAGCCTGCCGCCGGCGCGGGTCATCAGCGTCAACTATCTGGACAGCCAGGTTCGGGTGTTCTGGGAACAGGTCGCAACCGCCAAGGAGTACCTGTTGCAGCTTTCCGAAGAGCCGGACTTCGACAACGTTATTAAAGAGACCACACTGGCAGATACCTCTGCAGCCTTGCGTCTCATTCCCGGTAGACGGTACTTTGTGCGGCTAAAAGCTCTCTCTGAGGGCCCCTTCTCTAGCCGCTGGGGACCAGGCAGGGAGCTGTACCTGGAATAACCCCACTCAAAGGATACAACCGCACAGCGCATGAACCGGGACTGGCTGCCAATAAAAACAACACCATGGACACTGGCCCTTATTCTGCTGGTGTCCGCGGTGCTATTGCAGCTTACCAGCCTGCCCAAACATCTGGATTACTGGCTGTACGACCGTACCATCACCACCTTTCCCAGCAAGCCGGCTGCCGACGTCGCCATTGTCGCCATTGATGAGCAAAGCCTTGATCGACTTGGCCGATGGCCCTGGCCGCGCGACACCCATGCCGAACTGATCCGTAAGCTTAAAGAAGCCGGCGCAAAAACCATCGTTTTCGATATCCTGTTTTCCGAGCCTTCCCCCCATGACACCGCACTGGCGAATGCCATGTCCGACCACGGCGACGTCGTTCTGCCAGTGTATCTGGCGCCTTCTGCCACCAATCAGCTGTTGAATGAGCAACTGCCGGTCACCCGGCTTATGAAAAATGCCTCGGACCTCGGGCACGCCCATGTGGAACTGGATAGCGATGGTGTAGCCCGCGGGCTTTATCTGTACAACGGATTGGGCCGCCAGCTCTGGCCAAGCCTGAGCCTCGCCCCACTTGCTGAGGCTGCCAGTCGACCCGACCACAGCCAGACCCCTGCCTATGTCAACCTACGTGACGAATTCCGGGCAGTGCCTCTGGCCGGAGGGGCCGGAACCATACCCACCTACTCGTACGATCATGTACTGCGGCAGAGCACCCCTGAAAGAGCTTTTCGGGATAAGACCGTCTTTATTGGCGCAACCGCCGCCGGCTTTGGCGATATCCTTCCTACGCCTTTTTCCGGCCTGAGCCACCCCATGCCCGGAGTCGAATTCCATGCCAACACCTTTTCGGCGCTCACCCAGGACCAACTCATTGAACCGGCACCCCGGTGGGTATCAACGACCATCACCCTACTAATGGTTGCCTGTCTGGCGCTGAGTCTTCCCAGAATGCGCCCTTCGCACACTCTGTTTACCTGCTTGCTCAGTACCGCAAGCCTGTTACTGGTGTTTGTCGCAGCACTGATTGTCTTCCGGATTTGGATACCTATCATCGACGCCGCTTTGCTTGCTCTGCTGGCCCTGCCGATTTCCAGCGGCCTCAGACTTTCCCAGACCAACCGCTTTCTGAACAGACAACTGGATCACCTGGCCCAGAATCCATACGTTACCGTACCGAGTCATGGTTCCCGTCATCCGCGCCTGCTCCTGGAACACGTGCGCGAACTGTTTGAGCCTGAAGGATGGATTCTGTGTGATGGCCCTTACTGCCTGAGTTCCCGGTTTCTGAGCCCACAGGACGTTCCTTCAGATCTGAAGCCCGGCCAATGGGACCACAGGCTCAACGACAGCTGGCTAAAGCTCCAGCGTGGTGAACACGCGTTTGTACTGGGGTTTCAGCTGCCCAACGACCTCCATGGGCAGGCCATTCAGCACTATCTCAATCGGCTCCGCCTGGACAACCCGGACTCTTTCCTCCATTCCCGCAGCCCCAAGGAGAACGTCTCTGCCCGAATCCAGAGATTGCGGACCGCCACGGAACGGCTGAGCCAGATGCAGCAATTTATCCGACGCAGCTTCGAGCACATGCCCGATGGCATCATTGTTACCGACGAGCTCGGAGTGATTCGTTTCGCCAACCAACACATCGAGCAGTGGTTCGGCGAACCCATGCCCAGCCTGAACGGGCTGCCGCTTTCCCGGCTACTGGAGGGGCACGATCCCAGAGAGGCCCCGCGCTGGAGCGAAATCATTTCCGAAACGCTGACACTTCAACAAAGCCGTACCACGGACCTGCAAATCCGGGACAAGGACTTTCTGATTCACATTGCGCCATTTTCTCTGCCCGGCGGTGAACAGTACGGGATTATCGCCAACATTTCGGACATATCGGAGCTCCGTGAGCAACAGCGTCAGCACCGGGAGGCGGTGGATTTCATCTCCCACGATGTGCGCTCTCCGCTGGTTTCCCAACTGGCACTCATAGAACAACTCAAGCGCGATCCGGCAAACATCTCGTCCGGTCAGCTCGATCAGCTCGGCAGGCTCGCTCGACGCAGTTACAACCTGGCGGAGGAATTCGTGCAACTGGCCCGCGCCGAGCAATTGACCGAGACTCGTTTTTACGAATGCGAGCTTCTGGCGATTGCCGAGAACGCCCGGGACAGCGTCAGCGAGCAGGCCATCGAGAAAGGAATAGATCTGCAGTTACAGGGCACCGAGGACCTCTGGCTGAAAGGCAATCCGGAATTGCTGGAACGTGCTGTGATCAACCTGCTGACCAATGCCGTGCAATACAGCCCAGTTGGCTCAGTCGTCGACATACAGGTGTATCAGGCCGGGCATCAGGCCATTCTGGCCGTCAGTGATGAAGGCAGCGGCATTGATCCTGAGGAACTGCCCCACCTCTTTGACCGCTATCGCCGGCAGCGACGGACCGAAATGGCCGGAGTAAGAGGTACCGGACTCGGGCTTTCCTTTGTACAAACCGTGGTGGACAAACATCGCGGACACATAGCCGTCGCCTCAACCCCCCACCAGGGCTCCACGTTTACTTTGAAGCTCCCCATTCTCGACCCGCTGCCCTGATCAGAACGAGCATCAGGAACCTCGTCAAGGTCAGGACCGAACGTCTTTGCTCACAATGGCAGACGATTCGCTGAACAGTCCGTTCGTGTGCTGCACCTGAATCGTGAAGTACCAGTCTCCGACAGAGCATGCACAGGTCTGTATGCCGGGCAACGGACAGAGCAAAGAAAATGACCAAACAGTGAAATGGACACGCTCAGGAAAGACCCGGGGCAGCTAACATCAAAGTAAAAGGCCCGGCTCGATTCGCACTGACAAGGTGAAAAAGAATCAGTGACGAGGCTATCAATAACAACGACAACAAGATCTCCGGATGGAGTAGCTATCCATGGCCACAAAACAAGCCGTCCTCCAGCAATACCAGAAGATGCTCTTCCCCGGACGCACAACACGGTTACAGGAAGCCGGCATAGACTTTGTGCCAGACTGGCGGGAGGGTTATCGATACCGGGATATGGACGGTCACGAATTGATGGACCTGCACCTGAACGGCGGCACTTTCAACCTCGGGCACCGGCACCCCGAACTGGTCAAAGCGCTTCGCGATGCCAGCGACCGCTACGACATTGGCAATCACCACTTCCCGTCAGAACCAAAGACCAGGCTCGCCAGGGCACTGCTGGACACCATGCCCGACACACTGTCAAACGTGGTGTTTACCCCCTCGGGAAGCGAAGCGAACGACCTGGCCATCAAAGTCGCCCGCCGATGCACCGGACGCCGAAACGTTCTCTGTTTTGCAGCAGGCTACCATGGTCGCTCCGGTCTCTCCGGTGCCGCCGGGGACGACGAGACAGCACGCGCGTTCTTGAGCGATTATCCCGCCGAGTTCATCAAGGTTCCGTTTAACGACCTGGAGGCTATGACGTCGGTTATCGCACGGCGCGACGTGGCCCTCGTTCTGATCGAACCCCTGCCCGCCACCTTTGGCTTCCCTCTGCCAGCCCCGGACTTCTTACCCGCCGTTCAAGCCCTGTGCCGGCAGCACGGAACCCTTCTGGCTCTGGATGAGGTCCAGACTGGTCTTGGACGGTCCGGGAAGCCCTGGGCCTGCCAGCACTGGGACCTTGAGCCGGATATGCTGATTACCGGCAAAGGCCTGTCCGGTGGTTTATATCCCATGGCGGCGGTGGCGATGAACGAGCGCTGTGCCAGCTGGACACAGCAGGATGGCTGGGGCTACGTGTCCACCTTCGGCGGCTCGGATCTGGGTTGCATGGTTGCCCTGAAGGCGCTGGAGCTTAGCCTGGCACCCTCCACACTGACCAATGTTCAGCAGCAAGCCGCCTTCCTGCGCGCCGGACTGGACGAACTCAGGCAGCGTTTCCCGGCCCTGCGCAGTATCCGCCAACTCGGGCTGATCATCGGGCTGGAGTTCGACAGCGCTACCACCTGCAAGATCATGGTCAAAGCACTTTATGACCAGGGCGTGTGGGCCATGCTTGCGGGATTTGATCAGCGGGTGCTCCAGTTCAAACCGGGTTTACTGGTCGATAGATCATACTGCTCAGAGGTACTCGTCCGACTCGAGAAAGCGCTGATCTGGCACCTTAATCACGTCAGCGATCTGATCATGGAGAACGTGCCTCTCGCGCCGGCTGTGCGGGGCGAAACAGAATCCCTGGCTCGCCAGGCTGCGGCACACTGGCTGAATGAACCTGTTGAACTGTCGCTGCTGAAACTGCGTGAGAATGCGGTGTACAAGGTGACCGACGCAGCCGGCCAATCCCACGTGCTTCGGGTCCATCGCCCCGGCTACCATTCCCGGGATGCGATCGAGTCTGAACTGGCATGGATGCAGGCCCTGCGCCGGGACGGATTTAAAGTCCCGGAGGTGGTGCCGACCCCGCAGGGCGACGCCGTGATCGAACATAAAGGGCACTGCTTCTCGATGGTCAGCTGGCTGGACGGTGAACTCTTCAACCAGCTCGGCGAGGTGCCAACAGGCGTGATCGCCGAGCTGAAATCCCGATATCATGCGCTGGGATCACTCGCCGGCCGACTGCACAACCAAGGCAGCCGCTGGCAGCCACCTCAGAGGTTCAGGCGACCCGAGTGGGATATTGAGGGATTACTCGGAGACAACCCCAACTGGGGTCGTTTCTGGGATCACCCGATGCTGTCCCGCACCCAGCGCCGCCTGTTACTCAAGGCCCGTAATGTGCTGAGGATACTGCTGCAGCAACTGGGTCAAACCGACGATTGCTACGGACTCATTCACGGAGACTTGCTGCCCGAGAACATTCTGCAGCACGAAGGCGAACTTGCTCTGATCGACTTTGATGACTGCGGCTATGGCTGGTTCATGTTCGAAATGGCGACGTCCCTGTTTCCACTCTCGGCGGAACCCTATTTCGATGAACTGGTGGACGCTTATGTGTCTGGCTACCGGTCAGAGCGGCACTTTTCCGATGAACACCTTGAGATCTTCCCAGCCTTGCTGCTCCTGCGGGGAACGACCTACATCGGCTGGCTGATGGAACGGGGCGCGACGTTCAAGCACCGGGATGAACTGTCCCGGGAAATCATCAACGGCATCTGCGAGGCCATTCCCAAGCTGCTCGATGAGCTAAACAATGCCCAGCGGTTCGGAATCGCCCTCCTGACCCGCTGGCAGGAGCTTCGACTTCCCAAGCCCACCGGGCCTGCGGTGTCCTGATCATGTGCGACACTCTCGTTTATCGAACAGCCCACTGGACGATGTTCGCCAAGAACAGCGACCGTGAACCCGGAGAAATCCAGCACACCAGTTTTATCCCCGCGGTATCCGGCGACACAGCAAAAACACTGCGCACCACGTATCTGGACATCCCACAGGTTCCCAACCGAAACGCCCTGGTGCTGTCCCGCCCGTTCTGGATGTGGGGTGCTGAAATGGGCGTGAACGACAAAGGGCTGGTGATTGGTAACGAGGCTGTGTTTTCCCGGCAGGTAGCCAAGTCCGGAGCCGCTCTGCTTGGCATGGACTTACTGAGGCTGGCGCTGGAGCGCTGCGACCGTGCCTCAGACGCCATTCAGTGCATCGGAGAGTTGCTTGCCGTCCATGGTCAGGGAGGCCCCACCGGCTACCGGGACAAAAGCTTTCGTTACGACAGCAGCTTTATCCTCGCCGACCCGAGCGAAAGCTGGATTATGGAAACCGCCGGCAAAGACTGGGTAGCGCGCAAACTCGAACAGGCAGGCGCGATTTCCAACGCCTACAGCCTCCATGGCGACTACACATGGGTGAGTGACACCCTCAGCGGGGCATCGGAAAACGAGCTGTTCGATTTCGCCAGCCGATTTGACACCCGCTTTATGCGCACCTTGGGGTGCGCTGCAACGCGCCGAGCCCAGGGCCTGTCCACCCTTGACCAATTGCACGCATCCTCCACGGATGAAGCCGTGTCCGTGGTGATGACCCACTTGCGCAGTCATCATAGCCCTGACAGGGGGATTGCCCGGGGGAGCAACCGGGACATCTGCATGCACGCAGCGTCCATCCTGCGACCGAGCCAGACCTGTGGCTCCATGATCGTCTGCCTGGAAAAAAACCGGAAACCACAACTCTGGCTCACCGGCACCTCGGCACCCTGTCTTTCTTTGTTCCAGGCATTGGACTTCCCTGACTCCGAAACTGAGCTTGCCCCAGTGTTCTATCAGGAAGATCAGGCACAACAGAGCCATTGGCTGCGCTTCGAAGCCGTCCATCGACGCGCCTTGCTGTGCGATGATTTCCAACGGGAACTCCTGGCTGACCGTGACGAGGTTCAAGCGCGGATTCTGCAACTGGCAAATGAGGGGGACATTCGGTCAGGGCAGGCTCTGGCCGAGCGCTGGCATACTCGCTGGCAAGATAAGGCAAGGGGTAACCCCATACGTTACTCGCGATTGAACCCTTACCATCGGTACTGGAAGGCAAGGAACCAGGAAGATGGCATCGGCTAGTTAGGCGTTTCTACCTGCCACTCTCGTGATCTTTCTTAACCGCCTCAACATCTTCCACGCCCGGGGGCAGCCAGCCCAGGTCGGTACGGGTGCCTCCCCTGCTCCTCATTGTTCAGCCTCCCCAGTTTCACTTTGGCACTCTTGCGATCATGAACTAGTTTCTTGATGAGGCCGACGCGTCTGATGATCAACTTGCGTACAGCATGTGACCCGGTTTCGTTCGTCGGCGAAGCAAGATCGGGAGAATGGAAATGAATGCAGGTTTCAAGCGGCTTGTTACGTTCTGCACCCTGGGCACGCCTGTTCTGCTAGCAGGCCTGGGCACACCTGTAGCAGCGCAGGGCAACCCGGACTTCAACTGGTCTGTCACACCCTACCTGTGGGCGACTGATACCACGGTGGACCTGAGCTTCCGGGATACGAACATCGGCTCCGGAAACGTCAGCTTCGGAGACCTGGTGGACGCCCTTGACGCCGCCTTCATGATTCATGCGGAAGGCGGCGACGGCCATTGGAGCGGCTTTGTAGACCTGACGTATCTGGACACCTCGAAAACGAATACCCGGCAAGCCTTGACCATCGATTCCGAAAGCGAGCAGATTTTCCTGGACGTTGCCGCTGCCTGGTGGCCCCGGGGCTTCGGCGACAACCTCAACCTTTACGGAGGTGCGCGGTATACAAGCTTCAGCGATTCATTTCGCTTCCGCGCTGGGGAACAGGTGCTCGGAGAACAAAATCAGGATTCGGACTACGCCGATTTTCTTGTCGGCGTTCGTTACCGGTTCGATCTGTCGCAACGCTGGACGTTACTGACCCAGGCCGATACCAGTTTCGGGGAATCCGAAGGCACCTGGCTCGCCCGAGCCAATATCGGCTATTCAGTCGGCAAGCGCCGACAGAATCGTATTCTGTTTGGTTATCAGTTCAAGCAAGCCGAGTTCGAAGACGACGACCTGACAACTGACTTCACGTACAAAGGTGCCATGGCAGGATTCAACTTTCGTTTCTGAACTTCGCGCCGGGCATTTGGGTTGCAGAGCCGAACCGGACTACCTTGGAAGCTCGCGGGCCAGACCTCGTGCGGTTCACTTCACTTCCTCCTTACATCCAAAAGTTTAATCATCCCCTTGTTCAATTCATGCGTAACTACAAGAACTTCCACCTGCGGATATCAACGGACGTTGGCAGATACCGCTCGGCTGAGGCGCCAGGCTGGGAACAAGAGCGGGCAAATTGGCCCGAAATGTGCCCTCATTCCGAACATACGACAATGGCGAGAGGTACAATTTGTCCACATTGCAGCAAATCCGGTATGTCTGCCCTCTGATGAAAAACATTTGCGCCAGCGTTGTTACCCTCACTGCTGTTCCATGCGAACTGCCATCGTTAGCGAGATTTGGTTTGCCATGCCCGCGTTCCCGCGTATTCGATCCCTCTTCCGTGCATTTGATCAGGAATGGTGAGCCGCTGGAGTGCAGCATCACCCCCCTCTCGACCTGGCCAGACGGCTCCCTGCGCTGGATGCTTTGTGAAGCGATCGTAAATCAGACCGGTACGATTGATCTCTGCGTTTCCGATCAGCAAGGCCCACAAGCTCCAAAAGGCGAACCATCACCCATAGAGCTTGTTAACGCGGGCCGCTCGCCCACGAATGATGGTGAATCCTTGTCGTGGCAGCTGTTTGACCGCCTGTTGATGCACTTTGGCATTGATGCCGATGGCAGCACTACCGACGGTCAGTGGCTAGTAACGAACACCGAGCGTGATTCAGATAGCCGCTCGCTGTGGCAAACGACCCGGTTCGAGTGCGTGTTCCAGACGGTGACGGATAAAGAAGGTTCCTCTCAGCCACTGAACGTTACGTTGATACTTGGTTATTGCCACCGGACCCATGAATTCGAGCTGGAGGTGCGAATACACAACCCGTCTGCGGCAGCCCACCCGGATGGCTGCTGGGATCTGGGGGACGCGGGCAGTCGTTTTGTCGATCTTTTCCGCCTGAGCCTTGCACCAGCAGAACCAGAGGATACCGACGTTCAGCTTCTGTGCACGGATATCGGCTCAGCGCAGGAAGGTAGCATCGATCAGCCTCTCCACTACCCTGCCGCAGATGGAGAGTTACAACTGCATCAGATGGGCAGCGGAGGAGCAAACTGGCAAAGCCCCATCCATTGGGACGAGAACAAGCATTCAACCGTCAAAGCCAATGGTTTTACGGTGACTCGAGATGGGCTCGAGCTGGCTCAAGGCAGCAGATCCCAGCCGGTTATTCGGCTGGAATTGAACGACCAGATCATTTTGCTTGAACCGAAGGATTTCTGGCAGAACTTTCCTGCGCGTATTCGCGCGTCCGAAAGAGGGCTCAGTTTCGATCTGTTCCCCGATAGAACAGAACTATGTGGCGGCGAAAGCAAAACCTGGTCGATAAGGGGCAGAATTTTTCAAAAGGCAGAAGCGCCTCTGGCCACTGATCTTGGTTCGGGAGAACCGGTCGTTACCTATAATCAACGCCACTTAAATGAGTGTCAGGTGTTGCCTCACCTGTGTTTTTCGGATGAAAAAGGTGCGCTGACTGACCTGATCCAGGCTGGCCTGAGTGGGACCAGTAATTTTTATGAAAAGCGCGAGCGTGTGGATGAATACGGCTGGCGTCATTTTGGTGACTTGTGGGCGGACCACGAATGCCACGGTCTGGAACCACAATCGTATTTTATCTCCCATTACAACAATCAGTACGATCCGTTGATGGGGATGACGCTACAGTACCTGCAGCACCAGCAACCCCAATGGCTGGATTTTGTAAAACCGCTGAACCTGCATATTCAGGATATCGACATCTACGATACTGATCAGGACAAAGCGGAATATAACGGCGGCCTGTTCTGGCACACCAATCATTATTTACCGGCTGAAACCTCCGGCCATCGTTCCTACTCGAAATACCATACAGCGGTGTATCAGGACTTTCAGGGTGGAGGCGGTCCCGGTGGGCAACACTGTTACACCACAGGTCTGGCGCTCCAGTACTTTTTATTCGGAGATCACCGAGCAAAACAAAAGGTCATTCAGTTAACCGAATGGATCCGTCAGTTCTACAACGGAAATGGTTCACTGCTGGACCGCACCTTTCGTCTATTTACGATAGATATCAAGAAGAATGTTTTTACGAATATCGGTGTCAAGGCGCCGGGCTACCAGTACCCGCTGGACAGAGGCATCGGCAATTACCTGAACGCCCTGATCGATTGCTATGACGTGACCAATGATCAGCGACTTTTGCGAGAAATGGGCTGGGTGATTCGTCATACCTGCCACCCCGCTGAAGATATCAACCTGAGAAATCTTGATGATACCGAAACCGGTTGGTTTTACACGGTATTCCTTCAGGCAGTGGCACGCTTCCTGTTTCTCAAGGAGTCCTTGGGTGGGATTGATCCGGATTATTGGTATGCACGGCAGTGTTTGCTGCACTACGGACACTGGATGCTGGACAACGAGCATTACTATCTCGACACACCGGAAAAGCTGGAATTCCCGAATGACACATGGTGTGCACAGGATATCCGTAAAGCCAATCTATTCTGTTTTATGTTTTATTTTTCCGAAACAGAGCAACCTCAATTTCTGGCCCGCGCGGATGAGTTTTATTGTTATGTGAAAGAGCATTTGACCGGTTCTGATGAGGCACAGTACACACGGTTGCTCGCATTGATGATGCAAAATGATGGTGTCCAGCAGAAGTTCAAAGACAAACCTCGTTCGCAGGTGGCGTTTCAAACACATGATTTTGGTGCACCACCTGCTTACAGTACTACCCGTATTATGACGAACTATGTTAAAGATATGCTGAGGGCATTGATAAACTTATCGCTCACACGGGAGATTCGGTGGCTCAAGTTAAGGCTTCGATAAACCGGTAGCTAACGAGTACCGGGAAGAGTTGCCCACAACAAGGCTCTAAAACCTTTCAAAAACAAAAACAGGCCGTAAGGAAGTTAGAGATACCGTTTTTACAGGGTGTGTAATGCGGCAGTGGCAACATTGGAGGTAGCGATGCCAGGTGTAGATATCCAACAGATTATTTTTGACGCACTGGAACTCACCAATCATGCAAGGGAAGATCATCGTCAGATCGTGATTTCTGAAAGTACCCTGTTATTTGGTAATGACGGTGTGCTGGACTCTATGGAGCTGGTGGGGTTATTGATCAGCATCGAGGAAGCCCTCCTTGATGAGGGCATTGAAGTGACATTGAGCGATGAACGTGCCATGTCCCAGTCGAAAAGCCCCTTTCGCTCGGTCACCACCTTAACGAATTATATCCAGGATTCGATCAACGAGCCCGCATCCTGATGGGGGCTCGCAGAATACTGGTCACCGGTGCCAGCCGTGGATTAGGGCGCGCTATCACTGAGCATCTGCTGGCAAAGGGCGATGTGGTTTATGGCTGCTCCCGTGGTCAGTCCGATTTAAGCCATGAGAACTATCACCACTTTTCGGTGGATATTGGCTCTGATGAGTCCATTAAGACCTTCTTTTTCGAGTTACGTCGCGCAACCAGATCCCTGGATGCACTGATCAATAATGCAGGCATTGCCAGCATGAATGCCTTCGCGTTAACGCCCCCCGCCACCTATCAGCAAGTCTTCAATATTAATGTCCAGGGCACCTATCTGTGCAGTCAAAAGGCGCTGGGCATGCTCAGAAAATCTGACCATGGTCGAATCATCAACTTTACGACCGTCGCGGTCCCCCTGCAGTTGGAAGGTGAATCCATTTACGCCGCCAGCAAAAGCGCTGTTGAAACACTCACAAAAGTAATTGCCAAGGAGTATGGCAACTTTGGCATCACCTGTAATGCTATTGGCCCCTCTCCCATTGATACTTCACTGATTAAAGGGGTACCCGCCAGCAAGATTCAGGAGCTTGTGCAGCGTCAGGCAATAAAAAAGATGGCGACCCCTGGTGATGTCATTAATGTAATTGATTTCTACTTGCAACCGGGCAGTGATTTCATCACAGGCCAGGTTTTGTATTTAGGTGGCGTATCATGATGATCGATTTTTTCATGGAGTGCTTGCAAGCGTCTCCGGAACACGAAGCAGTGGTGTCTTCTGAGTTTTCGGTGACCTTTGCTGAATTAATCCGCTTGATAAGCACTTATGAAGAATGGCTGGACAACCACCGTATAGCCGAAGGCTCTGTCGTGTCCTTCAGTGGCGACTATTCCCCCGGTGCTATCGCCTTGTTTATGGCATTGGCGAAAAAGCGGTGCATTGTCATCCCGCTGTCGCAAGATTCCCAAAAGCAGTTTTCCGAGTTCCGAGACATCGGTGAGACTGAATACGATGTTGCGGTGAATGACGAAACTCTTGAATTAACGGTCACTGGACGCACAGCCGGCCATCCAATCTATGCCCAGCTTCGAGAGGCCAGACAACCTGGGCTGGTGCTTTTCTCCTCGGGCTCCACCGGTAAAAGCAAAGCGATTGTCCAGAACCTGGAAAAGCTGATGCTCAAGTTCAGGCAGCCTAGAAAAGCCATGCGGATGCTCATCTTTCTGCAACTGGATCATATCGGTGGTGTGAACTCACTGCTGTATTCCCTGGCGAACAAGGGTACGACCATCGTTTCGGACGCCCGCACACCGGATAAGGTCTGCCAGGCCGTGGAGCAGTTCCGTGCAGAAGTTTTGCCCACCTCGCCGACGTTCCTAAATCTCTTGTTGCTGTCCAAAGCCTACGAGCGCTTTGACCTGTCGTCACTAAAGCTTATCACCTACGGCACTGAGCCCATGCAGGAGAGCACACTCGTTAAACTGGGAGAGGTTCTTCCGGGGGCGACGCTGCAGCAAACCTACGGCTTATCCGAGGTCGGCATTCTTCGTTCCAAATCCCGATCATCGAATTCAATCTGGATGAAAGTCGGTGGCGACGAGTTCAAAACAAAAATTGTCAACGGAACGCTCCGGATTAAGGCGGAATCCGGAATGCTGGGCTACCTCAATGCACCCAGCCCTTTTGATGGAGATGGCTACCTCGATACCGGTGATCTTGTGGAACAGGACGGTGAATGGATCCGCATACTGGGCCGCGCCAGTGAAATCATCAACGTGGGAGGTTTAAAAGTCTTTCCGGCTGAGGTGGAGAGCGTCTTACTCGATATTCCCGGAGTGAACGATGTCGTAGTCTACGGAATCGATCACCCAATTACCGGCAAAGTGGTTTGTGCGAAGTTAGAGCTTGCCGAAGAGATAGCGCTCCGGGAACTCAAGAAGCGTGTGTTCCAGCACTGCAAAGACAAGCTGGCGCCCTACAAGGTGCCCGGGAAGATCATCATCACCGACGAGCCCACCTTCAATCAGCGTTTTAAACGAATGAGAAGAGAGAAGGTTTGATATGGTGAAACACCTTAAAGCCATACTCAATCTGGTCAGTAAGGTTCTGGTTTTGCCATTGGCTGTGCCCACCAAGCTTGAGCAGTGGCTAATCTCGCCCCATACCGAGCTCGTTTACAATATCTGTTCACAGATGGTGGCGATTCTTCCGGGTATGCCGGGGGCTTTTCTGCGGCGAGCCTTCTATTCTCTGACGCTGGAAGAATGCTCGGACCATTGCCACATCGGCTTTGGAACCATTATTTCCCACCGCACGGCGGTCATCAGGGATCATGTCTATATAGGCAGTTATGCGCTCATCGGAGCGGCTGAAATCCACGAGCACTGTCTCATCGGTTCCCGCGTGAGCATCCTGAGCGGAAGGGCCCTGCACATTCTTGAGGAAGATGGCACCTGGAGCGACTATTCCCCGGATCGGTTAACTCAAATAACGATCTCAAGAAATGTGTGGGTGGGTGAAGGCGCGATCATCGTAGCCAACATCGGAGAGGGCTGCATGATCGGAGCGGGATCGGTTGTAACCGCAGATACCAAGCCGCAGGTGGTTATGTCGGGTAATCCCGCACGATTTATCAAAAAACTGAATTCTGAAGTGAGCTGACACCATCATGGGACCCACGAAAAGGCAGGCCTTTATTGACTGGATGAAGGCACTCGGCATGCTGCTGATCGTAACCGGTCACGTAATAGGCAGCCCTCATGCCATGTTTAATGAAGTAACCCAGCCCATTTATACCAAACAGTTGGGTGTCGCCTTCTTCATTTTTATTATGGGCTGGGGACTGACCCGGGAAACAGGCCCCTGGTTTCAGGTACTCTTCAAACGCCTCTTTCCCATTTATTTTTACGGAATCGCCTGCGCCCTCGTCCTAAGTTTTATTTTCTGGTTTACAAAAGGTGACATCAACGAGAGCAATTATCTGCCCTTCATTGGTGGGGCAAACGTTTTCCTTAATTATTTTCCGGCAAACCCAACAACCTGGTACATCGGAACCTATCTGCATGTATTACTTTTGTGGGCGATGGTCCTGCGGGGAAAAACAATCACACCGGCGCTATTTATTGGTGCGTTGATTTTTGAGATATCGTTCAGGACCTTACTGGTCTACCTGAATAAAGATTTCATGGCCTATATGATGCTACCCAACTGGCTATCGGTGTTTTTGCTGGGGATGTGGCTTGCCAACAAAAAAGATCTGGAGTTTGGTGCGGGTACGCTGGCTGTTGGCTTGCCGTGGTTAGCAGGCCTGCTTGCCTGGGCCTGGATCGGGGGCGGCCTTTCAATGGATAATGACTTTCCATTCCGTTCTTTCTCAGGACCGGAGGGGGGGATCAGCATAATGGCCCAGTCGCTATTGATCTCAGCGGTATACCTGATCAATACCTTTGTTTGTTTTCAGGTTGCGAGAAGGCTTTTTGCCAGCCGGGTAATTGAATTCTTTTCCCGAAATACGATCTTAGTATTTATTTTACATATGCCAATCATACTGGCATTTTCAGGTTACTTTTATGACCTGACAGGAGATCACGCATACAAACGAATCCTATGGGTTCTGTTTTTGTTTGTTGCTCTTTCTCTATTTTCCGAACTGTGTGAAAAGTTCGTTAGGGTCAAAAGGATTCAGCTTAGGGTTTCCAGCGTTATTTTTCGGACTCGTGCTTAGACGGGACGGAATGCATGCCTTGGTCGTTTCTCAGACCTGAAATAAAAAAGGCAGATCAGGAAATACCGATCTGCCTTTCTCATATGTGGTAGCGGGGGCTGGATTCGAACCAACGACCTTCGGGTTATGAGCCCGACGAGCTACCAGACTGCTCCACCCCGCATCAAAACTTTTCGGATCCGGACAGTGCCCGATCAACGAGCGCGTATGTTAAGGATTGGTGTCAGTGCTGTCAATCTCTATTTCCAAACAAATCGACAGAAAAATGCAGGTACTCATCGTCCTGCCCTTCCCGCTCGTTTTTAGCTGTCCAATAACCAACCCGATCAATCGCTTCCTGCACCGGCCGGAATGACTTCCGATGCTCCGGTGTAGCCCCCAGCGTCATCAGGGCTTCCATGTGGACAGGCGTCGGGTAGCCCTTGTGCTTCGCAATGCCATAGCCCGGATATTCCAGGTCCAGAGCTTCCATTTCCCGGTCCCGAACGACCTTGGCCAATATTGAGGCCGCGCTGATGGCTTCTACCCGGCTATCGCCCTTTACCACCGGCTCCGAGGGCCAGCGCCATCGCGGAACCCGGTTACCGTCCACCAGGACATACTCCGGCTGCACGCTCAGACCTTCGACCGCACGTTCCATGGCAATCATGGTGGCCTGGTATATGTTGTACTGATCTATTTCGTGAGCCTCGCACCGGCCAAGGGACCAGGCCAGAGCGTGTTCGATGATCTCATCGAAAAGCGCCAGGCGTCTTGTTTCAGTCAGCTTCTTTGAGTCCGCCAGCCCAGCAATGGGCTTTTCCGGGTCCAGGATAACAGCTGCCGTCACTACCGCACCGATCAAAGGGCCACGACCCACTTCATCAACACCAGCGAGCAGATGGCCCTGATAGGAGCACTCGAATGGCGGCAATACATTCTTGTTAGCCATAGTCGCTATCGACGCTCCAGCAGTCCGGAAATGGCCTCTGCCGCCTTTTCGTCGGCATCCTGCCGAAGCGCCTGGTGCAATTCTGTGAAAGCGCTGATCAGCCGTTGCACCTCATTATCGTTTTCCAGTCTTTCCAGCACAGCAGCACCGAGACGCTCGGGCGTGGCATCGTCCTGCAACAGCTCAGGAACCAGCTCTTTACACGCGAGAAGGTTCGGCAAGGCGACGTGGGGAATCTTCACGAGGCGAGACAGCAACTTATAGCTTAAATTACTCAAACGATAGCCCACCACCATGGGTTTCTTGAGCAGCATGGCTTCCAGGGTAGCGGTTCCGGAGGCCAGCAAAACCACATTCGAAGCTGCCATAACCTCACGGGATTGGCCGCGGACAATGGTGACGGGCAGTTTCACTTCAAGCGCATCAACCAGGGCCCGGACCTGCAGCTCCCGTTCCCGGTTGACGCAGGGAATCACCAGTTGGACGTCTGGCCGACGTTCCTGAATCCATCGGGCCGCTTCGAGGAACAGCGTTCCTAATCTCTCGATTTCTCCGGCACGACTGCCCGGCAACACAGCTAGAAGTGGCGCATTTTCATCCAGCCCCAGCTCGCGACGAGCCTTGCCTGTTTCCGGAATCATCGGAATACGATCCGCCAACGGGTGCCCCACGAAAGCAACCGGCACCTGATGCTCCTCATAGAATCGGGCTTCAAAGGGGAACAGCGTCAGCATCAGGTCAACCGACTTGGCGATCTTGAATATGCGCTTCTGTCGCCAAGCCCAGACCGACGGGCTGACATAATGGACGGTGGGAATCCCAGCTTCACGACAGCGGCGCTCGACGGTCAGCGTAAAGTCTGGCGAATCGATACCAATGACGACATCAGGCGGCGTGGCAAAAAAATACTCGAATAACCGCGCCCGGATATCAAACAGTTCGCGAATCCGACCCAGTACCTCGACCAACCCCATCACCGATAGCCGTTCCATGGGGACCAAAGAGTGAAAACCTTCGGCCACCATTTCTTCCCCGCCAATCCCCACAAAACGTGCCGCAGGATAACGGGCACGAAGGGAGCGGATCAGGCCGGCACCGAGAATGTCTCCCGATGCCTCGCCGGCAACAATACCAAAGGTGATTTTACGAGTGCTGACAACGCCAGTACGTAAGCCGTTTTCTGACACCAAGGGGCTCCCGCCGGGTTAGCGGATGATGCCACGGTGGGCGTTACGCAGGGAATCAATCAGCGGCCGGACTTCGGCAACGTCGCCATAGCTCTTGCTGAGCTCTTCAACCGCCTGTTCGGTGGTTAATCCCTGACGATAAATCACTTTGTAGGCCCGACGCAGGGTCAGCAGGACATCCTTGCTGAAGCCTCTGCGCTTCAGCCCTTCAACGTTCAGACCATGAGGCTGTGCGGATTGACCGCTGGCCATCACGTAGGCCGGGATGTCTTTGAGGACAATACTGCCACCGGCCGACATACAGTGCTGGCCGATATTGCAGAACTGGTGAACCATGGTACCGCCCCCCAGGATAGCGTAGTCACCTACGCTAACGTGACCAGCCAGGGTCGCACAGTTGGCGAGGATGGTGTTGTTACCCACCATGCAATCGTGGGCAACGTGCACATAGGCCATCAACAGATTGTCATTGCCGATGCAGGTCTTCCCCTCATCCTGGATCGTGCCACGGTGGATAGTGACGTTTTCACGGATGACATTGTTATCACCGATGGTCAGGGTCGTTGGCTCGCCAGCGTATTTCTTGTCCTGACACTCCTCACCAACACTGGAGAACTGGAAGATCCGGTTATTTCGACCTATGACGGTGGGCCCTTTCACAACGACGTGGGACATAATTTCAGTCCCCTCGCCAATTTCCACATCCGGACCAATGTAGGTCCAGGGGCCGATGGTCACGTTGTCAGCCAGTTTGGCCGACGGGTGAACAATCGCTTGCGGGTGAATACCAGACCAGTCAGTAGTCGCCATCAAACTTCTCTCTCAGCGGTCATAATCTCAGCCACGCACACAACCTCACCTTCCACCAGTGCCCGGCAATTAAACTTCCAGATTCCCTGCTTGCCGGAGACAAACTCCGACTCCATGCACAACTGGTCTCCTGGCAACACCGGACGCTTGAAGCGTGCCTTGCTGGAACCAGCCAGGTACTGAACCACACCATCCGCTGGTTTTCGATCCACGGTAATGAATCCAAGAATGCCAGAGAGCTGAGCCATCGCTTCAATGATCAGCACTCCGGGCATGATCGGGTTGCCAGGGAAATGCCCCTGGAAGAACGGCTCATTCATCGAGACATTCTTGTAGCCCTTGATGCTCTTGCCCTTCTCCACGTCCGTTACCCGGTCCACCAACAGGAATGGATAACGATGGGGCAGGTATTCCAGGATCTCGTCCATCTTCATCATAGCGATCAGCCTCAGCCCTCTAGCTTCTTTTCAAGTTCCTTCACCCGTCGGGCCAGCACATCAAGCTGACGGAATCGCACGGCGTTCTTGCGCCACTGTTTATTCGTATCGGTACCGGTACCCGAAGAATAGACACCGGCTTGCTTGATATCACCAGTCACCAGAGTCATCCCTGTCAGGTGAACCTGGTCTGCGATGTTCAGGTGGCCGGCAATGCCCGAGGCGCCACCGAAAATGCAGTGTTTTCCAATGGTGGTGCTACCCGCAATGCCGACCATCGCCGCCATCGCACTGTGATCTCCAATCTGGACGTTGTGAGCTATCTGGATCAGGTTATCCAGCTTCACACCATCACCGATCACCGTGTCATCCAGCGCACCCCGATCGATCGTAGTGTTAGCGCCCACTTCCACATCATTCCCCAGAACCACACGGCCGATCTGCGCAATGCGGTGCCAGACACCTTTTTCATTCGCGAAGCCGAATCCATCGGAGCCAATCACTGCCCCACTGAGAATATGACAGCGTTCACCCACAATCACATCGTGGGCCAGTGTGACCCGGGGCCGAATCACGCTACCGGCACCGATCTGTGCGCGCGCACCAACTACCGTGCCGGCACCGATAACCACGTTTTCTCCGACCTCAGCCCCGGCTTCAATGACCACGTTGGGTCCAATAGACGCGGTACCCGCCACACGGGCGGTATCGTCGACCACTGCCGATGCATGCACCCCTGCAGTCGCCGCCGGTTCGGGACTGAACCAATGACTGAGACGGGCATAGCCCAGATATGGATTATCCAGAATCAAGGCACTGGTGCCGACCTGCTCTGCCACGGACGGCGACACAATAACGGCCGAGGCCTGAGTATCAGCAAGGAACTTGGCATAAGCCGGATTGGCCAGAAAACTGATCTGGCCAGGCATAGCGGCCTGCAAGGTTGCAAGGCCGCCAATCTGGGTATCGGGATCACCCCGGAGCTCTGCACCCAGCGCCTCCGCGATGTCTTCGAGTCGGTAGAGCCTGTCTGGCATTACGCACTCCAAACGTATCAGGGAATGCCCCGCAACAATTAACGGTTCAGTTTTTCCAGCAGCTTCTGGGTCAGATTCATTTCCGGCTTGACGTATACCACCGCTTCGCTCGGCAGCATCAGGTCGAGGTCGTTCTCTTCAACCAGTTCCTTTACCGCCGCATCAACGTCCGGGCGAGCCTGCTCCAGAAACTCCTGTTTGCGCTGGGCGACGGTGCTGTCCAGGCGCTGCTTCATGAAATTGAATTCTTTAACCTTTTCCTGGAACTCACCTGCCAGCTTGTTACGCTCGGTCTCATTCATCATAGCCCCATCTTTTTCGAGGCGCTCCTTGAGCTTGCGAGCCTCATCCTGGACCTGACGGACCTGGGCTTCATCACCGGCAAAATCTTTCTGCAGCTGCTCACTGAAGCTTTGCGCCTCGTTTGAAGAGAACAGCGCCTGACGCAGGTCGACAACGCCGATTCGGGTTTCTGCCATAGCTGGCAGGGAAAGGGCCATCATGGCCGCCGCAAATACCACTAGCAATCGGGACATCGTGTTTCTCCTATTGTTCATCCATTAATGGTGCATTTTTTATCAGAATGTTTGCCCCAGAGAGAACTGGAATACCTGGGTTTCATCTTCAGGCTTTTCGTTCAGCGGCTTCGCCAGACTGAACGCCAGCGGTCCAACCGCGGTGATCCACTGGAAGCCGACACCCGCAGACAGGCGGACTTCATTCAGCTCGGGATCAAAGCCCCGATCTGTGTCGAAAACCTGACCGGCGTCCATGAAGAACGCTGTGCGCATGGAGCGACTGTCCCCAGCAAACGGCACCGGGAAGATCAGCTCCAGACTGCCCTCTGTCAGCAGGTTACCGCCAAACGGATCGGGATCGGAAAAGTCGTTATCGGAATTGGTGGCTCGGGCGCCCAGCGAGTTTGCCTCGTAACCACGGACAGACCCGTAGCCACCCGCATAGAAGTGCTCGTAAAACGGCATCTGGGTACGGTCGCCATAACCATCGCCATAGCCAATCTCGGTACGGGCCCGCACGACCCAGCTGCCGGTGTTCGTGACCGGGAAATAAAAGTCCGTCTTGTGGCTGGCCTTGTAGAAGGTCAGGTCACTTCCGGGGACAGCAACATCCAGATTGAGCGAGTGGCTGTAACCATCGGTAGGCAAAATACCACGGTTAAGAGTGCTCCGACGCCAGCTTCCAAACAGGAAGTAATTATCGAAGGAGTCGCCCTCCTCGACAATGAAGTCGCGCACTTCCTGAGAGGTAAACAGCCCCTCTTTGATATTGGACCGGGTATAGCCAACACCAAAGTTCAGCCGGGTAACGCTGTCCGTGGGGTAACCAAAGGTCAGCCGTCCACCAAACTCATCCAGCAGGTACGACGAAATATCCTCTTCCTCGTAATCCGTTTCCCGGGCAAACAGACTGAATCCGCGACTCACGCCGTCGACGGTGTAGTACGGGTCCAGGTAAGAGACGTTGGCGCTCTTGACTGAATCACTGACGTTAACGCCAAACGAAACCCGCTTACCGCTGCCGAAGAAGTTGTTCTCGGATACGTTTACGCCAAGAATGGCGCCGGAGTCCTGAGAAAAGCCAATGGATGCAGAGAGACTGCCCGTGGGCTGCTCTTCGACCGTGTAATTCACATCCACAAGATCATCGGTTCCGGGAACCGGAACGGTTTCAACATCGACCGTTTTAAAGAACCCCAGACGCTCGAGCCTGGTTTTGGAGAACTCGATGCGGTCAGATGACGCGATGCCGCCTTCCATCTGGGTCATTTCCTGACGGAGGACATCATCACGAGTGGAGACGTTACCATCGAAATTGATGCGGCGGACGTAAGCTCGCTTGCCCGGCTCCACATAGAAGGTCACCGCAGCGGTATTATCCTCGCCGGGCTCCGGTATCGCGTTGACGCTGGCAAACGCATACCCCTCTCGCCCAAGGCGAAACGACAGTGCCTCTGAGATGGCGGTCATCCTGGCACGGGAAAACACATCGCCTTCTTTGAGGGGGATCAGCTTGCGCAGCTCTTCCTCACCCACAATCAGATCACCGCGCAGGTTGATGCCGGAAATGGTGTACTGGGGTCCTTCATTCAGGGCTATGGAAATGAAGACCTGCTGCTTGTCAGGAGAAATGGATACCTGACTGGAATCCACGCCGAAGTCCAGGTAACCGCGATCCAGATAGAAGGAGCGAAGGGTTTCAAGGTCCCCGCTCAAACGCTCCCTTGCGTACTTGTCAGCATTGGTGATGGAGGTCCACCAGGTGCTGGTCTCAAGCTCAAACAGGTCCAGTAACTGTTCGTCGGAAAAATCCTGGTTACCGACCACATTGATGTGCTGAATGGCAGCAACGGAACCTTCATTGATATCCAGTTGGATCGATACCCGGTTTCTGGGCAGTTCCTCGGCGGTGGCTTTAACCCGCGCGTTGTAGCGTCCCTGAGCGATGTAGGACCGGAGAATCTCCAGCTCGAGGCGCTCCAGCGTCGCGCGACGGAACACCTGGCCTTCCTGAAGTCCGGCGCCGGTCAAGGCATCCATCAGCATCTCGGTCTCGATATTCTTGTTACCCTCGATATCGATCGCGTTGATGGACGGGCGCTCGCGCACCGTCATGATCAGGACATTACCGTCACGGCTGGCCTGGATATCGGTGAACAGGCCAGTCCTGAACAGAGACTTCAGCGCTTCAGCCAGATCCCCCTCGTCAATCCGCTCGCCAATATTCACAGGCAAGGCGGAAAACACGGTTCCGGCAGAAACGCGTTGCAACCCTTCTACTTCGATATCCGCAACCGTAAATTCATCCGCAAGTGCTGACCCTATGCCGGTTGCGGCAACAGCAAGGCCAACGGCCACATTCAGAAGAGAACGTCTCATTCAGTTATTTCGCCTGGTTAATGCGCGTAAAGAGCCCGCAATTCTCACAACCGCATCAGGTCGTTGTAAAGGGCAAAGATCATTAATGTCAGAATCAGCGTCATGCCAATTCGCAAACCGAAGAGCTGAGCCTGCTCTGAGAGCGGCTTCCCGCGGATTGCTTCAATGGTGTAATAAACAATGTGCCCGCCATCCAGAACGGGAACGGGCAACAGGTTAAGCACCCCGAGGCTGATACTCAGGTAGGCCAGAAAACGAATGAAATCCTCAAACCCCGAACTGACACTGGCTTCGGCCACGCGGGCTATGGTAATCGGCCCACTCAGGTTGGAGGGCGAAAGCAGCCCGGTCACCATCTTCTTTATGGCAACCAACGTCAGGCGGGTATCCGCCCAGGTTTCCTCCAGGGCATTCGGGATAGCCGCCAGAGGACCGTAACTTATGTCCCGCAGTGCCTCTTCCGGCCAGGAGAAGGGTTGCACACCGGCACCCACGAAGCCAATCGTCTCGCCACTTTCCAGGGTTTTGGCTTCCGGACGTACCTGAACCGTGCGCTCGGCGCCATCACGTGACACGGTCAATTCAAGGACTTGCTCGGGAGCCGCCTTCACCGCTTCGACCAGCTCGAACCAGGAACCGATGGCCTCTCCGTCGATGGCGAGAATCTCGTCACCCGGTTGCAGCCCCGCCTGCTTGGCACGCCCCGAATCGACAATCTGTCCCAAGATCGGCGGAACGTCCGGTCGCCAGGGTGTAATACCAAATTCGCCCAGCGGATCTGGCGCTTCGGTACTTAACCGCCAGCCCCCCAGTTCGCCGGTGATCGAACCCGTCGCACCGGAATCAGACACCTCCATGGAAACAGGACCATGCTCTCCGGCACGCTCCAGCAACCGCATATTCACATCCCGCCAGGAGGTTACCCGATGGCCGTCCACGCCGTGGATTTCCATGCCTTCCCGCAGCCCCATCTGTTCAGCGACGCTGTCCTCGCTGACGCTGCCAACAATGGGCGCGACATGGGTAACACCAACAAGACCCAGCAGCCAGTAGGCAAACACGGCAAACAGAAAGTTAGCGACGGGGCCGGCGGCGGCAATGGCTATGCGTTGTGAAGGCGGCTTGGACGAAAAGGCCTGGTCCCTGAGCTCTTCTGGTACAGGGGCCTCCCGCTCGTCCAGCATCTTGACGTAACCGCCCAGAGGTATGGCTGCAATGGCAAACTCAGTACCATGCCGGTCGTACCAGGAAAACATCGGTTTTCCGAAACCAACCGAAAACCGAAGCACTTTTACCCCGAAGCGTCGGGCCACCCAGAAATGGCCATACTCATGGAGGGTCACCAGGATCCCCAGAGTCAGCGCCAATGCCAGAATGGTCTCTATCAATTGCATAATGTTCTCGATTGCTCGTTCATTGACAGCCCGGAGCTCAGGCGGGCTCAGACCGCGACAAGACTAATCTCTTCCCGGGCACGGACGCGCGCTTCCGCGTCCTTTGCAAATATAGTGGCAAAGCTGTCCGCAGGCACCACCGCCGTTACGGACAGGGTTCGCTCTATAATAACGGGGATATCCGAGAAACACAGGTTACCAGCCAGAAATGCCGCGACGGCCTCTTCGTTTGCGGCGTTCAAAACCGCAGGTGCAGTGCCACCCGTTTCGAAGGCTTCAGCGGCCAGCCTCAGGCATGGAAAGCGTTCCAGATCGGGCCGCTCGAAGTGGAACCGACCAATGGAGAACAAATCCAGCGGCGCCACACCCGCATTAATACGATCAGGCCACGCGAGCCCGTTGGCAATTGGCGTTCTCATATCCGGGCTGCCAAGTTGCGCCAGTACAGAGCCATCCGCGTACTCCACCATGGAGTGAATGATGCTCTCCGGGTGCACATGGACCTCAACCTTCTCCGGCGTGGTGTTGAACAGCCAGCAGGCCTCGATCAATTCCAGGCCCTTGTTCATCAGCGTGGCCGAATCCACGGAAATTTTCTGGCCCATGGACCAGTTCGGATGGGCGCAGGCCTCGGCTGGTGTTACGTCACGCAACGCCTCTGCGCTGTGCTGACGGAAGGGTCCGCCAGAGGCGGTCAGGAGAATTCGGGTGATGCCAGCGCCCAGCGGATCGCGGACCTTGTCCGCAGGCATACACTGAAAAATCGCGTTGTGCTCGGAATCAATAGGTAGCAGTTCGGCCCCCGAATCGGCCACCGCATCCATGAACAGCTTGCCCGACATCACCAACGCTTCCTTGTTGGCCAGCAGCACTCGCTTGCCCGCTCTCACCGCGGCAAGGGTGGGCGATAAACCGGCCGCACCCACGATGGCCGCCATCACGGTATCGGACTCTGCCGCCGACGCCACTTCGCACAGGGCCTCGGGGCCACCCAGCACACGGATTCCGGGCATATCGGATAGGAGATCGGTGAGCTCGGCCGCCGCCACTGAACTGGCCATCACGGCCACCTCGGGCTGAAACTCCCGACACAGCGCCGCAAGCTCAGAGGCTCGCGTACCGGCGGTCAGTGCATAGACAGAAAAGCGATCGGGGTGACGCCGGACCACGTCCAGCGTGCTCAAGCCAATAGAGCCGGTCGCCCCGAGAATGGTGAGATGACGCTTCGACATACTGCCTTACCAGTGTCCGCCAGTGAGCCAGCCTGCGAGGGTAATGATAAGCGCAAACACAGGAATAGCGGCGGTCAGACTGTCAATGCGGTCGAGAATACCACCATGCCCCGGTAACAGCTGGCTACTGTCTTTGATACCGCGGAAGCGCTTGAGCATGCTTTCGAAGAGATCGCCGAGCACGGACACAAAACCGGTAAACAGGCTGGCGGCGATCAGCAGAACAGTCTCTGACACAGAAGCGGAAGCCGCCATGCTAACCAGCAAAGCAAAGAGTCCAACAGCGACTAGGCCACCCCAGACACCGGCCCAGGATTTCCCCGGACTGACTCTTGGCGCCAGCTTGGCCTTGCCAAAGGCCCGCCCGGCAAAGTACGCACCAATGTCTGCCACCCAGACCACACAGAAGATATACAGAATAGCCCAGAGACTGTTAGTCACCTCGCCGAACGACAAGGTGCCCGTCCTGAGATAATTCAGCCCTACCCACGCCGGAACCAGGACCAGAAAACCCATTATGGCCCGCGCCGGCAACGTTCCCCAACCATCAGCCCCTCTGGGATAAGCCCTGACCAGCAAAAAGCAGCCAACCCACCAAACCAATGCCAGCCAGAATACGACCAGGGCCGGGACGTTGAGCAGGAAATAAAGAATCAATGCAACGACACCCGCGTAGGCAACCCGTCCACCTTGCTCTTCGATACCAGACAGGTTGGCCCATTCCCAGGCACCCAACGTGATGATCAGCCCGGTGAACAGGGCAAACCCCATGGGTGGCAAAAAGAAGATCCCGCCGATGGCAATGGGAGCAAGGATGAGCGCGGTGATTATTCTGGTTCTGAGCACGGCTGAGATCGCTTCTGGGAGTCGTTAGGAGTGGGAGGATGCCCGGGCGTTGATCTGGTCATCGGTCTGACCAAACCGGCGTTGCCGTTTGGCATACGCCTCCAGTGCCTTGTGCATCTCGGCTTCTTTGAAGTCAGGCCAGAACACCGGTGCGAAATACAACTCGGCGTAGGCCAGGTGCCACAGCATGAAATTACTGATTCGTTGCTCACCGGCGGTACGAATCATCAGATCCGGCATGGGCAAATCACCGATGCTCAGGTGCTGCTGCATCAGGTCGTCATTAATGTCCCCAGGCTCAAGCTTGCCGGTCCGAACCTTGGCGGCAAGTTGCCGGGCAGCCTGAGTGATATCCCAGTGCCCGCCATAGTTGGCGGCGATGACCAGTGTCATCAGGGTGTTGTCCTTGGTCAGCTCTTCGGCTTCCGCCATTTTCTTCTGCAAGACGGCGTTGAAGGCAGAACGGTCCCCGATAATCCGCAAGCGGATATTATTGCGGTGCAGCTTTCGAACCTCTCGCTCCAGAGCCAGGAGGAACAGCTTCATGAGGGCTGAAACCTCATCTTCCGGACGACGCCAGTTCTCACTGGAAAAAGCAAACAACGTCAGAACTTCAACGCCCTCGCGGGCGCAGGTCTCCACCACGGCTTTGACCGCATCCACGCCGGCCCTGTGACCCGAAACACCCTTCTGCCGGCGCTCTTTGGCCCATCGATTATTGCCATCCATGATGATGGCAACGTGCCGGGGTCTGCTGTCTGCAGACACCGGAATTTCTGCGGATACGGATTCCGTCATGCATTCCTCTACTCGGGTCTGGCAATCCGCGCCCTACCCTTTGTGGTTTACTGCCCGCACTGAGCCGGTTATACCGACATCAAGTCTTCTTCTTTCGCCTTGAGCGCCTTGTCTACCTCGGCAATGTAGCGGTCGGTCAGCTTCTGGATTTCGTCCTCTCCACGACGCTCGTCGTCCTCGGTGATTTCCTTTTCCTTCAACAACTCCTTGATCATGCTATTGGCATCACGACGGGCACTGCGGATGGCCACCCGGCCCTGCTCGGCATCGTTCTTGGCCTGCTTGACCATTTCCCGGCGGGTTTCTTCGGTCAGCATGGGCATAGGAACCCGGATCACGTCGCCGCTGGTTGCCGGGTTGAGGCCCAGATCAGAGCTCATGATCGCCTTTTCGATGGTCGGAACCAGGTTCTTTTCCCAGGGAGACACAGCCAGAGTCCGGTTATCTTCGACCGTGATACCAGCAACCTGCTTCAGCGGTGTTTCCTGCCCGTAGTAGTTGACCATCACGCTGTCGAGAATCGCTGGATGTGCCCGACCGGTGCGAATCTTGTTAAAGGCCGTATGCAGAGCCTCGAGGCTCTTTTGCATTCGTTTGTCGGCGTCGGCTTTGATGTCGTTAATCACTTCAGCACCCTCAATTCGTTCCAGAGAACATTCAATCGTTTCCGGGGCAGCCTAGCATCCGTGCCCCGGCATAATTCATTCAATCAGTGTACCTTCTTTTTCACCAGTCACGATCCGGGTCAGCACGCCCGGGCTGTTCATGTCGAACACCCGCAGCGGCATGCCGTGGTCGCGGGCGAGGCAGATCGCGGTGAGGTCCATGACGCCCAGCTTTTTGTCCAGCACTTCGTCGTAGGTCAGGTAATCGTATTTCTCGGCAGAACTGTCCAGCTTGGGATCGGCAGAGTACACACCGTCCACCTTGGTGCCCTTGAGCACGGCGTCCGCTTCAATTTCGATGCCGCGGAGACAGGCAGCGGAATCCGTGGTGAAGAAGGGGTTGCCAGTGCCGGCACAGAAGATAACCACATCACCGTCTTTCAGATCGCGAACGGCACGGCGACGGTCGTAGTGCTCGACGATGCCACTCATGGGAATGGCCGACATGACCCGGGTGCGGATATTGGAACGTTCGAGGGCGTCGCGCATGGCCAGGGCGTTCATAACGGTCGCCAGCATGCCCATGTGGTCGCCGGTGACCCGGTCCAGACCGGCTGCGCTCAGGGCTGCACCCCGAAACAGGTTACCACCCCCGATGACCAGTCCGACCTGAACGCCGATACCGATCAGTGCGCCGATTTCAAGGGCCATTCTGTCAAGGACTTTGGGATCAATACCGAAATCGTGGTCACCCATCAGGGCTTCGCCACTGAGCTTCAGGAGAACGCGCTTGTATCTGGGCTGGGTTTTGGATGATGTCGGCATGGTGATCCCCTTTTCGTCTGTTGGCAGCGATGCGGCGACTTTCGCTCCGCAGGCTTGTATCTGACATACTCCTCAAAAAGGGGTATCTCAGATACAAACCGGCCACGAAAGCCGGGAAACCCCGACTGACGTGGCAGACTGAGATGGTGCGCCGTCCGAAAGACCGGCGCACCGAAAGAAAAATCAGGCTTTGCCAGTGCCAGCTGCAGCAGCAACCTCAGCAGCGAAGTCCACTTCTTCCTTCTCGATACCTTCACCTACTTCCAGGCGAACAAAGCCAACCAGCTCACCACCGGCAGCCTTGATCAGCTCACCTACGGTCTGATCCGGGTTCTTAACGAACGGCTGTTCAACAAGGCTGTTCTCCTTGAGGAACTTCTTGATACGGCCGCCCATCATCTTCTCAACGATTTCAGCAGGCTTGCCTTCCATATCCGGCTGAGCCTTGATGATTTCCTTCTCTTTTTCCAGCTCTTCTTCCGGCATTTCTTCCGGCTTGCCTACGCGCGGGTTAACGGCAGCGGCGTGCATCGCCACATCGCGGGCAACTTCTGCGTCACCGGCAGAGATAGCTACTACGGAAGCAATCTTGTTGGTGCTGTGAACGTAGCCACCAACAACCGGGCCTTCAACCTTGACGACACGACGAACGGTGATGTTCTCGCCGATCTTCTGAACCAGCGCCTCGCGCTTGGCTTCCAGATCGCCTTCCATCAATTTGGCAACGTCGGTTTCGCCTTTTTCGAAAGCAACAGCCAGAACGTCGTTGGCGAACGCGAGGAAGTTGTCGTCACGGGCAACAAAGTCAGTCTCGGAGTTAACTTCCAGCATGAAAGCAACGGTGTTGTCATCGGAAATCTTGACCAGAGACACACCCTCAGCCGCAGTACGGCCGGCTTTCTTGGCAGCCTTCAAACCAGAAGACTTACGCAGCTCTTCGATTGCAGCATCAACATCGCCACCAGCTTCAACGAGCGCCTTCTTGCACTCCATCATGCCAAGACCGGTACGCTCACGCAGCTCTTTGACCATTGCAGCGGTAATTGCAGCCATGTTCAATCCTCTCAATTATTTCGAATTCGGTAGGACAGGCGTGCCCGCTTCAAACCGGGCACGCCTTACTTCAAAAGCGTGGTTCTGACGCTTATTCGGCAGCCGGAGCGGCGCCTTCTGCGTCTTCGCTGACTTCAACAAACTCGTCAGCGCCTGCGCCTGCAGACTGAGCTGCTTCGATGCAGGTATCGGCAACTGCCTTAACGTAGATCTGGATAGCGCGGATGGCGTCGTCGTTACCCGGGATCACGTAGTCAACGCCGTCAGGATCGCTGTTGGTATCAACAACGCCGATAACCGGAATACCCAGCTTGTTGGCTTCCTTGATCGCGATGCGCTCGTGGTCTACGTCGATAACGAACAGTGCGTCCGGCAGGCCGCCCATGTCCTTGATACCACCGATTGAACGCTCGAGCTTGTCCATTTCACGGGTGCGCTCAAGAGCTTCTTTCTTGGTCAGCTTGTCGAAAGTACCGTCTTTGCTCTGGGCGTCCAGATCACGGTAGCGACGGATAGACTGACGGATGGTCTTGTAGTTGGTCAGCATGCCACCGAGCCAGCGATGGTTAACGAACGGCTGGCCAGCGCGCTCTGCTTCTTCCTTGATGATCTTGGCCGCAGCACGCTTGGTGCCAACGAACAGGATCTTGTTCTTGTTCTCTGCCAGCTGCTGAATAACCTTCAGCGCATCGTTCATGGCAGGAACAGTCTGCTCCAGGTTGATGATATGAATCTTGTTGCGGGCGCCGAAGATAAACTTCGACATCTTGGGGTTCCAGTAGCGAGTCTGGTGACCGAAGTGAGCACCTGCTTTCAGCAGGTCACGCATATTTACCTGAGCCATGTAGTTACCTTTTTAGCTTCGGGTTAGTCCTCCACGAGTCCGATTGCCCCAACCCACTTTCATTCGTGTGTTGATGAAAGGGAGCACCCTGGGACAACGTGTCGACACGTGTGCGAATTTGCCGGATTCGTTTCCGGCGGCCGCGTTTATACCACAATCCGCTTCGCAAAAGCCATTATTTTTGCACCCCACCTTCCTTGTACCTGAACACTCAGCCCCTTAAAATGCCGGGCTGATGCAATTTAATGGGAAGCCCGATGCAAGTATCGATTAAGACCCCGGAAGAAATCGAAAAAATGCGCGTTGCCGGCCGCCTGGCCGCAGAAGTCCTCGAACTGCTTGATGAGCACATCAAGCCTGGAATCACCACCGAGGACATCAACCGCATCTGCCACGATCATATTGTGAACGTGCAGAAGGCGATCCCGGCCCCCCTCAACTACAAGGGTTTTCCGAAATCCGTGTGTACGTCAGTGAATCACGTGATCTGCCACGGAATACCGACCGAGAAAAAAGTGCTCAAGGACGGCGACATCATTAATGTGGATGTGACCGTTATTAAAGACGAATACCACGGTGACACCAGCAAAATGTGGGTCGTCGGAAAGCCCAAACCCGGCACCGAGCGCCTGATCAAGATCACCCAGGAGTGCCTCTATAAAGGCATCGAGCTGGTCAAACCCGGCACCAAACTGGGCGATATCGGCCATGTGATCCAGCAGCACGCTGAAAAACATCGCTACTCGGTGGTTCGGGACTACTGCGGCCACGGTATCGGCAAGGTCTTCCACGAAGAGCCGCAGGTCATGCATTACGGAAAACCGGACACCGGCATGGAACTGCAGGAAGGCATGACCTTCACGATCGAGCCGATGATCAATCAGGGCAAGTTTCAGACAAAATTATTGCCAGACGGCTGGACGGTGGTCACCAAAGATCACAAGCTGTCCGCACAGTGGGAGCACACCATTCTCGTCACTGCCGATGGATACGAGGTTCTGACCAAGCGATCGGAAGAGCCGTTCTAAGTGGACCTAAACAGACTGGAGTCCCGCATCAGAGAGGACGCCTCGCCGGCGCCTGCCGCCAAAGAACTGCTTAAAACGCGCTACCAGGCGGATGCGGAAGCCTTCCGCCAGGGAGCCGATGTCCGTGCGCTGGTGCATTCCCGGGCCGACACAGTAGACCGGGTTTTAAAGCTGATCTGGGAACGCTACCCGTTCGCAGACTCCCCCGATATCGCGCTGATTGCCGTGGGCGGCTACGGTCGCGGTGAACTCCACCCCCATTCGGACATCGACCTGCTCATTCTAACCCGGTCCGGTGTCGAAGACGGCTGGCACGAGGATCTTAGCGCCTTCATTACGCTGCTCTGGGACCTGAAACTCGACATCGGGCACAGCGTCCGAAGCATGGCCGAAGGCATCGAGGCGGCCCGGGAAGACATCACGATCCTGACCAACCTGCTGGAAACACGTACCATCGCTGGCCCCGACGATTTACGCCAGGAACTCAGTGAGCAGGTTTATTCCGACAGTGTCAGCACCGACCGCGCCTATTTTATTGCCAAACGGCAGGAACAGCAGGCCCGCCACGAGAAATACGGTGACACTGAGTACAACCTCGAACCCAACGTGAAGGGGTCTCCCGGAGCGCTTCGGGATATCCAGACCATCGGCTGGATCACCAAACGCCACTTCGGCCTGCAGGATATTTCCGATCTGGTTAAGTCGAACATCCTGCTTGAAGAGGAATACCAGATTCTCCTGCAGGGAGAGACATTTCTCTGGCAGTTAAGATATGGCCTGCAACTGCTGGCAGACCGGAACGAAAACCGTCTGATGTTCGATCATCAGCGCGCGCTGGCGCAGATGATGGGCTACAAGGACGAAGGCAAACGTCTCGGTGTCGAGCTGATGATGCAGTCCTACTACCGAACAGTTCTGGCCCTGGCGGAGCTTACGGACGTCATCCTCCAGTACTACGATGAGGCCATTCTTGCCTCTGGTCAGGAAGATGACATCCAGCCCCTGAACAAGCGCTTCCAGATGCGCAACCGGTACATTGAGGCCATCAACAACCAGGTTTTTGCCTACGCACCCTACGCCATCATGGAGATCTTCGTCCTGATGGCACAGCACCCTGACATCAAGGGCATCCGGGCCACCACCATTCGCTCCCTACGGGCTCACCGGCACCTGATCGACGATGCCTTCCGATCGGACCTGGGGGTGACCACCCTGTTCATGGAGCTGCTGCGAACGCCTCATGCGCTTGAGCACACGCTGTCTGCCATGAAGAAGTACAACGTGCTTGGGCGCTACTTGCCTGAATTCGGGCAGATCATCGGACAGATGCAGCACGACCTGTTTCACATCTACACGGTGGATGCCCATACTCTCAGAGTCATTCGCAACATGACCCGCCTGCGGGGACACGAGGCGAAAACCGAGTTCCCCCTGGCCTGCCGCCTGATTCACCAGCTTCCCAAACTGGAGAATCTTCTGATCGCCGGGCTCTACCACGATGTGGCCAAAGGGCGTGGCGGCGACCACTCGGAGCTGGGTGCCATAGACGCCGAAGCCTTCTGCAAGCAGCATCACCTGAGTGAACGGGATACCTCGCTGATTTCGTGGCTGGTAGAAAACCATCTTCTGATGTCCATGACCGCCCAGCGCAAGGACATCTCAGACCCGGACATCATCCACAATTTTGCCCGGGCCGTGCCCAGCCAGATGCACCTGGATTATCTCTACGTGCTGACCGTCTGCGACATCAGTGCTACCAACCCCAAGCTCTGGAACACCTGGCGCGCCTCCCTTCTCCGCCAACTTTACATCGAAGCCAAGCGCGCTCTTCGCAGGGGTACAGAAACGCCGGTCAACCGGGATGAATGGATTCAGGCCACACAGTCCGAAGCGCGGGAAATCCTGATCGCCCAGAACATGACCGACGAGCAGATCGACACCATCTGGGACACAGTGGACGAAGATTACTTCCTTCAGGATTCCACGGTCGACATTGCCTGGCAGACCGCGGCTATCATTCGCCACGGCGATAATCCCGATCCGATGGTGCTGATTCGCGACACCCGCGGGGGCCCGACCGACGGTTATTCCCAGATCATCATTTACGTGAAAGACCGGGTTGCCCTTTTCGCCGCCACGACGGCCGTGCTGGAGCAGCTGAACCTGAACATCGTTGATGCTCGCATCAGCTCCGGCGTTGGTGACTACGCCATCAGCTCCTATGTGGTGCTGGATGAGAAAGGACAGCCCCTGGGCACCGATCCGGCCCGGAAGGATCGGGTCCGGAAGCGCCTGATTGAGGAGCTGGATGATCCGGAAGACTACCCGGACATCATTCACCGCCGGACCCCAAGGCAGCTCAAACATTTCGCCTTCCCGACCGAGGTGACCTTCTCCAACGACACCATCAACCAGCGTACGGTGATGGAAGTCATCACACCGGACCGGCCGGGCCTGTTGGCCCGTATCGGGCAGGTACTGCTGGATCATCGGGTTCGCCTGTCGAACGCCAAGATCGCCACCCTCGGCGAGCGGGTCGAGGACGTATTTTTTATTACCGACGAACAGGGCGCCCCGATCAGTGACGCCTCCCTGTGCCGGGACCTGCAACAGGGCCTCTGTAAAGTTCTGGACGATACTCAATGAATCCCAATCTGACGAAACTCCATCCCTACCCGTTTGAGAAGCTTGCCAAGCTGAAAGCCGGCATTGAACCGCCAGCCGATATCGCCCCGATCTCTCTGGGCATCGGCGAGCCCAAACATCCCTCCCCGGAATTCGTCAAACAGGTGGTCGCCGACAGTCTCGACAAGTTGGCAAACTACCCCACCACCAAGGGTACGGATGAACTTCGCCAGGCCATCAGTGACTGGGCAACGGCGCGCTTCCAGCTGCCCGAGGGTTCAATGGATCCGGCACAGCATGTGGTACCGGTGAACGGGACCCGGGAGGCCATTTTCTCTCTGGTGCAGGCCGTTGTGGACAGCGGCCGCCCTGCAACAGTGGTCAGTCCCAACCCCTTTTACCAGATCTATGAAGGCGCAGCGCTGCTGGCCGGCGCAACACCGGTGTACCTACCCTGCGACGGCTCCAATGGATTCATTCCAGACTTTGACGCAGTGCCCGAATCGGTCTGGCAGGAGTGTCAGGTTCTGTTCTTGTGCTCTCCCGGCAACCCCAGTGGCGCAGTGATCCCCCGCGACACGCTGATCAAGGTCATCGAACTCGCGGACCGGTACGACTTTATCGTCGCCTCTGACGAGTGCTACTCGGAACTCTATCCCGACGAAGCCCAACCGCCAGAAGGGTTGCTGCAAACCTGCGCAGCCATGGGCCGCCACGATTTCGCCCGCTGCATTGTGTTTCACAGCCTGTCCAAGCGCAGTAACCTTCCGGGCCTGCGATCCGGCTTTGTCGCGGGTGACGCGAAGGTCATCGAGGACTACCTGAAATACCGGACCTACCACGGTTGCGCCATGCCCATCCAGAACCAGCTGGCCAGCATTGCCGCGTGGCGTGACGAAGATCATGTCCGGGAAAACCGCGCAGCCTACCGGGCCAAGTTTGAGGCCGTGGTGCCCATCCTGCGAGAGGTAATGGACGTGGAATTTCCGGATGCCGGATTCTACCTCTGGCCGACAACCCCCATGGACGATGAAACCTTCGCACGGGACTTGTCAGCCCAGCAGAACGTTCACGTGTTACCCGGACGATACCTGTCTCGCACTGTGGATGGGGTCAATCCTGGCGAGAACCGGGTACGCATGGCCCTGGTTGCCCCACTCGAGGAATGTGTTGAAGCGGCGCACCGTATTGTTGAATTCGTAAAGGCAAATACCCCATGAAACTGTACGGCATCAAGAACTGCGACACCGTCAAAAAGGCCCGAAAATGGCTGGACGAACGAAACATCGCCTACGACTTTCACGACTTCAAGAAAGACGGGCTGGACAGCGAACGCCTGACCCAATGGGAGCAGGCCGTCGGATGGGAAACCCTGCTCAACCGCCGTGGCACCACCTGGCGAAAACTTCCCGACGAGGTTCGTGATACCATTGGCGCCCAATCCGCCCACCAGATCATGCTGGACAACCCTTCCATCATTAAGCGGCCGGTTGTAGAGCATGACGGGTCCGTCTCCGTCGGATTCAAGGACGACGACTGGGCACAAAAGTTCGCAGACGCTTAAGCCTCACCAGACAAAGGAGCAAACACCTGATGAGTTTCGCATTCGGAATCGGTATCGGCACCCAGAACAAAAAGGGCGACTGGCTGGAGGTTTTTTACCAGCAGCCGGTTATGGCCCCCGGCAGTGTCCTGATGGAAGTGGTGAGCAACACCCTGGGCTATCAGGGCGGCAACCAGGCCATTCAGGCAAAAGCGGAACAGCTGTCAGAACTGGCGAGCGCCCTGCGCCGGGCCGGCGAAACCACGCAGGCCATTCTGGCGGAAAAGGCATCCCAGAGCTCTCGCCCCGTCGCCGTGACCATCCTTGATACCGACGATGCGGCCTCCAGCACGCCAGAGGTGTACCTCAAACTGCATCTGATTTCCCACCGTCTGGCCAAGCCCCATAGCCTGAAGCTGGACGGCATCTTTGGCCTGCTGCCGAACCTGGCCTGGACCAGCGAAGGCGCCATTGACCTGGAAGAACTTCCGGAACGCCAACTGCAGGCCCGTATTGAAGGCCGCACTCTGGAAGTGAAATCGGTGGACAAGTTCCCGCAGATGACCGATTACGTGGTTCCGAGCGGTGTGCGCATTGCAGACACCGCCCGTGTGCGCCTCGGCGCCTACGTGGGTGAAGGCACCACCGTGATGCATGAAGGCTTCATCAACTTCAATGCCGGCACAGAAGGCACCAGCATGATTGAAGGCCGCATCTCTGCCGGCGTGATGATCGGCAAGGGCTCTGACCTGGGCGGCGGCTGCTCCACCATGGGCACGCTTTCTGGCGGCGGCAACATTATCATTTCTGTTGGCGAGAACTGCCTGATCGGCGCCAACGCCGGTATCGGCATCCCGCTGGGCGATCGCTGCACCGTCGAAGCCGGTCTCTATATTACCGCCGGCACTAAAGTGGCACTGCTGGACGACCACAACGAACTGGTCGAAGTCATTAAAGCCCGCGATCTCGCCAACAAGCCGGACCTGCTCTTCCGCCGCAACAGCCAGACTGGCGCCGTGGAGTGCAAGACCAACAAGTCCGCCATCGAGCTGAACGAAGAGCTGCATGCAAACAACTGATTCCCCCACCCTCGAACTTGCCAGGGACCTGATCAGCCGGCCATCGGTGACTCCCGAAGACGCCGGCTGCCAGGACCTGATGATGTCCCGGCTTGCACCTCTGGGTTTCAACGCAGAGAAACTGTGTTTTGGCGAGGTTGACAACCTTTGGGCCCGGAAGGGCTCAGAGGGCCCGGTGCTCGCTTTTGCCGGCCACACCGATGTGGTGCCTACCGGTCCCGAGAAAAACTGGGATCACGCTCCGTTCGATCCTGTCGTTGAAGACGGTTACCTCTGGGGCCGCGGAGCAGCGGATATGAAGGGCAGCCTGGCGGCCTTCGTTACGGCCTGTGAGCGTTTCGTCGCCGCCTATCCTGAACACCGGGGTTCTATCGCCCTGCTTATCACCAGCGATGAGGAAGGCCCGGCGCTGGACGGTACCGTCAAGGTGGTTAAAACCCTGGAAGATCGCAACGAAAAGATCGACTGGTGCCTGATTGGTGAGCCTTCAAGCACCAAAGAGGTTGGCGATGTGATCAAGCACGGTCGCCGGGGCTCATTACACGGCCATTTGACCGTTCATGGCATTCAGGGCCACGTAGCGTATCCGCATCTGGCGGAAAACCCGGTTCATTCAGTGGCGCCGGCCCTCGACGCCCTGGCCAATGAATTCTGGGACGGTGGAAACGATTTTTTCCCGCCTACGACTTTCCAGATCACCAAAGTGGAAGCCGGCACGGGCAGCAATGTAATCCCGGGTGAATGCCTGGTGCACTTCAACTTCCGGTACTGTACTGAAAGCACCGCAGAGAGCCTGGAAGAGCGGGTCGTGGCGATCCTGGACCGCCACAACCTGAAGTACGATTTGAAGTGGCAACTGAGCGGACGCCCGTTCCTTACCGACAAAGGTGCTCTGGTGTCAGCCACTCAGGCGGCTATCAGCAAGGTCACCGGTCGGGATACAGAGCTGTCTACGTCGGGTGGCACATCCGATGGCCGCTTCATCGCACCCACCGGCGCTCAGGTGGTAGAGCTGGGACCTATCAATGCGACGATTCACAAGGTGAATGAATGCGTGAGTATTGAGGATCTGGACACGCTCTCGCAGATCTACGAGCAGATCCTCATCGAACTGCTCGCCTGAAGCGGAATCAATAGTGGGGAGGCGGCGTTTCGTCTTCCTCACTCTTGATGTTTGACGGCGAGAGTTCCCTGACCTGCTTGTGCAGCAAGCGCTTGGCCTCCCACAATTCGCGCAACTCCAGCTCCTGTTTCGCCAACTGATCACTGAGGGTGTTGATAATATCGTCCTGAAAGGCCAGACGCACTTCCAGTTCGTCCATTCTGGTTTCGAGATTTTTATCCGTCATAGCTAGTCAAACGCTCCCCGTCAGGACTCCGTGGCTGACGTAATTGCTTAAGACAACAACGATTATCCCCTTGGTCAGCGTTCGGAATAATCTGGTATCATGCCGCTTTTGCCCGCCAGTGTCTCCACGGTTCGGATGGCCGGCGGTTTTCACCGACCGAGTGTCAGAGTTTACCCGACATCCGGTTCTTTATCGTTAGCGTTACAAAAATGGAGAAAGTTCAGTCAATGCGTAATCCAGCCAAAGCGATCCTCGTTGCCATCCTGATCGCCATTCCCGCACCACTGATTCTGGCTACCCTGCTTTCCTACACCCCCGAACCCCTTCGACTGATTGCCGCCGGTGACCTGGTCGAGGCTCTGGGCAGCAACCGGGGTATCGCAGCCTACCTGATCAGTTTTGTTCTTTTTGGTATTGCCGGCTTCCTCGTTGCAGCACTGGCAGGTAAGCAACAAACCGCACGCAGAAACACATACCAGTCGGCCCAGCAGAACTACGAGGAGGACGACGACTATGACGACAGCACCCCAGAGGGTGACGAAGAAGGCACTGTTAAGTGGTTCAATGTGAAAAAGGGCTTCGGCTTCATCGTGCGTGACAGCGGTGACGAAGTGTTTGTTCACTTCCGCGCCATTCGCGGTCGCGGCCGCCGTGTCCTGCGCCAGGGTCAACTGGTGCGCTTCAATGTGGTTGAGGCCGACAAGGGCCTGCAGGCAGACAACGTGTCTATTCTCAGCGACTGATCACGCCGCCAATCACGAAAAAGGCAGCCCTCGGGCTGCCTTTTTTAGTTCCAGTTAACCAGGTGCTCCCCTCGGTGATCGAGGCGCCACCACTTTTCATCTTCAACCGGGTCCCCTTCCATCCAGTCTCCGGGGCTGCACCGGACTTCGGTATCCAAAGACCGCCATGCGCTGCGTGCGCAGTCCAGGTCGGACGACCAGGGCAGTGCTTCACCTTCCATCACCAGCGATGTAAACCGCTTTCCAAACGCACCGGGATACAGCGTAATTCGCAGACCAGCCCCCTGAAACAGGGCCGTTCCCTTGATGACGGAGTCCACCTGACTGTCATCCAGTTCCAACTGGTCCAGCTGCCCCTCCAACCACTGGGATACCGCGCCTGCCTCGAGGTCGCGGACATAAATCTCCAGATCCTTCACCCGTTGTGTCTCCAACCTGATTACGATTCTGCCGGCAATACTGAACCGGTCAACGCTTTGCTGCAACCCATCGAGCCAGCTCGCTGCTCAAATCATCCACGCTTAAGTGCCTGAGCGTGCCGGCGGCCTTGCGCTCGAACCAGGCGACTTCAACCGCCGCTTTGCTCAACTGCAGCTCATCAAGGGAAGCCGCAATGGCACTGGCAGGTTCACGACGAGCCAATTCCAACAGAGCTTGACGGCGCAACGACGCCAGCTGCCCCGACATCGCCATCGATTCGCCTGAACCACGTCGGGCAAACAGGTCCAGCCGCGCAGCTGCCCGCTCCACCCAACGCAGCAGGTCACCGGGCCACATAACAGAAGGATCCCGGCAACCTGCGGCATACCGAATCACTGAAACAGGGATTTCGATCTGCCAGCGTTTTTCGATCAAGGGCTGATGCGCCACGAGAATCGCCTCTTTCTGGCCAGCACTCGTTGAAGGCATATCAATCACGTCAATCATCCGCCCCAACCAGTGCTCCAGCCGCGAACAGTCGGCAGGGCTGGATGAATTTCCCACCAGCAGTATTGGCCCCTGCCAGCTGGCAAGCACATCCAACAACTGCGTTTCTGTGCGTTCGACGAGAACCATAAGGTCGGCCGGGGAGCAGTTATCCAGAACCAGCACAGAGGCAGAGGCGGAAGCCAGAGAGTCGGTTCCCTCACTCTCCTGACACCGTGCCAATTCGAACAGGCTCTGGTCAGTCCTCGGATTCACAACATGATGGTCCAACTCCAGTTCGCCGAGGGCAAACTGAAGCAGACTGGACTTACCTGCCCCACGGACTCCCATGAGCCAGACCAGCGATTGCGGCGATGAGGCCAGCGAGACAGTTATATCCTCGGCAACCAGGAGCCAGTCGCTGTCAGTGACGACCAATGGGACAGAGGGATCCTTCGATGCATCGTGAGGCAGCAGAGCGGTGGCATCGGGCCAGGTCACTACCACTTCAAGAACCGCCACGTAGGCCTTGTCACGCAGGCGCTCCATTCCCGAGACCAGTACCCGAAGCAGAACACTCCAATCAAGCCAGGACTGGTCGCAAACCTCCCTGGCCTCTGCAAACCAGGCCAGTAGCTGGGACGACAGAAACCCTTCCCGGCCGACTTCCGTCACCACCGGCTGTTCACACTGAACGGTTCTCACCAGTTCATCGAGATCCACTCCGGCCCGGTGCAAGAAGGCGGTTACCGAGGTACAGGATTCCAGCAGTGCCAGCAGATAATCCTCGGCGGTGACAACCGAGCCACCGCGCTGATGCACCCCGTCCCGCGCCTGCACCAGTGCTACCTGGCATTCGGGGGACAGGCATCCTTGCCAATCTTCCATAAAACGTTCCATGTTATTAACAGATCTCCCTGATCTTGCGTTACCTACGAAATGAATGAGTTCCCTGGTTGTCCAACTCCCTGGACGCTTACCAGGTTCCGGTATTTTCCATGCTGGCCCAGGGCTCCTTCGGCGGCAAGGCCTCACCCTTTTGCAACAGTTCAATGGAAATATTATCCGGCGTGCGAATAAACGCCATATGACCGTCTCTCGGGGGGCGGTTAATGGTTACCCCATTCGCCTGCAAGTGTTCACACAGTGCGTAGATATCATCAACGCGATACGCAAGATGACCAAAATTCCGCCCCCCGGAGTACTCCTCGGGATCCCAATTGTAAGTCAGCTCGATCATGGGCGCCTTGTCTTGCCGGGCACGCGCTTCATCATCGGGGGTCGCGAGGAACACCAGAGTGAAGCGGCCTTTCTCGCTACTCTTGCGACTGATCTCCTTCATCCCCAGCAGATCACAGAAAAAGTGCAGCGTTTCCTCCAGGTTGGAAACCCGGATCATAGTGTGAAGGTATTGCATATCAGGACACCTCGTTGGTGGTACGGAATTCAGTTTCGAGAGCCCCTTACCAACCTCAAAGTTTAGGGTATTCTGAAACAATGAACAGCCGCGAACATACCACGGAACTCTTCGACTTCAACCACCCGGCCGTGCGGCACCTGGCCTGGCTGTGTACCGCCCCTCAACTGATTAAGGGGCGATCTGTGTTCAGGCCTTCAGATCATCTGCCGCCGGGCTACCAGGAAAAGCTGACGCACTGGGATAAATACCCGTCAAGCATGCCCGAGCGCCTGCGAATGGAATCGCCACCCAAGCGCCTCGGTTATTATTTTGAGCAACTCTACGAAGTCCTCCTGACCGATCTGCTCGGCTGGCAGGTTTTGCTCAAGAATCTGCAAATCCAGTCCGAGGGCCGGACCCTGGGTGAGCTGGATTTCGTCGTTCACAACACCACAGACGACCGTATTGAACACCATGAAATTGCCATCAAGTACTATCTGAGCGTTCCGAATGGGAACGGTGACGCAAAGTGGTTTGGCCCAAACGCCCGGGACCGGCTGGACCTGAAACGGGATCTCCTAATCAACCACCAGAGCAGACGTACCGAAGAGCCCGAGGGGATAGAAACCCTGGCGATGCATGGAATAAAAGGCCCGCTTCCATGCCGCCTCTTTATGCCAGGATACCTGTTCTATCCCCTGGGCGAATTTCTGAATCCGCCATCCGACGCGCCGGCTGATCACCTCAGGGGCTGGTGGGTTTACGCCAGGGACGCGGAAACCATGGATACATCACACTGGATTGAACTTCGAAAGCCCCATTGGGTAGGCCCGTGGCGACAAAACCAGCCACCGAGCCCTGACGACACAAACGAACGACTGAACTCTGTCGACGAGCTTCGTGTGCCGCGGCTGTTCGCGGAGCTCGAACAGGATCAAACCAGGGGGGAATGGCGCGAGGTTCGCAGGATTTTTGTGGTTCCGCAGACCTGGCTCGGTGAGAAAGACCCCAAGTAATCCTCCTCCCGAGCACACAGGACAGCACACCAGCTGCGCTAATCGGATACTTTCAGCAGCACCTTACCGGTATTACGGTTCTCCGCGACATAAGCCATGGCTTCCTCGGCCTCGGTGACAGGCCAGTCGCAATCGATGACGGGCTCAATCTGACCGGCGCTCAGCAAGGGCCAGACACGCTTGTGCAACTCCTGCATAACCCGCCCCTTGTCCTCCACGGTCCGGGACCGAAGGGTTGAGCCGATCAGCTGATGGCGTTTAACCAGCATCAGTCCCAGATCCACTTCCGCCATTCGGCCCCCCATCAAACCGATCAGCACAATCCGCCCATCCACATTCAGAACTTTCTGATCATCGGCGATGTACTTCCCGCCGACGGGGTCAAGCACCATATCAACGCCACCACCCCAGGACTTCACCGCGTCCACGAAGGAACCATCGTTTCGATCCCAGAGGCCTGACGCGCCCAGCTGTTTGCATACCTCCAGCTTTTCGGCACTGCCGGCTGTGGCAAAGACCGGGTTGCCAAAGGCCGTCGCCAGCTGGATAACCGCAGTGCCCAAGCCACTGGCAGCGGCGTGCAGGAGAACCCGCTCCCCCGGCTTCAAACCGGCTTCCATGTATAGATTCAGCCAGGCGGTGGCAAACACTTCCGGTATCGCAGCAGCCTGCCGGAGGCTGAATCCCCTGGGAATGGGCAACACCTGCACTGCAGGTACCGTCACCCGGGTGGCGTAACCGCCTCCGGTCAGCAGGGCACAGACCTCATCGCCGACGGCAAACTCTGCCACTTCTTCCCCAACAGCCGCAATTCGGCCACTGACTTCCAGCCCCAGTATCTCGGATGCCCCGGGAGGAGGCGGATAAAGACCGGCCCTTTGCATCAGGTCGGCGCGATTGATGGCGGTCCAGACTACCTCGATTTCCACGTGGTCGGCAGGCAACTCTTTCGGGGTTTCGTGGTCTCCCCAGTTCAGCTTACCGCCGCTTACCGTGATTGCTTTCATCATGTCTGAGCTCTTTGCCTTTGGAACGTTGCGTCAGGATAACCGATGTGTTTCCAGCGTTGTATGGATCATCTTCTCATATGCGGTCAGCAGGCGACTTTCGCGCCATTCTTCAGGTACGCTGGCCACCGTAACAGATGCAAGCATATTCATGAGCTGCCGCGCAGCACCCTCAGCTTCCCTGTCCGGCTGGCCGGAAACGCTCGGATACAGCTGCGACGCGGGAACATACTCGGGATAGGCCAGACGGTCCGGCGCAAGTGCCAGGCACCCTGATGCCATGGCCTCAAGCATCGACAGCCCCTGGAAATCGTGTACGGCGGTTGAAATCACAACATCTGCCTCTTGAAGCAGCTTGTCGTATTGGCTCCGATCCGCCAGGAATCCCCAGTGCACGATGCGGTCACCATGCTGCTCAAGAATAGACTCGAATTCCTTGGGCTGCTGCCGGAACTGCTCGCCGACCACACTCAGACGGAAGTTCTGCCCCTGCAGGAGCAATTCATCCAGCAACATCAGCAACCGGTCCGGGCCCTTGTCGTACTCCCACCGGTGATTCCACAACAGGTGCGGGCAGTCGGTATCTGGTGGTCTCTGGCGCTCTCGGAAAAGCCTCTCCTCAACCGGCACCGGAACAACCTGTGACTTCGCAGCCAGCCTCTCCGGTGCGCCTTCTGGAATCCCATCAGGAAGCTTTCGAAAAAGGGCCTCGACGCCCGCCAGAAAGCTGCGACGATTCCAGTCACTATTAAACACCACCGTCGTTGCCGAAATCGCGCTGTAAAGGTTAACCATCTGCGGGTCCACACTCTGGTGCTGCCCCTCGGACTCCGGATAGGCAAACTGGTTTTCGTGCATGTACAGAACGGCGGGAATGGAAGCCAGATGGGGGTGAAATCCCCGGATGGAGGCAAGATCGACCATGGAGGTGGCCAGAAGAAGATCCCATTGCTGATTTAGCAATGGTTCATTGAGCCAGGTCAGCGCGTTGCCCCGGATCCGCCAGCGGAAGTAGCGTGGCGGCAGAGCCAGGCTGTGCCATTCATAACCATCAAGGCCGGCGACCAGTTGCTCCCGCCAGCGCCGATGGCTGCCGGCGTCGTAGGCAGAAAGAACAAGTATTCTGGGTTTGCGGGCAGTGGTCGAATCGGACATGCGGGCATTGTGCCCTAGTCACGATTCGACAACCAAACGCTCTGGTAGGGTTTCAGGGTGATGGTGCCCGCCTGATCGTCGATAGTCATGCCGGAAATCAGATCCCGCCAGTGGTCAGTGCCAATCAGGTTGATGGTGCTCAGGGCCACCTGCTGAACCTCGTTACTGATGTTGTGAATGCAGAAGATCGACTGGTCCCGGCGCATGCTCTGGCGCCAGAAGCCAAACAGCTGCAGGCCAAGGTGCAGGGTGAACTGGGTGGCATTGGGGTGAAACGCAGGCTGCTTGCGCCGGATAGCGATCAGGCGGGTCAGTTCGTGATAGGCCTTGCTGTGGTGGCTCAGGGGATTCTCCAGCTCGGTTTCCAGCTTCTCGATCTCCCACTGGCTGCGGTTAATCGAGCGCAGCCGCCCGGTGTTTTCCATCCGGTCCAGATCGTTCACCGACGCCAGAAGGCTGTGTATGTAAAACGCCGGAATCCCCTCCAACGCCAGCATGATGGTGTGAGCGCAGATAAAGCGCTGGAGCTGCCAGTGGTCCGCGCCACCCTGCACAGTGCCTTTCAGGGCATCGTACAGGGAAATGTTAATCTCATAAGGCTGATCCAGGCCGTCCGGCGTACGCCGGTACGACACCTTGCCGCCGAACGAAGTCATGGTGTTTATCAGACGCTGCTTTTCGTCCTCATCCAGCAAGCCGTCCGTGGGACGCATCCCCACCCCATCGTGGGAGGCAATAAAATTCAGGTAAGTCGTACCCAGCTGGGCCGGAGGCATGCTCATCAACCAGGTTTTCAGGTGCCGGCAGTCACCGGTCACCATGGTATTGATCAGCAATGGCGGCAGCGAAAAGTTGTAGATCACATGGGCTTCGTTGGCATTACCGAAGTAGGTGAGATTCTCCCGATTAGGCACATTGGTTTCGGTGATGACCACGGCATCGGGGGTGTGATGCTCAATCAGCAGCCGCATGATCTTGATCAGCTCGTGGGTCTCCTGCAGGTGGATGCTGGGCGTGCCAGGCTCCTTCCACAGGAACGCCACCGCATCGAGCCGGAACAGAACCACTCCCCGTTCCAGGTAGTAACGGATGATGGCAGCAAACTCGATCAGCACCTGAGGGTTGGCAAAATTCAGATCGACCTGGTCTTCGCTGAAGGTACACCAGACGTAACGCTCTCCATCATCGGTCTGCACCGCGTTGAGCAGGGGCGAGGTTCTTGGTCGCACCACCGCACTCAGGTCATCCTTTGGATTGCCCTCGAAGAAGTAGTCCTTGCCCGGATCCACCCGCTTGCGGAAATTCTCGAACCAGCGGCTGCGGGCGGACATGTGATTCACCACGAGGTCCGCCATCAGTTTGTAATCCCGGGCAATGGCTTCAATATCCTCCCAGCCACCGTGTGATTCATTGACCGCCAGATAATCCATGACCGAGAAGCCATCGTCCGAGCTGTAGGGAAAGAACGGCAGGATATGTACCGCCGAAATGGTCTCGGACAGACAGTCATTCAGGAACTGGCGCAACGTGACCAGTGGCTTCTGCCCTTCCTTCTGAACCGTGTCGGCATAGGTAATGAGAATAATGTCCGACTCGTCCCAGTTGTTCTGATGGGCCGGAGGTGGCGGCATGCCCGGGTCGAGCCCCATGGTATTGAGCAACTGGTCAGCAAGAAACTGGCAATCCAGGGCCGGGTAGACCACGTCAAGCATGGCCACCAGCTTGTCCCTGAGGGGCTGGGTCATGGGCGGAACTCCTCGTTATCCCGCTCAACCGCCTCGAATAACTGCTCCTTGATATCCGGAATCGCACTGGTGACCCGATTCCAGCTCGGGATGAACGGTGTATCCATGGGATTATCCAGAAAATACGCCCCCGCCCGCATCACGTTCTGGGCGAACAGTTCCACCGCTTTCTCTTCTTTGTGTCGATCGAAAGTCAGGCCGTTGATGATGGCGTCGTTCTGGTAGGTTTCAACGAAGTCTAGTGCAATCCGGAAATAGGTGGCCTTGATGGTGCGGAACTTTTCGCTCGAGAAAATTTCACCGTTGGTCGCCAGCTTCCGGAACAGGGCCTTGGAGATATCCATGCTCATTTTTGACAAACCCCGGCTGGCATCCTCCGGTGACAGATCCTGATGCTTGTGATCGTACACATCGGCGATGTCCACCTGACACAGACGGTTGGTGGCGTAATTACGCTTCATCTCCGACAGCACACCGATTTCCAGCCCCCAGTCACTGGGAATTCGCAGGTCGTTGATCACATCGGTGCGGAAGGAAAACTCCCCGGCCAGCGGGTACCGGTAGCTGTCCAGATAATCTAGAAAGTCATTGGCGCCACACACTTTCTTCAGGGCCCGGATCAAGGGCGTGACCAGCAAGCGGCTGACCCGACCATTCATTCGCTTATCAGCCACACGGGCGTAATAGCCTTTGCAGAACATGTAGTTGAAACCGGGGTTGGCCACCGGGTAGATCAATCTTGCCACCAGGTCCCGCGAGTAGGTCAGGATGTCGCAATCGTGCAGCGCGACCGACTTGCTCAACCCCGCAGCCAGCACATAGCCGAAGCAATACCAGACGTTCCGGCCCTTACCCATTTCCGTGGGTGCCAGGTTTTGCTCCCGCAGCGTCAGGTCAATGGACCGCAGGCGTGGGCCGTCATTCCACAGTACCTTGACGTCGCTCTGCGGCAGCTCCGAGAAGTATTCCAGGGCGTGGCGATACTGCTCCTCATTTGCCCGGTCGAGCCCGATCACAACCTGCTCCAGGTAGGGAACCTTGGTGAGCTCGTGCACAATGTTCTTGAGGGCAGGCCCTTCGAGTTCCGAATACAGCGAGGGAAGCACCAGCGACATGGGCCTTTCCTTGCGGAACTTCATCAAGTCACTTTCAAGGTCTTCCACCGGCCGATCGACCAGGTTATGCAGTGTTGTAATTATTCCGTTCTGGTAGAAATCGCCCACGGTGGCTCTCCTGTATCAATACCCGTACTCAAAGAGAAGATTCAGTACGCACTCATTCCAGCCCTCCGGGCCGGGCTTGATCGAGCGCATGGCGTGCCTGGATGATGGCAACTGCACCTCGTCACTATGGACGCCCCGAATCACCACCGGGATATCGGCGGATTCCAGCATGTGCTGGTCGTTCGGGCTGTCGCCGAGGGCAATCGCCACCATCGGCTGATCGCCATACTGCTCCCGGTATTTTTCCAGCAAAAAGCGGGCCCCATCCGCTTTGTCGAAGATGCCCATGGCATGAAAGAAGCGACCGCCCTGCACCAGTCGCAGGTTTTGGGCCCTCAGCGCAGTGCGGAATTCCTCCAGTTCGGCGTCGGTTCCATCCCATAACAGAGGTTCGGTTCCCAGCCGATCCTTGGCCCGTTCGGCAGACGCCACATCCAGCCCGGCAATATCTCCGAGCGCCTCGGCGGACAGGTCATTAAAGCCCCGAAATTGGGCGCCGTCCTCTCGAAGAGTCCCCAGCACCTCCAGTACCCGCGCCCGGGATGCCCCAAAATTCACCACGTCTTCTTCCGGGTTCCCGAAGGTGTCTGCCGGAATAACCACAGCCGCGCCGTTTTCCACGATGAAGGGTGCCTGGTTACCCAGCTCCGCCCTCACCGCCCGGATCTCCGGCGCGGTTTTACTGGAATTGAGAACCAGAGGAATCCCTGCTGCCTCAAGCCGTTCAAGCGCTGACCTGGCGGCGTCCCAGCGGTAGTTATCGTGATTCAGCAACGTACCGTCGAGATCCGAAATCACCACGAGTCTGGGCTTATTCATCAGGTCCTCCGTCACTTGTTCTTGAATTGGGGCAGGCTGAGGCTGTGATCCTCAGCCACATCAATCAGAACGTCTGCCCGTTCCGGCATCTCAGTGAGACAGAAACGGGTCACGCGCTCGTAGTGCATAATGAAGCGCTGCACCTCGTCATCGCTCATAATGCGCAATGCCTGTGCGCTTTGGGATTGACCGCCTTCTTTTGGTGCATTTTTCAGTTTTGCAGCCAGCTTGTGTTCCTGCAAAGTGCGCCATTCCAGAACACTTTCCATCGACGGCGCCTTTAGCATCACCAGCGCATCCAGCTGTGCAAAAAAGCGGTGGTAGGGGCCTTTCAGGCAGTCATTCACATACCTCCGCCAGATGCCCTCGGGGTCCTCGTGGGCCTCCAGTGCATTGATGGGATCAGCCAATGCCCCATCCGGCTCTGGCCTGGCCCCGAGGCACCAGCCTTCCAGCAGAATCACGCTGGCCACACCCGCATGCCCCGGCCACTGGCTAGCCGGCAACCGATCATCAATGGACTTGTCAAAACTGGGGATGGGCGTAACGCTGCTGGCATCTGCCAGCCGGAGCTGATCAATCACCGTCTGCCCCAGCGCCACATCATGGGTGCCAGGCACGCCCCGGGTGATAAACAGAGGGTGTACTTGCTGTGAGAGTTCCTGGCGCTCGGCCCGAGTGAGGTAGATATCGTCCAGCGAGAAGCTGGCAGCGGGGCAGTGACGGTGCCGGGTGAGAATTTCCCGCAGGAACAGCGTCAGCGTGGACTTTCCGGTACCCTGAGCACCATGAATGCCAATCACCACCGGGGACTGAGCCCTGGCTTGCAAGGCCACAACATAATCCACCAGCGGCATGATGGTCTGTTCAACGGTGGACTCGTAATCTATAGGGAGCGCCTCCTGCTCGATCAGGCCGGCGACGGTTTGATTCAATGTAGGTTCTGACACGTGATTCTCACCAGATGAGTGGTCCCTATAAAACAGTAGCAGCAGATTTCGTACCAAAGGGAGTTCAGGCACTTTATGAGCAATGACGATTTCCGAGTAGAACATCGCTATCTGGAGCTACCGGAGCGTTTCTATACCCGCGTTCAGCCTACACCACTGATAAACACCAGGCTCGTGTGTTTCAACCATGCGTTAGCTGAAGACATGGGCTTTCGGACTGACCGGCCCGACGAGTGGGCACAGGTCGGCGCCGGCGCCGAGCTGTTAGAAGGCATGGATCCGGTGGCCATGAAGTACACCGGTCACCAGTTCGGAGCCTACAACCCGGATCTGGGCGACGGACGGGGCCTGCTGCTCTGGGAAACGGTGGGGGCGGATGGCCGCCGCTGGGACTGGCACCTGAAAGGTGCCGGCCAGACGCCTTACTCCCGGTTCGGCGATGGCCGAGCGGTACTGCGCTCAACCATCCGGGAGTATTTGTGCAGCGAAGCCATGGCCGGCCTGGGCATTCCCACCACCCGCGCGCTCTTCATGACCAGCTCCACCGAGCCGGTCCAGCGGGAAACCATCGAAACCGCCGCCACCCTCATGCGCGTCACCGCCAGCCATATCCGCTTCGGCCATTTCGAGTTTGCTTCTTATCACATGGGCAAGGCGGCGGTGAAAACACTGCTGGACCATGTCATTGACCTGCACTTTCCGGAATTCAACGAGCTCCCGGAAGAAGAGCGCTACCAAAGCTGGTTCGAATCCGTCGCCAAACGTACCGCCCGACTCATCGCCGACTGGCAGGCCGTGGGCTTCTGCCACGGCGTGATGAACAGCGACAACATGTCCATCCTTGGCGAAACCTTCGACTACGGCCCCTATGCCTTCCTGGACGATTTCAACGCTGGTTACATCTGTAACCGTACCGATCAGGGCGGGCGCTACGCCTACAACCGCCAACCCCAGATCGGCCATACCAACTGCCAGTATCTAGCCAACGCCCTGCTGCCACTGATGGATGAAGATGCATTGCGCCGGAGTCTTCGTCATTACGAAACCACCTACAACGAGCGTTTTGTGCAGAACATGCGTGACAAGCTCGGGCTGGCAGAGGCGCAGGACAGCGACCTTCAACTGGTGATGGATACGTTCAACCTGCTGCACCGGCACAGCGTCGACTACACCGCGTTCTTCCGGGCCCTGTGTCACCTCCACAGCCGCGGCCCATCGCCGGTACGGGATCTGTTTGTGGACCGGGAGGCAGCGGACGACTGGCTGGCGAGCTATAACGAGCGGCTTGAGCAGGAAGAAAGAGCCGGCGAAGCACGGGACAAAGCGATGCTGTCGGTTAACCCGAAATTCATTCTGCGAAACCATCTGGCTCAACAGGTGATCGATGCGGCGAAAACCGGGGATTACACCCCCATGAACGATCTGCTCACGGTGCTTGCCAAGCCCTTCGACGAGTGGCCAGAGTTCGAGCGTTTCGCAGCCCTGCCACCGGATTCCGGCAAAGGCCTGGCACTTAGCTGCTCGTCCTGAGTCAGCCATAAAAAAGGGGAAGCCGAAGCTTCCCCTTTTCCGAACGTCACGCGATCACTCAGACGGCTTTGGCCGCGATGATCTTCTCGTGCCACTCGGCCGGGCCAGTCTGGTGTACGGAAGACCCGCGCGAGTCCACCGCAACCGTCACCGGCATGTCTTCCACTTCAAATTCGTAAATGGCTTCCATACCCAGTTCCGGGAAGGCCACCACCTCGGCATCCTTGATCGCCTTGGACACCAGGTAGGCAGCACCACCGACAGCCATCAGGTACACCGCACCAAATTCCCGGATAGCATCAATCGCCACCTGGCCACGCTCGGCCTTACCGATCATGCCGGTCAGGCCGGTTTTCTCCAGCATGGTGTGGGTAAACTTGTCCATACGGGTTGCGGTGGTCGGCCCAGCCGGGCCAACCACCTCTTCACGAACCGGATCAACCGGGCCCACGTAATAGATGAAACGACCTTTCAGATTGACCGGCAGTTCTTCGCCCTTCTCGATCATGTCGACCATCTTCTTATGGGCGGCGTCCCGGCCAGTAAGCATCTTGCCGGAAAGCAAAACGGTTTCACCCGGCTGCCACTCTCTGGCTTCTTCCGGAGTCACCGTATCCAGGTTCACCCGGCGCACGTTCTCGCCCACTTCCCAGGTGATTTCCGGCCAGTCGTCCAGGCTCGGTGGAGTCTGTAGTGAGGGGCCAGAGCCATCCAGAGTGAAGTGCGCGTGACGAGTCGCAGCACAGTTCGGGATAATGGCCACCGGCTTGTTGGCCGCGTGGGTCGGGTAATCTTTCACTTTCACATCCAGAACGGTGGTCAGACCGCCCAGCCCCTGGGCGCCGATACCCAGATCGTTCACCTTGTCGAACAACTCAAGACGCAGCTCTTCCGCACGGCTGGAGGCACCACGCTCCTGCAGCTCGTGAATATCAATCGGATCCAGCAGGGCTTCCTTCGCCAGTTCCATCGCCTTTTCAGCAGTACCGCCAATGCCGATACCCAGCATACCCGGCGGACACCAGCCGGCGCCCATCTGTGGGACCATCTTCAGAACCCAGTCAACAACGGAATCGGACGGGTTCAGCATGGCGAACTTGGACTTGGCCTCGGAACCGCCGCCCTTGGCTGCCACGTGTACTTCAACTTTGTCACCCGGAACCATTTTGTAGTGGATGATGGCGGGGGTGTTGTCTTTGGTGTTCTGGCGCTTACCGTCCGGATCTGCCAGTACAGATGCGCGCAGAACGTTGTCCGGGTGGGTGTAGGCGCGGCGAACGCCTTCGTTAATCACGTCATCCAGTGGCTTGTCAAAGTCCCACTGAACCTGCATGCCAATGTTGACAAACACCGTCACGATGCCGGTGTCCTGGCAGATCGGGCGGTGCCCCTGGGCGCACATGCGGGAGTTGATCAGAATCTGGGCCATGGCGTCCTTGGCCGCCTGTGACTCTTCCTTTTTATAAGCCTCATACACACCCTGAATAAAATCCTTAGGGTGATAGTAGGAAATAAACTGCAACGCGTCCGCGACGCTTTCAATCAGGTCGTCCTGGCGGATTACGGTGGTCATAGGCGCCTCATCAAGCTTGAATTCGATCCGAGCTTCACTAGTTCGAAAAATTAAGAGGCGAGAGTTTACCAGAAATTCCCCTGAACAAGGGAACCGCACAGTCACCCTTACCGGACATGGGAATTAGAGGAAGAATCACACTTTCGGCTGATCAACACTTTGTACTTGTCTCGCTATAGTCGACGATACAGAAATTGGATTTAGCGCTGGCTACATTCTTAACTTCCGACAACCAATTTGATCAGAACAGGCCGCTGGCAAAGGGCTTACCGGATAAGACCGGCCCCGCGAGCAGCCGACAATAACGACACAACAACAGGAAAAGGTTCCACACATGTTTAAGAAAACACTAATAAGCGTTGCCGTGGCATCTTCCCTTGGACTCACCGGCTGCTTTGATAGCGCCGACTCAGGGGCGAATGCGAATCCGGATTATCAGATAAACAACCCGGACATCGATGGTAAGACCTGGCCAGAATTCAACCCTGTTACGGGCGCACTGCCGCTGCCCAACGACCTGATCTTTGATTCTGAGCAGGGTGACGGAACCTTTGGCGTAGCCGACACCACGCCGCCTGTGACAAGCGCATTGAATGAACTGAGCGGCGCATCCACTGTCGCTCCGGCGGTTATCCAGTTCAACGGCATGATCGATGCCGACTCGGTTGACTCGCGCGAGTTTATTCTTGCCAATCCGGAAGATCCGACAAGCCTCATTCCAAACCCGAATCAAAACATCTTCCTGATCGAACTGGACTACGCCAGCGGCGACCCACTGCGTGGACTCAGCAACAGCGAGCCACCCACTATTCCTCTCGCTCTGACAGCTCAAACAGCGCTTGGTGGTGACGAAGTTGCCTTTGGTGAGCTGCTGGGCCGTGTGTCGTCCCCGGCCTACCGGGCTGATGTCGTGGAACTGGACGGCCAGTCCGCCATCCGCGTGCTGCCTCTGAAGCCTCTCGACCCGCAGAAACGCTACGTTGTTGTGGTGACTAACGAGGTTCTGGACATCAACGGCGACCCGATCGCACAGTCCCCGTCCTACGCCAACCTTACCGACGAAGAGCAGCCGCTGGGCACCTCATCACTGGCGCCGGTTCGCGCCATTATGAACGGCCTGTGGGAAACCATCGCGACCAACTACTTCCAGCTGACCAACAATGCCCGCCCCGAAGGCAGCGAACTGACAGCCGACAACATCGCATTGTCCTACAGCTTCACTACCTCGAACGACGAGAAGGTTCTCCAGTACATTGCTGAGCCCGCGGCTTGGTTTGCTGACCAGCTGACAGCCTCGGTCAAAGTCGAGACTGCCAAGAAGACGGTTGGCGCAGCAAAGTTTGCTGCAAACCCTGAAGACCCATCACTGACCGTTGCAGCCGGCTACGATTTCAATGACGATGGCGAAATCACAGCAGCCGATTTCGACGTCAACGGCGATGGCGAATTTAACGCCGCTGACTTCGATCCGGAGGCAGACGGAAAGTTTGATTACGCAGACATCGCCAAATCCACAACTTTCGCCGTCCAGGCATTCCCTATTGTAGCCGGTCCGGCAGTAGACCCTGACGGCAACTGCCCAACAACCCCAGGCGAAGATTTCATCGACTGTGTGGCAACTGGTGTCGCGGCGCAGCTGTCAGCAGCCCTGCCCACACCAACGCCCGACAATCGGAGCGCAGAAGATTTTAACTTCGGCGTGAATACGCCGAGACCTGTAGCCCTGGTTTCATCGGCGGCCGCTTCTGTATATCAAAGCGTTGCTGGGCAGATCGCTGCAGGAGGTGGCACACCCCCGACAGTACTGGCCCTGGAAGGCACCGTATCCCTGCCCTACTACCTGGGTACCTCAAGTAGCGACATCCTGACCAACTCGTGGAAAGCGGATAACGCGCTTGCAGCCGGTCTAAACGCAGTATTTGCGGACCTGGGTCTCAGCATCCCGCAAGCCGACCCCACCAACAGCACTGCGGTCAACTACATCTTCCCGTTCCCGAAGAAGACAACGGACGTTGATGTGCCTGCGCTGTTCATTTACCCGCAGAGTGCGAGCACCAAGGGCGTTATCATGTTCCAGCATGGCATTACCACCGATCGGAGTGCTGCTCTGACGTTCGGTACCGCCATGGCGACGCTTGGCTACACCGTAGTCGCAATCGACCAACCGCTGCATGGTGTTGCTGCCTTTACCGCGGAAGAGCAGGATGCGTGGGCCACCCGAATCCTCCAGGGCGGACAGACCGCAGGTTTGCCAGCATCACTGGCACCTTCTGAAGCAACCAACGCCGCTCTGATTGCTGGCCAGCTAAATGTCACTTTCGTGAGCCAAGCAACCGGCCAAGATGCAGAAACGGCTCAGGCAATAATCACCACAGTCGTGAATGGTGGTAGCAGTATTGACGTGATCCCTACCCTAACGACTGAACAAGCTGCAGGACTGGACCAAGCCATCCTCTTCCTCGAAGGTGCAGAAAACTCTGTAGCCAACGCTGGAAGCACAATCCCGGGCCTCGCACCACAGGAAGGTAACGAGCGTCACTTCGGTGTCTACGCGCCGGCACCCGGCCAAATCGCAGCGATCGACTATGAGGCTGGCCAAGGTGATTCCGGCAGCCTGTTCATCAACCTGCTGAACTTCCTCAACACCCGTGACAACAACCGTCAGAGTGCTGTGGATCAGATGAATCTGCGAGTCAGCCTGAATGATCTGGATCTGACCGGCTTCGGTGGTGCAGACCTGAGCACTGCTCAGTTCAACTTCGCTGGTCACTCTCTGGGTACTATCACCGGCGCTCCGTTTGTCGCCAGCGTCAATGCAAACCAGCTGCCGGCCATTCAGACGTCAGCTGGGCTGGTGCCGTCTTCCTACAACGACATTTCCGCCGTTAACATGCTCACTCCGGGCGGTGGCATTGTGCGCTTGCTGGAGAACTCTCCGACCTTTGCACCGCAGATCCTGGCAGGACTCGGCGGAAACGGCCTGGCTCAGGGCGATGCCAACCTGGAAACCTTCCTCAATGTATTCCAGGCAGCAGTTGACACGGTTGATCCGATCAACTTCGCTGACAACCTGAACGCAAGCAGTTCTGCGGCCTACCTGATCTCCGAGGTAGAGGGCGACTCGGTCATTCCGAACGCAGCTGACGAAGCGCTCTGGGGCATTGCTTCTCTGACTGGCACCTTCAATGTGGAAGGTCCTGATGGAACCGAGTTCCCTGTGACTGTGGACAGCTTTAACGCACCGCTGGCAGGGTCCCGCCCACTCAGCCTGATCTTCAATGAAGGTCTGGATAGCGAGCTGTTCGCCACCTACACCCAGGAAGGCTTCCCGGCCCTGGAAGGTGAGGATGAAGTGAACCATGGCACACCAGTGTCCGCTTCCCCCGCCAGCGCCTTTGCTCAAATGGTTGGTGAGGCAGACATCCTGTTCACTCCGCCAGCACCGTAAGACACAGCTCACGGTGTAGCAAAAGCAAAACCCCCGCCTCGGCGGGGGTTTTTTATTGCCGTATTCAAATGCTTGTGACCAGACAATCCCCGAACTGCCCCCAGAGCTCCTCCCGCCCGAGAGACAGAAACAGAAAGTGGGTGGATATCACAGGAATCGAACCCGCTCATCAGAGCGAACCAACCTACTGACTGAAGGGAACGAGCATTGGAGGAATGGCCAACTAATTGGCGGAGCCTTCTCGCTTCATCCACGAACAGCACTCCTGGCTACTCCAAGTCCGGGCAATGCATCAGACCATGTACAGGCAGCCAAAAATATTGGACAGGCACAGAATCGCCCAGGAAGCATCAACAACGAACAGGAAGGTAGCACCCATAAAAAAGGGCCCCGAAGGACCCTGATTCATTTCATCTCTAGACAGAGTGATTACTGGACGTCGCCAGTAACCTGCACTTCGTCAATGACATTTGCCTCAATCTCTGCCGGATCAAGGTACAGCTTCCGGTAATCTTTACGGGAATAACGTTCGGACTGGTCTGTGAAGAACTCGGACAGGCTGTCCGTCGACTGGGAGTAGCTCACCAGACCATAGGCTTCAGGACCGTTATCCGTGAATTCCAGTCCAAAATGCCAACTGGTGCCACGAGCGATCAACCAACCTTCAATACCATCGCTTCCATCAGAAAGACGCGCCGTGTTTTCCAAAACTGTCGGGGCGATTCTGGGGAATACCGTATCTTCCATAACCGGAGACGTCACCACACCAATCGCGTTGAAAGCTCCATCAATGTTGCCATCGCCACCATGCCACGGAATGGGCTCACTCTGGAACAAGGGCGTTCCGCCAGGAGGCACATCACCGGATGGCCGATAATATTGAACACTTCCAAGCTCGGCTTCAGGCGCAATCCCCTGCCCTTCAAGGGCCTTTACACCGGCTGCCAACGCCCTCAGCATGGGATCCACGGCCGTTCCTCGGTCACCCTCCGAAGGACCTGTCGGCGTGTTAACCGGGTCAGCTGGGTCAAACTCTACGGTCAGGTCAGAATCGATAAAGTCGGCCTGATAGTTAGCAATGAATACCCTGAAAATGTGAGCACCCACACTATCGAGGTCATAAAGACTGTCCCAGTTCTGCAGCTGAGCGCACCACGGCGTAAGATCAACACCATCGACCACCGGATCTGTCGCTGTGATCAATGAACACCGCTCACGCAGTTCGGGAAGGAACTCTTCGGCATACCAGGCACGGTTATTCCAGATCACGTTGATCAGATCCACGGCACCAAACTTTCCGTCATCACCCGCCGGCGGCACTGCATCCCCCAATCCCTGCTCCAAAGGATTTTGCAACATCTTAATACCGAGCCTGGTTCGGGGGTTCAACGGCGCATTCTCAGCTCCGAACAGGGGCGAATACCCGGTCAGGAATTCCGCAGGGTTGGTCGCCCAGTAACTGGAATTCGAGTTCTGAACCCAGTCAGTTCTCAGCAGTTTCGGCCGCTGTTCATAAGTGACAAGCCCCCCGCATTCAGTTTCAACCCAGTCATCCCTTGAAGTATTACCATCCAACAGGGTTAAACCTGCACTAAACAAAGCATCATATTCCGGGCTTAGTTTGCGCTTAAACTCGATTAAACCCAGTGCTTCAGGAGACAAATTGGGAACAGAGCTACTGTCAATATAAAAGGCATTGCCGTCAGCATCGGCATAAGTCGAGTTGGTCCAAAGTGTGGAGCCGCAGTTTTTGAAAACTTCTTTAAACTCTTCCAGGTTAGAGGCTCTACTCATGCCCAACCAAGTATCCAGAAGCCCGCTCGTGTTGGCGTTTGCATCTCGGTAGGTGTAGGCCCTGTTCGCCTCTCCCCACTTGGGCAACCCAACTATGCCCTCATCCGGATCAGCTGTGATGGCATTCCCCGAGAGCATGGGGCCGTACTCAGAGAAATAGAAAGTTCTTTCCAAGATCACAGGGGTGGGCCCACCCAGGCTTGCTTCAATCTGGAACGTTTCCTGGGTGATCGGAACCTCTTCGCCGTCTTTGATATACGTGAGAGGATCACCGTCTTTCAGCGTCAGCTCATATACGGTAAAACGCCGACTCGTGGTAACTGTATGGGACCAAGCAAGATTCTCGTTGAAGTTGATCAGCGGAATCGCAGTGCCGAGCAAACCTGCGCCGTTAATGTTGAGATACCCCGGAACGGTCATCTGGACCTGATAAAGACGCCGGTGGCCAGTGTATGGGAAGTGCGGATTCGCCAGCAGAGCGCCACGGCCCTGCTCTGTCATATCACTGCCGATGCCCCAGGCATTACTCGCCAAGCCCATGTCCGCGAAGTTGGATTGGGATGCTGCGAGAATACGAGCACTTTCAGCCACACCGCTGGGCAATGGCTCATTCGTCTGGGCCATGACAGGAACTGGTTCCGCCTCAACCGGATCCTCTCCTGGAATGGCGATGAAAACAGCCCCGGTAGCGAACAGTGCACCACTCGCGTACTGACCAACAATGCGATAATGCGCCAACAAGTCCGTAGGCTGAATTTCGGTTACCCAGGGCTGATTACGACACTCCTGAGGCAAGTCAGCGGGATCCGTTTCGGCGATGTACTTGTTGTAACCGGCAGTGAAGCCTTCTACCAAAGCTCGTGATTCATCACTCAGTGAATCGAATTCCGCTTCTGCACCACTGAGAATCTTCTGGGCCTTGAAACTGAAATCATTAATGATATTGATACTGTTAGGCCCGGGCCCGAAATACTTCGCTCGCTCGCTACGGGCCTTCACTATGGCCTCTGCCAGCATGCACACGTTATCTTGTGCCTGAGCGTAGCCATTGCCGAACGCGGCTGACTGTAGGTTATCTGCAGTGATGTGGGGCACACCATCTGTGGTGCGGCGAATGTTAGCTTCGAGCTTTCCATCGCCTGGGAACAAAATGGCATCTTCAATGGCGTCCGGATTAGCGGTTATTTCGCCATCTGAACACGCGGACAGGAAGGCAGCGCCAGACAGTACCAGCGCGAAGCCGAGCGTCCGCTGGCCCGCTGCGAGCACACGGGTTTTCATAATGTCGTCCTTATTTTTGTTTAGCTTGGAAAATCGCCCACGGCGACATTATGTAACCTAGCAGATGCTTGGGTAAGACACTACTTAAAGGCCTTACTTTTATACGAACTCTATAGACCTAACTAATTCGTATGGCGCAACCCAACTGGGGCTGCAGCGTCCCATCCCCACGGTCCACCTCAACCACCATTCCTCTCGCCTTCAACTGCGGATGCTCTGCGGCCTCTGATATGCTCAGCACCGGCTCCACACAGGCGTCCTGATCCCTAAAGATGTCTTGCCACTGGGACAGGCTCTTCTGCGCAATTTTTTCTGCCAGAGCGGCTTTCAGGGCCTGCTGATGCTCGGGGTTTTGGCTCAACGCAAAGCTCTTCATTTCACTTAAGCCAAGCGTGTCCAGCAACCGGGCGGAAAACTGGGGCTCCAGGCTGCCTATGGAGAGCCAACGGCCATCGCTGGTCTGGTAGTAGTCGTAGAAAGAGCCACCGTTGAGCAGTGCTCCCTCCCGGACCTGTTCCTGCCCTCCGGCCAAACAGGCAGCTCCCGCCATGGCGTTCATAGCAAAGGCCGCATCGGTCATGCTGATATCCACAAAGCTGCCCTGACCGGTTTTCTGTCGCTGGATAACCGCGGCAAGAATGCCCATGACAGCGTGGTGCGAACCACCCGCCACATCCGCCACCTGAATACCCAAAGGCGGAGGGCCGCTGTCGGCTCGGCCGCAATGACTGGCCACGCCAGAAAGTGCCAGGTAGTTGATGTCGTGGCCTGCCCTGTCCCGGTAAGGGCCGGTCTGGCCATAACCGGTAATGGCGCAGTAGATCAGTCCAGGATTGAGTTCCCTGAGCACCTCGTATCCGATGCCCAGGCGATCCATCACCCCGGGCCTGAACTGTTCCACCACGATGTCGTAGTCCTGCACCAGTTCCTTGACGCAGGCCACCGCATCGGGCTCCTTCAGGTTCAGCTGAATCGTCTGCTTGCCCCGGCTGAGGTACGAGAAAGTGGTTGCGAACTTTCCATCAAATGGCGGCATAATCTTGGCCAGATCCACCCTGTCCGGCGCCTCTACCCGCAGCACCTCTGCGCCCATATCTGCCAGCATCATCGTGGCGTATGGGCCCGGCAACAGGGTACTGAAATCCAGCACTTTCAGTGAGCTTAACGGGCCAGCCATCGTTGTCTCCTTGTCTTGCAGGCTTGTATCTCTGTTGAATATTTCATGCTGCCCACTTTCCCCTTTCGGGCCAACGACCAGAGCGTTCAACTCGGGTGGCCGAATCTTCCAATCCCCAGTCCGAATGGTCATTGCATTGTTTTTTCAGGGCCTTATGATGGGTTTCGTTTTCACACTTTGGCGCGTGGTATGTCCAACCTTACGGTATCAAAGCATTTCGTTCAGGCGGCTATGGTTGGGTCGCAGTCGCGAGGTTTTGATACGAACCAGCTACTTCGGGAAGCCGGGATTTCGCCCGACCTGCTCAAAATCGATATGGCGCGGGTGAGCAGCGACCAGTTCAGTAGACTGATGCGAGTGATCTGGAACCAGCTGGACGACGAGTGTATGGGCATGGGCCCCCGTAAAGCCCGGGTGGGCACGTTCGCTACCATGTGTGCACTGGTGATCGACTGCCCCACCCTGGAAGCTGTCTACCACCGGGCGTACCAGTTCTCCCGCCTGTTCGAGCCGATGATCGCGATGGAGCTCACCGTCGAGGGCGATCAGGCAAAACTCATGACGCGCATTGAGGGGAAGCTCCACGATCCTCACTATTTCCTTCGTGAAAGCCTGTTGGTGATATGGCACCGTCTTGGCAGCTGGCTGATCGGCCAGCCGGTTGAACTCACCCGTGCAGAGTTCAGCTACCCGAAACCGGAGCACGCCGACGAGTATCGCCACATCTTTCATTGCCCGCTCAGGTTCGATTCGGAACACACCGCCCTCACCTTCGACCCCCGTTTTTTGTCTGCTCCGGTCATTCGCGACAAGTCGGAAATGATGCAGTTTCTGAAAACATCCCCGGCGGACTTGCTGTCCCGGCCAGATGAAAGCAATACGTTCACCGGTCGCATCCGGGCACTGATCGGCCGGGATTTTTCCAGCCCCATGCCGGACTTTGAATGGATAGCCGCAGAGCTTCACACCAGTCCCCAGACGCTGAGACGCCGGCTGAAACAGGAAAATACTTCGTTTCAGGAGATCAAGGATTTGCTGAGGCGGGATATGGCGATTTACTACCTGGGCCGGCAGGAACTGCCGATTAACGAGATTGCCGGCATGGTGGGGTTCACCGAGCCATCAACCTTTCATCGGGCTTTCAAGAAATGGACCGGCGTCACCCCCGGTGCGTACCGGGAAGGTGAACGCGGCAATCTATCTGACTGACCGGCCGTCAGGAACCCGTTGGCGTTTGCAGGGTGCGGATCAGCTGGCCCAGGGTGCGGGCGATTTCGCGGGCCTGATCCCGGTCCGCAGACAGCTGGAGCAAGCGGGAACGATCGCGCGGATCGTAAACCCAGCAGGCACCGGCCATGGACTCACAGCCCCACTCAATCTGCGGGTTCACCCCGAACACCGGCAGTGACTCGGCTTTGCGAACCACCTGATCATCGCTGCTCCGGCGAATCTCCTGGATACTGACGGCGTCGGTACTGGCCCCTACCCGGTATTCCACATCGGCGGGCTGATCCACTTTCACAATGGTCTGATCTTCGCGCCAGCCGGCTACTTCCAGAAGGCTGTTCAGGTGCATGACTAGGGCTTCACGATCCGTATCCACGAGGTAAAGATCACGCAGAGAGTTGAGTGTCTGGCCGCCAGCAGGCTCGATAACGGCCACCTTGACTCCGTCAGCTGCACCGGGAGCCCTTGGCGGGGTCTCTTTACGGGCTTTTTCCACGTCGGTGATCAGCTTCAGAGCTTCCTGATAGTGATCCCCCTCTGAGCCAGCGTTATCAACGTAGGTCTCAAGCGCGGATTGGGCTTCATTCAGGTGTGTAGCCTGGTACATCACCAGGCCACGAAAGTAAAAGTAGTCGGCAGGCTTGTTGCCTTCGAGCTGTTGCAGGCGGTTCAGGTACTCACCGGCCTCGCCCCAGTTCTCGGACGCGACCGCCTCCTCGGTTGCCAGCATCAGGCGGCGCACCTCATGCTCCGGCGCCAGCGCAAACGCCTGCCCTGCCATTAAAGCGGACACCAGAACCAGGCCCCGAAGCGGGTGACGATGTTTTCGATTCCCTACAGCCATGACATTCACTCCTGCTGATTATCTGCGCTGATTGCCTGCGCTTCTTGTTGTTCTTCCTCGGCAGAGTCTGCCTCCGGCTCACTGTCGCCGATATCCACATCGGAGCGTTCAGTGACCGACTTTGGCAACTCCTTTTTGACCCTTACCCCCAACTCGACAAACCGGTTGGCTTGCGAAATCAGATTCCCCTTGCCCCGGGTCAGAGTGTTCATTGCCGAATCGTAGGTACCCTGGGCCGTCTGCAACTGACTGCCCAGTTTCTCCATCGCTTCCACAAACACCCTTAGTTTGTCATAGACTGCGCCGGCCCGATCTGCAATACGTCGAGCATTCTGGCTTTGCCGCTCGTAGCGCCAGATGTTTTCGATGGTTCTGAGCGTGGCCAGCAATGTGGTCGGTGTTACCACGATAATCTTTCGCTCAAAGGCTTCTGCGAATAAGTTCTCGTCCTGCTGAAACGCAGCGACGAACGCCGGCTCGATGGGCATGAACAGCAACACAAAATCCGGCGAGCGAAGTCCGTTGAGCTGGCTGTAGTCCTTCTCGCTGAGGGTTCGGATGTGATTGCGCACGGCATCGACATGCTCCTTCAACGCAAGAGCGCGAACGTCCTCTTCGGTTTCGTTCACCCATTTCTGATACGCCAGCAGGGATACCTTGGAATCAATGATCAGGTTTCGATCATCCGGCAGATGCACCACCACATCCGGTCGAAGTAACTGATTGTCCCCATCCCGGTAGCTGCCCTGGGTTTCGTATTCCTCGCCCTTGCGCAGACCGGATTTCTCCAGCACCCGCTCCAGAATCAACTCACCCCAGTTGCCCTGAATCTTCTTGTCGCCCTTGAGGGCTTTGGTGAGATTGGAGGCTTCTTCGGTGATCTGCCGATTCAGTTCCTGCAGGGATTTGATTTCGCTTCTGAGGGCCTGCCGATCCCGGGTTTCAGTGGTGTATACATCCTCTACCCGCTTGCGGAAGTCCTGCAACTGGTCCCGGAATGGATTCAGCAGGGTATCCAGACTGGTCCGTGTCTGCTGGCTGAACCGCTCACTCTTCTGCTCGAAGATCTTGTTCGCCAGATTCTCGAATTCCTGCTTCAGGGCATCACGGTTGCGCTCAAGCAATTCAAGTTTCTCCGTCGTGGCACGGCGTTCCTTGTCGAGCGTAACCTCCTGCTCACGCAGTGCGACCCGGGCATCGTGCAATTCCTGCCCCAGCTGGTCAGTCCTCGCCTTCTGGCTGCCGTAATCGTTCTCCAGCTCCTCTGAGCGGCGTTTACGACTTTCCAGATCGGATTCCAGGCTGGCAACGCGGGTTTCAAGAGTGGTCGAACGCTGCCGCCATTGCTCAATGTCTCGCTCAAACCGGCTTATCCGTTCGTGCTGCTCATTCAGGGTCTGTTGGAGGTGCTCTGCGTGCTGCTGATCCAGCGCCCGCTGATGATGAGCATCCTGTAGTTCAACCTCTGCCTGCTTGAGCAAACCTCGCTGCTCCGCCAGCTCAGTGGCCAGGTTGCGCCCGAGCGCCTTCGTCCGGAACAGCAGCACTGCCAGAACGATTACCAGAAACGCGGCAAGCAAGCTGAACCCTGCCATCCACTGTGGGTTTGAGACAATCCATCCGGCGACCGCTTCTGGCACTTCATTTACTCCTGAAATCGGGAACTTTTGGCCTGTAAATCAGACCCTTTGATTAAACTATCAGTCTACCGCATCCGCTTCCCAGATTTCGCGCCCCGCGACCATAAACCGTTGCAGATCACGGCCCAGATCTCGACTAGGTGGCAAAACAACCAATCCACCGGATCCGGCCATGGACGCAGTACGTAAGATCGTCTAAAACGTTATTACGTCGTTCCCATCCGGTGACAGATGCAGGTAGGCGGTCATCGGGCGACTGTGAACAATCAATAATGGACTGCGGAAAATGTTCAAAGAGCTTTGGAGAAAACTGGGAAACGACATCACCACCCCTGAATGCGGCACCCCTGACTTTGAAAACTCCTGCAGCTTCGGCGATGGCGGTCAGTGTTCAGACGGTTTTAATATCTGGCCGCATATCACCCATACCGGTGAATTTCATCTTGAACGCCTGACCGCGTTGCTCAAAACCCGCTATGGCAAAACCTACGCCCCCGAGCGCAGGCAAGGCAGCAATCAGGCCATACGGGAACTCATTGGCTATGCGGCACGCATACAGGACCAGGATGTCCAGCGTGAACTCCTTCTCTTTTACCTGAACTGCTCCCCAGCTGTGCAGGAGTTCCTGCGCAGTGAAACAATGCTTGGAAAGGGCCCTCTTTTCCCACGCTAGCCGGTCTGGCCTTCCGATTACTTTGGCAAAATTTATTCCATTTAACCTTCCGTAAAGTAACGTCACACGTTGCTTGTTGTATACTTCAGCTCCACATACCTTCAGTTACACTCATTCTGATCGCCGCGCAGTTTTTGCCTTCGGCGTGACCGGCTGCCATCTCAGGGGTATTTGATGAGCTTACGACCGATGCGGGCTAACCTCCCGTTCCGTCAGGTTTTGCTGACCTTGGGCATGGTTATCATGCTCGCAGGCTGCTCTTTTAACCGGTATCTGATGGTGCCGAAACAGGATATGAATGAGCTGAGCAGCTCCATTCAGACTCAGCGGGTCACTCTGGTGACCATGGAAAACAATGCCAGTATCCGACACGAAAAAACCGTTGAGCAGCATGAAGAGTCTACCCGCGTTATTCTCGAAGCCATCCAGACCCAGGTAGAGAAGCCACGGTGCCCACCGCTAAGACCAGAGAAAATTTGCCCGGCCACAGATGCATCCAGACAGCTGTCTGAGCGCCTTCAAGGCAAGCTCATTGTTGGTGAACTTGAAAAAATTTATATCGCGGAGCCAAGGCAGGTGTACACCGCACGCATCGACAGCGGCGCGGAAACCTCGTCCCTTGATGCCCGCAACATCACCCGCTTCGAACGGGACGGCAATAACTGGGTGCGTTTTGATGTTCCCATCCCCGGCACCGACGAACTGGTCACCCTGGAAAAAGAAGTGGCGAGACGGGTGAAAGTCTTCCAGGCGAGTGCCGCGGATGCCGAGCGCCTTCTGGTGGTGGAACTGCAGTTCGCCATTGGCGATCACCAACAAGTGGCTGAGTTTACCTTGACGGACCGGGCAGACCTGACCTACGAAGTATTGATAGGCCGCAATATCCTTCGCGACGTCATGTTGATCGATATAGGCAGGGAGTTTGCCACCGAATTACCGGAATCTATTCTCAACAACAGGAACGACTCGTGACCTCTCGATCACGCCTGCCGTTTTTTATTGGTGTTTTTCTTCTGATCGCAGCCGGAATCGTACTGGCCGTATGGCGGCACCTTGAACTCGGCATCCCCTGGCTTGCCGGGGAACAGCGACCGGTATGGATGATCGAGGCCCGCATCGATTTCGATGGCAATGATGAACCCGTCGTTGCCAGCCTGCACGTTCCAGACCAGCCGCCAGGATTTCGCATACTGAGCGAGCAGGCGGCGTCACCCGGCTATGGTTTTTCCATTCTGGAAAAATCCGGTAGTCGACGAGCCGAATGGACCAAGCGGCTTGTCACGGGCCCGCAAACGCTGTACTTCAAGGCTCAGTTTATCCCAGACGATACCGCCCAAAGCCCAAGCCCAAAGCGGGAGCCGAAAGCGCGCCGGGTATTCTGGGAAGAGCCGGAGGCCACCGCCGTTCAGGAAATTCTGGCACAGGCAGAGGAGCGTTCCAGCACACCGGAAAGCATGACCCGCGAACTGATCCGCCTGATGCAGCCGGACACGAGAACCCAGAACACCACACTCCTGGTAACGGATGAGGATTATCTCGACCTGCTGGTCGACATGCTCAACCATTCAGGCATTCCGGCCAGAACCGCAGACGGCCTCAAGCTCAGAGATGCCCGGCGCCGGCAATCGCTGATGCCGTTCCTGCAAATATACGACGGCGATCAATGGCTCACCTTTGACCCGGAAACCGCCGCTCAGGGAATTCCGGATAACCTTCTGCTCTGGCGCCAGGGCTCCGCTTCCCTTCTCGACGTCGTTGGCGGTGACAACTCGGAAGTCAGCTTTTCCATGCTCCGGCAAACCGTTCCGGCCCTGCAGTTAATGACCATGGAACTCAAGACCAACGGTCTCGGTCTCATCAGCTTCTACGAACTGCCGATTGAAGAGCAAAGCATGTTCCGCATGCTGCTGTTGTTGCCCCTTGGTGCGTTGATTGTTGCCTTCATGCGAATCGTGATCGGAATTCGAACCTCGGGCACCTTCATGCCCGTGCTGATTGCGGTGGCCTTTGTACAAACCACTCTGATTCCCGGACTGATCGCCTTTTTGTCGGTGGTCAGCATTGGCCTGGTGATGCGGGGCTACCTCTCCAGCCTGAATCTGCTGCTTGTTTCGCGAATCTCTGCCCTCATTATACTGGTTATCTTTATTACCGCAGGGCTCAGCATCATTGGCTATCAAATGGGCTTCAATACCGGGATGACCGTCACCTTCTTCCCAATGGTGATCATTGCCTGGACCATTGAGCGCATGTCAATCCTTTGGGAAGAGGAAGGTGCCCGGGAGGTCATTGTCCAGGGTGCCGGAAGCCTGTTTGTCGCCATCTGTGCGTACCTCGCCATGAGCGCTCCCCTGGCGGGTCACCTGACGTTCAACTTCCCGGAACTGCACCTGACCATTCTCGGACTCATTCTCCTGATGGGACAGTACACCGGTTACAAGCTCAGCGAGCTCGTGCGCTTCACCCCGATGAAGGCCTACGACTGACATGGGCTGGATTTCCCCGGGGCGCCTGAACAGGCTTGGTATGCTCAATATGAACCGGCGCAATGTGGACTACATTGCCCGATACAACGAGCGCTCGGCTTATCCGCTCGTCGACAACAAGCTAAAAACCAAACTGGCGGTAGCCGAATACGGCGTCAAAACCCCGAAGCTGCTGCAGGTGGTTCAGCAACAACATGAAATTTCCCATTTCCGCGAGATGGCAGAGGACCTGGGTGGCTTTGCGATCAAACCGGCCAAGGGCTCGGGTGGAAAAGGCATTACGGTCATTACCGGCCGTGACCAGGACAACTACGTTAAAGCCTCCGGCGCCCGTATTGGCAGCACCGAGCTTCAGCGCCACCTGACCAACATTCTGGCCGGCCTGTATTCTTTGGCCGGCACGCCCGATGTAGCCATAGTGGAAAGCCTCGTGGAATCCTCGCCGGCACTGGCCAAGTATTCCTACCAGGGTGTACCGGATATACGGATTGTTGTGTTCCGGGGGTACCCTGTAATGGCGATGCTGCGACTGGCCACAAAGGCGTCTGACGGCAAGGCCAATCTTCATCAGGGTGCTATCGGGGTTGGCCTGGACATCGGTACGGGCAGGAGCCTGAACGCGGTTCAGTTTAACCGACCCGTGACCCTGCACCCGGATACCGGCCTGGCCATTGAGAACATCCGGATCGAGGCATGGGATCAGATGCTGGAAATGGCATCCCGCTGTTATGAAGCCACCGGGCTCGGATACATGGGTGTAGACCTGGTGGTGGATGCCAACGAAGGGCCCTTGCTTCTGGAGCTTAACGCCCGCCCCGGCCTGGCCATCCAGATGGCCAATGGACGCGGTCTGCTCCCCAGACTCAGAACCATTGAGGACCTTAAACGCCCTCACTTCACCCCACAGGATCGGGCCGAGTACGCCATGGAAAGCTTCGCCACTTCCTGAACAGGCAACAAAAAAGCCGGGACGAATCCCGGCTTTTTTCTCTACAGCTCACTTTCTTTATAGTTCGCCTTTGGCTATCAGCAGCTTGCGCTCGTGAGCAAGCCCCTTCAAAAGCCCCCAGGTCATCACCAGCAGTATCGCCGTGAACGGCAGGCCTGCACTGATTGCCGTTGCCTGAATGGCTCCAAGAGCGTCTTCGCCACCACCGAAGATCAGGGCAGCGGCAATCGCGCCTTCCATAACAACCCAGAATACCCGCTGAGAAGTCGGCGCGTCGGTTTTGCCGCCGGCTGTGATGCTGTCAATCACCAGAGAGCCTGAATCCGACGAGGTTACGAAGAACACCAGCACCAGAATAATACCGACAAAGGAGATGATGCCCGTAAGCGGCAGGTTCTCGAACATCTGGAACATCGCCAGTGATACGTCGGTTAACCCGTTTTCTGCCAGCGCACCAACACCATCACGGATTTGTTCCAGAGCCGAGCCACCAAACCCGCTCATCCACAAAACGGTAATTAGCGTTGGGATAATCAGCACAGCCGTGACAAATTCACGCACGGTCCGGCCACGGGAGACCCGGGCAATAAACATTCCGACGAACGGTGACCAGGAAATCCACCATGCCCAGTAAAAGACAGTCCAGCCCTGGAACCAGGCTTCGTCTTCGCGGCCAAACGGGTTACTCAACGGGACGACATTCGCCACGTAGCTTGCAGAGGTGACGAACAGGGTTTCCAGAATCACCATTGTCTGACCCGCGAAGACAATGAAAAACAGAAGCAGGGCCGCCAGACCCATGTTGATGTTACTGAGCACCTTCACACCGCCGTCCAGGCCTCGCAAAACGGAAATCAGGGCAAGCGCGGTGACGCCAACGATAATGGCCATCTGGACATTTACGCCGGCTGAGACATCAAACAAATAATTCAGCCCGGATGCAGCCTGTTGGGCGCCAAACCCGAGAGACGTTGCCAAGCCGAAGATGGTGGCGACCACCGCAAGCACATCGATAATGTGCCCGGGCCAACCCCACACCCTGTCTTTCAGAAGCGGGAAAAACGCAGAGCGAATGGTCAGCGGCATGTTCTTGTTATACGCAAAGAACGCCAGGGACAGCGCCACCACCGCATAGATCGCCCAAGGGTGCAGCCCCCAGTGATACATGGTCGCGCCCATGGCCATATCAGCCGCTTCAGGCGTGTTCGCCTCCACGTTAAACGGGGTCTCATACCAGCCCGTGTAATAGGCCACCGGTTCCGCGACCGCCCAGAACATCAGGCCAATGCCCATGCCCGCTGCGAACAGCATGGCGAACCAGGACATCGTTGAAAACTCTGGTTTGGCGTCCATTCCACCGATTCGGATTTTTCCCACAGGCATGAAAATCAATGCCAGGCAGACCACCACAAAAATGTTGGCGCTGAGGAGGAAAAACCAGTCAAAGGTAGCAATGATGTCCCACTTGGCACCATCCAGCATGGATTTCGACTCAGCGGGGAACATCATCGTTCCTACCACGAAAAGAATCACCAGAATTGCCGTAATCGGAAACACCGGTGCATGAATGTCGAGACCGAGGGGATGGATATTATCCTGGCCCGCGACGTAATCCGTTTGATATTCGTCTTTGACTACTTCGCCCACGTTCGAAGTCTCCTTGGTTGGATAAGTCCTGTTTTGTTTCGGCATTCAAACGTTACAAGCGCGTCATGATATTGCTTTGACATCTAAATATCAAAACGGCGCACATCGTCAAAACCTCGATATCAGCATAGACCATGGACACATTCTAGAAAGTCCGGATCTCACAATGACTTCCAGTCGTTTTAACGCCCTCTAAAAATAGCCCTCAACGCTCGTTCAAATCCCTGTTTATTTTTTCCCGAGCCTGGTGTAGACTTCGCTCCCGCTAAGCCAGTGAGGAAACCGTCCGGTTCTCCATGGCCCAGCGTGTGTCGGGGCGTAGCGCAGCCTGGTAGCGCACCTGTATGGGGTGCAGGTGGTCGCAGGTTCAAATCCTGCCGTCCCGACCATTTTTCTCCCTTTTTCTTTTACCCTGAAAAACCGCCAACTCTCTAAACGGGCTTGTCCGATTTTCCGCTGACAGCATACCACTCTCTGTCCCGCCGCCTTCTTACGAACACTGACAAAATCCCAACAAAAGCCCGACTCGGCTCCGACCGGTCGTCTGCAATACTCTCCGTGCTTTTTATTCAAACTCAGTCCTTTAGAGCAGCTTCACCATGCAAATGTTGTTTAGCCGGTCAGTGTCGGCTTTATTTGCGGTATGCCTGTTGCTCGGCTCCCATTCGCCCAGCGCGGCAGAATTGGTTAAAAAATCCGGCTCAGGCATCTGCCACCCACCTGAAAGCGCACACTACTCAAGAACCAAATCGTTCACCGGGTTTGAATCCCTGAATGCCTGTCTGGCGAGCGGAGGGAGATTGCCAAGGGGAATGAGCGCCCGGAGTCCTGTCACGCTCGAAACGGGATACGAACGCAAGAAGTTCGGGCATGGCTGGGATGATACCGACGGCGACTGCCAGAACAGCCGCGCAGAAGCTCTCATCGCCTCTTCGACTAGCCGTGTCCGATTCTCGGATCCACGAAGATGCCGGGTGGCATCCGGCCGCTGGATCAGCCCGTTTACCGGCCAGGTGATACAGAACGCTTCAGACATAGACATCGATCACGTGGTGCCACTGAAATGGGCATGGGAGCACGGAGCAAAAGACTGGAGCGAGGCGAAGAGGGAAACCTTCGCCAACGACATGAATAACCTGTGGAGTGTCGAGCTCTCTCTGAACCGGCAGAAGGGTGCAAAGGGACCGGAACAATGGCTGCCACCTCAGGGCCAGTGCCAGTATGTGAGCAGGTTTGTGAGGCTGATCAAGACCTACAACTTGCGACCCAGCTCGAATCAGTTACAGCACTACAAACAACTCCTGGCCCGACACTGCTGATAACGTCATCAACCGCACCATCTGAACTTAACGTCGATTTTCAGATACAAAAAAGCCGAAGCGATTGACCTCGCTTCGGCTTTTTTGTGCTGGCAAAGTGTCAGCTCGCAGGCGCGTTAAGCACATCTAGGACCTCTTCCAGCTCGGCGATCATCTGCTTGATCAACTGCCTGTACTGGGAGGTATCTTCTTTGGCCTCGCTGCTACTGAGCTTCTGCTTCGCACCACCGATCGTGTAGCCCTGCTCGTAAAGCAGGCTCCGAATCTGGCGAATGGTAATCACATCCGCACGCTGATAATAGCGCCGGTTACCTCTCCGCTTGACCGGCGATAGCTGCGGAAACTCCTGCTCCCAATAGCGCAATACATGGGCTTTTACCGCACACAAATCCGCTACTTCACCAATCGTGAAGTAGCGTTTTCCTGGGATCGCAGGGAGCTCGTTGTTATGACTCGGTTCCAGCATAGGCTTCCACTTTCTGCTTCAGTTTCTGTCCCGGCCGGAAGGTCACCACGCGGCGTGCGCTGATGGGAATCTCTTCCCCAGTTTTCGGGTTCCGTCCCGGTCTCTGTTTTTTATCGCGCAGGTCGAAGTTGCCGAACCCGGACAACTTCACCTGTTCGTTGTGGCTGAGTGCGTCTCTGATCTCGTCAAAAAAAGCTTCCACCATTTCTTTGGCTTCCCGCTTGTTGAGACCTAACTCCTCGTACAAACGCTCTGCCATGTCCGCTTTCGTTAACGCCGCCATGTCTCAGCTCCTTAGTGTTGCCCCCAGCTCTTGTTTCAGCGCGTCAATAACGCCGTTGAAGAGCGAATGCACTTCATCCTCGTTAAGTGTGCGTTTGGGGTGCTGCCAGAACAGACTGAGCGCAAGGCTTCGATTTCCCTCACCGATACTCTCGCCCTCGTAGACATCAAACGCACGCAAATCCGTCAGGCATTCTCCGGCGTGTTTTCTGGCTACACGCTCTACGTCGGCAAATGCCACGTCACTTCCGATAATGATAGCCAAATCCCGACGAACTTCAGGGAATTTTGAAATTTCTTTGAAATTAGGCACATATCCAGTGGCGATTGAATCCAAGAATAGCTCAAACATCAGCACCGTGCCATTAAGTTCAAGTTTTTTCTGCACTTGCGGGTGCAGTGTGCCCAGCCAGCCAACATGCTCCCCGTCGCGCATCAGTTCGGCTGTCTGGCCCGGATGGAGAGCCGGATGGCTTCCGGATACAAACTGCACCTCAATGCCGAGCACACGGAACAGGCTTTCCAGCTCGCCTTTTACATCGAAAAAGTCCGCCGCTCTGCGACCGTTTACCCAGTTTTCCGGATACTGCCCCCCAACCACAACGCCGGCCAGCATTGGCTGCTGATCAATACGCTGATCATCCTTTTCAAAACGGAGACCTGTCTCGAACAGGCGAATACGGGATTGCTGGCGATTCTGGTTGTAGGCGACCGTCTTCAGAAGCCCACTCCAAAGAGTGGTCCGCATGACGGACAGGTCGGAGGAAATCGGGTTCGCGAGCGCTATGCCATCGCGCTTCGGATCAACCAGCTCCTGTACTTTGGGATCCACAAAGCTGTAGGTAATTGCTTCCTGGTAACCCTGATCGACAAAGAAATTTCGAATCAGCGATACCGGGCGCTTTGCCTCTTCCTCAGGGCGGAGCCCCAGCGAGCCTTCGGGCTCGGTCACCGGCAGGTTGTTGTAACCAAAAATCCGGCCAACTTCTTCAATGAGATCTTCCTCAATAGAGATATCCGGGCGGTAGCTTGGCACACTCACCCGCCAGCCGTTCTTGAGCAGCTTGTCGATATGAAGGCCCAGGCGAGTCAGGATTTCCTCAACCGTTGTGCGGTCAATCTCCAAGCCAAGAACGCTCGCCAGGCGGTCGGATCGCAGGTCCACAACCACATCGTCAGGCAAGCAGTCGCTGCTCAGCACCTCGACGATCTCACCCGGCTCACCCCCTACGATATCCATCAAAAGCCTGGTAGCACGCTCCATCGCATCTCGCGCCAGCTTGAAGTCGACGCCGCGTTCGAAACGGTGAGACGCATCTGTATGGAGGCCATAGTGACGAGCCTTACCCGCCAGGGTAATCGGATCAAAATAGGCGGACTCCAACACCAGGTCCCGGGTCTTTTCACTGACACCGGAATGTTCGCCGCCCATAACGCCAGCAATCGCAACGGGCTTCTCGTGATCAGCAATGACCAGCGTCTGGTCAGTAAGCTGTACTTCCTGACCGTCCAGCAGTACCAGCTTTTCGTCAGCCCGGGCCATGCGGACAACAATGCCGCCCTTGATCTCTTCGCGATCAAAGGCATGCATCGGCTGGCCAAGCTCCAGCATCACGTAGTTTGTTACGTCGACAGCGGGATCAATAGAACGAATACCACACCGCCTCAGCTTTTCACGCATCCACAGGGGCGTTTCGGCCTGAAGATTAACGTTACGGAGTACTCGCCCCAGATAACGCGGGCATCCAGCGGGGTCCTCAACACGAATATCCGGCACTTCGGAATGCTGGGCCTCAACGGCAGTGAATTCAGGCGCTTCGACGACCAGGCTATTCAATACGCCCACTTCCCGCGCGATACCCTTGATAGAGAGACAGTCGCTGCGGTTCGGAGTCAGATCCACATCAATCGTGACATCGTTAAGCTGCAGGTATTCGCGGAGATCCTGGCCAGTCGGCGCATCCGAAGGCAACTCCATCAGACCATCGCTGGCATCCGACAAACCCAGCTCGGCCTCAGCGCACAACATACCCTCAGAGGGCTGACCACGAAGCTTGGCCTTCTTGATTTTGAAATCGCCCGGCAGGACCGCGCCTACCACGGCAAACGGGACTTTCAGACCATCGCGCACGTTGGGCGCGCCACATACAACCTGAATGGTCTGCAGGCCATCGGTCACCTGGCAGACACGCAGCTTGTCGGCATCCGGGTGCGGCTCAACCTTCAGCACCTCACCAACGATCACGCCACTGAAGTCGCCTGCCACCGGCTCAAAGCCATCCACTTCCAGACCGGCCATGGTGACCTGGTCCATCAATTCCTGGGTACCGATTTCCGGGTTAACCCACTCGCGCAGCCACTGTTCACTGAATTTCATGCTTGTTGCCTTGTTCTGATGCGGTTTCGCCTGATGGTTTGAATTCCTGATAGCGCCGGATTAACGGAACTGACGCAGGAAACGCAGATCGTTCTCGAAGAACATCCGCAGGTCGTTGACGCCGTAACGCAGCATGGCCAGACGCTCAACGCCCAGACCAAATGCGAAGCCGCGATACTCCTCGGCATCAATACCGCAATACTCGAATACTTTTGGATGCACCATGCCGCAGCCCATCACTTCCAGCCACTTGATACTACCATCCGCCTCACGACCCCACTCGATATCGACTTCCGCAGAGGGTTCGGTGAACGGGAAGTAGGAAGGACGGAAACGGACTTTCAGGTCCCGCTCAAAGAAAACCCGCAGGAACTCTTCCACTGTGCTCTTCAGGTCGGCGAAGCTGACATTCTTCTCTACCAGCAAGCCCTCGACCTGATGGAACATGGGCGTGTGAGTCATGTCGGAGTCACAGCGATAGACGCGCCCCGGACAAATCATCCGGAATGGCGGTTTGCCCGCTTCCATGGTTCGAATCTGGACCGGAGAAGTATGGGTACGGAGCAACGTTCCCGGATTGAAATAGAAGGTATCGTGCATGGCACGGGCCGGATGATGCCCCGGAATGTTCAGTGCTTCGAAGTTGTGGTAGTCATCTTCGATTTCCGGCCCCTGCTCGACGGTATAGCCTGCGCGGGCAAAAAATTGCTCAATGCGCTGCAGGGTACGGGTTACCGGGTGTAAGCCACCCAGATCCTGGCCACGCCCCGGCAGAGTGACATCAATGGATTCACTCGCCAGCTTTTGCTCAATGGCAACGCGCTCCAGATCAGCACGACGGGCGTTAATGGCCTGCTCAACCTGGCCCTTGGCTTCATTGATTTTCTGGCCTGCAGCGGGACGCTCTTCGGCAGAAAGCTTGCCCAGCGTCTTGGCTTGCTGGGTGATAACACCTTTTTTACCCAGGTACTCAACACGAATTTGATCAAGCGCCTGCAGGCTGTCTGCGTTCTCTACCGCAGCCAAACCGTCCTGAACCAGTTGTTCCAGGTTTTCCATTGACCCTGCTCCAAACCAGATATGGGAGTAGTAATACGAATTCTTAAAACAAAAATAGGGGAAGAGCATGCCCTTCCCCTATTGAGAGAGCGTCCCCATGATGCCATGAGACGCTCCGATCGATCAGCAATCGATGAAGAGCTTAAGCGATCACAGGGACGCTTTGGCTTTCTCGACAACAGCGGCGAACGCCTGCTGCTCGTTCATGGCCAGGTCAGCCAGAACCTTACGATCGATTTCAACGTTCGCCTTCTTCAGACCAGCGATCAGACGGCTGTAGGACAGACCGTTTGCACGGGCGCCAGCGTTGATACGGGCAATCCACAGGGCGCGGAAGGCACGCTTGCGGTTACGACGGTCACGGTAAGCGTACTGACCGGCCTTGATAACCGCTTGCTTGGCAACACGGAACACACGGCTGCGAGCACCGTAGTAACCTTTGGCCTGATTGAGAATCTTTTTGTGACGACGGCGTGCGATCACACCACGTTTTACACGAGCCATAACTTAATCCTTCTACCTTAAAAACCTAAACAAGAATGGACGCGGTGCCTTAGCACGCGGTCATACGCTTGATGGACGCCACGTCAGACTTGGCGATCATCTTGGTACCACGCAGCTGACGCTTACGCTTTGGGCTCTTCTTGGTCAGGATGTGACTGGTGAAGGACTGCTTGTGCTTGAAGCCGTTCGCGGTTTTCTTGAACCGTTTAGTGGCTCCGCTCTTGGTTTTCATCTTGGGCATTTTTTAAAACTCCGCATTCTATTATGGAAAAAACAATGTGTTCCTGAACGACGAATCCCCCGCATGCGCGGGGGATCCATCACCCGATCAGGTTCACTTCTTCTTGCGGGGTGCCACCAACATGGTCATTTGACGGCCCTCCATTTTGGGCCTCATCTCAACCGTTGCCAGCTCTTCAATATCCGCTTCAATCCGGTTCATGAGCTTCATACCAATTTCCTGGTGTGCCATCTCACGCCCCCGGAATCGGATAGTGATTTTGCCGCGGTCCCCGTTTTCAAGGAAACGTATCAGGTTGCGTAGTTTGACCTGATAATCCCCTTCTTCAGTTCCTGGACGGAACTTAAGCTCTTTGACCTGCGTCTGCTTCTGCTTTTTCTTCGCAGCCGCTTTGGCCTTCTTCTCGTCGAAGATCTTCTTGCCGTAGTCCATTATCTTGCAGACGATCGGATCGGAATCCGTAACCTGGACCAGGTCAAGGGACGCTTCTTCGGCCATTTTCAAGGCGTCCGCAATAGGAACTACCCCTACCTGATTGCCTTCTGCGTCAATCAGCCGGACTTCTGTTGCGTCAATATTCTCATTGATCGGCGCCTTAGGGGCGCGACCCCGATTCGCTCGCTGTTTGATAATTAGATCTCCGTCTTGGTTCTGCCCTTACGTTCAACCTCTTCAGCCAGAAGCTGTTCGAACGCATCAAGCGAAAGGGTTCCCAAATCTTCACCTTTACGGGTACGTACCGCAACGGCGTTATTTTCGACCTCTTTGTCGCCTACGACGACCAGATAGGGAACCTTGTTTAAAGTATGCTCGCGGATTTTAAAGCCGATCTTCTCGTTTCTCAAGTCAGCATTTACCCGATACCCGGAAGATTCCAGTTTTCTGGCCAGATTCTCACAATATTCACGCTGATTATCGGTGATATTGAGGATAGCCACCTGGGTTGGCGCCAGCCAGGTCGGGAATGCCCCTTCGTATTCCTCGATCAGAATACCGATGAACCGCTCGAACGAACCCAGCACCGCACGATGCAGCATCACAGGTGTTTTGCGTTCGGAATCGGCGGCCACGTACTGAGCACCCAGACGGCCCGGCATGGAGAAGTCCACCTGAATGGTGCCGCACTGCCACACCCGGCCGATGCAGTCCTTCAGTGAGAATTCGATTTTCGGCCCGTAGAAGGCACCCTCACCCGGCAGCAGTTCCCAGTCAACCCCCTCACGGTTCAGAGCTTCTTCCAACGCCGCCTCGGACTTGTCCCAGACCTCATCGGAGCCTACACGCTTCTCCGGACGGGTGGACAGCTTGTAGAGGATCTCGGTAAATCCAAAGTCCTGATACACCTCGTGCAGCAGGTCAATAAAACGAGACACTTCCGCCTGAATCGCATCCTCCTCACAGAAGATGTGCGCATCGTCCTGGGTAAAGCCGCGCACCCGCATGATCCCGTGCAGGGCACCGGATGCCTCATTGCGGTGGCAGGAGCCAAACTCCGCCAGACGCAGAGGCAGGTCCTTGTAACTCTTCAGACCCTGGTTGAACACCTGGATGTGACACGGACAGTTCATCGGCTTGATGGCGAAATCGTGCTTTTCCGATTCTGTGGTGAACATGTCATCGTGGAACTTGTCCCAGTGGCCGGACTTCTCCCACAGGGTGCGCGAAACCACCTGTGGAGTCTTGATTTCCTGGTAGCCGTGCTTGCGCAGCTTGTCGCGCATGTACTGTTCGATGCTCTGATACACTTCCCAACCAGCGGGATGCCAGAACACCATGCCCGGCGCTTCTTCCTGCATGTGAAACAGGTCCAGCTTCTTGCCGATCTTACGGTGGTCCCGCTTTTCGGCTTCTTCCAGACGGTGGAGGTAAGCCTTGAGGTCTTTCTTGTTGCCCCACGCAGTCCCATATACACGCTGCAACTGCTCATTGGAGGTATCACCACGCCAGTAGGCACCGGCCACCTTGGTCAGCTTGAACGCCTTGAGCTTACCGGTACTCGGCACATGAGGACCACGGCACAGGTCGATAAAGTCGCCCTGACGGTAAAAGGAAAGGTCCTCTTCGCCCGGAATATCCTCAATGATCCGAACCTTGTACTCCTCGCCCATCTCGTCAAACAGCTTGACGGCCTCGTCACGAGAGAGCACTGAGCGGGAAACCTGAATATCCTGCTTCGCCAGCTCTTCCATGCGCTTTTCGATACGGGCCAGGTCTTCATTGGTGAAGGGCCGCTCGAATTTAAAGTCGTAGTAAAAGCCGTTATCGATAACCGGGCCAATCGTCACCTGAGCAGACGGGAACAGTTCCTTGACGGCCATAGCCAGCAGGTGCGCGGTGGAGTGGCGAATGATATCCACACCCTCTTCATCCCGCTCGGTCACAATGGCCAACTCGATGTCTTCTTCGATGCGGTAGCTGGTGTCCACCAGCTTGCCGTTTACCTTGCCAGCCAGAGCGGCTTTGGCCAGACCCGCGCCAATATCGGCGGCGACGTCATGAACGGTTACGGCTTCTGCAAAACTACGGTGACTGCCATCTGGCAGGGTTACGACGGGCATAAACATACTCCGGTTGGTTACTCAGCGGTGATCTATACCAGAGATCACTTGTGGCGGCGCGTCACGACACAAACCGCGGGCCTGTTGGAGCGGGAGTCTACCAGAAAAAAACCCGGCAGGTTAATGCCGGGTTTCCTCTGGTGGATCAATGGTTCAGGCTGGCTGGGCACCACCGGTTTCACGGGCTCGTCGACGGTACTGACCAAAACCAAGCAGCCCAAGCAACGCCAGTGCGGGAATAAACATCAATTCCTTCGGTGGGCGTTCCGCATCTATCTGAACCCCATCGATCGTCCAGCCGAAACTGATGCCGGCCTGCTCCGCAGCACTGCCGAAGTTCACGAAGTCCACCACCATCTGATCGCCCTGGGCGGATACTTCAAGTCCGGCCTGCGCCAAACGCTTTTGTGGCGACTCCCCTTCAGGCAATGCCAATTGCAGGTACTTGGATACCTCATCACCATCAAGGGACATCCCCGACGCCTGGATGACAATAGGATCACCGGCCGGAACATCATCAACATACTGGAACAACTCGGAACCTGGGCGGTCCTGAGTCGCGGGGTACACCATGTCCCACCAGAAACCCGGCCGGAAAAGGGTGAACGAAATCAGCAGAAGCGCGACGGTTTCCCACCAGCGCGTCCGGGTCATCCAGTAGCCCTGGGTGGCTGCCGAAAACACCAGCATGGCCATCACCGCACTGAATACGGTCACCAGGAGGTCAAACCAGCCCGTCAGCCCGATCAGCAACAATTGAGTATTAAAAATAAACATGAACGGCAGGATCGCGGTCCGGATATCGTAGGTAAAACCCTGAATACCGGTCCGGATCGGGTCGGCACCCGATATCGCCGCGGCGGCGTAGGCGGCCAGCCCCACCGGAGGCGTGTCGTCCGCCAGAATACCGAAGTAAAACACAAACAGGTGAACCGCAATCAGCGGCACCAGCAGGCCATTCTCGGCACCGAGGGTCACAATCACCGGCGCCATCAATGTGGAAACCACAATGTAATTGGCCGTGGTCGGAAGCCCCATACCCAGAATCAGACTGATCAGGGCGGTGAAAATAAGCATCAACAGCAGGTTACCGCCAGAGATGAACTCAACAAACTGAGTCATGACCAACCCGATGCCGGTCAGGGTGACCGTGCCGACCACAATACCGGCAGTGGCAGTGGCCACACCGATGCCAACCATGTTGCGAGCACCGGTAACCAGGGAATGAGCGAGATCTACCAAACCCTGCTTCAACGTCGCACCGTAATGCCCCTGTTCATGGAAAAAGGCTTTCAGCGGACCCTGGGTAATCACGATAAATACCATGAACACGGTCGCCCAGAAGGCCGATAACTGTGGCGAGAACCGCTCCACGGTCAGGCACCACACCAACACAACCACCGGCAGAAGGAAGTAAAGGCCGGCTTTCACCGTGGGCCCAACCGGGGGCAATTCATCCATGGATCGCTCCGGACTGTCCTCCTCAAGAGCCGGGAAACGGGTGGCATAACCGACCAGACCGATATAAACCAGCAGCAGGAGGGGGCCCAGCACCCAGATAGCGCCTGCACCCAGCCAGTCCTTCATCCAGCCAATGCCGTAGTAGACAACCAGCGTCAGCACACACAGCCCCAGCAGAATGACTACCCAGTTGAGCATTCGCTGAGCCAAGGTCGGACGATCCAGACGTTCGATGCCCTTCATGTTGAGTTTGCAGGCTTCGAGGTGAACGATGTAAATCAACGCCACATAGGAAATCATGGCAGGCAGGATGGCGTGTTTGATGACCTCCAGATAGGAGATTCCCACGTATTCCACCATCAAAAAGGCAGCCGCACCCATAATGGGCGGGGTCAACTGGCCATTGGTTGATGCAGCCACTTCCACCGCCCCGGCTTTGGTGGCCGGGAAACCAACGCGCTTCATGAGCGGTATGGTAAAGGTCCCGGTGGTCACCACATTGGCGATGGAAGAGCCGGAAATCACGCCACTCAGTCCGCTGGACACCACGGCAGCTTTGGCGGGACCGCCGCGCATGTGACCGAGCATGGCATAGGCCACCTGGATGAAATAATTGCCAGCCCCTGCCCGTTCAAGCAATGCTCCGAAAAGTACGAACAGGAATACGAAGCTGGTGGAAACCCCCAGCGCGACCCCGAACACACCCTCCGTGCCAAGCCACTGGTGGGACGCCAGCTTACTCAAGCTCGCCCCTTTGTGGGAAATCACGTCGGGCATGTAGGGCCCGGCGAGGGAATAAATAATGAAAACGCCCGCAACAATGGTCAGCGGAAGGCCGAGAGCCCGCCGCGTCGCTTCGAGAAGCAGTACAAGACCACCCAACGCAACGATCATATCCTGGGCATTCGGGGCACCCGGGCGCGTGGCCAGCTGGTCATAGAAAACAAACAGGTACGACGCCGCAAAGGCGGCTGCCAGCGCCAACACCCAGTCAAAGATCGGCACATGATTCATGTGCTTGCCTTTGATCATCGGGAACGCGGAAAACGCCAGAAAAGTCGCAAAGGCCAGATGTATCGACCGAGACTCGGTGGAGTTGAAAACTCCGAAATCAAACACGTAGGGAAGTGGCGACGCTATCCATAGCTGAAAAAGAGACCAGAGCAGTGGCACGACAAACAGAATAACCGCAGCGGCGCCCGTGGTGGCCCTTCCACCAGATTCTGTCTGCAAAAACTCCTCGACCTTGCCACGGTCGACACTGTCCCCTGCCCGAGGGTCGCTGTCGCTCATAATCCAGTCCTTTAAGAAAACCAGGGGTAAGGCAGATATAACCAAAGAGATGCCGCGGGCCTAACCAGCCCGCGGCGTTCAATGACCGGCGAGATCAGTCGATCAGACCAGCTTCCTTGTAGTACTTCGCCGCGCCCGGGTGCAGAGGGGCACTCAGGGCATCGGAGACCATCTCTTCTTTCTTCAGATTGGCGAAAGCGGGATGCAGACGCTTGAAGCTGTCAAAGTTCTCAAATACCGCCTTGACCACTTCGTACACCACTTCGTCCGCCACATCGGTGGATGACACAAAGGTGGCTGCAACACCGAAGGTCGTTACATCCTGGTCAGAGCCCCGGTACATGCCACCTGGGATGGTTGCCTCCCGGTAATACGGATTGTCGGAAATGAGCTTTTGAGTGGCTTCGTTATCGACGTTCACGATCAGGCTGTCACACGAGGTGGTCGCTTCCTTGATGGCACCGGACGGGTGGCCAACGGTGTAGAAGAACGCATCGATATTGCCGTCACAGAGGGCCTGGGACTGCTCAGCGGCTTTCAGCTCAGCCGCCAGGGAGAACTTGTCCATTCCCCAGCCCATTTCCTCCATCAGCACCTCTGCCGTGGCACGCTGGCCCGACCCCGGGTTGCCGACGGACACTCGCTTGCCTTCGAGATCCTCGAACGAGTTGATACCGGAACCCTTACTGGCCACCACGGTGAATGGCTCCGGGTGCAGTGAGAACACCGCCCGCAAGTCTTTGTTGGCGCCATCGCTTTCGAACTGGCTGGAGCCATTGTAGGCATGGTACTGCCAGTCGGACTGGGCCACTGCCAGATCCAGCTCGCCCTGGCGAATCGCATTCAGGTTGTATACGGAACCGCCGGTGCTCTCGACCGAACAACGGATGCCATGCTCCTTACGATCCATGTTCACCAGACGACAAATAGCGCCACCGGCCGGGTAGTAAACACCGGTCACACCCCCAGTACCAATTGTCACGAAACGCTGTTCCTGAGCAGATACCGACGTGGAAGCAGCACCTACGCTGACTGCCGCAGAAACAGCGAGAGCAGATACCTTGGATTTAAGTGTCATGTGTTCTATTCCTTTTTTTGACCGTTGGATTTGAAGCCCGCCTACTCCCGAGGGCTTGCTTTTGGCACGTCTATGAACATAGACCAGAATACGCCATAAATAAAGCTGGACCCGACCAGCTAAACACTTGACCTTAAAACAAAAAAGCCCGCTTAGCGGGCTTTTTTGCAAAACCTTGAAAGGTTTACTTGGCAGCGCGGGCTTTCGCCAGCATGCGGTCAGGCCGCAGCAGGAAGCGAGCCAGGGCCGGCAGCAGCCAGATGGCGCCCACCATGTTCCACAGGAACATGAAGAACAGCAGGAAGCCCATGTCCGCCTGGAACTTGATTGGCGAGAAGATCCAGGTCACAACACCAAGACCCAGGGTAACACCGGTAAACACAACCGCCTTACCAGTGGACTTCAGAGTCTCGAAGTAAGCATCCTGAAGCGTCTTGCCTTCCAGCAGGAACTTCTCAAGCTTGCTGTAGATGTAGATACCGTAGTCCACACCGATTCCCACACCCAATGCAATTACCGGCAGGGTCGCTACTTTGATACCAATGCCGGACACCGCCATGATGGCCTCACACAGGATCGAGGTCAGGCCCAGCGGAACCACGATACACAGTACCGCACGGATGGAGCGGAAGGTCAGCAGACACAGCAAGCTCACCACGCCGTAGACCATGATCAGCATCTTGTCCTTGGCACTGGAGATAACTTCATTGGTAGCCGCTTCCACACCGGCGTTACCGGCGGCCAGCAGGAAAGTGTGCTGCTCATTGCTGGTTTTGCCAGAAAACTCTGCCACTCTCTCAACAACGGTTTCCAGTGTCTCCGCCTTGTGGTCTTCCAGGAAGACCAGTACCGGCGTCAGGCTACAGTCGGTATTGATCAGGCCAGACGGCGCGTTACGAATAGAGGCGTTGATGATGGTCTGGTTGCGGGAAATCTCGAACCACTTCCAGTTACCTTCGTTCAGGGCCTTGGTCACGATTTTGGAGACATCCGCCAGGGACGCGGAAGACTGAACGCCCGGTGTGTTCTGAAGTTCCCACTGGAGGCTGTCCATGGCGCGCAGAACGTCGTACTGGGTACATTCTTCCTTCGGCGTCTTCACCATGACCACAAGCACGTCGGCACTGGTGGAGTAGTTATCGATGATGAAGGCGTTGTCCTGGTTATAGCGGGAATCCGGGCGAAGCTCGGGTGCACCGCGGTCCAGGTCACCGATTTTCAGGTCCTGCTTGTAGTACAGACCCAGGCCAAGACCGATCACCGCGATCAGCAGTGAGATCGGGGCAACACTTGGATGGGAGAAGTAAGACAGGGTTCGCCACTTGCGGTCCTGCTTCTCACCACGATTCTGGACGTGGCGCACACCGCCCTTGGAAATACCCAGGTAGGACATGATCAGAACGTGCATCACCAGATTGGTAATGATGACAAACGCCACACCGATACCGGCGGCAATGGCCAGGTCACGGATAACATCGATTTCAATAAAGAACAGGGTCAGGAAGCCGAACGCGTCCGAGATCAGCGCCAGCATGCCGGGAATGTAGAGGGCACGGAAGGCCAGACGCGCGGCAGTGACCGAGTCAAACCCTTTGGCAGCTTCGACCGCCATGGCGTTCACGATCTGTACGCCGTGACTGATGCCGATTGCAAAGACCAGGAACGGAACCAATACCGAGTATGGGTCCAGGCCATAGCCCAGCAAACGCAGGGTACCCAACTGCCAGAACACCGCCACGATAGACGTCAAGATCGGCACAAGGGTGCCGGTCAGGCAACGGGAGTACCAGAACAACAGCAGAGTGGTCAGGCCAATGGTGATGGCCGCGAAGTATGCAATGGAGCCAATACCTTCGATCAGGTCACCCACTTTCTTGGCGAAGCCGACGATGTGGATGTCGATATTCGGGTTCTGACCCTCGTATTTTTCACGGATTTTCTCTTCCAGCTCGCGGGAAAAGGTTCCGTAATCCAGAGGCTCACCGGTTTCCGGATTGGTCTCGTACAGCGGGGCGTAGACGATGGTGGACTGGAAGTTATCCGCGATCAGGCGGCCAACTTCATTAGAACGAAGGACGTTCTGGCGCAGCTGCTCGAGGCTGACCTCGGAACCATCGTAGCTGTCCGGGATAACGGTGCCGCCCTGGAAGCCCTGCTCGGTCACTTCCACCCAGCGAACGTTGGAAGTCCACAGGGATTTCAGGCCGGAGCGGTCCACCCCGTTCAGGTAGAACACCTCATCGGTGATCTGCTTGAGGGTTTCCATGTACTCGGCGGTGAAAATATCACCTTCTTTGGCTTCTACCGCAATACGGACGAAGTTACCAAGGTTCTGCAAATCGTCCCGGTGTTCCAGCATATTGACGATGTACGGATGCTCCAGCGGAATCATCCGCTCGAAGCTGGCATCGGGCTGGATCTTCACTGCGTTGTAACCAAGGAAGGCGGTCACAAACAAGAAGAAAATCAGGATGCCGGCACGATTGTTGAAAATCAGGCGTTCCAGAAACGGTTCCGCCTTGGGCGTGGTTAGGTAGTGCTCGCCCTTGTCATGCTTAGGGTTGGACATTCAAAAAGCCCCTCTATCTACTCTGTTCCGTTGATGCCGCGTCAGGGCGTTATTTAAGATTCTTGCCTTTGGCGTCGGTCAGCTCTGCGCCGCCCTCGCCAACCAGCAGAAGATCCATACCTGAAGCCGGCATCGCACTCATCACACCCAGACGGTCGCCACGAATGTAGGAACGGAAGGTTTCCCCGCCGTTACCACTGACCAGAACAGCACCATTAGTGCCGACAAGCACAATGCGATCGTCCTCAGAAAAGCCATCCGTCAGTGTCGCGGTCGTGCCACTGGTGATCATTGACCAGGAGCGCCCCAGGTCCGTGGACAGCATCAGGGTGCCACGCAGGCCAAAGGCCAGGATTTCGTTGATGCGGCCAGTGCCAATGACGCCAAACAGAGAGCCGGGGTAAGGGCCTTCGCGACGCTCCCAGCTTTGACCACCATCAACAGACACATGAATCTGACCCGCTTCACCAACGATCGCCAGTGCGCCACCGGTGATTTCAGTGATCGCGTTCAAGTGGAAATTCTGAGAGTTATCGAGCTTCGGCGACCAGTCGCTCCATGTCTCACCACCATCACTGGTGTGGAACAGCATGCCGTATGCGCCAATGACGAAGCCGTTCTGCTCGCTGAGGAACAACACGTCAAGGAAGGGGTTTACCGGACCGATGTCCAGATCAGCCTGCATATTCTCGAGCGCGAAATACAGGTCGTCCAGAGCCCACTCGAGGTCTGCTTTCTCGTCACCGGTGGCCGCCTCGACTTTCTCTTCCATCTCGGCGATGGCTTCTTCCTGGCTCTCGATGGCCAGTTCCGCTGCCTCAATACCGGTGATCTGAACTTCCCAGCTTTCACCAGCATCGTCGGAATGAAGAACGACGCCACTGTGACCCACTGCCCAGCCGTGTGTCTCAGAGGCGAAATCAAGGCTGGTCAGTGTGACGGATACCGGCACCTCGGCCTGGGTCCAGCTCTGGCCCTGATCATCAGAAAAAATGATATGGCCACGCTCGCCTATGGCCACCATTCGGTCGCCAGCCCGGTCAACATCGGTCAGAAGATTCTCGGGCGCCAGGTCGGTTGCGCGCGCCGGTGTTTCAATAACGTCCGCAAGCGCCAATGCAACGGGGGACGCACAGGCCATGGAAAGCCCAAGGCATGCGGCGCCCAGGGATTTACACATTAAGCTTGTAGCCATTCGAATTGCCTATTAGTTGTAATTACGTTGTGACTCTGTCCAGCGAAGCTGGCTCTAACTGTAAACATACCGGCAGCCTCTCGGATGCCGGTATGCGGGGCGCCAACTCCGTCTGGCGCGGAATAATGCCTGAAAACTTGGGTATTAGCGAACACTCCGACGACGCAGGGATGCCGGTGAGAAGTAACGCTTGTTTGGCACGTCGTCGGTGAAGACCCGGGTACGGGGCTCTTCGTTATCGAGGCCAAGGACGTGGTACCGGCGGGCCTGCAGGTCATGGAATGCTTCCAGACCACCCCATACACCCGGCATGTCGTAGAAGTTCTTCAGAATTGCCTGAGTAACACGCCACAGCTCACCGCGACCGTCGTACTGGTCCATCAAGGCCACGTTCCAGCTATCTGCATCAACGTAGAAGCGACGCTTACCGTAAATATGGCGTTCACCGTCTTTCAGGGTTGCCGTTACCAAGTGGACACGATGCAGTTCCCAACGCATATGGTCGGGATTCAGGTGCGCCAAGCCCAGCACCTCGTCATAGGACAACTTGTCGCTGCTAATCTCGTAGTTGTTGTACGGGATGTAGATTTCCCGCATACCCTCGTAAGTCCAGTTAAACCGGTCCAGGGCACCGTTAAAGATATCGGTGTCATCGGCAGTACGCAGGTTGTCGGCCGCAGCGATCGGGCTGTCGTAACCCAGGTTCGGTGCGCGGCGCACACGACGCTGACCGGCGTTATAACCCCAGCCGTTCCGCGGGTTCTTGATCTGGTTCAGGGTTTCGTGAACCAGGATCGCGCCGCCGGCAAGACGGGGTGGGGACTGGGTGAACGACAGGTAGTAGAAAATTACGTTGTCGAGGGTGCTCTCATCACCTTCCGGATTGTAGTAGGGGAAGAAGGCTTCTTGCTGAGACGTCACCAGCGTGTACTCTCCGTTCTGCTGGACAGCAACTTCACTGGCACGACGAGTAATGGAAATGCCCCGCCAGCGAGTCAGGTGGTTCCACATGACCTGCCAGGCTTTTTCTTCGTCGTCACCATGCAGGATCGGGAACGGATAGCCGCCGAAGGCGCCGTCCAGACCCGCACCTTCTCCAACGATTTCAGCGCTGACGGCGTTCTTGGCGACATTTTTTTGCACCCACTCGGGCACAGTATGGGTACGACGAGACTGGTAAACCGGGATACGGAAAGTAGTTGGGTAGGCCTCCAGCATGGCTTTCAGGCCATCGGTCAGGTGCTCGGAATACTGATCCGCGTTCGACGAGTTAATGGTGAACAGAACTTCGTCATCCGGAAACGGATTGATGTGGTGGTCACCGGAGCCCTCGTAGCCAGCAGGCGCGTCGTCTTCGTCGAGGCCGCCGGTCCAGGCCGGAATTGTGCCGGAGGCGTTGCCAGCCTTGACCGAGCCGAATGGAGTCAGCTCATTACCGAGGCGCGCTGCTTCACTTTGGGAAACTGCTGCGTACAGGGGCGTAGCAGCAACAGAGAGGGCCATAAGCCCGCCGAGAATAGCGTTCTTGTTGTTTCTCATATCCAACCTTAATCCGTCTGGAAGCCTCTGATGGGCTCTTTATTGTTGCCTGATGGGAGCACAGACTTGCAGACAGATTAACGTCTCGCACTGTCATGTCCATCGACCGAAAGTGCGATTTTGTATCCGGCTGTCACGCAAGATTACAAAGACAGCCGAATACTCAGGGACTTACATCAATCGACCAGACTCTTGTGGACGACTTCATAAACATCTTTGGACAAGCCTGACTTGTCGCGCACCTTCTCCAGCGCAGCCTTCATTTTGCTGCGATAAGCCGGTGCAAACTTCTTCCAGCGCGCCAGGGGCGTCACCAGCCTCGCGGCGATCTGCGGATTGATGTCATCCAGACGGCATACCTGATCGGCAAGGAACTCGTAGCCGGAACCATCTTCTGCATGGAAACCGGAAAGGTTCTGCCCGGCAAAGGCGCCGACCACAGAACGCACCTTGTTGGGGTTGCGCCAGTCGAACGCGTCATGGGCCAGCAAGGCGTGGATCTTGTCCAATCGACCGGCGACCGAACTGGCAGCCTGCACCGAGAACCACTGCTCCACGACCTGGGGATCCGCCTGGAAACGCTGGTAGAAGTCGCCGAGAACCTGATCGCGATCCGCCTCATACTCTGAATTCACCAGGGCCCGGAGCGCTCCCATACGGTCGGTCATGTTGTCCGCCTCACGGAACTGTCGCAGGGCCAGCTCCCGACCTTCCTCATCATTGATCAACAACAGCCAGGCGAGCGCGGTGTTCCGAAGACTCCGGCGCGCAACCTGCTCGGGTGTGACCGCGTAGTCTCCATCACCGGCGTTGCGACGATAACAAGCCACCAGGTCATCACGCAGCGCAATCGCCAGGTGTTTGAGCACCCGCTCCCGGGCGGCATGGATCGCCGGCACATCGGCGTCGCTGGCCAGCTCCACCAGATAAGCCTCGGAAGGCAACTGCAGCATCTTGTCGACCAGCGCCTGATCCAGGGAAGAGTCGGAAATCAGATGGCGGTAAGCCGTCACCAGACGAGGATCCACCGGCGTATCCTTGGGCTGGCCCACCAGCGATTGAATAATATCCACCGCCAGCCGCTGACCGGCGTCCCAGCGATTGAAGCCATCCGGGTCGTGACTCATCAGGAACAGCAACTGCTCCCGGGTCCACGGGTAATGGACGCGCACCGGCGCAGAGAAGTGACGCAGCAGGGACGGCACCGGTTTTTCAGTCATGCCGTGAAATTCGAATACGTGCTCGGCGTCGGTCAATTCGAGCACACGCTCAGTTGGTGCGTCCTGCTCGTCAACTGACAGGCGCAACGGCAGTGCCTTGCCATGCTCGTCCAGCAGCCCCAGTGCGAACGGGACGTGCTGGGGCTTCTTGTCGGCCTGCCCCGGGGTATCCGGGATGCTCTGGCGAATGGTCAGGCGATACACGCCCTGCCCCTGGTCGAACTGGTCGGCTACCTCCAGCACCGGCGTACCGGCCTGCTCGTACCACAAACGGAACTGGGACAGGTCACGACCGGAGGCGTCTTCCATAGCCTTGACGAAATCATCGGTGGTAACCGCCTGGCCGTCATGGCGCTCAAAGTAGAGGTCACTGCCCTTGCGGAACAGTTCCGGCCCCAGCAGGGTCCGGATCATCCGCACCACTTCCGCCCCCTTCTCGTAGATGGTCAGGGTGTAGAAATTGGAAATTTCGATGTACGAAGATGGCCGGATGGGGTGCGACATGGGGCCTGCGTCCTCGGCAAACTGAGCCGTTCGCATCAGGGTCGCATCCTCAATGCGCTTGACCGTGTCCGAGCCCATATCGGCCGAAAACTGGGAATCGCGCAGTACGGTAAAACCTTCCTTCAGGCTGAGCTGGAACCAGTCACGGCAGGTCACGCGATTGCCGGACCAGTTATGGAAATACTCGTGCGCCACGATCGCCTCGATGCGCTGGAAAGCGGCATCGGTGGCGGTTTCCTTGCTGGCCAGCACACAGGAGGAGTTGAAGATGTTCAACCCCTTGTTTTCCATGGCCCCCATGTTGAAGTCATCCACCGCCACGATCATGAAGATATCCAGATCGTACTCGCGGCCATAGACATCCTCATCCCAGCGCATAGAGCGCTTGAGGGAGTCCATGGCGTGGTCGCACTTCTCCGCGTTACGGGGCTCCACATACATCCGCAGATCGATGTCGCGACCGGAACAGGTGGTGAAGGTATCCCGCTTTTCGACCAGGTCACCGGCGACCAGTGCAAACAGATAGCAGGGTTTGGGGAAAGGATCTTCCCAGGTCACGAAATGGCGGCCATCGTCAAGGTCACCGGATTCGATCGGGTTACCATTGGATAGCAGCACCGGATAAGCGCTCTTGTCGGCCTCGACACGGGTTTTGTAACGGGCCATGACATCCGGACGATCCGGGAAGAAGGTGATGCAGCGGAAGCCCTCAGCCTCACACTGGGTACAGAACATCCCGGACGATTTGTACAGACCTTCCAGGCGCGTGTTGTTCTGGGGTTCAATCCAGGTGACCACGGATAACTCGAACTTCTCGGGCACCGAAGCCACGATCAGCTTGTCACCACGGTCCTCAAACTCGCCTGCGGCCAGAGCCTGGCCGTTCAGAGCAACAGACTCCAGCACCAGGCTGTCGCCGTCGAGCTCCAGAGGCACCGCCCCTTCCTCAGATTCCGGGTTACGACGGATCGCCAGCGTGCTGTGAACACGGGCCCCGTCCTCAAACAGTTCAAACCGAAGATCGACGGTATCGACCAGATAGGCCGGAACGCGGTATTCACTCAGGTAAATGGTCTGCGGCTGGTTGGTGCGCATAACGTTCTCCAAATCGCACTGCCGCAGCGAGTATTCAGCTGCGGCAGTTTGGTAATTCAATCACTCAGGATAACGGGTGCTCAGTTATCCATGACTCTGAAACGGACTTCGTAGCCGGTGAACTTGCGGATATTGATCACGCCGGTATCGAGAATCAGGTACTGACCCTTGACGCCTTCCAGGACACCTTCGACCTCGGGGTTCTTGTCCAGGTTATGGGTCTTCACCTTGGACGGCCACACCTCGACCGGATAACTCAAGCCAAGGCCCTGCTCATCCACTTCCCGAATGGAATCCTCACCGTGGGTGGCTCTCAGGGATTCAAGATCGCCGGCAATCAGCGACAGCATCCGGCTGCGCTCTGCGTGGAGATCCAGTTCCGGCACATCCCCCTTGAGCATGGCCCGCCAGTTAGTACGGTCAGCCACATGGCTCTTGCAAGCGACCTCCGCCAGTCCGGCGAGATAACGGCTGGACACTCGCAGCATGGGAATGGCGTCTACCGCGCCCTGGTCAATCCAGCGCGTCGGAACCTGAGAACCGCGGGTAATACCCACCTTCAAACCGGAGGAATTCGCCAGATAAACCACGTGTTCCACCATGCAGTGGGTTTCACCCCACTCCGGCTCGCGGCAGGTGCCCAGATGGAAATGGCATTTCTCGGGGCTCATGATGCAGCTGTCACAGGCGGCCAGCTTCCGAAAGCAGGGGTAACAGTAGCCCTGGTTGAAACTTTTCTTGGTGGTGCGATCGCAGTGGATGCAGCGGATTACGCCCTCGAAATCAAATCGGATGCGCTTTCCCACCAGCTCATTCAGGGGAACGCGATCATCGCCAATGGCCAACTGGTAGGCAACCGGCTCCGCGGCTTCGACGGGCATTTTTCTCAGCCGGCCGGTCAGATCAATGGAGTTGCTCAAGATTTGACCTCAAAGAACTGATCTGAATCCACCTTGGGCGTTTCGCCCTCGGCCTTTTGCCCGCCCATCATGCCAACCGTCGGATCGCAGGCGGTGCCGGCTTTACTGCCCCGGTCGATATAGCCAGTGCGCTCCTCGACGGGAACGCCATGAAGGTCTTCGTAATGAATGATCGCCTGCAGGCTGATTTCCCGCTGCTCCCGGGTAAGCGGGCGACCGTCCGGCCACTTTCCGAGCTCTACGGACTGGCGCAAACTCCGGTAAACATTGGGATCCAGCCGCTCAATCAGCTCATCGTAGGTCATTCGACTCCCCCAGTGGTAAAACCATCGTAAACCGTTTGACAAACGCAAACGATAATGATTATCATTTATTCACCAAATGACACCGGTCGTATCATTTGGTCTCTCTCATCAGAAGCCACAAGCTTCTTTTACGCCCCACTTCGGCGGGGCCTTTTTTTCGCCTTTATCGTTTTACGGGCAGGACCAGAGCGGCGACCACCCCGGCAACAAATCCCCCCAGGTGCGCTTCATTGGCCATACGCCCCAGACCAACCATTTCAGTCAGCGGCGTGAAGCCGATCAACATCCAGACCACCGCAAACGTAACCAGTGCAGGAGGAAAGTGGAACCGGGGCGCCTTGCGCTGGCTCAACCAGCAATAGCCCAGAATACCGTAGACCGCGCCGGACAATCCTCCAAACAAGGGTCCGGAAACCAAATACTGAAGTCCATTCGAGAAAATACTGGTAGCAAGAAAGACAGCAATCAGCCGTCCTCGACCATCAAACCACTCAACCTGGCTGCCGAGAAACCACATCATCACCCCGTTAAAGATGATATGGGTCCAACTGAAGTGCAGGAAATCCGGTGTAACCAGACGCCAGATCTGCCCCTGGGCGAGTGTTTCGCCCAGGGCATGCAGCCTGTCGGTCATGGTCATCCAGTCAAACGCGCGGGGATCCACCACCATCATGGCGAGGGACAGCTCGTTGCGCCCCATGGAGGTCAGCCAAACCATGATCACTGCCAACACCACGATACCCAGCACCAGTGGGGCATGCTTGGGCGAGGGCTGCCAGCGCCCGGCAACATACACCGGCGAACGATCCATGCGATTCACCGCCTCGCGCAGCTCGGGTTCGCTCAGAAACCGGTCCAACGCCGCCAGCACGGGCTCGGTGTGTTCGGGATTTTCCAGCCACAGGACCTGATAACCGCCCTCTTCCGTGATTCGGTGCCCCACGCCCTGCCCGGTCAGCCAGCGACTGAATCCCGCGAGATCTTCGGAGGCTTCCAGTTGTTTAACGCGGTACACAGGCATCCTCGCTGCTGAAGACATTCAACTTGATCCATTTAACGGGCAAGGCTGTCCTCCAGGCCCGGATAGCTGGATGCTTCCGGGCGATCCACATCCACCCAGACAAACTTGTCCGGCGATAACACCTTTTCACCGTCCATACGGTAGGCCACCAGCTTGCCGTATTTCACCGCGCTGAAATCAATGCACGCCACGTTGTGTTTCAGGGGCGCAGGTGCCCCCTCCATCCAGTAATGGCCAACAAACACCGGTGGGGCGTCCAACGGGTAACTGATCAACTGCTTCCTTTCATGAGCCTGAAGCGGACGACTGGCCACCTCTTTGGGCAGTGGATCTGGTTGAAATACAACGTCGGCATAGGTCTGGGGATCATCGGCCCAGAACTTGGTGCGGAAAAACTCGCGCACGTAACCGTCCCGCCCGGTAATGGACATCCCCTCGGGCAAGCGCAGATCCGTCCCGCGTAGCAGGGTATCCATCACCTGGCCAGCAAACGATTCCAGTGCCGACGAAGCGTGCAGGAAATCCTCATCGATGCAGGCACCACCCTGGCTTTGCTTGAACTTCTCGATCAGTTCGCCATCCCAGCAGGCATGAACCACCCGGAACCCGTCTTCCTCTATGAACAGCGGAATGGTGTAGAACCACTCGAGGAACTCATTCCACTCATGGGGGTAGGCGTCGAACTGCTCGAGGGTTTCCCGAATCAGTCGATCGTGGCGGGCGTTGTGCTCCCGAAGCCATTTCCTGCCACTGCCGGGCCGGGCTCGGGTACAGTAGCCAAGGGCGTTGTACTCATGGTTGCCCATGACAATACGCGCGGAACCATGCTCCACCATATCCCGGACCAGATGCAGGGCCTCTCGGATTCGTGGCCCCCGGTCGATGATATCGCCGATAAAGACGGCCTGACGGCGATCGTGCTGGTACACCCCATTTACCTTCCGGTAGCCCAAATGCTCCAGCAGCCGGACCAGCGTTTTGGCGCACCCGTGGATATCTCCAATGATGTCGTAACCGCGATTCGCGGCCTGCGTAGCTACTGCCATGATCAACCCGCCGAAATCTCGCTTGCCCAGCCCAGTTTGTCACGACAGGTAGCGTAGAAGTTGTGATCCGTTGGATGAATCAGACGAATCTTGAAAGGCTTTTTGGTGATTCGGATGATGTCGCCCGGCGCGCAGGCAATGTTCATCTGTCCATCGAAAGAAATCTGTGGATAGGTTTCGTTGGTCTCGCCGATCACCAGCTTGATTTCACTCTTGCCGTCCACCACGATCGGGCGGCTACTGAGGGTATGCGGGAACATGGGCACCAGTACGATCGCATCGAGCTTCGGATGCATGATCGGGCCGCCTGCTGACAGCGAGTACGCGGTTGAACCCGTTGGCGTGGCAACGATCAGACCGTCAGACCGCTGGCTGTAGACAAAGTGCCCGTCAATGAAGAGGTCAAAGCCGATCATTCGGGTGGATTTACCCGGGTGCAACACCACATCGTTCAGCGCTGTGCCAAATCCCAGGGGCTGGCCGTTGCGCTCGACATTCCCATCCAGCAGAAAGCGGGACTCTTCAACGTAATCGCCTTCCAGAACCCGGCCAAGCCGCTCCTCCAGATCCGTGGGGGAAATATCGGTCAGAAAGCCCAACCGACCGCGGTTCACACCCAACAAGGGAATCTTCGACTTGGCCAGTTCTCTGGCGGCACCCAGCAGGCTGCCATCGCCGCCCACCACAATAACGAGGTCACAGATCTCGCCCAGGAGTTTTTTGCTGGCTACCTGGAGACCATGACCGGGCAGCATGCCGGCGGTGTCTTCCTCGAGAATCACATGATAATTGTTGGTTAGGAGGTATTGCTTGAGCTGTCGCAGCGACTCGACCACCTTGACGCTGCCCAATCGGCCGATGACGCCGATATTCCTGAACTGATCCATGAGGCTTCCTGTGGTGTCTGGGTGCCAGAGGGCAGGTATTGTCCATTGCCCCCTTGGAGTTTGGCACTCAGTTTAACGAAAATCGGGCTGTTTCTGAAAAAAGTTCACTTTTTCAGGCTTGATGCTGCTCGCAGCGGTCATCAACACCGGCCCGGAAATCCCCCGGCTGGCTCACCCTCATGATCGGTTCACCGCAGGCATCGCCGGATTCGTTGCCATGCTGACAGACCGGATTTTCGTAATGCCCCAGCCACTCCAGGTAGGCCGGCTCATTCAGGCCACAACGGTCGGCTGCGTAGGCGACCGGGTTTTCGAAATACCCCTCGATGTCATCGAATGGCAGGGTGACGTGACCAATACCGGCATGGTAAGCCACCAAGAACACCGACTGCTTCCTCAGCTCTTCCATCAAGGTATCTTCGGTGGGTTCACGGTGCCTGAGCTCGTAATTTTCCTGCTCCAGGGCAATGATTTTCTCATCCCTGCTCTCAAGCTCTCGCTGCCGGCGTTCAAGCTGTTCTTGCAAGAGAACCAGCTCCGCGCCGGATTTCGCATCATCACGCTCCAGGGCTTCGCCTTCGGAAGCCACCTGTTCCTGCAGGGCAAGGTATTGCTCATTGCGCTCTGACAACCGTTTCTTGAGCTGCTCGTTGTTCAGCCGTATGCGCTCGTATTTCTGTTCCAGTTCCGTAAGTTCGTTGCGAACGGTCTGGAGCTCAACACGATGCTCGCGCTGTATATCGGCCAGGGAATCACGATGGACGCTCTGAAGCGTTTTGATACGCAGCCGCTGTTCACGGATCAGCTGCGCAAGGCGAGTCCGCTCTTTTGAGCTGGCGTCTTCCTTGGGTTCCGGCTTGGGTTCAGTCGCAGCCGCCAGCACCGGAATATCTTCGCTCTCGGCCGGTTCGATTTTGCGGAATTTCAGGGTATTGGCGTCAACGGCCTTGCGAATGGACTGAAACTGATTGTTGCCCGGCGTCATATCCGGGTCCCAGAGCTCCTCGGAAAAACGGGAATCCGGGCACAGGCTTCGACACACCAGACGTATTGAGCCATTACCAAGATCCGGACCTTTCGCCCCGCGCCTGGCCAAATCCTCGATGGGAACGTTCCAGCTGGAGTCTGCCCTGCCCTCCTCATCGAACCAGATGCGAAAGAATACCAGCGCCTGAATGCTGAGGTCGCCGCTGAGATCAACCAGAACGGCTTTGACGTCCGTCTCTGCCAGATCGGACAACCCCACATATCCATCCAGAAAAGCTCCGAACTCGGTGGCTCGCATCTGACGCGCCACCCGGCTTCCATCCATGAAAAATACCGCCGAATACCCCTCAGTTGCCTGGTCGGCAGACATCATCTGAAACTCCCCTAACACTTAAACCCAGGACACTCACACGACGAAACCCCTGCCAGGTTCCGTCCAATTAAAGCGCCAGCGGGCCACCCCGGATCATTGCCCGGGGCGGCCCGCCATGTGGCTAGTTCTTTGATTACCAGTCTAGCCAGTCAGTTTTCCGTGCACAGGAGAAAACTGCAACGTTTTGTGTCACGGGGAACCCTGTCTCAAAGCTCGGCGGCCAGGCGCGTGCCCTGATCGATCGCCCGCTTGGCGTCCAGCTCTGCCGCCACATCCGCACCACCAATGAGGTGCACGGCCAGACCGGCCGATTCCAACCCAGACTGAAGCTCGCGCAGCGGCTCCTGACCGGCACAAATGATGACCGTATCGACCGGCAGTACACGATCTTCACCTTGCTCCGCACCTTTCGGCGTAATGGTCACGTGCAGACCTTCATCGTCGATCTTCCGGTAGGTCACGCCCGGCACCATCTGCACATTACGGTGTTTCAGGGAGGTGCGGTGAATCCAGCCTGTGGTCTTACCGAGGTTCTTACCGACCTTGGAGGCCTTGCGCTGCAGCAGGTAAACCTCACGGGCCGGCTCTGGCAGCTCAGGCTGCACACCTTTGATACCACCGCGGTGCTCGACACTCAGGTCCACACCCCACTCACGCATGAAGTGGCCGGTATCCAGGGACGGGGAATCGCCCTTGTGAACAATAAACTCGGACACATCAAAGCCGATACCACCTGCACCGATCACAGCAACCTTCTGCCCCACCGGCTTGCGTCCAAGAATCGCATCCAGATAGCCAATGACTTTCGGATGGTCGATACCCTCGATTTCCGGCGTGCGAGGCTCAACACCGGTGGCCAAGACCACCTCATCAAAGCCACCAGCTTTCAGGTCATCCACGTCAACGCGGGTGTTCAGGCGAACGTCTACCCCGTGCTTGTCGAGCATCACCCGGAAGTACCGCAGGGTTTCGTAGAACTCTTCCTTGCCCGGAATGCGCTTGGCTATGTTGAACTGACCACCGATTTCACTACCGGCATCAAACAGGGTGACCTTGTGGCCACGCTCTGCTGCAACCGAGGCAAACGCCAGGCCTGCAGGGCCGGCGCCCACGACGGCAAAGGATTTCGGGCTCGCGGTCTTCACCCAGGTCAGCTCGGTTTCGTGACAGGCACGGGGGTTAACCAGGCAGGAGGTCAGCTTGCCGCTAAAGGTATGATCCAGACACGCCTGGTTACAACCGATACAGGTATTGATCTCATCAGCGCGGTCTTCCGCTGCCTTCAGAACCAGATCGGCATCCGCCAGGAACGGACGGGCCATGGACACCATGTCTGCATCACCTTCAGCCAGAATCTTCTCGGCCACGTCCGGCATATTGATACGGTTGGTGGTCACCAGAGGAATGCTCACTTCACCTTTCAGGCGTGCGGTCACCTTGGTGAACGCACCACGAGGTACGGACGTGGCAATGGTCGGTACCCGCGCTTCGTGCCAGCCAATACCCGTATTGATGATGGTGGCACCGGCTTTTTCGATTTCCTTGGCCAGGTGAACCACTTCTTCCCAGGTGCTGCCGTCTTCAATCAGATCCAGCATGGACAATCGATACACCAGGATAAAGTTCTCGCCCACTTCCTCGCGGACACGGCGAACAATCTCCAGCGGCAGACGAACGCGGTTCTCGTAGCTTCCACCCCAGCGGTCAGTACGCTGGTTGGTGTGGGAGACGATGAACTGGTTAATGAAGTAGCCTTCAGATCCCATGATTTCGACGCCATCGTAGCCCGCCTTCTGGGCCAGGGCTGCACAATTCACATAGTCCTGGATCTGCTTCTCGATGCCCTCCTCGTCCAGCTCTTTCGGCTTGAACGGGTTGATCGGAGCCTGGATGGCGGACGGAGCCACCAACTCGGGCGAGTAGGCATAGCGGCCAGCGTGAAGGATCTGCATACAGATCTTGCCATCCGCTTCATGAACGGCCTGAGTGATGATCTTGTGCTTTTGCACCTCATCGTCGGTCGTCATCTTGGCGGCGTGCTGGAACACCCCGCCCTCAACATTCGGAGCAATACCACCCGTAACGATCAGGCCTGCACCACCACGGGCACGCTCGGCATAGAAAGCCGCGAGGCGCTCGAAGCCATTCCTGGCCTCTTCCAGACCTGTGTGCATGGAGCCCATCAGAGTACGGTTGCGCAGCGTGGTGAACCCCAGGTCCAGCGGCTTCAGCAGGTTCGGGTACTTGGCAACACCCGGTGCAGTGGTATCGGTCATGATTGATCTCCTTGTTGTCAGGCTTCCGGACCCAAAACGAGATCCGGGAATACGAAATGCGGACTAACTTACTCACCATCCGACCAGCCAACAATATCCCCAAACTACAATTTGCTATCTTTGGACAACCTGTCCGACAATAACCAGATGACAACAAGACACCTCATTCCACCCAAATCCAGCAACGTACTTGGCGACATCAGCGTGCTGTACGCTGCCGTGCTGCTTCGGGCAGCCGCTGCCGAGGGGGCAGACGCGGAATCCCTGATGAACGAATTCAGCCTGAGCGAGGAAACGCTGAATTCTGCGGCCGCAAGAATCAGCATTCCCCGCTTTATGCGCCTGGGTCATGCGGCCATTGGCCACACCGGGAACCCGGCACTGGGCATCCGCATGGGGGCCCTCACCCGCCCCGTGGATGCCGGTATTGCAGGACTCGCAGGCCAATCCGCCAACACGGTCGGAGAGGCCCTGAACACCCTCATCCGTTACTCGTTGCTGACCAGCCAGAACAGCCGCGGTAAACCTTCCGTTCGCGCCGCGACCCGGCAAGCAGCGTTCTACTCCATCCGTCCCTACAACAGCTTCAACTTTTTTGTGGTGGATTCGGTGCTGTCAGGCTGGACCCAGTTTGTCCGAACGGTGACCGGTCGATACGAAGTACTGGAGCGGGTAGAGATCGAATACCCCTCGATTGGACAGGACGAGCTGTTTGAAAGCTGGTTCCGCTGCCCTGTTCACTTCGGCGCGAGCGAGAATGCCATCACATTGAAGCAGGACGTATGGACAGCGCCGTCGCTGGAAGCGCAGCCGGCCATGCACGCCAGCCTGATCGACCTCTGTGAACAGGAAATGACTTTGATTGAACGGGGATGGAGCACCTCAGACCGCGTGCAGCACTTACTGACACCACTGATGCAGGGGGAAACACCGGACCTGGATACCATTGCCACCAAACTGGGCCTGACGCCCTGGACACTGCAGCGCCAGTTAACAGCCGAGGGCACGGGATTCAGAACACTGGTGGATCAAACGCGAAAACAACTGGCAGCCGACTACATCCGGGAAACCACCACGTCACTGTCAGAAATCGCGTGGTTGCTGGGCTTTGCCAACCCACCGGCCTTCCATAAGGCCTATCGCCGTTGGTATGACATCAGCCCCGGTGAACACCGGAAACGACTGGAACGGGAAAAAAAATAAATCGCTGAATGAGCTTTTTCTTCGGGGACCGAAACGATTATTCCGGGGCACCCCAGATTTCAACGGCGTCGTCATAACCGTCGTCGTCATCAAACTCTTCGAACTGGCTCTCAAGCAGCTCCTCAATGTAGTCAGACATGTCGCTCTCCTAGCTTTTGATTCACAGGAAAGTTTAGCCAACATTCATGACGATGGAGTTACGACTTCAGAAACTACGTGAGAAAACGGTGGTGAAATGATCTGAGACAACAAAAAAGGAAAAGAAGTAAGCGAGGGAAAAAAAATGGCGGAGCGGACGGGACTCGAACCCGCGACCCCCGGCGTGACAGGCCGGTATTCTAACCAACTGAACTACCGCTCCGCGTTGTTCGCCACCGATAACCCCTGTCCGGGCCTGCATTCTCGAGCGAGAGTGCTCGGTGACAACGAGGGCGCATTATATAGACGCCCTTGATTATGTCAACGCTTTTTCAGAAAAAAATTCCCAGGGCTTCTGCGCCCCGGTTTTCCTACATGGCGTCAACCAGCGCGTCCTTGCCCTGCGCCGTTTTCCGGTACTCGATTGGCGTCATATTCGACCAGCGTTTGAACGCCCGATAGAAGGTGCTCGGCTCCGAGAATCCGGTCAGATAAACGATTTCGTCAATGGACTCATCGGTGGTCGCCAGCAGCTGGCGAGCAAGCCGGTAGCGGAAATCCGCCAGCACCTGATTAAAGCTGGTTTCCGCCTCGGTCAGACGGGTACGAAGCGTGCGCGCCTTGATCCCCAGACGCTCGGCAACCGCATCCAGAGTCACCTCACCGCTATCCAGCAGCTCCGCCACGATGCGTTCCACCTGGCCAACGATGTCTTTTTTCTCCAGACGAGCCACCTGCTCACTGGCGAAACGCTCATGAAGATCCAGCAGCTCGGGCTCGGCGTGGGGCGACGGATGGGCCAGCGCACTGGCCGGGAAATACAGACGGTTTTCAGTGGCGCCAAAAACCACCTCGCAGCCCAACACTTCCGCCACATGGTCCTGACGCTCTTCGCGCTCATGCTCGAACTCCACACGGGTCGGCTGGAAGGAGCCATCGGTAATCGAGCGGAAGAAGGTAATCAGCCCCAGCACGAAGCATTCGTTGAAGTGCTTCAGGCGCCGGACATCCTCGGAGGCGGTATCCAGAACCATGCAGGCGTTATCGCCCTCGATGAAAAAATCGGTTTTGGCGGCGTCACTCAGCAGGCGCTGGTAGTTCTGGGCACGGCGAAGGCCCTCACCAAAATTGGGACTGCTCAGAAAAAGGTACTCGAGCACCTGGCCTTTGTAAGCCGGCAAGCGCTGGCCGAGGTGCAGACCGATGTCAGGATCTCCGGAGACGTCCTCAACAACCTGCCAGAAATAGAGCTGCGCGCTGTGGGGGGTACGCAGATGCTCGGTGTAAACGTAATTTTCATCCACGCCCAGGCGGGTGAAAATAGCATCGGTGTCTATGCCGTGCTTTTTCATCGCCTCGTAAATCAGGCGCAACATCACTCCTGCGTCACGAAGTTCCTGCATAACATCCCGCTTTTTTTTGTTTAATTCCACTTTGACCCGACAGACCTATGCCGGGGCACGCCAAGTCAATGCTCAGACTGGCCGCGTTTGCCAGACTGAAGGTCACCTACTCTGAAGTTTTCAGGACTTATGCCCGATATTAGAGCATATCAGGCCACAGACGCACAGTTGTACCAAAACATGCCCATGACCGGTACTCACTGATCCGGATAGACTGCACAGATTTGGAACAAATACCGCCCTGGAGAACACGGATATGTCTGACGCCCCAACCTATTACTCGACCACTCCCAACCTGCTGCCTCTGTATGCCAGAGCACTGCGGCCCGGCCGCGGCTCACCGACCAGGGACATTGAATTACCGGCTCTTTCCGCCAGCCTGCTTGGCGCCCACACAGCAACGCGAAACTTGCACCGCTACTCCCAACTGTGCGGTTTTCCCGACAGCCGCTATCTCCCGATAACCTGGCCCCACATCATGGCGTTTAGCCTGCAGATGAAAGTCCTGACGGAACGGGATTTCCCACTTCCCCTTCTGGGGCTCGTGCATCTGGAGAACACGATTATGCAGCATCGGCAAATTGGTGTTGGAGAGCCTCTGGACATTCACGTCCACCTTGGTGGACAGACGCGCACACACCGTGGAATCGAGTTTGAGCTGCGCACGGACGCCATCGCCTCTGGCGACAAAGTATGGGAAGAAACCAGCGTGATTCTCTACCGACTGCCCGCGGAAAAAGGAGGCAAACCGTCCGGCGATAAGACGAGGCCAGCACTGCCGAACTATCCGCATCAACAGCGGATCGTCGCCCCGGCGGATACGGGCCGCCAGTACGCACGCGTCTCCGGCGACAGCAATCCGATACACCTGTACGCCCTGACGGCCAAAGCGTTTGGCTTTCCGAAAGCCATCGCCCATGGGATGTGGAGCAAGGCCCGGGCGCTGGCCACCCTGCAGGCACAGGCTGAATGGCAAGATGGCCCGATGCGGGTGAACTGTAAATTCAGGAAACCGGTGTTGTTGCCGGGCCAGGCAATACTGAACTGGCAAACGGGGTCTGACGAGTGGCCATTCCAGTTACTGAACGAGAAAGGCGATGCTCCACATCTGACGGGCAGCATCGAATGGCTGTAAACGAACGTTAATTCGTCAAGCCGGGGCGGTTACTCCGCCCCATTCGCCGCAGAGAGGGCTCTTTCCTCACCAGCTACGGGCAGTGTGAAATAAAAGCAGGCCCCGCCGTCCTCGGGACGATCAAACCCTATGTCCCCACCTTGCGCCTGAATCAGCGAACGGCATGTGGCCAGGCCAATGCCCATTCCGTCGGATTTGGTGGTGTAGAACGGCAAGAACAGCTTTTCTTCCGCATCTTCCGGCAGACCAACGCCATGATCCCGAACCTGAACACGGACACAGCCGGCTCCATCCAGTTCCGCGCTGACCTTGACCGGCTGGACTACGCTCGCACTGCGGCTGGCTTCCAGCGCATTGCGAATCAGATTCAGGGCCACCTGCTGAACCTGAATCGGGTCGGCCAACACGTCCGGCAGAGCGTCCGGAACCATCAGCTCAATGCCACCTTCGTTGTTGCGCATGTCTACCTCGGCAAACTGGCGCGTGTCCTCAAGCAAGGCGGGCACAGAGAGAATTTCCTTGCCGGTCGCCGGTTTCTTCACAAACCGACGAATACGGCGAATGATTTCGCTCGCCCGGTGTGACTGAGCTTCGATCTTGTCCATGGTTTCGGCCAGCAGCGACATGTCAGGGGCTTCCTGCTTCGACATGATGCGTTTGGCGACGCGGGCATAATTGGTAATGGCCGTTAGCGGCTGGTTCACCTCATGGGCAAAGCCCGCCGCCATTTCACCCATGGTGGTCAGGCGCGAGGTATGGGCCAACTGGTCCCGCTGCTCCTGAACCAGAGCCTGCGCCTCTTCCAGTGCGGCTTCGTTTTCCAGGTCCGTGGTGATGTCACGGAAGACAACGACCGCACCATGCAACTCTTCGTTGTCCAATTTGGGCGTGGCCCGATACTCTGCCGGGAACCGGCTGCCATCGACCCGGGCCATGGGAATGTTGCGCTGGTTTTCGGCCACACCTTGGCGACAGGTGGCCTGCACCGGAAGGGTATCGGATTCCTGCGAGTCTGGGAAATGCAGCTCAAAAAAATTGCGGCCAACCAGTTCATCCACGGTACTGCGGGCGATCAGTGCCGCGGCAGGGTTCACGAATTCGATGTTGCCGTGCTCATCCAGACCATAAATGCCCTCGCTGATGGAGTTCAGAATCCGAGTCTGGTCACTCTGAAGTTCACGGTTGCGAGCCTGCAACTGGCGCTCAAGGCGAATGACCTGCGCATGGGTCTTCACCCGGGCAATCACTTCCAGGGACTGGAACGGCTTGGAGATATAATCAGCCCCCCCCAGGGAGAAGCCTTTTACTTTGGCTTGCAGATCATCAAGAGCAGATAAGAACACCACCGCACAGTCGGCGGTGGCGGGATCGGCTTTCAGGCGCTGACACACCTCATAACCGTCCATTTCCGGCATCATGATATCGAGCAGAATCACTTCCGGCTGATGCCGGTGGGCAAGATCCAACGCTTTTTCGCCTTCATTGGCGATCAGCAGGCGGTAGCCTTTGTCTTTCAGGGTCTCGTAGAGGACTTTGAGGTTCTGCGGATTGTCGTCCACCAACAGAACCGTCACCTCCGAGTTCGCACTGACAGATTCAGTCATATTAACGGGGCCGGTTTAGAAACGTCTCCGTATCATGACGGCAACATCACCTCGCGTCGATAAGGTCCTTTACGGACAATACCATACGAACCAGATGGGCCAGTGAATGGGTACCCATTTTGTGCATGACGCGGGAACGATGGATCTCAACCGTTCGCTGGCTGATCTCCAGTTCAATGGCGATCACCTTGTTGGCCTGCCCGGCAATCATTCGATCCATGATTTCATGCTCGCGTGGGGTGAGGGTCTTGATGCGACGGATGATTTCCTGCTTTTCGTCGAGGGATTTACGCTGCTCGCGGTCCTGGGCCAGCGCCGCCTCAATTTTTTCCAGCAAGGCCTCTTCCCGGTAGGGCTTCTGGATGAAATCCACGGCACCTTCTTTCATGGCATCAACCGCCATGGGCACATCGCCATGGCCGGTTACGAAGATAATGGGCAGAATGGAATGCTTTTCGTTCAGTTTCTTCTGCAACTCCATCCCATCCATACCCGGCATGCGGATATCCAGCACAATGCATCCGGCCATCTGGTCGGAATAGTCCTTCAGGAAAGCCATGGCGTTCTCGTAGGGCTTAACCGATTTACCGTCCGATTTCAGCAGCAGCTCCAATGAATCACGAACTGCTTCATCGTCTTCTACTATGTATACGGTCTGCTGGATATCAGTCATGTGAGTGTTCTCTCCTGTCCTTTTTTATCCGGTCCCTCAGTGGATCGAGGGATCCTTGTGTTCGTCCCGGGCACTTTCCTGCCGTTCGTGTTCGCGCAACGCTTCAAGTCGTTGCTGAATGATGCCAAACACACTCTGCTTCGGATACCGTCCGTTCTCGTCCGCCTTGCCTGCCGGCTTGCCGAGCATCAGGCTGACAGCCTCTTCAAGATGGCTGACAGCGTACACTGCGAACTTACCGTCTCTCACGGCCTGCACCACCTCGCTGTCCAGCATCAGGTTCTGCACATTACTCTGCGGAACAATCACGCCTTGTGTGCCGGTAAGACCACCTTTGAGTTGGCAGGTGGCAAAGAACCCTTCCACCTTCTCATTGACGCCTCCAATCGGCTGAACGTCGCCGAACTGGTTCACCGACCCCGTCATCGCCAGATCCTGTCGCGCCGGCAGATCGGCCAGCGAAGAGATCAGTGCGCACAATTCCGCCATCGAGGCGCTGTCGCCGTCCACCTCGCCGTAGTTCTGCTCAAACGTGATGCTCGCGGAAAGATGCATGGGGTCTTTAACAGCAAAATGCGCAGCCAGCCATGAGGTAAGAATCATTACCCCCTTGGAATGGATATTACCGCCCAGCTTGGCATCCCGCTCAATATCCATCACTGCCCCATCTCCATAGTAGCAGGTTGCAGTGATTCGGTTTGGCAGCCCGAATTCGAAGCCACCAGTAGACAGCACCGAGAGCGCGTTCAACTGACCAATCCGGGTACCGGTGGTATCCACCAGCGTCGACCCGTCGCGGATGGAATCATAAAGCTGATCACGAATCCGGCTGCTCCGGTACCGGGCACTCTCCAGCGCCCGCTCCACATGTTCATCACTGATCAGCTTGGCGCCGGTCTGGCGCGCCCAGAAATCCGACTCCCGCAGCAGGTTGGCGATGTCGGCCGCGTGCAGCGAGAGCCGGTCCTGATGCTCAGCCACCCGGGCGCTGTATTCGATCACCCGCGCCACCGCCTTGTTGCTGCAATGGAGCAGCTTCTTCTCGCTGACCAGGCTGGCAATAAACTTGGAGTACAGCAGCTGGCTTTCATCCGTGCGGTACATTTCATTCTCAAAGTCCGCCGTGACCCGGAACAGTTCCGAGAACTCCGCGTCGTATTCCTGCAGCAGCATCCAGGTTTCCCGATCGCCAAATAGGACGATTTTCACATCCAGTGGCACGGCTTCCGGCTCAATGGAGATGGTGCCCGACAGGGTCAGCTCCCGCTCAAGGGAGTTGATCTGGATAGAGCGGGACCGCATGGCTCGCTTGAGACCGTCCCACACGTAGGGCTGCTCCAGCACCTTGATGGCATCCATCAGCAGATAACCACCGTTGGCCCGGTGCAGGCTGCCCGGCCGGATCAGTGAATAATCAGTAAATACGGTGCCTTTGTAGGTGACGTTTTCCACGTAGCCGAACAGGTTGTGGTAGGTGGGATTGTCCTCGACCACCACCGGCACCTCGTTGGTTTTCTGGTGTACCAGAAGATTGATCAGATAACGCCGCGGCATTTTCTTGTCGAGCGAGGCATAGGCGATGGCGGCATGCTCTTCGTTTTCATCCAGAAAAACATCGAGATTTTCTGCCATATCCTCACGAACAGACTCGAAAAAGGCGACAACATCCGGGAGATCGCTGTACTTCTCGATTAACTCGTCGATCTGGTGTCCGGAAACCCCTTCAAGGGTTTCCTTGTTCAGGGCCTGATGCTTGTCGGCATATTCCTGTTCCCAGTCCGCCAGCTTGCGCAGAACCTGACGAAGCCTTTTCTCAAGCTTGTTGATGTCCTCTTCAAACTTCGCGCGCTGTTCGTCTGTCAAGGCCTGGAACGTTTCGGCGGTGTGGGGTTCTTCACCGTTCATGGCCACCAGCCGATAACCGCCCGGCGTGGTGACGGTCAGGCTTACTTTCTTTCGCTTTGCCTGAGCCGCGATTTTTTCCAGTTCGTCTTCCTGCTTCTGGGCAAGTTCGTTTTTCAATTGCTCGGAACGTTCCAGGAAACTGTCGTTGTCAAAGGTTTGCGGAACCACTTTGACCAGGCGAGTCATCAGTTTTTCCACATCCTGCTTGAGCTGGGCGCCTTTCCCGGCAGGCAGTTTCAGCAACCGGGGTTCCCGCGGATCATCAAAGTTAGCCACGTAGCACCAGTCATGAGCCAGCTGATCGGTGTCCACGTGGTGTTCCAGATAACGAAGCATCATGGTCCGCTTACCCAGCCCATTGCGACCTACCGCATACACGTTGTAGCCACCATGGGGCATGGCCAGGGCAAAACGCACGGCTTCCTGGGCCCGGTTCTGGCCAACAATTTCAGACAGCGGCTCCAGCTGCCGGGTGGTCTTGAAGGGCAGGTCTTTGAGAGCACAGGCTTTATACAACTGGTGCAGGGGCAATGACTTCAAGGTTTGATCCTGTAACGTTTGTCGCTTTGGGCGGACATTGTAGAGTCTGCAACGATCTGTGTCGCGTGTGACCGGCTAATTGGAGCCAGGACCAATTCATTAGCCTGCTCAACAAAATTGCCACCTGGCTCACAAAATCACCCTGTGGCGTTTTCAGACAATTGTTCCAGATCTACACTTTATTTCCGGTTCCCGTTTCAAGTCCGGGAAGGACAACACCGGCAAGAACAACAATGAGCCATGGACGCGCGGCGATGACCACGGAATTGAAAGATCGCAGAATCAAGCAACGATACCCGGCATCCTGCCTGAAAGTGCAGATGCGTGAACGGGGATTTTTTCGACGCAGCAAGTCGCCTACCACGGTAACCTGCCTCGACCTCAACCGCTATGGTATGGCGGTTCTCTGCCCCCGCCCCATCGAGACCGGCTCGCGGATAAGCCTGGACTTTGATGGCAAGTACATCAGTGAATCCCGGGTAAGCGCCAAGGTGGTCCGATGCCAGCGCTTTCAAACCGGCTACCGGCTAAGCCTGCAGTTCAGCTACTGCCTGGAAAAGAAATGCTACTCACGGGAGGTGGATAACGCCCTGTCCCGCATTGAAGCTTTCTACAACCGCTACGCCAGCTAGGCATTTCTTTTCAGATCAAGCCGGCATCCAGACTGGCCGCCACGTACATTCCAAGCTCCCGGCACTGATGCTCAAACTCGTTCCGATACTCACCGCGGCAGATCAGGGGATCCTGGACCCGTTTCCAGCGCAACCCTGAGGTGATGCTTTCAATCGCTCGATGCGTACCCGTGCCATCGTGCCCCGCCCGGATGTAATAGGCGAACGGGAGGCCCTGGGTTTTCTCAAGACAGGGATAGTAGCTGCGATCGAAGAAGTCCTTGAGCGCACCACTCATGTACCCAAGATTTTCTGTAGTGCCCAGGATAATCGCATCACAGGTCAGCACATCTTCCGGCCCGGCATCAAGAGGGGCCAGAACGGTCACATCCACATTCTCAATGTCTTCGTGGCGGGCACCCTGTTCTGCCGCTTCCCTCAGTTTCAGGGTGTTCGGTGAAGGGGCATGGGCAACAATCAGAAGTTTTCGGCGCGCACTCATACTGGCTCCAGAATATCTTGACTACCAGTAGCCTACGCACAGGCCTGTGGCCATACAACAGTCATAACCAGTGCCGTCTGCCGCACGAAGGCAGATCAACTGGAGAACACATTCCTTTTTTCTTTAGAGGGTCAACTGCCGCCCTACTCACCCAGAACTTCCGACAACGCCCTGCCAACGGCACCGGATGGCTGCCGGGCGCCGAGCAATGTAGAAAGCGTGGGTGCAATGTCGTAAGGGGTGACATCGCGACTTACAGTTTTCGATCCAAGGCCATACCCAGCAAAGATCACCGGCACGTGAGTATCGTACCGCCAGGGCGAACCATGGGTGGATGCCACCTGCAATCCGTCGAAATCGTTGATGAAAACGTTGGGAGCAAACACTACATAAATGTCCCCTGACCTGCGGGGATTGTAGTTATTCAGCACCAGATCCAACGCTGCAGCCCGGGGTAACTGACCAGAACGCAACGCACCACTGGGTATGGCAACAGCAATCCCTTCAAACGTCATCAACGTCTCTGCCAGGGTTCGTTCGACCTGCGCCTTATCCAACCCATGATCGCTAATGACCTTATCGTTCAGATAGAGATAGGGTGGAAAGAACGCCTCCACCAGCTCCTCACCGATACCGAACTCCTTTTTCAGGGTCGCAATCGCCGGAGCTTTATCCAGCCCTTCGATATCAAAGTAATGGGCCGTGGTAATACCCAACGTCTCCATGTGCCCGGGCACTTCTGGCTGGCCATGGTCCGCCGAGAGCACGACGAGGGTGTGTTCCAACCCGACCCGATCATCCACGAACTGCAGAAGATCAGCCAGAGTACGGTCCAGCCTTGCAAGGTTATCTTCTTGCTCCAGACTGGATGCACCAAAGATATGACCCACGTAGTCCGTGGAAGAGAAACTGACAGCGAGGTAGTCGGTCACGTCATCCTGACCAAGGCTCTCGGCATCCAGCAACGCCTTGGCGAAGTCGAGCGTAAGTTCGTCGCCGGCCGGACTGAGGGTGAGCCGGGTAGTCAGATATTTATCATCGGCAGCGCCCCAGGCGTGGGGAAAGGTCCGTCCAAAGCCCGGAAAATCGGTTTCAAAATCCTGATTGTCGGATGTTCCGAACTGGTAGGAATCCGCCTCAAGAAGTAATTCCCAGGCCTTGCCAACGTACGCGTCGAGCGGCTTACTGGCATTCCAGTCGATCACCCACTGCGGGTACTCATCATAGTAATAAGTACTGGTCACAAACTCGCCACTGGCTTTGGAAAACCAGAACGCCTTACCGGCCTGCCCTGCCAATGAGACGGCACCGCGATCCTTGACTGAGACACCAAAGATTTTGGCCCGCCCGTTCGAGTGCAGTGCCAGTTCGTCACTGAACGTAGAGGTCAGTATCGCTCTGGGCGACCGGCCGTCCACTTTTGCCGCCTTCTGCGTGGGGTCTATTTCCGTCTGATCATCCACATCGGCCCCGACCGTCAACAGGCGGTAGTCGGCATCCTCAATGTTGTAAACCAGACGATCCTGCTCCCGATCAAACCAGACGTTACCGATCATCCCGTGACGGGAAGGCGGCGCACCGGTAGCAAGAGACACGTGTCCAACGATGGTTTCTGTGTTGGCGTGGCGATAATTAGCGTTGGTGTAGGTAACCCCATTGTCCCAAAGCCACTGAAATCCGCTTTCCCCCAATACGCTGCGGTAACGCGCGGGCAAGTCTGCCCTGAGCGCATCGACCGTGATTTGCAGGATCAGCTTTGGCGGATCGGGCCGATCCGCATAAACGGGACCGGCCTGCCCCCATAACCAAACCATCGCCAGAGCCCATGGCAGGCGACGATACGTCGCCTGAATCCATGTTTTTTTCATACACCGCCCGTGTAACGTAGCAGTCAAGTGAAGTGGCAATCAGCCACCATTATTCTGCTGCAGCACTTCCAGTACATTCTCCAGATTAAAGCTGCCGGGCTTCTGGCGAGGCGGAAATTCCTTGTAGGTTTCCAAGTGCTTGGACACGTAGGCGGTGCCAGGCAAAAGCGCAAAGGCCCGGTCAAACCGCCACATGGCGTAGTTTTCGGAATCGTGGTCTGCCCGCTCAAACGGGTCGCCGCGCAAGTCAAACAACTTGGGCACTCGCAAGGTCACGAGCGGCTCCTGCCAGACTTCGAAGCCGTGGGCCCGTTGCTCCATAAACACCAGTTTCCAACGGCCGAAGCGCAGGCACGCCAGGTCGCCATCGTCGGTCCAGTAGAAGAATTCCTTCCTGGGCCCTTCTTCCACCTCCCCGCTGAAATAGGGGAGCAGGTTATAGCCATCCAGGTGGACCTTGTAATCCCGACCCATGGCTTCGTGGCCTTCGAGCAGCTTTTCCTTGATGTCCGTATCACCGACCGCTGCCAGCAAGGTGGGCAACATATCCTCGTGTGAAAAGACATCGTTGTAGACGGATCCCGGCTCGATCACGCCCGGCCATTTGATGAGCGTGGGCACACGGTAGCCACCATCCCAGTTGGAGTTCTTCTCGTTCCGGAACGGTGTCATGCCGCCGTCTGGCCAGGCAAAGATTTCCGCACCGTTGTCAGAGGAGTACATGATGATGGTGTTATCAGCCAGCCCCAGCTCATCCAGCTTGTCGAGTAACTGCCCCACATGTCCATCATGTTCGACCATGCCATCGGCATACACCCCCAGGCCGGTCACACCTTCGGACTCAGGCTTGAGATGGGTATTCACATGCATACGCGTGGAATTCCACCACAGGAAAAAAGGTTTATCTTCTGCATGGGCTCGTTCCATGAAGTCCAGTGCAACTTCCGTGACCTCATCATCAATGGTTTCCATGCGCTTCTTGGTCAGCGGGCCAGTATCCTCGATATCACCACCCGCAGTGCTCTTGATAACGCCCCGGGGGCCAAAGCGGGCCTTGAACTCCGGATCCTTGGGATAGTCGGGATGCTCTGGCTCTTCCTCGGCATTGAGGTGGTACAGGTTGCCCATGAACTCATCGAATCCGTGATTGGTGGGCAACATCTCATCCAGATCACCCAGGTGATTCTTACCAAACTGGCCCGTCATGTAGCCGTGTTCCTTGAGCAACACGGCGATGGTCGGGTCCTTCTCTGACAGTCCTTCTTTGGCACCTGGCAACCCGACTTTCAAAAGCCCTGTCCGGTAGGGGCTTTGGCCGGTAATAAATGCCGCACGCCCTGCAGTACAGCTTTGCTGGCCATACCAGTCAGTGAACAGGGCGCCCTCGTTGGCGATGCGGTCGATGTTGGGCGTCTTGTACCCCATCATGCCCCGGTGGTAAGCACTGGGATTCTGCCAGCCGATGTCATCACCCCAGATCACCAGGATGTTGGGTTTGTCCGACTGAGCGTGGGCGAGGGAACATGCGAGAGCGAAGCAGCTGATCAGAGCCACTCTAATGGCAGTGGGGCGCAACCTTTTCATAACGATGTCCTGTCTGGTGGAAAGTTCTTTAGCGTGCAATCGCCACCACGACTCCCCTCACCGAAGCAGAGACACCCCCGAGATTGCGTCTATTCAGTAAATCAGAGAATGAACGGCATGCAAGTTCGATCGCAGCATTCGAGATGCTCACTGGGCACCGGGCAGGTGCGCTTCCTCCAGCAACCATTCTCGGAACATCGTCGCGATTGAGCGCTCTTTACCGGGCCCGGCACTGACCGCGAAGTAGGCCAGACCGCAGTCAAGCGGACGATCAAAGGCAACCACCAGTTTTCCGGCCGCCAGCTCACCATGATGAAGCGCCCGGCTGCCGAGCATCACCCCCTGGCCAGCCATGGCCGCCTCCAGTGTCAGCAATCCGTTACCGAACCGAAGCTCACGCACAGGACCGACATCAACGCCCTGCTGATGAAACCACTGGCGCCAGCCACAGGGCTTGTCCAGTCGTGTGAGCGTGCCGTCGCAGAGCAACGAGCAAGCTGCCAGTGTGCCAACATCGCTGACCATGCTGGCAAGTTCCGGGGTACTCAGGGGCACCAGCTCAACGCCCATAAGACGCTGCACCTCGATGCCGGTATAGCGACCGTAACCGAGCCGAACGGAGACATCGATACCCGCGCGCTTGAGATCATTGATGCCAATAGCCGTGTCCGGGCTTCGATCGACAGTGTGCAGGCTGGCCTGCAAACGGACTTCGGCTTTCGGGCAACGGGCGTAAAACCGGTGCAGGCGAGGCACAATCCACTTCGTCGCAAACAATGGCTCGGAGCACACGGTGACGATCAGGCTGGCCTCATCGTGGGAGCGAATCCGGTCCACTGCCCGGCCCAACGCCTGAAATCCTTCCTGCAGTTCAGGCAGGGCCACTCGAGCAGCAGGCGTCAGACTGACCCGCCGGTGATGGCGGACAAACAGTTCAACACCGAGATAATCTTCCAGCGCCTTGATCTGGTGACTGATGGCCGCGGGAGTCACGTGGAGTTCCTTGGCAGCCGCTGCGAAACTGCCGGTTCGCGCAGCGACCTCAAAGTAAGACAGCGCAATCAGCGGGGGCAGTCGGGACACAACCAGTCAGGCCGAGAGGCCGTCATCAAGCTGCTTTCGCAGCAGGAACTTCTGGATTTTTCCCGTCGACGTGGTGGGCAGCGCGCCAAAAATGACTGTCTTGGGCACTTTAAAACCACTGATTTTGTCCCGGCAAAACGCGATCAGCGCCTCTTCGGTCAACGCACTGTCCGAGCGCAACTGAACAAAAGCGGCAGGGACCTCCCCCCATTTTTCGTCCTTCATTGCCACGACGGCGGCCAACTCGACCTCCGGGTGCCGCTGAACCACCTCCTCCACTTCCAGGGAAGAGATGTTCTCCCCGCCCGAAATGATCACATCCTTTGAGCGATCCCGGATCTTGATATAGCCATCCGGCTCGACCACCGCGAGGTCGCCGGAATGGAACCAGCCGCCGGCAAAGGCCTTCTCGGTGGCTTCGGGATTCCGGAGGTAGCCCTTCATGACTATGTTGCCCCGGAACATGATCTCGCCCATGGTCTGGCCGTCGGCAGGCACCGGTTCCATGGTGTCCGGGTCCAGCACGGTTACGTCCTCCTCCAGCGGATAGGTAACCCCCTGACGACCATTGAGCCGGACACGCTCTTCAAGCGATTGATCCACCCAATCGTATTGCTTCGGACACACGGTCGCGGGGCCGTAGGTCTCTGTCAGCCCGTAAACATGGGTGAGTTCTACGCCGATTTTTTCCATGCGCTCGAACACCGAGGCCGGCGGCGGCGCACCCGCGATCAGCCCGGACACCGGATGTTCGAAAGTCTCGCCCGCTGCAAGGGCCGCATCAGCAATCATGGCGTGAACAATGGGGGCGCCGCAGTAATGACTGACCCGGTGCTGCCGGATCAGCTGGAGGATGAGGGCCGGATCGACTCGCCGCAGGCAGACACTGGTGCCCCCGATGGCTGCCAGCGTCCACGGAAAGCACCAGCCATTGCAGTGGAACATGGGCAGCGTCCACAGGTAGGTCACCCTGGCTGGCAGACTCCAGGACAGAACATTGCTGACGGCATTCAGGTAGGCACCACGATGGTGAGTCACCACGCCCTTGGGGTTGCCGGTGGTACCGGAGGTGTAGCCAAGGGCGATCGCGTCCCATTCGTCGCCGGGCAGCGCCCAGGCCGGGGTCTCTGGCTGTTGGGCCAGTAAGGTTTCATAGTCCAGCTCGCTGATCGGTGGTTGCCGGCCCTGCGTGGCATCCGGAACATTAATAATGATCGGAGGAGCCCCTTCCATCTGACCAAGAGCTTTCTCAACCACATCCGCAAATTCCGGGTCGGCCAACAAGAGCCGTGCCCGACTGTGATCCAGGATAAAGGCCACGGTTGCCGGATCGAGACGGATATTGATGGCGTTGAGCACCGCGCCGACCATTGGCACACCGAAGTGGGCTTCATACATCGCGGGCACATTGGGCAACAGGGCTGCTACCGTATCGCCCCGGGCGATGTCGAAACTTTTCAGAACAGAGGCCAGCTGACAGCAACGGGCGTACGTCTGCTGCCAGGTGAACTGTGTATCGCCTGAGATCACCGCCGTCCTGTCGGAATAAACCGCCGCAGCTCGCCTGATAAAGCTCAGTGGCGAAAGAGGTACGTGATTGGCCTCGTTCTTATCCAGGCCTTCATCGAACTGGCTGACATCCTTCATCGCTCATTCTCTCGGCTGGACCGAACCACGCCGTTGTCAGTGGCCCGGTTGCTCCCATGTTGGCTTGCGCTTCTCGAGAAACGCATCAATGCCCTCTTGCGCATCGGCATTCATCATGTTGTCCGCCATGACCTCACCCGCCAACTCATAGGCCTCCGCCAGCGACATCTGCCGTTGGCGATGGAACATGGCCTTGCCAAATCTGATCGCCGCCGGGCTTTTGGAGAGAATCTTAGCCACCTTGGCAGCGACGGCCGCATCCAGGTCGGCATCGTCAGCGACACCACTCAACAGCCCCCAGTCCAGAGCCGTGTCTGCGTCGATGAAATCAGCGGTCACCAGCATGTCGAACGCACGCTTGGCGTTGATGTTGCGGGACAGGGCCACAGCAGGGGTGGAACAGAACAGGCCGACGTTGATGCCGGATACGCCAAACGTCGCGGATCTGGCGGCAATGGCCAGATCGCAGCTTGCCACCAGCTGGCACCCGGCCGCCGTCGCCATGCCCTGAACCCTGGCAATCACCGGCACCGGCAGGTTGACTAGGCCCTGCATCACCCCACTGCAGCTCCGGAAAAGCGACTGGTAGTAACCATGATCCGGATGGGCACGCATTTGCCGAAGGTCGTGCCCTGCACAGAAACCTTTCCCCGTGGCCGCAATAACCACGCAACGCACCGCCGGGTCGGAGGCGATGTTATCCAATTCGCGCTGTAAGGAAGCCAGCAAGGATTCGGACAGGGTGTTGAATTTGTCCGGACGGTTTAACGTCAGATAGACAGCCCCATCCTTGTCTTCCCTGAGAAGCTCGTCCTCCACCAGCTGAACGTCATTCATAAATCGTCTCCGCCAGGAATCCCCGTTCACAAATCCTGATTAAGGATAGCTGTTCTAAAGATAGTTGATTGTCACGTCCGCCTTGATCGAGTTGCGAATAAAACAGTTGCTGTGGGCGCTGGTGTGCATTCTCTCCAGCGCCTTCTGGTCAGGCATCTTGTCGCCGCCGAAGGTGATTCGCGGCGACAGCTCAATACGGGTCACCGCCTTGCCCTTCGTTTCCAGGTTTTCCAGGTAGCCTTTTGGATCGTCCTCATAGGACTCCACCTGATAGCCCTGAAAGTCGGCGATGGCCAGGAAGAACAACATGTGACAACTGGATACAGCGCTGATCAGCATTTGCTCAGGATCGGCACATTCAGGGTCTCCCTTGAATTCAGGAGAGGCCGAAACATTGAGCTGCTGGCCGCCACTCAAGGTGACACTGTGATTCCGGGAGTATGTGCCGGACTCAGATTCGTGGTCAGCGCGTTGCCAATGAATAGCTGCTTGATGGACGGACATAACATCGACTCCCCTGGGTTCTGAACCTTCAGCATAGAAACGGTTCAGCCGGGCGTAAAACGACGATTATTAGGCCGTTGCATTAGATAAACTAATGCACCCATTACTCAGAGGATAAGAGGGGGAGGTCAACACAAGCGGGGGATAGGGTTTGAACCCTGCGCAATCGCCCCAAAGGACAGGAGAAAGGCGCAGGGTTCGAACAGGACTTAAAGCAGTTCGCCGTTCGCTTCAGCCGGTTCAGCCGTTTCAGCCGCGTTTTTCTTGCTCTCAGGCTTCGGCATCAACTTGTCGCGCACCTTGGCTTCAATCTCGGTAGCCAGGTCCATGTTCTCTTCCAGGAACTTGCAGGCGTTCGCCTTGCCCTGGCCGATCTTGTCACCGTTGTAGGAGTACCAGGCACCGGATTTGTCCACAAACCCTTCCTTCACGCCCATGTCCAGAACCTCGGCCATGTGGTAGATGCCCTTGCCGTACATGATCTGGAACTCGGCCTGACGGAAAGGCGGAGACACCTTGTTCTTAACGACTTTCACACGGGTTTCGTTACCCACCACTTCGTCGCCATCCTTGACCGCACCAATGCGACGGATGTCCAGACGGACGGAGGAGTAGAACTTCAGCGCGTTACCACCGGTGGTGGTTTCCGGGCTGCCGAACATCACACCAATCTTCATGCGGATCTGGTTGATGAAGACCATCAGGCAGTTGGCGTTCTTCACGTTGCTGGTCAGCTTACGCAGCGCCTGGGACATCAAACGGGCCTGCAGACCCACGTGGCTGTCGCCCATTTCGCCTTCAATTTCCGCCTTCGGCGTCAGGGCCGCCACGGAGTCAACGATGATCACGTCTACCGCATTGGAGCGAACCAGCATATCGGCGATTTCCAGCGCCTGCTCACCGGTGTCCGGCTGGGAAACCAGCAGGTCGTCCACATTCACGCCCAGCTTTTCAGCGTAGACCGGATCCAGAGCGTGCTCGGCGTCCACGAAGGCACAGGTCTTGCCCTGCTTCTGGGCTTCAGCGATCACCTGCAGGGTCAGTGTGGTTTTACCGGAACTCTCCGGACCATAGATCTCGACGATACGACCGTATGGCAGGCCACCAATACCCAGTGCAACGTCCAGCCCGAGGGACCCGGTGGAAACCGCAGGAATGGCTTCACGGGGCTGATCACCCATTTTCATCACGGCGCCCTTACCGAACTGACGCTCGATCTGGCCCAGTGCTGCGCTAAGTGCTTTCTTGCGGTTATCTTCCATCAGTGCAAAACCCTCTGTTGGCGTTGCTACCCGTTACCTGGCCCAACCGGTAGCTCAATCGAATGATTGGGAAGCTGTACAGCAGATACAGCGCTTTCCTGTATATTTGCACAGTATTAAAACACACCCCGAAAAAGAGACCAACCCCCTTTGCGTGTCTTCCTGTGAACGTCTTTTTCAGGAGCGGGATTCAGGCTTCCTGCAGATAGTCATGCACCTGCTGCAGCGCAAAGAGCACCGCCTGCCGGCGCACCTGATCGCGGTCGCCCTGGAACTGTTTCAACACGGCCTGTGTGGAATCCGCATTAGACCCCCAGGCGAACCATACTGTCCCTACGGGCTTGTCCGGACTTCCTCCGCCGGGTCCTGCCACACCGCTGATGGCCACCGCCACATTGGCACCGGATGCCGCCAGCGCCCCGGCCACCATTTCCCGAACCACGGGTTCACTGACAGCACCATGCTTGTTCAACGATTCGCTGGTGACCTTCAGCCAGTCGTGCTTGGCCTCATTGCTGTAGGTGACCAGCCCACCCAGTACGTAGGCGGATGAGCCGGCCCGGTCAGTCAGGGCCTTTGCCACCCAGCCGCCGGTGCAGCTTTCAGCGGTAACGATGGTTTGAGCTTGCGACTCCAGCAGCTCCCCCAGCCTTGCGGCCGCCTGACTCAATTCCTGATCGCTGGCCACCATGACACTCTCCTCATTTCATCCCGGCGGTTATTTTCTTACAATTGCCCACCTCATCCAAAGCAGTCAATCCGGAAGCCTCCATGTCAGCAGCTCAAACCGACCTGTCCCAGCACACCCCGATGATGCGGCAATACCTCAAAATCAAGGGCGAGCACCCGAACGAAATGGTGTTCTACCGCATGGGGGACTTCTACGAGCTGTTCTATGACGATGCCAAGAAAGCCGCGGAGCTATTGGATATTACGCTGACGGCGCGGGGCCAGTCAGGAGGCAATCCGGTGCCCATGGCCGGCATTCCGTTCCATGCCGCCGAGGGCTACATCGCCCGCCTGGTGCGCGCCGGCGTATCCATTGCCGTCGCAGAACAGATTGGTGACCCGGCCACCAGCAAAGGGCCTGTCGAGCGCCAGGTCGTGCGCGTCGTGACACCGGGCACCCTGAGTGACGACGCCTTCCTGGAAGACCGGCGTGACAACCTTCTGGTGGCGATTTACAGCCACCGGGAACAGTTTGGCTTTGCCTCACTGGATATCTCCAGCGGCCGTTTTTCCGTTTCCGAGCTGGAAAACCTGGAGGCCCTGCAAGGTGAATTGCAGCGCCTGCGCCCGGCCGAAATCCTGATCAGCGAAGACTTCCCGTACGAGGAAATTCTCGAGGGCTTCACCGGCATCCGTCGCCAGGGCCCGTGGCTGTTCGAAGCCGACACCGCTCGACGGGTGATTACCTCGCAACTGCAGGTTCGAGACCTGACCGGGTTCGGCTGCGAGGATCTCAACCTCGCCATTTCCGCGGCCGGCTGCCTGCTTCAATACGCCAAGGAAACCCAGCGCACCGCCCTGCCCCACATCCGGAAACTGACCCGGGAACGACGGGACGAAGCCGTCATCCTCGATGCCGCCAGCCGTCGTAATCTGGAAATCGATACCAACCTGATGGGCGGGCACCAGTACACCCTGGCCTGGGTCATGGACCGCACAGCCACGGCCATGGGCGGCCGGGAACTCAAGCGCTGGCTGAACCGTCCGCTGCGGGATGTGGACACCGTAAAGCAAAGACAGCAGGCCGTTTCTGCGCTGCTGGATGGTTTCCATTACGAGCCTGTGCATGACCATCTGAAAGCCGTTGGCGACATCGAGCGAGTTCTCTCCCGTGTGGCCCTGCGTTCTGCCCGCCCCAGGGACCTGGCCCGGCTACGCGATGCGTTCCAGGTGCTTCCGGACCTGCAGGAAACCCTCAAACCGGTGAACTCCCACCACATCGTCAAGCTGGCGACAATCATCAGCGAATACCCGCAACTGGCGGATTTGCTGGAGCGGGCGGTGATCGACAATCCGCCGGTGGTGATCCGGGACGGCGGTGTCATCCGCGAAGGCTTCGACGAAGAGCTGGATGAACTCCGCAACATCAGCGAAAACGCGGGCCAGTATCTGCTGGACGTGGAAACCCGTGAGCGGGAGCGTACCGGTATCAGCACCCTGAAGGTGGGCTACAACCGGGTGCACGGTTACTACATCGAGATCAGCCGGGCGCAGTCCGATCAGGCGCCAGCTGATTACATCCGCCGGCAGACCCTGAAGAACGCCGAACGCTTCATCACCCCGGAACTGAAAGAATTCGAAGATAAGGCCCTGAGCGCCAAGAGCCGGGCGCTGGCACGGGAAAAAGCGCTTTACGACGAAGTGTTGGAAACCGTGGCCGCCGAACTGGCGCCCCTGCAGGATGCCGCCCAGGCTCTGTCCGAGCTGGACGTGCTGGCCAACTTTGCCGAGCGGGCCACCAGCCTGCGCTTCACCGCGCCGGAGTTCAGCGAATCCCCCGGTTTCGATATTGAAGAAGGTCGTCACCCGGTGGTTGAGCAACTGCTGGACGAGCCGTTTGTGCCCAACAACCTGCTGATGGACACCAAACGCCGCATGCTGGTGATCACCGGCCCGAACATGGGCGGTAAATCTACCTACATGCGTCAGGCCGCGTTGATTGCCCTGCTGGCGTATACCGGCAGTTTCGTACCCGCTAACCGGGCCGTGCTGGGCCCGGTGGATCGCATTTTCACCCGCATGGGCTCTTCAGATGACATCGCGGGCGGCCGCTCCACCTTCATGGTAGAGATGACCGAAACCGCCAACATCCTGCACAACGCCACCGAGCACAGCCTTGTGCTGATGGACGAGGTGGGCCGGGGAACCAGCACCTTCGATGGCCTGTCACTGGCGTGGGCGACCGCCGAGCACCTGGCGAAGAACATCCGCTGCTATACCCTGTTCGCCACCCATTACTTTGAACTGACCCAGTTGGCCGAGGATCTGGAGCACGCGGTGAACGTACACCTGACCGCCACCGAGCATGACGACAACATCGTCTTCCTGCACAACGTGCACGATGGCCCTGCCAGCCAGAGCTACGGGCTTCAGGTAGCCAAACTGGCCGGCGTGCCCCAGGACGTGATCCGCAACGCCAAGGATCAGCTAACGCACCTTGAGAGCAGCACCGTTCCGGCCGGTGGCGAGGCACCAGCGGCGCAGCCGGCGCCCAAGGCAGAGGCCAAGCAGCCCACAGCGTCCGAGCCCTCCTTCCAGGGCGATATGTTCGCCTCGCTGGAGCCAAGCGCCGTTGAGGAAGCACTGAAGAGCGTGGATGTGGATGGACTGACACCCAGGGAAGCGCTCAACCGGCTCTACGAGCTGAAAGAACTGCTGCGCAAATAGAGGGACGCCACACAGTTTTCAGGTCTGGCATAAACATATGCCGGCCGGGCGCTTGCGGCCCTCGAAGCCGCTCCCTACAATGTCGCGCAGAAAAACATAACCTTGGAGCCTGTTTTCAAGCTCCCGATGAGATAGACCACTGGACCAGGGATCTGATTATGGCGTTTATCGTTACTGATAACTGCATCAAGTGTAAGTACACCGACTGTGTAGAAGTGTGCCCTGTAGACTGTTTCTACGAAGGCCCGAACTTTCTGGTGATTGACCCGGACGAGTGCATCGACTGCGCCCTTTGTGAGCCCGAGTGCCCGGCAGAAGCCATTTTCTCTGAAGACGAGCTGCCCGCCGATCAGGTCCAGTTCGTGGAGATCAACGCCGATCTCGCCGGCAAGTGGCCGAACATCACCGAGAAGAAAGATCCTCTGCCCGACGCTGAAGAGTGGGACGGCAAGCCGAACAAGCTTCAGCATCTGGAACGCTGAGTTCGCTCCAGCAGCGGCACATGAAAAAGGGAAGCTTCAGCTTCCCTTTTTTATTGCAGGCGCTTCGAAAGCATTTTGTAGGAACCAACCGGTTATCCCTCCGTATTATTCGTTGGTAACGCTCGAACCCGGTTTGGGGATCGGCGGCGACGGATAACGGTGAGAACCGTATCGTACCGCGAGATTGGCCAATGCCAGCAACAGGATGGAACCGGTGATGTACAGGAGCTCTATGCCGGGGTCGTGGTGGTGAGCCTGTATGTCGCCGATCAGCATTCGGGTCAAGGCGGTAATGCCTACGTAAATCAGAAAGCGGGTCGGCATATGGTTCGTTTTAAAGTAAATGCCGACCATGGCGCCCAGTTCGAGGTAGATAAACAGCAGCAGAATATCGGAGATCGAGGCTCCGCCCTTGGAGGCCATGTCAACAAAGGCCATCACGGCAGACCAGAAAATGGCGCCGCCAATGGCAAACAAAGCGATGTAATGAAACAGATCCACCATAAGATTACCGAACGGATCGGTTACACGCCGGAGCTTGTTGTCTATCTCCTCGGACTTTTGCTCGTAATTCATAGAAATCGCTCGGTATCTCGTTAGCAGACTTGAAATCCGGCCCGGAGCATCGGCCATGGTTAATCGCAGTATAGGCAAAGGGGAAAATCCCGGTATGATTCGGCCAGGCATTGGGAGAGAACCATGGGAAAATCGGTAGCACTGGCAACACTCATCGTGCTGTTGCTCGCTGGCATTGGCTTCCAGCACTACATAACCTCATTGCCTGATCTGGAAGCGCCTATGTCTCTCAGCTCCGCGCGGTTCGGCCCGGACGGGAGCTCGATATCAGCCTCGTTTCAGCGCAATGATGGTCAAGGCTTTCATTTTGGCATTCGGGGCAATGCAGACAAGAATTGGGCAACCGCCCCTCTTTATTTCATTCGAAATCCCGAACTGGTTCCCTACGTCCACTGGCCCAGCATGGGGGGGCCGGATGAAAGAGTCCTGTTAAAGGCTCTGGAAGACTGGGTACGCAGTCATATAACGGCGGAACAAATAAGCAGATTCGAGCAAGTCGACAGGGAGGATTTTGGCCCCGAGGAGATCGAACTGGCCGCAGTGTACAAAATCTATGAGACTCTGCGCAGTAGAAACCCAGGCCAATAACAGGAAGCTGTTGCTCTATGGATTCTGATCAAGCCAATCTGAGACCACTCGAGCTTAAAATACCGCCCGTCGTGCTGGTGATCATCGTCGCCGTCGGGATGTGGGCCATTGCCCGAGTCAGCCCAAGCCTGGCTTTCTCCCTACCCGGCACGGCAGGGTGGGCAATTGGCGTTGCTGTCGCAGGGGTTGGTATTGCCCTGCTGGGCGTCCTTGAGTTCAGAGCCGCGGGGACGACCGTCGATCCGCGAGTCCCGGAGCAATCCGCAAGCCTGGTGGTGGGCGGCGTGTACCAACACTCACGGAACCCGATGTACCTTGGGTTTCTTCTTGTACTGATTGCCTGGGGGCTGTATCTGGGCAGCGTCCTTGCGCTGCTGTTTCTTCCTGCGTTCATCGTGTACATGAACCGCTTTCAGATTGCACCCGAGGAGCGGTTTATGCACGAAAAATTTGGGGCTTCCTACGACCAGTACCGGTCCGAAGTGCGCCGCTGGATTTAACGTTCGCCAGGGATCAACGCTTCCAGATCGCCATAGAGGTCGGCGGCACCCGTAACCCGTGACAACCAGCTCAGCGGTATGCCCCGCTCACCCCCGACTCCGTGGATGGCCGCCATGGCAGGCCCGATGAGCCAAGCCCGTCCGCACGAATCGCCACCGCAGTGAATGTTGGCACGGACGGCCTCGGCAAAGGATTGAGCCTGGCTGATGATGTGAAAGCTGACCGGCATGGCCTCGTCCAGATAACAAGTGCGACCGAAAGTATCTCCGGCGTTTATTGCATCGAGCGGTGCGCTGGTTCGTGCACGTGCCAAACTCGTTGCATCCGGAGCCAGTTCTGCCGCGGCGTCCATGGCTTCCGCCAGAGCCTGCCCCACAAACAGCCCTTCCAGAAGGCGGGCCGTGCAGTGCGCCCAGGCAACGGCCTCATCGCTGTTGTTGGTGACCCGCACTGCCGCGTCCACCTGCGCCATCAAATTTTGTTTTCCGGCATAGCAAGCAACCAGCGGTGGAAGCTTGGAAACGGCGGGCAGCTGAGTATCGTCCGCACCACTCTCCGGCGACAGTTTTCGGTCAATGGTTTGGGCGAGGAACACGCCGGCATCCTGAATCCCGGATTCCTTGTAGGTCAGGTTGATTGCCTCCCGAACAGGGGCCGCCAGTGCATCGCCGCTGAGCCGCCGGACGTAGGGCATCACCTTCTGCACCAGCACGCGCTTTTGTTTGTCCGTCAGGTCGGTGTCGATAGACGCGAAAGCCTCCTCAATGGCTTTCTGTTCATTGGCGGCAAGGTTGATGAGTGTCCACCGGGTGGGGTTATCGATAAAACCCTGCCACCCGCCGCCCGGGCCGAAATAGTTCACAAAACGTCGCTGGTAATCCCGGACATTGAGCTGGCCGTCGTTGGCCAGAAGACTGTCGGTGAGTACTTTTGTGGCAGCACCATAGTGGCTCATATCACCCGGCTTCTTGCCTTCATGAGCGAAGAAGCCAAACACCCCATCGAAATAGTCCACTCGAGGCGGAACAAACTCCGGGCACTGACCGGCCACGTCCAGGATACGCTCGCTGCTGTAGAGCCAGTGCAACCCCAGGCTGGCTGCATCCGCCACCCATCCGCCGCTCAGGGCTGCCAGCATTCGCGTCCGTCTCTCCTCCGGCGGTTTCTTTGTCATATTATTGAGACCTGTGGGGATGTGGGATTTTAGGAGTTAAAAGCAAGATGCAGCCAGTTTACTGCAAATCCGATCGGCCAACCCGCATCCGGACCTGCTTCTCAACCTCCAGCAATAACAGCAGCGCCACGCCCACCAGCAATACCAGCGCCAGATCCATGACCGACATAGCCCGTGTACTGAACACTGCCTGCGCCCCCGGCCAGTAGGTAATCACACACTGGCCGATCAAAACACCGAACACCGCCAGCCACACCACCGGTGTCCCCTGCAGCATGGTCCAGCTCGGGGAGCGGACATCCATGGTTCGAATGAAAAACAGATAGAAAATTTCCATCGCCACCAGCGTGTTCATGGCCATGGTTCGGGCCAGCTCCAGCGTGTAACCGGATTCGATGGCAAAGGTGAAAATACCGAACACGCCGCACAGGAAAAGCAAAGAGACAAGAATGATGTGCCACAGCACACTGGCATCGATCAGAGGGTCGGTGCGGGGGCGCGGTTTGCGTTGCATAGTGTTATCACTGGTGGGCTCAAAGGCCAGTGCCAACCCGAGGGACACGGTAGTGATGAAGTTGATCCACAGAATCTGCACCGGTGTTACCGGCAGCGCCACGCCAACCAGCAGCGCCACGATAATGGCAAAGGCCTCGCCGCTGCTGGTTGGCAGAGTCCAGGCGATCACCTTGCGGATATTGTCGCGCACCGTCCGCCCTTCCCGGACTGCCGCCACGATGGAGGCAAAGTTGTCGTCCGCCAACACCAGATCCGACACTTCCTTGGCCGCCTCTGTACCCTTGCACCCCATAGCGATGCCAATATCCGCGCGCCGAAGCGCCGGGGCATCGTTAACGCCGTCGCCGGTCATAGCCACGGTCATACCCTCTGACTGCAGGGCCTTCACCAGCCGTAATTTGTGCTCGGGACTGGTGCGTGCAAAAACACTGACTTGCCGGGCAGCCACCGCCAGCTCATCGTCGTTCAGCTTATCCAGCTCAGCCCCGGTCAGGGTGCCGTCGTGATTGGCCAGGCCGATGAGGGCACCGATAGCTGAGGCCGTGTTGGCGTGGTCACCGGTGATCATTTTGACGCGGATACCGGCAGCCTGGCACTCGGCAACGGCGTTGATCGCCTCTTCCCTCGGCGGATCCATCAGGCCGACAATACCGACAAACAGCAATTCGTGCCGGACATCCTCAAGATTCACCACGGTTTTGTTGTCCGGAACTTCGCGACACGCAAACGCCAGCACCCGCTGCCCCCGGGAGGCGATCTCTTCTGCGCGCCGCTGCCAGAATGCCGTGTCCAACGGAACCGGGCGGCCATCCTTTCCCTGCTGGTTCGCGCAGAGAGCCAGAACCGTCTCGGGAGCGCCTTTAACGAAAATCATGCCATGCCCCTGGTGGTCATGATTCAGGGTGGCCATGAAACGATTGGCGGTATCAAAGGGGATTACGTCAGTCCGGGGCCACGCGCGCCGGAGCTCTGCGGGTGTTTCATCTAATTTACCGGCCAGCGCCAGCAACGCGCCCTCCATCGGATCCCCCTGCACCTCCCACGCTTGCCCCTGCCTGGACAGTTCGGCGTCGTTGCAGAGGACAGCACTGCGCACCAGGGTTTTAAGTGGCAGAGGCACCTGTTCAGGGTCGAGCGTTTCACCGTCCAGCCAAACGCAGCCGAAGGGCGCGTAGCCTGAATCTTCCACAGTGTATGACCGGGCACCAGCCACCACACTGATAACGCTCATTTCATTGCGTGTGAGGGTGCCGGTTTTGTCGGTGCAGATCACCGAGACCGATCCCACGGTTTCAATGGCAGGCAGCCGACGCACGATGGCGTGTCGGCGCGCCATGGTCTGAACCCCTACTGCCAGGGTAATGGTGAGCACTGCGGGCAAGCCCTCGGGAATCGCCGCCACCGACAACCCCACCACGGCCATGAACACGTCGGCAAAAGGCTGCTGCAGCACAAAATACCCATACAGCAGGATCAGGCCGGCCACGACACCGATCAGCAGGGTCAGCCAGCGAGCGAGCACGGACATCTGCTCTATCAGGGGGGTACGGAGGGTATCTACCTCGGTCAGCATGCCACTGATGCGCCCGACTTCGGTCTGTTGGCCCGTGGCAACCACCACCCCCGCACCCTGTCCGCCGGTCACCGTGGTTCCGCTGAACGCCATGCAGTCCCGCTCGGCCACCAGGGTTTCAGCTGCGACCGGACTGGTCTGTTTGCTGACCGCCACCGATTCACCGGTCAGGATGGCCTCCTGAATCTGCAGGCCGTGTACCTTGAACAGGCGAAGGTCCGCCGGCACACGGTCCCCGGCATCAAGCAACACCACGTCTCCGGGCACCACATCGTCGCCGGCAATGGACAACCGCTTGCCGTCCCGCAAAACTGACGCCTGGGGCGCCAGCATATGCCGGATAGCCGCAATCGCTCGCGCAGCCTTGCCCTCCTGGACGTAGCCAACCACGGCGTTCAACAGGACTACCGCCAGAATGACCGCGGTATCGAGCCCGTGCCCGAGTAACAGGGTGATAGAGGCCGCCGCCAGCAGCACGTAGATAAGTATGTTATGAAACTGGCGCAGGAAACGAATGAGAGGGCTTTGGCGGCGCGCTTCAGGCAGACGATTCGACCCGAAACGCGCAAGGCGCTCCCTGGCCTCAGCCTGACTCAGGCCGGCCCGGCCCGTGGTCAGTGCGCGAAAGACCGTATCCGTGTCTTGCTGATGGAAACCGGTTCCCTGTTCCATGCGGGAGATCTCCAAAGCTCCTGTCATCTGGCCGTTTTGCGTTTGCTCAGGCCTGGGTCATAGCCACTTTGGCGCCAATGCCGACAAAGATACCACCGGTAATTCCGTGCATCATCCGGCCAACCCAGGGCGGTATTGCCCAGCGCCGCGACCGGGACACCGCAACGGCCACAGCACACTGCCAGAGCATGGCGAGGACGAAATGGACCCCGGCCAATAGCAGCGACTGGAACAGCACCGGCCCTTCAGGATCTACAAACTGAGGCAACAGCGCCATATAAAAAAGCGCGGCTTTCGGGTTAAACAGGTTGGAAAGCAAGCCCTCCCGGAAATCCCGCCAACGGTCGGGAGCTTCCCGGGTTTTATCGCCCCTGGGCTCATGGGGTCGTCCTCGGCGGCCCGCCTGACGCAGACTCGCTATCCCGAGCCAGATCAGATAGCAAGCACCGGCCCATTTCAACAGAGTGAACGCCCAGGCGGTCTGAACCAGAATCAGGGAAATGCCGACCGCCGAGAGGGCCGCATGCAGAAACAGGCCACTGCAGATACCCAGACTGGTCACCATCCCGGCCTTCAAATCGGTCCGGCCAGTGTTGCGAATCACCAGCAACGTGTCGACGCCGGGGGTGATGGTTAGCAGTGTGATAGCGACCAGAAAGGCCCAGAAAAGCTCGCCGGATGGCATGACACACCTGAAAAGTCAGTGAAAGCCTCTTGCGTTCTCAGCTCAGGCTTCCGGTTCGAGGATTTTTTTCACCGCTGCCGACCGATAGAAAGACGACAGCCGGCGCCGCACCGCTTTCTCAAGATAACCTTCCTCCCGGAGCACGTCCACAAAGGGAATAACCAGAGCCTCTACTTCGGCCATAACCATGGTTTCCGACACACCAACATCCCGCAGGAGCTCGCTGACTGGTCGGTCGCCATATTGCTCGAACAGGCGGTTCACAACCGCCTCGCAGCACGCCTCAAAATAGGGAGTCTCACGGAAACTGAGCCAGAATTCGTAACCCAACACGACGAACTCCTGCAACTGGATGTCACCAAGCCCTTCGTTCAATTCCTGGATACTCAGGTCTTCAACGCCAATCCATGCCGCCATCACCGTATCCCTCAGCTCCTCATCGGTCAGCGCCCGATTAAGGAAGGCTTCACTCCGGTTGATCAGCCCCGGCAGGCTATCGGATAGCCAGGCCTTGATACGGCGCTCGAAGCTTTCGTCCAGCCCCGGTACCGCCTTGTTGGCCATCTTTTTACCCAACTTCATCATCGAGCCGACGCCGGGAACCGACTTGGTGATCAGGTTGTCCTCGTAGAGGTAACTCACCAGCCCCTGATACACGACGTTGGCCACCAACTCCTGGTAGACCGGATGTGACATAATGCCACTGATCATGCGTTTACGATGATGCTTGAGCTCCAGAGCCTCCTCCACGAACTCTGCCACCTGATCGCGGCTGAGGATTTCCCGCAGAGGTGTCTGTGACTGCACCGGAGCGTTCAGCACTTCCGTCGCCATGTCCCCGGCTATCTCAGGAATACCGCCATCCAGCTCCATTTCGACCACCAGACGACGAATCACGCCCAGAATCTGGTCCGGTGAACTGAGACGGTTCAGTGTTACCCGGTCCGTGTAGGCATAGAGTGCCGCCACCTCGCGCTCCAGGAATTTGTGAAGCTTTGCACCTTTGAACTGAGCCAGTTCGTGTTTTACGTGCTGCTCAAGGAGGGCATTCGCCAGATCGGTGACAACAGTCGTCATAATTCGATGTCCTGAACGATAGTAGGGCTTGATGAGATACCGGACAGGCTAACACGAAGCCGCAACGCACCGATTTGCCTCAGGAGCTGATTCCGGTTGCGTTGCGGCCAAGCTGTGAGCGGCAGAGCCTGCCGCCTTGCTACCCCTAACGCCAGTGCATCAAAAGCCAGGCAAGTTCAGCGATTCAAGGCGATCTTCCAGCTCCAACATGAAGGCATTCCGTTCAAGGGACTCAGTGTTCCTCGCCAGCTCGCCATGGCCACCGTTGCGCGAAGCAATGCGCTTGTTAGTCTGATTGCCCGTCACCCTGACCTGACGGGTCTCGGGAAACCGATACTCAATCGCCCGGGGATAGCGGTGCTCCAAATAAATCCAGTTATCCTTGATGAGGGTGTAAGGGCTATCTTCCAGAATGATACCGGTGTCTGAAAACGGGTTCCCGCGGTCATCATGATAGATAAGGTTGTTGACAATCTTGCCCCCGAAGTTGCTGTAAATAATATTGGGGTGCCGATTGTTCATGCGCATGCCAAAACCAATGGCTCGATCGTTATCAATGAAGACGTTGCTTTCTACGGTGTTGTTCGAAGTGTTATTCCAGATATGGACGGCATGTTCGGCAATTCGGTCTGCGGGGCTGGCAATATTCTGAAAAACATTATGCCGAATAACCCACCCCCGGATGCCGTGGGCATCAATACCGCCAATGTAGTAATTGGGCCCGATGCCTGCCGTATATCGAAACACGCAATATTCCACGAGGCCGTTATCCGAGAGGGTTCTCGGGTGATTTTTCTTATCGAAGCTCACCTTTAAAAGCTGCTCATAGCCATCTTCGATAATGCAGTTTCTGAACGTTGGAACATCGGCGTTTTTCTCTGCTGCAAGCTGAACCAGGTGGTTACCCGCCTGTTGCAGCGTAATTCCTTCGAGAACAAAGCCAGAACTTTTGATATGCAAGAGGTTTTTCACCCGATTGCCAGGTTGCATGCCACTTCCACGGATGATGACCTTTTCCGGATCGTTGGATTTTGAAAGAAGCATGACGTTTGGATGGTTTATGTAGACCGTCGTCTCCAGACGATACTGACCATCCTCCAAGATAATGGCCCCATGTCCTCCGTTGTCAGCAACTTGCCTGAACGCGTTCTTCAGTCCCTTGCTGTCGGACACATGGATAACCGCATGCCCATCCGGAATGTTTACGCGCTCATAACGGCCCAAGGTCATATTGGCATTTTCAGGAATACCCGTTTCCTGAATCGGGCTTACGCCTTCTGGCTGGTCCGGGCTAAGGGCCATTTGAGCGTAACTGACTCCGCTGCTAAACCATCCGCAGGTAGACATTATGGAGGTGAGTGACGGCCCTAAGCTGATGCCTAGCGCCAACGTGATATTACGAAGTAACCGATGCCCACGAAAGCCCGTCATTTGCCCCCACTCGCCTTTTCCATTCACATACATCCTGCCCAACTTTGCAGTAATTTTTATCATAGGGCGTCACACCATGAGCAGCCAGATTTGGAGGCCCGGGCGCGCTGGAAGAGATCCGCGGCAATCGAGGGTTACTGAAAGTCGTTAAACGAGTGGAATTCCGCGCCCAGTGCCAGGCAGAGGCTGCCAGGGCCAATATAGACACTACTGGTGATCCCCATCTGGGGAAGCAGGAGCTCAACGCCATTCTTCTCGCAGGTTTCACGGAGACGATCCAGTCCCGGCAGATCTTCAATTTCGGCCCAGGACAGGCCACAGGAAAGGCAGACGTAAGGAGTCAAGAGTCCGGCCTCAATACGGCCAATGGCGTAATTCATCACCTTCTCGACGGCCACATCGAAACGTCGGGGTTTGGTCGCGGGTTTCGCCTCGGCGCCCTGGCCGGTCGCGCTGTTATCGTTATTTTAAGTTCCAACCAATAGCCAAATGTGTAACTTTTGACAACGCTCGTAGAACACAAATGCCAACTGGGGAAAAATCAACCAGCTGTCGTTATCGATGCCTGAGGCACCTCAAGTTCAGCCAGATTCTCGCTCAGAAGATCGCGGTTATCCTGTTGCCAGGGATGAAAGTCCTTGCGCAAGTAGGCGAGAAAATCCGGCAGGCACCTGCGTATTACTCCAGGCCGCCCCCAAAGGAAGTTGAGCCCGCCCAGCCAGGTTCTGAGGCTCCAGAGCTTGCCGTCGGTTTTTAGCAGGCTGCAAGTATTGATAAGGGTGTATTTGAAGAAGTGGTAGGTGACGAACAAAAAAACAATGCGCCGCAGCCGTTCGTTGCCGACACAATGCCGGTACACATCAAAGGCCACGGATTTGTGTTCTGTCTCCTCGATCGCGTGCCAGCGCCAGAGCTGTTGCATCTGTGGTGTCGCGTCGGCCATCCACTCACGGTTGCGCAGGATGGCGTTAGCCATTACTGCGGTGTAGTGCTCAGCGGCGCAAGTGCCGGCCAGTTGGCGGTCCCTGGGCAGACTTTTCACCCACTCCATATGCTTGTGAAACCGCGCGTCCAGAGCATCAATTTTATAGCCACGGGCTTTCAGTGCTTCGTTATAGTGGCGGTGCTCGCGGCTGTGCAGCCCCTCCTGCCCGATGAACCCCCGGATTTCTTCTTTCAGTTTCGAATCGTCAACCTGATCACGGTACTGACGCACCGCGTTGATGAACTGCTGCTCGCCGTCCGGAAACTGTAATGAAAGGGCGTTAAAGAACGCGGTGCGAAAGGCATCGTTACCGTGCCACCAGGTTTTCAGGTCCTGGGATACATCAAAGTGCATGTGCCGTGGCTGTACAGACACATCCTCGGGGGTGTAGCTGACGGTCATGATTCTCTCCTGTCCTTGTTCTGGTTATTCACAGAAGTCCATGTGCAGCTGCTCAAGTTAGAGCAGCCACACCCAGCTGTATACAAGTTAACCAGTGAACGGCCCAAATTGACAGTGAGTTGGCCCGGGCGTGGGTGCACTCCAAGTCTGCGGCTATGAATCCGCCAGCAGTTCGTTCGCTATAGCACCCAGGCGGCGGACGGCGAACTCCACCCGTTCCGACCAGGGGTTGGCGGCATTCAAACGCAGGTAGTTCTCGTACTTGTCGCTGATGGAGAACATCCGACCGGGTGCGATATTGATGCCCTCGTCCAGGGCCTTGTGATACAGGCGCGTACCGGACACATTTCCGGGTAACTGGACCCAGAGTACAAAGCCACCCTGCGGTCGGCTGACCGCCGTACCCTCCGGGAAGGCATGGCCAACCGCCACCCGCATGCGTTCTACGGCGTCCCGATACTGTTGGCGGGCAACCCGCAGATAGCGCTCGTAACCGCCCTGTTCCAGGAAGCGGGACACCGCCAGTTGCGGCAGGCTCGCGGTCGCCAGATTACTGAAGTACTTCTGTTGCTTCGCCTGTGGGTAATGTCGCCCCGGGAGCATCCAGCCCAGACGCAGCCCCGGCGAGATGGTCTTGGAAAACGAACTGCAGTAAATCACGTTACCGGTGCGATCGAAGGCCTTGGCGGGCTTCGGTCGCTGGTCACCAAAATACAGGTCGCCGTAGATGTCATCTTCGATCAGCGGAACGCTCGCCGCATCCAGCAGGGAGACCAGTGCCTGCTTGCGTTCGTCACTCAATTTCGCCCCCATCGGGTTACTGTGGTTGGTGACCACGATACAGGCCCTGACCGGCCACTGCTCCAGCGCCAGCTGCAGGCCTTCGAGACTCAGGCCATCGGTGGGATGGGAGGGAATTTCGATCACCTGCAGGCCAACCACCTCAAGTGCCTGCAGAATGCCGGGGAAAGACGGTGACTCGATCGCCACGATATCCCCCGGCGACGTCACCGAGCGCAGGCCAAGGATCATGGCTTCCTGGGCGCCGTTGGTGGTCAGCACGTCTTCGGCGGTGCACAAACAGCCCAGACCATTCATGCGCTGGGCGATCTGGCGGCGGAACTCGGCTTTGCCGGGAAAGGCATAGTCCAGAACTTCGGTGCCGTGCCGCGCAGCCCAAAGGGTCGCCTGCTGGATCTGCCTGACCGGGAGAAAATCGGAATGGGGAATTGCGGCCGCCAGGGGCACGGTCTGGGTCCGCTCGTCCGAACAAAGCTCCAGCGCCATTTCTCGGGCGGTGGCGGGTACCGGTTCGGCCCGTGTCAGCTCCATCGTCGGCTCTGGCGTATCCAGCCGCGGCAGACGCACAAAGTAGCCGCTGCGTTCACGGGCCTCCAGATAGCCTCTCCCTTCCAGCGTCTGATGAGCCTGCAAAATGGTAGACACACTGACACTGAACTGACGGCTCAGAACCCGAACACCGGGCAGCCGCTCGCCTTCACGATAAACGCCCTCGTGAATCAGAGTCTGAAGCTGGTCGGCAACGTGGTTGTATAGCATTCCCATAACGACATCCTGCCAGAAGCCCGGCCCAACCATGCAGTACAGTTACCCGGGAATCACTGCAGCACAGATACAAAATAAAACCATCTGTACCGGTTCAATTTCATGCTAGCTGAATCTGTACTGGTTTGCCCGGCGGCGAGACAATGGTGTCACCCTACACGGAGAAGGAATCCCGACCATGAGCACCAACAATCTATTCGCAAGCAGCCCGGGTACCGGTCAGACCGGATCCCGCAAGGACATTCTTGGCCTGACCTCGGGCAAGCTGTCCGACGAGCAGACTCACGGAAGCTGGGCGGCCATCACCGGTAACCTCGAACAGCTGGAACGCCTTGGCTTTGAAGTGCTGATGGCCGACCCCTTCCACTGGATTTTGCGATACAGGGGTGCACTGCCGGAGTACCATCTCTACAGTACTCTGGAACTCGCCCTTTTTACCGAACGCAACGTCTCGGCGGCATCTCAGTCAATGGCCCCGCAACTCATCCGCCAGCAAGGAACAACGGAGGAACACCCATGAGCACTTACCCTATCTATCAGGTGGATGCGTTCACCAGTGAGGTCTTCGGTGGCAACCCTGCAGCGGTCATGCCGCTGACCGAATGGTTGCCGGATGAGGTGATGCAGAAGCTGGCGCAGGAAAACAACCTGGCGGAAACCGCGTTCATTGTTCCGGAGCCAGAAGGCGCCGAGCAGGATTTTCACATCCGCTGGTTTACCCCGGGCGCCGAGGTGCCGCTCTGTGGCCATGCCACCCTGGCCAGCGCCTGGGTACTGTTCAACAAGCTGGACTTTCCCCGCAAGCAGGTCAGCTTTCGATCCAAAAGTGGCCCGCTGGGCGTGAGTCTTCAGGACGATGGCTGGCTGGAACTGGATTTTCCCAACCTGGCCTTCGAAGAGCGCCCGACGCCGGCCCTGCTGCGCGATGCCATGCCCGAAGCCGGCGACAAAGTGCTATTCGTACCCAACGACACCAACTATCTGGTGCTGGTGGAAAACGAAGCCGCCGTGCGCAATGCCAATCCAGACCTGAGTCTCCTGAAGCAGCTGGGCAATCAGGGCGTCATCATCAGCGCGCCAGGCGACGTTTCTGACTTCGTCTCCCGTTACTTTGTGCCCGCCGTTGGCATCGACGAAGATCCGGTCACCGGCTCCATCCACAGTGTGCTCACCCCCTTCTGGGCGGAGAAGCTGGGACGCAGCAAGCTGCTGGCTCATCAATTGTCGGCCCGGGGCGGTGTGCTGAAATGCGAATTAAGAGGCGAACGTGTGGGCATTGCCGGACAAGCCGCGTTCTACATGGAAGGACAGGTAACACTGTCGGTCTAGCTCCGCTGAAAATTAACGGCCCGGGCTGTATACTGCCGGGCCAAGCCCAGCACGCCAGCCTCTATGACCGACTCAGCCAAAAACATTCCCTTAGATCACTTTGATGTCATCATCATCGGCGCAGGTGCGGCGGGTCTCATGTGTGCAGCTACCGCCGGTTACCGTGGCCGTCGGGTGCTGGTGATCGACCACGCCAACAAGCCTGGCAAGAAAATCCTCATGTCCGGCGGCGGCCGGTGTAACTTCACCAACCTGAACAGCACCCCAGCCAACTTCCTGTCAGACAACCCCCACTTCTGCATATCGGCACTGAAACGCTACACCCCACAGCATTTCGTGGAGCTGGTCGATCGTCACGGCGTGGAGTATGTGGAGAAGGCACCCGGGCAACTGTTCTGCAAGGACAGCGCGAAAGACATCCTGAATGTACTGCAAACCGAATGCGATTGGGCGGGTGCCGAAATCCGGATGCGAACCTCGGTATCGGCTGTTGCAGAAACTGACGGTGGCTACCGGCTGTCCACCAGTTCCGGCATCCTCTCCTGCGAGTCGCTGGTCATTGCCTCCGGCGGGCTTTCCATTCCCACCATGGGCGCCACCGGTTTCGGATATCACATTGCCCAGCAGTTTGGATTGAAGGTATTGGCCACCCGGGCGGGCCTTGTGCCCTTTACATTACACCCCGAGCTCAAAGAACAACTCTCGCCCCTGTCCGGCATCAGTTGCCCGGTGGAAGCCAGCTGCAATCACCAGCATTTCCGTGAACCCATGCTGGTCACCCACCGTGGCCTGAGTGGCCCATCTATGTTGCAGATTTCCAGTTTCTGGCAGCCCGGCGATGAAGTGGTCATTAATCTGTTGCCAGCGCAGAATGTATTTGACGACCTGATCGGCCTGCGGCGAGACAAGCCGCGCAGTACCCTCGCCAACTATCTCTCCCAGTACCTGCCCAAGCGATTTGCCCAAGCCTACAACGATCTTCAGGGTTGGAGCGGCCCACTGCAAGGCTACAAAAACAGCGACCTCGAACAAATCGCTGATACCCTCAGGCACTGGACCATCAAGCCCGCTGGCACCGAAGGCTATCGCACCGCTGAAGTCACCCTCGGGGGCATCGACACCCGCCAGCTCTCATCAAAGACCATGGCGACGCTTGAGCGCCCCAACCTCTACTTCATCGGTGAAGTAGTAGACGTCACCGGCCATCTGGGCGGACACAATTTCCAGTGGGCCTGGGCGTCGGGCGTGGCGGCGGGGAACGATGTGTAAAGGGGGGGCCTCGGTGCCTTTTGCCAGGGCGGTCTTTAGAAGCTCCAAACCATCGGGACCAGAAACAAGACCACCGAAGCGGTTAATGCTGCGAGAGGCAAGCCGACCCGGATGTAATCCCCGAACCGATACCGCCCTGGCCCGTAAACCATCAAATTGGTCTGATAACCCAGCGGTGTGAGGAAGGACGCGGACGCCGCAAACATCACGGCAATTGCGTAGGGTAGAAAATTCACTCCAAGCTGCTCAGAAACGGCATGCGCTATCGGAAACATCAGGACAGCCGCAGCGTTATTGGTAATGACCTCGGTGAATACCACCGTCATAAAGTACACCAGAGCCAAGGCTATCCACGGTGTCAAAACGCCTAAACCTAACAGGCTGCTGGCAATCACCTGTGCAGCTCCTGTTTGGGACATCGCATTCCCAAGCGCAAACGAAGACGCAATGACGACCAACACCGGCAAATCCACACTTCGCCTGGCCCGACTGGCAGTGATGCACCCAGACGCGATCATCAGACCAGCGGCCACAAACGCGGCCTCCATGATCGTAAGAAGACCAGATGCACTGGCTGCAACCATTATTCCAAGGATGCCAATCGCACGCGGCGCCTTATGAAAATCCGGGGGCGTTGAGTCATTCAATGCGCTGACCAGCAGGAAGTCCCGGCGAAACCGGTACTGTTCCACGAACTGATGACTGGCTTCCAGCAGCAAGGTATCCCCCATTCGGAAAGTGATGTCACCCAACTTACCCGAAACGCGCTTTCCCTCTCGGGATACCGAGAGAATGACGGCATTGAAACGAGTCCGGAACCGACTATCGCGAATGGTCCTGTTAAGTGCCGGGAATTCTGGCCCCAGAACCACTTCCACCAGGCAACGCTGGTGATTGGCTACATCGAGCTTGTGGACATTGCCACTGGCGGGCTTCAACCCCTGAATCCGGCGCAATTCGCTGGCGCATTCCGGTGCCCCGACAAAGTAGAGCCGGTCGCCGGCCTGGAGCATCCGGTCCGGTTCCACCGCCGTAATCAAGCGCCCGTCGCGGTCAATTTCGGTCAGATAACCGTAATTGAGCGCACGCAGACCAGCCTCAGCGATGGTCTTGCCAACCAACGGCCCAGGGCTCATGACTTCGACCTCTACCCCGTATTCCCGAACCTGATCCAGCTCTTCGGAAACACCACCACGATCGGGCAATAAGCGGGAGGCAAAGAAAACCAGAAAGGCGCCCCCCACCAGCAGGAGCGGAACGCCCACCCAGGCCAGTTCAAACAGCCCCAGATGGATACCGATCTGACTCTGCAACATGCCATCGACAACCAGATTCGTACTGGTCCCTATAAGCGTACAGGTACCGCCCAATATGGCCGCATAGCTCAGGGGAAGCAGCAATTTAGAGGCAGGAATCCCGAGGCGCTGAGCCCAGTCCTGGATGGCAGGAATGAACATGGCCACCACGGCAGTGTTATTCATAAAACCGCTTAGCAGTCCGGTCGGGGCGACCATTCGCAATTGGGCCCCCCTTTCGGTTTTCGGGTGCCCCAGCATCAGCCGGGCGATCCATTGCACCGCCCCGGTTTCCTTTAGCCCGGCGGCAACGATGTACAGCGTGGCAATGGTTATCACACCCGGATTACCAAAGCCGGCCAACGCATCGGCGGGCCCGAGAATCCCGGTGATCAGCAGGAAGGCCAGCGCTGCCATCAGAATCAAATCGGCCGAAACGCGCGTCACTGCAAGCGCCGATAACACCGAGAACAGGGTGATCAGCGTGAGTATGCCCTGCCACTCCATGGAGTCAGTCCTTAGGGGAGATCAGTCCGCGTCCCAGTAGGTATTCGATCAGTGTCTCGACACAGTCATCAACCGACATGGTCGAGGAATCCAACCGGATATCAGGTCGGGCTGGAGCTTCGTAAGGGGAGTCTATCCCGGTGAAACTTTTGATCTCGCCAGAGCGGGCCTTCCGGTAAAGCCCCTTCGGATCCCGTTCTTCACATGTTTCCAGCGGCGTATCCATGAACACCTCAATGAACTCACCGGCCGGAAACAGGTTTCGAACCAGGCGACGGTCACTGGCGAAAGGCGAGATAAAGGCGCTGAGTACAATCAGCCCTGCATCTGCAAAGAGCTTGCTGACCTCTCCGATACGACGAATGTTTTCCACCCGATCCGTGTCGGAAAAACCCAGATCCTTACAAAGACCATGCCGGACGTTATCCCCGTCCAGCAAAAAGGTATGGTAGCCTCGCTCATGCAGCGCCACATCCAGAGCGTTGGCAACCGTCGATTTACCCGATCCACTCAGGCCCGTGAACCAAAGTAAGCAAGGTTTTTGGCTTTTGTTTAAAGACCGATCCGCGCGACCGACTTTATGGTGGTGCCAAACAACATTTTTTCCAGCCAACGTCTACCTCCTTATACCAACTGACTTGCATCCCAATTTACGGAAACGTCGCTTCGATAAGCGATCATAACCCATCCTGCCCTTTTACGTTTTCACAAATCAGCGCAAAATCACCAGTGGCGTCGTCGCCGTCTTGAGCATCTGGGTGGTGGTACTACCCACCAGGAACTGGCGGATTCTGGAGTGTCCATAGGCACCCATGACCAGCACATCAATATCATGCTCCTGCTGATACTCATGCAGGGCCGGTTCTACATCTCCAGCCCGGATAGCCATGGTGATGTCTGAGCCCAGCGGATCAAGCATTTTCCTGGCTTTTTTCAGCTGTTCCCACTGGTCGTTGGTGTCGGCGCCAATCATCACCAGATGCAAAGGCATGCCCTTGAGGACGGGGCTGTTGGCGAGGATTTCCACGCCCTTCAGTGCCGTCACGCTGCCATCGAACGCCAGCATGGCGCTCTTGGGTGCGATGAATTCATCGGGCACCAGCAGGATCGGACGGTGGACACTGCGAATCACGGTTTCCAGCTGACTGCCGATGTGAATGTCACGATCCGAACTGCTCTCGCCATGCAGCCCCATCACCAGCAGGCGCGTCTCGCTCTCAAGCGCCAGCAGCGACGCCGTGAGGTCGTCGTGGCGCTGGCGCTTGCTGATGTCTTCGACGCCTGAATCGCGAACCCGGCGCTCCGCCTCATCCAGCATGTTATGGCCGTGCTCAAGAGCGAGTTTGGCGCGCTTGCGGTCCAGCTCTGCCAGTTCCTCCAGCAATTGTTCCCGGCTTCCCAGGCCAATATTGCCGGCCAGGTCGGGCTCTGCAGGGAAGCGCTCTTCGTCCAGTACGTGCAGGAGCGTCATGGGTGCCTGCATGTGGCGGCAGGCCCAGGATGCATAATCACAGACGGCCGGTGCAGCGCGAGAACCGTCGATACAAGCCACAACTCTTTGCATGTTCACCTCACCTTGCTGATCGTTCTGATTATTATTCTGGCTGCGATCGTCTCCGGATGCCTTGGCCTGGGTCATGTCAATGGCCCATGAGCTGGTCAACGGCCTCCGGCTTGTCGTGCACTCCAAAGCGGTCGACGATGGTGGCGCTGGCTTCGTTCAGACCAATCACCTCAACGTCCGCCCCTTCCCGGCGGAACTTGATGACCGCCTTGTCCAGCGACCCCACCGCCGTGATATCCCAGAAATGGGCGCGACTCAGATCAATCACTACCTTATCGACTGCCTCCTTGAAATCAAAGGATTGCAGGAATTTTTCCGACGAGCTGAAGAATACCTGGCCAATCACCTTGTAGGTGCGGATATTGGTCTGATCGTCCAGTTCGGAACGGACGATCATGTAGTGACCAATCTTGTTGGCGAAGAACAGGGCCGCCAGCAACACCCCGGCCAGCACGCCGTACGCCAGGTTGTGTGTGGCGACCACCACGATAACCGTCACCAGCATCACCAGGTTGGTGGAGACCGGGTGCTCTTTGAGGTTGCGAATGGATTCCCAGGAGAAGGTACCGATGGAGACCATGATCATGACCGCCACCAGTGCCGCCATAGGAATCTGTACCAGCAGGTTATCCAGCACCAGCACCATAATCAGCAGGAAGACACCCGCAATCAGGGTCGAAAGACGGGTACGGCCACCGGATTTCACGTTAATCACAGACTGGCCGATCATGGCGCAGCCGGCCATACCACCGATCAGGCCGGAGCCAATGTTGGCGATGCCCTGCCCTTTGCACTCCCGGTTCTTGTCACTCTCGGTGTCGGTCAGGTCATCCACGATGGTGGCCGTCATCATCGATTCCAGCAGGCCCACGATGGCCAGAGGAATTGAGTACGGCAGGATGATCATCAGGGTTTCCATGTTCAGGGGCACATCCGGCCACAGGAAGATCGGTAGCGTATCCGGCAGCTCACCCATGTCGCCCACGGTACGGATATCCAGCCCCATCAGAACGGACACCACGGTCAGGACCACAATACACACCAGCGGTGAAGGAATCGTCTTGCCTACTTTGGGCAGCAGCGGGAACAGGTAGATAATGCCCAGCCCGGCCGCCGTCATGGCGTACACATGCCAGGTCACATTGGTCAGCTCTGGTAACTGAGCCATGAAAATCAGTATGGCCAGCGCGTTCACGAAGCCGGTGACCACCGATCGGGAGACAAACCGCATCAGGCTGCCGAGTTTTAGGTAGCCGGCAACAATCTGGATGACACCGGTCAGGATAGTGGCTGCCAGCAGATACTGCAGCCCATGCTCCTTGACCAGCGTGACCATCAGTACCGCCATAGCGGCAGTGGCCGCAGAAATCATGCCCGGGCGACCACCCACAAAGGCAATGATCACCGCGATACAGAAAGAGGCGTACAGGCCGACCTTGGGATCCACGCCCGCAATGATGGAGAAGGCAATGGCCTCCGGGATCAGCGCCAAGGCCACCACGATGCCAGAGAGAATGTCGCCTCGAATGTTGGATAACCATTCGTTTTTCAGTGTATTAACCATGTCGGGTTCCGTTTTTGGTAAAGCGGGTCAAAAGCCGCTCACAGAGCGGGCCGGAAGATCACAACGAAGGTCCGAATAGATAGAATGCGGCAAAAGGTTGGACGCCGGGACAACGGGAGCTTCGGGATGCCGGTGGGCTTTGACCTTACAGGGTAGTAAACAAGGGCCGCGAAGCTTATCAGATTCGCCCATGACACGTAAGGTAAGGGATGACCGCTGGGTTTATGCTCTTTGCCCCTGGCAGCTACAATAACAACTGTCTTTTCCGCAACTTATGGAAGTCAAACACCTATGGATGAGGTCAGCAGCCAGTTCATCGCCACGAACCAGACCACCATTAACCTGGCGGTCGCCTTGCTGCTGGGGGCCATCATTGGCTTGGAAAGGGGCTGGGATGCCAGGGACCAGAAATCGGGAGAACGCATTGCCGGTATCCGGACCTTTGCGCTGGTAGGCTTGCTGGGCGGCGTTTCCGCGGTTCTTTCGGAGGCTATCACCGTCTGGGCATTTCCGGTATTACTGGCCAGCGTGGTCGCCATGAACGTGGTTGGCTACAGTCAGCGCCTTGCCCATATCCGCAATTTCAGTATCACCAGCATGGTGGGCATGGTGCTCACCTTCTGTTTCGGCGCGATTGCCGTGGCCGTGGACCCCGTGATGGCGACGGCGTCAGCGGTGGTAACGGCGGTGATTCTGGATAACAAGCAAGACATTCATGGCTGGGTGAGCAAACTGAAGGAACACGAGCTGGACGCGGCCCTGAAGCTGCTGTTGATTTCCGTCGTCCTGCTTCCCCTCCTGCCCGATGAAAAAATGGGGCCGGGCGGCGCGCTCAACCCGCGGGAAATCTGGTGGATGGTGGTGTTGATTGCGTCTGTGTCGTTCGTGGGATACTTCGCCATGCGCGTTGCCGGAACCCGAAGGGGCATCCTGTTTACCAGTCTGTTTGCCGGCCTGAGTTCCTCCACCGCGCTGACTTTGAACTTTGCCCGCCAGTCGGCAGACAACCCCCAGATCGCCCCGCAGCTTGCCTCAGGCATACTGATCGCCTGCGGCACCATGTTCCCCAGGATTCTGGTGTATGGATTCGTGATTAATCGCGATTTGCTGCCCTTCCTGGTGGCCCCCGTCATCACCATGGCAGCCCTGCTGTACATTCCGGCCTGGCTGATCTGGCGGCAGCACTCCCACAAGCCAGCCCTCAGCACTATGGAACTGAAGCAAAACCCCCTGGACCTGCCCTCTGCCGTGGTGTTCGGCGTACTGCTCACAGCCATTCTGCTGCTGGGTGAGCTGCTCAAGGAATGGCTGGGCACGGCGGGTATCTACATGCTGGCCTTTACCTCGGGCATTGGCGATGTAGACGCCATCACGCTGTCACTAACCCGTATGTCCCACGACCGCCTGGCGCTGGATGTGGCAGCACTGGCCGTGGTGATCGCTGCAGCTACCAATAATCTGGTGAAGTCCGCCATGGCCTGGGGCATCGGCGATCGGCAAGCTGGCAAGCTGGTGGCCGTCCCGATGATGCTATCCATGGCCGCGGGACTCTCGGTGGCCTGGCTGCAATAATCAGCGTGCCTTTCGAAAGGTCAGGTTATAGCGGTAACGGCCAGTCAGTGGGTGTTCACCCTCTTTCAAGCGCAGAACACCATGATAGAAGCGTCGGGAAGGCCCTCCCCAGACCACCACATCGCCATGACCAAGGGGAATGTTTTCAGGTCGCTGATTCCGCTTTGCGCCGCCAAACTGGAATACCTGGGGTAAGCCAAGCGATACAGACACAATGGGCTGACTGAAATCCTGCTCGTCCTTGTCCTGGTGCAGGCCCATCCTGGCCCCGGGCTCGTAACGGTTGATCAGACAGGCATCTGGCATGAAATCCGGATAGCCCGCCTCTCGGGCAGCTTGATTTGCCAATTTGAACAGCGGAGGGGGCATGTCGGGCCATGCCCTGTCAGTAAGCGGGTCTTCACTCTGGTATCGATACCCCCGCTCATCGGTAACCCAGCCCAGTTGCCCACAGCAGGTCATGGCGGCGGACATGGTATGGCCACTCGGGGTCAGCATGTGCCGAAATGGAGCCGTCCGCGCTACCATCGCAATGGCATCCAGCAAATCCCGATCCGAATCACAGGCCCGTCCCCGAAGCACCACCGCGCCTTCAACGATCCTTTCACAGTATTGCTCCGCCTGCTGATCCTGAAACAGATCCATGGTCATGATTGTTCACTCTGCCCTATGCCAGAAAAATAACCGGTCCGGGTCTAACCTTCCTAAGGTAATACCAATCTCCTTCACGCCCAAACTCCGGCCTGGTTTTAAAGGATCCCCCGATGCCCCGACGCCACCCTGCCCCACGAGTTTCGCTGGCGATGCTTATTGCTGCGGCGGTCAGCCTGGGCATGTTGCTACTGACCCTGATCATGGTCGGCCAAAGTTTTCTTGGCCTGGAACGAGCCAAAGTGACCGCCGCGAGCGATGCAGCCCACCAGCTGGTGATGAACGCAGACGACCGGCTTCGCTCCGTGACGCGGCCACCGGCCATTACGCTGGCGCTGTTAAGCCACGATCCCCTGGGCCAGGCCAAAAACCTGGAGGAGCGCCTGGAACGCCTGCCAGCCATCGTCGACATTCTGAAGGCCAGCGAAGTTGTCAGCGCAGTTTACGTGGGCTATCCAAATGGCGAATTCTTCCAGCTACGTAAAGTCGTGAGCTCTGGTTTGGTTCAATTCCATGACGCTCCCAGAGGCGCGGCCTACCTTGTCCAGGCTTCGGCACCCGATGGAAGCAAGGGCCAGCGCCTGCGGCACTTCTACGATGCAGCACTGAACCCCATAGGCGAGCCAACGATTCAGGAAAGCGACTACGACCCCAGAAACCGCGACTGGTTCCGGACTGCTACCCGTTCGGCTCAGGCCGAACTCTCTCCGCCCTATGTCTTTTTTTCCACCGGAGAAACCGGCATCACTCTCTCGCACCGGGCCAGCGAAGGCGATGCTGTATTCGGAATGGATGCCACGGTGTCCGATATCAAGAGCCAGTTGTCCGAACTCAAACCCACCGCGAATACCCGTGTCGCTATCCTGAATGGTGAGCAGGAGATCCTGGTTGACACCGGCGGTGGTGCCGAGAATGAGCCAGTGCTTCTGGCAGCTGCCCAGCACAAAGGCACCACGATTGGTAGCAGTTCTGTTCGGCGGTTCAGGATGAATGACCAGTACTGGTATGGCACCACCGAGACATCGCATGTTTTCGAGGAAGAACCGCTGACCGTTGCGGTCGTCATCCCATCCAAAGAACTTCTGGCGCAGGTCTGGAAGCTGTTGACTCAACAGGCTCTGATTGCCGGCCTGATCGGGCTCGCTATGGCCATCATTGGCTGGTTCCTGGGCCGACGGGTGGCCCGCCCGCTGGAAACTCTCACCAACCGGGTGGGCCAATTGTCACAGTTTCGCTTTGATAACTGGGAGGCGCCCACCTCACGAGTCAGGGAAGCCCATCAACTGGGCTCCGCCCTGGATGACATGGCCGGCTCCATCAGCAGCTTTCAGCGCATTTCCAATGTTCTTAACCTTGGCCAGAACCTGAACGAGTTATTACACGACATTCTGACCCAGATCCTGAGCATCGTCGGGGAAAAGCGTGGCGGCATTTACCTATTCAGCAAACAAGCCGGAGCCCTGAATCTCGCCGTCGACAAAGATCCTGGCCTGCCAAAACACATCAAGGGAGTGTCGTCGGCACAACCAAACGAGGAGATGATCCTAAGCCTGGGCCAGCAGCTTGCCGGGCATCCACTGGTCACCATACTGCGCAACAGGAACGGCAAGCTGGTCGGAACTCTGGTGATTGAGATGGAGCGCGGCGATCACGCACATCTGAGCGACGAGATGGTTGCGTTCGTGCATCAGATTTCCGGCTCGGCCGCCGTGGCCATCGAAACGCGGGAACTGATCGAAAGCCAGCAGGCCCTGCTGGACGGCACGATCCAGCTGGTTGCAAACGCCATCGACTCCAAGTCCCATTACACGGCAGCCCACTGCACCCGGGTTCCCCAGTTAGCGGAGATGCTGGTGGACGAGGCCATTGCCAGCGATCAGGAGGCCTTTGCCGGCTTCACCCTGAGTGATGAAGAGCGCTATGAATTCAGACTGGCCGCCTGGCTGCACGACTGCGGCAAGATAACCAGCCCCGAGCATGTCGTTGATAAAGCCGTCAAACTGGAAACTATTCACAACCGAATCCATGAAATACGCACCCGCTTTGAAGTGCTGCACCGGGACGCGGACATCCGCTATCTCAAACGGCAATTAAGCGGCGACGACGAAGCCGAAGCCCATCAGGAGCGAGACGCCACCCAGAAACGACTCCAGCAGGAGTTCGCCTTTATTGCCAGCGTCAACCACGGCGGTGAAGCCCTCTCTGACTCCGACATCGAGCGTATCCACACCATTGGCCGGCAAACCTGGCAACGTCACTTCAGCGACCGACTCGGACTGTCGTGGGACGAAGCGCAAGCCACCGCCGAGCATCCGGAGCCGATCCTGCCCACAGCGGAAGCCCTGCTCAGCGACAAACCGGAACATACACGCCCGTGGGGTGAACACCGGCCTCCGGTCCAGCGGGATGACCCCGGCAATCACTGGGGCTTTGACATGGCTCTTCCGGATTTTGCCGCCAACAAGGGAGAACTGCACAACCTCACCATTACCCGTGGCACACTGACCCCCGAGGAAAGGTTCCGGGTCAACGAACACATTGTGCAAACCATCTGCATGCTGGAAACCCTTCCGCTGCCCGACCGGCTGGCGAACGTTCCGCGACTGGCGGGCACCCACCATGAGCGAATGGATGGCCAGGGCTACCCTCGCCGTTTAATCAGCGACCAACTCAGCATTCCGGAACGCATCATGGTATTGGCCGACGTATTCGAAGCCCTCACCGCTTCCGATCGCCCCTACAAAGACGCGAAATCACTCACTGAATCCTTGAGCATCGTGGCCCGGATGGTGGACGACGGTCACATAGATCGAGATATTTTCACGCTGTTTATTCGCTCTGGCATTTACCGGCGCTACGCTGAATGCTTCCTTGCCCCGGAACAGATCGACCACGTGGATGAACGGCTGTTCATGACCCCGGACTGAAAACCCCGTATATTGAACAGACACTTAACCAAAAAATGCAGAGGAATTCTTGATGCTCGTTGCGCTGTTTCTGGGCGGCATGATTGGCTATGCGTTCGGCCGGTTTACTGGTTTCCTGATCGGTGCGGCTCTTGGTGCAGTCGCCTTTAACATTCTGAAAGATCGCCTGCTCGGTAAGATTCAGAATATCCAGTCTGGCTTCGTAGAGTCGGTGTTCGCGGTGATGGGCGCCCTGTGTAAGGCCGATGGACAGGTTACCCGTGATGAGATTCAGGTGGCGGAAGCCATGTTCGTGCGGTTTCGCCTGAATGAAGCCACCAAAGCCAAGGCGAAAGCGGCGTTTGGCCGCGGTAAATCCCCCGACTTTGATCTGGACGCGGAACTGGCGCATTTCCTGAAAATCAGCGGCCGCCAGCCGGCCCTGTTGCAGATGTTCCTGCAGGTGCAGGTCTCGGCGGTGGCAGCCGACGGCGTCATCCACCCGGCGGAACACGCCATGCTCGTGCGCATCGCCCGCGGACTGGGGCTGCCGGAAAGCCAGGTGGACCAACTGGAAGCCATGTTGCGGGGTTCCTTTGGCGGGCGCGCAGGCGCTGGTGGCGGATCCGCCCAGCGGTCAAGCTCACAGCAACTGGAAGACGCCTACAAGGTTCTGGGCGTCTCGCCCTCTGCCTCTGACGATGAGATTAAAAAGGCCTATCGCAAGCTGATGAGCGAAAACCACCCGGACAAACTGGCCGGGAGAGGCTTACCGGAAACCATGCGGGAAATGGCGGAAGAACGGACGCGGGAAATCAGCCACGCCTACGACATCATCAAAGATGCCCGCAAAAAAAGCGGCTGAACGGGAACCTGACTAAATCCTATCAGAACCAGCGGGGCACGCGGGCACGGTAATGCTCGTAGGCCTCGCCAAATTTTTGCAGTAAGTCTTTTTCCTCTTCCCGGGCCTGACGCGTAACCACCCATACCCCCACTATCAGGCACACCAGTGAAAACACGCTGGGCAGCGCCAGAAAAAAGCCCAACTGCCCGGTCATGACGGCAATAAACAACGGATTCCGGGATTTGCCGAAAGGCCCGCAGGTAATCAGCGTTCGTTCGTCATTTCGCGGATCAATACCGGAACGCCACTCCTCGTGCATGAAGGCCTGCAGGTAATTCACCGCAGTGTAGGAAACCAGCAAGAATACCAGCCCCAAAAGAAGCACCGGCCATTGGTAGAGGCTGTCAAAAACACCCAGCACACCGTCAATATCGGCAAAAATCCGAATCAGGCAGACACCAAGAATCAAGGCACGAAACACATTGAACGTCTGCCGATGCCACCAGGGCGCAGCGCCCCTGGCACCGTAATTGATGTGGGAAAACCCCATCCGTCGGTAGAGCCCCAGACTCCGGCTGGAAAACTGCAAGCCGATCATCAGGAAAAAGATGCCCAGAAAGTGGCGTACCAGAGGTTCTATCAAATCCATCGAAATCTTGTCCGTTTTCGGTCTTGTTTAAAGCTTATTCCCAGTTTCCCCAAGTGCAAAGCGTCCAAGAAAGAGGCACATCCGGATTTCTTGGAAGTCTGTGCGCTCGTTCCCCTAATGACATACCCCTTGGAAGGACCGATGCACTAAAGTACGAAAACACACCTTCCCCTGCCACGACGCTTTCAGGAGCTAGCATGTCCGAACCGGTTCACGCCTTCGCAGACGATGCCTTGGGTACCGATGACGCAACCACACTGGCACAACGTATTCGACGCGGTGACGTCTCTGCCGCCGAACTGACGGACGCCGCCATAAAAAGGGCTCGGGCAGTAGACCACCTGCTTGGCACATTCGCAAGCACGGCCTTTGACATGGCCAGAGCCTACGCCCTGCGCATCGATGCCGGCTCTGACAGTAAGGGACAAGCATTCTTCCGTGGGGTTCCCACTGCCATCAAGGACAACACGGACGTTAGAGGCATGCCTACCCGTCATGGGTCCGACGCCGTGCCAGGTTCCATTGCCTCCCGCACCAGTCCGGTTGCCAGGCAACTGATGGCCCAGGGGCTCGTCTGTCTTGGCAAAAGCAGCATGCCGGAGTTCGGCTTCAATGCGACAACCGAACCGCCCGGCAAGCCTGCCGCCCGGAACCCGTGGAATCCGGACTACTCGACCGGCGCTTCCTCCGGCGGGGCGGCAGCACTGGTCGCAGCAGGCGTCGTACCCATCGCCCACGCCAATGACGGTGGTGGTTCGATCCGTATTCCAGCCGCCTGCTGCGGGCTGGTCGGACTGAAACCCTCGCGCGGGCGCCTGGTTCATAATGACGCCGCCGCAGCCCTTCCCCTCAATATTCTGAGCGATGGCATCGTCAGCCGCAGCGTTCGGGACTCCGCCAACTTTCTGGCCCAGGCGGAACAGTATTTCCATCGCCGAGGCCTACCGCCAATAGGCAACGTCCAGGGCCCGTCCGGCAAATCATTAAGGATTGGCGTTGTGGTGGACTCCATCACCGGCCACCGGACTGATCCTGAAATCCGGGAAGTGGTAGAGACCACCGCGCGCCTGCTGGAAACACTGGGGCACACACTGGTTCCCGTTGAGGTGCCGGTGGCCTCCACCTTTAGCGAAGACTTCGCGTTGTACTGGGCGTTCCTGGCGTTTGGCGCGACCACCAACGGCCGCCTGATGTTTCATCGGGAATTCGACAAGCGCAAAGTTGATGGACTGACCCGGGGGCTTTCCAAAAAATTCAGGAAACAGTTCTACCATTTGCCTCAGGCACTGTGGCGCCTTCGTCGCTCAGCCCAGGAGTACGAGGCAGCTCTGGACGAACTGGATGCGGTGTTGACACCTGTGCTTGGTCACCCTACCCCTGAACTGGGGCATCTGAGCCCCGAGGTTCCTTTCGAGGAGCTCTTTGATCGACTCGTCCGCTATGTGGGCTTCACCCCTCTGGCCAACACAACGGGGGCGCCGGCCATCGCGCTGCCAGCCGGATTAAGCAAGAACGGACTGCCGTTGTCCGTGCATTTCATGTCTCGCCATGGCGACGAGCGCACTTTGCTGGATATTGCCTATACGCTGGAAGCGGAGCGGCCATGGGCACACTGCCCCGGCCGCGTCGCAGAAAATCAGGCTGGCAACAGGGAAGGATCAATCGGGTAACCGGAATCGTTACTGCAGACACAAATCACGCAAGCATCACATTCGTTGCGGAGCTGAAAACGCATACGGTGTTTTCTTTTTTTCCATTGCGCCTGTTCCAACGGACCGTCAGAGCATCCCTGCCTTCGCACCGCGCCAATAAAAGAATATCAATTTATAACAAAGGCATACACCTAATCACCCGTTGACGGAGGTACCAGGCTTGCTTGAAATTCGATTGGACAGCCCGCCAACAAATTGCCATCATTAGCCAACCATTTTCGAGCAGTAACAAGCACCTACCGTGCCAACTGAAAACAGAAAAGGACCAGGCCCGGTGCAGCTCGCACAGACCCGAGAGTGATGTCAGAGAACCGACTGTTTACGGACTTCCATGAGCGCTTGATGAAGCTCAGCCACAGCCCCGACTTCATTCAGGACGAGCGGGAGAAGAAGCTGGCTGCGCTAACCGAACTCTGTGCCTCGGCACTGAACGTGGAACGGGTCAGCATATGGGAGCTCAGTCACGGTCACGATAAGCTCACGTGCGAGTACCTCCACGACGCCAAAGCCCATGAATCCGGAGCCCCTGGTTACGACTCCAAAAATCCCCTTGTTTTGTTGGGTAAAGAGCATCCCCGCTATTTCGACGCCTTGACCAACGCCCGCGTGATTGACGCATCGGATGCGCAGACCGACGAACGCACCAATACCTTTACCGAAGGCTACCTGAAGGTGCTCGGCATCTATTCCATGCTCGACGCCCCCATCTTCGATGGGGCGCGCCCAAGTGGCGTTATCTGCCTCGAGGCCATGCACAGCCGGACCTGGACTCTGCCCGAACTGTCCCTGGTTGCCGCCCTAGCCGACACAGTGAGCCTGATCAACACCCACGAAGCGTGGATGGAGTCAAAGCGCAAGCTGGATTACGTCACCCACTTCGACACTCTGACGGGCCTGGCCAACCTGAACACCCTGCGGGAACGAATGGGTTACCTGATCAGCAAGGCCCGCCGCCAGGGCCGCGACAACTTCCTGCTGATTTGGGCCGATCTTGATCGCCTGAAAACCATTAATGATGGTCTTGGACCACAGACTGGCGATGCGGTGATTGCCGAAATCGGGCGTCGCCTGGGTGCCTTGCGAATCCCCGGAAAAGACGTTCTGGCAAGAATCGGCGGCGATGAGTTTTCAATACTGCTGACGTCTCCCCCGGAGGGCGAGGAAGCAGACAGGCTCAACCAGCGCATTCTCACAACCATCAGACAGCCGATCGAGGTCCAGGGTCACAGTCTGGATGTGACCGCCAGCCTGGGAACCTGCCGCTTCCCAGGCGATGGCGAAGACGTGGACGCATTGCTCCGGAGTGCCGAGGCGGCCATGTATCACGCCAAGAGTCAGGGCTCGAACCGGGCCTGCCAGTTCGACAACTCCATCCAGGCGACTGCCCGTTCTCGCTTTGTGCTCGAACGAGAGCTCAGGCTGACCATCCACGAGCAGAAGCTGGACGTGTTCTACCAGCCCATTTTCGACCACTCCGGCAAGCAACTTGTTGGTGCAGAGGCACTGGTGCGCTGGAACCACCCCGAACGCGGAATGCTGCTGCCCATTGAATTCCTGGAAGTCGCGCGCGGGGCAGGCCTGATGCGCGAACTCGGCGAGTGCGTTCTCCATCGCGTGTGCCAGGACATCAAGTGGGCGGACAAGCAGAACCTTGAGGTGCCGACAATCAGCGTTAACCTTGCTTCGGAGCAGGTATTGGCATCCCAGCTATCCGAGGATATTCAGGCGATCTGTGCCGACTACGGTGTATCCCCCGGTCGCCTGCACTTTGAAGTGACGGAGGACGCCATTCAGGGTGACTCCCAGACCCTTCGTAACACCCTCACAAAATTGGTAGAAGCCGGTTCGGCGCTGTCGATCGACGACTTCGGAACGGGCTACTCGTCACTCTCAAGACTCAAATCACTGCCCTTCAGCCGCATCAAGGTGGATCGCTCTTTCATCCGCGATATCCCCGGAGACGAAGACGACTGCGCCATTACCCTGTCGATTATCGGCCTGGCTCGCGGCCTGGGGTTGGCCATCGTCGCCGAAGGCGTAGAATCCGAAGAGCACGAGCACTGGCTTCAGGCCCATCAATGCCAGTTCCTGCAGGGCTACAAATACAGCAAACCCGTTCCGTTCGACGAATTGATGGAACGTTTTCTCGCCCGAAAGGACCTTCCCGCCCATCAGTAAGTCAGGTAACTGGCCCTTCCAGCGCAGAAAGGTCAGGAAAGATTGACAGCACCCGCCGGAAAGAAGCCTCCAGGGGCGCGGAAATCACGAGAGCCTCCCCGGTTTCAGGGTGAGGCAGTTTGATACGTGTCGCCGCCAGCATCAGCCGCCCTTCCCCGAAGCGTTCCGCAAAATAACGATTGTGGCGACCACGCCCGTGGTTGGCATCACCAATGATGGGGTGACTGACGTGTTTCATGTGCCGGCGCAGCTGATGCTTGCGACCGGTTTTCGGTTCGAGCTCCACCAGGGCGTAGCGGCTGGTGGAGTATTTCTCGATGGCTACGTACAGTGTTGTTGTTGCCAGCGTCCGGTAACGGGTTAACGCATCCCGGACCGCCTGCTCTTCATGTTTGCGCCGCCGATCCTCTGGCTCGTCCCTCAGGGGGTAGTCAATCACGCCGCTTGCAGCAGGCCATCCACGAACCACCGCCAGGTATTGCTTCTCCACCTCGCCCGCCATCATGTTCAGGCCGAGCGTCCGCGCCACCTCCGGATCCCGTGCAAATACCAGAACCCCCGATGTGGGACGGTCAAGCCGGTGTAGTGGATAAACATGCTGTCCACCGTTCAGAGAGCGGGCGTACTGCAACGCAAACTCGGTTTCGTGCTTGTCGATGGGGCTGCGATGCACCAGAAGACCGGCCGGTTTGTGGACAGCCAGTAACGCCTCATCTCGGTATAGCTCCATCAGGGGATTGGTCATAAGACAGGTAAAAGCATCAATTAGTGTAGTGGGAACACAGTTCAGGACGCAGTCCACGAATAGCGCTAAAGAAATATACAACAAATAGGACCCCGGTAACGAAATCGAATGGCCGGGCCAAAAACCTCCCCGAAACACTTGCGCCCTGTCTCAGTCGTGGGTTAGATTTTGCCTATACGAATCTTTGAATGCAGAGCAGATTGTTTATCCAATGAATTTCAACGCTGTTGTCGTCCTAGTGAAGCTTGTCCTGGTGGTCGTGGTGCCATCCGGGGGCTTCTGCGTGGACAGGCGGGTGAAATAAAACAACCTGACAAGACACCAAAAGCCCCCGGCACCGAAAGGTCCCGGGGGTTTTTCTTTATTGGGCAACACAAAAGGACAACACGACCATGAACGGCGCACAACACATTCTGGAAGCGTTCCATCAGCACAGCATCAACACGGTGTTTGGCTATCCCGGCGGCTGCATCATGCCGCTATACGATGCCCTGGTGGACGATGTGGATGTGGAACATGTGCTATGCCGCCATGAACAGGCCTGCGCTCTCGCGGCGGACGGCTACGCCCGAGCCAGCGGAGAATTGGGCGTGTGTATTGCCACCTCCGGCCCTGGCGCGACCAATCTGATTACCGGTGTTGCCAACGCCCATCGCGATTCCATCCCCATGCTGGTCATCACCGGCCAGGTGCCTTCCGGTTTGATTGGCACCGATGCGTTTCAGGAAACCGACGTTCTGGGCATGACCCTCGGCATCGTCAAGCACTCTTACCTCGTTGAATCCGCCGACGAACTTCCGGCCATCATGGAAGAGGCTATCGAATTGGCCCAAAGCGGTCGCCCCGGTCCGGTCTGGATTGATATCCCCAAGGATGTCTTGCTGACCGAAGCCCAGGCACTGCCCTCCAAGCCGACGACGTCCATCGAAACGTCGGCGCCGGACCTGTTCACCGCAATCGACATGCTGCGGGCCGCCCGCAAGCCACTGCTTTACAGCGGCGGCGGTATCAGCCTGGCCCACGCCGAAGAGGCGTTTCGACAGTTCGCGGCCGCCTCTGGCCTGCCCAGCGTTGTAACCCTCAAAGGCATTGGAAACGGCGGCAAACGCGACCCGAATCATCTGGGGATGCTGGGCATGCACGGTTCCCGGGCGGCCAACCGCGCTGTCGATGAATGCGACCTGTTACTGGTTATCGGCGCCCGCCTGGACGACCGGGCCACGGGCAAGCTGGATACCTTCGCGCCCAACGCCCGGATAATTCACATCGACGCCGATGCCGCGGAAATCAACAAACTCAAAGCTGCTGATCTGTCCTTGCGGGGTGACCTGACCAGCATCCTTTACGGACTCACGGGAGAACTGAAGAAACACCCCCTGGCCATTGAGGAATGGCGCAAGCAATGCCGAACCTGGCACGCCACCGGCGGCTTCAACACGGCCGACAACGAAGAGCCCCTGGCCCCCATTACCGGCCCAGCCTTCGTCCGCCAACTGTCCCGCATTGCGCCGGATGACACCATCATTGCCTGTGATGTAGGCCAGCACCAGATGTGGGTGGCCCAGTACTATCAGTTCGACCACCCCCGCCATCACCTGTCCAGCGGTGGATTGGGCACCATGGGCTTTGGATTACCGGCAGCCATTGGCGCCCAGTTTGCCAACCCCGCAAGCACCGTGATTAATGTGGCCGGCGACGGCTCATTCATGATGAATGCCCAGGAACTGGCCACCATCCGCCGCTACAACCTGCCACTGAAACTGATCATCCTGGATAACCAATGCCTGGGCATGGTTCGCCAGCAGCAGGAACTGTTCTATAACAACCGCGAAAGCCACATTGACCTGAACGACAACCCGGACTTCGTGGCCATGGCCCGCGCCTTCGACATTCCGGCCCTGCACATCGAGCGCACCGACCAGATCCGTCGCGGGATCGAAACCATCCTGGCCTACGATGGCCCGATGCTGTTGCACGTTGCCATCGCCCGGGAAGAGAACGTCTGGCCAATCGTCAAACCCGGTGCCAGCAACCGCGAGATGATTGATGAATCCCAGCGCACCCGCAAAGCCAACAAGGAGCACGTTGCATGAATCCGACCACCCACCCAAATAACGCGGGCATCTACGCCATTGCCTGCACCATGACCCACGAAGCCGCCGCCATGGAGCGCCTTTGTCAGGTTATTCGTATTCGCGGATTCAGAATTGTTCAGATGGCGGTGGATGCAGCGGGCGAGAATCTGAACATCGCCCTGACCCTGGAAGGCACTCGGCCGATTGCCATGCTCAAAACCCAGTTGGAGAAACTGCATACAGTAGGTGAGGTGGTCCTCCAGGCTCCCATGGCGAAGACCAAAACGGCCTAGAGGTTAAAAGGTGCCCCCTTCCTCCGGCCTGCAAAATAAAGCAAACCTCTGCAGTCTGCAGGGTGTGGGGAGGTAGGTCTTTTCTGCCGGGAAAAGCTGTCCGAGCGCAGCGAATTTCCTTTCCCAGAAGAAAAGACCTACTTCCCCGCGCCCGGACTCCCTTAGAGGGCGAACTCTCTCACCCCATCACCAGGACTTGTAAGGCAAGAATTTCCCATTCATGGTCACCACCACCCGGTCACCTTTCGGGTTCTCTTCCTTATCTACCTCCATCGAGAAGTCGATTGCACTCATGATGCCGTCGCCAAACTTCTCGTGGATGATTTCCTTCAGGGTGTCCCCATAAACACCCACAATCTCGTAAAGGCGATAAATCAGCGGATCTTGCGGAACCGCACCATCCCAGGCTTTCTTCGGGCATACCTGCAGGGCTTCCGCCACTTGCTTGTCGAGGCCAAGGGTTTCACACAGGGCGAACGCCTTATCCTCGGCCATGCTGTTCATACCAAGGCAGGCTGAGGTGGTGAACACCGGCGACATCCCCACTGCCTCGGCAATGGCCTCCCAGGTCATTCCCTTGGTGACTTTTGCTTCCAGAATTTTCGCTGTCATCAATTCCTTGTTCATCATGGTCGTTTCCTCTTGTTAAGACAGAGATCAGGCATTGACCGCGTGGGCGGGCGATGCGGATTGAGAGTCATCATCCGGCGTGGGAGCCGAATCCCCGCCAGCGGGCGAAATCACCTTGGGTGTTCCGTCTTTTTCCGGCAGCGCGGTGCTGCTTCGGTTCACCAGGAAGTCCACCAGGTAATCCCGGACTTTGTGATAGGACGGATTCTGAAAGATGGTCGCCCGGGCCCGAGGGTGCGGCATATCGACGCTCACACTTTCGGCAATGCGCGCGTTGGGACCGTTGGACATCAGGAAAATGCGGTCCGACAGCAGAATGGCTTCGTCCACATCGTGGGTAATCATGAACACCGTCTGGCGGGTCTCTTCCCAGATCTTCACCAGCTCGTCCTGAATGACGCCCCGGGTCAGCGCATCCAGCGCGCCAAAGGGCTCATCCAGCAACAGCAGTTCAGGCTGGGTAGCGAAGGCACGGGCAATACTCACCCGTTGACGCATACCACCCGAAAGCTGCGAGGGTTTACGATGCATGGCGTGGTCCAGTCCGACCATTTTCAGGTAGCGCTCGCTGTGCTCCCGCACCTGCTCCTTCGACCAAGATGGCCAGCGGGCCTGCACTGCGAAGGTGATGTTCTTCAGCGCCGATTTCCAGGGAAACAGGCTGTAATTCTGGAACACCACACCACGCTCCAGACTGGGGCCTTTGACTTCCTTGCCATTCATCACGAGGTTACCCTCGGTAGCCTCATCCAGGCCGGCCAGCACATTCAGAATGGTGGACTTACCGCACCCTGAATGCCCGATAATGCAGACAAACTCGCCCTTCTCCAGGCTGAAGCGAATGTCCTCAAATACCGTCAGGTCGCCGCCCTGACCGTCCGGGTAAACCTTGGACAAACCGTCGACTTCCAGAAAGGACTTACTCATAACCAGTCTCCCTTGGGAGGTTCAGGGCCGACACCCATGTGCCGCACCCGCTCATTCCTTGTACTCCACCAGGCGCTGAGCCCGGCCCAGAATCAGATCCAGCACCATGCCCACCACCCCAATCATCAGGATGGAGAAAATCACACTGGCCAGATCCAGGTTGTTCCACTCGTTCCACACGTAGTAACCAATACCGGTTCCCCCCACGAGCATTTCGGCAGCCACGATCACCAGCCAGGCAATACCGATGGAGATGCGCATACCGGTCAGGATGGTGGGTGCGGCGGCCGGCAGGATCACGGTCAGTGCGGTGCGCAATGGCCCCAGTTCATGAGTTCGCGCCACGTTGATCCAGTCCTCCCGCACATTGGCAACGCCAAAGGCGGTGTTCAGCAGCATGGGCCAGATGGAGCAGATGAAAATCACAAAGATGGCCGAGGCGTCGGAATCCTGGATGATGAACAACGCCAGCGGCATCCAGGCCAGCGGCGAGATCGGCCGCAGAACCTGAATGTAGGGATTCAGCGCCTTGTACATCAGCGGCGACATACCAATCAGGAACCCGACCGGCAGCGCAATGGCCATGGCCGCCAGATAGCCAGTCAGCACCCGATAGATGGAGTAGGCGAGCTGAATACCAATGCCCTTGTCATTGGCACCGGCATCATAGAAGGGGTTGGACAACTCCTCCCACGCCAGTGCAATGACCTTCGAAGGCGGTGGAACCCGGGATTCTTGGTCGGCCCCACCCATGAGACGCTCGTACTCGGTCATTGCCGTTTCCGCTTCCGGTGCCTGGGCAGACATCTCCCACATACCCAGCACCAGAATCAGGAACGTGATCGACACCACGGCAGCCCGAACGTTCAGGGAGGCCATGGTCACACCCTCCCGATGGCGAAGCTGCGGGCATACTCTTCCGGCTTGGTCGGATCGAACGTCTTACCCATGATGGTGTGATTCTTGTAGGTTTCGCTCGGTGCGGAATAGCCCATTTCCTGCATCAGCTTGCCGGTTTCACCCGCCAGGTAGACCTGTTCGGCAATGGCCTTGTAGTCCACATCACCCTCGATATAGCCCCAGCGTTTCATCTGGGTCAGTATCCAGACGCCCATGGAATGCCATGGGAACGGATCGAAATCGATACGGTCCGGCACGTTCTGCACCTCGCCCAGCCCGTCCGCGTAGTAACCGGTAAGCACTTGCTGTATCACCGGCACCGGCTGGTTCAGGTAGTTCTTGGGCGCAATGGCCTCGGCAATTTCCTTGCGGTTGTCGGTGTTCTGGGAGTATTGGGTGGCGTCGATGATCGAACGAAGCAGTGCGCCGTAGGTATTCGGGTTCTCAGTCGCAAACTTCTGGCTGCAGGCGAAAGCACAGCAGGGGTGGCCTTCCCAGATGTCCTTGGTGAGGATGTGGATGAAGCCCACTTTCTCCCATACCGCACGCTGGTTGAATGGGTCTGGTGACAGGTAACCATCCAGGTTTCCGGCACGCAGGTTGGCGACCATTTCGGGTGGTGGAACCACGCGGATCTGCACGTCTTTATCGGGATCCACACCGTTCTCGGCCAGGTAATAGCGCAACAGGAAGTTGTGCATGGAGTACTCGAACGGCACACCGAACTTGAAGCCTTTCCAGTCCTTCGGGTCGCGCTTGTCCTTGTGGTCTACGTGTAACACGATGGCCTGACCATTGATGTTCTCAACCGCTGGCATGATGTAAGGCTCGGGAGTGGACCCGGCACCCATCGTCATCGCCAACGGCATCGGCGTGAGCATGTGTGAAGCATCGTATTCGCCGGCCAGGGATTTGTCCCGGGCTACCGCCCAGCCAGCGGTTTTGGTCACCGTGACATCCAGCCCGTAACGCTCATAGAAGCCCATGGGGTGGGCCATGATGATGGGAGTCGCACAGGTGATCGGCACGAACCCGACGTTGAGCTTGGTCTTCTCCAGCTTGCCCATGGATTCTTTGACCGCCGCCTTGGCCTTATCCATCGGAAAGACGCTGCCCAGCAGCGCAGCGGCCGAACCCGCCCCCATCATCTTCATGAAGCTGCGGCGATTAAAGTCGTTGTGGCCAAACACCGAGCGAACTACCGCACTCTCAATGGCCCGATCCAACATGGCCTCCGAATCGTCGGGTGCATCGGACGACTTCGCTTCCTGAACTTTCTGGACGGTAGGGCTCAACAGGCTTGAACGGGTTCCCGGCTGGCAGGTCGGGCATTCGCAGGCTTTTGAATGAATCAGGGACTGATCACCGTCGAACGGGTTTCCAAGGCTTTTCATGGTCATGGGCACGCTCCTTTGTCATTTCGGTCATGTTTTGCGCTGTCTTGGTGCAACTGGCGATTTTTGCCCCAAAACCTGATTCAGGGCTCGCCCGCCAAAACCTTTCGGCGTTCCTTCTGAATCCCACTAACGCAGAGTTCGTGCCACCACCCGATAAATTCTACAACCATATGTTTTTTATTGACTTTATCCATACCACCCTATTGCGACCGAACTACGACATTTCGTAGAAAACGAAATCTCGTCAATCCAGAAACGAAATCTCGTAGTTGGCACAGCCTTTGTTTCATTTACTGCAGCCAATAATGATCAGGGAAGAAATGGAATGGATCCCACGCTGCCGAGCCAAAGTTTCAGTAACCCCGAACCCGCCGCCCAATCCGCGGAATGGATTGAACAACTGCCAGAAGCCGCTCTGCTGGTAGACGCAGGCGGTGACCGGATTCTCGCTGCCAACAATCCGGCGGCCCGACTCGCCGGAGTGGACCGACAGTCGTTGATCGGAAGCGCCTGTACCCGGCTATTTCCGGGGCAACGTCCGGCGCTGATCGCATTCACCGAAGAAACCCTGTTCCGCAACCTAAGCTGGAGCCGAGACTTCAGCCTTCGCCACCGGGACGGGCACTCCGTGGACCTGGAGATCTCCGCCTCAAGGACCGGAGACGCCGAGGCCCTGACCGTTCTGCTCCTGCTGCGGGATTGCCAGCAGCTTCGGAACCTCAGGGAACGCCACGAGGTCAATCGCTACCATCAGGGCGGACTGCTGGAATGGCGTCGGGTGGAAGAACTTTTCCGGGACATGGAGCGGGAAAACCAGCTCATACTCCATGCGGTGGGTGAAGGCATTTACGGTGTCGACGCGGAAGGCCGGACCACGTTCGTGAATCCGGCCGCTGAACGTATGCTCGGATGGCGTGCCGACGAACTGATGGGACGGGTGATGCACAGGGTCGCTCACCACTCGCACGAGGACGGTTCTCTTTATCCACTCAAAGATTGCCCGATCTACGGAGCCTTCCGTGAAGCCGCCGTCCGGCGTGTGGATGAGGACTATTTCTGGCGCAAGGATGGCACGGGGTTCCCCGTGGAATACACCAGTACCCCTATTCTGGACAGCGGTCACCCCATCGGCGCAGTGGTGGTGTTCCGGGACATCTCTGCTCGCCTGCAGGCCCGGGACGACCTGAAGCAGGCATTAGAGGAAGTCGAGAGCCTTAAGCGCCGGCTGGAAATGGAGAATGCCTACCTTCAGGAAGAGCTGAGTGCCGAGCATCATTTCCACGAACTGGTGGGTCAGAGCGAGGCCATCAAAGGTATTGTCCGGCGCATTGGTCTGGTGGCGCCCACCGATGCCAACGTGCTGATTACCGGCGAGTCCGGCACCGGCAAGGAGCTGATCGCCCGCGCTATCCATCAGGCCAGCGAACGGCGGGACCGCCCGCTGATCCGGGTGAACTGTGCCGCCATTCCCAAGGACCTGTTTGAAAGCGAATTCTTCGGCCACATCAAGGGTGCCTTTACCGGGGCTGTCAGCGACCGGATCGGCCGGTTCGAACTGGCGGATGGCGGCACCCTGTTCCTGGACGAGGTTGGCGAGATTCCCATCGAACTTCAGGGCAAGTTGCTCCGGGTTTTGCAGGATCAGCAGTTCGAACGAGTGGGCGAAAACCGCACCCGGGCCGTGGATGTTCGGGTAATCGCCGCCACCAACCGGGACCTCAAAGCCGAAATTCGGGAGCGTACCTTCCGGGAAGACCTGTATTTCCGCCTGAACGTCTTCCCCATCGAATCCGTACCGCTGCGCCGGCGGGTGGAGGACATCCCGCTGCTCGCCCAGGAATTCGTCAACCGCGCCAGCCAGAAGTTCAACCGCCCCTACTTCCAGCTCCGCCAGCGGGATGTCGAGTTGCTGTCCACCTACAGCTGGCCGGGCAACGTGCGGGAACTGGAAAACGTGATCGAGCGACTGGTGATCACCGGTGACACCAAACTGGATGTCGAGCTTTCCGGCACAGGGGAGGATTCTGCATCCAGAGGCTCGACCACGCCCATCCCTGCCAGACATTTCAGTGGCGAATTGATGACGGAAGAGGAACTGCGAGAGCTGGAAAAAAGCAACCTGATCCGGGCGCTTCAAATGACGGGGGGCCGGATTTTCGGGGGCGATGGTGCTGCGGTATTGCTGGGTCTCAAACCCACCACTCTGACCTCGAGGCTGAAAAAACTCAAAGTCGACTGCCGGGCCTTCCGTGATCCGGCTGGCTGATCATGTAGATTAACCTCTGGGCCAGAGAGGCCCGGCGTACAGCTCCCAACAAAGGCCATGGAAACAACCGAAGAATTCCTCCACACCGGCCCCGATGCTGGTTGGCTCCCGTCCAGTTGCTATGCTTCAGTCTCAGTGGGAAACACTGCATACCGTGACTGGTGTTGAACTGGCATCAGACGCCGTGGCACGGTTTCGGACAGCATGAACGGACCATGAGGAGCTGACCATGACGACGGACAAGCGGCGCCGGTATTCCGCACCGGTGGTAGATGGCATCAACAAGTCCGCCAGCCGGGCTATGTTACGGGCGGTCGGGTTTTCCGATGAGGATTTCCGCAAACCCCAAGTCGGCATCGCCTCGACCTGGAGCAACCTCACACCGTGCAATATGCACATCGACGGCCTCGCCCGCGAAGCGGCCAAGGGCGCGGATGAGGCTGGTGGCAAGAGCTTGATTTTCAACACCATCACCATCTCGGACGGTATCGCTAACGGTACCGAGGGGATGAAATATTCCCTGGTTTCCCGTGAAGTGATCGCCGATTCCATTGAAACCGTGGCCGGCTGCGAAGGCTTTGACGGGCTCGTGGCCATCGGTGGCTGCGACAAGAACATGCCGGGCTGCATGATGGGTCTCGCCCGGCTGAACCGCCCTGCGGTGTTTGTCTACGGCGGCACGATTATGCCCGGTGACAACCACACCGACATCATTTCGGTCTTTGAGGCTGTCGGTGCTCACGCCCGGGGCAACATGGACCTTATTGAAGTCAAACAGATCGAGGAAACCGCGATCCCCGGACCGGGTTCCTGTGGAGGCATGTACACCGCCAACACCATGGCCTCAGCCATTGAAGCCATGGGTATGAGCCTGCCGGGCAGCTCGGCCCAGAATGCCGTCTCCGACAGCAAACTGGCCGACTGCGAAGCCGCCGGCGCAGCCGTTCTCAAGCTTCTTGAAGCGGATATCAAACCCTCGGATATCATGACCCGCGACGCCTTCGAGAACGCCATTACTGTGGTCATTGCCCTCGGGGGCTCAACCAATGCGGTGCTGCATCTGTTGGGGATGGCCAGCACCATGGGCGTGGAGCTGTCACTGGACGATTTCGTACGCATCGGCAAACAGGTGCCTGTCCTTGCAGATCTTCGCCCGTCCGGCCATTACATGATGTCAGAACTGGTCGCCATCGGAGGCATCCAGCCATTAATGAAAATGCTGCTCGACAGGGGGCTGCTGCACGGCGACTGTCTGACGGTCACTGGCAAAACACTGGCTGAGAATCTCGCAGACGTTACTCCCTACCCTGAGGACCAGCAAATCATCCATGCCTTCGATAACCCCATCAAGGCCGACAGCCATCTGCGCATCCTGTACGGCAACCTCGCCCCCGAAGGTTCCGTCGCCAAGATCACAGGCAAGGAAGGCACCCACTTCTCTGGCCGGGCGCGTGTATTTCATTCTGAAGAGGAAGCACAGGAACGAATCCTGGACGGAACAGTGGTCGCCGGTGACGTGCTGGTTATTCGTTACGAGGGCCCAAAGGGTGGTCCGGGCATGCGTGAAATGCTGAGTCCCACCTCCGCCATCATGGGCAAGGGGCTGGGCAGCGATGTAGCCCTGATTACCGATGGTCGGTTCTCCGGCGGCAGTCATGGTTTCGTGGTTGGTCATATCACGCCGGAAGCCGCGGTGGGTGGGCCGATTGCGCTGGTGGAAGATGGCGACAGCATCACTATTGATGCCGTGAACAACACCATCTCCGTGGACGTTCCCGAGTCGGAAATGGAGCAGCGGCGAAAAGCGTGGCAGCAACCAGAACCCCGGTTTACCCGAGGTGTGCTGGCGAAATACGCCCGCACCGTGAGTTCTGCCTCCACCGGGGCCGTGACGGATCTGCCCTGAACTGGGCCAGGCGCCAGAATGTTCTGGTGTCTGCGCTCCGTGGCGCCAACAAAGGGGGAAGTGAGGAGGTAGACCTTTTCTTCTGGGAAAAGAAACTCGCTGCGCTCAGACAGCTTTTCCCGCCAGAAAAGGCCTACCTCCCCACGTCAAACAACCTGATTGCGGCTACTACAGCAACTCGATAGCCACCGCAGTCCCTTCACCACCACCAATACACAGGGATGCAATACCCCGCTTCAGGCCACGCTGTTTAAGCGCATTAATCAGGGTAACGATGATCCGGGAGCCGGACGAACCAATCGGGTGCCCGAGCGCACAAGCGCCACCGCAAACATTGACCTTCTCTTCCGGCAGATCCAGCGCCTGCATGGCCGCCAGGGTAACCACCGCAAAGGCTTCGTTGATCTCGAACAGGTCAACGTCGTTCACCGACCAGTTGGCCTTTTCCAGCACCTTCTCTACCGCCCCAATGGGCGCCAGGGTGAACTCGGATGGCAACCGGGCGTGTGTGGCGTGAGCCACGATGCGCGCCTGGGGCGTCAAGCCGCGAGACTCCGCTTCGGCGGCGGAAGCCAGCACGAGAGCCGAGGCGCCATCACTGATGGAACTCGAGTTGGCGGCCGTTACAGAACCGTCTTTGGCAAACGCCGGCTTCAGGTGCGGGATTTTGTCCGGTCGGGCATTACCCGGCTGTTCGTCGGTATCGACAACCGTTTCACCACCTCGACCAGAAACAGTGACCGGCGCCATCTCGTTCCGGAACCAGCCGTTCTCGATAGCCGCCAGCGACTTGTTCAGCGAGCCGATGGCGAACTGGTCCATGGTTTCCCGGCTGATGTTCAGCTTGTCTGCCGTGCGCTGGGCGAACACACCCATCAGGCCGCCTTCGTAGGCGTCTTCCAGACCATCCAGAAACATGCTGTCCATCACCTGGCCGTGACCCATGCGCATTCCGGCCCGTGCCTTGGGCAGCAGGTACGGGGCCTGGCTCATGTTTTCCATGCCACCGGCAATCATGATGTTGTTGGTTCCGGCTTTGATCTGGTCGTGGGCCATGATCAACGCCTGCATACCGGAGCCGCACATTTTGTTGATGGTGGTGCAACCGGTGCTGTCGGGAATACCAGAGGCGCGGGAGGCCTGTCGGGCCGGTGCCTGGCCGAGACCACCCGGCAGCACGCAGCCCATGATGACATCCTGTACGTCAGCCGGCTGGAGGCCTGCTTTTTCGATAGCAGCTTTGATGGCTACCGCGCCGAGTTCCGGCGAACGCACGGAGCTGAGGGCGCCCATCATGCCGCCCATTGGGGTTCTTGCTGAGCCTGCGATTACTACGTCGTTTTTGTTCATGTTTGATGTCCTCTGATTCCGGAGTTTGAGGACGCGGCGAGGTCATTCAGGGACTCGCTGTGAATACGTCCGTGTACGCTCGACCAAAACATCCATGTTTTGGACGGTCCATGAAAGACTTCTCCACGCCCTCGGCAAACTTTGGAGATTGCCGCCTTTATTCTTTGTTGCTCGCTCAGGCCTTACCCAAAACTGAGCGGGCAATAATTTCTTTCATAACTTCAGACGTACCGCCGTATATCCGCTGCACCCGGGCATCCATGAACGCCCGAGAAATCGGGTACTCGGTGGTGTAGCCGTAGCCGCCGAACAGCTGCAGGCAACCATCAGCCACCCGGCACTGCATTTCAGTAGCGCTGTACTTGGCCATGGAGGCGGTTGGGGCGTCTAATTCACCGCGTTCGTAGGCTTCCACGCACTCCTGCACAAAGGCCCGGTTGACCCGGTAGTCGGTTTCCATACGGGCAATCTCAAAGCGGGTGTTCTGCAGCTGGGCAAGCTTCTGGCTAAACAGCTCGCGCTCCTGCGCATAAGCAATGGTGAGATCCAGCGCGCCTCGGGCGGCGGCTACGCCAAGGGCGCCAATCACCAGCCGCTCGCGAGGAAGCTCCCGCATCAGGTACATAAAGCCCTGCCCTTCCTCACCCAGCAGGGCGGAGGCAGGAACCCGCATGTCCGAGAAGAACAGCTCCGAGGTATCGCCGGAATGCTGGCCGATCTTGTCCAGATTTCGGCCCTTGCTGTAGCCCGGAAGCGAGGTATCCACCAGGAACAAACTGATGCCTCGGGCACCGGCGCTCGGATCCGTCTTGGCCGCAACGATCACCATATCGGCGTGCTGGCCGTTGGTAATGAAGGTCTTGGAGCCGTTCAGGATGTAGTCGTCGCCGTCCTTCACTGCACTGGTGCGAATGGCCTGCAGATCGCTACCAGCGCCCGGTTCGGTCATAGCGATAGCGCCCACGGCTTCGCCAGACACCATTTTCGGCAGCCACTGCTGTCGCTGTTCGTCGTTACCGATGTGGGTCAGGTAAGGGGCAACGATGTCGGAATGCACCATCACGTTGGTGGACAGCGCGCCAAAGCCCAAGCGAGCCATCTCTTCGCCGACTACCACGGAGTACTGGAACGGTGCTCCGCAGCCCTCGAACTCTTCTGGCACGTCCACACACAACATGCCGGCGTTGCCGAGTACGTTCCACAGCTCCCGGGGTACGATGCCGGATTTTTCCCAGGCTTCGTAATGGGGCTTTACTTCGGTTTCCAGCGCCTTGATAACGGAATCCCGAAACAGGGCCAGTTCTTCTTGATCGACAGGGGTTGTCATTGTTCTCTCCCGCAGGGTACTGCTGTTACTTCGGGGCCATGCGCAGGGCGCAGTCAAGGCGAATCACCTCACCGTTCAGGATCGGGTTGCGCACCATCTGATCCACCATCATGCCGAATTCTTCCGGGTTACCCAGGCGCTTCGGGAATGGCAGCGTGTTGGCCAGGCTCTGCTGAACTTCCTCAGGCATGCCCGCCATCATCGGAGTCATGAACAAGCCCGGGGCAATGGTGTTGACGCGAATACCTTCACGGGCCAGCTCGCGAGCCGCCTGCAAGGTCAGCGACACCACACCACCCTTTGACGCACTGTAGGCAGCCTGGCCGATCTGGCCCTCGTAGGCGGCCACTGAAGCGGTGTTGATGACCACGCCCCGCTCGCCATCGGCATTGGGCTCACGCTGAGCCATCTCAGCTGCAGCCAATCGCAGCATGTTGAAGGTGCCAATCAGGTTGACCTCAATCACCTTGCTGAAGTTCTCCAGCGGCATCACACCCTCACGGCCAAGGATCTTGGCGGCCGGGGCAATACCGGCGCAGTTCACCAGAATGCCACAGGGACCGTGGGCTTCACGGGCTGCCGCGAAAGCGGCTTCTGCACTGCTGGTGGAGGCGACATCACACTGGGCAAACACCCCACCGATTTCGGCAGCAACCTGCTCGCCCCGCTCGGCATTCATGTCGAAAATCGCAACTTTACAGCCTGCGGCAGCCAGCGTTCGCGCCGCGCCCTCACCCAGGCCGGAAGCACCACCGGTCACAATGGCGGGTACGTTTTTGAATTCCATCATCTTCTCCTGTTTTCGGAATTTGTTTTTGTGCTCAATATGATCAGAAAACACCTTTACGTTTACGTAAACTTTATCTAACCTAGACAAAAAAAGGAACTCAACATGACCACCAAAGACACTTACACCATCAGCGACCTCGCCAAAGAGTTTGACGTTACGACCAGAACAATCCGCTTTTACGAGGCGGAAGATCTGCTCAAGCCCGCCCGCCGGGGTCAGACCCGCATCTTCAGTAAAGGTGACCGGGTTCGGCTGAAGTTGATCCTGCGGGGTAAGCGCATGGGGTTCTCCCTGGCAGAAACAAGAGAACTGTTCGACCTGTACGACAACAGCCTTAAAGGCAGCGAGAAACAGCTTTTGCTCATGCTGGAAACTCTGGCACGCAAGCGTGAACAGATAGAGCAGCAGAAGAAAGACATCGAAATGATGGAGCAGGAAATGGACTCCGCCGAAGCGCGGTGCCGTGATGCGCTGGCCGAACTTCAGAAGAAAGCCGGTCGAAAAGCAAGCTCGTCCAAGGAATCAAAAGCAACAGAGGCCGGGTAAGCCGCACTCCAAGTGCCGCACCCCGCCCAGATCAATACACGATTACTGAACATATAGAACAAGAAGGTAGGCCCAATGAAATCACAGTACTCAGAGCTCAACTTTGGCCTTGGCGAAACCCTCGACATGCTCCGCGAGCAGGTCAACAGCTTTGCCGCCGCCGAAATCGCCCCCCGCGCCGAAGAAATTGACCGCACCAACGAGTTCCCCATGGACCTGTGGCGCAAGTTCGGTGACATGGGCCTGCTGGGCATTACCGTCAAAGAAGAATACGGTGGTTCCGACATGGGCTACCTGGCCCACGTGATCGCCATGGAAGAAATCAGCCGGGCGTCTGCCTCCGTCGGCCTGTCCTACGGCGCCCATTCCAACCTGTGCGTGAACCAGATCCACCGCAACGGCACCGAAGAGCAGAAGCAGAAATACCTGCCCAAGCTGGTGAGCGGTGAGCACGTCGGCGCCCTGGCCATGTCCGAACCCAATGCCGGTTCCGACGTGATCTCCATGAAATTGCACGCCCGGGAAGAAGGCGACCACTACGTGCTGAACGGCAACAAAATGTGGATCACTAACGGCCCGGATGCACACACCTACGTCATCTACGCCAAGACCGACCCGAAGGGCGGTTCCAAAGGTGTGACTGCCTTCATCGTTGAACGTGACTACCCGGGCTTCAGCCGCCACCAGAAGCTGGACAAGCTGGGCATGCGCGGCTCCAACACCTGTGAACTGGTATTCCAGGACTGCAAGGTCCCCAAGGAAAACGTGCTGGGCGGTGTCGGCAACGGTGCCAAAGTCCTGATGAGCGGCCTCGACTACGAGCGACTGGTGTTGTCCGGCGGCCCGTTGGGCCTGATGCAGGCGGCGATGGATGTCGTGGTTCCTTACATTCGTGAACGCAAACAGTTTGGCCAGGCCATCGGCGAGTTCGAACTGGTACAGGGCAAGGTGGCGGACATGTACACCTTCATGAACACCGCCAAGTCCTACGTCTACATGGTCGCCCAGTCTGCCGATCGTGGCGAAACCACCCGCAAAGATGCTGCCGGCGCCATCCTCTACTCCGCCGAAATGGCCACCAAACTGGCACTGGACGCCATCCAGCTGCTGGGCGGCAACGGCTACATCAACGAGTACCCAACAGGCCGCCTGCTGCGGGACGCGAAACTGTACGAAATCGGCGCGGGCACTTCCGAGATTCGCCGCATGCTGATTGGTCGCGAGTTGTTCCTGAATAAATAAGGTTTCAGGACTCCAACTCCCAAGTACGTCGAGGGGGTGGGGGTTCGCCCTTCCGGGAGTGTCTGTGGCCAAGGATGGCCACAGCCAAGCACACAGGGATGTGGCCTTTGGCGCCTCCCGGAAGGCCGAACCGCCAGCCCCGGATGCCCGAATCAAAGAAGGCTGGGAAAATGACCATACTCCAGAACAAAATAAACCCAAGATCGGAAGAATTTCAGGCCAACCATGATTCCATGGCGGCTGCCGTCGCAGACCTGCGGGAAAAAGTCGGCATCATCCAGCAAGGTGGCGGCCCCACCTACCAGGAACGCCACACTTCCCGGGGCAAACTGCTCCCCCGCGAACGCATTAACCGCCTGCTCGATGACGGCTCCCCCTTCCTCGAAATCGGCCAGTTCGCCGCCTACAACGTTTACAAGGATGAAGTCCCCGCCGCCGGCGCCATCGCCGGGATCGGCCGGGTCTCCGGCGTTGAGTGCATGATCGTCGCCAACGACGCCACCGTTAAGGGCGGCAGCTACTACCCGCTGACCGTCAAGAAACACCTGCGGGCTCAGGAAATCGCCCAGCAGAACCGCCTGCCTTGCATTTACCTGGTGGACTCTGGCGGCGCCAACCTGCCCCACCAGGACGAAGTCTTCCCGGACCGGGACCACTTTGGCCGCATCTTCTACAACCAGGCCCGCATGTCCGCCGAAGGCATTCCCCAGATTGCCGTGGTCATGGGCCTGTGTACTGCCGGTGGCGCTTACGTGCCGGCCATGGCCGATGAATCCATCATTGTACGTAACCAGGGCACCATCTTCCTGGCCGGCCCACCATTGGTGAAAGCGGCCACCGGCGAAGTCGTCACTGCCGAAGAACTGGGCGGTGCCGACGTGCACTGCAAAACCTCCGGCGTAGCTGACCACTACGCAGAAAACGACGCCCATGCGCTGGAAATCGCCCGCCGCTGCGTGTCCAACCTGAATCTGCGCAAGCCCGTACCGGTGGAAGTGAAGAAGCCGAGCGAACCGCTGTACGACGCCAACGAACTTTACGGCATCGTCGGCACCGACCTGCGCAAGCCGTATGACGTGCGCGATGTGATTTCCCGCATCGTCGACGGCTCCGAGTTCGACGAATTCAAACGCTACTACGGCCAGACCCTGGTCACCGGCTTTGCCCACATTCACGGCTACCCGGTGGGTATCATTGCCAACAACGGCATCCTGTTCAGCGAAGCCGCCCAGAAAGGCGCGCACTTCATCGAACTGTGCTGCCAGCGCAACATCCCGCTGCTGTTCCTGCAGAACATCACCGGCTTCATGGTCGGCCAGAAGTACGAGGCCGAAGGCATTGCCAAGCATGGCGCCAAGATGGTGATGGCGGTGGCCTGCGCCAACGTTCCCAAGATCACCGTGCTGATCGGCGGATCGTTCGGTGCGGGCAACTACGGCATGTGTGGCCGCGCCTACAACCCGGACTTCCTTTGGATGTGGCCGAACGCCCGTATCTCGGTGATGGGTGGCGAACAGGCCGCCGGCGTGCTGGCACAGGTGCGCCGCGAAGGCTTGGAGCGCAAGGGCGAGCAATGGAGCGCCGAGGATGAAGCCGAATTCAAACAGCCGATCGTCGACAAGTACGAAGAACAGGGGCACCCCTACTACGCCAGCGCCCGCCTGTGGGATGACGGCGTGATTGACCCGGCCCAGACCCGGGAAGTGGTCGCCCTGAGCCTGTCGGCCACCATGAACCGCCCCGCCGAGCCGACGCGCTTCGGCGTGTTCCGCATGTAATCGAGGAGACATCGAATGTCAGAACAAGAAACAGCGGTTCTGCTCAGACGCCGCGATGCCGGTGTCACCGAAATCGTGCTGAACCGTCCAGACAAGCGCAATGCCTTTGACGATGTGATCATCCAGCAGCTTATCGGCGCACTGGAAGAAGCGAATACCGATGCCGCCACGCGGGTGGTTGTCCTTCGCTCCGAAGGCAAGCATTTCTCCGCCGGCGCCGACCTGGGTTGGATGCGCCGCATGGCGGACAACAGCCATCAGGAAAACCTGGACGATTCCCGGGAACTGGCCCGCCTGATGAACGTACTGAACCACCTGTCCAAACCGGTCATCGGCCTGGTTCAGGGCGCAGCTTTCGGCGGTGCAGTTGGACTGGCGGCCTGCTGTGACATTGTCATCGCCACCGAGACATCCAGTTTCTGCCTGAGCGAAGTGAAGCTCGGCCTGATTCCCGCCGTCATCAGCCCCTATGTGGTCAGAGCGATTGGCGAGCGACAGGCCCGCCGGTACTTCCTGTCCGCCGAAGTGTTCTCCGCCCGACAGGCACAGGATTTCGGCCTGGTTCATATCGTCTGTGACGACTTGGACGCCATGGATCAACACTGCGATGAACTGATTCAGCAACTCGCTCAAAACGGCCCGAAAGCCATGACCGCGGCCAAGGACCTGATCTTCGCTGTCAGCCAGAAACCGATTGATGCCGAAGTGATTGACGACACCGCGCAGCGTATTGCCAACATCCGCGTGAGCGACGAAGGCCAGGAAGGACTCGGCGCCTTCCTCAACAAACGCAAGGCCAGCTGGGTTCCGGAGGTATAACAACCATGTTCAGCAAGATTCTTATCGCCAACCGCGGCGAAATCGCCTGCCGGATCATCCAGACCGCCCACCGCATGGGTCTCCGCTGCGTCGCCGTCTATTCCGACGCCGACGCCAACGCCCGGCACGTGGCCATGGCCGACGAAGCTTTCCACATTGGACCGGCACCGAGTTCTGACAGCTACCTGCGGGGCGAGAAAATCATCGACGTTGCCAGGCAGAGTGGTGCCCAGGCTATCCACCCGGGTTACGGCTTCCTGTCGGAAAACACCGAATTCGCCGAAGCCTGCGAGGCCAACGATCTGGTCTTTATCGGCCCGACCTCCTCGGCCATCGCGGCCATGGGCTCCAAGTCCGCCGCCAAAGCGATCATGGAGAAGGCCGGCGTTCCGCTGGTGCCCGGTTACCACGGTGACGACCAGTCACCCGATACCCTGCGCACCGAAGCCGAGAAATGCGGCTTCCCGCTGTTACTCAAAGCCGTTGCCGGTGGCGGCGGGAAAGGCATGCGGGTGGTCGAGAGCCTGTCTGAATTTGACGATGCCCTGGCCGCCGCCCAGCGGGAAGCCCGCAACGCCTTTGGCAACCCGGACATGCTGATCGAGCGCTACCTGACTCAGCCACGGCACGTGGAGATTCAGGTTTTCTGCGATCAACACGGAAATGGCGTTTACCTGGCCGAGCGGGACTGTTCCGTTCAGCGCCGCCACCAGAAGGTTCTGGAAGAAGCGCCAGCCCCCGGGCTGACCGAAGAAACCCGCAAAGCCATGGGTGAAGCCGCGGTTCGTGCCGCGCAAGCCATTGACTATGTGGGGGCGGGCACCGTCGAGTTTCTCTACGATGTGGACGGCTCCTTCTTCTTCATGGAGATGAATACCCGCCTGCAGGTAGAGCATCCCGTCACCGAAATGGTCACCGGCCTGGATCTGGTGGAATGGCAGCTGAAAGTAGCCTGGGGCGAGCCTCTGCCGCTGCAGCAGTCTGACGTGAAAACCCGTGGCCATGCCCTGGAAGCGCGCATCTACGCGGAAGACCCGGACCACGATTTCCTGCCCGCCACCGGCCACCTGCGTTACCTGCGCACTCCGGATGAAAACACCCATGTGCGGGTAGACACCGGCGTGACCGAAGGCGACGACATCAGCATCCATTACGACCCCATGATCGCCAAGCTGATCGTTTGGGACGAAAATCGGGACCAGGCCATCAACCGCATGGTGCAGGCCCTGGAGAACTACCGGATTGCCGGCGTCAAGACCAACGTGCGCTTCCTGCACGCACTGGCCGATGCCCAGCCGTTCCGGGAAGCGAACCTGACCACCGGGTTTATCGAAGACCACCGGAAACTGCTGTTCCCGGCACCCAAGCTCGATGCCCATAAGGCACTGGTTCTGGCCTCCGGTTTCATTCAGGAGCAGCGTAAGCCTGCGGAATCCGGATCCACCGATCCCTTCTCACCGTTCAGCCGACGCAACAGCTGGCGTATGAACTCCGAATACGCCCATCCTATGCAGTTGCAGGTTGGCGATGAGATCCACGACCTCAAGGTTCTCGAACGGAACGATGGCTATCAGGTGTTTGTGGGTGACAGCGTCTACAACCTGACTGCCCGCCTTGAGGACGATTACCTTCAAGCGGTGATCAACGGCCATCGCATCAGCGTTCACGGCAACCTTCACGACGGCCAACTGGTCTTGTTCTGCGAAGGTGAAACCTTCCAGTGCCATCTCTACCGGGAAACCTATCAGCTCGAAGATGCCATTGGAGAAGGCAGCCTGGCTGCGCCGATGAACGGAGCGATTGTTGCGGTGCAGGTTGAAGCCGGCGATGCCGTGACTGCGGGCCAGACATTGGTCATCATGGAAGCCATGAAAATGGAGCACGCCATCAAGGCACCGGCAGACGGCGTGGTGAGCGAGATTTTCTTCGCCGAAGGCGATCAGGTGTCCGAAGGCGCCGAACTCATCGCCATCGATATTCAGGAAGAGGACGCAGAGTAATGGCCCTACCCACGAAAGTGAGACTGGTGGAAATGAGCCCGCGGGACGGGCTGCAGAACGAGCCCGGCCCGGTGATCGCCACCACGATCAAAACCGGCCTCATTGATCGACTGGCCGACTGCGGGTTGACCCACATCGAGTCCGCCAGTTTTGTCTCCCCGAGATGGGTACCACAGATGGGCGATGCCGCCGAGGTAATGGCCGGCATCCAGCGCAAGCCCGGTGTGTGCTATTCCGCACTGACGCCAAACCTGAAGGGCTTTGAGAACGCCCTGGCGGCCGAAGTGAATGAGGTAGCGGTGTTCGCCGCCGCATCCGAATCCTTCAGCCAGAAGAACATCAACTGCTCCATCGCCGACAGCCTGGAGCGGTTTGTACCGGTGATTGAACAAGCCCGCGCCCACGGCATTCCTGTGCGAGGTTATGTATCCACCGTGCTGGGCTGCCCCTACGAGGGCGACATTGCTCCAGAGAAAGTCGCGGAGGTCACCCGGGACCTCTACCAGATGGGTTGCCATGAGATTTCACTCGGCGACACCATCGGTGTCGGTACACCGCTGAGTGCCAAGCGCATGATCGATGCGGTCGCGGGGCACGTTCCCATCGAACGCCTGGCCGCCCATTTCCACGACACCTACGGCCAGGCACTGGCCAACCTGTATGCGGTTCTGGAACAAGGTGTGGCAGTGATAGATGCGTCCGTCGCCGGCTTGGGCGGCTGCCCTTATGCCAAGGGCGCATCCGGCAATGTCGCCACCGAGGATGTGCTCTACATGTTGCAGGGCATGGGCATCGAAACCGGCGTAGACCTGGACCAACTTGTGGCCACCGGCAACTGGATCTGCGGCCAACTCGACCGCCACAACGGATCCAAAGTGGGCCAGGCGCGAGCGGGCCACTGCGCCTAGTATCTACAACAGGAGCGTTAATAACTATGTGGACGCCCGCCCGTAAGCCGAGCAAAGAGCTGGGCGCCTGACAGACGACGCTTGCAAGACAGACGTTAGCCCTCGATGACAAGAACAACAGGAGGCACGTGATGAGCAAGAGCCAACCGAGTTACACCAGCGGCACAGCCGAAGTTCCCCTGCTGGGCATGACCATCGGTGACATGCTGGACCGAACCGCCGAACAGTTTCCCGACAACGAAGCCCTCGTTTGCCTGCATCAGGACATTCGCTGGACCTATCGGGAATTTGTTGAAAAGGTCAACGAAGCGGCCAGAGCCTTTATGGCCATGGGTGTCAGAAGGGGTGAACGCGTCGGCATCTGGTCACCCAACCGTTATGAGTGGACCATTACCCAGTTTGCTACCGCCAAGGTCGGCGCGATTCTGGTGAACATCAATCCGGCCTACGGCGTGCACGAACTGGAATACGCCCTGAATCTGGCCGGTATCAGCGTGCTGGTCACGGCAGACAGCTTCAAGGCATCCAATTACCGGGCCATGCTGTACGAACTGGCACCGGAGCTGAACCACTGCAAACCCGGCGAATTAAGGGCCCACCGGGTTCCGGAACTGCGTTCGGTGATCAACGTTCATGAAGACACTCACGCCGGCATGTGGAGCTGGCAGGGCTTCCTCCGCTACAGCGAAAGCGTTTCTGACGAAGAGCTGGCCGAGCGCCAGGGCGGGCTTCAGTTTGACGACCCTATAAACATCCAGTTCACCTCGGGCACCACCGGCAACCCCAAGGGCGCCACCCTCACCCATCACAATATCCTGAATAACGGTTACTTCGTTGCCGAGAGCCAGCGCTTTACCGATCAGGACCGGCTGGTCATCCCCGTGCCCCTGTATCACTGCTTTGGCATGGTCATGGGCAACCTCGGTTGCATCACCCACGGTGCCACCATGATCTACCCGAGCGAAGGCTTCGAGCCGAAACGGGTTCTTGAAGCTGTGCATCAGGAAAAGGCCACCGCGCTCTACGGAGTCCCCACCATGTTTATCGCCGAACTGGGGGAGCCCGGATTTGAAAGTTATGACCTTTCAACCCTGCGCACCGGCATCATGGCCGGCTCCATCTGCCCGGCGGAGATCATGAAAAAGGTCAACCAGCAGATGCACATGAAAGAGGTTCAGATTGCCTACGGCATGACTGAAACCAGCCCGGTATCGGCCCAGACCAGCGCCACGGATCCGTTCGAGAAGCAAGTGACAACGGTAGGCCGCACTCAGCCCCATCAGGAAACCAAAATCATCGACCCGGCCACGGGCAACGTAGTGCCCCGAGGTGAAACCGGCGAACTGTGCACCCGCGGCTACAGCGTGATGCTCTGCTACTGGAACAACGAGGAAAAAACCCGGGAAGCCATCGACGATGCTGGCTGGATGCACACCGGCGACCTGGCCATCATGGATGAGGACGGCTACATCCAGATCGTCGGTCGCATCAAGGATATGGTGATACGGGGTGGTGAGAACATTTACCCACGGGAAATCGAAGAATTCCTCTACACACATCCCGCCATCGAGGACGTGCAGGTTACCGGCATTCCCGATGAGAAGTACGGCGAGGAGCTGATTGCATGGGTCAAGCTGCGGCCGGACGCTGAGCAGATCTCGGGCGATGCCCTGATTGCCTTCTGCAAGGGCCAGATCGCCCACTTCAAGATCCCGAGGTACTACAAGTTCGTCGAGGAATACCCGATGACGGTGACGGGGAAGATCCAGAAGTTCAAAATGCGGGAGATATCCATCCAAGAGATGGGGCTGGATAAGCAGTAGCGGATACTCCGGCCCCCTCGCAAACGGGGAGCCGAAGCCATGAGGCGGCAAAGCACTGATCCTGCGTTCGAGAAGGCCTTGATGCAGTTCGACAGGGCGCTGGCGGATTTCGCCCGCGCCCGCCACTCAGACCCCCAGTCATCAAGCCTTGGAGTGCTTGAGCGCGCCCGTGTGCTGATGACACTGCCGGAGGGATTTGACGCCTTGTACCGACGAGTTCGCGGGCTGGAATCCGCCGGTATCTTCGGCACCAGTGACTGGGCGAAGCCGGCGATCCTGCAACCGGGTCTGGCCAAGCGCTCGCTGCGCGAAGCTGGTGCTGTTACCGCGGTCGTCGAGGCCATCAGCGAGTTGAGGATGCTCGCGGTGGCGCGGGGAGATTACTTCCACCCCGGCATCTCGGCGGAGCAGGCCAGACACTTCCTGACCCAGGTAATGGCGCTGAACCTGGACCTGCTATCCGGTCAATTGACGGAGGCAGACCGGGAACGCCCCCAGCAACTCGGGGTCATCGTGCTTCAGCTCTATCAGTACCTGATTTCTCACCTCGGGTACGAGAGCCTGCTGGACAGTCTGGTTGCTGAAGTCTGGCGGTTACTGGATCAGGGCCCTGTCCAGGTCGACAGCATCTGCGAGATGATTGGCCAGATTGCCAAGTGTCTCTATGACCCGGAACCTAAAACCACGGGTACCGCCGACGCAACCCGACTTGTCCAGTCCCTATTCGCCCCCACCCCGGGCAGCATTGAGGACCCGGGCCTGGAGGTCTATGAGCAGCGGCTGGTTCAGATGGATAATACCTCCCTCGCCTCCGAGGCTACCCACTTCGCCCGCAGCATGCATGATACCGGCCTCGCCTCACCCTACCACGCGGTTATGCTCCGGTTTCTGCGCACCACTGGCAAGGACGACCTGATACCCACCACGCTCGGGCTGACCATGACCGGGCTGGACGACCTTTACTGCTATACAGAACTGGTCCATGCGCTTATCGACGAGACCATTTACCCGGAAACCTGCCAGGCCGTTTATGGCCTCACCATGATGCTGGAGCGGGGCTCGTTATTTACGCCGTCGGTGGCCCAAGCCCTGTGGCGACATATCAAACTGAAGCTCTCCCCAGAAACGAAAATGACGCTCGAAAGGGCTTTTGGAGGTGCCCGACCACCGCGGGTGTTCCTGCTGGCTGGCGTACTCAATCTCCTGGGACAGCCGCTGGGTGTTGGCCAGGGCAATAACCCCACCTGCCAGTCTGCCATTGGGCTGTCGATGTGGGCTTCCAACGAGGCCGACTACCTGCTTCAGGTTCTGGCCTGGGCGGCCCGGGACAACGAAGTTCTCGGCCGCTTCGAAGGATGGGAGGTCTCCTCCAGGAATCTTGAGGCGGGACTGGTCAAAGAAGCGCCGGTGGATGTGGACCCGGTATCACTGATCCTTATTCCCCACCTGGATCGACTCTACGGTGAGATGTGGCGCCGCTGCCAGGGCCGGGAGGACGATGCCCACCGCTGGATCAATCCAGAATTTTACGGGTGGTGGGTCAGCCACGGCTTTCGGGTGGTAACCAACATTCACTCGGGAGAGGTGGAGGACTACGAAGGCTTTGTTCGGCATTTCTATGCCAGCTACCACCCGTTCTACAATGGCCAGATGCCAGTCATTCACGCCCAACCGGCGGGTATTGCCGTGACCGACAGCGCGGCCCGTTTCGTCGGCCGCCATGCCATCACCATCCTCAGGGTCGGGCTCAGCCCCTCGAACGAGATGCGGGTCTACTTTTTCAATCCCAACAATGACAGTGGCCAGGACTGGGGTCAGGGCATTACCTGTTCCACCCGCGACCACGGCGAATTCCGGGGGGAGGCCTCCTTGCCCATTGCCGAGTTTGCCTCGCGGCTATACGCCTTCCATTACGACACGCTGGAACTCGGTGACGTGAATGAAGTACCGGATGAGGAAGTCGCCCGAGTCATGGAACTCGGCCACACTAGCTGGGCGGCACCCCCTGACACGTCAACCCACTCCGGAAATTAACCGAGGCCACTTTCCCGGCGTCAATTCCCGATGACCGTCACCGGGAAAACCAACAAACCCCGGCTCGTTGTCGGGGTTTTTCGTTTCTGGACTGTGCGTCCACTCGCCACCTGCCAAAGAACTTTTGAAGGCTGGAAAAAAACTTTGACCGTAGGGGTTCCGAGTGCAAGACTCAAAACAATCTCCGCTACTGGAAGGGAGTCCGAAATGCGCCTGTTCACGCCCACCGCTGCTCTCGCAACACTCCTCTCGATACCGGCCTTCGCTCAGGATATCGCCGTCAATGAAGTACGCCGAGCGCCGGATGCGGTGGGAACCGATCTACGAGGTCACGCAGATGAAGGGCGACGGCGAGGTTCATCCTATGCTCTCGCCCAACGACGAGTTCGCGGACTACTATCAATGGGACAAGGGCGACTTCGGGCTTAATCCAAAGGAGCCCGAGATGCTGCCCCACGAATACGCCCGAAGCGCGCTCAAGCTGGGACTGAAACAGGCAGAGGCGATCGGCGTGAATCCATTCAAGTTCGGCATGATCGGCTCGACGGACAGCCACACCTCGCTTTCAACAACCCGGGAAGAGAATTTCTTCGGCAAGTTCTCCGGCACCGAACCCGCGACCGAGGCGCGCTACGCAGACCTCGTCACCCAGGACCTGCGAGAAAACGGAGACGGCAGCCTCGACGTCTACCACTGGGAGTCGCTCGCCTCCGGTCTCGCTGCCGTCTGGGCACGGGAAAATACGCGCGAGGCGATCTGGGACGCGATGGCACGCAAGGAAGTCTATGCAACAACGGGCGGGCGGATGCTGGTTCGCGTTTTCGCCGGCTGGGACTTCAAACCGGATGAGGTGCACCGCCCCGACTTTGCCCGCCAGGGCTACGAGCGCGGCGTGCCGATGGGCGGCGACCTTGCGACAGCGCCGGACGGCGCCGGCGGCCCACGCTTCATGGTTCGCGCGCTGCGCGATCCCGATGGCGCGAACCTCGACCGGGTTCAGATCGTCAAAGGCTGGCTCGATGCCGACGGCGAGCTGCAGGAACGCATCTACGACATAGCCGTGTCTGAGGGCCGCGAGATCGGCTCGGACGGCCGGGCGAGGACACCGGTCGGCAGCACCGTCAAAGGTGCGGGCTATACCAACACGATCGGGGATGCAGTACTCGGCGCCTTCTGGGAGGATCCTGACTTCGACCCGGCTGAGCGCGCCTTCTACTACGTCCGGGTGCTGGAAATTCCCACGCCCACATGGATTGCCTATGACGAGGCAGCCTTCGGCAAGCGCGATGCGCCCGACGAGGCTCGGCGCGAGTCCCAGGAGCGCGCCTATACCTCGCCGATCTGGTACACGCCGTAGATCAGGACAGAATCACCAGATGATCGGGCAGTTCATTGCGCTCATGGGTGGCGGGCACATGCTCTTTCAACAACTTGCCACAGGCGGCAATGCAGTCAAGAAACCCCTGCCGGGTCTGGCCCTGATGCACCTTTGCGGTGAAGTCCGCGACGATGCCTTCCCACACCGAGTTGTCCAGCACATCGGCAATGCCCTGATCCACCAGAATCTCCACGTAGCGTTCCGCTTCCGAGACGAAGATCAGCACGCCGGTGGAGCCTTCGGTATGGTGCAGGTTCTGCTCCAGGAACTGCCGCCGCGCGAGGTTGGATGCCCGCCAGTAACGCACCTGCCGGGGAATCAGGCGGGTGTTGATGCCGGGTGCGCGGAACAGCAGGCTGAGCAGGATGAACACGCCCCACTGCACCAGCATCAACATGTCGGCCCCGAACCAGTTGCCGAAGTAATTGGCAATGCCCGGCACCAGCAACGCCAGAATGCCGGCCCAGAGCAGTGGAATATAGCTGTAGTTATCGGACTGGGCCGTCAGTACGGTGACCAGTTCGGCGTCGGTTTCCCGTTCCACCTCGTTGATGGCGGCGGTAACGGCTTCCTGATCGCTTTTGCTTAATAGTGTCATGATTCTGTGATTCTCATTGTCGGGTGAAGGGATTCAGCGCGCTCGGCTATCGGTGCGGAGCTACCAGCCACCGGAGGCACCGCCGCCGCCGAAGCCGCCTCCACCGCCGCCAAAGCCACCACCCCCGAAGCCGCCGCCCCGGCCGCCCATGGCGCCACCCAGCAGAGCCGCACCTAACAGGGCTGCGCCACCGCGCCCACCACGGCCACCGCGACTGCCGATAAAGAAAATCACGGCCATCATGATGAAGAAGAACAGCGCCACCATGCCGGCGTTAGGCTTCTCCTGAACGGCACCGGTCTGCTGGCCCCGGGCAACGGCCATAGGCTCGCCGCCGAGCACCTGGATCATGGCGGCGGCACCGTTAACAATGCCGGCCTGAAAATCGCCCTGACGAAATGCCGGGGAAATAATGCGATTGATGATGACCGAGGAGTCAGCATCCGTGAGCCGGCCTTCAAGGCCATAGCCCACCTCTATGCGGATTTTGCGTTCTTCCTCCGCCACGATCAGGAGTGCGCCGTTATCCTCGCCCTCCTGACCGATACCCCAGTGCCTACCCAGCTGGTAGCCAAAATCCTCAATCGGGAAACCCTGAAGGTCCGGCAGGGTAACCACCACCACCTGTTCGGTGCTGGCCTGCTCGTGAGCCTGGAGCATCTGGCTCAGGCGCGCTTCCACATCAGGCGACAGCATCTTCGCGCGGTCCACCACCCGGCCAGTCAGCTCGGGAAATTCCGGCGTGGACTGGGCCCAGGCGGTGGCCGGCATTACAATCAGTAACACCAACAGCAGGCTTTTGTGGAGCTGGGCAGCCATTAGAATTCCACCGCGGGCGCTTCGTCCGCATTTTCCTTGGTGGCCTCAAAGTTGGCGTGGGGTTCCAGATCGCTGTAAAGAAGGCTGTGCCAGATCTTGCCCGGGAAAGTGCGCAGTTCGGTGTTGTAACGCTCCACCGCCTGAATAAAATCCCGGCGCGCGACGGCAATACGGTTTTCCGTGCCTTCAAGCTGAGACTGCAAGGCCAGGAAGTTCTGATTGGACTTCAGATCCGGATACCGTTCCGACACTGCCATCAGCCGGCTCAGGGCACTGCTAAGCTCCCCTTGGGCCTGCTGGAACTGCTGTAGCTTCTTGGGGTTGTCGAGAATGCTTTCGTCCACCTGAATGGAGGTGGCCTTGGAGCGCGCCTCAATCACCGCGGTCAGGGTTTCCTGCTCCTGGGCCGCGAAGCCCTTGACGGTTTCCACCAGGTTGGGAATCAGATCGGCCCGGCGCTGGTACTGGTTTTCCACCTGGGACCAGGCAGAGGTAACTTTCTCATCGTAAGTGGGAATGTTGTTGATCCCACAGCCACTCAGTAACAGAAGCAATGCCATCAGCGGTGCCAGCTTCCAGACAGTCCGCTGTTGAAAGGGGTTATAAACGATTCCCATAGTGCTTTTCCCGGTGGTGAATGCATGAAAAAAGATGATGCCTGGCCTTCAGGCAACGTCATAGAACTACCCTCTAAGTGGGGACAGAGCCAGTATTTTCAAGGTGGTCAGGGTATTAAGACCCGGTGCCGGGCCACACCCGCGTAGCCTGTTGGTAACCCCGGAGTTATACGCCCATGGTTGGGAGCAGGAGAGGCTCAGGCGCGAGCGTAGAACTCCGACGGCCCAACGGGCTACGACCATATCGTCATCGGTTACAAAGCCACAGCAGTACAGCGAACCTGGATTTGCAGAGGTATGAGTGAAGCAAAGAGCATTAACGAAGGAGGAGATGGGGCTAAAGAAGTAAACCCGGCACTCTGCGAGAGGATCCAACACCCCACGCCTGTTGCCTGGGTTTGTTGGTTATGTACCGCGCCACGGTGCACCGTGCGATCACTCATCCCCGATGCGGGGTGGAACTTTACGTGCTTTCGCGATGTCTGAATATTATAAACCCACGGCGCGTGGGCGTCGGTTAGTAGTCCGACTTTGTTTCATTGATCAAGGAGGGCTACAAGATGAAAAGAATAATGAATGTACTGCTTCTGGCTTCCGTCGTTAATGGGCTGGCAGCCTGCTCGGCGTTTCGGGAACCGACCTACGGTGAACAGATTGAGGACGAAGGCCTCGCGTTGAGGGAAGTCGGAGCTCAGTGGTCAAAGGGCGAGTCGTTGGTGGAAAAGGGCGAGGAGCGGATCAGGAGTGGTCAGGAACGGATTCGTGAGGGCGAACGCATGATCGAGGAAGGACGCGAGATGACCCGCGAGGGGACCCAGCTCATGCGCGATTCCAAACTTCGCTACGAACAGGGCGGTGGCGATTCCGCGTATTGATTCTTGTTTCCTGAATCAGGGTTATGCCGGGAGTCGAATTATGACCTCCCACAACCTCCTAGACGAACGTGGACACTGAGGAGGAAGACGCTCCAGCGACTTCTGGTGAGTTGATGTTTGTGGAACCGATGATGTCCCGGGTTACCTCCAGTCACGGCCGGAATTGTCGTCACCGGCTAAAAAGCCACAGCGGTGCAACTATCCGGGCTGGTATCTGGGGACTTGCCAGATCGGTTTTGCCCCTGCAGGGGCGAATGCCGGATAGCGATCCGGGATTTGCAGAGGTAGGAGTGAAGCGAAGAGCACTATCGACGATTGAAAGCAAAAACCCCGGTCCAGGCCGGGGTTTTTGCTTTGCGTTATAAGTCGGGCGCCAATCAGGCTTTCCGACGCAAGCGCCGCCAGATGGCCAACGGGGCCAGCAATCCCAGGACAATCCCGAAGGAGCCTCCGCCACCGGAGGAGGTACTGTCCGCAATGACGGTCTCATCTCCTGCTGGAGAGGAGTCGCTCCCGTCATTTGAGGAGTTGCTTTCTCCACCAGAGGAGCTTTCCTCTTCAGCGGACACCACTGTAAGCACGAAGCTTGTGTTTGCCGAAAGGCCATAGAAATCCGTCGCTTTGACGGTAACCGCATAATCACCCACAACCTCTACGGAACCGGAAATCACGCCACTGGTCGCATCAATAACGACACCTTCCGGCTCACCCTCGAGAGCGTAACTTAGCTGGTAGCCCTCCGGATCGCTGAATGCTGAGCTTGCATCCATAGAGAAAGGTACACCCTCAGTTACTTCAAGAGCCTCTATAGCGGAGGCAACCGGCGACAGATTACCCGCTTCCACAGCACCAATATCTACCACACCATTAATGATACGAGCACTGCCTCGCTGGTCCGCTCCTGGCCCATCGACAATATTCGGATCTCCGGCATCTCGAAGCGGTGAATCCGTCGCCGGGTAACGAGTGAGTGTAAAGCCTCCGTTATCCGCTAGTTCCCCCAACCCGGAATCGGCTTCATTCAGGAAGTTGGAGGCATCTGCTGATGGCGGGTTACAGCTGGCATCATTGTTGGTTGTGTCGTCCCAGAAGCTGTAATAAAGGTTCGGCCGCACTGACACGGAGGTTTCGCTGACACAAATATTGCCGGTACCAACGCCACCCTGAGTGTTACCTGCAATCACCGTGTGAGTAATCTCTACACCAGCCGAACTGTCCGCATACAAAGCGCCCGCGTTATAGGTCTCAACCCCCGTCACCTGATTGTTGGTAATGGTGCTGTGACGCACAGAGACCGGAGTTCCGCTGACGCCGAAGAAATGCATGGCCCCGCCACCGTATGCCGAACTATTGCCATCGATGGTGGAAGATACGATTTCAGCGGTCAGATCCGGCCCTGCGCCGTAAAATCCGGCGCCGGCTCCCGCTGCCGTATTACCCGAGAGGGTAGATCGCACAAGGGAAACACTGACAGGATCGCCAGTAGGCGAGTCAGCATACACCGCGCCCCCAAGTCCCACGGTACTCTCGGAAGAGCTGATAACAGCCTGGTTTCCACTGAACGTGGAATCCTCGATGGATACCGTGCCACTACGACCACTGCGACCAACGTAGAGGGCGCCACCGAAATTTTTGGCCGTGTTATTTACGAAGCTGGAACGCCGAATAGACACCCCGGTTGAACGATCCACGGCGACGGCACCACCATGGGCCTCAGCATTAAAGCCGGTGCCAAACTCGTTCGACGCCGCAACCACATGATTGTCCTCAAAAACCGTGTCTTCTATCAGCAGGGTTTCACCAGTGCTTTGATAAAGAGCGCCTCCGTAGTTTCGGGCCTGGTTGCCGCGAAACTCTGACCGACGGATGGTTGTGGTGCCCACACTGAACTCACCGGCTGCGCTGATGGCACCGCCAGCGATGCCACTATTGTCGGTTAAGGCTTGGTTATTTTCGAAAACCGAGTCTTCGATGGTTAAGTCCGCATCCCAGGATTCGATCGCGCCGCCACGGACGTCAGCTCGATTACCTGAGAAAAGACTGTTGCGAATTTCCGCCACGCCACGATTGTGTATTGCACCGCCATTTCCGGTGACGCTATTGTCAGAGAACTTACTATCGCTGATCATTAACTGGCCGGCGTTTTTGATTACGCCACCACCACCACGCCAATCACTGGAATCAATTCCCTCGAACTCGGTATTCTCGAGATTCAGCGAGCCACTAACCATACCCACCTGAATCAAAGAGACGTCACGGGTAAGATCTGCGCTGGGAACGAAGCGGAGGTTACGCAAACTAAGCGATGCGTTTTCCTGAACATCCGCATACCGAAATTGCCCAGCTGTGATGGTTGCCAGGCCAGTGGTGGGGCCGGTAATCGTCAGAGATTTGGTCGCCAGCACAATATCGGTGGTATCCCAGGTCAGCGTTTCCCCCGCCAGCGACTCATCAATGGTGATAGAACCACACAGGCCGGTTTCAACGAGCGCTTCTTCAAAGGTGGTCAGATCCGGCGAGTTTCCAGTATCAGAAACCGCATTCACCACCACATCCGCACACCCAAACGCCATCTGCGCATTCGCCAAGGCAATCATGGCTACCAGCGGCTTCAGTGCCAGCTTGGCCTTGCTGAGGTCAGTCATTTCTATGTCCCTACTGCTATTGGTGCTTCGTCCTGATTCCCGACCGGCCTCTTCGGTAGATTGCCTGTTCCACTGGCATTCGTGAGAAAGGAGGGCTTAGAATCCTTTATTCGCTGGGCAAATATTACCCCGCTTTTTTATTCCCATTATGTAAAAAAATGTGAAATAGTCATGAAAGCTGAGAACCGTCACCATTTCGGTGTCCCCATTCTTGAAGTCCAGCTTCCCGAAGTACGAGCCCGGTCCGAAGAGATTCGACAGTTTCTGGAAAAATTGCGGGACGAAGATACCGATGGTATCCAACGTTCAAATCAGCGCGGATGGCATTCGGGCGACTTCCTGCATCATTCAAAAGAACCAGTGATGCAATGGCTGACGGAGCAGATCTTCCAGGTAGGCAGTCGGCTGGCACTGCACGCCGAACGTAAGCCACCGGAAACCGAGATTTTCCTATCGTCACTCTGGGCGAACATTAACGATTTCGGTGCCTGGAACGCGCCCCATGCACACTTGCCCTGCGAGTGGAGCGGCTGCCTGTATATTGATGTCGATGAGAACCCGACCGAAGAAAATGCGGGTATATGCCCGGGCGATATCATGTTCTTTGACCCGATCCCAGTGGGTGCGCCCTACCGGCCGGCACCCACGGTGAGCTATACCCCGAAGATCGGCACCATGTATGTGTTTCCGGGCTACCTGCTGCACATGGTGGCACCCCACTACAATGAACGCCCCCGCATCAGCATGGCGTTCAACTTTCGGTTTGGAGAGAACCTGACCCACATCGCCCGCTGACCCGGGACCAAGGAACAGCCACCAGTGCCCCCGTGATGAAGCCGAGATGGTGGGCCTGGTGGACCACCCGGAAGTCATGCATCGGTTCGCTGCTGACAACGGGCCACCCCGCCGCATCCCCCACCAGCTTGATCACCACCAGCGCCAGCCCAGCCAGAGCGAGCCATCGGTGGGTGCTGATCATAAACACCGAGCCAGCCGCAAACAGGCCGTACAAAACGCCGGAAAAACCTTTGTACCAGAGGATATCGGGGTAAAAGAGAAACAGCCCGCCGGTTACGGCCAGGCCACAAGCCAGTGTCACCACCAGCCACTTGCGTTGAGACAGCGCACCGCCGAACCACCAGGCCATCAACCACAACCCGGCCAGGTTAAACAGCAAGTGGGGGCCATCAATGTGAGTCAGGTTGGCAGTCAGTAGCCGCCACAATTGCCCCTGCCCGACAAGCACCCTGTGGTACTGAAGCCACTCGCCGACAGGCAACAGCCAGATCAGCACCATCAAAGCACTGATTGAGATGGGAACCAGAGGCAGGTTTCGAAACGTCGACGGCAAAACAACACCCTTGAATGCGTTAAGGGGCCATCATATACCGATTACTAGCCACTGGTCAGGCATGCCCTGAATGAACATTAAGACGTGGGCACCAACGCCGCATCAAAGCCGTTCTGTGCCAGTCGCCGGGCCTGATCGTCCGTCATGCCCAGATCCTTCCGCAAGGCCTCGAAGTTTTCCGTCATGTAGCCACCGAAGTAAGCCGGATCGTCCGAATTGACGGTCACCTTCAGGCCGTCATCCAGCAACTTTAGAATCGGATGCTGACTCATGTGATCAAACACCTTGAGCCGGATATTGGACAGCGGACACACCGTCAGCGGAATCTGGTCCTTGCGCAGCCGCTCCATCAAGGCCGGATCTTCGGTTGCCCGAACCCCATGATCGACCCGCACCACGCCCAGCTCATCCAGTGCCTCCCATATGTATTCGGGTGGTCCCTCTTCGCCTGCGTGGGCAACAGCATGCAGCCCCATTCCCCGGGCCCGATCGAATACCCGCTTGAACTTGGTGGGCGGATGCCCCTTCTCACTGCTATCGAGCCCCACTCCGATAAAGTGATCGCGAAACGGAAGTGCGGCATCTAGAGTCTTCTGGGCCTCATCTTCAGACAGGTGGCGCAGGAAACACAGGATCAAACCATAACTCAGCCCCCAGTCCGCTTTGGCCTCTTCCAAGGCACGGGTAATACCTCTGACAACCACGGCCATATCCACACCCCGATCCGTGTGGGTCTGGGGATCGAAGAACGGCTCCACGTGGGTGACATTCTGAGCCCTGCACTGGTCAAGGTAGGCTTTGGTCAGGTCGTAGAAGTCCTCTTCGTGCAACAGCACCTGGGCACCCCGGTAGTAAAGGTCCAGGAAGTCCTGAAGATTTCCGAAGTCGTAGGCCTTTCGCAGCGCGTCCACACTGTCATAGGGCAAGCTGATCCCATTTCGTTCAGCCAGGCGAAACATCAGTTCCGGCTCAAGGCTGCCTTCAATATGAATGTGCAATTCAGCCTTCTTCAGGGCGTTCAGATCGAGGGACATGATGAACTCTCTTCAATGCAGGATTGGCTTTCGAAACACGGCCAGCAGACTGACGCTGCGGATCGTCAAGCCGGATGGACGGCATAGTCGAACCAGTGAACAGCATCCGTTACCACGGGGGTAAGGTCACTATAGTCGATACGGGAAATGAGCGAGGAATCGGGAGCCCGACGAACGCCGGACTCCCGGACTGGCTTAGAAGTGGAACTTCACCAGTGCGCTGACAGCGTTCTCGGTACCGTCAACAAACGCCAGGTCCTGATCCAGGCCGAACTTGTTGCGCCAGTAAGAGTATTCAATACCGGCGTAGAGCACGCCCGGGTTGTTGGAGAAAGCACCCAGGTCCAGCTTGAACTGCGGGTTGATGTGCATCTCGGCCTTGTGGTCGCTGGCCGCAGAAGAGTAGTCCATGAAGCCATCGAACAGGAAGCTGGCGGCGCCAACGTTGAAGGGCAGGCCCCAGGTCACGGTAAGCTGCCAGTCGTCAGCAGATTCATCGTTGTTGGCGTAGTAAACGTTGGTATCAACGTACTGGAAGCCCGGTACATCCCAGCTCAGGCCAATACCGGTCAGGTGGTTATCGAACGCCGGCACGAACGGGTCGTCGTTGGTACCAAACTCGTAGGTGTAGGCAACGAGTACATCCTTGACCGGGCCGAAGGTCATCGGCTGGCCAGTCAGCCAGCTCAGGCTCGCGCGCGGTGAGAACTCACCGTAGGTTTCATTGAACTCAGCGGTATCGCCGCGGGACTGCAGGCGGTCGATGAAGAAGAAGGTGTCACCCCAGTTGTGGGCAGTCACGTTTTCGAAGGTGAAGGTTACCTGCTCTTCCGGGATTACCTTGTAGTTGGTGCCATAAAGCGCCGAAACGCTGGAGCTGCTGAAAAACTTTTCTGCGTGGGCAGCCGGGGCCATTGCGCCAGCGAAACAAACGGCGGCAACCGCCTTACCAAATGTATTCAAAACAAGTCCTCACAAAGTTCATTGTCAGGCAGTGATGCTCCTGCTTCGATCCGCTCCATCCCGGTCCTGCGAGCCGGTCCGTCGACCAAAGCCAGCCATGCTGTCACCGGACTCACGGCGGCTGGCGACGTGTTTCAACGGAAAAAGCAAAGCCACAGCGCTCAACCGAGAACTGGATCAGAATCTGTCGGGGGAAAATTCAACTGCCTGGGGTATCAGTACCGCGTGGTTTATCGGGGTTTAATCCGACACCGCCCCGGATGGGACGACGCTCACTACGTTCCGGTCGGAAGCCCCATCCGCTGGGGATGGCGCACCGGCCGCGCGGCGCGGATTCTAGCACACTCGATCTGCGAATCGCGAGGCTGACAGCGCCCTACCGGCCGCCAGCAGCGGTTGCCGCAGGCATAAAGACTCGGCGTAAAAATCCTCTCAAAACTGAATCTCTCTCACGTTTCAAGAAGTTCCGGCTGGCCAGCCAACGACCGACGGCTAGATTTAAAGTCATCAATCAGACGCAACAACGTCATGGAACACCAGACCAGGGATGTCTTTATGGAGGAATTTCCGCCCCAATTTGCGTCGACGCAACGTTCCCTCACATCCGCCAGCCCCGGGGTACAACTCTCCCCGACTGCCACATCGCAACGGATTCGGGCGGGGATATTTCCGGCCGCCATTGATGCGTCGCGTCTGGATGAGGCCCCTTTCAAGGCTCGGCACGGTCTCATGGGGTGTAAGGCCCTCGAACTGGAATCGCTGACCCAAACACTACTCCGGCTTCCCGAGAACCAGGTCTACACAATCAATCGACCGCTGGATGCGGGCGATCACTTTGAAGAAAACGTCAGACGAGCGCGCGGGAGCAAGGCTCTGGCATCCACCCTTCACAACCTGATGGACTCCAACTCCCTGATCGTCGTGAACTCTCCGGAAGTGGACCCGAGCTTCCAGCCCATTTACCAGGAAATCCTGGCAAGCATTTCTGAGCTGGCTGCGTTTCGTGACCCCAGACGACGGGTTCTGATGCCAACCCTGTATCTGTTCATCGCCTCCCCCAACAGCGTCACGCCATTCCATCTTGACCGGTATTCCACGTTTCTTTTCCAGTTCCGGGGCACCAAGAAGGTCGCCGTCGCGAGCCCATGGGATTCCCAGGTCATTTCCGATCCGGATCGGGAAGCCTATGTCTCCTATGTCGATACCAACCTGCCATGGAGTGACGAACGGGAACGGCGGATGACCCACTTCAATTTCCATCCCGGCGAGGCGCTGCACATTCCGTTCGTTTCTGGCCACTATGTAAAAAACGGGCCAGACGACATTTCCATCTCCATGTCTGTCATTTTCAACACCCAGAGAACCATGATGTGGCGGCAGGCTCTTAACTTTAATCACCGGGCGAGAAGGCTTCTCCGACCTCTGAATATCACTCCGTCCCCGGTGGGACAGAACGCCCTGAGGGACGCCGGTAAGGCCTGCCTCTGGCAGGCGTGGCTATCCGCCCGGGCCAGAACAAACTTCTGAACCGGGTGTTACCCCTGCTCTAATCTCTCCGCAGATTCCATGCTGAGCCCCCAAGAGCTTTGCGCTCAACACAAACCCATTCATTGACACACCGCCTCAACCGTGATGTTATCACCGTAAACATTGTTATCGTCGTTAACTTATGAAGACTGAACCCTCGGCCCGAGTCGCCACCTATCATCATGGGAATTTGCCCGAACAGGCGCTGGAACTGGGCCTGGCCGTTGTACGGGAGCACGGCGATGCCGCCATTGCCCTCAGAGGTCTGGCCAAGCAGCTGGGCGTCAGTGCACCGGCGCTCTATCGGCATTTTTCCGACCGTGACAGCCTACTCGCCGAACTGGCCATTTACGGTTTCCGGGCACTCCGCCAGCGCCTGCAGAGCGTAGAACAAGCAGAGCCTGGCCAGGCCCTGGTGGATATCGGGCTGGTTTATGTGGCGTTTGCCCAGGACGAGCCCAACCTGTACCGGCTCATGTTCGGAGGACGGGTATTGCCCAAGGGCATTCATCCGCAGCTGGACCAGGCCGGGCGGGAAGCCTTCCAGGTTCTGGAGGAATCCGTCGCTCGGGCCCAGGCCGTCGGAACACTCAAACCCCTGCCCCTGTCGCTCGTGACGGCAGCGGCCTGGTCACTGGTTCATGGGCTTTCCCAACTGACCATCGACGGCCATTTGCCAATGGCCGAAGCCGAACCCCAGTTAGCGGAGGGCGTTCTCACCCTCCTGCTGGACGGTTCCCGAAACAGACACCAACAACAACCACGCAAGGACCTGTTGATATGAGCAGCCCCAAACCCAGCACCATCCGCGTCGGCCGACGTTACCGCGCCAACCGTCTTGAAGGCCCTTACGATGCCATCGTCATCGGCTCCGGGATCGGCGGTCTGACAGCCGCCGCCTGCCTGAGCAAAATGGGCAAGAAAGTGGTGGTGTTCGAACAGCACTACACCGCGGGCGGTTTCACCCACAGTTACGATCGCAACGGCTACGAGTGGGACGTGGGCGTTCACTACATCGGCGACATGGGTGCCGACCACACCCTCGGCAAGCGCCTGTTTGACTACATCACCGACGGGCAACTGCACTGGGCGCCCATGGACGATCACTATGACCGTATCTTCCTGGGAGGCCGCCACGTGGACCTTGTCGCTGGCCCCGACAATTTCAAGGCCGAACTGAACAAAGAGTTCCCCGGCGAAGAAGCTGCCATTGATACCTATCTGGACTACCTCCGCACCGTGTCCAAAGCCATGCCTGGGCTGGTGCTGGGTAAAGTACTACCGGACATTGCCTCGGGCCCACTGCGCAAGCTGGTCAACAAAGCTGCCCCGGATTACCTGAACAAGCCCACCCGGGAGGTGCTTGAAAGCCTGACCGATAATCAGGAACTGATTGCTGTGCTCACTGGCCAGTGGGGAGACAACGGCCTGCCACCGGCGGAATCGAGCTTTATCATCCACGCCCTGATCGCCCGGCATTACCTGTACGGGGGTTACTACCCCATCGGCGGCGCCTCGGAAATGGCCAAGACCATCATCCCGGTGGTTCAGGAAAGTGGTGGCGAAGTCTTCACCTACGCCGATGTGAAAGAGATCCTGATCGAGAAGGACAAAGCCGTGGGTGTGCGCATGGCGGACGGCGCAGAAGTGCGGGCGCCGCTGGTGATCAGCAACGCCGGCGTGTTCAATACCTTCGGCCCGCTGCTGCCTGACTCGGCTAAAGAAAAGCCCTATTACCTGGATAAGCTGCAGACCGTCCAGCGTTCCATGGCCAGCAACTGCCTGTACATCGGCCTGAAGGACACCGCCGAAAACCTGCAACTGCCGAAGACCAACTACTGGATCTACCCAGGCGCAGATTATGAGAAGCACCTGGCCGATTTCATGGCGGATCCGGCGAATACCGACATCCCCCTGACCTACATCTCCTTCCCGTCGGCCAAGGATCCCAGTTTCGCCGAGCGCTACCCCGGCCGGGCCACCATCGAAATTGTCGCCCCCGGCCCCTACGAGTGGTATGCGGACTGGGCCGACAAGCCCTGGGGCAAGCGCGGTGAAGAGTATGAGGCAGAAAAGGAAGCGTACGCCCAGCGCCTGCTGGCCAAGCTGTACGAGAAGTTTCCGCATCTGGAAGGCAAGGTGGATTACTACGAGCTGTCCACGCCCCTGTCCACGGATTACTTCTGCCGCTACACCAAAGGGGAAATCTACGGCCTGAACCACACCCCTGACCGGTTCGAACAGGACTGGCTGAAACCCAAGACCCGCATCCCGGGGCTCTACCTGACAGGCCAGGATGTAATGACCTGTGGTGTGGTGGGCGCGATGATCGGCGGCCTGCTGACCACCATTGCCGTCAGCGGGTTTAAGGGTCTGCCACTGGCCAAGAAGATGTTTGTCGGCTAATCAGGCTGGCTGAAAACCGGTGGGACGGGGATGGTTTACACTGATTCAAACCTGTCGACGATCCCTGACCACCGGCTGCCTATGCAATTCACGCTCGATTTTCTGAAGGTCTTCCTGAACGGAATCTGGCTGACCCTGCCGTTACTGAGTTCGTTCACCGTGACTGTCGCGGTGCTCGGTCTTATCGTGGGCAGAATTGAGAAATGGACGCCCTTCAACGCCATATACTGGTCCTTTATCACGGCATCCACCGTGGGCTATGGCGATATCCGGCCAAGCAAAAAACGATCGAAAGCGCTCGCCATCGCCATTGCACTGATCGGCCTGATGTTCACCGGCATCATCGTGGCAATCACTGTCGCCTCTGCCACCCATGCCTTCGAAGTGAATGTCGGCATGGAGGCTCTTACCCCGTCCGACGATCCCTGACCGCCTGAATCCAGCGGTAAAACACCGGCACCAGCAACGTCCCCAGAATGGTGGCGGTTATCATGCCACTGAGCACCGTGATACCCAGGCTGATCCGGCTGGCCGCGCCCGCACCGCTGGCAAATACCAGGGGCAAAACGCCCAACACAAAAGAGAACGCTGTCATCAGGACGGCCCGGAAACGCATCACCGCCGCTTTGTGGGCGGCATCAACAGCAGCCAGGCCTGATGCCCGGAGCTGCATGGCAAACTCCACGATCAGAATCGCGGTTTTGGTGGACAGCCCGACCAGCAGCACGAGACCCACCTGCGCATAGATGTTGTTCGCCAGCCCCACCAGCCAGAGCCCGCCCATCGCGCCCAGCAACGCCAGTGGGACCGCACCAATCACGGCGAAGGGCAAGCTCCAGCTTTCGTACTGGGCTACCAGGAATAGGTAAACGAACACGATCGCCAGCAGAAAAATGGCGGTGGCAAGATTGCCAGCCTGAAGCTCCTGAAGACTCTGCCCTGCCCAACTGAACTCGTACCCCTGAGGCAAGGTTTCAGATAATTCCTCCATGGCTCCCAGGGCATCCCCACTGGCAAATCCGGCAGCGGCCTCACCGGTGATCGTCACCGACCGCTTGAGATTGAAATGCTGAATGCTGGACGGCCCAAGCACCGGCCGCAGCGTAGCCAGTGTCGTGAGAGGCACCATTTCCCCGTCCCGGTTACGGACAAAGTAGTGAGACAGGTCTTCGGGCCGCTGACGGAACTCACCTTCAGCCTGCAACAGCACGCGGTAGTTACGGCCAAACCGGGTGAACTCGTTGACGAACAGAGAGCCCAGCTGGGTCTGAAGCGTCGAGAAGATATCCGACAACTCGATACCCAGTACCTTGGCCTTGTTGCGATCCACTTCCAGCAGGTACTGGGGAATATTGGCGCGATAGGTACTGTAGACGCGTGCGAGCTCCGGGCGCTGGTTCGCTTCGAAGATCACGCCATTCATGACCTGCGCAAGCTCCGACACGTCACGCCCCAGGTTGTCCTGAAGGCGGTAATCAAAGCCAGCGGAGGTTCCCAGGCCCGGAATGGGCGGCGGGTTGAACACCATAATCTGAGCTTCGGGAATCGACCATAACCCGCCATACAGCCGTGTCAGCACCTCGCGAAGCCCTAAGCCGGGCTCGGTTCGTTCCTCCCAATCCTTCAACATGGCGATGCCCAACCCGTTGTTCGAGGCCGCACCACCAAGCAGGGAGAAACCAGACACAGTAATAATATCCGTGACCGCCTCATCCTCCAGAATCCGCTCGGTCACCTTGGCCAATACGGCATCGGTGCGCTCCAGAGACGACGCATCCGGCAACTGAACATCCACGAACAGGAATCCCTGATCCTCCGGCGGCACGAACGCATTGGGAACCGCCCGAAAAAGTCCGAAAATGGCAGCGAACACCAGTGCCAGTAACAGTGCGACCACGAGGCTCTTACGCAGAAGACGTCCCACCACATTGGCATAGCCGCCGGTACTGGCATCAATGGCTTTTTCGAAGGGCCTCAACCAACCGATTGTGGTACTGCCCTTGCCGAGCAAAGAGACACACAACGCGGGGCTCAGGGTCAGCGCGTTGATGGAAGAGATGATGACGGCAACGGAAATCGTCACTGAAAACTGCTGGTACAGAGTGCCGGTAATGCCCGGCATAAAGCCCACCGGTACAAACACCGCCAGCAACACCAGTGTGGTGGCAATCACCGGCCCGGACACCTCCTCCATGGCTTTCGTCACCGCCTCCTGAATAGACAGTTGCTCCTCCTTCAGGATCCTTTCCACGTTCTCGATAACCACAATGGCATCATCCACCACGATGCCGATGGCCAGTACCAAACCAAACAGCGTAATGGTATTGATGGAATACCCCAGCAGCGCCATAACCGCGAACGTTCCGATCAGGGACACCGGAATGGCGATGGAGGGAATCAGCGTCGCCCGCCAGTTCTGCAGGAACAGGAACACCACCAGAATGACCAGCCCGATCGCCTGGTAAAGTGTGATGATCACTTCATCAATAGACCGGGTGATGAACTCGGTGGTGTCGTACAGGGTCGCGTGAGAAACGCCGTCAGGGAAGCTCTCGGCTGCAGCGTCCACCACCCGTTTGACCTCGGTGGCCACATCAAGAGCGTTGGCATCCGGCAGCTGATAAATAACCACGAAGGCGGTATCACGATTGTTGAGCTTGGCGGTGGACGTGTAGGAACGGGACCCCAATTCAATGCGTCCAACATCTCTCAACCGCAGGAAACCACCGTCCGGTGTCGCTCGGAGAATCGTGTCGGCAAATTCCTCCGGATCGGACAGCCGCTCCCGGCTCTGGATGGTGTAAACAAACTGCTGCCCCCTCGGCACCGGCGCCTGACCCAGCTTGCCCGCCGCCACAATCTGGTTTTGCTCCCGAATGGCGGCCGCCACCTCGGATACCGTCACACCCAGTGACGCCATACGCCGGGGGTCCAGCCACACCCGCATACTGTAGTCCTTGGCGCCCATCACCTCGGCAGACGCTACGCCGGGTACTCGTCCAAGGGTATCGACAAGATTGTTGGTGGCGTAGTTGCTCAGGAAGATACCGTCCAGATCATCCCGTTCGGAGATCAGGTTAATGCCCATCAGCATGTTGCCGGACTGCTTGCTGACCACCACGCCCTGCCGCCGAACCTCGTCGGGCAGGAAGGGCTCGGCCAGAGCCACACGGTTCTGGACATTCACCTGAGCGATATCGGTATCGGTGCCACTCTCGAACGTCAGCGTTATGTTGGCCGTGCCATCACTGGCGGCCGTGGACTCGATGTAAATCATGTCCTCGACGCCATTGAGCTGCTGTTCAATGGGTCGGGTTACCGCTTCTTCCACCACCTCGGCACTGGCGCCGGGGAGCGTCGCCGTTACCCGAACCTGTGGTGGAGCCATGTCCGGGTACATATTGACCGGCAGTATCCGCAACGCCAGCAGGCCCGCCAGGGTGATCAGAATGGAAATAACAAAGGCGAATTTGGGGCGGTAAATGAAGACCCGACTGATCATTGAGCCGCCTCTTCAGGATCCATCAGAGCGCCGGTCTGGATATCAATCTGCTTCTGTACCGGGCTAACCTTTGTTCCGGTCCGAACCTTCTGAAGCCCTTCAACAATCACCTGATCACCAGCGTCCAGACCTGCCTCCACAGCGACCATCGCACCTTTTGGAGCACCCACCTGCACGAATCGCTGTACGACTTCCTGATCCTCATTCACCACCAGCACAAACTTGCCCTCCAGGGTTTCCTGCAAGGCCATTTGAGGGACCAGAACCTGCATATCACCAGACTGGCCCTCAATCCTGAGCGTCACGTACAGCCCGGGCAGAAGCAGTGCATCCGGATTGGGAAAAACAGCCCGGATGGCTACCGTGCCCGTGTTGCCCTCGGTTCGCACATCGGCGAAATCCAGGGTTCCATCGTGCGAGTAGGTTTCGCCATCGGGCAGGGTCAGAGCAAGGTCCAGCTGATCGGATGCCACCTGGGGGGATGTTCGATACGTTCGCCGAAATGCCACGTAATCGGCCTCATTGACCTCGAACTGCACATAGATCGGGTCGGTAACAAGGACTTCGGCAATCGGGCCGCTGCCCGGCTTAACCACCGCCCCCACGTCGAAATTGAGCTTGCCAATCCAGCCATCGAAGGGTGCCTTTATCTCGGCGTAATCCAGATTGGTCGACGCTTTATCAACGGCCGCCTCGGCCGTTTTCAGTCGCCCCTCTGCGGCACTGAACCGGTCCTTCAGCCGGTCGAGATCCGCATCCGACAAGAAGCCCTTGCTGGCGACTTCCTCTCCCCGACGCAGGTTCTTGCGGGCGGACTCCATTTCAGCCCTGGCAGCGGCCAGTTCCGCCTGCGCCTGGTCAAGGTTGGCCTTTACGGTGGTGTCTTCCAGGCGCACCAGTACGTCGCCCTTGTCCACTCGCGCCCCCTCCTGGAACAGCACTTCCTGAATCTCTGCCTCGATTCGCGCCGTCAGATCCGCTGTGGCCGACGCCTCTGTTCTGGCGACGAATTGCCGTCCGGGCCGAACCTCGGCCTCCTCAACCGCGATCACCGACACGGATGCAGGTTCAGCGGGCGCGGATTGTTCGGGCTCGGAACAGGCCGACAGGAATGGCATCACAATCAGACAAAAGACCGGGAGCCATCCCGGCAGTGCAGCAAGTTTAACGGGCACCCTATTCGTCCTTTTGGCGGCGTTAAGGAAGCCAACCCTCACGGCTGGACAGGTGCTATAAGACTAGACGAGCCTTCTTAACGTGCCACGAACAGGCGCATTATCGCTGAGAAATCTGGCTTTCTCGGCTGACGAAATGGCCCGGCTCGAAAAATAATCCGTAATGTCTATTTGCACTACAGAGAGTGTCTATACTTCGAGGAGTTTCCGTTCAGAGGCTGCTCAGATGCAGGTCCAGGCGCTATTAGACTCACTGCCGCTCTCTACCCTTTTCCTGCTTTTTGTCTTCTCGGCAATGGTCATTTCTGAGCTTGGTTACCGTGTTGGCCACTGGTGGCAGGAGAAAACGCCAGAGGAAAAAGAAGGGCCAACCAACATGATTGTGGGCTCGCTCCTCGGGCTGCTGGCATTTCTTCTGGCGGTGACCATGGGCATGTCGTCGGATCGCTTTGACACCCGACGGGCCCTGACACTTGCCGAGTCTAACAGTATCGGAACGACGTACCTGCGAGCGGGCTATCTGCCTGAACCGGCGGCCACCCAATCACGGCTATTGATCTCAGAATATGCTCCCTTGAGGGTCGTTCCGGTCAATCCCGATCCCGAAGAAGTCAAAGCGGGAATAGTCCGTTCACTGGAAATCCATACCGAGCTGTGGTCCATCGCCGAAGCGTTGGCGCGGGAAAACCCGAACTCACCCTTGATTGCCTTGTACGTTCAGACCCTGAACGAAACCATCGACCTGCACGAAACCCGGGTCACTGCGGGCATCTATGCCCGCCTGCCGATCACGGTATTCATCCTGCTGCTGGCTACATTCGTCCTGACCCTGGGTATGGTGGGCTACAGCGCGGGTCTCACAGGCCGCCGCAGCCCACCCACGGCGGTGGTGCTGATTGTCGTGCTGGGCGGAGTCATCAGCCTTCTGGTGGATCTCGATCGCCCCGCCCAGGGGCTGGTCACCGTGAGCCAGCAACCGTTGATCGATTTGCTCGAGCAGATTAATGCCGAGACTGTCAGCGAATGACAGGTCTTCCTGTCAGAACGAAAGCTGAGAACCGGTCAAACTACCCACCCGTAACAATTTGACAAATAACATTAATTTACCAATTAGCGCTTATCCTTTAATCCCACGACCTTTAGAATTTCGCCCTTAAGTTCAGGAGTGTCTGACATTCAATAACGAAGGGTCGTACCATGAAGAAAGTTCTGATCGCATCCGCCATTGCCTCTGCACTGGCCGCAGCCCCCGTCTCCGCGCAGGAAGCGCAAAACACCGTCGATTACCTGAAGCAGGACGGGTATTTCAAAGCGTTGATTGGATTTGCCGATCTGGGACTGGACGACGCCGCCCTCGCGGTAACCGGCACCTATGGCAAGCGACTGCCCCAGGTCCACCCTAACTTCCGGTTTGAAGCAGACCTCGGCTTGAGCCTGAGCGACGCGGAAAGCTCCTACAACGATGGCTTTGGCAACAGGGTCAAAACCTCTGCCAGCTACTTCCTGCTGGGTGGCTATGGCGTTTACGAGCACCCGCTGGATAACAAGCTCTCTGTTTATGGCCGCGGCGGCCTCGTCTATGTATCGTCTGACGTCGAAGTCAAATCCGCCGGCCTGAGAAGGAGCGGGTCTGACTCCTCCATTGAGTTGGGTATCGGTGCGGGTGGCAAGTACCAGTACACCCCGAAAACCGCCTTCATTGTCGACCTGTCCAAAATCGATGATTACGAGGCCTTTTCTGTTGGCGCACAGTTTGAATTTTAAGGCCTTCTCCACCACGTAATCGATTGAAAAAAGGAGCCTGTCGGGCTCCTTTTTGTCAATAGCGCGACGCGGATAGCGTATTCAGAATGCACTATTTTCCCGCCAGAACGACCATTAAATCCCCACACTCCACCATCGGATCCTCGCAGTTCACCACGATATCGGATTTTGCGATCACATAGCTTTTTCCAGTGATCGTGTTCTTCACCACCGAATAGTCACCTTGCGTCTCCACGCTGGTGAACTTGCCGACAAAGCTGGTTTTTCGAAGCGAGACCGTTTCCAGCTGATCGCCGGGCTGAATCCGGCCTTCATAATTCATCAGCGCAAGTCGGGCCGAGGTACCGGTGCCGGTGGTGCTGCGGCAAATGACCCCGGGGTGGACATAAGTGGCTGAGCGGGAGCGGTATTGTCCGGCTGCCACCTGTTCCACAGGCCCCATGAAATGCAGGAACGGGAGGGGGCCGACATCGCCGAGTGAGTAGTGGGAAAAGCTGCTCTGGGCCCGGATGGCTTCCACGATGGCGTGGGCGGTCTCGGAGAGCCGCCGCTCTTCGGCAATATTAAGCTCGAATCCCAGTTCCTGCGCATCCACCAACGCGTAAAAGCCACCACTGTAGGCGATGCTGTAATCAACCTCCCCCAACCCGGGAACGTGGACTTTGGCTCGGTAGGTATCGATGTAACTGGGCAGGCCCTCGCAGGTAATGCTTTCCACCACATCATCTCGAACTTCGGCGTCAATCTGCACCAGCCCGGCAGGGGATTCCAGCAGGAACGTCTGGTGGCCCTCCTGCTTGGCAACGATGCCACACTCCAACACTGCGGTGGCGGTGCAAATGGTATTGGAGCCGGAATAGATGGGATAACCCATGACTTCCATAATGATGTAGCCGGCAGCGGCTTTGGGGTCGCTCGCAGGAACCAACAGGTCCACCGACATTTCCGGTATGCCGTAAGGTTCCTCGAGTAAAAGCCGGCGCAGCCCGTCTGCATGGTCCCGCAGATATTCCATCTGTGCCCGGACCGTATCGCCTGGCAATGGTGCAATGCCACCGGTCACAATGCGGCTCACATCGCCACCGGCGTGGGTGTCCATCAACTGGATGATTGGTGCTTTGCTCATGCGCCCCCCTTGATCTCATACGGCTGACCGTGCGAATCCCATTGGGCATCAGGCACGATAACGATCTTGCCCAGATAATTACTGCCGCGATTCACGAAATAGTGCTCAGCCGTATGCAGGTCGGAAAGCTTGAACGCGCCGTGCAATACCGGCTTGAGCTGGCCACCCCGAATCCACTCAACGAGTTGGTCAGCTTCTTCGCGAGTGCCGTGGGAAACCCCAAATATCTGCACCTGATACAGGTAAATGCGGGTCCATAGGATTTCACTGATATTGCCGCCACTGGCGCCGGCAATGCTAAGGCGCGGATAGGTAGAGCGGGCGTTCATATCGAAGATCATGGTGTCGATGAACTGGTCGGTCATCTCACCACCCACCAGATCCATCACCGCATCGATAGGTTTCCCCCCAGTCGCTTCGCGCACCTGTTCCTGAAAACGATCCATGTTGGAACGGTCCAGCACGGCTTCCGCCCCCAGCGCCAACAACGCATCGGCCTTGTCGGGCTGGCTGAGGGCATAGGGAATGGCGCCGATAATTCGGCACAATTGGATCAGGGCCGTGCCCACACCGCCACTGGCTCCGGTGACCAGCACCCGCTCGCCAGCAGCCAGGTTAGCCGAGGTGACCATGTGCATCGCGGTCTGGTAGGAACACATCCCCATGGACGCCACTTCGGCGTCGCTCAGCTCCGGGTTGGGAATGTGGTGAAACTGGTCTGACGGCACCGCCACATACTCGGCAAAGCCGCCATCCGCGCCGTGGCCGTAGTAATCGGGTGTCAGGTTGATGTCCCGTCGGTCATTGGCGTACAGGTTAAAATCGAGCAGCCCCCTCTGGCCTACACGCGCTTGATCAACCCCCTCCCCGACTGCAACCACCCGGCCGGCGATGTCGGCGCCCTGGATTCTGGGAAAGGTCAACGTGGGCTTGCCGCCCATCATGAAGGATTTCACCTCACCCTTCTTGGTGGGATACAGCCCCTCTCTGGCCTTACGGTCGGTGTTGTTCTTGGCCGTCGCCGTTACCTGCACCAGCACCTCGCCCGGCCCCGGCGTGGGTGTTGCGACCTCCTGATACTTGAGCATGTCCACACCACCGTGCCCGGTCAGAACCATCGCTTTCATGGTGTCTGGAATCATGACTGGCTTACCTCCCTTCGGCATTCGGATCCTTGCACTCAGGATAGGTCAGATTTGTCCCTTTCGAGGACCTGACCCGATGGCTTCCTTTTATCGAGCCCACTTTGGCGAAACGGTGAGTCACCTGCTATACCTTTTAGGAACTTTTCTCGCCTCAGATCAGCCTCTTGAGGCGACGAGTCCAGGCCATGGAACGGCGCTCGAATTCGCCCCGAACCAAGCTGGTGTTTTCCGTCATTTCTCAATAGTCGGCCCAAACGGTGGGACTGAAACCAAGGAACCGAAGTCGCTAATGAGCACCCATCACACCCTCTACCTCGCAATCCTGGCCTCGGCCGTTGGCCTGACCGCCAACGCCAGCTCTCATTCAGACATGGAATCAAGCACCGACTACCCCAGCCAGGCCCTATTCGGTGACTCCCACGTGCACACAGGCTGGGTCGACGATAAGGGCGAACCCCATGAGCAGGTCTTTGATGTGGTCTGGTCCGGAGAACGCCAGATCGGCGACGACGGCAAGCTGCCTGCGGTAGGCAATACCGTTAACATGGAAACCGCCGAATACAGTAACTCCATTGGTGCCGCAGAACTGATGGGCTACTTCACCGACCCGTCGTTCGATCCGGAACATTCCGCCTTCTACTACGTACGGGTACTGGAAATTCCGACACCGCGCTGGACGCTGTACGACAAGGTCCGGTTCAACGAGACCATGCCGGATGAGGTTCCCCTGGTTCACCAGGAGCGGGCGTTCTCCTCCCCCGTCTGGTACACCCCGGAAGGTTAACTGACACAAAGGACGGTGAAACATGGCCATGCCCCATCGGCTGATGACTCTGGCAAAGGAACCGCTGATCCACATCCTGCTCATTGGCGCGCTGTTGTTTGCCCTGTACAGCGCGCTCAACCCCCAGGCGATGGAGGACAACAAGCGTATTCTGATTGATCAGGGGCAAATCAACAGCCTGCAGCAGCAGTTCGCCCGGGCCTGGAACCGACAGCCCACGGAAGAGGAACTGCAGGGGCTCATCGAAAACTTCGTGATTGAAGAGATTTACTACCGGGAAGCCCTGGCGCTGGGTATCGATAAGAATGATCCCGTTATCCGCCGCCGGTTGCGCCAGAAAATGGAGATATACACGGACAATCTTGCCAACGCGCTGGCACCCAGTGACGAACAGCTGACCCAATATCTGGAAGAACACCCCGACAAGTTCCGCACCGATGACCGGTATTCGTTTGAGCACATCTACCTGAACACGGACCAGCCGACGGCCGAACTCCGCAAACGGGTGGCCGAGGCAGAACGAGCCATCGGCTCTGGCCAACCTATTACCGGCGATCCCTCCCTGCTGCCCTCGGTGTTTGACGATGTCAGCGGCCGCATGCTGGACAAGACCTTCGGGCAGGGGTTTGCATTGCAGCTGGAAGGTCTGGACAAACATGCCTGGCAGGGGCCTATTCGCTCGAGCATGGGCATTCACTTTGTGCGGCTGACCGAACATGCACCGGGGGGCCTGCCGGAACTCGCCAGCATCCGTGACAAGGTGGAACGGGAATGGCGCTTTGACCGGGCACAGGCGCTGGACCAGTCTTTCCGCGAGCGTCTGCTGGCCAACTACGACGTCACCGTTGTGACCAAAAACGACCAATAGGCCGCTGTCATGATGCAACTCTGCCTCTTATTGCTCACCCTGCTTACCGCATCGTTCACCCAGGCCGACGAACTGCGTCCGGCCTATCTGCAACTGACCGAACAGGCCGAGGGCACCTACACCGTATTATGGAAAGTCCCGGCAAAAGGCCAGCAACGGCTGGCCCTGCAGGTTCGCTTCGAACCGGAGCCAGCGGCTGTGTCGCAACCCGTTGACGGCTTTCTGAACGGGTCACACCTGCAGCAGTGGTCCATCAGGGCCGATGAGGGGCTGGCTGGCATGAACGTCGCCATTGAAGGACTGGCCCGCACCACCACCGAGGCCTTGCTTCGGGTCGAATACATCGATGGCACCAGCGTCACGCACCGGCTCACGCCGGCAGCACCGTCAATCACCCTGGCCGGCCAGCCTACCTTGCTGGAAACGGCCCGAACCTATCTGGTTCTGGGCATCGAACACATTCTGCTGGGTATCGACCACCTGCTGTTCGTACTCGCCCTGCTGCTTCTGATCAGCAACACCCGCAAGCTGGTCCTGACGATCACCGCCTTCACCATCGCCCACAGCATCACCCTGTCGCTGGCGTCGCTGGGCGTCATTCGGATTCCGGTGCCGCCAGTAGAAGCGGTGATTGCCCTGAGCATTGTGTTCGTCGCCGCGGAAATTCTCCGGGCCCAGCGAGGTGAACCGGGCATGACGCATCAGCACCCCTGGCTGGTCGCCTTCAGTTTTGGTCTGTTGCATGGGCTGGGATTTGCTGCGGCCTTGGGCGAAATCGGCCTGCCACAGAACGCGGTGGCTCTGGCACTGGTATTCTTCAACGTGGGTGTCGAGGTGGGGAATCTGCTGTTCGTGTTTGCCTTCCTGGTGCTGGTATCGCTGGCGCGGAAAGCTTCGTTCAAGGCCGGTCCTATTCTGCAGAAGGTTCCAGCCTATGCCATTGGATCGTTGGCTTCATTCTGGCTGTTCGAACGGGTAGCGGCGTTTTAGGCGGGCACCGCTCCCCTTGCAAAACCATTCAATCAGCCGGCTTCCGCCGTCTGCTCTTCCTGTAGTTTGGCACGCACGTTCATCAGCACCTTGCCGTAGCGGTTTTCACCGCGACGATCCCGGCCGCACCCCCAGAAATAGTCGTAGTTGCTGTTCTCCATGATGATCTGGTCACCGGTGGTGAGCAGCGCCTCGGCCAGTTCATCGTGGGTGCGCGCACGGATATAGACGCCCCGGGTCATCACGGTTTCACGCACTTTTTTCCAGTCTTTTCGGAAACTCTTGTGGCGCTTTCGGCCCAGTTTTCGAGCCTTTTCCGGCGAGGTGGCGTTACGCACCTCTTCCTGTTTGGCATCGTCAGTGAATTTCATCCCCTGAAAATAATGCTCCACCGTGGGCCAGTGCTTCCCCTCCAGCTCAAACCCATAGTGCGCATGAGTGCCCAGCAGATTGTCCAGGTCGGAGCGGGTTACGTACAGGTTGCTTTCGCCATTGTCATCCGGGAATAAAGCCATGGTCACCTTAAAAAATAGAGGGTTTGTCTGGCACCAATGTACCACGAATCTGGTGATCTGAATGTTGGGTGGTTCTGGCAAATCAGAAACTGGCCAGGGCAATTTTGAGCCCTGCTGGACCCCGTAGATCAACGACACTTGTCGCAAAACTTCGTTACCCAGGCGTCGCGAGGCTTACAACCCTATGAAAGTTATGGAATAGTGCTGTGAGGTGATTGGGGATAAGCGAACCGTCAGTTTGCGTGAAAAGCGACAAACTGCGCATATCCCCATGCAACGCGTTCAAAGATGCGATCGTAGATATTTGATTATTACCAATAAGATGGCGAATGATGCCTTTTCCCGCTGAGGGATATACGCATGTGGGATATACGTCATTTGTCGTTGAATTAGCTGTTAGCACTCAGGAAAGAAGTGGATGTTTATCGTAGTGTATGAGTTTGAAATAAAGGACGGTACCGAGGCTTCGTTTCGTGAAGCTTGGCTTGGAGTCACCAAAGCCATTTACGAGCATTGCGGTAGCCTTGGTTCAAGGCTTCATACCTCGGACAGGCCAAATATCTTGGTTGGTTATGCTCAGTGGCCCAATCGAGAGCAATGGGAAAAAGATCATCAATTAGCCGATGAAAGGTACCAAAAAGCACGCAATGAAATGCGGAGTTGCTTAGTCCGGTCAACAACAGTTTATAAACTGGAAGTCAGCGACGATTATCTGCAGCCAGATTTGGCTTCGAATTGCTAACAAGTCACGGAAGGCGGACGCGTGAGACGCGCCGCTTCGCTCAGCGTTAAAAGGCAAAGTATGAATTCACAGCAAGTCACAGCAATCGCGCTAAGGCTAATCTCGATCTGGCTACTGATTCAGCTTGTCTTGAATTTACCAAGCCTTGTTCTGGTGTTCTCAAGTATTGAGCAGTACCAGCAACAAGAAATTCCGCAGGGCGCGTATGTCGGCATTATTGCCTCATTTCTCTTAATTGGCCTTGTTGCCGTGTTTCTGATCAACAAAGCGGCCACTTCTGTTCTTGCACGGGCCAAGACAGGCTCAGAAAAATCCTTGAGTAATGATTCTCAAAAGGTGCTCTTTCAGCTGGCTGGCTTGTACTTTGTTGTTGATGCAATCGTGTACCTACCGCGTTCCTTGGGTTTCCTCCCAAATGCGACAGAAATTTCCGTTTCTAATGTGCTTTGGCCGGTAGGGCTGGTGTTTCAGCTAACCATTGGGTTATGGCTGGTCAGCAACTCGTCTTTTTGGCTCAACCTCTTCCAAAAACTCAGGGGGCGGGCCTAATGCCTTTTAACAAGTCGCTCAAGTTTGTTCCGGCCTTCGGCCTCCACCGGACGCCCTTGTCAGGGCGCCGCTTAGCTCAGCGTTATACCTCAGAAAAGTTGCGATTAGTACATTGAACGACTGGATTACCATTATTTTGCTGACGCTGATACCTGGGATCGCAATGCCGATCGGAGCGTCTTTTGCCGGGCTCGAACGTATCCGGCCACGCTGGCTTGAATCTGAGGTTCGCCACAGCGTAATCGCCTTTGGTGGGGGAGCGCTTTTGGCAGCAGTCGCGCTAGTTCTTGTTCCGGAGGGGATACGAAACCTGGACCCACTGCTGATAGTCGTATGTTTTATGAGTGGCGCCGCGGCATTCCTCTTGCTCGACGTTTTCCTGGCTGCCAAGGCCACCCCGGCGAGCCAACTGGTGGCAATGTTATCCGATTTCGTCCCCGAAGCCCTGGCACTTGGTGCAACCTTCGCTGTCTCTAAGGCTTCGGGGGTGTTACTTGCAGGAATTATTGCGCTACAGAATCTTCCGGAAGGTTTTAACGCCTGCGGAGAAGTTACAAATTCGACCCATTATCGTGTTTCACAGGTGGTTGGCGCATTCACTCTGATGGCCTTGTTAGGTCCCATTGCGGGGCTAACCGGATATTTTGTCTTGTCGGACTTTCCGGAACTTGTTTCTGCTATCTCGCTATTTGCCGCTGGCGGTATCCTGTACCTGATTTTTCAGGATATTGCGCCGCAGGCCAAACTGGAAAAGCACTGGGCCCCCCCACTGGGCGCGGTAGCAGGTTTTTTACTCGGCGTTATGGGTAAAGTTGCAGTTGGCGCATAAAGGGACAGTGGCGGAAATGAACTTTCAACGCTTGAAAGTAGTGCCCAAGGCTAGCCCAGGAATGCATAACCAAACGGTCAACCGGAGAACCTACGATGCCGACCTCACTCGACCTTCACGCACTTGCGCTGGAAGTGAAAGCAGCGCAAGACTCGATGCGCCAGATTCGGCCAATTACAGATCGTCTGCCAGCCTTCGATTTGTCTGCCGCCTATGAGGTCGCGAATCTTATTCACGACGCACGACTGGCTGAAGGTGCTAGGCCCGTTGGTCGGAAGATCGGATTCACCAACCCGGATATGTGGTCAAAATTTGGGGTTCGGGAGCCGATCTGGGCGTACATCTACGACACAACGGTCGTCCAGCTGAAAGACACAATCGCGACATGCCCGCTCAGCAATTTTGCCGAGCCGAAAATCGAACCCGAAATCGTTCTTCACTTTCACTCAACCCCTCGTGCCGAAGGTGGGCTTCGCGGCGTTCTAGACGCCATCGATTGGGTGGCGCATGGGTTCGAAATAGTGCAGTCGCACTACCCCGGCTGGAAGTTCCAGGCCCCTGATACTGTTGCCGACTGGGCACTCCACGGTACGCTGCTGATCGGACCGGCACTACCGCTTGCCAAATTAGGGAGCGATCCAGTTGCTGCACTTGAGTCCTTCTCGCTAGATTTGTCCTGCGACGGGCGACACATCGAAACTGGCAAGGGATCGAACGTCTTGGGCAACCCGCTCGCCGCCATTGCCCATTTGGTCTCAGTGCTGGCTAAACAAGGCAACCACGCACCTCTGAGCGCAGGAGAAATTGTAACTACTGGGACGATTACCACCGCGCAGTCCATTAAGGAAGGTGAAACTTGGCGATCCGAACTACACGGCGTTGCAATGCCAGGGCTTAGGGTCAAATTCTCAGCATAAGCATCGCCCGAAGATGGCCTAACGAATCATTCCACCGGACCTGCGCAAGAAACCGCGCAGGTCTGATCTTGCACCACTTTAGTGGACGGTCATAAACCCGACACTAACTAGAGGGGGCCTGCCATGGGCCAGAGCCCTAAAAGAAATTACGGCCGTTACACCCTGGCGTTAGGTCACAAAAGTACGGAGCAAACAATATGGGTAGGATTCTTACGCTACTAATCCTTATTCTATTGGCTGTTGCGTCGGGAGCTGGCTATCTGTTTCTCGCTAAAATCATTACTGCCGGGGAAATCCGAATAGCCGAAGGAGAAAGGCGGCTAGAAGAAGGACAGTCTGCGATGGAGGAAGGCAAGGTTGACCTGCGCGCGGGAAGACGTGAGTTGTCCGAGGGTAAGGCGGAGTACGAGCAAGCTGAAGACAACCTGTTCCTGAAGTGGTCGGACAAACTGCTAAACGCCGGAAAGGGCCTGAAGGAGGGTAGAGAGCAGATCGCCGAGGGAGAAAAACAGGTTGCCGAGGGACAAGAAAAGGTTGACGCCGGGGAAGAGCGACTTCACGCAGGTGAGCTGAAATTGAGCCAGGGGCGGGAACGGTTGAGACTGGCCAAGAAGGTAAGCGTTGCTTGTGCCATCGGAGGGGGTATTTTTACCTCCCTAGCGATCGTGTTTGGGTTCCGCTGGAGGCGATCATTGGCCCGGTCTATTACGCATTCCCGCCCCTAACAACGCATCGGAACCGACGCCTGAAAGGGCCCGTTTCAGTTGCCCTGCCAGACGCGGGTCAACGTGGACCTTAAATGTCTATGACTTATACCGAATACGAGTAGAAGGCTTTTGTAAATCCCTTGGCTTGTCGATCATAAAGCTCTCGGTATTGCGTGCAAACGAGATTGCGCGGCGGTTTTATGAGAAGCGTGGATATGTGGCGCACGAAGTTGTTTACCGAAAGAACATGTAACAAGCACGTCAAACAAACGAGTCCGAGACGAGCTCCCCCGCCTCGGACCTTCTGTCAAACCCGCTCAAGCGAGACCTGAACTGGCCGGCAAATAGTGTTGCACACGGGTGAATGGTCCTTGGCGAACGACAGCAGTTCATTCAGCTCTTCTTCACTGCAGTCGGCCTCGATATCCATCAGGGTGCGGATGCTCTCGTAGCCGACGGTAGCTTCGTCATTCAGCGCCAGCAACCCCTCCAGGTTGATATTGCCAGACAGCCTGGTCGATAACTTCCGTATGGTGATGCCCCGTGCCGCCGCATGCAATACAGTGGTAGTGGTGACACAGCCGGCCAGCGCGTGCAGCAGGAATTCCACCGGGTTTGCGCCTTCGTTGTTGCCCAGCAAAACAGGCGGTTCTCCATTGGTGAAGACAAAGTCCGCCTGACGAGATTCATCTTCGGCGCCGGCGCCGTAGAAGCCTCGAATGGTTGAGCGGTTTTCACCACCATTCATCCACTGGTTGCTTGCCCGGAATTCGAATTGGGCAAGACTTGGGTCATTCTTCAGGGCTGCGACTGTCTGGCCCATCTGGTTCAGGTCAAGTCCGTTGCGGTTTTGGATATCCACATGTGCGTTCATCTTTGGCGAAGCGCTTCGCATTGCAAAAGTGTACCTGCTGAAATGGCATGAAGAAGGCCAGTTGCCGTTTACGGGCCTGGTGCGGCAAATCCATCACGCTGACTCGGCGGTACGCAAATGCGAGGAGTGGCTTAAAGAGCATTACCGTGATCCGGCGGCCATCTCTCTTTTGGTGGAGGCCTCCTCTCTGCCAGAGAGAACACTCAAGCGTCGCTTCAAGGCGGCCACCGGCTCTTCAATGATCGAGTATTTGCAGAACCTTCGAATCGAAGCGGCCAAGCGTCAGTTGGAAGAAGGCAGGCTATCCGTGGAAGAAGTGAGTTTGGAGGTCGGTTACGAGGATCTATCTTTCTTCCGCCGCCTATTCAAGCGGTTGACGGGCCTGACGCCTGGCGAGTACCGGCGCCTGTTTCGGCCGTTGATCGAAGAGTCGGCGGGGCCATCTGGGATCTACGCCGTTTCCGCGGGTGGTTTAAAAATGGCGGGTAGCCTCCGGTCCTGAACAGTAATCCTCTTTTGTAGGAATGTCCGCAGCAACGGGATAGCGTAATGGCAACGCTGTATCTTCCATCAGCATGGACAGAGGAAAACAGGATTGCATTTCAGGTGGGCTTGACGTCAGCGCTGTCGGAGGGATTGGGGCAGCCACCAGAACATGTTCACATGGTGACAATGCTCGTGGCATTTGGGGATGTTGTCAAAGGTGGAAAATCAGGGAAGTCCAGCCAGATCTTTGCCAAAGTTCGGCTGTTCTCCGCGTAAATCTCTGCAAAATCCCCGAATTTCGGGTGTTGCCGCCTCCACCATCCGTCCGGGATCGTGCAAGCTACAGAGAAGTAATTATGTAAGCTGGGTGGCTGGGCGGGAAACCGGCAACTAACAAGTCACTGTTTCGGGCTGCCGGTGCTGCGCACCGGCAGCCGCAAAGCTCAACGTTATGTGTCATTACCAAGAGGTCAATTTCTTTGCCTGAACTGAAAACACTCGGTCTTTTTCTCGTCACCGCATTGGCAGAGATTGTTGGTTGTTACTTGCCTTACCTCTGGCTTCGAGAGGGCAAAACCATCTGGCTTCTGGTGCCTGGTGCACTGAGTCTTGCAGCATTTGCGTGGTTACTGTCGCTACATCCCACGGCTGCTGGCAGGGTCTATGCTGCGTATGGTGGTGTGTATATTCTTATGGCTATTGTGTGGCTTTGGGCGGTCGATGGTATTCGGCCAACCGCTTGGGATTTGGTTGGCTCAGCCGTTGCCCTGCTAGGTATGGCAATCATCATGTATGCGCCGCGCACCACATAACCAACTGTTGTGGCCCGTTCCGGGCGTCCGCTTTGCGACCCAGGGTTCTGCCCAGTTACCAGAAAAGCCTCCACGAGGGGCCGCTACTCTTTCCGCCAAGCACTGGAGCTTGCCCGCTCGATTGACACAGTGATATCTGAGGAGCAGGAGGAACTGGAAATTCCATGCCTCAAGATTTAATTTTAAGGCAAGGAGGGGCGGACAATGCGTCAGAACGATATCCAGAAAATGAACAGCAGTCTGCCCGAACACAGTGCTGATATCCGGGTAGGCCGGGAGCTGCTTCAAGCCACCAAACCTTACGTTGAAGAGTCTTATGCTCAAAGTTGGTGGCAGGTCGGCCCGACTTTCGGGTTAATGATCGCGGCCCTGATAGCCGCCGGAGCGCTTCCGTGGTGGCCCCTTCGGCTTGTGTGTTCCCTGCTGGGCGCACTTTTGATGGTACGGGCCTTTATCACCTTCCACGATTACCTTCACGGGGCCATTCTCAAAGACTCACGCGCTGCTTACTGGCTTTTTCATACCTATGGCGCTTTTGTCCTAACGCCAACCCGCTCCTGGAGAGCAAGCCACAACTATCATCATGGCCATGTGGGGCAGATCTCCGACGCCAGTGTGGGGGCGTTTCCGCTTTTGACCACCCGGATCTGGCAGGCTTCAACGCGGTGGCAGCGCTTCGCCTATCGCGTTCAGCGTCACCCTTTGGTGGTGGTACTGAGTTATCCGATCGTTTTCGGCCTCAATATCACGCTCATACCGTTGATTCGGTCCCCGGCCCAACATCTTGACTCCCTTGTTGCGCTGATCGCTCACTTCGGGCTGATAGGACTGCTTTGGTGGCTGGGTGGCTTCAGCCTGGCATTTTTTGTCGTCCTGCTGCCTATGTTTGTTGCCTCCGCGTTGGGGTGCTACCTGTTTTTTGCCCAGCACAGTTTCCGGCGTATGCAGATTGCGTCGCCAGAAGCCTGGACCTATTACCGGGGAGCCCTGGAGTCTTCAAGTTTCATGCGGATGAATCGGGTCATGCAGTGGTTTAGCGGGAACATTGGCTTTCATCATATCCATCATCTCAACGTCCGAATTCCTTTTTATCGCCTTCCCGAGGTGATGGCGGCGATTCCGGAGCTACAATCGCCGTTGACCACCACCCTCGCGCCGAGGGATATAGCAGACTGCTTTCGTTATGCCCTTTGGGACGAAGACAAGCAGCGCATGGTTTCCTATCAGGAGGCTCGCTAACAGCAGCTACCTAATCGGTGAGCGCTGAAACCCGCTGCGTGGACTCCATCGCGAAATTGCCGGGTCAGGCATCGGATATACACCCTGCACTTCTCCGCGGCTTTCTCACCGTTCTGCACAGACGTTATCAGCCAATCTGAATGTCCGCTTTGCGACCGTCTGGCCGGATCACCTAGCGATCGGACGCCTAATCCCTTTCTCTCACCGCAGCAACACCGCGGATCAATCCTGTGAACCAGGTTTAGCCGTAAGGCGGCTCTTTCGGTTTAATGCAAACTCAAGTTAGTAAGCTGTAAAAACGTGCCACCCAACCTGAGGGAATAGGATATGGATATAGGGAAAAACTGGTCTGAAATCCTGGAAGTTCTTGCCAATGCCAAGAGGTCTAACCGCTTTTTTTCCATCGCAACGGTCGATTGTGATGGGAACCCTCACGTGACGCCCATAGGCCATGTGTTCTTCCGAGATGATATGACGGGCTATTACTTCGATGCGTACTCGCAAGCCATGCCGAAAAACTTTGAGCACAATAAGCGAGTCTGCCTCATGGGTGTAAACAGCAACACCAAATTTTGGTTAAAGTCCCTTTTTAAAGGGCAGTTTAAATCGGCGCCGGCTGTGCGTTTGTTTGGAGAAGTGAGTGAGCCCCGGAAAGCCACCCAGGAAGAAATTGAAAAGCTCCAAAACGCTATCCGGATCACCAGCAAATTGAAGGGGCACAAATTACTCTGGAGTGATTTGACTCGGGTGCGGGATATTAAGTTCGATGCCTTTTCTCCTGCAACCTATCCTGCAATGTGCGATGGGCTCTGGAAGTGAGCCAATTCGAGAATGATTTTAACCAAACGGGTTACCGTGACAATTACTGCATAGCGGCCGCGCCGAGCGGCGTAAAAAACAAGGCTGAAAGGGAGCTCAAGTGGTTACCTGTTATCTGAGATACACGATAGATCCCTACAAGGTCGACGAGTTCGAGTGCTACGCCAAAATGTGGATACCTCTGGTCCATAAATTTGGCGGCCAGCATCATGGGTATTTCCTGCCGTCCGAAGGCGCAAATAACATTGCTATCGCCTTATTCAGTTTCGACTCGCTGGCCTCCTACGAACGGTATCGCGTGGCCTCGTTCGACGATGCGGATTGCCAGGCGGCATTTCACTATGCAGAGCAGACTCGATGCGTAGTCAGTAGCGAGCGTAGCTTTATGAGGCCGGTTTTTGAGTGAGTCCTAAACGAGCGCATGCGCTGAAGGTGGTAACCAACGTTTCGAAACAGGGAATGGTTGTTAATGATTAGGGATATTGTGTTCCCCGCGGATAGCAATGAATTAAGAGCACTGATGTTTGAACATGCAGAGTGACTCGATATTGATCTGTCGTATCAAAATTTTGAAGGGGAAATCGAGCCATATTTTTTCAATCTCACTCCCGGGACGAAGTTCTATGAATTTGATCTCCAGAGGTATGCTCTTGAGAAAAAATGCTTAAAACGATCTTATGAAGTGCATCGTTTTCAGGCTCAGCTTTACGGCGTATCGACCCTCAATTCTGTATGTCCGCTTGGCGACCAGGGACTCCCCAAATTTCTAATGACGACTGCAAGTCACGGTTGTCCAAGGCCTGCCGATCCACAATTACCACCGTTATTCGAATTGAACGAGGCCACGTCATGGCAAAAGACGTCTCTAAGCTGGAGCGCGATCGGCATCCCATGCCTTCCTTTGTAAAGGCGGTGTTAGAAGAGCAGTCGCTGATGCAGGATTATCTTAATCGGCCTGCTTATCAGCAGAATGACTACATAGGCTGGATTAACCAAGCAAAGCGCGATGCGACAAAAGAGAAGAGGTTAAATCAGATGCTGGCAGAGCTTAAATAAGGTGGTGTCTATATGAACATGCCTCACCCTGCATCGGCCAAAAAGCAGTGACCGGCAACCACCAGAAATCATACTGCACAGCACCCTGAATTGTTTTGTATGTCTCCTGATTAAGCGTTCTCCCTTCCCACGGGCGTAGCACTTCCACAGGATCGGATAACGAACAATGGCCAGGCATGCAGGTATCGGCACAGCCATCAGGGCGATACAAAAACCAAACAACACACCCCAGGTGCTCGCTGTCTGCGGTAAACCAGCCCGGTTAATCCAGGGGAAAACGGTGTGTCTCTGGTCTCGCGTCCACTTGCTGGGAACTGAAAAAAATGGGTCGGTGGCGGTCAAAAGATGGAACTTTCAGTTCGAATATTTCTCCCTTGGGATAAGGGCTCTGAAGAATTCAGGGGCGAAATCGTGCATTTGGATTACGACCAGATTCTATCAAGCTATAACGTGCGTCAGAGCCAACAAAGCCGCCCTGTGCAGCAGTCAGCTTGATGCGACGGCAAATAGCCGAATAGCAGCTATGAACTGGAAATTTTCGTACACCGTCGGTTTTCACCCTTGGGAGGATACCGACCAGGAGTTTTTCCAATCCCTGTCATCGCTCCTAGAACAGGAGGAGCAGGGTCGGAATTCACCCTACGGGCGCGCTCTGGATATTGGCACGGGCAGCGCAATCTGGGCCATCGAACTGGCCAAAAGGGGCTGGGATGTCACCGGCGTGGATTTCGTGGAGAAAGCCCTGGAGCGCGGGCAAGAGCGAGTTCGTGCAGCCGGTGTGGAGGTGACGCTCGTGCAGGGGGACGTTACCCGGCTTTCCGAGGATCAAGTGGGTTCAGGTTTTCGGCTCATCCTGGACACCGGCACCTTCCATGACTTCGACACCCGGCGGCAGCGAGCCATGGCTCGTAGCGTGGACGCGTTGGCCACCGAGGATGCCACAGTGATCCTGCTTTGCTGGCCGCGGCGCATTCGCCCGTTGATCCGGGGCGTTAGCAGAGATGAAATAGAAACAGCCTTTGCAGGGTGGCAAATTGCCGATGTAAAACCATCTTTCTTCAAGCTGCCCCCACCCCTGGAATGGCTGCTGCGCCCGGACGAGCACTGGTATCGCCTGCGCCGGGCCTGACCGTGACGCGCCATCTAACCCGTGCGGATGTTGAACATCTCCCGCGAAAACACTCATCCGGTCACTCTGTGATGGGCTGTGAGAGGATCCACAAGCTCAGCACGGTTAGGCCTACCATGGCAATGGTCATCGGGATCTGCGAAATCGCTGCGCGCCGGGCGTCTTCGAACAGCTGGAGCGCGCGCCGATGCGCGATCAGGACGGAAAGCCCGTGCCCGACAATCAATGCCGTAAAAGCTATCCACCAGATGTGCCTTGTCCCGATGACACTGATGTCGATAGACCAGTTCCGGGTACCAAAGACGTCCCATCCCAGGCCAAAAGGATCGGACGCGGCGGGAAAGATCAGCTGGCCTGCGAGCAGAAGGTAAGAGACATAGTGAGAGAGATGGTAGGCCACCGCAATCGGCAGGAGCGTACCGACGAAGCTGTGCGCAAGCTGACTGGCCGTGAACGTGCCGCCGGCCAATGCCCTCATCAGAATCATCAACAGCCAGTAGGCACCGTAGAAGCCGGCAATGGTCACCAGGAGGCCGATGGTGCTAATCACCCGGATCAAATCCGCCCCTTGATCGCGCAGCCAGAGCAGCGGCACTCGCAAGGACGGTGAAGTGCTCACGAACTCCAGCACCGCGGCCCAAACCGGGGTCTCGGACAAGCCGTCGAAGAGCACAATGCCAATGAGCCCGATCACCAGAGCCACCTCGCCGCGAAGGGGCTCTGACTCAGTCAACAGGCCTTCGCCCGGCAGCCGCAGGCGCAAGGCGCTGGCGCTGGTCATCGAGAGCGGCGCGACTCGGCCGAGCACGGCAAAAATGCGGCTAATGGGGTCGGCCACACGGAACCACTGTTGCCCGAACAAGAGTCCACCGAAGAGCGCGACCAGAAGATAGGCAGTCACCAGCAGGCCGACCATTCGCGGATCTTCCGACCAGTCCGATGCCAGCTCAATCCAGGCGATCGCCAGCAGGCCTGCCGGCGCCAGCAGACCAGCTCCCGACGGCAGGTTGGCCGCACTGCCCTTCCACGGCCGGCCAGTCGCCCACGCTGAAAAAGCCGCCAGCCTTCGGAATGGATCGAGCTGCGGCCAGAGGGAAATCACCAGGGCCGAGAACAACAGGAATCCTACCCACCAGATCACCCAGACCCAGACCGTCGTGAAATTGCGCATGGCCTCCTGCGGTCCGAAGAACGCAGAACCGAGCAGGACGCCCAACACAAGCAGGCCGACGGTGCCCAGCAACGTAGAAAGCGTGCGGCCAACTTTGGCGGGCACCGGGATGTCCCGATGCAGAGGCCGCACCCGCCCGGTACGGAGGAAAAGCAATGCAGCAAGAAACGAAGCCGCCACGGCCGCCCCCGCTGCGACAAGATACAGACTAAGCGGCAATGGCAGATCGTAGCGGGCGCCAAAAGCATGGGCCTCGGCCTGCAACGGGCCGAAAACCATCGTTATCGCCAGTGCAACCTGCCAGTGCCTCACGGAGCCCGAACCTCAAGGTAGGCGCGTGCGGAGTCGTGCGCCCGGCCATTCCGGCGCCGCGATACCCACCTAGTGTCCGGCCAGGTGGTTCCACTCCGGCAAGAGCGCGATCGAGTTCGGATTAAGCCCGGCATCCTTTAGGGTGTCCATCGAGGCAACCACCTCGCCACTCTCAAGATCCACCACCGACACCGAACCGTCACTCATGTCCGGCAAGTTGATGAACGAGTTCTGAACAAATCCGTAGCGGAAGTCCGGCGTGAACCCGACATGGTGTGCACCGTCGGCTGTGGCAATCTGCTTCAGCAGTTTCGGCTTGGTTGGGCCTTCCGAAATGTCGAAGACGTGCAGATATCCCGGCTTCATCGCTGTCGTCACGTACATGCGGTCGGGGTTCTTGTCGTCGTTGAAGTAGATCTCAAGCGGCACGGTGGCGCCATGCTCGGCAAAATTAAAGATCGTTTCACGACCGAACTCCTGCTCGTCCTCATTCCAGACCAGCGCTTCGAGCGTATGCCCGAACATATTGGTCACCAACGCCGTCACAGGCTCAGCGCCCGGCACGAAGAAGACCTCAACGGGCGCAACCTTGGAGGGCGACTCGGCGTCAGACATCTTAATCTTGCCCAGGGGTTCGAGATCGGAGGCACGCACCACCGAGACGAACTCATCCGGGCTGGTCAGGTCCGGCGTAATGGTCGAGGTGACCAGGATGCGATCGATCCCACTGTTGACGGCCAGACCGTGCGGGTAGGTGCCCGGCAGCGTAATCTCGCCCACCACTTCATCGCTTGCGACGTCGCCGACAATCACGTTGGCGGAACCCATGCAGGTCAGATACCAGCGCTCGTTCGCTTCGTCCAGAATGACGTCCTCGGCCACGTTACACGGTGGCGTTTCGATCGTGGAGAGCCGGTAGGGGTTCTTCGTCAGATCAAGAACCTGAAGTGCAGGCTGTTGAAGACCGGTGATGTAGGCCTTGCTCATCGTTCGGTCGTAAAAGATGTGGTGCACGACGTTGTCGGCGTCGATCGGAATATCGGACACGATTTTTCCGAAATTCGGACTCTCCGGATCAACATCAACGATCGCCAAACCCTCGCGCCGAGCAGTTTCGCCGGATAACTTGAGGCTTTTGAGCTGGTCCGCGGGCTTACTTTCGTAGTTCATGACGGCCAGGATTTCTGCCGTCGCCGGGGGGATGAGGACGATGGCTGCCAAGGCAGAAAACGTCCAGGGAATTGCGGTTTTCATGAGATGCCCTCCTCGGGGCACGACCAACCTGAGACAACCCCAGGCAGTCTCCTATAAATATATAGCTCTCGCAGGACCTCAAAGCAAAGCGATCCGTGGCGGGGTCGATCAGGCATGATGTGCGATTGCTTCAACGTTACTATTGGAAGCCTATCCCCGGAAAAAAACCGGCTTACCGGGGTTTTTCATCTTTAGTCAGAGTTGCAGGTCTGCCTGCTATATCGTCTGGACGATAAAACCGCTGAATGCGGGAAAAATCCAGGTCGCTGTTGCCCTGCCCTGTGTGCAGCTCGAACAGGTTACGAGCCAGCGCACCCATGGGAATCGGGGCGTGGTTCTTGACCGCGTTTTCACTGCACGAACGTGCACGTTTTCCCCAATGCACACTTTTTGTTGGGAGGAGCAGCGAAAAGTCCGTGCTGGAGGCCCGCCATCTCTATGAATTAGAATAGGAATTGGCCCCGTGATACAGGTTTAGACGGGAGGCCGCGATTACGGTCTAATGCAAATTCAAACTAATAGGCTGTTAGGTATTCAGGGAAGCATGGAGCATGAAACACAAAATAGAGCAAATGAAATGGATGTACGGTGCTTTTACAGGAGCATGCGTTACCTATTTCCTCGCACTTTTGAGTTCAAGTCAGCCTGTTTCTAGCTCGGTGCCACTCTTCCTCTCGACGCTCTTTTTTGCTGCCCTCTTGCCGATTTTTGCGGGTTTCACTCTTACCCATGCATACCTCATAGACCAGCAGATACCGGCAAAGAAAGCTGAAGCAGCTTTGAGTTCGGAAAGCACAAACCTTTAACTCGTTATGCTTTATGGGCTTTCCTTATCGGTCTTATTCTACTTCTATCGCACTTTTCTCTCATAGCCGGCCTACTAATGGCAGGTAGTTCTTGGTTTATTCGACAAGAGTTGAATGCTTTTATTGCGACATTGCATAGAGATACGTAACAAGTCACTTTTTCGGACTGCCGGTGCAGAGCACCGTCAGCCGCAAAGCTTGGCGCTAAACACCACGAGGATTGAAGTAAATGTATAACTCCAGGGAAAGGTTGAATCAGGTGTTTTTCTACGGACTCTACATGGATCCGGAGATATTAAGAGCCAAGGGGGTTGAACCTCGAAATCCACGTAAAGCCATTGCCCCCGGCTATCGGCTCCGAGTTGGGAATCTGGCAACGCTCCTGCGGGATGAGAGTTCACGAGCTGCGGGCATTGTGTACGACCTTACCCACGATGAAGTGAGCACGCTTTACTGGGGAGGAGGTCTTGATACTTATGTTTCTGAAGCTTTAACGGTAGAAACAGAAGCCGGAGATTCCCTAGCTGTCCTGTGCTGCAATTTGTTGGTGCCTCCTGCGAACGACGAATCCAATCCGGAGTATTTGGAGAAGTTAATTAGGCGTATGGGTGAGCTTGGGCTGGAGGCTCCAAGTGCTTAATAAGGTTCTCAAATTCGTTACGGCCACGAACGACTGGGCCTCCATCGGACAGCCAGTGCTTCGCATCGGATGCCGTATAGCGCGGCGTTGAATTCAGCAGGCTTTCTGTCGAAGAAAGCCCGCTGAATTGTTTCGGCGAGTATTAGTAGGCGCCCTCGCTGTATATTAACTCGTAACTGTGGCTGTATATTTCCAGGATGTTTCCAAAAGGATCTTCCATATAGATCATGCGGTAGGGCTTCTCTCCGGGATAATAATAGCGCGGTTTCTCCATGCGCTTTTTACCACCGGCAGCCACAATCCGTTCTGCTAGTTCCTCGACGTTCGGGTCTTGAACGCAGAAGTGAAAAACGCCAGTCTTCCAGTACTCGAAATTGTCTTCTGGGCTGGACTGATTCTTAAATTGAAAAAGCTCCACACCAATTCGATCGCCCGTCGATAAGTGAGCGATACGAAAGCTTCCCCAGCCTGCGCCAAATACATCTGTGCACATCTCTCCGATGGCGCTGTCGTCCTCTTTGATCTCGGTTGGTTCCATAATCAAATACCAACCCATAACCTCAGTGTAGAACGTTACGGCCTGCTCAAGGTCTGGCACGGATATGCCAATGTGTGAAAAGTTTCGTGGGTACACGTTGCTCATTGCCTGTCCTCCTCTGGTAACACTGGAAACAGGTTACATAGCACGCAGCATTAGTTAAAATTATCATTTATTCTTAAAAAGATTACTTATTGTAATGATAAATACGTCTTGGTTACGCACCTTTTGCACACTGGTAGAGGTTGGTCATTTCACACGTACCGCTGAGCGCCTTTACATGACACAGTCGGGCGTTAGCCAGCATGTGCGTAAACTTGAAGAGCAGCTCGGTGCAGAATTGCTGGTTAGACAGGGGAAACAGTTCTCGCTTTCGGCTGCCGGCGAAAGGCTTTATGCCGAGGCCCAGAGCATCCTCTTGGCCTTGTCTAATCTTGAACAGAAAGTTGGAGCGGACCCGCCGTTTGAAGGAACTGTGCGGATTATGTCTCCGGGAAGTGTCGGTCTGAAACTGTATCCGCAGTTGTTGGCGCTACAGAGTAAGCACCCGAAGCTGATTATCGATTACCGATTTGCTCCAAATTCGGATGTGGAAAATGCGATCGTCGAGTCTACTGTTGATCTCGGATTGATGACGTCGAAATCGACCATGGCCGACGTCGAGTGCACGCCCGTCGCGCAAGAAGCGCTGCTGTTGGTAACACCTGCGACCGTCCAAGAGCCGGATTGGGAGAGTTTAATGACGCTTGGGTTTATCGACCACCCTGATGGAAGTCATCACGCCAGCATGCTTCTTGGTGCCAATTACCCTGAGTTTCAGCACAGTAGCCTGTTTCCCCGAAAAGGGGCCTCAAACCAGATCGGCTTGATTCTAGAGCCGGTCAGCATGGGGTTGGGCTTTACCGTCTTACCTGCGCACGCAGTTGAAGCCTTTGAGAAGTCTGAGCATATCAAGGCCCATCGTCTTGCTAACCCGGTCAGCGAAACGCTGTATCTCTGCGCCCTACGGCATCGGGCAATTCAGGCGAGAATTAAGACTGTGATAGCTGAAGCCAAGCGGTCGCTTTAGACTTACCTGGAATTTAACAAGCCGCGTCACTCGCAGCGCCAGTGCGCTCTAAAAACGATTTAGTTTCCAGGGAGGAAACGGTGAGTAAGTATCAGGTAGCCCAACTCAACATTGCCACACTCATGGCTCCAATTGATTCACCTCAGCTTTCAGATTTTGTGGCTAATTTGGACAGAATAAATGCGTTGGCTGAAGATTCCCCTGGTTTCGTCTGGCGCTTGCAAACCGATGCAGGTGATGCCACCGGCATTGATTATTTCGGCTCTGATAAAATCGTGAATCTTTCTCTCTGGGATTCCGTCGAAGCTTTGCATAACTACGTTTACCGGTCTGCACACGTTGAGATCATGCGTCGCAAGAAAGAGTGGTTCCACAGAATGGGTGAAGCACACATGGTTCTTTGGTGGGTGCCAGCCGGTCACGTTCCGTCAGTCGAAGAGGCTGCGCAAAAGCTGAACACCCTGAGAGAGCATGGACCAACCGAAGAGGCTTTCACGTTCAAAACAGTCTTCTCGCCTCCCTGCGTCGGTGCCGAAGCGCCAATCGATACTTTGGGTGGTGAATATCCAGCCAGTTAACGAATCCATTAAGTCCGTTCAGGTCGCCGGGCCGCTCATTAAAGGCGTTAGGCACAAGGAAAATTGCGATGAAGGAATCGATCCGAAAACAGGATTTTTCAAGTGAGTTCTATACTTCTGAAAGATGCTTCATCGCGGAGCAATCCAATTCTACCGATGACGAAGCATTGTCCATTGCCCGTGCGCGAGTCGAACCGGGCGTAACAACCCGATGGCATCGACTCAGAAAATCTGCAGAACGCTACTATATTCTCAGCGGTATTGGTCGCGTGGAAATTGGCGATTTGCCGGCCGAAGATGTGAAGCCAGGCGACGTGGTAATAATACCGCCAATGAGTCGCCAGCGAATCGCGAATACAGGCCAGGAAGATCTGGTGTTCTTGGCCCTCTGCACGCCACCCTTCACCAAAGATGATTACGAAGATATTGATGAACTACCGGTTTGCTAGATGTTCCCCAGGCAAGCCCCGATCAATTCACACCATCCGACGCGGGTGCTAATCCCAATTGGTTTGCGGTGATCTGGAGGTCCCAGTGCGCGAGAATGCGCCTGAGAGATATGGGGGCGTTTGTCGTGGAGTAATCTGGTGCAGCTATGGGTTACCGAACATATTTAAGAATATGTCCTTTAAAATTCTGGCCAATATTATGGGGATCTTGTGGTTTGAACTGAGAGGCACTGAAGCCAAACTCTACCAGCCTTTTATTCAGTTTATTTTTTCTCCCTCGCCCCGGATCGACCAGAATCACTTCACAGTTTGTCTTCGAATGCCTTTGAATAAAATTGGCCAGCAACTCGATATGATCATCTTCATAGAGCAGGTCACTGCCAATAATCAGATCAAAAAGTCCCAGGGTATCCTTGCTATTTGCCCAGTCGGTTCGCTCATACGCAATGGATTTATCCCCATTGAGCTGAACGTTCTTTTCCAGGAAATATTGAACTTCCGGGTGATAATCGGTTGCCGTAATATCGCTATTCAGCTTGTTCAAAAGCAAACTGGATAAGGCCATACCACAGCCTACCTCCAGCACTCTCTTGGACGTCGTGTCGTAGCCCAACATAAATTGGGCCAGAACCAGGCTTGATGGCCAGACAACCCCGAATATGGGCCATGACGCAGAGCAGATACCCAGCTCTTCGGCCTTTCCTTTCGGATCATAATATTCATTGGTGTTGCGCAGAGAGCAAAGATGAACGTCTATCTCTCCAAACTCGATGGTTTGGTAGCGTAACCGCAGGGGTGTCATTTATAAGCCTCGTAAATTGAGCGCTGAGCCAGCTATCGAGGATAAATGACAAAACGAAAGTAGCGGGCAGAGTATAGTATTTGACCGAAAAGGCAACTTCCTTTTACAACCCCGCTGATCTGGCGGTTGTCGCCGAGACCCACCTACCAAAACCACCCATTTGCAAAATAATGTAAAAATCCCGAATTCTGTGCCCCGATTCTCTCGGCATTGTCAGAAAGTCGTGCAAGGTAGGAAACAATCATAAAAGCTGGTACCAGGCGGGATGGCTATGAACAAGGCACGGCATTCAGATAGCTACATGAACCCGGCCGTAGTGCATGGTGATATAAGAATCAGGACATGCATGGGGCCCAGCAACTCGAAAGAAGCGGCAGCAGCAGCGCGTCAGTATTACGCCTGGATTGAGTACCAGGACCCTTCGAAACTTCCTGATTTCATGAACGATCCACGCCTGGAAGTCGGCCTCCCCTGCATGCTTCCGGGCGTGGTACTGCACGCTTCGCTGTCACTTATTAGCGTAATCTGCCAGAAAGCGAGGCTATGGGCGCTCCTGGGGCCTCTGGCCCGCCTTCGTATCCGCACCGATTGGCTTTCCTATGAGCCCCGCCAATGTGGGTACAACGCGGCTTATACAAGGTTGGGATTGGCAGAACTGAAGCGTGGTAACACAAACGCAGCCATTGCTTGTCTGCAGGAATCCGCGAGAGTCTGGCCCTGTCCGCACAGCACGTCGTTTGGTCTCCGAACGGCTTTGGCCCATAAACTGGAGAAAGTGCCAGAGGCCAATGCAGCGGCTCAGGAATATTTGCAGCTCGCAAAAGAGTTCAGGGTCTGAGACGTTCGCTGCTCACCCACGCCCCATCCCAGAATAAAAAACCCCGGGAACCGGGGTTTTTTAATGCCTCAAGCGGGATTGAAGCGCTGCTTACTTGCCGTCTGAACGGTAGAACCGCTGGATGCTGGAAAAATCCAGGTCGCTGTTGCCCTGCCCGGCGTGCAGCTCGAACAGGTTACGAGCGAGGGCACCCATGGGAATCGGGGCGTGGTTCTTGACCGCGTTATCGAACGCCAGGCCCAGGTCCTTGTTCATCAGTTTGACCAGGAAGCCGCCTTCGTAATCCCGGGAGGCCGGCACACCATCCATCACTCCCGGCCAGGGGTTGTAGACGTTCAGTGCCCAGTTGCCACCGGAGCTCTGTTTCATGATTTCCGACAGCACGGCCGGATCCAGTCCGTTTTTGACGCCCAGTGCTAGGGCCTCGCTGGTGCCGGCCATGAGGATCGCCAGCATCATGTTGTTGCAGATCTTGGCGACCTGTCCGGAGCCATGATCGCCGGCGTGGAAGATGTTCTTGCCCATGGCCTCGAGGATCGGTTTCGCCTGGTTAAAGGCCTCCTCAGCGCCACCGCAAATGAACGTCAGGATGCCGGCTTTGGCACCACCCACACCACCTGAAACCGGTGCATCCAAGAAGGGAATGTTCCGGGCGCGGGCCGCTTCGGCCACAGCTCGGGCGGTTTCTGGCGCAATGGTCGAGGAATCAATCACCAGGGTGCCTTCCGGCAGATGCGCCAGCAACCCGTCCTCACCCAGATAAACAGATTCCACATGCTGGCCGGCGGGCAGCATGGTAATGACGCACTCCGCACCCTCGGCCGCTGCTTTGGCGGTGCCAGCGGACTGGGCACCTTCGGCTTCCAGCGACTTAATCGCCGCTTCGGACAGGTCAAATACGGTAACGTCATGCCCGGCTTTCACCAGGTTGGAGGCCATGGGGCCTCCCATGTTACCGAGGCCAATAAATGCAATCTTCGCCATGTCTGTTCTCCTTGTTGTTGTGTCTGGCTGCCTCCGTTGAAACGGGGCAGCCGTGCAATCTGGCTTTAACGATCAGGCGGTAAAGAAATCTTCCAGCCAGGCATCGTCGATTTCGGACAGCGTGGCGTAGTGCCAGCGTGGCTGCTGGTCCTTGTCGATCAGCAGTGCCCGGATGCCTTCGGCGAACTCACCCTTTTTCAGGGCCTTGGTAGACATCACCAGCTCTTTATCGAGCACCTCGGTCAGACTGTCGCGGCGGCAGCGTTCAAGGTGGTGCCAGAACAGGGCCAGAGACGTCGGAGATGCGTTGCCCAGGGACCGGACTGACTTCGCCAGCCAGCCCTCACCGCCAGCCAGCTCGGTAAGCTGCCCAACGACAGCCTCCAGCGAATCGCCGTCAACCGCCTGATTGATCTCATCGAAGTGGTGACGCACAGGGGATTCCGGCAAGGCCTCGCGGCTCTGCTGTTCAAACTGCCGCAGGACGCTGCCAACCACTGCGCTGGCGTCTTCATCCTGCCAGTTACGCTGGCATAACTCGCCAATCACATCGGCCTTCATCTGATGCTGGATAAAGCGGTCGGCCAGACCAGTGAACAGAGCATCGGCCCCGTTCATGCGAGCCCCAGTCAGTCCCAGGAACAGACCGGTTCGCCCCGGAGCCCGGTTCAGGAACCAGCCGGCGCCCACGTCTGGATAGAGGCCGATGGAAACCTCCGGCATCGCCAGTTTGGAGCCTTCCGTCACTACCCGGTGGGAGGCGCCCTGGAACAGTCCCATGCCACCGCCCATCACGATGCCGTGGCCCCAGCACACAACGGGCTTGGGGAAGCTGTGAATCAGCTGGTCCAACTCGTACTCTTCGGCGAAGAAGGCTTCACCCTCGCCGCTGGCATTGGGCTCGGTCATGCTGCGATACAACGCGACTATGTCACCACCGGCACAGAAGGCCTTGTCACCCTCTGCCTCCAGCCAGACGGCGCAGACTCGCGAATCCTCGGCCCACCGGCGCAATTGCGGGGTCAGCAGGCGGATCATTTCCAGTGACAGGGAATTCAGCGCCTTGGGCGCATTCAGGCGGGCAACGGCGATCAGCGCGTCACCCGCGGTTACCCACTCTTCAAATACAATGGGTTGTTCACTCATGTTCATTCCTCAATCCGGTGCTTGGCCGGAGATTTAACGGTTCTTCCACTCGGGCGTGCGTTTTTCAAGAAACGCATTCACGCCTTCTTTCTGGTCTTCGGTGGAGAACAGTTCGACAAACAGCTCCCGTTCCATGCGCCAGCCATCTTCGTGGCTGCGGCCGTCACGGGCGCTCATGATCAGCTGTTTGCAGCGTGCGGTGGAGGATGGGCTCTGCTTGCAGGCACCCTCGGCCAGCTTCATGGCCGCGTCGAGGCTGGCGCCGGACGGAACGACCTCTTCCACCAGTCCAATTTCCAGTGCCTTATCGGCTTTGACTCGCTCGCCGCACAGAATCATGCGCTTGGCCCAGCCTTCACCCACCAGCCAGGGCAGGTTCTGGGTGCCACCGGCGCAGGGCAGCAGGCCAACGGTGGCCTCCGGCAGCGCCATCTGGGCATGCTCTTCAGCAATGCGAATGTCGCAGGCCATGGCGCATTCGAGGCCACCGCCCATGGCATAGCCGTTAATCGCGGCGATAGAGACGCCCCGGAAATCGCTCAGGGTGGCGAAGGCCTCGCCGAACAACTGGGCCATCTCGTTGGCCCGGGCCTTGTCGCCGTCGGCAAAGGTTTTCAGATCGGCGCCGGCGGAGAAGAACTTCTCGCCCTGCCCGGTTACCACCAGCGCGAAGATGTTGGTGTCGGCGTTCAGGTCCTGCACGATGTCGCGCAGAGCCGGCAGGGATTCCGCCGTCCAGGTGTTGGCCGGCGGATTGTTGATGGTCAGTACCGCAATATGTCCGCGTTTTTCGATCTGGATCAGATCACTCATTGATTCTCTCCCTTATCCCTTGCGGTTTTATTGGTTGTTTACTGGATGGCCTCAGCCACACCGTCTTCCAGAATGCGACGGGCGACGATCAGGCGCATGATTTCGTTGGTGCCTTCGAGGATCTGGTGCACCCGGAGGTCTCGCAGGTAACGTTCCAGCGGGTATTCCCGGATGTAGCCGTAGCCACCGTGCAGCTGCAGGGCTTCGTTCACGACGTCAAAGCAGGCGTCGGTGGCAAATCGCTTGGCCATGGCGCAGTGCAGTGTGGCTTCCGGGTCGCGGTTATCCAGCTTGCAGGCACCCAGCCGGACCATCTGCCGGGCAGCCACCAGATTGGTGGCCATGTCGGCGATCTTGAACTGCAGCGCCTGGAAGGCGGCCAGGGGCTTGCCGAACTGCGCCCGCTCGTGCAGGTAGTTACGGGCCCGCAACAGGGCCGCCTGGGCACCACCCAATGAACAGGTGGCGATGTTCAGGCGGCCACCGTCGAGGCCCTTCATGGCGATGGCAAAGCCCTCGCCTTCGGCACCAATGCGGTTGGATGCCGGGATGCGCACATTTTCCAGGCTCACCATGCGGGTGGGTTGACTGTGCCAGCCCATCTTTTCCTCATTTTTGCCGTAGGAGATGCCGTCGGCATCGGCGGGCACCACGAACGCGGAAATACCCCTGGAGCCGCTGTCGGCGTCTCCCGTGCGGGCCATCAGCACCAGTACATCGGTACTGCCGGCGCCGGAAATGAACATCTTGCTACCCGTGATCACGTAGCTGTCGCCATCGCGAACGGCCTTGGTCCGCAGGCTTGCTGCGTCAGAACCGGCACCGGGCTCGGTGAGGCAGTAGGAGGCCAGCCATTCGCCACTGGCCAGCTTGGGCACAATCTCCTGCTTGAGGTCGTCGGAGGCGAAGCTGGCGACCATCCAGGTGGCCATGTTGTGAATGGTGATAAACGCGGCGGTGGATGGGCAGGCAGCGGCCAGTTCCTCGACAATCACCGAGGTATCCAGGCGCGAAAGCCCCATACCACCGTAGGCTTCCGGGGTGTAAATGCCCATAAAGCCCATCTCGCCGGCTTCTTTCAGGACATCCACCGGGAAAATGTGTTCGTCGTCCCACTTGGCGGCGTGGGGCGCCATGGACTTTTCCGCGAAAGCGCGGGCGGCGTCGCGAAACGCCAGCTGATCTTCGTTCAGGTCAAAATTCATGCTTTTACTCCCGGCAGCAGGAACCGGGCCAGTTTGGCCCTGCCCCACTCCACAGGCCTATCAACGCAACTGGATGGAGAAGTTTGCTTCGGTAGACGCCACTTCGTTGGAGAACCAGCGAGAGGTGACGGTCTTGGTTTCGGTGTAGAAACGTACCGCCTGCTTGCCGTAGGCATGCTGGTCGCCGTAAAAGGAGCCCTTCCAGCCGGTGAAGGAGAAGAACGGCAGGGGTACCGGAATGGGTACGTTCACACCTACCTGACCCACGTCGATCTCGTGCTGGAAGCGACGGGCGCAACCACCGGAGGAGGTGAAGATGGAGGTACCGTTGCCATAGGGGCTTTCATTGATCAGCTCGATGGCATCACCCAGGGTGTCCACGTCCATGCAGGACAGGACCGGGCCGAAGATTTCTTCTTTGTAGATATCCATGTCGGTGGTGACACCGGAGAACAGGGTCGGTCCAACCCAGTTGCCGTCCGGGTAGCCATCCACGGTGCAGCCGCGACCGTCCAGCAGCAGGTTAGCGCCCTGGGCTTCACCAGCGGCAATCAGGGATTCGATGCGGTCCTTGGCCTGCGGGCTGATGACCGGACCGTAGCTGGCTCCGGCATCGTCCCACGCACCCGGGCGCACCTTCGCCATGGCCTCTTTCAGTTCCGGGATCCATTCCTGGGCCTGACCAACGAATACAGCCACGGAGATCGCCATGCAACGCTGACCTGCAGCACCCACAGACGCGCCCACCAGGGCATTGATCACCTGCTGTTTGTCGGCGTCCGGCATGATCACCATGTGGTTCTTGGCGCCGGCAAAGCTCTGCACACGTTTCATGTTACGGGTGCCGGTTTCATAGATGTAGCGGCCAACCGGCACGGAGCCGACAAACGAGACCGCCTTGATGGCCGGATCGGTCAGCAGGGTATCCACCTGCTCCTTGCCACCGTGAACCACCTGCAGCACACCCTTGGGCGCACCGGCTTCTTCGAACAGCTCGGCCAGGCGCATCGGGGTCAGCGGATCCTGCTCGGACGGTTTCAGGATGAAGGTGTTGCCGCAGGCAATGGCCATCGGGAACATCCACAGCGGAATCATCGCCGGGAAGTTGAACGGCGTAATACCGGCGCACACGCCCAGCGGCTGGGTCCAGGAGTGGGTATCCACGCTGCGGGCCACATTCTCAACGGTCTCGCCCATCATCAGAGACGCGACGTTGCCGGCGTGCTCAACCACCTCGATACCGCGCCATACATCACCCTTGGCGTCTTCAAAGGTCTTGCCGGTTTCCTGGGCGAGGATTTCGGCGATTTCGTCATGGTGTTCTTTCAGCAGCGCCTGGTAGCGCAGCATCACCCGGGCGCGCTCGGAGACGGGCACTTCTTTCCAGGTCTTGAACACTTCACCGGCGTATTTAATGGCCTGTTTCATCTCCGCGTGGGTGGCGCAGGGTGCCTTGGCAATCACTTCGCTGGTGGCGGGATTGGTAACGTCAATCCACTCGGAGGTCTGGCTCTGAACGAACTCGCCGGCCAGGTACAGAGGTACGTTTTTCATCTTGATGATCCCTGTTTGTTGTTGTGTGGGAATTAAGCCGAAACCCGAACTGGTTTCGTCCACGATTGAAAACAGCCTAGCATGCACCCCGGCTCCTGATGATTGACTAAATTTCGCCCTTGATGGACTATCTTTCGATTACCTAGCAAGACATTGGTCGAACTATGATTAAAACGTCGCAATGGCCGGTACCCAGGGACAGCGTTCGCTATGTCGTTCCCGAGCCCACTATAAAAAGGCTGGCCGATCATCCGCTTACACGCGACTTGTACCCACTGGCCTTCGGACACTACCGGCGAGCAGCGGGCCACCACATGCACCGCGAGCACCACAGCGACAATCTTTTGATTTACTGCACGGAAGGGAAAGCCTTTCTGAATGTCGAGGGGGAGCCTTACACGGTTGGCGCAGGTGACCTGCTTCTGCTGCCGGCCGGTGCCGACCACCGTTACACCTCCGATCCCGACGATCCCTGGACCATTCACTGGGTCCACTACACAGGCCCCCTGGCCGAGGATTTCCAGCACTACATGGGGTTCTCGGGCACGACTCGCGTCCGGCACCTTGGGCGGCAGCCGCGCCTGCTGGTGGATTTCAACGGCCTGCTGTCGGTTCGGCAGACCGGTTTCCGAACCGTCGGACTGATACACGCCGCCAACCGCCTGCGCCAGTTGATGACGGCCATACCCCTGAACATTGATGACGCCAGTCAGCAGCGCAGCGAGGAACTGGAGACCCTTCACAATTACATGCGGGAACACCTGGATGAACGACTGTCACTGGAGCAACTGGCGGAATTGAGCGGCCTCTCGCCCGCCCATTTCGCCACCCGCTACCGCCAGCAGACGGGCACCTCCCCGATCCAGCATTTCCTGCACCTGAAAGTGGAACGGGCCTGCCAACTGCTGGACAGCACCGACGTCAGTTTTGCCGAAATCAGCCGTCGCCTGGGCTACGACGATGCCTATTATTTTTCCCGGCTATTCAAGAAGGTGATGGGGCAGTCGCCGCGGGACTATCGGCACACGGCAAGGCACTGACAAGGCATCGCAGGCCAGCTCAAACATATGTCCATCCTTGCGACTGTTGTTGTCGGCGGGAAACCGCTACCCTTGCAACCACACCTATAAGAAGAGCAACTTCATGGCCGCGTACAACATTGAAATCATAGAAACTATTGATGCCCCCCGGGACAAGGTCTTTGCGCTGTTTGCAGACCATCAACGCTTCGGACAACTGCTCGGTGCCCCGATCAAGCGAATCAAAGACAGCGACCAGGCCGATCCAAACGGCATTGGCTCCGTCCGCAAGATTGGCTTTGGCCCGGTGGGATTTGAAGAAACCGTGTTGAACTTCGAGCCGGACTCCCTGATCGAATACAGCATCACCACCCTGAGCCCCATCAAGAATCACATGGGCCGCATCTGCTTTGCGGACACGCCGGAAGGACAAACCCGAATTAATTACACCATCAGCTTTGAAGACGTCGTGCCATTTACCGGCAAGATGGTGAGCTCCGCACTGGAGCAGGCCATTCGCCGGGGCATTAAAAAAGCGCCAAGCCTGGCCTGAGCCTTTCAGGAAAACCTTCCGCCGGGTAACGGAACGTTACCCGGCCAGTGCCATCCGTCTTGGCCGCATTACTGGTATAACCCACGCTCCAGTTGCATCCGGCGATTGCCCTCGATTAAATGCCAGTCCATATCCGTAGACATGGAGGAGTCATCCGTGTCGGGGCTACCCGCTGCCGTCGGCGGCAGGCTCTCGAAATCAAACTCATCGTAAAGCCCCCGTTCCAGCTGAATCCGGCGATCGTTTTCCACCCCTTTGGGATTGAAGCTCACCGGGTTAGTTGTCCCCATACGTTCCTCGTTCATCGGGGAATCCTCAGGCGCTAGTTCTTCCCAGTACTCACCGTATGATGGCGAAACCGCGAGCAACAACGCCAGGGATGCAGAATAGGTGAATAGACGTGTCATGATTCGTCCTCCTCAACTTCTCTCCGATGGTGCCCACCGGAAGACTCTGAGAAGACGGACGTGTTGTTATCGAATAGGCCCGCCACCTCGGTTATCGCCAACCCTGATCCGAAGTAACTAGGAATTAGAGGACGATTGCGCGGATTAGTTACAGCTGGCGTAGAAAAAACATTGTTGAAATATTTAGTCTGAACACATAACCGTGAGGAGGTGCAAAGGCAGGACCAAGCAAGAGAATGGCAGCAAGCATTCCTGCCCGCTGCCATGTTTAAACCTATCAGTAGCCTGAATCCGATTCGTCCTGCTCCAGAGTCCTGGGATCGGTTTCATCAGGCGGTATGGCCATATTGTCTTCCATCTCAGAGTCCATGCTGTCCCCGGACTCCTGCCCCGCTGCGGTGGGTGGAAGATCCTCGACATCCACGGTCTCGTCCATCGCCTCTTCCCCATGCGCCTCCATAGTCGGAGCGTCCTTTTCCATGGAGTCCTTACCCTCGTCATGTCCGTGGCTGCTCCCGTAGGCTGGCCCGAAGGCGAGCGCAACTGCCAGGGATGCAGAAGAAATCAGTAAACGTTTCATCATGAGTTCTCCCAGAATAGTAATCAGCGCCATCCTGGGCTGTCAGTCGGTTGGAAAAAGGCGAGCACCGCGTCGGATCTCACCCACCTATGAACAGAAATTCAGTCGGTATAACCCGGGACTGATGAGAGGGAATTGACCACGATTAGTTTCATAGGTTTGAGTTATCAGGCGAAAACCAATAATCCACTCAACCTATACATAATGATGCGCTTAGTTGATCGACAAAGCTGATATGACCGATTAGCAAGGTGGTTAGAGAAGCACGAAGGATGGCAGCGAGCGCCCTGCCCGCTGCCTCGTTGGCCAGAATTACATTTCTGAACCGGGCTCCTCCATATCCATTCGAGGGTCTCCTTCGCCATGCTCATCCATATTGTCCTGCATGGTATCGTCCATTCCGCCCTCGGACTCCTGTCCTGCGGCTGTTGGCGGCAGCTCTTCAATATCGGGACCCTGGTGTGCACCGCGGTCCATCGCTTCCTCCCGATGCTCCTCCATCGCCTTACCATCTTCTTCCATGGAGTCCATCCCACTGTCGTGCCCGTGACTGGATCCATAGGCTGGCGCCAAAGCCAACGCAAGAACCAGGGATGCTGCATAAATCAGTAAGCGTTTCATCTTGAACTCCTGAACTGATCGACTCTGAACCGAGCCTTCTGGATTTCGTGAAAACACAGGCTGACAACGGGACCACCTGTGCCCCTAGTTCAGCAGTTACCACAGGTACGTCAAGTATGCTCCCTGCAGGGGTATCCTAAGTCCATCTAACTGAAGCCAATTTCGCCGACCCCGAAAGAAACGTGTCATGTCTCCCGGTCGCCCCGTGCAGTGCAGAACCCGAGGCTACCAATCAGGCCTGTCCTGAACGCCGAATGTTGAGTAAAATCCCGCACTTTCCGCATTAAACAAGAGGCAGCGAAGATGGGCAGAGCCTACCAGAATCGCAAAGAATCCATGGCCAAGACGGCCGCGGCAAAAACCAAGGTGTACAGTAAGTTCGGTCGTGAGATTTACATGTGCGCAAAGTCCGGCGGCATTGACCCGGACGGCAACCTGGCCCTGCGGGGACTGATTGACCGTGCCAAGAAAGCCCAGGTACCGGCGCACGTGATCGATAAAGCGATCGACAAAGCCAAGGGCGGCGGTGGCGAAGATTACGCAGCAGCCCGTTACGAAGGTTACGGCCCGGGCAACTGCATGGTGATTGTGGATTGTCTGACCGACAACCCGAACCGCACGTTCGGTGATGTTCGTTTTGCCTTCACCAAGACCAAGAGCAAGATCGGCACTCCGGGCGCAGTCGCCCACATGTTTGACCACTGTGCCATTTTCGCCTTCAAAGGTGAGGATGAAGAAGCTGTACTTGAGAGTCTGATGGAAGCGGATGTGGATGTTCAGGACATCGAAAGCGAAGACGGCATGATCACCGTGTTCACGCCGAACACCGAGTTCGCCAAAGCCCGTCAGGCGCTGGTGGATGCTTTCCCGGATATCGACTTTGAAACCGACGAAATCCAGTTCCTGCCTAAAACGACCTCACCGATTGAGGGTGACGACATTCCCATGTTCGAAAAATTCCTCGACATGCTGAATGAACTGGACGATGTCCAGAACGTGTTTCATAACGCCGAGTTGCCGGAAGAGTCCGAGTAACCCGACACCCGCCCTGCCGGAAGGCCAGGGCGGGAGCCCACCTCAGTCCAGGATGTACGCAGTCTTTTCCAGGGCGCTTTCTTCTTCATCCACGAACCGGAACTCGTTCCAGCCTACCCGCACCATATCGTTGCTGTTGAGCCGCTGACGGGCTCCGATGCGAATGTCGTTTACAAAGGTGCCGTTTGTGCTGTCCAGATCCGTAATGTAGTAATCCACGGTACCTTCCAGATAGATGTTAGGCACAGTTTCAATAATCGCGTGCTGGCCGCTGACCGAGATTTCATCAATCTGGATGTCGTTGCCGGCAGCGCGGCCAATACGGATTACAGACTGGTCCAAATCGAACGTGTTAACGACCACGCTATCAACCAGTTGGGAAAACGATGCCATATCAGGCTCCTATGTGTTGAAAGGGTTACTTCAGAGTCAGTAAAACAACCGACACATTGTCCGAGGCCTGACGCTCCAAAGCGGCTTCGATCAATGCGTTCACTGCGCTCTCCCTGCTTTCAGATTCCTTCAAAATCCTGCTCCACTCGGCCTCGGGCACGGAATGGGTCAGCCCATCCGAACACAGAAGCAAGCAATCCCCGGGGCGCACCGGCTGGCTGCAGAACGTCAGTTCCAGTGGGTTCATGGCCCCCACCGCCCGGGTCAGTACATTGCGAAAGGGGACATTGGCCACGTCGGCCTCGTTGATGCTGCCGTCTTCCAGCATGTTCTGAACCACGGTGTCATCCCGGGTCAGGCAGGTCGGCTGGCCGTCACGGATCAGGTAACAACGGGAGTCCCCGGCATGGGTAATGTGCGCCGTGTTACCCTCCACCCAGGCGACAACCAGAGTGGTGCCCATTTTCTCCAGACGCTCATCGGTCTTGCGCCGTTCCAGAATTCGGTCATTGGCCAGGTCAAACGCCGTTTCCAGGCAGTCGTTCGGATCGATCTCACCTTTGTCGGCTGCGTCCAGGAACAGCACCGGCACCATCACTTCCATCACCGAATCGGCGGCCAGCCGGCTGGCGATTTCTCCGCCCTGATAACCGCCCATACCATCAGCAACCACCAGCAGCGCCGAACCACCATCATCGGTCACCTGCCAGGCGACCACGTCCTGGTTGGAATCCCGAACGGCCCCCGTATGACTGATGCCAGCAACTTCCAGCTTCATCAGGACAACTCCATGGCTTCTTTGGTGGCTAGCCTGCGGATGGACTCAGCCATATTGGTGGCGGAGGAAAAGCGCTTGTCCGGCTCCCGCTGTATGGCTTTGTTGATCAGGCGCACGAGGCCACCAGGCAAGTCCTGGTTGAACTCGCGGACACTGCGCGGGCGCTTGTTGAGGATCTGATAAGTGAGATTGGCCAGGGTATCGCCCTGATAGGGTGTCTCGCCGCTGACCAGCTTGTAGAGGGTGACGCCCAGACTGTAGATGTCCGACGCCCCGGTCACTTTCTGTCCCTTCAGCTGTTCCGGGGACATGTAAAGCGGGCTACCCATCACGCTGCCAGTGCGGGTGCGGGAGTCATCGGAGATCTTGGCAATACCGAAATCGGTGATCTTGATACCACCGGTATCCGGATTGTAGATAATGTTTCCGGGCTTGATGTCCCGGTGCACGATCTTCTGGCTATGGGCGTAGGCCAGTGCCTCGGCAACACGAACCACGATGTCCAGCACGGTCGGCAACGGCAGCAATTTTCCCGGTTTGGCGAACTCGCTCAAGGGCCGCCCCTGGGCATAATCCATGGCAATGTACGCCAGGTCGGATTCTTCTCCCACGTCGTAGACGGTGACAATATCGGGATGACTGAGCCGGCCTGCGGCCTCGGCTTCGCGGAAAAACCGGGCTTTCAGCTCCTGCAACTGGCCGTCATCAAAGGCGTCGTAACTGAGGGTTTTGATCGCTACCGTACGAGCAATCTTGGGATCGGTTCCCAGATACACCACGCCCATGGCCCCACGACCGATTTCCCGCTCGATTTCATAACGGCCCAGCGCGGGCCGGCTGACCGACTGCTGGGGCATCAGCAGAGTTCGGGTCGCATCCATAGCGCCGGCCTGCACAGAGGGTGCATTAGCCGCCATGTTTTGCAGCGCCGCCAGACGCTCTGCGGTATCCCGGAAGTTTTTCTTGCGCTCAAGGATGCTGCGGTAGGTGCGTATCGCCTTGTCGTACTGGCGCTTGCGCTCTTGCTGGATGGCTATCTCGTGGCGAACATCCAGCGCCTCGTCACAGGCCGGGCAGGCATCAATGGCTTCCAGAGACTCATCGGTGTTGCCCTGCTGCAGGAGTATGCGTGCAAGGCGCAACCGGGCGGTCCGGGCATTCTCCGTCAGTGCCCGGATCTCCCTGCGGGGCTGAAGCCAGAACAGCATCACCAGAAACCCTGCAGCCAGCAGCAGAACCACTTCGCCCAGGGGCAGCCACTCGTTCCGGCTGACCGCCAACGCTGCCTGCGCAACCACCAGAGAACCACCCATCAGCAGGGTAACCGGCAACGCCACTGCGGCACCCATACGGGGAACCGCCAGCATCAGGTAACCGGCCATCAGGAGCAGACCAGAATGCACCGCCAGATCGGACCACAGGGGCTCCGACCAGCCCCGGCTGGCCAGCAGAACGGGCACGGCATCCACCGGCACTGGCAAAGCCGCCAGCCGGGAATCACCGGACGCAGTCAGCCCGAGCACAACGCGATCCACCCAGCCCAGAAAGGCAAGATGCTCACCAAACAGCACGGCCACGACGGCTGCTAGCAGGATCAGCAACCTGAGACTGAACAGGTGTGTTAATAAAAAAGCTATGGATTTCACAGGCAACTTTGTTCTAAATCTTTGATCTTGTTAGTTTAGAAACACCGAAGCCGCGATTGATACAGGTGATCGATTGCTTTTTGTAAGGGTTTGTTGAGCTGGGAGGCAGCGCACACGCTGCCCTGCTGTAAACACCACAGGATGGACAAACAGGGATGACACTGAAGTTACTGCTGACACTGACCGGCCTGTTGCTGCTGGCCACAGGAATCTACCATTCCTGCAAACCCCTGCCCCCTGGCATCCGTTACGAGGGTGAGCCCGCGCCGCTGGTGAATGCAAGGCTACACACAGACACCACGATGCATCACAAGGATGGCTCGGAAACCCGGCAACATGAAATCTTTGATGAGGTGTTCCGCCTGATTGCCGGGGCCGAGCAGTTCGTTCTGCTGGACATGTTTCTCTACAACAGCACCCGGCCCGAAGGCGTTCCCCACCGCCCGCTCGCGCAGCAGCTGACAGACACCCTCATAGCGCGCAAGCAATCACAGCCCGACATGGAGATCATAGTCATCTCCGATCCTCTGAACACCATGTACGGCGGCACCACATCATCGTTCTTCAAGCAGCTTCGCGAGGCAGGCATAACGGTGGTGGAAACCGACCTCCGTCCACTCCGGGACAGCAACCCCACCTGGTCCGCACTCTGGCGAGTGTGCTGCCAATGGTTCGGCAACAACGCACAGGATGGATGGCTGGACAATGCCCTGGGGGAACACCCGGTTACCCTGCGCAGCTATCTGGCCTTGCCAAATTTCAAAGCCAATCACCGCAAACTGCTGGTAGCCGATCACGATGGGCGCTTGCAGGCACTGGTCACCTCCGCCAACCCACATGACGGAAGCAGCCGGCACAGCAATCTTGGCCTGAGCTTTGGCGGTACGGCCGTCGCGGATGTGCTGCGGAGCGAGCAGGCCGTCATGGCCATGTCCGGCGCGGATGATTCAATTCTTGGGCCATGGATCAAGCTGGCTCAGGAAAGCCGGGCACAGGAAATGCCAGAGGGCCAGAAACCGCACAGTGGCACCCTTCGCCTGCTGACCGAGTCGGCCATTCGAGACAAAGCACTGGACATGATCGATCGTGCCGGCAAAGATGACGGTGTTGATATGGCCATGTTCTACCTGTCCCACCGGGCCATCGTGCAGAGTCTTTTGGCCGCGCACGAACGGGGCGTCGGCCTCAGAATACTGCTGGACCCCAACAATGAGGCGTTCGGCCACCAGAAAAGCGGAATCCCAAACCGACAGGTAGCCGTGGAGCTGCACCGGGCAGGCATCCCGGTTCGCTGGTGCAATACCCGGGGCGAGCAGTGTCACAGCAAGCTACTTATGCTGCACCCAGCGAACGGCGATACCGAGATCCTTCTGGGGTCGGCAAATTTCACCCGACGCAATCTGGATGATCTTAATCTGGAAGCGGATGTCTGGCTGTCTGTAGCACGCGAGTCACCTCTGGCCGGGAAAGCAACCAGCTTTTTCGACAGCCAGTGGCAGGCAGGTCCGGCGGAGGATCCCACGCTCAGCCTGCCCTACGAAGCATGGGCGGACGAATCCTCCATCAAGTACTGGCGTTATCGCCTGATGGAGGCCAGCGGATTATCCACCTTTTGAGCCGTCGCCCGGGCAGAATCGAAGACCATGACAACTTTGTATGTTGAACCACCAACAAGCTGTGCTTTATTGTTTACCGTCAAATAGTTAATAAAAGGAAACTCCCGATGTCAGGCATCAGAAAACACCTCAGACACATTTCATTTTTTATGGCACTGGTACTGGCAATGGGGACGGTATGGTCCTCCGCCGCCACCGCAGCCATGGTGGGCACCGGCGAAATGATTCATGGCCAACAGCAGGAACTGGATCGCCAGCAACTGATGGACATGCTCGACACCGAGGAGGTTCAGAACAAGCTTCTGGAGCTTGGCGTGAGTGAGGATCAGGTCCGGGACCGCATCCAGAATCTGACCCCAACCGAGCTGGCCGATTTTGAGCAGCAGCTGGCCGAGGCGCCAGCGGGTCAGGATGTGGTCGGCATTATCGTGCTGTTCCTGCTGGTGTTTATTGTCACCGACATGCTCTGCGCCACCAACATATTCAGCTTTATCAACTGCATCCGGTAAGTGCAGGTACAAGCAACCAGAAGCTCGTTCAAGCACATCGCCGGCGCACTGCTGGCGATGATGCTGAGTGCCTGCGCGTCCACGGACCACTGGCCTCAATCGGGCCCCGACTCCCCCTCCCTGCCCCAGCGTGTCCTGCTGGAGGATGTGCCGTTTTATCCTCAGGAGCGTTTTCAGTGTGGGCCGGCCTCGCTGGCCATGACCCTGAACAGCCAGGGGCTGACAACGAACCCGGATGTGCTTCGGGAACTGGTTTATATCCCCGGTCGGGAAGGCACCCTCCAGGTTGAACTGATCGCCGCAGGCCGGGCCCACAATTTTCTGGTCTACCAACTCGATGGCACCCTGGACAGCCTGCTGAAGGAACTGGCGGCGGGCAACCCGGTGCTTGTGATGCAGAACCTGCGTTTTGGCTGGTGGCCACAATGGCACTTTGCCGTTGCCGTGGGATTTGATTCCGAAGAACGCACGCTGATTCTGAACACCGACACCCGGAAACACTACGAAGCTCCCATTCGTGCCTTTATCAATACCTGGGGCCGCGCCGATAACTGGGCCGTCGTCATGCTGCCCCCCGATCAGGTGCCGGCAACGGCCGAACCTCTGAAATTCCTCGACGCCGGGTACGACCTGGAAAGCACCGGGCAAACCCTCGCGGCCATGACCGCCTACCAGACGGCCGAGCAGCAATGGCCGAATCAACCAGCGGCGGTGTTTGGCCAGGGAAATCTCGCTTACGACATGGGTAACCGGAAGCAGGCAGTTCGTCACTTCAGCCGCATGGTCACCCGCTTTCCCGACATAGCCGAGGGCTGGAACAACCTTGGTCACACTTTGGGAGAGCTGGGGTGTCGCCAGCAGGCCACCGAGGCCCAGCTTTGCGCCTCCCGGCTGGCCCCCCTGCGTTTTTCAGCGCCGGCCGAAGTAGAACCACCCGACGAGATAGCCCCGGAATATTGTTCGATTCCCGCCTGCCCTCAGACTTCGATCACTGACCAGTAAATGGCTTCTGGAAGAGCACCACATCCTTTCTTGGAATACGGATACGCCAGCCAAGCTGTTCGGCAATCATCCCGAGTGTTTTCTCCCGGTAAAAGACAACGTGGGTCGGATCACGGCGATAGTGCCAGTTGGCAAACCGGTCGTCGTCTGTCTGAAAGCAGGTCATCACACCCAGCCAGCCGCCAGGCTTCATTAGCCTATCCAGTTGCCGGAAGACCTCGGCCGGCTCATGTAGATGCTCCACCACCTCGGTGCAGGTAATGAAATCGTAGGTGCTCAACAGAGCGCCGGTGTCCGGATAGAAAAACGGATCGTACAGTGACATCGACATACCGGCCTCGCTCAGCATGTCCGCCAGCGCCGGACCCGGGCCACAGCCGAAATCGAGGCCACACATGCCCTGCTCCAACTCGGCCAGCAGCGGCTCGAGGAGCTTGCTCAGGAAACGCCGATAGCCCGGGTCTGCCAGATCATTCTCGTGGCAGTCATAGATACCCCGTTCCTCATCAGCCGAAAGACGGCACCCCTCCGCCATCACCGTAGCCTCACAAGTGGGGCAACGCAGATAGGAGTATTGCTTGATAGTCTGGAAAGCGGTGAGCTCTGCCTGCAGGCACACCGGACAACGACTCACCATTTCCGACGGTTCCTCAAACACTTCATAGCCATGTCCAGTTGTATCGATCAGCCACCACCGGATGGCAATATGCTCCACCCTCACGTCGGGTGAGATGAATCATCGGTTGCATAAGTTAGCGACCGCCGGTGCTGACAAGACGATCCAGCCTGAGGCGCTCACGCTCATCGAACAACCGGCGCCCGCCCCAGGATACGGCCATCAGGGTGCCGAAACCGGTACCGACCGTGATGGTCAGCATCACCAGTATCTGGTATTTCACCGCCACCGCCGGTGGGCTTCCCGCCAGAATCTGACCGGTCATCATGCCCGGCAGGCTGACGATGCCGGCGGCCGCCATGGCGTTGATCGCGGGCATCATGCCACTGCGCATGGCGTGACGACGGATGTCCTCCAGCGCTTCGCGCCAGGTTTCACCCAGCATCAGACGGTTCTCAATCACCGCGCGCTGACTCCAGACGGATTCGTTGAGCCGGTCCAGGCTCAGGGCCACGCCGGTCATGGTGTTGCCCAGCATCATACCCAGCAGGGGGATCGCATACTGGGGCGCGTACCAGGGCTCCGGCCCTATGACAACCGTGAGGGTCAGTACGGTAACGGTAAATGAAGAGACGAACATGGCACCGGTGCCAATCCCGAAAGACCAGAAGCCCTTCAGCCGACGCTGCTGGCGAGCCATGACCTCCCGGCCCGCCACCAGCAACATCACCAGTGCCAGCAGGGCAATCCAGTAAAATTCCGATGAGGCGAACAAGGCCTCCAGAACCAGGCCAATGAGCGCCAGCTGAATCACCGTCCGGGTAGCTGCAATCAGCAGACTTTTCGCGATGCCCAGCCGGGTCATAAGACTGACGCCTGCCAGCGCCAGCACCAGGACGGCTACCAGTGCCAGTTTCCACCAGGCCAGATCAATGATTTCCATGGACGGCCTCCAACTGGCTGCCAGCAAGGCGATAATGACGATCGGCTACCCGCTGAATCTGCGCAGAGTCGTGAGCCACCCAGAGCACCACCAGATTTTGCCGCCGGATCTCGGCCTTCAGCCAGGCCTCCACCTGCTCGATCAGGGCTTCATCCAGGTTGGCTGTGGGCTCGTCCAGTAGCAGCACCTTCGGTTGACGGACTAGGGCACGAAACAACGCCAGGCGCTGTTGCTCACCGGAGGATAACCGGCTTACCGGCCACGCCATTACATCCGCGGGGAAACCCAGAGCATCCGGCACCCCCACTGGCGAAGGCTGGAAGTGTTCCCCAACCCGCTCGGACCACCATTGGCTGTCGACCGGAACCATCATAACCTGCTGGCGCCAGAGGTGCCCCGGCACGGAACCTTGCGGGGTATCGTCCAGTTGCACGGCACCCTCGTGGGGATCCAGGTCAGCAATGGCTCGGAGCAGGCGACTTTTGCCACTGCCGGAAGGGCCGGACAGGCAAACGATCTCGCCTCCCTTCAACTCAAGATCAACGCCCTCGAGCGCGCCGACCGAGACCTGTTCCAGCGTGAGTGTGGTCAAGAGGTTCCCCTGAATTTCAGGACAGGTCGTCCTGGCCGAGAAACAGCCGGATTATACGATCCGACAAAAACACATGGGCGAACGCGGGATACGGCAAGTAATGGGACAAGAGGGTCGCGACACCCAGCGTATCCAGGCCCGTATCCGACGACACCCAGGCCCCGAACGCGGCAAACAGTGCCGCGAGAAAACCACCATAGATCCACAGAATCCTGGATCGCTCGGCGGCGGTGAGTTCTCGCTCCAACATCCTCGCCACCGAAAAGCCCATGTATGCTGCAATAAGCACGGCAATGACGACGGACGCCAGCACGCCGGAAAACCCGAGAAGATACCGGCACAAATAATTGGCCAGGAAGAACAGGACCACGCCTGTGATGGCTACCAGTGTTGTTCGTGTTTTTTCCATAGCATCCTGTGTCCTGAGGAGATTGTACTCACCCGAATTTTCTCCGTTTAACCGGCAGTTACCGGCACCTCTGCGGCACAGAATGGCAAAATCGGGCCTAAGCTTCCAGAGCGAATCGCTCCACCACCGTATACACAGAGCCACCCGCACCTTGCGTGCTTTGATACAACACAAATTCCGTCACCGGAAAAATACCAAAGTCAGCGTCCTGGAATTCCGCCAGGAGCGTTTCCACCGATCCACGCTGTTTTTTGAATCGAGCCAGGGTGATATGGGGTCGAAAAGCACGTTTCTCGAACTCAAATCCGAGCGGGCCAAGGTTATCTTTCAACGCGTTTTGCAGATCCATCATTGGCTCTTTCGGGCGGACTCCCGCCCACAGGTTACGGGGTGACGCAGGTTGCCCGAAACAACCGATACCAGACACCGACACATCAAATGCCGACAGGGGCAAGCACCGCGCGGCGGCACATAGTTCGGATACCCGGTCCTCCGCCACCTGCCCCAGAAAGAGGAAGGTCAGATGCAATTGTGCCGGGCTCTGCCAGCGGGCGCCGGCCACGGGTGCCCTGACTTGTAGCAGGCGCTGTTTGACCCAACCCGGTATTTCGATGGAGAAGAACAGTCGTGGCATCGGTATCCCTATGCGTCATTCGTTTCCCGCAGGCCGCCGGGCATCCTAAAGCTTTATACCAGGCCAATCGAAGCGTCCGAAATAAAGCAGCAGGATGGCGGCTGTAAGCCCAAAGCCCCCCTGCTATCATAGCGGCTCAAAGTCACCGGCCGGACCACTCATGACCAACGACACCTCCACACGCCTGAATAAATATATCAGCGAAAGCGGTCTCTGCTCGCGACGCGAGGCCGATCGCTACATCGAACAAGGCAACGTATTCATCAATGGGAAACGTGCGACCGTGGGCGACCAGGTTCGGGCAACCGACACAGTGACGGTGAATGGTCAGGTGATCGAGCCTCGGGGTGAAGAGGATCTGGTGTTTATTGCGGTCAATAAACCGGTGGGCATCGTAAGCACCACGGACGACGCGGAGAAACACAACATTCAGCGGTTCGTTGGCCACAGCGCACGCATTTTCCCCATTGGCCGTCTCGACAAAGACTCCCAGGGTCTGATTTTCATGACCAGCAAAGGCGACCTGGTCAACAAGATCCTGCGGGCCGGCAACAACCATGAGAAGGAATATGTGGTGACCGTGGACAAATCCGTGACCCGGGAATTCGTCCAGGGGATGGCAGGGGGCGTGCCGATCCTGGGCACCGTCACCAAGAAGTGTAAGGTTCAGCAGGAATCACGTTATGTTTTCCGGATTACTCTGGTTCAGGGTTTAAACCGCCAGATACGCCGGATGTGCGAATACTTCGACTACCAGGTCACCAAACTGGAGCGAACCCGCATCATGAATGTAAACCTCGCCAATTTGCCGATTGGCCAGTGGCGGGACCTTACTGCAAAAGAACTGTCGACACTGCTTGAATCCATTAAAGACTCTTCTTCCGAGGCCCCTCCGGGCACCCGAAAACAAACCCGCAAACCCAAACCCGCAGGTTCCCCACCCGGCAAACCCGGCGGTGCCAGAAAACCGGGTGGAAAGACCGGAGCAAAGCCCGCCGGAAAGCCCCAGGGCAAAGCTGGCAATAAACCACCCTCACGCTCCAAACCCAAAAAACAGCGCCAGCGTTCTACCAAGCGCTGACCGGTTCACAGCCAAGAGTGCGCCCCGGAGTTGGCCAGGACAACTCGATCAGAAAGGTTTCCGAAAGTCAGGATTGAGTCTGCGGTCGCCGCAGATCATGGAAATAGTGGCGAGGGATGGCGCAAGCGACCACCGGAAAGCCCGGTAGCCACCCGCGCAAACGAGCGTTAGTCGACGCGAGTCAAAGTCACGTCGATATTGCCTCGAGTGGCGTTGGAGTAAGGGCACACCTTATGGGCCTCGTCGATGACCTTCCGGGCTTCGGCATCGTCCATACCCGGCAGGCTGATTTTCAAATCCACTTCGATACCAAAGCCGGCGGGAATCTGGCCAATGCCAACGGCACCCTCAACGGACAGATCTTCGGGCAGCTTGATGCCGTCACGGCCGGCAACAAACTTCATGGCGCCAATGAAGCACGCCGAATAGCCTGCGGCAAACAGTTGCTCCGGATTCGTACCCTTACCGCCCGCTCCTCCCAGTTCCTTTGGGGTCGTCAGCTCTACATCAAGCACACCGTCAGATGAAATGGCACGCCCATCACGGCCACCTGTGGCCTCGGCATGAGCACGATACAAAACCTGTTCAATCGACATTACGCTCTCCTTTTCACATAAATAATCAAGGCCGGTCGTCCGACCGGGTCTTCACTGTCACCGGATAAATATAGCTGCCAATTAAATTGTGCGCAATTTAGTTTCACAATAACCCCAATAGAGAAGGAGACAGGTGTCAGTTCGAGTTCAGTATCACCAACGCCAGAACCGCCAGCGCAAACAGGAACCATTGGGCAAAAAAGTCTGCCCGGCTCTCCCCCCTTCCCTTCGAGACCACGGCCTTTGGCTCGCCGGATTCATACTCCCGCACCAGTTCCCGGGCATGGAACAAGTCCTCGTCCTCCACATGAACGTTCGTGAATCCTGCTGCGCCAATCTCGCCCATGGCCCCCTGAAGATAGTGGCCGCCTACATAAGCCTCAACCCCGTGTGCACCCAGAAAGCCGGCCACAATGTGCGCTTCGGTAATATCCCGGGCCCGATAGGCTATTTGCATGCGGAGGCTCCTTCTGTGATCTTTAGAGGCACAAACCACGTGCTCCAGCGACTATGCTATTGAGCATAGTTCGCCCGACTTCACGGGGCCAACCCGATGAGGACCGCCCATGCTCTGGTTCTTTCTTGTACTGCTAGTGATCCTGGTCGCTGCCACCTACTTTCTGTTCCGGGTCGAGGACCTGTCTCACCTGGACATTCAGCACCAGCCGTTTCGCGGCGGCCCGCCCAGCGAGGAACACCGGTATGTGATTGGTCGCATCCGTGAGCTTGGGCAAAGCTCCCGCGGACTTCGGGGCAAGGCAAGGCTGTATGCCCTGCGCCAGCACATGGATACCCTCAGCGAAGGCCTGTCCTTGGAATCGGAGTTCCGCCCGGTCACCCACCCCCGAGGTGAGTGGGTCATAGCCCCCGGCGTGGATACGCGCCGGCGCGTTCTTTACATCCATGGCGGTGCCTGGGCGGCTGGCAGCCCGAAGAGCCACCGGGCCATTACCGACCGTTTTTCCCGTATCGCCAATGCGGCGGTCTTTGCGGTCGATTACCGCCTGATGCCGGAACACCGATACATGGACGGAGTGCGGGATTGCCGGAAAGCCTATCGATGGATTCTGGAGCATGGCCCAGATGGCGAGGAGCCCGTGTCCTGCCTGATCATTGCCGGCGACTCGGCGGGGGGCAGCCATACCTTGGGCCTGCTGGGCTGGATCAAGCATAAGGGTCTCCGGCAGGCAGATGCAGCCATTGCGATTTGCCCATCCACCGATCTGACGCTCACCGCTCCCAGCAACCGGGCCAACATCCAAACTGACCCGCTGCTGGGGCCGGCGTTCGGCGGGCTCTCGAAAGTACCGTTACCCGTGATCTGGTGGGTAACGCTGGCCGCGTTCCGGGTATCCCCCCTGAGCCCGATTGCATCGCCCCTCAGGGGCGACCTGCACGACCTGCCCCCCATTCTGATTCATGCCAGCGATTCGGAAATGCTGCTGGACAATGCCCGACGCTACGCCGCCAAGGCACAGTCCGAGGGCTCACCGGTTACCCTGCATACCTGGTCTGGCATGGTGCATGTCTGGCATATCTTTGTCCCGAACCTGCCCGAAGCCGAGGAGGCCTTCGAGGATATTCAGGCCTTCCTGCAAGAGGTCGAATCCGGACAGCCGGTACAAGAAGTGCGCCTGGCTCAGAGTTGAACCTTGCCGCGTAGGGCCTTGGTTTTGCCCTTGCGGGTTTTCTCGTCAACGCGTTTGCGCCTGGCGGATTTGGAGGGTTTGGTGGGGCGACGCGCCTTCTCGATTTTGACCGCCTCAAGAATCAACGCCTTAAGGCGCCGCAGGGCATCGTCCCGGTTTTTCTCCAGGGTACGGAAGGTTTGCGCTTTAATGATGATGACGCCTTCCTTGCTGATGCGCTGATCGCTCAGTGCCATCAGACGCTCTTTGTAAAACGGAGGCAGCGTGGAGTGCAGCACATCGAATCGCAGATGCACGGCGGAGGCAACTTTATTGACGTTCTGGCCGCCGGCGCCCTGGGCTCGGATCTGGGTAAACTGCAATTCCCAGTCCTGAATAGCGACATTGTTGGATAGTTTCAGCATCCGGCAAGGGTACCAGAACCTGACCTGCAACGCCCTGAAATCAAGGAAGAACCCTATGTGCGGACGATTCACCTTCTACACACCACCGGAAACCCTGATCGCCCGTTTTTTTCCGGATGGATTGGACATCGACACCCACGTCGAGGCCAGCTACAACATACCGCCTGGCACTGCCATTCCCATGATCCGGATGAGCATGAATGGCCAGCCGATTCTGGTGAAATCCCTCTGGGGCTTTCGCCCGGCCTGGGCCACCGACAAAGCGCCCGCACCGATCAACGCCCGGGCCGAAACGGTGGCGACGTCCCGTTATTTTCAGGAAGCCTTTGCCCATCACCGCTGCCTCATTCCCGCCAACGGGTGGTACGAGTGGCTGCAAACCGGACACGGTAAAGAACCCCACTACGTCACGCCGGTGGATCCCGACCAGACCCCGGCCATCTTCTTTGCCGGAATCTGGACGCCACGGGAAGGCGATGAGACCTCCACCTGCGCCATCATCACCGAACCCGCCTGCGACACCCTCAAACACATTCACGACCGCCAGCCCGTGGTGCTGGATCCGGACTGCCTGACTGGCTGGCTCGATTCATCAACAACCTCACGGGGCGCGATCCGCGCCACCACCCATCGGCTGCCCATGGAGCAACTGCGGGAGTACCGGGTGTCCGACGCGGTTAATAGCCCCAGGCACGACTCCGACGACCTGATCAAACCCCGCGGCGAACAGGCATCCTGATTCGGCAGGTACTTCTCGCCCCCCGCCGTTGCTTTTCGAATCTCCTCGATTCGCTCGTCGGTCAGCGAACTACAATCCGCTTACCGCCAGCTGAATCGCGATGACTGCCATCATCACCCCGATTACACCGTCAATGACACGCCAGGCCATGGGGCGGGAGAGAACGGGAGCCAGTGCCGAGCCACCCCAGGCCAGGGCACCGAACCACAGAATGGAAGCACTGCTGGCACCGGCAACGAAGGTGGCCGGGTTCTCCTGCTGCGCGCCGATAGCCGGGATCAGCAGCAAGGTGTCGAGATAAACCTGCGGGTTGAGCAGGGTGACCGCCAGGGTGGTGAACAGCACCCCTTTCAGGCTTCTCCGGGTGATTTCACCGGATTCCAGTGCCGCCCTCCCGCGACTGGCACGAACCAGAGCCTGGATAGCCAGCCAGGCCAGGAATGCAACGCCCAGCCAGCGCATGATTTCCAGGGCGTCGGGCATGGCCATCAGCGCTGCACTCACGCCAAACATCCCCAGTGAAAACAAGGCAATGTCGGACACCATACACAGGCCTGCTGACCACCAGTGATGCTCCCGGCGGATTGCCTGGCCAAGGATATACGCATTCTGGGCGCCAATGGCCACGATGATGCCGCCGCATACCAGCAAACCTGTCAGATAACTTTCGAGCACAACCTACCTCCCAATGTGAGGGGCAAGAATACCGCCCTTCAGATATACTTAAAATTCATAATCATTACGCTATATAAGATTTACTTATGATTGACTACAAACTGCTGGAAGCCCTGGCAACGGTGGTCGAATGCGAGGGCTTCGAGCGGGCCGGAGCGGTGCTGGGGATCAGCCAGTCGGCGGTTTCCCAACGCATCAAAACCCTGGAAGTCCGGCTGGGGCAACCGGTACTGGTGAGAAGCCCTGCCCTGAAGGCAACTCCGGCCGGCCAGAGGTTGCTGAACCATGTCCAGCAGGTTCAGTTGCTGGAACGGGATCTGGCGACATCCCTGCCTGCAATCTCGGAGCCCTCGACGCGGCTGCGCATTGCCCTGAACGCGGACAGCCTTGCGACCTGGTGGGCGGACGCCATTGGTGACTTTTGCTGTCAGGAAGATTTGCTGCTCGACCTGGTTATTGAAGATCAGGACGTGGGCCTGCGCAGGATGCGGGAAGGCGACGTGGCGGCCTGCCTGTGCAGCGCGCAGCAGCCGGTAGCCGGCGCCCGAAGCGTCTATCTTGGCAGCATGACCTACCGGCCACTGGCCACACCGGATTTCATCCAGCGCCACTTCCCGGATGGTTTCAGTCCAGAGGCACTGGCAAACGCCCCGATGATTGTCTTCGGCCCCAACGATCAACTGCAGAACCGGTTCCTCGCTCAGTGCGGTTTTCAGGGAAGCGCTCCCCATCACTTGTGCCCGTCTTCCGAAGGCTTTGTGAAACTGGCACTGGCCGGCATGGGTTATGGCATGATTCCGGAAATACAGGCGCAACAGGAACTTGAAGCAGGTACACTGGTAAGCATTGCACCGGACCAGAGCCTTCGGGTAGACCTGTACTGGCACTTCTGGCGCCACAGTGGCGGCGTGATGGACCGCCTTACCCGGACACTGACCAACACCCACAGCCTTAACCGATAAGGAGCCAAGGAATGCTGACACTCATCGCCGGTCTGATCCTGTTTTTCGGGGTCCACTCGCTGTCGATCATCAACGAACCCCAGCGGGATCGCTGGTGCGCCAAGCTGGGCGAAAACGCCTTCAAGGGCATCTTTTCCCTGCTGTCCCTCGCAGGCCTGGTCCTGATCGTCATGGGTTACAGCGCAGCCCGCATGGAACCGACCCTGCTCTACACGCCGCCTACCGGGCTCAGGCACCTGTCGATGCTGCTGCTGGTTCCGGTCTTTCCGCTGCTGGTAGCCACCTACCTGCCCGGTCGCATCAAGGCAGCGGTGAAACATCCGATGCTGGTGGCAGTCAAACTGTGGGCTTTGGCGCACCTGCTGGCCAACGGGATGCTCCATGACGTGTTGCTGTTCGGCTCCTTCCTGGCCTGGGCGGTGGTCGATCGCATTTCCATGAAGCGCCGCACCCAACGGACTGTGACCAAAGCGACCGCCAGCAACAAGAACGACATCATTGCGGTCGTTGTCGGCCTGGCACTGTATGTGGTTACCGTGCTCTGGGCGCACCAGTGGCTGATTGGCGTTGCACCGGTCGGCTAAACCTATGGAACATCTGGTCGCGGTTTACGGAACCCTCAAGCGGGGCTTTTTTAACAGTCATCTGCTTGAGGACTCGGCTTTTATCGGGGAGGACACGCTACGGGCGCTGACGCTTTTTGACCTCGGCGCCTTCCCCGGAGCGCTCCTCCACCCCTCCGCGGGTGTCCTGGTCGAAGTCTTTTCGATCAACGAACACACCCTGCGCCAACTGGACATCCTTGAGGCCTTCGTACCGGAAGCCCCGGAATCCAGCCTTTATCTTCGTCAGAAACTTCCCACCCGGCATGGCCTTGCGTGGACCTACATCTACAACGGCAAGGTGGAACCCCATCAGATCATCGCCTCGGGCATCTGGTAATCCTGCACGGGCAGGCAGGTTAGCGGGAAAAGTGTTTCGGCTCCAGGCCAAACCAGTGGGGAAAGCGCAGCAGGCAGAACAGCGCGATCATGTCGTACACCGCGTGCCACACCATCACCAGCGAGAGGCTGCCAGACACGGCATAGACGGCTCCCAGCAGAAGCCCCAGACCGGTGGCCACCAGGAAATAGGTAAAGGAAATGTAGTGGGCCAGCCCGAACAGCAGCGACGCCAGGACAATGGCGGGATAAAAACCAATCAGCCCAACCAGCCCGCCCTGAATCGCACCACGAAACAGGAGTTCCTCACCTACCCCCGCCAGCACAGACAAACCGATGAGTACCGGCACCCCGAGCCCCAGCGCAAAGTCGCGCAGGTTGCGCATTTGCTGTTCAAGGTCATCCGGGAACAGGCTCGGAATTCGGGTCAGAAGTATCAGGACCAGATAGGTCCCGAGCGCCCCCAGACATCCCAACAAGGTACTGGCCTGCCAGGACAGGCCGTCATTCTGGATCGGGATATCCAGGAGCAGGATTGCCAGCAGTCCCGCCACGCCGATACCGCCCTGAAACAGCAGGGCGGCCCCGGGTGATATTCCGCGACGCGTGTTTCCGGCCAACGATCAGGACTCGAACAGCCCTTTCACCGGAAACAGGTCTTCGTACTCCGGCTGCTGCTTCTGGGCCTTGGCCTGGAAGGTTTTCATCATGTCGCCCGGGCGGAACATACCGGCCTGCCAGGTGGCCATGTAGCGCAGGCTGTCTTCCACCGAATGATCCCGGGTGAAATTGATCATGTCCTTGCAGCCAGTTACCGCCAGTGGCGAATTCGCGGCAATCTGGCTGGCAATGCCCATCACTGCATCGAGCAAAGCTTCCGGTGAAGGATAAACCGCATTCACAAAGCCAAGGTTCCGGGCTTCCTGTGCGGAGAATTTGCGACCGGTGTAGGCCAGCTCACGCACTACGCCTTCGGGCATCAATTTCGGCAAACGCTGCAGTGTACCCACATCTGCCGTCATCCCCAGCTCGGTTTCCTTGATGGTAAAGAAGGCATCCTCGGTGCAGTAACGGCTATCAGCCGCACACACCAGGTCCAGCGCACCGCCGATACATCCGCCGTGAATGGCCGCCAGCACCGGCAGTCGGACCTTCTCCAGGGAAGTCACCGTGTCCTGAATCTGCAACACTACGCGGCGCAGGTTCTCGGCCATGCGGCCGGGGTCACCAGTCATGGGGATGGACTTGGTGTCACTGAATACGCCCAGATCCATGCCGGCGGAGAAATGCTTGCCTGTGCTGGAAATGACGATCACCCGGGCGTTGGTATTGACTTCAATATCTCGCATGCACCGGGGCAATTCGTTCCAGAATGCCTTGTTCATGGTGTTCAGTTTTTCCGGGCGGCTGAACTGAACGTGGGCAATGTAGTCTTTCACTTCAACGTTGAAGCTTTCGTAAGAAGCAAGTTCAGACAAAACAGAACTCCTTGTCGATGTTGGGGTTCGCGCCAGGACAACCCGGCCTTTGGGCAATACCGCATAATGTCCCAGCCGATAGGGTGGTAACAACCCGGGCGAGGCAATTTTTGCCGTTGGATCAGCGCGGTGTGCCCACACACTCCGTCGGGATGTCCTCTGCCAGAGCACGGGTGGCGGGCCCGCGCTGCCCATGCTGGCCAACTCGGTGGCCCTGCTGTTGTCAGGGGCCGGACGCCTTTCGGCGAACCGGGCCCTGGCACGACTTGCCGATTAACCGGGTGCGAACCATGCTAGGGATACATTCGGGAGTTCCCCAGCCATGGCACAGCGCATAAAAGCAAGAACCGGAGAAGTGGGCGGCATTCCTGTCGCCCGCAGCCTTCCTACCGCAGGCCGCCGTCAAATCGGCGCCTGGTGTTTTCTCGACCACATTGGACCAGTGACCTTCGGCGAGGCGGACACCGGTCTGCGTGTGGCACCCCATCCCCACATCGGCCTGCAAACCTTCACCTGGATGATTGACGGCGAACTGCTGCACCGGGACAGCCTAGGCACCACCCAGCCCATCCGCCCCGGGGAGGTCAACCTGATGACCGCCGGGCACGGCGTCAGCCACACGGAAGAAACCATCTTCGGCGACCGCACGCTGCACGCTGCGCAACTCTGGATTGCCCTGCCCGAAGCCGACCGCAACATCCTACCGAGCTTTGACCATTACGATACCCTGCCTTGCTGGCAGGATCAGGGCGCCAGCTGGACACTTCTGACGGGCGAATACGGCAGCCGACGGGCCGATACCCTTCAATATTCGCCCCTGATTGGTCTGGATATCGAATGCACGCAGCCGCAAGACATTTTGCTGACTCTGGAGCCCGGCTTCGAATACGGCATCCTGCCGCTTACCGGTGCCTGCATCATTGGCGAGGAGCGCTTTGATACCGACGAGCTGGCGTACCTGGGGGATGACTTTAAGCAACTCACTATCCATTGCGAGCCGAGCACCCGTCTGCTGCTGATTGGCGGCCTGCCCCTGCGCAGGGACGTTGTGATGTGGTGGAATTACGTGGGTTACGAAAGGGAGGAAATCGTCGAGGCAGAAACCGACTGGGCGAACCACAGTGCGCGCTTTGGCGAGATTCCGGCGTGGCCGGGCGAGCGCACCGAAGGCCCGCCCTCGCCCTGGCGGCGTTAGACTTCGCCGGGTACTTCTTCGTCCACCAACCGGGCGCGAAGCCTCGGCAGGTACTCCGGATAGTGCTCCTGAACGAAGGTGACCATCCCCTCCCGGATGGCGCAGCGCAGATCCCAAGCCTGGTTGGAGTTTGGCGCACTCATCAAAAAGCGCACCTCCATGGTCCGTTCATCCGAATCCGTCACCTGCACCGTTTCTACCCTGCCATCCCACTCTGGCGCCTGCCGCAGTAATCGACCGAACTCCTCCCGCAGCGCTGCTACGGGCATGTGGTAGTCCACCCGGATAAACACCGTGCCCAGCAACTCGGCGGAATTTCGGGACCAGTTCTGGAACGGGTTTTCGATAAACCACTGGAGCGGAACGACCAGTCGTCGCAGGTCCCACACCCGCAGCACCACATAGGTCGCCGTGACTTCCTCAACCCAGCACCACTCCCCTTGCACATACAGCACATCGTCAATGCGGAAGGGTTGCGTCAGGGCGATCTGCATGCCCGCCAGCAAGTTGCCCAGTACCGGCCGGGCCGCAAAGCCCAGGATGATGCCACCGACACCGGCCGATGCCAGCAGGCTGCCGCCCACATGCCGCACCGGCTCGAACGTCATCAGGGCCGCCCCCATCCCGATAATGACAATCAGGATGTTAAGCGCACGCACCAGAAAGCGAGTCTGGGTTTCCACCTTTCTGGCCCGTTTCCATTCCCCTTCGAGAACAGGATTGAGCATGACGATGACGTCACCAATGGCAGACGTACAACGCACCAGCGCCCAGGTAACGGCAAGAATCAGCAAGAGCGTCGAGAGATGCTGAATCTCCGACAACCAGATGAGTTCGGGTGGGGACGCGCCCAGAACCAGATTGAGCACCAGCAGGCACACGACCACGCTGAGAGCCCGGGACGACGCATCCAGAAACAGCCTGGGAACGGTTTTTCGATGGGTAAGCTTGTGAACGATCGCCAGTGCGAGATGAAAGGCCGCATACGTGATAATGACTGAAAACAGCGCTGTCAGTGCGGGGTAGAGCCATGCGGTCGCGCCCGCCTGAAAGTAATCCACCATACTCGGTATCCGTTTGCCTGCTTTGTCTTGAAGATAGCAGCAAGGAAAACTTGTGGGCATTCTTGCCGTGGGTTGATTACGGTCAACCCCTTAATTTTTGGCAGAGTTCACAATCCACTGCCATGCTTAGAACAAACGGTGAGTAAATTTAAACCCAACCGGGATTACGCGGGGGAGACCATGTACAGCAAGATTCTGGTACCAGTGGATCTGGAACACCTGGATAAACTATCCAAAGCTCTGAACACGGCCATCGATATCGCCAAGCACTACAATGCGGCGATCTGCTATCTCGCCATCACCAATACCACGCCCTCGGCCGCAGCGCACAATCCCGAGGAACTGACGAAAAAAATGGCAGAGTTCGCCGAAGAACAGGGCAAGGCTCACGGCATTCATGCCAGCAGCAGGGTGGTCACAACACCGGACACCGCAGTGGAGCTGGACAAGAAACTGCATCAGGCGGTCGAGGAAACCGGCGTCGACCTGGTGGTGATGGCCTCCCACCCACCGGGCCCCGGCGATCGTCTGCATGTGCTGCACTCGAACGCCGCCAACCTGATCAAACACACTGACATCTCGGTGTTTGTCGTTCGCTAACAGACCGAGACATCAGCGTTCAGTGACGAAAGCCCTGGTATCGGCTTACCAGGGCAGCTCCTCCCCGTTGCTGTGCCAGAACGAGCCGGAGTTCTCCGGGTTCAGCTGATTGATCCGCTCCACCAGCCCAAGAGCCGACTCCGCCGGCGTAATCAGCCCGCCGAAGTTGACCATACGAGTCTTCACATAGCCCGGGTGCAGCTGCGCCACCGCAATGCCCTTCGGTTGCAGGTCTACCGCCAGGGACTTTCCGAACGCATTCAGGGCCGCCTTGGACGCCCGATAACCGTAGCGACCACCCGAGTCATTATCGGCAATGGAGCCCATGCGGCTGGTGATGTTGGCGATCTTGCCGCCAGAAGGAATCCGGGACACCAGTGCCTCGACCACTCGCAACGGCGCGTAGGCGTTGATTTCCATCTGGGTTCGAATGGAGTCGAAATCGATCGACCCCAGCTGATCATCCTGCAACAGGCCCGCGTTATTGATCAGCAAATCAATCTGCTCATCCCCGAGCGCCGACGTCAGTTTTTCGATGCCCGCATCGGTAGTGACATCCACGCCATCAATTACCTGCTCAGCCACTTCCGACAACTCATCCGACGACGAACGACACACGCCGATCACCCTGCAGCCCTCGCCTGCATACCGACGGGCCAGTTCCAGACCAATGCCTCGATTGGCGCCCGTAATAACGACTGTTTTCTTATCAGACATAACTACCTCCCTAACTCTTACCGTGGCCGGACCAGAAACCAGCTGGCCAGCACCAGGGTCCCGAACAACGTATAGGCCAGCATAAACACCCATTCCGGCGCGTTGTAGTAAAGAATGGCATGCAGCCAGTGCTGGATAAAGGAACCCTCGTAGGTGCCAGTTCCTGCCCTGTCACGCAGTGCCATTTCCCAGGTGGTCAGCGGGCAGATAACCCCCAGCCATGACTGCAGCACGACAATAGCAATGGCCACCAGATGACCGATCCGGAACCAGCGGTTCCGAACCCAATGCCAGTTCAGCGCACCTCCCACCAGAATCGCAACGAGCCCCAACACCACGAACGCGACAAAAAGCACATGAAGCACCAGCAGTCCGTCCGCCAGCACCAGATAAAACCTGTCAGACACCATGTCAGCCATACCTGCGCCGGGTCAATAAGGATCGTTTTGATTCCGGATTAACCAGTTTCCCGGCATTCAGAAGTGTAGTTGAGCCATCACAGGGTCGAATGAGGGGTGGGCGCGGCGCGCTAAAGAAACAAAGTGTGTCAGCGGCGGGAAATCTCGGCCTCAAGGGAGCGGGCCAGTTGTTCCATGCGCTCCAGACTGATGTCGGCTTTCTCGATAAAGTCCGGTTCGAGTTGCGAAGCATCGGCCCAGTAGCGACCAGAGATATCGCACCGCTTGGCCAGTTTGATCAGGCCAAGATCGCGCAGTTCGAACCCGAGGCGGGTCCATTGTTCCGACAGTTTGGCTTCGGTGTCGTGGGAGGGTTTGCCGGTCTCGCGTACCTGGCGGAGGTAGGAGGCGGTACTCCGTGATGCCACGATCACGGACCTCACAGCCTCCACCGACTGCTGCTTGCGCTGCTCCCCGGCCCGGTTGAGATTCGCCAGCCACTGGCGGAGATGCTTGATCAGTTCCCAGAGACTGCTCCCGGTTAACGGCTCCATCCAAACTCCCTTTGATTCACTGATGCGCCCAACCGGCAGTGTACATCGAACCGGCAGAAAATGACGTTGTATGAAAAACCGGGCCTGAGGTGACTTTTTTCGAGCTCAGAGTGCCCTTTCCACCGCCTTGGCGGAATGAATTTTTGCCGTATCGTAGAGCCGAATGTTGGTATCTTCCGGCTTAACAAGCAAACCGATTTCCGTGCACCCGAGAATGACGGCTTCCGCGCCTGCCTCGACCAGATCTCCCATGATCCTCAGGTATTCACGGCGGGATTCATCCCGAATCTTGCCCTGGCAAAGTTCCTGGTAAATGATGTCGTGGACGCGCTGCCGATCCGCCGGCTGCGGGGTGAGTACCTCAAGACCGAACTTTTTGGAGAGGCGCCCCTTGTAAAACGACTGTTCCATGGTGAAGGCCGTTCCCAGCAATCCGACACGTTGGACACCATCGGCCAAAAGTACCTCCGCAGTAGCATCGGCGATGTGCAACAAAGGTATACCCACGGACTGTTCGACGTCCTCGTAGACCCGGTGCATGGTGTTGGTGCCGATCAGGATAAAGTCCGCGCCACCCTGCTCCAAAGTCGCGGCAGCCTGACTGAGCTCTTTGGCAATACCTTCCCAGTCGCCTTTGCTCTGCATGGCTTCCAGCGGCGCGAAGTCCAGGCTCTGCAGGAGGATGTTCGCCGAATGAAGACCACCCAGAGCAGCCTTTACTCCCTCATTGAGTTCTCGATAGTAGCTGGCCGTGCTCTCCCAGCTCATGCCACCGATCAGCCCGATGATTTTCATAAAGCCTCCTGTCTCCGGTTACCAGGCTAAGATCGCAAGACCGAAAAAGAAAGGCAACGGCCCCTTCCCACCGGCTGAAATCGGAGCTCCTGCCCGATCTTCCTCCCTGCGCTTTCGTTCGGAACTATACTGCCCTGCGATGCATCTACAACCTCATCGGTCTCCAGTACGTGGTCGGAGCCTCTTCAGCCATTCTCCCCCATCCTTCGAGGCACCCATGGATCTTCAATTAGGCGATAAGCTTGTCTTCATCAGTGGTTCAACCAAAGGCATTGGCAGGGCCATTGCCGAGACCATGCTGGCCGAAGGCGCACATGTCATCATCAACGGCCGGCACGACCTGACCGACCTGGTTAAAGAACTTTCAGCGAAAGGCCAGGTGAGCGGCGTCAGCGGGAATCTGTCCGATCCCGGGCAGTCGGAGCGGATCTGTGCGGAAATCGATGCCATTGGCGATCTCGACATCCTCATCAATAACGTCGGGATTTTCAGCCCAACCCCCTTCGCCGACATTGACGACCGGGCCTGGCAACAGTTTTTCGACGCCAACGTGATGACCACCGTCCGGCTGTGCCGGCACTATTTTCCTGCCATGCTGAACCGTAGCTTCGGGCGCATCATCAACATCGCCAGCGAAGCCGGGGCACGGGGGCTCGAGAGCATGATTCATTACTCCATGACCAAAGGCGCACAATTGGTTATCGGGCGTGGCCTGGCCAATCTCACCAAGGGCTCTGGCAACAACGTGACCGTGAACTCCGTACTGCCGGGTCCGACGCTGACCGACGGCGTGGAGAACTGGCTTAAGGAAAGTGCCGCGGGCCAGAACAAATCCGAAGCGGAATTTGTCGCCGAGTTCTTCAGTGAGACCGAGCCCGATTCGCTGCTGCAACGGTTCATCAAACCGCAGGAAATCGCCGATGTGGTGGCCTTCATCGCCTCGCCGCTGAGTGCGGCCGTGAATGGCTCAAGCATTCGGGCTGAAGGTGGACTGGTGAAAACGATTCTCTGAGGCCGAACCGGTGAGGCTCCTGACTGGGCGGCCTCAAGCGATTTCAGACGACAGCCAGGACACAAACGTCCTCACTTTTTCTGTCCGGAATTTCGCCTCCGGGGCGACGAGGTAATAGTGATATTCGGCGGGCATGGAGAAATCGACAGGACGAATCAAAAGTCCGGACTCGAGCATATCCGCCACCAGACTGAGACGGATCAGCGACAAGCCTCGACCAGCGAGAACGGCTTCCACCTGCGTCGAGGCTTCATTCACAGAAAGCCGTACCAAAGTGTCCGGAATCTCGACGCCAAATGCTTCCTGAAACTTGATCCAGGAGCCCTGCATGTCGATCGAATCATCCACCAACCACGGCATAGCCGCGAGCTCGGACTTGTCGGGTGTTCGGTCTCCGATCAGCGATTGGTGACACACAACCACGAGGGTTTCTTCCATGAAAAACCGCGCTTCCAGCCCGGGGTAGTTACCCTTGCCAAAACGAATCGCCAGATCGACACCATCACCCTGAAAGTCGACCAGACTGAAGCCGGGCATGACACTGAGCTTCAAGTGAGGGTACTTTTCCTGGAACCGGCTGATTCTCGGCATCAGCCACCGGCTGGCAAACGACGGCAGGGTCGATACTTTCAAATTCGCAGGATCTGAATTCGGCGCGAATATCGCAATGCCCCGCTCTATCTCCTGAAACCCCGTTTCAATAAACCCGGACAGTCGACTTCCCTCGGGTGTCAGTTTCACCTCTCGCGTCAGTCTTACGAACAGCTTGAACCCCAGGAACTCCTCCAGCCCACGAATGTGTGAACTCACCGCCGCATTGGAAATATTCAATGCCTCTGCGGCCGCTTTAAAGCTCAGATCCCTGGCCGCGTAGCGAAATGCCTGAAGTGCCCTGAGAGGTGGAAGCGCCTGCATACAGAAAACCCATGGTTAAGTTCAGGTGAATTATCCCAAAACACAACCCGTTTGTTGAGATAAACCGGGAAAGAAATAATAAACCTCACCTTCACAGCCGGGGAGAAAAAACGATGTCAACCTTATGCACTTCCGTCCCATCATCCGATTACGGACACCGTCAAACACACGGAAGAGAGAGCCTGATTCGCCGAGTCGCCCGCTGGCATATGAATTGGCGAACTCGCACTCAACTGGCCCGCCTCCCGGACCATATGCTGAAGGACATCGGCGTATCCAGAGCCGATGCCGAACGAGAGGCCCAAAAGCCCTTCTGGAAGGAGTGAAGACGCGGCAATGCGTGAACGATCACCCCCAATGGGAAGGGGCTGGATGCCCCCTGTGGTTAAAGCCCCAACGCTCCACGCCGCAACCAGCCGTGCACAAAAGCCAGTTTCTGACGTGCACGATTCGAAAGCACGAAGGGATAGAGATCCGACAACCCCATGGAGCGATTCACGTGATTCACCCCCACGGTAAGCGAGGCCGCCGTGTGGATCAGGCGTTCTGAATCAGGCTCCGAATACGGGTCCCACCCGGAGCCTGGTATCTCTTTGGATGACAACCCCGTGGCCACGAAGCTGTCAGCAATGTCGGTCAGATGCAGCAGATGCGCCGCGGTTTCCGCCCAGTCCTCGTGCGGGTGTGCCGTGGCGTAACTGGTCAGATAATACTGTTTCCAGTCCGCCGGTGGGCCGTTTTGGTAATGGGCACTTAACGATGCCTGATAATCAATGCGTTCATCACCAAACTGCTCACGAAAGGCATCTAGAAAGTCCTGCCGGAGGCTCAGTCGCCACCAGAGCATGTGGGCAATCTCATGACGCATATGGCCAATCATGGTGCGATAAGGTTCCTGAAGCGCTTCACGGCGGGTTGCCAGCAGAACCGGATCGACTTCGGCCACACTGATGGTAACGACGCCTTGCACGTGCCCCATCGAAACCGGAGTAGGACCTTCGGCAAGCATGTGGAACAGAGGCCGGGTTCCGGGATCTTCCGGTCGAAACCAGTGCCAGCGCCCAAGGTTATCGAGAACCCAGCGTTTGGCCGCTTCTGTCTGTGCCCAGTTCGGTATGGCGTTGTCGATGGATGGGTCCGGTGCCAGGCCAGTCATGGCACAGGATCGACAAAACGCACCCGCTTTCGGGGCTATCCAGTTACAACCAATTTTTTCCCGGTTGGCACAAAACGGCGGCGTCGGAACAAAGGCTCTCGCCTGTGGATCGTAAGCCACCTGCGTGCCATCCGCTGTGGCCAGGTTGTCGAACCAAAGCGAACCGGCACCTACCGGATTGGCAAAAACGCGCATCGGGGAAACTCCAAGGAGGTCGGGCTATGGATTGAAGAATACAACCGGTGCTTCAAACTTAGTTGAAATACACCTTAGTGCCAGCCCGGCTTTGGCTTACTCAGGTTTCGGGAATCTGATGGGCCGGATGCAGACAACTCTGAGGCGACTCACCAGTGCCAACTGCGGTCGCTCTACGCCCATGATCTCATTCTCCAAGCGGCAACCCCGGTGTTTTCCGCCTATTGGGAACGGTAAAGTTACTAGTCAGCACTATCAGAGTTGTCAGCGCCATTGGTAAGCATGGCGCCGGGCGTTCAGCCGGCGCGCCCGAACACCCTTTCGAAGAAACCGACCTCGCGCACATCAGGGATCGGCAAACTGTCAAGCTCTTCCATGGCACGCTTCCAGAACTTTTCGGGCTCATCCAGGTGGGATACTTGGGCTCGCTCGTCCGGGCTGTAGTGGTTGTGTTCGCCGGCAATTCCTTCCGCCATGAGCTCCTGGGTCCAGAGATAGATCGCGGCCCGGACGGTTCGCAGCAGCTGGGAGTAGACCTCGCGGCTCAGGTTGATGGCCAGTTCAGCCGTCAGGTTGATCTGCTTCTGCAGCAGGGCCATGTCGTCCTTTTCCAGCAGCACCCGGTTACCGTTGCCCTTCTTGCAGTTCAGACAGATCTTCTCCAGGGCTTTTACCCCTTCGAGCAGGTCCACGTATCCGAACTCTTTCTTTTGCTGATCGTCTACCGGTGCGGGAATCCAGTCATACTGGGGCGATTTGGCAACGATGTGCCCGTGCAGTTGCCGGCGGTACGTTGGTGCGGAAGCGGGGTCCTGGTAGCCGCCAAATTCGTTGCGCAGCCAGGCGGCCATTTTCCGGTGGCGAAGCATCATGGCCAGAGTAATGGCTGCAGGCATGATCTCCTCAAGCGCGTCCTCGGAATCCTGCGTGCGTTCGTCCAGATGGTTCACGGATGTTGACATTTTTCCTCCTCGGCAACGGGCTTACCGGTCCTTCACCCCGTTATCCGTTTCTTGTTTTTGGTATCCGGTGGTTGTATCTGTCATCGCCGGTGTCTAAAACCTAGTCACATAATCAAAAGGGCACCGTTGTAAAAAAGTTACTGCTTTGTAACGGGCGGTAAGCCCCCTGAACCTGAGGATGAAGGGCGGGGGAAAGGTTCTGGATATCGGAACCGGCTCAGGCTTTGCAGGGCTGCATCACAGGCAAGGTGTTCACTATTGAACGGGTCCAGGAACTGGCAAAACGCGCTGGCCACGGGTTGGCCGCCGAAGGCTTCGCCAATGAATCGGTGTTCGTTGTTTCTTGGTCGCCTCTATCGCCTGGCTCTACGATAGGGTGTTGCGCTCACCAACTGAATCCACCTTTAAAAAAAATCCCGAATCGGAATAAAGCCTATTCCTGACGAAAGTCATCGGTAATCCGCCCAAACTCCCGAATCTCGATTTCATGGGCATCGTCCCGGAAGCTTTCTTTCAGCGCGTCCTCATACCAGTCCACCATCGGAGGGTACTTCAGCATCCGTTCTACGTAAGCAGCCGCGCTATCACTCAGAGCAATACCGTAGGTCTGGAATCGAAAAACGACAGGGGCGTAGAACGCATCCACGGCGGAGAACTCGGCTCCCGCCAGAAACGGGCCGCCAAACCGGGAGAGCCCTTCCTGCCAGAGTGCATCGACCCTTTTGATGTCTTTTGCCAACGCCGGAGTGACCTCATTCAGCTCAACTCTCTGGCCGCAACTCATGCTGCAGAAGTTCCGGAGCACTGAAAAACCCGAGTGCATTTCCGCGGTTGCGCATCGTGCCCAGGCTCTTGCGGTCTTATCGGCGGGCCAGACGCCTTCATGCTGTTCCGCCAGATATTCAACAATCGCCTGAGAGTCCCAGACCGGCAATTCGCCGTCGTGCAGGCATGGCACAAGCCCGGGCGGGTTAGCGCGGCGGTAGTCTTCCCAGTCCTCAGGAAAGCCAAACCGGTGCATTACCTCTTCAAAGGGGATATCCAACGCTTTCAACACCAGCCAGGGGCGCAACGACCAGGACGAGTAATTCTTGTTTCCGATGTGCAGGGTGTACATTAAGGAGATCCTTCCCTTGTTGGATGGTTTGCAATCATAGGCCCGGACGCCCGCCAACAGCTACCCTTGATTCACAAACAGACGACTCACAGAATGGTCCCATGCTAACCCCTGAAAACCGATTGCGCCTGCGTGCCGGTCCCCTGATGGTGGCCTTTTTGCTCTCCGCCACCATGGCCAGGCCAGCCATCGCCGAAAGTACCTTTTCCAACGGAGGCATTTCCCATGTCGGCACTACCCAGGTGTGGGACAGTGATGGTCAGAACATGCGCATCCGCCGCCCGTCTGGCAGCAAAGAAGGCGACCTGTTGGTGCTGTTTCTGCACCGGACGGACGACGTTCTGCCGTTCCACGTCGATGGGTGGCAACGGGCTGGCGAATGCTACAAGGAAAACAACGGCTACGACTGTCTGACGGTCCCCGACTGCACGGACATCAGTGGCTCCTTCTGCAACCGGTTCGAAAACTCATACTATGGCGATGACCTGGCCCAGGTGGTCCTGACCCGCGAGGTGAGTCCCGACGAGCCTGATTCCTACACCTTCCATCTGGGCGCCTGGTCCGACGGCCAACCGGGCTGGGCCATCCTGACCGCGCTTCGTGGCGCGGACACCCGCGACCCGGTCCGGGACTGGTCCCACAGAGGCTGCGACAACGACCCTCGCAGTGCTTTTCCGCCGGTCGACGGCCGCAAGGGAGACATGCTTCTGCTGTCCCAGTCGTTTGACGACGCTGTGAGCCAACGTCGTTTCGGCGCGCCCAGCGGCACCTCAACCTTTGGCTACGTCAGCAACAGCGATGAAGCAGGCTTCCTGTATGGCGGCCTGATCATGTCCGATGGACCAACAGGGGTTATGGAGACCCGTGGTGATGGAGCATCCAGCTGTAAAGACGCGTTGATATCACTCACCATCCGCCCTCGGTGAAACCGGGCAAAGGCGTCGCTCATGCCACCGGGGAACACCCAGCGCCGTTCGGGCCTCAGTGCATCGAGTGGTCCATGGTCTTATCCATGTTTCCCATGGAGCCTGCGGACGCGTCATCGAGGGTCTCAACGGCCAGCTCAACAGCCATATCCTCGGCCCCGTCGAAGAGTAAGGTCGCAGGGATACGTTCACCCTCCATCAGGGGTCCGCTCAACTGCTCCAGCATCAAGTGATAACCGTGGGGTTTGAGTTCCACCGTGCCACCCGCAGGGATCACCAGGCCGTCACTCACTGGCTGCATCCGCATCATCCCCTCGCTCATCAACGACTGATGAATGGACACCCGGCCCGCGCGTGGGGTTTTGGCGCCTGTCAGGATGATGTTGGTCGAACCATGGTTGGTGATGTCGAGATACCCCACGCCAACCGGGGTGCCTGGCGGTGTTGGCCGGCTCCATGGGTGATCGATGGATACGGTGTCGTTGCGGTAATCGTGGGCGTACGAAAGGGAAGCAAGTAACATCATGACTGCTGACGCAAAGCGGGAGACGATCACTGGCACCAATTCCTTTGTTTAACGGTTTTGGCCAGAGACTATACCAAGTGCATGAAAAGTATCCTACTTTCCCTATGCCCGATCACTCCTGCGGTTCCGATTCAGTGGTGAGCAGTTCGCGAACCTCATCCATGCTCACGGCCTGGCTGTAGTAATACCCCTGTAGCCGGCCATACCCCATTCCAATCAGGGTGTCGGCTTGTGATTTCTGCTCCACACCCTCGGCCACCAGATCCATGCTGTGGGACTTGGCAATGGCGACGATACTCTCGACCATATTGCAGGCCTTGATATCATCGTTGATGTGATCAACAAAGCTTTTGTCCACTTTCAACTCGTCGATGGGTAACGCCCTCAGCATGCTCAGCGAGGAGTACCCGGTGCCAAAATCATCCATAGCCAACCGGATACCCAGAGCCCGAAGCCGGTTCAGCACGGGCAGTATCTGGCTTCGACGCGACATGAACAGGGATTCGGTGATCTCAAGAGTGAGGTCAGAGGGCGCCACCTGGTGGGCTCTGAGTCTGTCCAGAACCGTGTCCGCGAATCCTGGCTGCATAAACTGGAGCACCGAGATATTCACCGCCAGCTCGCAGCTTGATGGGATGGCACGACGCAATTCACTGAACTCCCGCAGACTTCGATCCAGCACATGAGTCCCCAGCTGAACCATCAGGCCCGACGATTCCGCGACTTCCACAAACTCGCTGGGGGGCACCTGCCCAAGCTCTTCATCGCGCCAGCGTGCCAGAGCCTCCACTGCCACCACGTTGCCCTCTGCATCGAACTGCGGCTGGTACGCCATAACGATCTCACTCCGCTCCAGAGCCCCCCGCAAACGCTGTTCAATGTGCACCCGACGCAGATAACCGGTTTCGATATCGGGCCTGAACAGGCAGATATCGTTCCGGTTCTTCTTGGCCCGATACAGAGCCAGATGGGCGTTTCGAAGGACGATGTCGAACGACCCTCCATGCTCGGGGAAGGTGGCGGCGCCCACACTGGCGCCCAGCTGAATCTCCAGCGCCCCCTCGACCATGAGACGCGAGGTTTCCGACAGCAGTCTCTTGCAGAAGGCGTCCAGATCGCCAGAGCGAGTCAGTTCGGTCACAACCGCAAATTCATCGCCGCCCAGGCGAGTGACAGTGCAGTCCTTCCCTGCGGCAATGCTCAGGCAGCGGGCCAGCTCGACCAGTACCGAATCGCCGTACTCCTGCCCAAATCGATCGTTTATGCCTCGGAAATTATCGACATCCACCACCACCAGGCTGAAGGGTGCCCGTTCATCAACATACTTCTGAGCCGAATCCAGTAATCCCATCCGGTTTTCCAGGCCGGTCAGGTCATCACGGCGCGAGCTTCGGAACAGCGCCTCAATCCGTTTCCTCTCGATCCGGTCTATCAAACCGAACAGGTAGTACAAAAGCCCTGTCAGGCAGATAAACAGCGTGAGATGAATCATGAGCTTATTGAAGAAATCATTGAGTACGCTGCGGGATTCGGATTCAGAAATCACCCACATCTCGTATCTGGGGTGCCAGACCGCAGCGCCGATAAAGCGACCACTCTCTCGTCTCGAGTAATAGACCACGGCATCTTCACTGGCGCGAATTTCCTCAATCGGCTTTCCCGACTTCTCGACGAGCATCTCTATGTCGGCCTGCATTTCCTGCTCGGTTCGGCGAATGGTGGAATAGACCTCCGGGCCGATCCCCGCCCGCGACATGTACTGAAGGTAACCATCCCGTTCCCGGAAGAGCATGACGCTGTCCTCATCGTTGTCATGGAGAACGCTCCGGAAAATTCCGTTGTCGCCGTCAATACGGACGCCTCCTGTCATCACCGCCAGCACTTCTCCCTCGCGATTGCGCAATGCCTTGCGAACCGGAATCACCCACTCTTGCAGCGACTCGACGAAGTAGGTTCTGCCCAGCACCATCTTTGTTTCGTCCAATGCACGCTCGAAGTCGTCCCGAGTGCTCTCATTGGCCAGCAGGTTTGGCATCTTCTCAGGTTCGAGATTGGAACTTAACGACACCAGTTCGCCGTCGGCTCTTGCCAGCCCGAGCCCCACCAGTGAACGGCTTGAGGCAACGATGCTGTCCAGGAGTGGCATGGTATGGGGGGCTCGCTCCAGCTCGCCCTGCCGGAGTAACTCCCGGCCGATGACGTCCAGAGCCATTTCCTGGGTGGTAAAGATGCTGTCAACGGCCTGAGCGTAAAGCTCTGCACGGGATTCGTGGTGGTCTTCGAAGTGTGAGACGGTGTTTTTCCAGGAGGTAAACAAGACGACCAGCAGGAATACGAAAGCAACCGCGTAAACCAGCCAGAACAGTTTCCAGATATTACGTTTGGGTATTGCCACGCTCACTCCCCGGGCCCTTACCGACGTCATCAGACAGGCAGAACAATGGTCTGATTATAGGCCTAACCGACCCTACCCTCTGCCGGATTGCCCCGAATTAATACCTTGCCAAGGTTACGTCAGGATTTGGAAAGTGCATCAACCAGGCCACCGAGGAAGCGTGACGCCTCACCCCCGGTGGCAGCGCGATGGTCGAAAGTCAGTGACAGGGGCAATATCCGACGGATGGAGGGTGCACCTTGCCAGGGCACCACTTTCTCGCGGATTGTGCCAGCCCCGATGATGGCAACCTGCGGAGGGGTAACAATGGGATTGGCGTATTGGCCGGTCATGGTGCCGAAATTGGACAGAGTGATGGTGGCACCCTGCATTTCCCGGGGCGGGATCTTCCGGGTCGCGACGGCTTCGCGCAGGTTTTCCAGCCCCTGGCGCAGGTCCTTCTGGCTGCGGTGGTTCACATCCCTCAATACCGGCACGAACAGTCCCTCCGGCGTATCGACCGCGATGCCCACATGGACCTCATTGAGAAGTCGCCGGCTGAGATTGTCACCATCGAACCAGGCATTGAGTGCGGGCACTCTGTCACAGGCCGCCGCAATGGCCTGCACCAGGCGCATGGTGATGTCCGTGCCGGCTTTCCAGTCGCCAATGTCAGCATCTTCGTAGATCGAAACCGGCACCACCTGGACGTGGGACAGTGCCATGTTCTTGGCCATGGTCCGGCGTGGCCCCCGCAGCATTTCAGCTTCACCCAGTTGCTTCTGGTGGCTGGCCTGCCGATGCACATCGTCGTTGGTGATCAGTCCGCCAGGGCCACTGCCCCTGATGGTTTCCAGGCTCACGCCCAGACGCTCCGCCAACGCGCGCACCCCAGGGGTTGCCCGATTGGCACGGGCACGCTTGCTGGATGCGGCCGCGCCAACAATGAACTGGTCCTGGTGCGCCTCGCCATCTGCATCCTTACCCGACGATTTCAGTTCGCCGACCACCGTCCCGGTGTCACTGCCTTCGCCTTCAAACGCCAGCAGCGGTTCGCCGGTGTGGATGATATCCCCCGGCTCACCATACAGCTTGGCAATGGTGCCCGCCTCGGGCGACGGCACTTCCACGATGGCCTTGGCCGTTTCCACTGACACCAGCACCTGATCCACCTCAACCGTGTCGCCGACCTTCACGTGCCACTCGACAATTTCGGCTTCCGGCAGGCCTTCCCCCAGATCCGGCAGTTTGAAGTTCTTCATAGCGCAATCACCTGTTCCACAGCCTCAACAATGTCTGTCACTTTGGGGAGGTAGGCCTGCTCGTTCCGATAGTAGGGCATGATGGTGTCATAACCGGTCACCCGAACCACCGGCGCCTGCAAATCGAGAAAAGCGCCTTCGGCGATGGAGGCGGCGATTTCCGCCCCGACGCCACCACTTCGACACGCCTCGTGCACGATGACAACACGACCGGTCTTGGCCACGGAACACAGCAGGGTTTCCCGGTCCAGCGGGCTGACGGTCGCCACGTCGATCACCTCGGCCGACACCCCCTGCTCGGCCAGCAAATCTGCAGCCTGCAGGGTTTCCATCACGCAAGCCCCCCAGGTCACGAGCGTGACATCGTCCCCTTCCCGCAGGGTAAAACACGTGTCCAGTGGCAGGGCTTCCCCGTTATTGGCAACGCTGTGGGTGACTGCCCGGTAAATACGCTTGGGTTCCAGGAACACCACCGGATCCGGGTTGCGGATTGCCGCGAGGAGCAAACCATAGGCCCGCTGGGGCGAACTGGGCACGACCACACGCAGCCCCGGAATATGGGCGAACAACGCTTCGGTACTTTCGGAATGGTGCTCGGGAGCATGAATGCCGCCGCCAAACGGCGCCCGGTAAACAATAGGGCAATGCAGCCGGCCGCGGGTGCGATTTCGCATGCGCGCCGCGTGGCTGATGATCTGCTCCATACCCGCGTAGATGAATCCCATGAACTGGAATTCGGCCACCGGCTTCAGGCCCTGGGTCGCCATGCCGATGGCGGTGCCGGCGATCAGGGTTTCGGCCAGCGGGGTATCCAAAACCCGTTTGTAGCCGAATCGATCCCGAAGCCCGACCGTGGCCCGGAACACGCCGCCGTTCGTGGCCACATCCTCCCCCAGTACGATCACGGATTCGTCGTGTCCCATTTCCCAGGCCAACGCCATATTCACCGCTTCGACGAGAGTGACATCGCGAACCTCCGGGCTGCTCATGACTCACCTCCGTCACTCTTCCCCGCCAGCCGCTCCCGTTGCTGCTGCAAGGATGCCGGCACGCTCTCGAAGAGGTAGTCCAGCATGGCGGTGGGTGATTCTGGCTCGGTGGCAAGATAAGCTTCAACCGCTGCATCGACGGTCGATTTGCACTCTGCCTGCAACGCCTGTTCTTTGTTGGCATCCCACAAGCCGTTCTGATGCAGATAGTTCTGAAGTCGCTTGATGCCATCTGCTTCCCAGGCCTTTTTCAGCGCCTCGGCGGTGCGATAACGGGTGGCGTCATCGGCGGTGGTGTGGTCACCAAGCCGGTAGGTGACCGCTTCAATGATGCTCCCACCCTTTCCGCCGCGGGCGCGCTCCAGGGCTGTGTCCAGGGCCTCGATGGTGGCGAAATAGTCGTTACCATCAACGATGTGGCCCGGTAAGCCGACGCCGATGGCTTTCTGGGCCAGGGTGTCAGCGCCGCTCTGAACACTCCGGGGGGTGGATATGGCCCACTGATTATTGATAACCACAAACACCACGGGCAAATGCCACGCGCCGGCCAGGTTGATGCTTTCCAGAAAATCCCCTTTCGAGGTTCCGCCATCACCCACACAACAGACAACCGCCCGTGCCTCATCACGAATCCTGATGGCCGACGCCACGCCCACCGCATGACAGCACTGGGTGGCAATCGGCACGGCGATGGGCAAATCCTCCGGGCAATGCTTCCAGGCACTGCCGCGTTCATCACCGCCCCAGTAAAGCAACAGTTCGCACAGCGAAACCCCTCGCAGAATATGGGCGGCCTGATCCCGGTAGTAAGGGACGAATACGTCGGAGGGGGCGAGGCTCTGGCCGATGGCTGTACCGATAACCTCGTGTCCGAGAACCGAGGGATAGGTTCCACACTTTCCAGTGCGCTGAAGCGCAATGGCCTTGGCGTCAAAGGTGCGGGTAAGCACCATGTTGCGATAAGCGCTGACAACGCGCTCAATATCGCTGGCCTGGGCAGGCAAGTCGTCGAGAGGCTTGCCCAACTCATCCAGATAGCGGGTGCTATCTACATGAAATTCCTGGCTTTTCCGCATTCCTCCCTCCTGCTACAGCTATTGAAAAGCGCCAACGGCCTTTCTGTCTAATACTTAGTCGATGCCCAGTGAATGAGCAAAGGAACTAACTGCCCCAGGTCAGGAACAAGGATATCTGCGGTTTGTGCAACGACCGCCAAACTGGTTGATAACACGGCGTGGGGCGAATCCTTACAGAATCCGTTACAGGAGCTGAGTAATGAACGTCACATCGATTCTCAACGAAATTATGAAGCAGGCTCAGGGAGCGTCTCCGCAAGGCAGAGGCAGAACCGGAGGCGGGGTAGACCTCGGTGGCATGATGCAGGATCTCGGCAACCAGATGCGAGGCGGAGCAGGCAGCAGCGGTGTCGACTTGAAGAGTATGCTTGGCGGCGGGCTGCTGGGTATGTTGCTGGGCTCCAGCCGGGGGCGAAAAATGGGTGGCAAGGCGATGAAATACGGTGCGCTGGCCGGCATTGGCGCACTGGCCTGGAAGGCTTATCAGAACTATCAGGCTCAGACCCAGGGCCAGCCCCAAAGCCACGGTAGTGCCGGGAGTGCCACGTCTTCTCTAGGAGCCTCTTTGGGCCCCTCTTCCATGGGGGGCGACCAGGGTCAACCGATCGAGCAACTTCACGGCAGCCAGCAGGAGCAGCGAGGGCTGGAGATACTGCAGGCGATGATTCTGGCGGCCCGCGCAGACGGCCACATCGACGAGAACGAACAGACGATGCTGGTGCAGGAAATCGAGAAACTGGGGGCTGACCCGGAACTTCAGAATTGGGTTCAGCAACAATTGAAAGCACCCTTGGATGCCCGGGAACTGGCCAGTAAAGCCGATTCACCACAGGCCAAGCGGGAAATTTATCTGGTCAGCGCAGCCATGATCGATGACCAGAATGACCTGGAACGGGCCTGGCTCAATCAGCTCGGCTCTGCGCTCGAACTCGAGCCGGCGATGGCCCAGGAGCTGGAACGTCAAGTTCAGGCATTGGCGGCCTGACGCAGATTCAGGTTTTCGGGCAGGGGCGTAACATCCCCTGCCTTCCGGGCAGACAAGCTAGTCCCGCTCTCACCGGCTACCCGTCGGGTGACACCCGGGCCAACACACGGGCAGGCTCGGACAGGGGCAAGGCAAGGATCACCCCTTCGTTTGAGGCCGGATAGACGCCGGTCAGGCCGGTGATATTCACTTGATGAGACACCAGCACAATGGGAGCGCCTTCGGGCATGGCATTGACTGCCTTAATGGTTTCCCGGGTTTGCCCGGGCCCCTCGGAGCGGTTTCGGAAGAACGAGTTAATCGGTGGCAGGGGCGTCACCTCGCCCATGGCCATCTCGGTGGCCGTATCCATGCAACGACACCACTGGCTGGAATACAAACGCACATCCTCGATACCGTGCTCTGCCAGGAAGGGCTTCCATGATCGCGCCTGAGCCCGCCCCTCGTCGTTCAGATTCCGCTGCGTACTGCAGTCACCGAGTTGAAAGTTGGCGGGATCGCCCGTTCCGGGCGCCAGGGCGTGTCGCAACATCAGAACCGCTTCGCCATTACGCAGCGCAGTCCAGGCCGCCTCATCGGACCCGTCGGCAATCGCCGACACACTGATCAGCAGGAACGACATTACTGAAATCGCCAGCCGGACTATCATCACTCCCTCCTCCTCTTCGATAGGCGTGTGGCGCGAAAGATCTGGAGTACCCCCGTCCCTTTCAAGCGACGTTCCTACGCGATACGCCCAATGGATCTATCGGGCTCACACCAACCGCGGGTAAACTTCAGTCTCAAAACTCATTAAAAGGAAACCACCATGCCAATCTGGGTCGACGCCGACGCCTGCCCTGTGCCCATTCGCGAGATTCTGTGCCGGGCTGCGGAGCGCTGGCAGATTCAGACCACCTTCATCGCCAATCACGCGATCAACCTTCCGCCCAGTCCTTTTATTCATCGGCGACAGGTACCCCAGGGCTTTGATGTTGCGGACAATGAGATCGTTGATCAGCTCAGGTCCGGCGATCTGGTGATTACCCAGGACATCCCCCTCGCCGCCGAGGCCATTGAAAAAGGCGCGGACGTATTCAATCCGCGAGGCCAGGCCTTCACCAAGGAGAACATTCGTCAGCGATTGGCCATGCGCAACTTCATGGAAGAAATGCGAAACGCTGGCCAGGTCACCGGTGGGCCGCCACCGTTCAGCAAGCAAGACAGGAAAGAGTTTGCGGACAAGCTCGACCGGTGGCTGCAGCGCAACCACAAGCGCTGACCGGGACACGGCAACCGCATGGCCCCGCTGCTGCTATGCTGAAGTCATTGTTCTTACTCCAAACTTCGCTGCCAAGGGGTTGTCTTGCCGGTACTCAAACACATACTGATCCTGGGCACTCTGATCCTTGGCACTGGTGAACTAACCTTAGCCCAAACCTTCTCGTCACAACGGGCCGAATTCAAACTGGAAGAGGTGGCTTCCGGGCTTTCCAATCCATGGAGCCTAGCCTTCCTGCCGGATGGCTCGATGCTGGTCACCGAAAGAGCCGGTCGTCTGAGAATCATCCGCAACGGAGAACTGGACCCGATCCCCATAGAAGGAACGCCAGAACTGGTCGCCAGTGCAGAAGGCGGCCTGCTTGATCTTCTGCTTCATCCCGACTTTGCCGATAACCAGACCCTGTTCCTGAGCTATGCCCACCAGAACAGTGAGGGCATGACCACCCGCGTCGTCCGCAGCCGGTTCGTTGATGGTCATCTTCAGGATACCGGGGTCATATTCGAGGCTCTGCCCCGCTATAGCTCCAGCAACCACTTTGCCGGTCGGCTGGTGATGGACGCCGAAGGCTTTATCTACGTTTCCGTGGGAGACCGACTGGAGAGGGACCAGGCCCAGGATACTGCTGATGACGCCGGAGGGGTCCACCGCATTACTCAGGATGGGGAACCCGCACCGGGCAATCCCGGCCTGGGGAACAACGCCATAAACGACACCTTGTTTACCTGGGGCCAGCGGAACCCCCAAGGCATGACCGTGCACCCGAGCACCGGTGAGGTATGGACCCACGAGCACGGTCCCCAGGGTGGGGACGAACTCAATATCCTGCGCGGCGGCACAAACTATGGCTGGCCCGAGATTAGCTACGGAATTGCGGATTCCGGCGAGCTCATCACGCCCTACACCCACAGGGAAGGCATGGCCCAGCCACTGTATTACTGGAATCCGTCCATTGCCCCGTCCGGCATGGCGTTCTACACCGGCACCTTGTTTCCGGGCTGGCGGGGTGACCTGTTCATCGGCGCACTGAAGATGAGACGACTGGTGCGGCTGCGTATTCTCAATGGCGTGGTGATTGAGGCAGAAGACCTGCTGACCGACCTGGGCCAGCGCATCCGGGATGTCCGCATGGGCCCGGAGGGTGCCCTGTGGATTCTCACCGACTCCAAAAAGGGCATGGTGTACCGGCTCGCCCCCACCTATGAGTGAGCGCCAGCAAGCGCTGCACTACCCTGTGGCCGTCCTGCGATTCGTGCGAGGCAGTGCTATGCTGAGGGCACACTCAAGCCATGGATCACGTGACTGGATCCCCGGAGAGTCTCGTGCCGTCACTCAGACACCTGACCGTCGCTGCCAGCCTGGTTGTCGCTGGCCTTTTCAGTTCCGGATGCAGCGCCGAACGCGAGCTCTTTTCGTCCGATAAAACAGACTTTCAACTCAAGACCGTTGTTCAGGGGCTCGAACACCCCTGGAGCCTGGCCTTTTTGCCTGATGGCTCCATGCTGGTGACCGAGCGGGCCGGGCGGCTTCGCATCATTCGCAACGGTGAACTGATGTCAGAACCGGTCCGGGGCGTGCCCGACCATGTGGTGACCGGCCAGGGCGGCCTTCTGGATATCGCGCTTCATCCCGAGTTTGCCGATAACCAGACCCTGTTCCTGAGCTATGCCCACAGAAATGACGACGGCATGACCACCCGGGTTGCCCGGGCAACCTGGAGCAACGATCAACTGGAAAACGTGACGGTGATCTTCGAAGCCCTGCCCCGCTCCGGCACCAGCCGCCACTTCGCCGGCCGCATGGCCTTTGATGCAGATGGTTTTCTGCACGTGTCAGTGGGTGATCGCGGCAACCGCCCCCGGGCGCAGGATACCGGCGACGATGCGGGAGGGGTGCATCGAATCACCGTTTCGGGTGAGCCGGCGCCCGGTAATCCAGGCCTGCAGGACGACAATATCCGCGACACCCTGTTCACCTGGGGCAATCGCAATATTCAGGGCATGACGGTCCATCCGGATACCGGGGAGATCTGGACCCACGAGCACGGCCCCAGGGGCGGCGATGAAATCAATATTCTTCGCCCGGGTACCAACTACGGCTGGCCAGAAATCACCTACGGCATCGCCTATTCCGGCGCCCAGATTACCCCCTACACGGAAAAGACCGGCATGGCCCAGCCCCTACACTACTGGGACCCGTCCATTGCACCCTCGGGCATGGCCTTTTACAGCGGCTCCCTGTTTCCGGAATGGCAGGGGGACCTGTTTGTCGGCGCCCTGAAGCTGCAGAAGCTGGTCCGGCTGAGGATCAGGAACGGGCAAGTAGAGGAAGAAGAGGATTTGCTGGCCGACCAGGGCGACCGGATCCGGGATGTGCGGATGGGGCCGGACGGTGCCCTGTGGCTACTGACCGATGACTCGGACGGCAAGGTTTACCGGATTGTGCCCGCCCCCTGATCGTCAGTGCGGGTCGTTGGTCCTTTCGGTTTTCTCGAACTGGGGCAGGTCGTCGGTGATCTCATGCCAGTCGGCTTTAGAGCCGACAAACTCGTGGCGGGATGCGCCTTTGCCAAGCGGCTCGTTGATGACGCCAGCCAACAGGCGCAGGATGCCCGGAATGGCGTCTACCCGGCTGTAGAGATGGCTGCCGCAATGGCTGCAGAAGGCCCGGTATTTGCCCGGCCGTGATTCGAACTCGGTGACCAGCGACTCACCGTCCAGAAAACGAAAGCGAACACGCTGGACCGGCACGCTGGCGGAAAACGCACTGCCGTGGGCCCGGCGGCACTGGCTGCAGTGACAAAGGGTAATCGGACCAATCGGACCATCGTATTCGAACGTAACGTCACCACACAGACATTGACCTGTATACATAGCTTTCACTCAGGCTGTAAGTTCGGAAGAGTCGGGTAGCGGGGATGATACCCGCCGGTTACTTGAAGAACCAGCCGACAGGCTCTATCTAACATACAGGCACCGAGCAGGAGGAACGTATGTCATTCAGCTCAATCCCCCGAATCGGCATGGGCACATTCCGTCTCAAGGGCAATGATGCCCGGGAAGCGGTGAAAAGCGCCCTGTCACTGGGCTACCGGCACATCGACACCGCCCAGATGTATGAAAACGAAGCCGAGGTGGGAGATGGCATCACGTCCAGTGGCATTCCGCGCCGCGAGGTCTTTGTCACGACCAAGATCTGGTTCGACCAGCTCCATGCCAGCGACCTGATAAACAGCCTGCATGACAGCCTTACCCGACTGAAAACCGACCACGTGGACCTGACCCTGATCCACTGGCCCTCCCCAGATGACGAAGTGCCCATGGAAGAATACCTGGGTGCGCTGCGTGACGCCCAGCGCGAAGGGCTGACCGAACACATCGGCGTCTCCAACTTTACCTGCGCCCAGATGGACCAGGCGGTGGATATTCTTGGCCAGGGCACCCTGCTCACCAATCAGGTCGAGGTGCATCCATTTCTGGCCAACCGCAAGGTTGTGGAGCACGCCCAGTCGCTGGGGCTGACGGTCACCGGCTATATGCCCCTTGCCGTGGGCAAGGTGATGGAGGACGAAACCCTGCTGCGCCTTGCGCGGGAACGCAACGTCACACCCGCCCACATTGCCATTGCCTGGGTTGCCTCCCGTGGTGTTGTGCCCATCCCCTCCTCAACGCGTCCGTCTCACCAGAGCGCGAACATCGAAGCGCTCGACATCAAACTGAGCGAAGAGGAAATACAGGCTATCGATGAGCTGGATCGTGGTGAGCGGATTGCCGATCCAGGCTTTGCGCCGGACTGGGACTGAGCCAGTACCCGATGACCAGCATTACCAGCCCGACGACGGGCAAAACCAGCAGCCAGTAAACCTGCAAGGTCCAAAAGGTGGCTGCGCTGAAAGTCAGCCATAGCAGCGGAATGGGTACGAGCAACCAGCCCTGTCGCCCGGACAGAGCGCCGGGCACAAGATTGGTGGCAGCGACAGTCACGCCCGGGGCCAGCCCGAACACCGCCAGGGCCTGAACAGTGCCGGATTCCAGCACCGTAACCCAGGGAAGCAGAATGACCGTCAGCCACCAGACGAGCTGAAAGCGGCGCCCCTGAGGATTAAGCGGCCGACTCACCGACCGCAACCCCAGCCCTGCCAGCAACACCCCCTGCACCACAAATGCCCAGCCCAAACCGGCGGCAGGCCAGTTGATCTCGCTGTAGTACGTGAGCAGAAACCCTGCCCCACTCAACACCCAGGCACTGGCAATCGCCAGCCACGCCAAACGGCGCAGACTGGCCTCCGGCCTTCCGAGCAACACCGGGACCAGCAACCCCAGTACCACAACCGGCAACTGCCAGGGCCAGAAGTCCTGATTCAGGCGCACGCACAAGCGCAGGTAAACCTCCGGACCGAACATCAACAGATCCTGGAGGGAGTAGGTCGTCCAGACGTCCGTCCTCACAGGGACCTCACGTAGGCCACCAGTTCCTGTCGCTGGGAGGCATTGGGCAGGTTGCCATACAGGGCCGCCATGTTTTCCTGCATATGGTCGACTTTCGAGGTTGCAGGAATGGCGCAGGTGACGGCGGGATGAGAGATGACATACTTCAGGAACAGCTCGGCCCAGGTGCTGACGCCCGCCTCCGCTGCGACGTCTGGCAGAGGCTTCGCCTCGAAGCGCCGGAACAGCTGCCCGCCCTGGAACGGACGATTGACCAGCACGGCAATTCCTCGGTCCTGTGCAATGGGCAGCAACCGCTCCTCGGCCTCCCGGTCCAGAACGTTGTAGGTCAGCTGAACGAAGTCCAGTTCTTCGGTTTCCATAATTCGGGCAAGATCCCGGTGGCGCCGGCCATGGGAGGTGGTGATGCCGATGTAACGAATCTCACCGCTGGCTTTCATTTCCCTGAGCGTCTCGAGGTGGCCCTGCCAGCCCACCAGGTTGTGGATCTGCTGGAGGTCGAAGCGCGCCACCCCCCATTTTCCAAGGGAGGAGCGGGTTTGTTCCCGGGTTGCAGACTGATCCGATGTCCAGACCTTGGACGCCGAGAAGACTCGATCATGAGCCTGCAGATTTTCAAGCGCTGCGCCAACCACGTTTGCCGAAGACCCATACATGGGCGAGCAATCCACCACCGTGCCACCGGCTGTCAGGAAGGTTTCCAGCACCCGGGTTCGCTGATCGATCAGGTAAGGATCACTGCCCACATTGAAGGTAATCCAGGTTCCCATGCCAATTGCAGGGATGGTTTCGCCGGTTGACGGAATCCCCCTGGCGATGGCTGACACAGTTTCAGTCCCCGAAGGGTTAGCCAGAAGAGGACGGCTGACTATCGCCATACCAGATAAAGCAGTTCCCAGCACAAATTGTCTTCGGGTTAATGCCACTGCTCTTCTCCCTTATGGTTCGTGTTCGGGTAAAGACAAAGCCCACGTCGCTCAGTTCCAGACCCCACATTTTCGTTTACCCGAACAAGCGCCTCGTCACATTTTCAACGACAGCTTACAGGCCGTCACAAAGGTCCCAATAAAATCCTGCGTTAACTGCCATTTTTTAACGTCATGTATAGCGTTTCTGCATAGTACGCGATCAAAAGATGGGCTATGTTTGAAGAACAACAAAACGATGAACAATCTTCACGGTAGTTTGGGGTATGCGACGGGTAAATACAGCAGCCGGCAATGGGCCGGTTTCAAGGCCATCCTTTTTCAGGCGGTCCACACTGGCTGTTTGTACGGCGTTAACACTCGCCGTCAGCCCTGTACTGAAAGCGGACACAAACGAAAGCTCCGGACTATCCGCGGGGAAAATCTGGAGTTCAAAGGTCCGTGACTACGCACAGAAGTCCCTCCGCGACGAGAAAGCCCTCAGCGTGGCGGCCATTCCCCTGAATGGCCCCGGCATCGAGCAGTTCATCAACGCCGATGCACTGATGAGTCCCGGCTCTATCATGAAGCTGGTCACCACCTTCGCCGCCCTGGAAATCCTTGGCCCAACCCACAGCTGGGATACGGACTTCCTGACCGATGGCGACATGATTGGCGACACGCTCAAAGGTAACCTGTACGTGCGGTTCGGGGGCGATCCCAAGCTGTCCATTGAGCGCCTGTGGAGCACCTTGCGTGAACTTCGCAGCATGGGCATCACTCGCATTGACGGGGACCTGGTACTGGATGGCCAGTATTTCCGGGTCGATGGCGGCTTCCCCACCTTCGAGGACAATGGCGACAACCCCCATGCGCCCTTCCTGGTGGAACCCTCTGCCTATCTGGCCAACCTGAACCTGCTGCATTTTCAGGTGCGTGCCGACGAGCGCGGCACCCAGGCCTGGAGTACTCCGGCACTGGACGAAGTCATCATCGATAACCGTGTGATCGCAACCGAAGAAGGCCGCTGCCCCAGCCGCCGGAGCTTCGAATGGCAGCCCATTTTCCATGAGGACAACCGGGTTACGATTCGCGTCACGGGTGAACTGCCTCAGGGTTGCCGCACCACACGCTACTTATCCCTGTTGCCCCACGAACAGTACAGCGCCTCACTGATTCGCTCGATTCTCGAAGAAGTCGGGGTCGTCATGACCGGTGAAAACCTGACCGGAGAAACCCCGGAAACCGCTCGACTGGTGATGAAAACCACCTCGCCGGATCTGGTATCCATGGTGCGAGATATCAACAAGTGGAGTAACAATGCCATGGCGCGCCAGTTGCTCCTGACCATTGGCGCCGAGAACCGTCTTGAGGATGAAACCGATGACCGGGTTGCCGGCATCCGGGTCATCTACGAGTGGATGGAACGCAAGGGCATTGATACCGAGGGCATGGTGATCGATAACGGCGCCGGCCTCACCCGCCATGGCCGCATCACAGCCCGACAGGGTGTGCAGCTTCTGCAGCACGCCTGGGACAGCCCGTTTTCAATGGACCTGCTCGCCTCGATGCCCATCATCGCAATGGATGGCACCATGGCGCGCCGTCTGAGAAACAGCGGCATGGACGGTTCCGGACGCGTCAAGACCGGCTACCTGCAAAACGTTCGCTCCATCGCCGGTTTTACCCGCGACGAACACAACACCACCTGGGCGGTGGTCGGTATGGTCAACAACGATCCGGCCTGGAATGGCCAGGCGGTACTTGACCGGGTCCTATACTCGCTGCACTACCGGCCGCCAACAGGAACGGCCTTTTCCAAGGCAGATTCCGGTTCTTCGAATAGGGCCATTCAGTAACAAACAAAAACCCCGGCAAGCGCCGGGGTTTTTGTTTTCCAGAGAGAAAGCCTAAAGGCCTTACTGGGGTGCGGCTACAAAATCATCTAGCAGAGTGAGCCCTGCAACGCTCGTCTCGCCTGCACCGGCATCAGCCAATCTTGCAATAGCCGTATAAACGCCGCCTGCAGACAGCGAAATGCTACCTGTTTTCAGGAACTCGCTACCATCCGTGCTCGTAATGAACACCACATAGTCACCCTCCGGGACCTCGACGTAGCCTGACGATGTACCGTATGCAAAGTCATCCAGTGCGGGCTCGGCATTGTTGATTTCCGTTGCCTCAGCGCCACCCTCAGCTGTCGGGAGCAAGTAAACGTCGACAGTCCCCGCTTCCTCAGCGCCATGAATTACCCGCAGCTTGGCCGCGGTAGCGACACTCCGGTTGTCATCTTCAAAGACCAAGGCCTGCACTTCAGTCTGGCCTGCTGCCACGACGGTCGTGCCAGAACCCGCCGCAAGTTCGAGAGTAGCGTCAATCACCGCCACCGTTCCATCAGCACCGGTCACGGCAACCTGATTTTCACCAGCCTCCAGTGCGACGTATGCTCCTGTCGAGGCAACTCCCGGGACAGTATCGGTGTAGGCGATGTCCTCCACAGTTGCAGCATCGGAGCCGGGTGTTGCATTGACATAAAGGTCGACGGGCCCAGCAACAGCAGAGTTGTGCACCGCCCGAATGCCTGCCCCCGCGCTCGCATCCACTATTTCACTGACGTCACCACCATTGATCGCCAGCAGACTGATCGGGGACTCACCAAACACGGTGTTATCAACCGCTGCAACCAGCAGATCCGCGCCAGGGGGCAGAGGCAACGCACCACTGTCGTAGACCACCGTGTCGGCACCCGCGGGTGTAACTCTGACCTGATACTCACCGGCCGGCACTTCCAGCGGTCCGACGCTCTCTTTAAAGCTAAAGCTGAATGTGGCTTCTGCAGGAAGCTCAGCACCGGCGGCGGTCACGTACACATCGACAGGTCCACCCGCAGCTTCCTCGGCATCCGGAGACAGGTGAGCAACCCGCAGGCGCACGGAATCCGAAGATTCGCGTTCGCCATCATCAGTCAGGATCAGGGGCTCAATGGTTTGGTCACCTACTTTGCCGACCGCAATGACATCGTATTTCGTGTTGAACAGAAGAGGTACGTCTTCCTCGATTACCGTTACGGTGTCCCCTCCCGGCAGAATTCCGTCGATGGACAAAGAAGGACGACCAGCATTCGGAGTCAATACCGCTGCCTGTTTGTAGTCAGCCCCAGAGACGACGGTACTGCCATTAAAATTAACGTTGACAGCGGGCGCATCGGAAGAGGCATGAATGACCCGGACGTTCGACTTCAGCGGATCGTCGTCATCATCGAAACAACCAGTCAGCACAACGCTGCCGACAACCACTAGGGGTAAAGCGAGTAAGGACTTCATTGTGTTATTTCCTCATGCTGTGAGCGTGATTGGCTAATACCTGAACTTAGTGGTTCGAACCTGCACATGTTCATTCCCTGAACGATGCAACACCTGTAGCTACGGGCAGCTTTTCCAAACGGATTATCGGCAGGCCACATTCAGCGCACACTTGTGCTCTTTTCTACGAAGAAACCATCCATCAAACAGCCAGAACTAAAAAACCCCGGCCATGCCGGGGTTGATTGAGGGTCACAGCTTTGCTGTCAGGGTAAGGGTTCGGTGTTGTCGTCCAGCTGGATGAGGACCGTTCTATCGCCGGCCGGGGTATCGGTGGCGACGAACGTGTAAACGCCACCTTCCCGAAGCCCGACCAGTAACGGACCTATTCTCACGTTACCGTCGGCATCGCGGATGAAGAGGTTGTAGTTTTCCTGCTCCACGGCGAAGTAGCCGGATTCGGTACCAAAGGGCACATCCCGTAATACCGGAACCGCACCCGACACACTCGTTTTATCTTCTGGCAACAGGTAAATATTGACCGGCCCTGCGATGGCAGCGACTCGAGAACCATGGACGACTCTCAGGCTCGCCTGGGTCGCGATTGACCGCGCCGCATCATCCAGCACCAGCGACTTGGTCAGCCCCTGGCGATCATACGCCACAACGGTCTTACCCTCGCCCACCGCCAGATTGATAGTGTCGCTCAGGAGCTGTCCGGTGGAATCGTTGATGGATACTTCCCGGGCTCCGGGCGCGACAGTCGCGTAATCATCTAGCGCTGACGACGGCCCGGTTTCTCCGAAGAGCAGACTGGCAATGGTTAGTTCATCGTCAACGAATGCGGAAACAGCCGGAACGCCAGGGGAGGCGTGGACCACGCGAACGCCGGACCGTTGATTGATATCGTACACCTCGTTCACTTCCGGCCCATCGGCGACCAGCAGGCTGATCGGGCTCTGGCTGCCAGAACCTGCAACATTATTGACCGCCGTATTGTCCACCGCAGCAATCAGCAGGTCATCCCCTGAAAGGAACGACAGCGGGCCACTCTCGAAGACAACCGTCGCCGTACCCGCCAGGGTCACCCTGACCCGGTAACGTCCCGCGCTCACCAGCACGGGGCCCTCAACGTCCTCATACCCCATCCTGAAATTGGGGCCTGCGGCTAACCACTCATCCAACTCATCGTCCGCGTCGCTCAGGTAGACGTCCACATTCCGTGCCGCCGCCTGGGCATCCGGGGACAAATGCACGACTCGAACCCTCGTCTGGTCTCCAGCCTCGGTCTCCAGATCGTCGGTCAGCACAATGGGTTTAATCGACTCATCCGAAACATTGCCCACCACGAAGAAGTCGTACTTTCGGTCCTGACGGAAGGAATAAGTGGAGGTCAGGATAGTCTCACGCTGGGATCCAGGCAGATCAGCGTTGATCGACATCTGGGACGAGCCTACGTTCGGGGTAAACAGGACGCCTTCCTTGTAGTCGAGGCCTTCGATTTCCCTGTCGCGCCCCAGTCGCACATCCACCGGCGGGGCATCAGACGATGCGTGAATGACACGAACACTGCTCTTTTTGGGGTCGTCCTCCTCAAAAAAGCAACCCGCAAGCGCCATCGTGCCCGCTACCACTATCGGCAGCACATGTCTTGTTTTCATGGTTTCATCCCTCGAATCCTGAGGTCCTTGTCCTGTTTTTCATGCCTTTCACGCGCAACGCCGTGAAATCCTTTTCAAAAAGTCAGTATGGTCAATCTGGTCGGAATTTGCCCAACTTTGGCGGGCCAAACTACGTCCAATGCGGTCGGAATGTCGTAAGCTACAGTAGGAAAATGAAGCTAAAACGAAGTCCGGTGAGCCAAATTCCCATGCCTGTTAATCGATTTCTTAAGCTCTGCATCGCTGTGATCCTGACGCTGACCCTCGCCGCCTGCAGCTCCAACCGGATGGCCTATCGCTACGCGGATTGGGGAATTGTCTGGTGGGTGGAGGATTACATCACGCTCACCAGTGAACAACGAGAACAACTCGCCAGCGACATCGAGTCGTTCAGGCAATGGCATTGCAGCAGTGAACTGCCTCGTTATCAGGCCTGGCTGGAGGGCTTCATGGTCGATCTTGACGAGCAGGATATGCAGTATCAAACGGTCGCCCTCCATCAGCAGGACCTGTTCAGCCTGTTTCCCCCGCTCCTCGATCGTGTCGTCCCCATCGCCACGAATCTTCTATCCAGCCTGTCAGACCAGCAAGTTAGAGAACTTGCCCGGAACATGGAGGATAATCAGCAGGAATACCGCGAGAAATATCTTGAGGATTCCGCCAGCGACACCATCGAAGCCAGGGCAGAACGGGCTGAGGAACGGATAGAGCGCTGGTTTGGCGAACTCAACCGTGAGCAGAGGACGGTGGTGAAACAGTGGGCGGAAAACCGTGGCAGGCAGACGGAAGTGTGGCTACAGGGCCGCAGGAACTGGCAAAAGGCCCTTCTGGCAGCACTCGAACGACGGAACGAACCGGGCTTCAGTGACGACGTGGCCCTTCTGATCAAACAGTCGGAGCAGGTCCGGGGCGCGGAGTATCAGGCCATGATGGAAGACGGCCGGGCCGCTTTGACCACCCTTCTTCACGACCTGATGGAAACATCAGATCCGGAACACCTGGCCCACCTGCAACAGCAGGCAAACGGGCTGGATGGTGACCTGGAGGCGCTGACCTGTTCGCCGTCCTCCGAGGTCGCTTCGGGATAACGCAGTTAAACCGTCAGATAACCGCCATCGGCATTGATGCAGGCGCCGGTGGTGTAAGTGGACGCATCCGAGACCAGGTACAGTACCGTACCGGCCATCTCATCCGGGTCCGCTACCCGCTTCATCGGGATATGCATCATCGCCTGCTTCTTGATGGCCTCGTTGGTGGTCAGAGCACTGGCGAACTTGGTATCGGTCAGACCTGGCAGCAACGCGTTCACCCGGATGTTCTGCTGACCCAACTCCATGGCAAAGGACTTGGTCATGGAGATGACCGCGGCCTTACTGATGGAATAGATGCCCTGGAAATGGCCAGGAATCACGCCGTTTACGGACGCCACGTTCACGATGGCACCGCCACCACCCTTCTTCATGATCTTCGCGCCTTCGGCACACATGAAAAAGTAGCCGCGGATGTTTACGTCCACGGTCTTGTTGAAGGCACCCAGGTCGGTGTCTTCCACCGGGCCAAAATAGGGGTTGGCCGCGGCGTTATTGACCAGAATATCCAGCTTGCCGTGTTTTTCCGCGATGTGGGCCCAAACCGCTTCGATCTGATCCATCTCGCCAATGTGGCAAGCAAAAGCCTCGGCACTGCCTCCCGCCTCGCGAATGCTGCTGGCCACGGCTTCACAACCGTCGATTTTCCGGCTGCTGACGATCACGTGGGCGCCTTTTCCGGCCAGTGTACGCGCAATGCTCTCACCGATTCCCCTGCTGGCACCGGTTACCAGGGCGACCTTACCGGTCAGATCAAACAGGTCCTTGTTACTCATGGATTCACCTCAAACACACTTATCGGAATGTCACCAGGGCGGGGTCTTCCGCCTCCAGATGGCTGTAATTATTAAAGACGGACAGGCTGCGCCGGGATCCTGAATAGAGCACCCGACTCATGCTGGCGTTGGCAATAACTTCATTCAGAGCCAGCGCCCGCTCGTCCGTCAGGCCAAGCAGGTGCTGACAGATCACCGAAATGGGCCCGCCGGAAGTTGCAACCAGCACGTCGCCACCGCCGGCATAATCAATCATCTCATCGAATGCCCGGAGGACTCGCTCCCTGAACGCCGGCCAGGTTTCGTCGTAGTCCTGATCATGCTCACAAGACGCCCAGCGCTGTACCGCATGAACGAAAGCCTCCTGAAAGGCCCGTGCGGGTTTCGGAAACGCCTGCAGGTCACGGGCCATGACATTACGATCCACCCATTCGGGCCGGGACCGGATCAGCACCTCGTGGTGATCAAACTCGTTGAAGCCTGGCACCACCTGCATGTCCGGGAACTCGCTGCCAAAACCTGAGGCGATGGCTTCAACCGTCTCCCGGTGGCGTTCAAGGTCCCCGCCAAAGACCGCCTGGGGAGCGATTCGTCCGGCCATCCATCGGCCAAGGACTTTCCCCTGCTCCCAGCCGGTCTTGGACAACTGGTCATAATTTTCCTTGCCAAAACTCGCCTGTCCGTGGCGCACCAGGTAGATGGTTGCCATTAAAGAGTGCTCGCTTCAATCAGTTTCAGGCAGCGCTTCTCCAGGTAATTGGCCGCGTGACCAAAAGCAGCGAAACGCTTGTCCCTGGTCTGGCCGTGGTAGAAGCGGTAATAGATCTGCTGGATGATAACCGCCAGCCGGAAAAGTCCGTAAATCTCGTAGAAATCGAAGTTATCCGTGCGGAAACCGGATTTCTCCATGTAGTACTCGACCACCTCTTTACGGGTCAGCATGCCCGGGCGGTGTGTCGGCTGACGGCGCAGCATCTGGAACGGCCCCTCGTCGTCCGCCTGAATCCAGTACGCCAGGGTGTTGCCGAGATCCATCAACGGATCACCGATGGTGGCCATTTCCCAATCCAGCACACCGATCACTTCAAACGGGTTGTCCGGATTGAGGACCACGTTGTCGAAACGGTAGTCGTTGTGAATAACCACCTGGGCGACGTCCCCGGGCATCTTGTCCTTCAGCCAGGTCATGACGGCTTCGAAATCACCCACGTCCTCGGTACGCGACTTCCGGAACCGGTCACTCCAGCCACCGATCTGGCGCTGAACGTAGCCCGCGCCCTTGCCCAGGGAATCAAGGCCGGCGGCCTTGGCATCCACACGATGCAGGTCCACCAGTTTGTCGATCACGCTCAGGCAGAGCTTGCGGGTGTCCTGCTCGCTCAGCGCGAGATCTTCTGGAAAGTCCTGTCGGAGGATGATGCCCCTGAGCCGCTCCATCACATAGAAATCGCAGCCCAAAACCTCATGGTCGTCACACACGGCAATAATGTTGGGTACGTAGGGATAAACCGGCTTGAGCGCCTGCATGACCCGGGCTTCCCGCAGCATGTCGTGGGCCGACTTGGCAATCTTGCCAAACGGCGGACGACGCAGAACGTAGGAACGATCGCGGTAATCCACCTGATAGGTCAGATTGGACGCGCCTCCGGGGTACTGGCGGATGACCGGTTCGCCGGTCAACTCCGGAATGGCCTGCTTCATGAAACGGTCGACGGCCGCCGCATCCAGCTCCTCGCCCTCGCGAACATCCTTCGCCTGGTCAATCTGCGTCATGTCGGACTTTCCTCCTCGTTGCATCCGGTCAGGCTTTGGCCTTGCCGCCCATTTTGCTCATCCAGCGCTTGCTTTCCTGGTGCATCAGCCAGTCAAAGGCTTTCGGCGCGTGGCGCTTGAGCATCCACATCCGGCGCTCCTTGGCATGGGGCAGTACCCAGAAGCTGTTGCTGTCGACGGAGCGAACAATGTCCTCGGCCACATCCTCTGCAGTGATGGAAGAACGCTTCATCAGCTTGTTCACGTTCTGCTGAATGCCCGGGATATCCGAACGCATGGTGGTGGCCAGATTGGTCTGGAAAAACGCCGGGCACACGCAGCTTACGTGAATACCGTCATCCCGCAGTTCCTGACTCAGCGTTTCAGACAACGCAATCACGCCGGCTTTGGAGACATTGTAGCTGTCCATCAGCGGCGCAAGCATCAGCCCGGCCATGGAGGCGATATTCACGAATGCACCCGAGCCCTGCGCCTTGAACTGTGGGGTAAAGGCCTTGCAGCCCCGAACAACACCCAGCACGTTGATATCGAGAATCCACTCCCAGTCGGCCATGGAGGTTTCTTCGATGGAACCTGCCGAGGCCACGCCCGCGTTGTTCACGACCACGTCCACGCCGCCCCACTTCTGGACGATGGCGTCCCGGGCCTTTTCCAGATCGGTCAGGCGACGGACATCACACTCAACAAAATGCCCTTCGCCCCCGGCCGCATTGATTTCCTGCTCGACAGCCGCACCCTGCTCCGGGTTGATGTCGCCAATGCATACCCGTGCGCCGTCTTTGGCATATCGCAACGCCAAGGCGCGACCGAGGCCGCTTGCGCCGCCTGTGATGAATACTCTCTGTGTCATGCTGTTTCCCGTTTTTTGTCTTCGAAAGTCGAAACCGACGCAAAGTGACGACGGAGCCGGCGGGAGGGAGTCGCTGAAACTGTGCGGAGCCATGGATGGCGGAGCCCAAGCGTCACATGGATGTGCTTGAGCGTGTTTCAGCTACTCCCTTCCGCCGGGTCCCTGCACCTTAATGCTTGTACTTGCGCATCTCCAACCGGGCCACCATAGCCCGATGCACTTCATCCGGACCATCCGCCAAACGCAGCACCCGGGCGTAGGCAAACAGTGAGGTCAGAGGGAAGTCCTCGTCGCTGACACCACCGCCACCATGAATCTGAATCGCCTGATCCACAATGGTTTGCAGCATGGAAGGAATCACCGCCTTGATCATGGACACTTCCTGCAGCGCTCCCATGATGCCTTTGGTATCCAGCGCCCACGCACACTTCAGGGTAAGCAGTCGGGCCTGCTCGATCGCCATACGGGCGTTGGCGATGATGTCCGGGTTGCCTCCCAGCTTGGCGATGGGGCGACCAAACGCTTCGCGCGCCATCGCCCGCTTGATCATCAGTTCCAGCGTTCGCTCGGCCGCTCCGATAGCCCGCATGCAGTGATGCACCCGGCCCGGACCCAGGCGCCCCTGGGCGATTTCGAAACCGCGTCCCGGGCCGGCGATGAAGGCGCTCTTGGGCAGGCGAACGTTGTCGAATACCACTTCACCATGACCGTACGGCTCATCGTAGGCACCGAACACCGGCAGCATGCGCTCCACTTTCACTCCCGGGGTGTCCATGGGCACCAGCACCATGGAGTGCCGGCGGTGCTTGTGGGCATCCGGGTCACTCAGCCCCATGAAAATAGCCACCTTGCAATCCGGATGACCAACACCGGTACTCCACCACTTCCGACCATTGAGCACTACCTCATCGCCTTCCACTACAGCCGTTGCTTCCATGTTGGTCGCATCCGAAGATGCGACGCCCGGCTCGGTCATGCAGAAGGCAGAGCGGATCTCACCATTGAGCAAACGCGGTAACCACTCGGCTTTCTGTTCATCGGAACCATAGTGAATGAGGACTTCCATATTGCCAGTATCCGGGGCGTTGCAGTTGAAAATCTCCGGCGCGATGAAACTGCGGCCGGTTTCTTCTGCAATCAGGGCATAGTCAGAGTTCAACAGACCACAGCCGTACGTTTCATCCGGGAAGAACATATTCCAAAGCCCCTGGGCCCTGGCCTTTTCTTTCAGCTCACGGATGATGGGCAGTTCCACCCAGCGGTTATCCAGCGCAGCCATGTCTTTGTAGTACTGCTCTTCAATGGGAAAGATCTCCTCCGCCATGAATTTCTTCACGCGGTTGAGATAATCCTGTCCCTTCTCGGAAATATTGAAATCCATCGACGTGTCCTCACTCGCTCTTTGCCCAGCTGTATTCAAGTTGGACCCAGTCTAGGCGGCCGACCACTATTACGCGACTGAATTTTACTTATCGTTTATCATTACTGCTGCTTATTGAGCTTTTATGGAGTTGTGCTGTGGCCCTGAACCGCCTGGACCTGAACCTGCTGCATGTGTTCGAGACTATCTATCGCGAAGGCAGCCTGACCCGTGCTGCCGCAGCCCTGAACCTGACGCAGCCGGCGGTCAGCCATTCCCTGTCACGGCTTCGTGAACATTTTGATGACCCTTTATTCACCCGTCAGGGCAACCGGATGGTGCCGACCCCCCTGGCCCGCCGGTTCCGGGAATCCATGCGGCCCGGACTGACTCAGATCCAGACCGCAGTAAACCAGTTCCACGCCTTTGACCCGGCCAGCCAGCGCAAGACTTATGCACTGGCCCTGCGGGATATCCTGGAATCTACCTTCCTGCCTCCGTTGATGCAGCGACTGGAGCCCTATCGGGAGCTGGAAATCGTCAGCCAGCGGGTGGCGCGACGGGATATGGAAAGCCAGCTGGCAGCTGGCAAACTGGACTTCGCGGTGGACGTGCTGTTACCGGTGAGCGATCAGACCGCTCACGAACTATTAAGGAAGGATCGTCTGGTGGTTCTGGTGCGAAAGGATCACTCGCTCTCGACATCCCCCATGACCATGGAGGACTACCTGAGCCATCAACATGTACTGGTGTCATCACGCTCGGAAGGACCGGGAATCGAGGACTTTGAGCTGTCCCGGCTTGGCGTTCAACGCAGTATCCGGCTCCGCTGTCAGCATTACTATGCGGCCTGCCGGGTGGTGGAACAAAGTGATCTGCTGCTGACTATGCCCGAGGCCTACGCCCGGATCATTGCCGAGCGGGCGGACATCCACATTCTGAACCCGCCGGCGGAAATGCCGTCAATCGATGTCTACCTATACTGGCACAAGGCCTATGAAAAGGAGCCAGCGCTGGTCTGGTTTCGGGACCAGCTACGGGCCATTTGCTGAGCTGGAACGTCAGTAAGCCCCCACCGCCTTCAGAAACAGCAGGAAACCAATCGAAGTAATACCCAGGGCCGCCACCACGATGCCAAAGCCCCACCAGATGGCGGCACCGTCAGAGATGGGCACATCGTGCCCCCGCAGTGTGCGGTAGAAGGCCCAGGGCCCGGCAATGAAAGCACCTACCACCGCCAGTAACAAGCCCACGCTGATACCGGCAAAGGTCCAGGTTGCCAAGACGGTTGCCCGGTCCGATACCTGATCGGTGACTCCGTGATACTGCAGGAATTTCTTGCAGAAGAACCACAGCAGCCCAAACAGGGCAACCACGAACACCAATGCGCCAATGACGGTAATGATACGGTAGAGCAAGGCCACCTTCCTGTCTGTTGTCTCTGAAGTCGTCACTATAACGTCAGGGAAAGGGCTGGTAAAACAAGCATCAACAGGCCACTCTGACGGAAGCCCCGGTGGTGGCATCGAAACCTGAGATGACTACACTGGGGTTGTCATGCCTATACGTGCCGATTCAGAGAAGGAGTCCCAGAATGGCCGACAATATCCGCATTGCTGTCACCCCCGGCGACGGGGTTGGCCCTGAAGTCGTCGGCGAAGCGATTCGCTGCCTTGAGGCTCTCAGAGCCAAGCACGACCTGGCCCTGGAGTGGACCCGCTTCCCCTGGCCATCCCACGCCTGGCATGAGAGCAATGGCGAGTCCATGCCGGAAGATGCGCTGGAACAGCTCAAAGCCTACGACGCGATCCTGCTGGGGGCGCTGGGCGATCCCGGTCCGATCGATGACAAAAACCGCTACCTGCTGCCAGACAGCATCTCACTCGCGCCACTGCTGGACATGCGGAAGGGTTTTGATCAATGGGTATGCGAGCGCCCCGCGCGCCTGCTGCCGGGTGCACGCCAGTATCTGGCCGACGAGCGCGCCCGCGACATCGACATGCTGGTCATCCGGGAGAACTCGGAAGGTGAATACGTCAGCCAGGGTGGGCGCCTGCGCAAGGGGACGCCGGACGAAATCGCCACCCAGATGGAGGTGTTCACCCGTAAAGCCACCGACCGCATCATCCGGTACGGATTTGAGCAGGCTCGCCTGAGAGCCGCTGAACGCGTCAAGGAGGGCCGGACCCGAAGCTTCCGGACCCTGGACGGTCGAACCTGTGAAAGCCAGGTTTGCCTGATCACCAAGCGAAACGCATTGCGCCACTGGGGTGACATGTACACCGAAGCGTTTGAGGAAATCAGTCAGGAGTTTCCGGATGTTGCCATCCATCACGAACTGGTGGATGCCGCCTGCATGAAGTTCGTTCAGTGCCCCTGGGCCTTTGATGTGGTGGTTGCCAGCAATCTGCAGGGCGACATTCTTACGGATCTGGCCGCAGTGCTCTCCGGCGGCATGGGCGTTGCGCCCTCCTGCAACCTGAACCCGACGGACCCGGACTCACCGTCCATGTTTGAGCCGACTCACGGGAGTGCTCCAGATATCGCCGGTCAGGGGCTGGCAGATCCCACCGCCATGCTGTTCACCACCGCTCGAATGCTGGAATGGCTGGGGCGAAAAGATCCGGCGCTGGCCGCGGCGGGCAAGGAGTTGCACGACGCGGTTGCTGCCGATCTGGCAGAAAGTAAAGGCGGACAGCGCAATACCCGGGAAATTGGCACCGCGATCTGCGACCGGATTGCGAGCTAACCATTCACCGATGGGAGGTGGTCATGAGATTGGCCACCTCATTGATCGTCCATGACGAACTCAAGTCGCCCTGGTGCCACCCTTACATCAACCGGCAGGGCGCCAAACAGCCGCTGGCTCAGATCGGTTTCGTCCAAACGGTAGACGGGCATGGTTTCGAGCATTTGGGCGACCACGCGCATCACATTGTCGGTCACCGGCTTCAAATCACCTCTGAATAAGGGTGAATCGATCTCGCTTTCCAGCAACTGGAGTCTGCGCAGGTAAATCGCCTTTTCAGTGCTGTCGTATACCGGCGCCCCTTCCACCTTGAGTGCGATGTCTACCGGAAGCCTGGCCAGCAGCGCATTGAGCGAGACCTGCCCTTTCAAATCGATCACTGCCACGTCACGACCATCGGGACCCAGTGTGATGTCGGCGTCATCCAGACTCAGGCTGAGGGGGGAACCACTTTTCAGCTGCTCGCGATCAAACTCCTGTACCACCTCCTTCAGGCGTTGCTCAATCTCCCGCTCGGAAATGGCGTAAGGGGTGATACCCGCGCAACCACTGGTCAGCACAAGAATGAAGGTAAGCAGGGGCAGGAAGCGCCTGTAGGCGAGGAACATGTTCTTTCTCCATCGGGTTGCATGTCACCACAGCCGAGATGTCGTCTCAAGGCGAGTCTGCAGGCCAAAAAATCACAGTCACAATTTGAGGTCGGCTAATCGTTTTCTGCCCGCACATCGACCCTGGATGTCAGGTCATCGTCCACCGTCACTGTGAACACAATGGGCCGGCAGCACACCTGGCAGTCTTCGACGTACTCCTGCTCGGGAACCGAGGGATCAATGGCGATTTCCTGTGCCTCCCAGCAATAGGGGCACTGTATCACCATCGAATCCAGGGCAGGCATGAGCTTACCTAAAACTGCTGCTTGGCCATCCAGGGGATAATACGATCAAACGCTTCCTCAAGTTTCTCGCAGGTTGTGGAAAAACTGATACGAAGCGCGTGAGTCGACTCTTCCCCGAAGGCATCGCCGGGCACCACGCACACACCGGTTTCTTTCAACATGCGCAAGGCCAGATCGGAACCGTCCACATGCTTGGGCAAGTCAGGGAAAATAAAGAACGCGCCTCCGGGCTTGTATCCCTGCAAGTGCGGCGTTTGCTCCACCAGATCTACCACCTTATCCCGGCGCTCCCGGTAAATATCCACCATATCCCTCACGCACTGCTGGTCACCGGTAAGCGCCGCAACACCGGCAAACTGTGACGGCGTATTGGCTACCGATGTGGTGAACATATGGTAGCGACGCAGGGACCTGATGGTCGCCTGGTTGGAGATGACCCAACCGACCCGGAGCCCTGCCATACTGTAGGTCTTGGAGAAACTGCTGATGCACATGATGTTGTCCAGATCCACAGAGCAATTCAGGACACTGGCAAAGTCATCATCATCAAAAATCAGGTGGTCGTATACCTCATCGGCGTAGACCTGAATCCCCCGGAAGGCACACTCCTCAAGAATGGTTTCCACCGTGCTACGGGGGTACACAGCACCGGTCGGGTTATTGGGGTTGTTCAGAATGATCGCATAGGTGCGCGGCCCCATGGCAGCAATCACCTCATCCGGGTCCAGCTGATGATCGTTCTCTACGCGGGTAGGCACGAACTTCACCTCGCCACCGCTCATCCGGATCAGCGGTGCGTAGAGCAAAAAGGACGGATCGGTCACGATGAACTGGCGCCCCGGGGCCGAGGTTGCCGAGATGGCCAGATACATGGCCTCGGTGGCCCCGCTGGTGATCAGGATGTTGTCGCGGGTCAGTTTCCGGTTGTAGCGTTTGCCGTAATAGTCTCGCAGTGCCACCAGCAGTTCCGGCAGACCTGCATCCATGGTGTAACCGGTCTGGCCGGCATTGAGTGCATCAATGTAGGCGTCAACAATATGTTTTGGAGTTGGCAGATCAGGCTGGCCAATCGAGAGGTGCAGCACATCCTTCATGGTCGCCGCCATGTTCACCATACGGCGGATACCCGGCACCGGGATCGAGTGCATCGCAGGATTCCAGCTGGCTTTCGTCTTCCGATACTTCACTTTCCGGGGGACCGACTGGTCGGTTTCCTGATTGACACTCTCTGCCATAAACACCTCCTGCGACCGGTTCAAAAAGTGAGCGTTCTGATGCAGAGTAGCCAGTAAGCCGGGGCCATACAAGACATAGATGACAAAGAGTTTGCAGTGCCACACATCTCGCCCTGAAGATGCCATAAACCCGCCCAGTCACGAGTTGACCCCGGCTCGAGGGAGGACCAGACTGTTGCTAAGCTTAGCGGCATGCCCGACAGTCAAATAACAGTTGGAGGTTTAATGACACAGCCAAGCAAGCCCGTTGTAACGGTCCTGACAGCCCCCGGAGAACAGGAGCCACCAGGTATGGAGGCGGTCAGATCCCGGGCAGAAGTGCGCTTTGCCTGCGACGAACAGACCCTGCGTAACACCCTTCCCGGAACGGACGTGATGATGGTGACCGACTTCCGGACCGAAGCCCTGAAAGCCGCCTGGGGTTCCGCCGATCGACTGCGCTGGATTCATGCAACGAGCGCCGGTGTGGACGCCCTGATGTTTGACGAGCTGATCAGCAGCGATGTGGTTGTCACCAATGCCCGTGGCATCTTCGACCGCACCATTGCCGAATACGTGCTGTGTACCATTCTCATGTTCGCCAAGGATTTCCCCGGTTCTATCCGCCTGCAAATGAAGCACGAGTGGAAACACCGGGACACGGAACGGGCTCAGGGCAAGCAGGTTCTGGTCGTGGGCGCCGGCTCCATTGGCCGTCAGATCGGCCGTCTGGTCAGCGCCATCGGAATGCCGGCCCACGGTATTGCCCGCACGCCGCGTAACGAGGATCCGGACTTTGTTGCCGTGCATGGCCACGACAGTCTCTATGAACAGCTCAGTCACGCCGATTTCGTGGTGATCGCCGCCCCCCTGACGCCGCAAACGGAAGGCTTGTTTGACGCCAAAGCGTTCAGTGCCATGAAACCAACAGCACGCCTGATCAACATCGGCCGAGGCCCCATCGTAAAAACCGACGATCTCATTACTGCACTCAGAAACGGCGAGATTGCCGGCGCAGGGCTGGATGTGTTTGAAGAGGAACCACTTCCTAAAGATCACCCCCTGTGGGACATGGACAATGTGACCATGACCGCCCATATGGCCGGGGACTTCATCGGTTGGAAGCGTGCTCTGACAGACCAGTTTCTGGAAAATTTCGACCGCTGGCATGGCGGGCAGGAACTCTTCAACCTGGTCGACAAGGCGCTTGGCTACGCTGGCTCGTCGAACCCCGCATAAGAAAAACGGGAGGGCAGTTTGCAGACAGTAGAGGACTTCTTACGGCGAAAGTTCTGGGGCTGGGGGTATCAGGCAGGCCCCTTGGACGACACCCTGACAGATACCTTTGTTGATTTCTTGCGAACGACCACTGGCATGGAGGCCAGTTCCCCTCTGGCACTCCCGGATCGGGAATCCATCACCTTGCCCGACCCCAGATTCCCCCTACCCTCTGCCTGGGAAAACTGGATCACCAGCGATAAAGAAATTCGACTACATCATTGCTTTGGCAAGTCTTACCGTGATTCCTGGCGATGCGCCCATGGTCAGTTTGATAACCCCCCGGATTACGTGGCGTTTCCAAACGATGAGGAGCAACTGTCCGAATTAATGGTATTCGCCCGCAATAACCGTATAAGTCTCATTCCATACGGCGGCGGCTCCAGCGTGGTTGGCGGCATTGAGCCACCGAAAAGAACGTCCTCTGGCGGGGTCATCACAGTCAACATGCTACACTTCAACAAGGTGCTTGAAGTGGACACCCAGTCCCGCTGCGCCCGCATTCAGGCCGGCACCTACGGCCCGGATCTGGAACAGCAATTAAAGCCCCACGGGCTTACCCTCAGGCACTTTCCCCAGAGCTTCGAGTTTTCCACGCTCGGCGGTTGGATAGCGACCCGAGCGGGTGGTCATTTCGCCACGCAATACACCCACATTGATGACTTTGTGGAATCGGTTCGCGTGGTCACTCCCCGGGGCGTCATTCAAACCCGTCGCCTGCCCGGCAGCGGTGCCGGCCCCAGTGAGGAGCGGCTGTTCCTGGGCTCAGAAGGTACCCTGGGCATCATTACCGAGGCATGGGTACGACTTCAGTCCGCCCCTGAGTATAAAGCGTCTGCCACGGTCGGCTTTAAAGCATTTGAGCACGGGGTCGAAGCCTGCAGACAACTCAGTCAGTCAGGCCTTCATCCAACCAACGCACGATTCATTGGCCGGGGTGAAGCCCTGTTCATGGGGCTTGGTGACGGCAACCTGGACATCCTGATTCTGGGCTGCGAATCCAGTACTTTTCCGGTCACTCAAAAACTCAAGGATTGCCTGTCGATTGCCACCGCGTGCGGTGGCATCAACCTGTCCGAGCCAGCAGCATCCGAAATCGACAACCAACGGGATGACAAGGCCGATACGTGGAAGCAGGCCTTTATTACCGTACCCTACCTGAGGGATGAGTTGGTCCGCAGGGGCCTGATTGTCGAAACCTTTGAAACGGCAATCACCTGGGACAAGTTTGAACATTTCAATGCCCGGATTCTGGCTGCCGCTGAGCACGCCATTGAAAGATTATGTGGCAAAGGGTTTGTTACCTGCCGATTTACCCACCTGTATCCAGACGGTCCCGCGCCCTATTACACGGTGATGGCTCAGGGCAATGGCACGGATGATCTACAGCGGTGGGATGAGATCAAGCGTGAAGTTTCGGATGTGATCATCAACGAAGGCGGCACGATTACTCACCATCATGCCGTGGGTAAGGATCACCGAGAACACTACCTGCGACAGGCGTCTCCGCTCTTTATTTCCATGCTGGAGAATGCAAAAACTTCGGTGGATCCGGAACAGATTCTGAATCCCGGTGTTCTGCTTAAAAGCCCGGAAAGCCGGACGAACTAGCTCGAAAAACAACTCGAGGAGGCCCAGGCCTCCTCGACAAAAGGTATCCCTCAGGAAGGGCAGCAGGCTCTGCCATTTCGCAAGTTAGCGAGCACTGGCGGCATACTGTTTCTGTAGCGGCAGCAGATCAAACACCCGCTCCGGCCGATTCGGGTCCACCAACTGGGTTGGAGATTTGTATACCCGGGGAGTGCTGTAAAGCATCTTCAGAGCCGTGCTGTGAGGCATGGCCATATACCGGTCGCCATGGTGCTCTTCCAGCCACTCACGCACCCTCGGCGCCATGTTGGACGACATCTTCGGGAAGAAGTGATGTTCGATGTGGTGGCTAAAACGGAAGTGCAGACGATCTAGCACGGGCCCCACCCGCAAGCTCATGGAGTTATCCAGCGGGTTATTCGTCGGGGTTTGTGGGCGCAGAAAGTGGTTGGTCAGGATGTATCCCTGCCCCAGGGCATTGGCAATCATGAACGGTACCAGCACCGTGAATACCGCCAGTGGCCCGGACAATACCGCCAGGACACCCCATGCAGCCACACACACAAATGACTGAACAATGGCCTTCCTTCGATTGAAGCCCTTGAACTGTTTGCGTCGCTTGGCCTGGAACCACAGCACCAGCTGGGCGTGGAAGGTGAAGGAGTAGAAGAGAAAGAAATAGCTGTACCAGGTGCCGGATCCCGGCGCCAGCTTGGTGAATTTCTTCTGCTTCGGATCCACCTTGTAGCGGCGCAAAGTACCAAAACTGTCCGGGTCGGTATCCCCCGAATTGGTATTACCGTGATGGACCACGTTGTGCCATTTGCGCCAGAACTCAGGCGGAACAATCAACGGTCCAAAGCCAAGCCAGCCAAAGAAGTTCTGCCATCCCTTGCTCATGCCAAGGGCACCGTGCATCACCTCATGGGCCAGCAGCGCCTGGCAACCAATGGTATGACCAACGACCAACGCCAGGCCAAGATTCGCATACCAGGGCAAGCCAGCGAGAAGAATGGTTGCCAACCCACCCCAGATCACCATCTGCAGGGGCAAAAACCAAATTACCCGCCAAGGTTTGGCCTTGAAGGTATCCGCCGGCAATTCCTTTTTCATTCTGTCTCTGAGCTCACGCTCATCGGCCTGTCCAAACACCACACTTTCCAACGGTTCGGGTTTCACGGCTGCATTCATTTTTCACCTATTCGCGTGTTCATATCTTGCACAAAACTAAGAGTACACGTGTGCGCTGAAATCTACAATACAACAAAGGAAATAACAACCAGAACCCATAACAATTACCATTAAACGACCATTAATGAGTACACATGTACTTATTTAATTCGCACCCAAAGACCATTCCATGCTTCACCCCAGTGGAACGTCAAAAAGCTGAATGGCATCAACGGGCAAAAAAAACGGGAGCCGAGGCTCCCGTTTCTTAACACTCATTCTGGTGAATATTCCGGCTCAGCCGCCAGATAAAGACTGGTCCGTTGGGTCAATCTCCATCTGCTGGATGGCGATAACGGCCTGAGTTCGATTCCGGACACCCAGCTTGCGAAACACGGCCGTGATGTGAGCTTTAATGGTGGCTTCCGAGACATCCAGATCGTAGGCAATCTGCTTGTTAAGCAGCCCCTCTGCCAGCATTCCCAAGACCCGGAATTGCTGGGGTGTAAGGGATGCGAGCCGCTCCGAAAAATCCGTTGCTTCGGAATCCATCCGCTCGATTTTTTCAGCCACCCCTTCCGGCAACCAGACGTCTCCCTCGAGTACCGCCTGAATGGCTTCGGTAATGGTCGGAAGTGGTGCCGACTTCGGAATGAAGCCGGACGCCCCATAATCAATGGAGCGTCGCATCACCTGAAGTTCCTCGGAACCTGAAACGACGACCACCGGCAAACCGGGATACTGGCCACGCATAAACACCAGCCCGGAAAACCCGTGGGCCCCCGGCATGTTCAAATCCAGCAGAACCAGATCCGCATCCGGGTGCGACTCAACCGCCGCCTGCAGTGCCTTGATGCTGTCCACTTCAACGGTCTTGGCATCCGGCACTGCCTGACTGACCGCCTGCTTCAACGCAGCTCGAAACAGCGGATGGTCATCAGCGACGATGATTGTCTGTGTCATTCACTTGGTTCCTCTCAGGTTCAAGGCCCTGTTCCGGGCCTTATTTAAACTCACGATTGCTGATCAACTCATCCACCACGCCCGGATCGGCCAGGGTGGACGTGTCGCCCAGCTGCTCATGCTCGTTGGCTGCGATTTTTCGCAGAATCCGGCGCATTATCTTACCAGAGCGAGTCTTCGGCAGCCCGGGGGCCCATTGGATAACATCCGGTGAGGCAATCGGACCAATCTCCTTACGCACCCACTGGACCAGTTCTTTCTTGAGCTCGTCCGACGGTTCCTGACCCTGGACCAGGGTCACGTACACATAAATACCCTGTCCCTTGATGTCGTGCGGGTATCCTACCACGGCTGCTTCAGCCACCTGGCTATGAGCCACCAGGGCGCTTTCCACTTCGGCGGTGCCCAGACGGTGACCCGACACATTCAGCACATCGTCCACCCGGCCCGTGATCCAGTAGTAGCCGTCTTCATCACGACGGGCACCGTCACCGGTAAAGTAGCGGCCTTTATAGGTACTGAAGTAGGTCTGCTTGAACCGTTCGTGGTCACCGTAAATGGTCCGCATCTGGCCGGGCCAGCTGTCCAAAATCACCAGATTGCCCTCGGCCGCACCGTCAAGGATATTGCCATCGTTATCCACCAGCGCCGGCTGAACACCGAAGAACGGCAGCGTGGCGGAGCCTGGCTTGAGATCAACCGCACCGGGCAGCGGTGTTATCAGAATGCCGCCGGTTTCGGTCTGCCACCAGGTGTCCACAATCGGGCACTTGCTGTTGCCGATCACCCGGTAGTACCACTCCCAGGCTTCCGGGTTGATCGGTTCACCTACGGAGCCCATCAACTTCAGTGAATCCCTGGACGTATCTTCCATACAGGATTCGCCCACCGCCATCAGCGCCCGAATGGCCGTCGGCGCGGTGTAGAGGATGTTCACCTTGTGTTTATCAACCACCTTGCCGATGCGCGATGCGTCCGGGTAATTGGGCACGCCTTCGAACAACAGGGTCACGGCGCCATTACACAGCGGGCCGTACAGAATATAACTGTGGCCGGTGATCCAGCCGAAATCGGCAGTACACCAGTACACATCACCGTCGTGGTAGTCGAAGACGTATTCATGGGTCATGGAGGCATACACCAGGTAGCCCCCGGTGGTGTGCAGCACCCCTTTTGGCGCGCCGGTGGAACCGGAGGTATACAACATGAACAGCGGGTCTTCAGCATTCATCGGCTCCGGCGGGCAGTCGGTGGACGCCGACGCCATCAGGTCTTCGTAACGCTCATCCCGGCCGTCATTCCAGGGCACATTGTCATTGCCTGTGCGCGTCACCACGACCACTTTTTCCACGTGGCCGGCGCTCTCGTTTTTGAGGGCCGCATCCACATTCTTCTTGAGCGGGATCACCCGGCCGCCACGAATCCCCTCGTCAGCAGTAATGACATAACGGGACTGACCGTTAGCAATCCGGGCCGCCAGGGCTTCGGGGGAGAAGCCGCCAAAGACCACTGAGTGAATCGCACCGATTCGGGCACAGGCCAACATGGCAACGGCCGTTTCAACAATCATCGGCATGTAGATGGTGACCACATCGCCCTTCTTGACCCCAAGCCCTTTCAGGACATTGGCAAACTTGCAGGTCTCTTCGTACAGCTCACGATAGGTCACGTTGCGCGAATCAGACGGCTCATCGCCTTCGAAGATAATGGCGGTCTGATCGCCCCGCTCTTCCAGGTGGCGATCCAGGCAATTGGCGGAGGCGTTGAGCTCACCGTCTTCAAACCATTTGATGGACAGGTTATCGAAATCGTAGGTGGTATTTTTTACTTTCGTGAAGGGCTTGATCCAATCAACACGTTTGCCGTGCTCAGCCCAGAAGGTGTCCGGATCTTCGACTGACTGACGGTACATGTCCTCATATTGTTGCCGGTTAACCAGCGCCCTTTCGGCAACCTCAGAACTTACCGGAAAAATGTGTTTCTCAGTCATAGTGCTCTCCCTTTCGTTAAATTCTCTTGTCATTGTGTTCTAACAGAGTGCTGGGCAGCGTCGACTCTCAGGCCCTTTTCCTGCGAATAGCCGTAGTTCACCATGTGTTCAATAGAACAATGAATTAGACCAACGTCCAAACCGAACACGGGCCGCCAACGGCAGGCGGAGGCGTCCCGTTTCCGCTACCACACCTGCTTAAAGCTTAGAACACGCATAACGAAAAACAGCCGGGGGGAGAGCCGCCCGGCTGTAATGGTCTTACATCAATCAATAGGGCCCGACGGTACTTCCGGAGACAGGCCTTTTCGATCAGGCCGCTGCTTTGCGGACCTTTGCAGAGCGTAGGCTATACACCTTGCGTTTCTTGAGCGCATACCGGTTCAAACCGGCAAGATGCGTGTCTCGCAGATAAGAGCGCCAATCGATGGCTTTCGCATCTACCGGGAACAGGGCCTGGTCAACACTGCCCATCCGCCTCGCGAGGGCCTGAAGACGATCGTTATGGAAGACGTAATCCGGCGCAGTGTAGAACCCGAAGATCGTCGCCAGCGAACGGGTGGTATCCAGATTTCGAAGTATTTTCAGCTCGCGGCTGTTGCCCAGCATTTTCAGCATCCGGTCGGTGATGCTCAACGGCAACCTTGCGCCACTTACGACCAGGTCAAAGAGCTTCCGATCCACCGCAAAGAAAGGCTTCGAGGGCTGACGGTAGAAAAGGTGGTCATACCGATCATAGTTTTCTCTGGCTTCAGCCATGATGTGGTCAATGAACTCGCCAAGTCGAATGGGATTGGTTCCGCCGCTGCACGACTGGTAGATACGATGTTTGCCGGGCTCGGCCATGGCTTCAGCCAGCGAAAGAATGATGGAATTCGCAACCAGGTCCACCGGAATCACATCGATAATGCTAGAACGTTTGCCCGGGAACAGAGTGACCTTCTCACGGGCGTAGGCCAGGATGATGGCATCAGCGACCTTCACGCCTTCAATCCAGCCCGGTGCTGGTTCGTCCAGAGCACTTTCAATAATAGAAGGACGCAGAATGGTCAGCGACCGGCCTGACAACGCCTTCATCAACAGCTGCTCTCCCAACCACTTGGTAAAGGTATAGGTATCACTCCAGCCATAATGGTTAGCCTCCCGAATACCCAGGTCGACCAGCTTTTTCTCCAGGGCGCTCCCCGAATAACGGGACCGCACATCCGCAATCTTATCCTCAAGCAAACGGACCAGCTCCTCGATTTCGAAGTAACCGTCGTCGCTTTGGGGAATGTCGGCACCAGCCGGCTTAATCACGGCCTCACCAACGTTACCGGCATTCTTGCCATTGACGTAGCAGGTGGACACCTGAATCACCGCAAGTTCACTGTTCCGGAATGCCAGTTCAGCAATGTTGTACAGGCACAGCGTGTTGATTGAGAGCGCCTTGTCCAGCTCTTCCCGGAAATTCACGCTCGCTGCGGAGTTGATAATGGCATTCAGATTGCCAGCCAGCGCCTCAAACGCCTCATCTGACAAACCGAACATCGGCTCGGTCACTTCACCGGTAATGCAGTGGACACGCTCCTCGATGAAATTCTCGAAGGCCTCATTATCGTCATGTCGCAAGCGCTCAAACACTGAAGACGTGGCGATTTCTTCCAGAAACCGACCCCGTGCATCCGGATGGCGCTTGTTACCACGAATGAGAAGATGAATACCGCCAATCTCGGGTACGGCTCGGATCAGTTTTTCAAGCACGACCTTGCCAAGAAATCCCGTCGTTCCGGTAATCAGAACATGTTTGCCTCGAAGCTGTTCGAGGACTTTCGATGTCGTCTCTCCGGACGATAACTGCTGTGCTGCCATGGGCGAACTCCTTCTCAATTGTCTATAGATCTTCGGCCACTAACTTCCTGTGACCTCAAGTCAGCTAAAAATGGGTGCATGAAACTCGCTGCACAATGCGGGCCATAGTCACCAGACCTTTGAACAATAATTGCACGGGCATCGTGACACTCTAGTGACAGAGCACAAGTTACGGGACGGTAACCGCCGTTGCGGCAATGGGAAAAGGCAGGAGGAATTCCTGCCTCAAGAAGGTTTAGTGCTGGCCGCCGAAGCCACCTGCCATCGTATTAAGCAACTGGTCGACCGAGACATCCTCTGGCTGTTCTTTCAGGGCCTCAACCAGTCGCGACTGGTCTCCGAATCGCCCCGAGTCATAGGCTATTTCAGCTGCTGGCAACACAGGTTCCGGCTTGGCAGCCGGTTCGGGCGTGATCAACGATTCGCCTGCTCCGGAAGACGGGGTCTGAGACGCAACGGAAACCAGTTCCGTCCGAACCGAAACAGGTAAGACCTGATCTGCCAGATGCCGCAGGTGCTCAGCAAAACGCACACGGTCTTCCTCGGACAATTGCTCCCACTCGAGCCCACCTAGACCTGTCTGGATGATTTCAATGGTGTCACTGTCGGGCATGCTCCCGAGCAGTGCAAACAAACGGGTGAATGCCTCATAACGCAGCATGCTGTTGCTGGCCACCATGGGGAGCACCGTTTCCAGTTCCCGCACCGCGCTCATACAACGATCCCCGGGACGCGCCAGCGTCTCTCCAAGCTGTTTCCCTGCCATATCAAACTCCCTGTATCCATTCAGAGTGGCTTCGGCTTACCTGCCTTAAAAATCCTACACAAATCACAAGTCCGGCAAGAGACTGCCAGAAATACTACCTCAGCCGTTTAATCGCCGGCTGATATTGTCTAAGCTCGACCCCTGTTACAAAAGCAAACATTTTTCGGAGCATTAACTGCTTCTCAAAATCCTCGAACGAATGCGGCAGGCAAGCGTATGGATTTAGCTCCTGATCTTCAGTTACCGAGTCTTCCTGAGATCATTCTGCGTGTATTGGACGCCTGTCGCCAAAACGACACCCCCCGCTCAATCAGCGACCTGGCGAGCATGGATACGGCCCTGGTTGCCCGAGTGCTCTCACTGGCCAACTCATCAAGCCCGAAACCCGAAAGCATCACTTCGATCGATGAAGCGCTGATCCGGCTCGGCAGTGAACGCTTTCGAAGCCTTGTACTTACCGCTGCGCTCCAGCAGCTACCACTGGATCTGGGCTATGAAGAGTGGCTCCAGCTCAGGGACTTCTGGCGCCATTCCCTGAGCACGGCACTGACGGCCCGAGCCCTGGCCACATTGACCCGCTACCCGAGCCCGGACCAGGCGTTTATGCTGGGCATTCTGCATAACGTGGGGGAACTGCTTGCCATCAAGACCCCCACGCCCGAGGACAAGCAATACTACTTCAATAATCTGACTCTAATTGCCGCCAAGCTAGCCACCGACTGGGGGCTGGGTATCGTTCCCGCCGACGCCATGCGTTATCAGCAGGCTCTTCCGGACGAACTGCGGGACGCAGGCCACCTGGTCAAAATCATCAGTGTCGCGACGCGGCTGGCATTATCCGATGCGGCCGGAATAAAGGCCGCGAAAACGGTGTTTGGCCTGACCGAGGAACTGATCAAGGAACTCAACCGACGCATTGCGCATGAAGTTGCCACGGCAGCCACCGGGTTCGGAATTACGCTGGATGGTGACTACCATGGAGAACGCGCAGCCCGCCAACTTCAGCAAACCGTGTTACAAGAAAGCATGGCGAGTCAGGCTCTGCAGCGGTCCGATCTGACCGCGAGCATGGACAACATACTCGCCGACACGGTGAACAGCCTGAGCATGGTAACCGGGCGCCCCGCCCTCTGTTTCCGACATCGCGGTGAAAACCTTGACCTGCTGGCCGGAACCCTCGGTTCTCTGCCCGAGCTATCGGTCTCCTGCAGGCCGGGCGGCAGTGTGTTGACCGAGGCGTTCAACACAGGAAGCGCCACCCAGCTCGGCGACCGTCAACCCACGGTCTTGGATCGCCAGATTCTTTCGATATTGCGCACCCCAGCGCTGATTGCCGTCCCACTGCATACGGGCACGGTATGCCCGGGCGTCTATCTGCTCGGCACCGACCGTCAGAATCTCGACGCCACTACGGAACTGGCCTCCCTGTTCACCAATTTATTGTCCACACGCCTGCACGAACATTCCGACCACTTGCTGGAGAGTAAGGACAGGCCCGACTCGCCTGAGCTCAACCAGGAACTGATTCGCAAGCAGGTGCATGAGATCAATAATCCTCTCACCATCGTACGCCAGTACCTTCATCAGCTGAGTCGGCAGGCCCAGAGTGGGGAAATTCTTGAGAACCTGGCCGTCATCAAGGAAGAGCTCGATCGTGCCGGACTTCTTATTGATCAACTGGGGCACCCGGCACAACAAAGCTTGCCCGAAAGAACTCAGATCGAATTGAACGACGAACTCAAGAACCTGCATCGCATTCTCGGCGACACGCTTTTTGATGATGACAAGCACCAGTTTGAGGTTCAGCTTTGTGAATACCCCTCACGACTGGCCGCCGATGCATCGGCCATCCGGCAGGTAGTGATCAATCTGGTTAGAAATGCGGCCGAGAGCTTGCCCGAGGAAGGCGGCAAGGTTGAGGTTCGAACCGCCTCACCCATATGGCACGACTATCGCACCTGGGTAGAACTGGAAATATCAGACACCGGCACCGGAATCCCCATCGACGTTCGGGAAACCCTGTTCAAGCCGGTACAAAGCACAAAGGGAGAGGGCCACAGCGGACTGGGCCTGAATATTGTGAAGAAAATCATTGATGACATGGACGGCATCATCGCTTGTCGAACGGGACTGGAGGGCACAACCTTCCGGATTTTGCTGCCGACGGTGAGCGAACAAACATCTCTCGTTGAAGACGTAGAAACAACGGAAACAGCCCAATGGCATCTGAATTCACAGCCAACAAACCCGATGGTCAACTGACAGCCCGGATACTACTCGCCGATGACGAACCGCGACTCTTAACCATGTTGGCCCGGCTCCTCAGGGAGCAGGGCTATCAGGTAACCGAGGCACACGGCGGCAAACAGGCCTGTGAGATTGCGTCAAAGGAAGTATTTGACCTGGCCCTGCTGGACCTGCGTATGCCCGGGGTGGACGGCTTCGCAACCATGACTCACCTTGCCCGCAGTCAGCCCGACTGCGGGGTAGTCGTGGTCAGTGGTGAGAGTTCGTTTAATGCTGTGAGCCAGGCCCTGAGACAAGGCGCCCTCGACTACATCCGCAAGCCCTACGACCCGGAAGAGCTGCTCACCACGGTTGCCCGGGTTCTGAAAAAACGCTCGCTCCTGAAGGCCCATGAGCATATTCAGGTCCGTCTTGAAAAGTCCGAGGCGCTGCACCGCTACATTGTTAACAGCTCCCCGGACATTGTGTTCATGCTCGATTCCCAAGGCCAGTTCTGTTTCGTCAACAGCAAAGTCAGTGGCTTGCTGGGCTACCAGCCAGCCGAATTGTGCGGTCGTCACTTCCGCCACATTATCGACGAGCGGGATATCACCAAGGGTATTTACTCCCTGAAAGACCCAACCATTTCCGCCGACAATCCCAAGACCCTGGAGCTGAGATTGAAATCCCGGGGCGACGGGAACAATGCCCGGCACTTTGAAGTGACTGCATTTCCCATCGACCCCCAAACCTGGCCCCACGCCGGCACCACCCAGGGCAATGGCAGCGGGAAAGGCGCCCGCTATTACGGCACAGCTCGGGATGTCACCGAGCGCAAGGAAGCTGAGGCCTTCATTAACTACCAGGCCTACCACGATCTGCTCACCCGGCTGCCCAATCGCAGCCTGTTCCAGGATCGTCTGGAACTGGCCATCACCCATGCCCGGCGAAACAGGCAGCGGCTGGCCGTCATGTTCCTGGACCTTGATCGTTTCAAGGTCATCAATGACACCCTCGGTCATGGAATGGGCGATCAGCTGCTGCAGGCCGTCGCCCAGAGACTGGAAAAATGCCTGCGCAAGGGCGATACGCTGTCTCGATTTGGCGGGGATGAATTCACCCTTCTTTTACCCTCCATTACTGACGAGGAAGACGCCCGCGGGATCGCCAAAAAGCTAATTGATGCCTTGAGGGCCCCTTTCCGCCTGGGTGACCACGAGGTCTTCGTCGGCGTCAGCATCGGCATATCGATTTATCCCGAAATGGGCACCAGCCTGGATCAGTTGATCCAGAACGCCGACATCGCGATGTACCACGTGAAAGCCTCGGGTAAGGACGGCTACCGTTTTTACAATGAAACCATGAGCGTCGATGCCACCAGCCGTCTGCAGATGGAAAGTGACCTCCGCCTGGCACTGGAAAGAAATGAACTGAAAGTGTTTTATCAACCGCAGGTATGTTCAACGTCGGACCGTGTTGTGGGCCTTGAGGCGCTGGTACGATGGCAGCATCCAGAGCGAGGTCTGATTTACCCGGGCGAATTTCTGCCTCTGGCAGAGGAAACGCGCCTGATTGGTCAGGTCAGCGAACGGGTACTCGACCAGGCCTGCCAGGATGCCGCACGCTGGATTCGGGCCGGGCACAAGGATTTGAGGCTGGCGGTAAACCTCTCTCCGGTGCAGGTGGAGCACCCGCGCTTTGTCGAAACCCTGCTCAGGAAAGTCCGTGCCCATGGGCTTCCCACCAGTAACCTCGAAATCGAAATCACCGAAAACACCATCATGAATGACCTGGAACAGATCAGTGAAAAGCTCCGGGAACTGGCAGCAACGGGTGTTCGGATTGCCATTGATGACTTCGGCACCGGTTACTCTTCACTGAATTACCTGCACAGGCTTCCGATTCACACTCTGAAAGTGGACCAGTCGTTTGTGAAAGCCATTCGTGGCGGGGAAGACGGTGCCTGTATCGTAAACGCCATCGTTGCCATGGCACACGGCCTGAAGCTGGACATTGTGGCCGAGGGAGTGGAAACGAACGAACAACTTACCTACCTGCGCCGCCTCGGCTGCCACCAGGTGCAGGGTTTTTACTATGGCCCGGCAAGGCCGTCCGCGAACATCTTGCAATCGCTGGTAAAAACCCGAACGGCTGCGCCAGTCTTCTAGCTCTCCTTTTTCGATTGTCGAACACTCCGCTAACGAACATTGACAAGGTTTGCAAAGCGAGCCTTTGCGTAACTTTTTGTATATCGAAATGCGGATTGCTGCACATAATTCAGCCAGCCTGTTCACTAATCTCAGACCTACCAGGCGTTGATCATCGTCCCCGGCTGTCAGGCCAACAATGACAAAAAACGATGACAACATCCCGAACAACAAGAACAGGCGGCAGTCACCATGCGCGACAAGTACAAATACATCGGTCCGGCCTACGATTTTCTGAGCCACCTGTACAGTGGCAAGAACATCCATCGATGCAAGACGGCGATGCTCGATGTTGAAACCGTCAAACCGGGTGATCGCATCCTGTTTGCCGGTGCAGGCCATGGGCGTGATGCCATCCGTGCCGCGGAACTGGGTGCCGAGGTGACCGTTGTCGACCTGTCCGAAACCATGCTGCGCAAATTCGCTGCGGCCCAGCAAAAAGAAGCGCCGCGCCTGAAAATCCGTCGAATCCACAGCGACATCATGAACGTCGAAGAGGTTGAGCAATACGACATGGTCGTTGCCAACTTCTTCCTGAACGTTTTCGACGAGGAGATGATGGTATGGGTGCTGGAGCACCTGATTCGTCTGGGCAAGCCCAATGCCAAAGTAGTGGTGGGTGATTTCTGCTACCCAAGTGGCAACCCCCTCGCCCGCATGTTCAAGAAAACATACTGGTATCTCGCCGTTTTGATCTTCTGGCTATTTGCCAACAACGCCTTCCACAAGATCTACAACTACCCCGAACACATGCAGCGTCTTGGATTGCGAGTGGCCGACAAGAAGCATTTCAGGCTGCTCAACATGGACTGCTACTGGTCCATTCTCGGTAGAAAGCAGGCCTGAAACGGCCACCTTAGGGACAAACATCAGGGAACAAACGCATGTCGGATCAAACCCTTGCCCTGGATGGACTCCAGACACTCGCCAACAACACGTTCACCTTTGCCGAGCGGGTAAGCTACCTGAAAAAGCACGGGATTCACTCCCAGTCCTTCTCCACCCTTCAGCCTGGCATGAGGTATTTCGACATGCCGGGAATCGGGTACATCGCCTACATGAGGAAATGGGGCGGAACATTCGTTCTATCTGACCCGGTCTGTGCCCCGGAGCAGTTCGCAGTGATTCTGGAACACTTTCATAACCGTTTTCCGAACGCCAACTACATCCAGGTGTCGAAGGCAGTCGTGGATTTTCTCCACCTGCGCTTTGGTCTCTATGGCACCCAGTTCGGCTGCGAATCCCGAATCGACCTGCGCAAATGGTCCATGAGCGGCAAGAAAAAGCAGATTTTGCGCACTGCACTGAACCAGGCCGAGAAGCACAACATTTCTGTCAAGGAGCGATTCAGCGATGACCATACACGGGAAATTTCCGAGGCCTGGATTCGCACCCGCAAGTGCAAGAGTAACGAGATCCGCTTCCTGATCCGCCCGATGGAAATGAATTATCGGGAAAACGAGCGGCACTTCTACGCCTACCAGGATGGCAAGGCTGTTGGCTTCATCTACTTTGACCCGATCTACCTGAACAACGAAATCATCAGTTACGTACCGAACATTTCCCGGGCCAACGCCGACTTCAAGCAGGGCATCTTCTATACCCTGATGATTCGCGCCATGGAGGTCTTTAAGGCGGAGGGGGTCCCATTCGTCGATCTTGGGCTGATTCCCATGTCACTGGATTCCACCACAGAACATCAGGAGAGCCGCATCCTTAAGAAGCTTGAGCATCTGGTGTATGAAAAAGGAAACTTTCTCTACAACTTCAAGGGGCTCGAGTTCACCAAATCACGGTTCCGGGGCGAACAGTTCAAAACCTATTGCTGCCATAAGCGAGCGCTGCCCGCACTTGAGTTCCTTGCCATGTTCCGGCTAACCCGTCTGATCTGACGGGTTCGGCCATTGTTCAGAAATGATCCTGGGAGCCAACCCCAGACCCGCCATGAACTCCTCCACATGATCAGGGGCTGGCCCGGAAAACAGCGCCTGCTGGACGGGCCAATGGCCTCTGCTCTGATGGTTCTGGGCTGCCTCGAGTTGCCCCTGCTCCTGTAACCAGTGTCCAACCCGCCGTGCAATGGCCTGACCGGAGTCCACCCAGTGGTCGACTCCGGGCAAGACTTCCTTCAGCGCGTCCTTGAGCAACGGATAATGGGTACACCCCAACACCACAGTATCCACCTCCAGCTGACGGAAAGCCGCAACCACCTCCTGCAGTTCCTGTCCAGGCACCGGGACACCGCGCACAAGATCTTCCGCCCAGCGCACGAGTCCCGGATGACCTATCCGCTCCACCTGGCAGTGCGCCGCAAACTCGTTCACCAGATTATCCAGGTAAGGTCGTCGAATGGTGGCCGGGGTAGCGAGGACGCCTATTCTTCCGTTGCGAGTCTGGGCGGCGGCCGGCTTGATGGCGGGCACCACGCCAACGACCGGCACGGGGGTACTGGCACGAAGGTGAGGCAGAACCACAGTACTGGCGGTATTGCAGGCGACCACAATGACATGACAGGGCATCTTTTCCAGCGCCGCCGAAATCAGGCTCAGGCAGCGTTCCACCACAACGGTTTCCGGCTGATCGCCATAGGGAAAACCCAGGTTGTCCGCCAGGTAAATCAATTCAACTCCAGGCCATTCACGGGCAATGCAGGACGCCACACTCAAGCCGCCAACGCCGGAATCGAACACAAGCACCCTGGGTGCCGGCTGTTCACTCACTGGCGGTCTCCATCACCACGAATCTGCCTGCCCATGGCGTGAATCAGGCGACCCGCAATGGTTGTGCTCGGTGGCACCGGAGGCATACTGTCTGGCATAAACCAGTCGGCATCCGCCAGCTCATCTTCCTGAAGCTTCAACTCGCCACCGGCATAATCAGCGAAGAAACCGACCATCAGCTGGTGGGGAAAGGGCCATGGCTGGGAGGCGTAGTAACGGACATTGGCAACATCCATCCCGGTTTCTTCCTTCACCTCCCGGACAACGGCTTCTTCCAGGCTTTCCCCCGGCTCAACGAAGCCCGCTATGAGGCTGTAGAAGTGCCGCTTAACCCGAGAGGATTTGGCCAGGAGCAGGCGATCGGCCTTCCTGATCACCACAATCACACAGGGCGCCAATCTCGGATACCAGGGAATCTGGCAGGCCTCGCACCACTTGGCTCGCTCCCTGTCATGCACCTGGGTCTGTTCACCGCATCGTCCGCAATAGCGATGATCTCGCCACCACTGCCAAACCTGGGCGCCGGTACTCAGCAGTCCGGCCGGCGCATCCTCCGCCATCAGAAGGGCATCACGGAGACTCACCAACTCCAGCTCTGGCAAAATGTGCTTTTGTCCCTCGGTCACAAACACCGACTGCCTGCCCAGGGTGCCCAGAGAAACCATCTCTTCCGACAACTCCTCCAGCAGGTGCTCGCTGGCCGGCACCAGCCAGCCTTCCGCTGGCTTTAGGATGTCATGTCCTGAAAACAGTAACAGCGAGTCTCCTGGTTGAGGAGCGGTTGTTGCCCAGCCCGGAAGCCATTCGTCGTCGGGAATCGTCATATCGGCCTTTTAAATATCCTACGGATGCGCCACGCTGAAATGTAACATACCGGCAAGGAAACCAAGTATGTACTCCGGCTTTCCGCACCGGTCTCAACCAAGTAAAATTAATCCCTTTATGTTTACCGGAGCACGAAAGTATGCGACTTTTCCAGGGCATTCACAGCCTGATTCTGGCTTTTTTCCGGAAGATCCTGTTTCTCTGGGTCAGGACCGATGCCAGCGGCAACAGTGCTGAAGCCCTGGGGCTGGATCCTGAAAAACCGGTTTGCTACGTGCTCCCGACCAGCTCCCTGTCTAGCCGCCTCGTTCTTGAGCATGAGGTTATTCGTTCCGGCCTGCCCGGGGCAACGGAAGCCCTACCTGTCAAGAACGGCCCGGCCCACTCATTCTTTTTCCTTTACGAACGTCCGGGTGGCCTCATTCGTCGCCGGCCAACCCCCACCACAACACCCGAGTTTGAAGCACTGATCCAATACGGGCTGGCGCACCCTGACGAAGACGTTCAGATCGTGCCGGTGTCCCTGTTCTGGGGCCGCTCACCCGACAAGGAAAAATCGCTGGTCAAGCTGCTGCTGTCCGATACCTGGAACGTAGCAGGGCGACTGCAGAAGCTGCTCATCATTATGGTGCACGGCCGCAGTACCTACGTGCAGTTCAACCAGCCGTTGTCACTGAAACTGGTCATTGATGAGTACCGCCATTCCGAAGAGCGGGCCAAAAGAAAACTCGCGCGTATCCTGCGCACCCACTTCCGGCGGGTACGTCAGGCGGTCCTCGGGCCGGACCTGTCACACCGGCGAACACTGGTCAGCAGTCTGGTACGCACCCCCGCGGTAAAGGAAGCCATTCGGGAAACCGCCGCCAAAGAAGGTGTTGCCCCGGAGAAGGTGCGGGCGAAGGCCTGGAAGTACGCAGACGAAATTGCCGCCAACATGTCCATCGTCACCATCCGCTTTCTGGAAGTGGTGCTGTCCTGGCTCTGGAACCGGATCTACAACGGGATCGCCGTCAATAATATCAAGGTGGTCAAAGAGGTCGCCCAGGAAAACGCGGTTGTCTACGTTCCCTGCCACCGGTCCCACATTGATTACCTGTTACTGTCCTACGTCCTGTACAAGAATGGCCTGATGCCCCCCCACATTGCTGCCGGCATCAATCTGAATATGCCCGTGGTCGGGCCGATCCTGCGCCGCGGCGGTGCCTTTTTCATGCGCCGGAGCTTCAAGGACAACCCGCTCTACGCCACTGTGTTCAACGAGTACATGCACGTGATGTTCTCCCGGGGCTATTCGGTGGAGTACTTTGTGGAAGGTGGCCGCAGCCGGACCGGGCGGATGCTTCAGCCCCGCCCCGGCATGCTGGCCATGACGGTGCGCAGTTTCCTGCGGGATCACCGCAAGCCCATCGTGTTCGTGCCCGTCTATATTGGCTATGAGAAAGTGATGGAGGGGCGAACCTACCTGGGTGAGCTTCGGGGCAAGAAAAAGCAGAAGGAAAGCATCTTCACCCTGGCCAAGACCGCTCGCAAGCTGAGCAACTCCTTTGGCCAGGTGGCGCTGAACTTTGGCGACGCAATTCCGCTGACTGACGTGCTCGATGAAGTTCACAATAGCTGGCGCGAGGAAGCCTATGATTCGGAGTACCGCCCGGCCTGGCTCAACAGCGTGGTGGACCAGCTCTCTCAGCGGGTGGCTGCCAACATCAATGCTGCCGTCGCAGTAAACCCGATTGGCATGACCGCAACCGTCCTGTTAGGTACCGAGCGTCTGGCGATGGACGAAAAACAACTGATCCGCCTGATGGATCAGTACGCCGAGCTACTCAAAGCCTTCCCCTATGCCGATACCGTCACTCTGCCCGAGGGGAGCGGTAAGGACTGGGTGGCCTACTGCGAAAATATGGGTCTGGTGGAGCGCCAGCCCCAGAAACTGGGCGACATTATTGCCCTGGAAGGCAGCAATGCCATCCTGATGACCTACTACCGGAACAACATCCAGCACCTGTTCGCCCTGCCGGCGCTGGTGGCCAGTCTGTTTGAAAACAAGGATGCCCTCAGCAGGGAAAAGATCCTGTTTCTGGCAGGTGTTGCCTATCCGTATCTGCAGGCTGAACTGTTCCTGAAGTACAGCGCCGACGATGCTGAAAAGGTCATCGATCAGTGGATTGATGTATTGATCGATCAGGGGCTGCTGATCACTCTGGAGGACGGCCGGATTGGTCGCCCTGCCGAGGGCACAGAAGAGATGCTGCGCCTGCGGGTACTGTCCCGCTTTATTATTCAGACCCTGGAGCGCTACCACATCGCCCTGGGAATCCTGCGCAAGAATGGGTCCGGCAAGCTGACCGCCGAAGAACTGGAAAATCAGAGCACCCTGCTCGCCGAGCGCATGTCCATTCTGTTCGGCCTCAATGCACCGGAGTTTTTCGACAAGACTCTGTTCCGCAATTTCATCGCCCATCTCAAGAAGAACGATGTCATCACAACCGATGACAACGGCCTGATCAGCTACGGAGATGGCCTGGATGAGGTAGCGGACGATGCCCGGCTGGTCCTGGGGATAGAGAAGCGGCAGGCCATCCAGCAAGTCACCATGCTGGATGCGTGAGCCTAGCTGGCCGGCAACGCCTTGATCGGATAAATGTCGTAACGGCTGCTCTTTCCCTCGACCACTGTTGCCGGCTCTGCACCCTCAATCGAGGGTGCCTTCCTGGGACGCTTGACCACAACGCGGTAACGCGCACAGTCAAGAGCGGCGGCCAGCAACTGCGCGGAATCCTCATCGTCACCAACGATTTGCCGGAACACCTGCATTTCCTTTTTGACCAGCGCAGACTTGTCCCGATGCGGGAACATAGGGTCCAGATACACCACGTCCACTGCATCCGGGCCGGCTTCCGATAGCCAGTCGATACTGCTGCCCGACATCAGCGTCATGCGCTCAACGATGGGCGCACAATCCACATTGAGTGCTGCCCGGGCCAGGCCATCGGCCAGCAGCGCATGAATGATCGGGTTGCGTTCGAACAAGGTTACCGTGCAGCCGAGACTGGCCAGCACAAAACCGTCTTGCCCCAGGCCTGCCGTCGCATCGAGCACATGCAGCGCTGCCTTGGTTTTTTGCATTCCAACTGCCTTGGCGACCAGCTGCCCCACTCCGCCGCCATGCTCGCGCCGGTAACCCATTTTGCCAGCAACGAAGTCCACGCGAACCGGGCCCGGGGCACCTTTGCCGGTTACCTGCAGACACAAGCCCTGTTCGTCGGAAAACAGAATGACTGGAAAATCCCGGACATCTTTGGGGCGAACCACCCCAAGGTCGGGCAGGCCCAAGCTGTCTGCGAGAGAGGACGTAAGAGAAGAATCACCGAGTGGACTTCGGCCAATGGCCAGCCCGTTACCGGAGGAAGAGGGTGCGTTCCGTGCCCGTTTCATTAAACCAGAATACTGATGTCAGCCAGCGCGCGAACCGGCCCAGAGCGCTTCCTGCCGGAAGAGCTGCTGCCAGTCTGAACACCGAAATTACCAGATGCTACGCCGCCAATCATGAAAGTAACCAGGACTCAGGAAAAAGGACAAGTAAACGGCAAGTATGGGCGATGTACGGGCGGAAAAAAAGTCGCCCTATTCCCGACCGGGCAGCTTCTTCCAGGCCACTTCGTCCCGGATGTAAACTGGCTGAGCCTGTTCCGCCGGGACGCTCCGCCCGTGCCGGACCTCTTGTTCTGCCAGCCGGGCAACCCAGGCGGCCCGAGGCACCAGCGACTTGTCTACTGAATCAACCTCGCTGACCACCGACTCCGGCATCTGATCCCTGAAAGCCCAGCCCATTCCGGCACCGATCCAGCGTTTCGGAGCACCTTCGAGCGTCACCAGAGACGGAGGGCAAACCCGCTCTTCCCCCTGCAGGATGGGCAAATTGTCCTGACAGGCGAAGCAGCCCCAGTACACCTCGCTCATTCGAGCATCAAAGGCCACCGCTACGGCATCCCCATCGTCGAGCCTGTTGGCATCGATTGCCCCCAGCGCCACTGCTTGCAGCGAGGACACAGGAACCACCGGCACTTCGAGGCCCCAGGCGAGGCCCTGAATGACGCCGGTGGCAATCCGAACCCCCGTGAACGAGCCGGGGCCGCGGGCAAAGGCCAAGGCATCCAAATCCGAAGGTGCGAGCTCCGCTTCTGAAAGCAGTTCGCGAACCATAGGCATGAGCAGACGCGTATGCCCACGGGGCGCGATTTCAAATCGCTCGGACAAAGCACCATTCACCAGGAGGGCGGCAGAGCAACCCTCCGAGGATGTATCGAGTGCCAGCAATTTCACAGAGAGGAAATCCCGATGTCTTATTTAAGTTCGGACAGGATCTGGTCGCGAATGCTATCCAGGCTACCAACACCTTCAACGCGGACGTAACGCGGCGCAGCTTCCGGTTCCTTGGAGGCCCAGTCCTGATAGTAACCAATCAGAGGAGCGGTCTGGTCGTGGTAGATACCCAGGCGCTTACGCACGGTTTCTTCCTTGTCGTCCTCGCGCTGAACCAGCGGTTCGCCGGTTTCGTCGTCCTTGCCCTCAACTTTGGGCGGATCGTATTTGACGTGGTAGATCCGACCGCTGCCCTCGTGTACCCGACGGCCAGACAGACGGCTAACGATCTCCTCGTCGTCTACGGCGATTTCAACCACGTAATCGATAGAGATGCCCTGGTCTTTCAGAGCCTCGGCCTGAGGAATGGTGCGTGGGAAGCCGTCCAGCAGGAAGCCATTCTTGCAATCCGGCTCCTGGATACGTTCTTCGATCAGAGCGATGATGATGTCATCAGACACCAGCCCACCGGTCGCCATCACTTCCTTGACCTGTTTGCCAAGCTCGGACTCAGCCTTAACCGCGGCTCGCAGCATGTCACCGGTGGAAATTTGCGGGATGTCAAAGCGCTCGGTAATGAACTGGGCCTGAGTTCCCTTTCCTGCGCCCGGTGCGCCTAGCATGATGATCCGCATAAGTTTGTGCTCCCAATATAAGTAGTATCGTGTGAAAAGTTGCGGCAAAAGCTCTGACCTTTGCGACAACCTCTCTATCCTTTGACACCCACTGGCCTCCAGATTCAGAGAACGCGCATTATACGAAGTCAGCCCTCATAGAGAAAGTCGACCTACGTACCAGTCCCGAAGCATAGTGTTCTCTGCAACCGCCATCCATCCTGGGTTGGACTGCCAAGGTAACCGCAGAGAATCCGGCGCTGACTGGACGACAATCTGCCGCCCGCACACTCCGTGAGGTGTCGGGCAGTGTTCCAGAGCCCAGCCAGCGCTGTGTGCCTGGAAGGTCAGCGGCAGTCTACTCTTCACATCCCTAATTAACCGGTGTTTCGCATGCCAGCCGATATTCCGGCCATGGTTACTTTCAGTGCGCGCTCTACCAACTCCGACACTTCACCCTGCTCCTCCCCTTGCCGGCTACGTCGAAGCAGCTCAGCCTGCAGATAGTGCAGAGGATCCGTGTATGGATTGCGCACCCGCATGGAGTGAGCGAATACCGGCTCGGCTTCCAGCAACTCACTCTGTTGCTTGAGTTCCAGCAGCCGCTGAATGCACTGCTGCAGCCGACTGCGCAGGTCGGCGCCTAACTCCTTGAGCTGCGGATCATCAAGCAACGTCTTCTCATAATAACTGGCAATCCTGAGGTCAGCCTTCGCCACCACCATTTCCAGCATGTCGATGTACGTTCGGAAAAACGGCCAGCCTCGCATCATCTCCCTGAGCTGGGGCAGCTTTTTCTCCTGCGCCGCTTCTTCCAGAGCAACGTCACTGCCCAACCAGCTGGGGAGCATCAAACGCATCTGGGTCCAGGCAAAGATCCACGGAATCGCCCGAAGGCTCTCCACCCCGCCGGTCGCCTTGCGCCGGGCCGGTCGACTGCCGAGGGCCAGCTTGCCCAGCGCCTGCTCCGGCGTGACCTGCCGGAAATAAGGCACAAAATCCGGGTGCTCCCGAACCACTTCACGATAAGATTTCAGAGACCGCTCTGTCAGCCAGTCCATGGTCTCCCGCCAACCCGGTTCGGGTTGAGGCGGCGGCGCCAGGGTGGCTTCAACAACCGCTGTGGTGTAAAGCGTGAGGCTTTGAACCGCCAGTTCCGGCAGACCAAACTTGAAGCGGATCATTTCACCCTGCTCGGTAATTCGAAAACTGCCATTCACAGACCCAGGGGGCTGAGAGAGGATCGCCCGGTTGGCCGGTCCGCCACCCCTGCCGACCGTGCCGCCACGCCCGTGGAAGAGGGTCAGGTGCACACCATACTGGCTGGCGACTTCCGTCAGTTTTTCCTGGGCCTGGTACTGCGCCCAGGCGGCCATCAGCTGACCGGCGTCTTTGGAAGAATCAGAATAACCAATCATCACTTCCTGGCGACCCTGGGTGTACTGCCGGTACCAGTCCACCTGATACAGGGCCTCCATGCTCTCAGGAGCCCCACGCAAATCGTCCAGAGTTTCAAACAGCGGCACAACACGCATCGGGTGCCTCATCCCGGCTTCGCGAAGCAGCAAAATGACATTCAGCACATCGGAAGGCTTGCTGGCCATGGAAATCACGTAGGAGCCCAGGGCCTGAGGCGTCTGTCCGGCAACCACTTCACAGGTGGCCAGCACTTCGCGAACGTTATCTGAAGGCTCCCAGTTGCGAGGGACCAAAGGGCGTCGGCCCTGCAGCTCCTCAACAAGGAACGCCTGCCGCTGCTCTTCCGACCAGGACAGGTAGTCCCCAAGGCCGAGATAACTGACCATCTCGGCCACAGCCTCAGCGTGACGGGAGGCCTCCTGCCGGATATCGAGACGAATCAGCGGCAAGCCAAAGGTATGCGCACGGCGAATAGTGTCCAGTAAGGGTCCATCGGCAATACTGTCCAGGCCACAGGCCACCAGCGATCGGTAGCACAGCTCCAGGGGCGCGGTCAGATCCTCGTTTTCAAACAGTATGCCGGTAGCATCGGCCGGCTCACCGTTAATGCAGGCCTCGGCCCAATCGCGGGTTTTGATCAGCCGCTCGCGCAGACCGCCAAGCACTTCGCGGTAGGGTTCCCGGGCATCGCCCACCACACCTTTCAGTTCATCGCTGGCCTGCCACATGGAAAGCTCGGCACGCAGCATCTTGATGTCCCGCAGGAACAGGTCAGCCGCCATCCAGCGGCCAAGCAGAAACACCTGCCGGGTGACATCGTGGGTCACATTCGGATTGCCGTCCCGATCCCCGCCCATCCAGGATGCAATGCGGATGGGCGACACCTGCATGGGGAGACCATTGCTCGTCGCGTCCATCAGTGAGGCATCCAGACTCCTCAGGAACTGGGGTAATGCATGCCAGAGGCTGTGTTCGATGACCGCAAAGCCCCACTTGGCTTCATCCACCGCCGTCGGACGCTCATGGCGTATTTCATCGGTGTGCCAGGCCTCCGTAATTAACCGGAAGAGTCGGCCAACGATCTCTTCCCGCTCGGCGGGCAGCAGATCATCGTGATCCAACTGCCCCAGGCAGTGGGACATCTCGTCATACTTCATAATCAGCGTACGGCGAGCGACTTCCGTCGGGTGAGCCGTCAGCACAAATTCGAGCCGCAGATCCGCCACTTTCTGGTGCAGCTCTGCCGGGCTGACGCCGCCTGCTTTCAAACGAGCAAAGACGTCCCCCAAGGATTCAACCACCAGGTCGGATTGGTGCCCACGCTTGCGGCGGATGCCGTGATATTGCTCGGCCAGATTGGCAAGATTGAGAAACTGGTTGAAGGCGCGGGTAACCGGCAGCAGCTCGTCAACTCCCAGCTTACCCAACAGGCTGACCAGACGCTGACCGGAATCGCCTTCCTGGAGCCGGTCGCTCTTGGCGGCAGCTCGGATCTCCTCGATCAGCTCGAAACAGTCCTGCCCCGGGGATCGTCGGATACTCTGCCCCAGCAGCTCTCCCAACAGGCGAACATTTTCACGAAGATCAGGGTGAAGCTCGGTCACGGTTACGTCCTTTTAATTGACGGCGACAAACGAAACTTACGATACTAAGGTTTGGTTCAGAAAGTCTATTGGCGAAGCTCGCCGGCGGCCCTAGGAGTCCACATGAAAGTAACCGATCTGCCAAAGCACTGGGAAAGCGACAAGCAAACAGTTGAGCGCACTCACGACTACAATCTGAGACTGCCGCTGGAAGATGCGGCTCGGATTGCAGCACTGGCAGAGATCTATCCGGACCGCAGTGAAAGCGACATCCTGAACGACATGATCAGCGCCGCGCTGGATGATCTGGTGCGCCAGACACCATTGAAAGACCGACTGGAAAGCAAGAAAGCCAAGTAACACCCATCGGGCCGTGGCACCTTGTTCTGAGGCCCAACGAAATGGAGCGCCGTTCGGCGCTCCAGATGCTTCATGACTGAGATATCAGGGAAGAAAGGTCAGGCGACTGAGTCCAGCTGACGAGCCTTCAAGCGCTGGATGTGCTTCTGGCTCAGACTGACAAACTTGGGCGTCAAGCCCTGATCTTCATAGATTTCGAAACCATCCTCATCGTACGCCACAACTTTGGTTCCCTGAACATAGGGGAAACTGGTTTCAAGTTCGTCCAGCGCCGCAGACACCAGATCCCGCATCAGGTCCTGCGGAGATTTCATCGGATAAAGCGCCGCCAGCTTTTCCAGGCGACTGTGATGCTGGTCAGACAAAGCCGCAAAATAGGCGTCGCGAGTCAGCCGTCCCCGCGCATGTTTGTCCCAGTAATTGACCAGATCCTTAATTTTCATCGTGCCCTCACTCCTGCATCTTTTTCATCGCGAACGGACTCTGATTTCCGCTGCGGAGAAGTGTAGTCGAACCGGCTTTTCAGGGGGCATGAAATTGGTAACGAATTGTACTTACGACTTTTTTCCAGCCCACGCTACGTGCCAGTGCTGCCTTTTTCAACGCCCTTAACCGACTGCCAGACAGCATCCAGGGCGTCCAGACTTTCATCATCCATGCTTCGCCCTTCCCGCTCCAGAATCCGTTCGATCTCCCGGAACCGGGACTCGAATTTGTGATTGGTTCGCTTCAGGGCTTGCTCAGGATTTACGCTCAAAAAGCGTGCAAGGTTCACACAAACGAACAGGAGATCGCCCATCTCATCTTCAACGGCATCCGCATCGCCGGTGCCAGCCTGAAGTTCCGTCCAGGCCTCCTTCAGTTCGTCAATTTCCTCATGCAGCTTATCGAACACCGGCTCAATGTCTGGCCAGTCAAAGCCGTGCCGGGCAGCCCGTTTCTGCAGTTTTTCCGCCCGGGCCATGGCCGGTAATGTGCGGGCAATACCAGCGAGCCGGCCGGGCTCTTCCTCCGCAGGGGGCATCATCGCACGCTCTTCCGCCTTGATGCGCTCCCAACTCTCTTTGATCCAGGCCTCGTCCGGGCGGTTGTTGGGATCAATGCGGCTATCCAGCGTGCCCGCCGGAAAAACGTGAGGATGGCGACGTACGAGCTTGCGCACCAGATTATCCACCACTTCGTCAAACTCGAAGCGACCTTCCTCCCGGGCAATCTGCGCATAGAAGATGACCTGGAACAGCAGATCCCCAAGCTCGTCCTTCAGATGACCATAGTCGCCCCGCTCAATAGCATCGGCTACTTCGTAGGCCTCCTCGATGGTGTGAGGAACAATGCTGCTGTAGGTCTGCCTGGTGTCCCAGGGGCAACCCGTGTCCGGCTCCCTGAGGCGGGCCATCAGCGTTTTCAGATCATCGATTGAGTAGCTCATCCGCGCCTGCGTCTTACGTCGATAATGTTCGAAAGATTACGAATCTGCGCCAGCAAACGTGCCAGCTGCTCCAGGCTCGAAATCTCCACCGTTACCGTCATCGTGGCGGTGTTTTCGTCCTTGTTGGTTTGTGTGTGCAGCGCCACCACGTCCGTTTTAGAGGCCGACAACACCTGGGTAATATCTCTCAGAAGACCCGAACGATCGTAGGCTTCGATCTCGATGTCCACCGGATACACCGCCGTGGGCTGGCCACCCCAGCTCACCTCGATGATCCGGTTCGGCTCATACTCCCGCAGGTGCAGGAAGGTCAGACAGTCGAGCCTGTGCACCGTCACGCCCCGGCCAACCGTGATATAGCCGCCGATGGGGTCTCCCGGCAGGGGCTTGCAGCACTTGGCCACCTGGGTCTTGAGTTTGCCTACCCCCACGATATGGATGTCTGAATCCGCCGGGATCGGTTTGCGTCGCTGGGGTGCCAGCTTCAGATCGAGCTGTTCGCTCTTCGGTTCCAACAGTTGCTGGGCACAGTGGGCCACGTGCGCCGGCCGAAGATCGCCAGCGCCGATGGCGGCAAACATGTCATCAGCGCAGAGGTAGTTCACCCTCTGGGCCAGATCGTTCAGGTTCACGTCGTAAATGGAAAGGCGCTTGAACTCGTCCTCCAGAATAGCCCGGCCGTCGACAATGTTCCGGTCACGGTCCTGCTGTTTGAACCAGTGTGTTACCTTGGCACGCGCCCGGGAGGTCTGGATGTAACCGAGACTGGGATTCAGCCAGTCGCGACTTGGAGCCGGGTTGTTAGAGGTGAGAATAAACACCTGATCCCCGGTCTTCAGCGGATAGGTCAAAGGAACAATGCGGTTGTTCACCCGGGCTCCTCGACAGGCATGACCTATCTCGGTGTGCACACGGTAGGCAAAGTCCACCGGTGTAGCGCCCTGGGGAAGATCCACCACGTGGCCTTCGGGCGTGAAGACATAGACCCGATCGGAGGTCACATCGGATTTGAGATGGTCCGCCAGCCCGGACAAATCCCCCAGCTCTTCCTGCCACTCAAGAACCTGGCGCAGCCAGTTGATCTTGGCGTCGTAGCCGGTGGACTTGTTGCTCTTGTCAGTGCCTTTATACAGCCAGTGGGCGCACACCCCCAGTTCAGCTTCCTCGTGCATCTGATGGGTGCGAATCTGCACCTCGACCACCTTGCCTTCGGGGCCAATCACCGCGGTGTGCAGGGACTGGTAACCATTTTCCTTAGGGTTGGCGATGTAGTCGTCAAACTCGTTCGGGATATGACGCCAGAGCGTGTGCACAATCCCCAGCGCGGCGTAACAGTCCCGGACTTCGGGCACCAGAATGCGCACCGCCCGAACGTCGTAGACCTGGGAAAAATCGATGTCCTTGCGGCGCATCTTTCGCCAGATGCTGTAGATGTGTTTGGCTCGCCCGGAAAGCTCCGCCTTGATTCCGGACTCTTCCAGCTGCTCTTGCAGAATCTCGATCACGCTGCGGATATAGCTGTCCCGCGCCAGACGCTTTTCGTCCAGCAACTTGGCGATTTTCTTGTAAGCGGATTCATGCAGGTAACGGAACGACAGATCTTCCAGCTCCCACTTGATGTGACCGATGCCAAGCCGGTGAGCCAGGGGGGCGTATATGTCGAATACTTCCCGCGCCACCCGCATGCGCTTTTCTTCGGACGCATTCTTGACCGCCCGGATGACGCTGGTCCGCTCCGCCAGTTTGATCAGGGCCACCCGTACATCATCGATCATGGTGACCAGCATCTTACGGACGTTATCGAGCTGGCCTTCGCTCTGGCCGAGGACATTGCCTTTCAGTGGATGATGAATGGAGGAAATTGCTGCCATCTGCAGAACGCCCTTGATCAACCCGGCAATCTCGTCGCCGAACTCCCGCCGGATGTTTTCCAGCGGCAGACGTTCCTCGCGTACAGCCCGGTAAAGCATGGCAGCCACCAGGCTGGCCTGGTCCAGATGCAGTTCGGCCAGCACCTGCACCATTTCCAGCCCGATCCGGAAACTGCTGGCGCCCTCAGTCCACTGCTGTTCATCACGTATAGCCCGCAGGTCAGCTTCCGCGGCCCTCTCACAGGCCTGGCGGAACTGATCAATGTCTTCGAGTTGCGTCAGGCCGGAAACGTGCTGCACGCAACGCTCTATGTCGACCTCGCCCTCTTCAGTGACGACGTAATCTTCGCGGACTTTTACCATAGCGTTTTCGCTGTCCCTGTTTGTTACCGCCCATTATCCCATAGGGCGAACTACCTTTAGGAAGCGTCCCGCTCGAACAGAGCAATGGACTCAACATGGGTGGTGTGGGGAAACATATCCATCACACCGGCACGCACCAGCCGATAGCCATTGCGCACCATGACCCCGGCATCACGGGCCAGCGTTGCCGGGTTACAGGAAACATAGACGATTCGGCCGGCGCCGAACGCTGTCAGGTACTTGCAGATTTCCTCGGCGCCAGACCGGGGCGGATCAATCAGAATCTTGTCGAAGCCCTCTTTCGCCCAACTCTGACCGGTGAAATCACCATGCAGGTCGGCGCCGTGGAAGCTGACGTTGTCCAGACCGTTCAGCTGCGCGTTCTCGCGTCCGCGAACAACCATGGCATCATCGCCTTCCACCCCGACCACCTGGCCGCCCCTGCGCGCCAGCGGCAAGGTAAAATTACCCAGACCGCAGAACAGATCCAGCACCCGTTCACCCGGTTGAATGTCGAGCCAATCGACCGCTCGATGAACCATCTTCTGGTTAATACCCGCATTGACCTGGGTGAAGTCCATGGGATGGAACTGCATGGTGAGATCGAACTCATCCAGCCGATAGCTTAGTCGCTCATCCCCATGCCCGGAGGACTCTGGCCAGATTCTGTGAACAGTGTCAGGCCCTTTCGGCTGGAGGTAAATATGCAAATCGTGGGCCTTTCCAAACTCGATCAGGCGCGTGCGATCTGACTCGCTCAGTTCATCCATATTTCGGAAGACCATAGCCGCCACATCGTCGCCGCAAGCCACCTCCACCTGGGCAATCCGCTTGTAGGCTTCCAGCTCGTGCAGCATCTCCCGAAGAGGCATGATCCGCTCGCCAATGCGCGGATCCATCACCACACACCGATCGATGTCGGTCAGGAAGCTGTTGCGCTTCTCGCGAAAGCCCACCAGCACAGACTCCCGCGCCGTCACGTAACGCACGCCCAGACGGGCCTTTCGGCGGTAGCCAAGGGTGTTGTCGGAGCGCATGGGAGCAATCCACTCTTCCGGCTCAATGCCTCCGAAGTGGGCAAAATGCTCCCGGAGGGTATCTTCCTTGAACCGAATCTGGGCATCGCCGCTCATGTGCTGGAGACTGCATCCGCCACACAGGTCAGCAAAGCCGCATGGGGATTCCTGACGCTCCGGCACGCTTTCCAGTAGCTCGATAGCCCGCAATTCATCAAATTTGCTGCGGGTGGATACCATCTTGGCCATCACGGTCTCACCCGGCAGGGCACCGTCGACAAACTGGGTCTTGCCATCCTGACGGGCAATGCCCCGGCCGTCGTGGCTCAGGGTCTCGATGGAACAGCGCACAGGCTCCGTCGGTAGAGCCTTGCGGCGTCGTCTGCTCATAAAACTACTCTCGGTTAGACGGTGGTTCAGGCGCCGGGAAAGACGCCGGTGGAAAGGTATCGGTCGCCTCGATCACAGATAATGGCAACAATAACGGCGTTTTCAACCTGGCGAGACAGTTTCAGGGCGGCAGCAATCGACCCACCGGAAGACACCCCGCAGAAAATGCCCTCCTCGGCGGCCAGGGCACGCATGGTGTCTTCGGCTTCCTGCTGGTCAATGTCCATGACCTGATCGACGCGGCTGGCGTCGTAAATTTTCGGCAGGTAAGCCTCGGGCCAGCGACGGATACCGGGGATGGAGGCACCCTCTTTCGGCTGCAAGCCTACAATTCGGATATCCGGATTACGCTCTTTCAGGTAACGGGACACGCCCATAATGGTGCCCGTGGTGCCCATGGAGCTGACGAAATGGGTGATACGCCCCTCCGTCTGCTGCCAGATTTCCGGGCCGGTGGTTCGGTAATGGGCCAGAGGGTTGTCCTCGTTGCTGAACTGGTCCAGCACCTTGCCCTTACCCATTGCCTCCATATGCTGGGCCAGATCACGGGCCGCCTCCATGCCCTCTTCCTGACTGACCGTCACGATTTCTGCCCCGTAGGCACGCATGGAAGCGCGTCGTTCTTCGCTCATATTGGCAGGCATGATCAGAACCATCCGGTAACCCTTGATGGCAGCTGCCATGGCCAGGGCGATGCCGGTATTGCCACTGGTGGCTTCGATCAGCGTATCGCCGGGCTGGATGGCGCCCCGACGCTCGGCTTCCTGGATCATGCTTAACGCCGGCCGGTCCTTGACCGATCCAGCAGGGTTATTGCCTTCCAGCTTGGCCAGAATGATATTGGAGGTCTCGCCCGGCAGACGCTGCAGGCGAACCAATGGGGTATGCCCTACATAATCTTCAATTGTGGGGAAATTCATATCATTACCCTGTGGTACACTTTTGAGGTAGGCATGATACGCGTTATGAGCGCCATCTCCCAATAAAGCTTCTAGCTATATCCATGACTGGCAGCTATAACTGTATCGACTTTTCAGTGGGCACGGGAGGCCGTGTTAACGCAGCCGCCTGCTGGTAATCAGTCAAGACAGGGAAGGCAGGTCCGGGGCACTTCTTTCCAGAGGCTCAGGGCCAGACAAGAATTCGGGATCAGACTATGCGACGCTGGGGCATTCGCAAAAAGGTGCTGGTGGTAACCCTGGTTCCCACCCTGCTCACCACACTCATGTTGGGGATGTTCTTTACGTATAGCTGGGTCACCAACATTGAAAGCCTGCTGAAAGACCGGGGCGAGTCCCTGTCCCGTCAGCTGGCCGCAGGTTCCGAATACGGGCTGTTCACCGCCAACCGGAGTCTCCTCAACAGTCTGTCTAAAGCACTGCTTGAGGAGCAGGACGTCCGCTCCATCACCTTTTTTGATCGCGAAGGCAACCGCCTGCTGCACACCGGGCCGGTTGGGTCGGATACGCTGACATCCGATGAGCTTTCAGGGGAAGCGGCCACCAACTTCCGGCTCGAGCACAGCACCCGCTTCATCACCCCCGTGTTCCTGCAGGACCTGATGATTGAGACCATGCTGGCACCGGAAGCCGGACAACCCATGTCCCAGCCCCAGGCACCCATGGGCTGGGTCGCTGTCGAGATGTCCCACATCCGTACCGAAAAGGAAACTTATAAGGCGCTCCTGATTTCACTACTGCTGGTTCTGGCAGGTGTGGGGCTCAGCCTTGCGGTTGCACTGCGCCTGAGCCGGGCCTTCACCTCACCGATCTTTGAATTGAACGAAGCGGTCGCAAAATTCAAAGAAGGCATGCTCGACACCCGGGTTCACACGGAAGCCGGCCCGGAGTTCGAGCAACTGGAATCCGGGCTCAACGCCATGGCAGCCGAATTGAGCCAGGCCCAGGCTGAAATGCAGCAGAACATTGACCAGGCCACGGAAGACCTTCGGGAAACCCTGGAAACCATCGAAATCCAGAACATCGAGTTGGACTTCGCCCGCAAGGAAGCCCTGGAGGCCAGCCGCATCAAGTCGGAATTCCTGGCCAATATGTCCCATGAAATCCGTACGCCGCTGAACGGGATCATTGGCTTCACCGAGTTGCTTCTCAAAAGCCCGCTACCCCGCCAGCAACGAGATCACTTGAATACCATTCGCAAGTCGTCGGAAATCCTGCTGACCATCATCAATGACATCCTCGACTTCTCGAAGATCGAGGCCGGCAAGCTGATTCTGGACCGGGTGCCTTTCCAGATTCGGGACACGGTGGAAGAGGTCATGACCATGCTGGCACCGGCAGCCCACACCAAGAATCTGGATCTGGTGCCGCTGGTATACAATGACGTACCGGATGGCATTCTTGGCGACCCGCTGCGGGTGAAACAGGTCATCACCAACCTGCTGAATAACGCCATCAAGTTCACCCAGACCGGCGAGGTTGTCCTTCGCGCCAGCCTGGAAGAAGAAAGCGAAACCGCAGACGGCAGCCGTGTCACCCTGCGCATCAGCATCACCGACTCTGGCGTCGGGCTGTCCCGCGCCCAGCAGCAATCCCTGTTCAATGCGTTCAGTCAGGCGGATGCCTCCACCGCTCGTCAATACGGCGGCACGGGACTGGGGCTGGCTATTTCCAAGCGACTCGTCGAGGAGATGGGCGGCAAGATCGGCCTGGAAAGCGAACTGGGCAAGGGCTCGACGTTCTGGTTTACCCTGACCTCGGACATCGCCGCCGGCAGCGACACCATCGATCCCAAGGATTCGCTCCGAGGCGAACGCGTCATTTATCTGGAGCAACAACAGACCACCGGGTTGGCCGTTGAGCACCTCCTGCGTGACTGGGGCATGACAGTGGACCGGGTGAACTCGCCGGCGGCCCTGCAGGAACGCATCGAGGAAGCACAGAAAGATCAGGCCGGCTACGCCCTCGCCATTATTGGCATTACCCGGCACCTGCTGAACTCGAGCCAGTATTGCGGTCTGGTGCGCAACCTGGAGATCGAACGGGATTGCCGGACACTGCTGCTGACACCCACCCTGGAAACCCAGGACCCGCCGCTATCCGGCTTGGCCAGCGGGCACATTACCAAACCCGTGTGCCGCGATACCTTCTACGATGAACTTGTGCTGCTTGTTCATGGCGTCAGTTCCGCAGGCCGAACGTCGCTGGCAGCCACGACGCCCGTTCAGCCGCTGCCAGGAGGAACCGCACCAAGGATCCTCGCTGTGGATGACAATGAGGCGAATCTCAAGCTCATCATGACCCTGCTTGATGACTACCAGATCGAGGCCGTGGGCGCCTCCAGCGGGTTCGAAGCGTTGAGCAAGAGTCGGGGCAATCCCTTCGACCTGGTGTTCATGGACTTGCAGATGCCCGGCATGGATGGCGTTGAAACCACCGCCCGGCTGCGGGAAATGGATCCGGCGTCACACCGAACGCCCATCATCGCCCTGACCGCCCACACCCTGGCCGATGAACAGGAACGCCTTGTTCAGCAGGGTTTTGACGGCTATATGCCCAAGCCCATCAGCAGCGCTCAGCTGGTGGACATCATCCGGGAATACACCGGATACGTGTGCCATGGGAACACACCGGTCTCTGAGCACTGTCGGGTACCCGAAGTGCGAGACACCCACCTGTCGATTCGCCCCTCGGCCCGGAAAATGCAGCAGGACTGCGTCAGTATCGAGGAAAGCATTCAACTTGCAGCTGGCAAAACCGATCTGGCGGAAGAGCTGTTCAGCATGCTTCTGGAGCAAATGGAACTGGACCGCGATCGGGTTGAGGAACTCTGGGACAACAACGATCTGGAGGGGCTCCTTGACTGCGTACACAAGCTGCACGGAGCAACCCGTTACTGCGGTGTGCCGGAACTTCGTGCGGCAGCCAACCGGCTTGAGACTGCGTTGAAACGACACGCACCGGACCTTGAGCACCACAAGGCGCAGCTCGTATCCGCCATGGAGCGGCTACAGATCTGGAGCGATCAAACCGACTGGCAGCAACTGTTCAGGGAACAACGACCGGAAACAGAGGAAAGCACCTGATTTCCCGCGTATGGATGGGTGGGAGGCCGGTCAGCCCAGCCCCCGCGCCCGGTCCAGAATCCCCTTCATTTCACGAACCGCCTCTTTCAGCCCGGTGAACACAGCGCGGGCAATAATGGCATGGCCGATGTTCAACTCGTTGATGTGAGGAATCGCGGCAACCTGTTCGGTGTTGTGGTAATGCAGACCATGGCCAGCATTGACGATGAGCCCCTGCGAATGGGCATAGACCACCGCATCGGCAATCACCTTCAGGGTTTTCTCCAGTTCTTCCGGTGTTTTCGCCTCGGCGTACTCGCCGGTGTGCAGTTCAATCACCGGAGCACCACAGCGTACCGCCGCATCAATCTGGTCCGGGTCCGGATCAATAAACAGCGACACCTCAGCACCAAAGCCAGCCAGACGCTCACAGGCCCGGGCAACGCGGTTCTCCTGCCCAATGACATCGAGCCCCCCTTCGGTGGTCAGCTCCTCCCGCTTTTCAGGCACCAGGCACACACATTCGGGACGAACCTGCTCGGCAAACGCCAGCATGGGATCGGTCACCGCCATTTCCAGATTCATCTTGGTCTGCAGAATGTCTCTCAACATGAGGACATCCCGATCCTGGATGTGGCGACGGTCTTCCCTCGGATGAATGGTAATTCCGTCAGCGCCGGCTTCCTCAGCCAGGATCGCGGCCTGAACCGGATCCGGATAGCGGGTGCCACGGGCCTGTCGCAGTGTGGCCACATGGTCGATATTTACGCCCAGTAAAACTCTAGGATTCATTCCGTTCTCCCCGAAGGTGGGTGAATAATGTCCGACTATGCAGTGGTTTGCCTTGCAGGAGATGGTCCGTCAGCACCCGCATAACGCGCTTTGCGGTTTGCCGGCACAAGGCTTGTTCCAATTCGCCCCGAGCAAGTGCCAGAAGCGCTTCTCCAGGCAGGTTTTGTAACCGGGTTCCCGGCCCCGCATTCAAAACAATCCCCTGCTCCGGATCATAGCCATAGCTTTGCTCGGGCAAGACAGGTTGCCCCACGTCGGTGGCCAGGTCCCACGCAAAACCATAGCCCAAGGCTTCGGCGAACGCCGCCTCAAATCGCCGCAAGACCGGCTCGACATCGGTCGCATCCGCCAGCGCTGAAATGGCATCGATGTAGGCAGCAAACACCTTGGGATGAGGGTCGGCGACGGGAAGAGCGCGCTGGAGAAGCTCGTTCAGGTAGAGGCCGCTGTACAGCGAAGCCGTGCGCGTTGGCGCGGGGCCACGGCGAACCTCGACACTGGTCAGGGTTTTCAGCTCTCCCCGCCCGGTCCAGTCAACCAGCAGGGGCTGGAAGGGCTGGAGCTGCGCCTTGAGCGGGCTCCTGGCGCTGCTAGCTCCCCGTGCGATCAGCGCGACACGCCCGGCGTTCAGGGTGAACAGTTCAACCAGCAGACTGGATTCACGCCAGGGCCGGCGGTGAATCACATAGGCAGGCTCCTGGTGCACTGTCCCGCGCATTCGGGCCTCAGTTGGAGTTCATGCCAAGGCTTTTCAGGGCCCGATCGCTGTCTGCCCAGCCACGCTTGACCTTGACCCACAGGCGTAACATGACCTTGCTGCCAAACAGCCTCTCCATGTCGGTCCGGGCTTCCTGCCCGATACGGCGCAGACGCTCGCCCTTATCTCCGATCATGATCTTTTTCTGCCCTTCCCGCTCGACCAGGATCAGCGCGGAAATGTGCAGGGTCTTGCCCTGGTGTTTGAATTCTTCAATTTCCACGGCCACCGAATAAGGCAACTCCGCCCCCAACTGGCGGGTGATTTTCTCCCGCACGATCTCCGAGGCCAGGAAACGCTCACTACGGTCAGTAATCTGGTCGTCCGGGTAGAAGTGGATACTCTGGGGCAGGTAACGCCCCACCGCCTCTTCCAGCGGTTCCAGATTATTTTCCTTCAGGGCAGACAGGGGGATGATCTCGGCAAAATCCCGTTTCTTCGACAGCATCTCGAGATGGGGCAGCATCGCCTCACGCTTTTCGAGCTTGTCGATCTTGTTGACTGCAAGGATGACCGGGCACTTGAGGCGACTGAGCTTCTCCAAAACCATCTCGTCACCAGCGGTCCAGTTCATCTCGTCAACAACGAACACGACAACATCCACATCGATCAAAGCCGAGGTTGCAGCCTTGTTCATATACCGGTTCAGTGCGCGGGGTTCTTCCTCATGCATCCCCGGCGTGTCGACATAGATCGCCTGCACCGGACCATCGGTCTTGATGCCAAGGACCTGATGCCGCGTGGTTTGAGGCTTGCGGGAGGTGATGCTGAGCTTCTGTCCGAGGATATGGTTCAGCAGGGTGGACTTGCCCACGTTGGGACGGCCCACGATGGCTACAAATCCACAACGACTGTCAGGGTTGTCCGGTCGGGTAATATCGTTCATTACGAGGTCTCCACGCCCAGTTCTTTCAGGGCATTGCGGGCCGCCTGCTGCTCGGCGATTCGTCGACTGCTGCCGGTGCCGGTGGTTTTCCTGTCCAGTGACGGCAGGGCGCACGAGACATGGAAAGTCTGATTGTGGGCCTCGCCATCTACCGAGATCACATCGTACCGAGGCAACGGAAACTGCCGGGACTGCAAGTATTCCTGAAGGCGTGTTTTTGGATCTTTCTGGGTATCCTGCAAGTCCAGATTCTGGAGCCGCTGCGTAAACCAGTGCAGCACCTTTTCCCGGCAGGTCTCGAAATCACTGTCGAGGTAAATAGCACCGATAATGGACTCAACCGCATCGGCCAGAATCGACTCCCGCCGGAATCCGCCGCTTTTCAGCTCGCCGGAACCCAGCCTGAGGTATTGTCCCAGCTGGAATTCCCGGCCGATCTCAGCCAGGGTCACACCCTTGACCATTCTGGCACGCAGGCGGCTGAGCTGCCCTTCGCGAGCCTTTTCGAAATGGCAGTACAGGTACTCGGCAATCACCATATTCACGATGGAGTCCCCAAGGAACTCCAGCCGCTCATTGTTCTGATTGCCGTAACTGCGGTGGGTGAGCGCCAGCGTCAGACGCTCGGGCTCTTTGAACTGATACCCGATGCGCCGCTGAAGCTGATCAAGATCCGGTTGCGAACTCACTGGCCCTTCATCTCGTAATCGTGTTTGAAGTGGACGACCGCATCCACATTGCGGAACAGGTTTGTCCTGACTTCGTAATCAACAAGCAGAGCAACCAACTCGCCGTTTTTCTCGACGGTAATGGCCTCTTTCTCGAGGGTTCGGACGTTATTTACGCTCAGGCGCTTATTAATCAGGGCGTGCACCTGGGCAGGCCCCATCTTGGAAAGTCCCTTGGTACCTTCCAGGCCCTCCAGAGTCTGTTGAATCGTATAGTCATCCATATACGCAGGACCGAGCTTGATCACCAGGGTCAGCAAGCCGCCGAAGAAAAGCACCATGACCATCATGGTCAGGCCAGAAGCACCACGCTGACGTCCAATGCCAGAGATTTTATTTTCGTTCATGTTTACTGCACTCCAGACTCGTTGGAATTATTCGATACCACCTACGCGATCAAAGGACGGCAGACTGGTCAGCGATTTCCAGTGCATCCAGATCGCAAATGCCTTTCCAACCACAAGCTCGTCCGGGACAGTCCCCCAGTACCGGCTGTCGTTGCTGTTGTCCCGATTATCACCCATGACAAAGTAATGACCCTCTGGCACAACCCATTCACCCTCGCCTTCGACACCCGGGCGCCCCATGGTCAGGAAAATATCATGCTCGAGATCACCCAGGTCCTCCCGGCGGAGTTCCACCGGCGGCAATCGGGCAATAAACTGGCTTTCGACCTTGTCACCGTTGATAAACAGCTGCTTGTCCCGGTAACGGATTTCATCCCCCGGCAGCCCTACGACCCTCTTAATGTAGTTGGTTGAACCATCCTGAGGGTAACGGAAGACCATCACATCACCGCGTTCCGGATCGCCCAACTCGACCACCTTGGTGCCGGCTACGGGCAGCCGAAGGCCGTAGGCGTACTTGTTAACAAGAATAAAGTCGCCCACTTCCAAAGTCGGAAGCATGGACCCGGAAGGAATCTGGAACGGTTCTACCAGGAACGACCGCAAGACCAGTACGATGGCCAGTACCGGAAAAAACGAGCGGCTCAGGTCAACCAGGTAGGGTTCCTTGGGCTCCTCGCCTTCCCCTGCTACGGCTGCAGAGTCCGCTGGCTGACCAGCACGAGCCGCGGCCAGACGCCGCTCCCGTAAAAACAGTTTATCCGCCAGCCAGATCAGACCCGTTGCGAAGGTCAGAACTACCAGCACCAGGGGAAAATCAATATCCATCCAGAAGCCTTTTTGTTATTTGTCCACTTGCAATACCGCCAGAAACGCTTCCTGAGGCACTTCGACATTGCCCAACTGCTTCATGCGCTTCTTGCCTTCTTTCTGCTTCTGTAGAAGCTTTTTCTTCCGACTCACGTCACCACCATAACACTTGGCCGTTACGTTCTTGCGTAACGCCTTGACGGTTACCCGGGACACCACCTGAGTGCCGATGGCCGCCTGAATGGCGATATCAAACATCTGACGGGGAATCAGCTCTTTCATCTTTTCGATGAGCTGGCGTCCTTTGTAATGGGACTGGTCCTTGTGAACGATCAGTGCCAGCGCATCCACCCGATCGCCGTTGATCAGCACATCCAGGCGCACCAGGTTCGCCGGCTGGAACCGCACAAAATGGTAGTCCAGTGAGGCAAAACCCCGACTCGCCGACTTGATTCGGTCGAAGAAATCCATCACTACTTCCGCCATCGGCAGCTCGTAAGTCAGTTGCACCTGGGATGACATGAAGTGCATGTTTTTCTGTACGCCACGTTTCTCTTCGCACAGCGCAATCACATTCCCCAGATGTTCTTGAGGCACAAGGATGTTGGCCTCCACGATGGGTTCTCGCATCTCTTCGATGGAGCCAATATCCGGCAGCCGCGAGGGGTTGTCGACCGACAGGGTCTCACCCTGCTTGGTGATAACTTCATAGATCACCGTTGGCGCGGTGGTGATGAGGTCAATATCGTATTCGCGCTCAAGACGCTCCTGGATAATCTCCATGTGGAGCATGCCCAGGAAACCACAGCGGAAACCAAACCCGAGAGCGTCAGAATTTTCCGGCTCGAAGAACAGGGAAGCATCGTTGAGGGTTAGCTTTTCCAGGGCATCGCGGAAATCGTCGTAATCGTCCGCACTGACCGGGAACAGGCCAGCGTATACCTGGGGTTTGATCTTCTGGAAGCCCGGCAGCATCGGCGTTTGTTCCGCATGCTTCTGGTGCACGATGGTATCGCCCACCGGCGCGCCGTGGATATCCTTGATACCGGCCACCACAAAACCGACATCACCGGCCTCCAGGATGCCGGTATCTGTCTGCTTCGGGTTGAAGATGCCCACCTTGTCGACGCCCCATACACGGCCCGTCGATTTCATGACAATCTTGTCGCCCTTGCGAAGGGTGCCTTCGGTGACACGAACCAGAGACACAACACCGAGGTAATTATCGAACCAGGAATCGATAATCAGCGCCTGCAGGGGAGCCTGGCGATCGCCCTTGGGAGGTGGAATGCGCTTGATCAGGTCTTCCAGCACATCCTCGACGCCTAAGCCACTTTTGGCGCTGCATTTCACCGCGTCAACGGCCTCAATGCCGATAATATCCTCGATTTCGGCAGCAACCCGCTCCGGCTCGGCCTGCGGCAGATCCATCTTGTTGAGCACCGGAACCACTTCCAGCCCCTGCTCGATGGCGGTATAGCAGTTCGCGACCGACTGAGCCTCCACGCCCTGGCCCGCATCCACCACCAGTAACGCCCCCTCACACGCATAGAGAGAGCGTGAAACCTCGTAGGAGAAGTCCACGTGCCCGGGTGTGTCGATAAAGTTCAGCTTGTATTCATGACCATCCCGCGCCTTGTAATTGAGCGTCACGCTCTGCGCCTTGATGGTGATCCCTCGCTCTCGTTCCAGATCCATGGAGTCCAGCACCTGCTCCGCCATTTCACGGTCTGTCAGGCCGCCGCAGATCTGGATAAAGCGATCTGCCAGGGTCGACTTACCGTGGTCAATGTGGGCAATGATGGAGAAGTTACGGATTCGGCTCAGTTCACTCACAGATGATGCGTACTCACAATTGGACGAAGAATTGGGCCCAGACAGGCCGCTGCCGGAGGCCGGCAAAGGCGTGATTTTACCGGTTACCGGCCCGCATTGCCATGATCAGGAGATGAGGGGCTTCTCGTACTGCCGGATCAGGAAACCGATCAGGGTATCCTCGTCGAGTGGGTAGCTGAACAGATTACCCTGGCACTGGGAGCAACCGGACGTTTTCAGGAAGCTCAGCTGCTGGGGCGTTTCCACGCCTTCAGCCACGATAGTCAGGTGTAGTTTGTGGGCAAGAGCAATGACCGCGGACGCCACATCAGTAGCGCTGACGTTGTAGGGAATATCTCGAATGAACTCGTGGTCGATCTTGACCACATCCAGAGGCAGCTGCTGAAGCGCCACCAGTGAACAGGTACCCGTACCAAAATCATCCAGGATCAGGCACACACCGAGATCGTGCAGTGCCACCAGCACTTCCCTGACGGTTCGGGCATCTTCATTCAGAAGCTGAACCGGAAGTTCCAGTTCCAGACGATCTGGCGACACCCCGGTTTCAGTAATGACCTGCCGCACCATGTCGAGAAAACCGTTATCCATCAGCTGGCGCACCGAGAGGTTGACGGCCATTTTCAGTGACTCGAAGCCCGCCCGTTCCAGCGCCTGCACCTGGATGCAGGCCTGGCGCAACGCCATCTCACCAAGTCGCACGATCATCCCGGTTTCCTCCACGAGTCCGATAAACTGACTCGCCGGAACCAGACCCTTCTCGGGATGGTGCCAACGCAAGAGCGCCTCAACCCCTATCACCCGCTCGGAGGCCAGATCCACCTTGGGCTGGTAGTGCAGGACAAAACGATCCTCGTTCAGCGCCGAGGTAAGTTCTTCTTGCTGCAGCATTCGGCGGGCGGCCTTGATGTTCATGGCCGGAGTGAAGAACTGGAAGTTATTGCGCCCCAGCTCCTTCGCTTTGTACATAGCCAGATCGGCGTATTTCATCAGGGTGACCGGATCTTCGCTATCGTCCGGGATCATGGTGATACCGATGCTAACGGTGACTGCGACCTCGTGATCGTTCAACCGCACCCGCTGACACAAACGCTCCAGGATGCCCCCGGCCACCCGGCCTGCGTCTTCCGGCCCGCCAACTCGGGACAAAAGAACCACAAACTCATCGCCACCCAGCCGTGCCACCGAATCGTCTTCCCGGACACCGCCTTCCAGCCAGCGTGCAATCTGGCACAGCAATTCGTCACCTGCGTCATGACCAAGGGTGTCATTGATTCTCTTGAATCCGTCCAGATCCAACAGCATCAGCGCCGCCGTTTCTCCGGACCGACGGCTGCCAGTCACCACATGCTTCAACCGGTCTCGCAACAGCTGACGATTGGCCAGTCCGGTCAGCGGGTCGTAGAACGCCAGGCGATGCAATTCAGATTGCGCCGCTTTCAACTGCGTGAGATCCCGCAGGCTCAGTACAACGCCGTTGACCCCCGGCGTCGCCAGCATGGCGGTGAAGGTACCCTCCATTTCACGCCATTCTCCTCCGGCATCACGAATACGTGCCCGGGTAACCGGCACCGGACGGCCCGAGTGCCCCACGGCTTCTTCGAAGCACTCCTGCAACTTCGGCCAGTCATCGGTGTGCACCAGCGGATCCAGCGCCAGCGAGGGAAGCTGTGCCGGATCAAATCCCAGGATGTCGTAGCTGGAGGGGCTGGCAAAGGTCACACGTCCCTCGCGATCCATCACCAGGGTGACGTTTGCCGCACCCTCGGTGATCGCCCGATAGCGACCCGCACTCACCTGCGCCATGAGACGGGAGCGAATCAATGCCAGAACCAACAGAAACAACAGTGCACTGATGGCGGCACCACTGCCCAGCACGATGGACGGGCGTGGATCCGACGCCAGGTAATCAAACGCTGGCGTGGAGCGGGTCTGGAGCAACCAGTCACGACCGCCGGCAGAGACAGTCTGGTTCATCTGGAAACTGAAAAGCTCGTCCAGCGACCCGAGGTTGGAGCCATACATCAGGAAGTCCTTCTCGGGGACCCCCTCGTCGTAAATACGGACATCGAGAAACGGCGAAATCAGACCAACGATACCGTCGATCAAATTATTCATCCGAAACGCACTGAATACGTAGCCAGACAGCATCATCCGGCGTTCTGTGCGGTTACTCGGAGCCTCCCCTCCCTGGTACACGGGGTAGTACATGAGAAAGCTTGCCTGATCCTCAGCCAGCTCTTCCTGCACCAGCACCAGCTTGCCGGTAACCATCGGAGCCGCCTCGTCCCGCGCCCGCTCCATGGCTTCGCGGTGCACCGGGTCGCTGAACGCGTCGTAGCCCAGGGCTCGACGATTGCGATCGGTACCTGGCTCGAGATAAACCATGGGGTAATAGTCCGGACCGGTACCCAGGGGGCGAACCAGATAACCGGGAATGCCGTTGGCGCGAACAAAGGCGATGTGATCGGCCATGTCCCGTACATCAATCCTGCGCACGTAACCGATGCCCTGTATGCCGGGGTAATACCGATTGATATCGACCTTCTCAATGTATTCTCGCCACTCATCGCGGGTGACGCTTCCAGTCACGGAGAACAGTCCCGCACCGCCAGCGAGCACCTGTTCGTAGTTGAGAAGACGCTCTTCAATGGCGGTTTTGAGCTGCAGGGATTGGGTACGGAAACGGGCTTCAGTGCGGTCTTCAACCAGACGAATCGACAACTGCCACAACAGGACGGTAGCCCCAAGAGCAACAGCCAACACCAGCCACGCTGCCCATCCATGACGCAAGGACAGCAGTTGCCCTGTCGTGAGATCCTTTTTCTTCGTCATCTGGTCTGTTCCAATCCCTGGCCGCTCTGCTTGAAATGCGAGCAAGTATAACAAAAGCCCCCGGAAGTGTCGTTTTTGACACCAGCCGGGGGCTCAGCTTCAGACGCCTTCCTAATTTGGCTCGATCAGGGCTTCATGACGAGATAAAGAGCACGCCCTTCCCTGACCACACGCACCGAAACAGCCTTTCCCTCGGGTAGCGATTCGACCACATTCCGGAAGTCAGCCACGGAGGACACGGTTTCCCGGTTGATCTCAGTAATGACGTCTCGCTGGCGAATGCCCGCCTCGAAGGCTGGCCCGCGAGCCACTTCAGTAACCAGCACGCCCTCCTGGACGCCAAGTGAGTCGGCAAACTCCCTCGGAATGGGCTCTACGGTCAGGCCCAGCGGTGCGGACGAGGAGGCCGGACCACCCTCGGACGGCGCAGCCGCCAACTCACCACCCTGTTCGGGCAAGGCACCGATCTTCACGCCCAGCTCCATTTCCTCACCGCGGCGAAGTATCGTCAGCGTGGCCGTTTCCCCAATGGGCGTGCGGCCAACTTTCGGCGGTAAATCGGACGAAAGCTGGATATTCTCACCTTCGTATTCCAGCACGATATCACCCGACTGCAGACCAGCCGCCTGCGCGGGAGAACCATCGATCACCTCAGCAACCAGCGCACCGCGAGGACGCTTCAGGCCGAAACTCTCAGCCAGATCCCGGTTCACTTCCTGAATCAGCACACCGAGCCAGCCACGGGCCACACGACCGTTATCACGAATCTGACGGAACACGTTCATCGCATCGTCGATCGGAATTGCGAAGGATACCCCCATGAAGCCACCGGAACGGGTGTAGATCTGAGAGTTGATACCAATCACCTCGCCATCCAGGTTAAACAGAGGACCACCGGAATTTCCGGGGTTGATGGCCACGTCAGTTTGGATAAATGGCACGTAGTTTTCTGACGGCAGGGACCGCCCCAGAGCGCTGACAATGCCAGCGGTTACCGTGTAGTCGAAGCCGAATGGCGAACCAATGGCAAACACCCATTCACCAACTTCCAGATCTTCCGAACGGCCGACCTGAACCACCGGCAGGTCATCGCCATCGCTCAATTTCAGAACCGCCAGGTCGGACCGGGGGTCCGTACCCACGAGCTTGGCAGGCAATTCCCGGCGATCACTCAGGCGCACAATGATCTCTTCAGCACCTTCCACAACGTGGTTGTTCGTCAGGATGTAGCCATCGGAAGAAACAATAAACCCAGAGCCCATTGACTGGCGGGGAGGCCGGTTACCGCCCGGACCGCCGAAATCACCCCGGGGACCACGCCGGAAAAAGTCCTGGAAGAATTCGGGCAATTCCTCAAATTCACGTTCATTGAAGGGCAACCCGAACGTGTTGCCTTTCTGGGGGGCAGCTGTGGTACTGATGTTGACCACAGCACTGGAGTTATCCTCCACCAGATCGGTGAAGTCCGGCAGCCCCCGGGCACCTGCGCTGGAACTCCAGGCACTCAAAACCAATAAAGACAGCATGAGCAGCGCCCCGAACATAGCCTGGGCCCGGAGCGCGGGTGCAGGCTGGACAGCCGCAGTAATTAGTCTCGGCATGACATACTCCCTTGTTTTCAATACCCAAAACGTAATCTTGAGTTGACTGGACTGTTTTTCAACTTACAAAACGGTAGGGTTTGCACGGCAACTACCTGCCAGCGCCTGATGGAATCCGGTTCACCCGCAACAGCCTTGGCTCATAAGCGTCCCCTGAACGGGCGTGGAGCCCCCGTCCGATGAAAAAGCCAGCGCCGAGCCCGAGAACGGCGCCGACTATGGCCCAAAGATCCTCCCCCCCGGATAGACTATGGCCGGCCACGCTGGCAACAACCAGCAACACCAGCGGAATGGCGTAGGCCAGCATGGATGCGCCAAGCAGGGCCCGCTCATCAATGCCCAGAGTCACCTCATCCCCGACAACAGCGTTCACCGAATTCGTGACCAGCACCTGATTGGCCCGACCGGATGTCGCCGCGGCAAGCACTCGCTGACCACACCCACTGCGTGCCGAGCAAGTACTGCAGGCGCTCTGGCGAATGGTTTGCACCCAGACGCGACCGTCTTTCACAGCCACAACTTTTCCGGTCTCAGTTATCATCAACTACCTCATTCAACGCCAGCGCATCCTCTACGCGTACCGACTCGGCCACCTGCCGCGCGGTGTCCGGAGGAATCTCGCCTACCACCGTGACCTGATACCGACCTCCACTTATCTCCAGCGCCCGCATGTAAACGGTCGTTGCACCGATTCGGGAGACTCCGGTCGGCATTTGAACATCCCCCTCCGGCTCGACAAACACGGAAAAGGCAGAGATGCCATCGGAATAGGCAATCGCCTGCCCACGCCCTGAGCGAGGCGTGGCTGCGACCATAAAACCATCGGGAAACCAGTCAAGGCTCCAGCCATCGGACGCCGCCAGCTCACCTGCTGATGCGGAGTCGCCCTCGAGCGGAATGGTCACTTCCTGCCCCTTGCTCAGAATCTCAAACTCCTCATCCGCAATATCGTTGGTGATCTCCAGGCTGGTGAACTGGAAGTGCTCCAGCACCGTCCCGTCCGGATACCCTATTTGCCCTTTCACCAGCAATGCGGTCTTCTTTTCCAGCCAGAGACGATGGCTGTACCGATGTCCATCCTTGGCTGTCAGGGTAATCACGACAACCGGATACCCGGCAACCCGCCCCTCGCCGGCAAGCTCCGCGGTGTACCAGCGATTCATGGAGACACCGGTACCGGCGTAGGCTTCGGCAAAAGGCCCCGACGGAATAACCTGATCCAGCCGGACCTGCCCCCGACGGGGCAGTACGCAGACCACTTCCATGCCTTTACGAACAATTTCGCCTCCGCCGCCATCCTGGAGAACCAGGCGTTCCTGCACCATACCATCCCGATACCGATGGGCAATTTGCAGGGAGTGCATCTGACTGCCTCGCCCGTATACAAAGACGCCCCGATAAGAGGTCATATTCAGGGCGGGTCCCAGTCGTTCAAGCCACTGGTCCGCGGTCAGCTCCTCGGCCCTCAGGGGTAATATGAGAAAAAACAGAAGGGTTAATAGCGGCCAGCGTATATAGTCGTTGCCGGTTGGGTGTCCATCAGTGTCCGCCTGTTGCTCCATGCTCAACCTCATCAATAACCGCCACCAGACACACTTACCAGACGCGCATAGCCAACGGCACCGCGACCGGCAGCCACGCTGTTGTGCTGTGCGTGCTCCAGCAGATACCGGCTCATATGATCCCACTGGGCCTGATCCAGCCCCTGCAGAGTGACTTCCGGTGCCTTTTCAACCGGATCTTCGGAGGCTACCACCGCCGGAACGGCGGGCGCGTCCAGGGCTTCCCAGTTGGCCCCGGCTCCGAATCCGACCACAAGGGCCAGCGCCACCATGGCAACCGCCGGCCACTGCCAGCGGGTTCGGGGTGCCGAACGCTCGCCACCCTTTGGAATTCCGGGCACCGGCTTGCCCTCCAGGGCCTGCCAGACACCATAGCTCACATCGAAGCCGTCGACCGGCGAAGGCCTGCTATGCATCAGGCAGCGCACCTGCTGCCAACGCTGCCACTGATCACGGACTTCGCTCTGCCCGTCGTGGGACAGCAGGCGTCTGACAGACAGCTCGTCCGCTTCGTCATCCATCATCGCCGATAGTGTTTCTCTGAGACGATCATCCATAAGAAGCAACCTTGATCATGTCACTGAATGATTGAGCAGCGGTCCGAGCTGCCGATCAACCGCATCCCGCGCACGGAAGATGCGGGAACGCACCGTACCGATCGGGCACTCAAGAATCCGCGCTATATCTTCGTAACTTAAGCCTTCGTACTCACGAAGCAGAAACGCCGAGCGGAGTTCCTCTGGCAGGTGCTCGATCGCATTCTGCAGTTCGGCCTGCAACTCCTGGCGCTGCAAAAGGCGCTCAGGTGAGGCAACATCACGAAGACGCTGGCCATCCTCAAAGGTTTCCGCCTCGGCAACATCGGCGCTGCCTTGCGGCCTTCGGCCCCGGGATTCCAGGAAATTCTTGGCGGTATTGACCGCAATCCGGTACAGCCAGGTGTAGAACGCGCTGTCACCCCGGAAACGGTCGAGAGCCCGATACGCTTTGACGAACGTTTCCTGAGTCAGGTCCATGACTTCCTGACTGTCGTACACGTAGCGACTGATGATGGAGGCAACCCTCGACTGGTATTTCAGTACCAGCAGATCGAACGCAGAACGCTCCCCGTTGCGCACCTTGCGCACGAGTTGCAGGTCAGTCTGGCTGTCAGGAACGCTGCCCTGTCGCTGATCTTCGTCGGGAGTCATGGAGAATGTGCCGGGCTTCCCTGTTATCCTGACCGGCTCGCCGGTCTTCGTGAGCGCTTTTTGAATCATAGTAGCTGTCCGGCGTTTTCAGGCACGCGATGTCTTGGACCGCGTCAGAGGCCTTTACTGTCAGGCCAAATAGACAGCACGGACAAAGTTTAGTTCAATAGGCATCCACATTATGCCCCTCGATCACAACCCGATGCCACAGTCCTTCGAATACGACGTTCTTATCATTGGCAGTGGTGCCGCCGGCCTGACCGTCGCCCTGAACCTGCCCGAGCATTTGCGTGTCTGCGTGCTCAGCAAGACCGATATCACCAGCGGGGCCACGCTGTGGGCCCAGGGTGGTATTGCCGCCGTCCTGGACGACGATGACTCCACCGAAGATCACGTCAGGGACACCCTGGCCGCTGGCGCGGGTTTGTGTCATGAGGACGCCGTCCGCTTTACCGTCGAACACGGCCGGGAAAGCATCGACTGGCTGGTCAATTCCGGCGTCAACTTTACGCGAGATGAAAACGCCGGCTTCCACCTGACCCGCGAGGGTGGGCATAGCCGCCGGAGAATCATCCACGCGGCAGATGCCACCGGCCACGCGGTATCGACCACTCTGGCGGAACAGGCCGCGGCCCGGGCCAATATCAAGCTACAGTCCGGCCGGGTGGCCATTGACCTGATTACCCATCGCAAGCTGAACCTGCCCGGCAATCGCTGTGTTGGTGCCTATGTCCTGAACCTTGAGGACAATCACGTTGAGCTGTTTCGCGCCCGGTTCACGGTCATCGCCACCGGCGGCGCCTCCAAGGCCTACCGGTACACCACCAATCCGGACGGTGCCTCCGGCGACGGAATCGCCATGGCCTGGCGGGCCGGATGCCGGGTGGCCAACATGGAGTTCAACCAGTTCCACCCGACCTGTCTGTACCACCCCCATGCCAAGTCGTTCCTGATTACCGAGGCGGTTCGGGGCGAAGGCGGCCTGTTGAGGCTGCCCGACGGCAGCCGCTTCATGGATCGATTCGACGACCGGGCCGAACTGGCACCCCGGGATATTGTTGCCCGCGCCATTGACCATGAGATGAAGCGTCTGGGTGCCGACCACCTGTACCTGGACATCAGCCACAAGCCAGCCGACTTTATCCAGCGCCACTTCCCGACCATCTACGAGAAGTGCCTTGGCTTTGGCATCGATATCACCCAAGACCCGATCCCGGTGGTACCTGCCGCCCATTACACCTGTGGCGGCATCATGACCGATGACCACGCTCGCTCCGATGTAAACGACCTGTACGTGGTTGGAGAGGCCGCGTTCACCGGCCTGCACGGCGCCAACCGTATGGCCAGCAACTCCCTGCTGGAATGCCTGGTATACGGTCGCGCGGCCGCAGCGGATATTGCCAGCCGGGAGTCTGCCGTGCCGTCGGCGCCAGACGCTCCCGACTGGGATGAAAGCCAGGTGCGTGATTCCGACGAGGATGTTGTAATTTCCCACAACTGGGACGAGCTGCGCCATTTCATGTGGGACTACGTCGGCATTGTCAGAACCACCAAACGACTGCAGCGTGCCAAGCACCGGGTGGATCTGCTGTCCAGTGAAATCGGCGAGTTCTACAGTAACTACAGGGTATCCAACGATCTGCTGGAACTGCGTAATTTGGTCACGGTGTCAGACCTGATTATCTGCTCGGCCCTGCAACGAAAGGAAAGCCGTGGTCTGCACTATACCCTCGACTATCCCGGACTGAGCAGCGAAGCCGGGGATACCGTTCTGGTGCCAACCACCTACCGAACGCTTGCCCCCTGACCCGGGGCTTCGAACCCTGGAAATTTATCCAACCTGATGGAAGTAACTATGTCCGCACCTTCAGACAACTCCGAATTCAACCGCCTCTGGTGGCACAGCCGGCGCGGCATGCTGGAACTCGATGTGCTGCTGATTCCGTTTATCGAGGAGGTCTACCGTGACCTTCCTGCGGAAGACCAGGCCCGTTACCAGAAGCTGCTCAGCTGTGAGGACACGGACATGTTCGAGTGGTTCATGCAGCGGAGCCGTCCGGCCGATCCCGACCTTCAGCGCATCGTGGACATGATTCTCAACCGTGTTCAACCGGATTGAGCTGCCACTGCGCCCATCCATACTGTCCGGGGTAGTCGCCGCACTACCCTGGCTGGCCATCGCAGCTTTTCTCATTGTCGTTGGCTACACCCGCATTCCCTGGTTTCTGGGCGCGGTACCCGCGGCACTCTGTGGCGCCTGGATTTACTTCCGCCGTATGGGGCAACTGAAAGGCAAGACTGCCGTCACCTCACTCCTGCTGGAACAGGGCCAGCTTTACGCCCAACTGGACAGTGGTGAGCGCAAGCCGGTGTCACCATCCCCCGCCAGCAGACTCGGCAGACGCCTGTCCCTCTTGAAACTTCGGGCGAACGACTCCACTGTCAGAGCGTATTCCGCCATCCTGATTGACGGCGGCACGATCTGCCATGGGAACGTACCCGGCAACGAATACCGTCGACTGCGAGTCTGGCTAAGACTCGGCCAGCACACCCTAACGACCCGAACTGGAGCAACGAATGACTGACACACAGGCACCGGTTTCCCCGACCACCGCACAGATTCCCCGGCCGGAATCCGGCTGGGCGGCACTCACGGACCGGGTGATCATTCGAGTCAGCGGCACGGGGACAGACCCGTTTTTGCAAGGCCAGTTCAGCCAGAACCTGGCCGAAGTGGTGCCTGGCTACTCCCCCCGTGCGGCTGCGGCCAATCCCAAGGGTCGAGCCTACTGCCTGACCCGAATGGTCCGGGAAGGCGACGACATCCTCCTCGACTTACCCGCCGCTCTGGCTGACGGCACGCTTGCTCACCTGCAAAAGTATCTGATGCTGTTCCGCGGCACCTCCGCCAGTATAGAATCGGAGAGCCGCATACTGGGCCTGTTCGGGACTGATGCGGCCAGCGTTCTGGCCGGTGATCGCCTGCCAGAACTAAAAGCCCCCGGCGATACCCTAGAGATAAAGGAAGGCTGCCTCATTCGGGTGGAACCTACCGCAGAGGGTCTGCCGCGTTTTGAGCTGTGGTGCCTGACCGGTGCGATCGAATTCGCCAACCTCCAGGAGCACTCTCTCGCGGACTGGCAGGCCACGGAAGTGGCAGCGGGAGTCGCGATTCTGAGTCCCGCTACACAGGAAGAGTTTGTTCCCCAGATGCTCAACTGGCAGCATTTGGGTGGCGTCCATTTCAAGAAGGGCTGCTATACCGGACAGGAAGTCATTGCACGAATGCACTTTCTCGGGCAGCTCAAAAAAAGCCTGTTTCGTTTTGCGCTGAACGACGCAGCCACAGCGCCCACACCGGGTTCTGCCCTGCTCGCCGGTGATCGCTCCGTCGGAACTGTGGTCAATGCCATCCAGTACGAAAACGGCCGTTGCGAGCTGCTGGCGGTGGTCCGGCACGATGCCGATGTGAAGGCGCTCCGCGCAGAAGACGCACCCGATCACTCACTCGAACCACTGCCACTTCCCTACGCCGTTACAGAGCAAACGCCGCCCGCACGAACAGATACATAAGTCTGCAGAAAGCCAAGGCCAGACTTGCCATAAGCTGTTCTTTCGTTGCGAAAAAATGCGGACATTGGCGCTCGTTCAATCGGCATTTGTGGCAGCCTACGGTTTAACAGCATCGCCGCCGTCAAAAACCTGAACGACGTTCGATCACGCAGACATGGATACGTGCCAGGACGATCTGGGCGCCAAGATGGAAGCAGCCATGCCCCCGCGTCAGTAAGTTCAGCTACTGATAACGAGCCAGCAGATCGGCTCTGGAGGGTAGCGCCCAGTTGATGGGTTGCCGCCCTTTTTGCTGCAACCACTCATTGGCGCGAGAGAAATGCTTGCAACCGAAGAAGCCGCGATAGGCACTGAGCGGCGAGGGATGCGGCCCTTCCAGAACGAAGTGCCGGCTCCGGTCAATGTGCAGACCTTTCTTGCGGGCGTAACTGCCCCAAAGCAGGAAGACCACGCCGTCGCGTTCCCGATTGATGGTTTCCACCACCTTATCGGTAAAGCGTTCCCAGCCTTGTCCCTGGTGAGCGCCAGCCTGCCCCTGAACCACCGTCAGCACGCTGTTAAGCAACAACACGCCCTCTTCTGCCCAGGGCTGAAGGCAGCCATGATCCGGCGGTGAAATACCCAGGTCCGCCTGGATTTCCTTGAATATATTCACCAGAGACGGTGGCGCAGGCACCTCCGGCCGCACCGAGAAGCAAAGGCCATGGGCCTGTCCCGGGCCGTGGTAGGGGTCCTGCCCCAGAATCACCACGGATACCTTGTCCAGTGACGTGGTATTGAGGGCGTTAAAACAGTGCTTGCTGGAGGGAAACAGCACCTTGCCCGCCTGCTCTTCCTGAGCCAGGAATTCCGCAAGCCTATGCATGTAGGGCTCGCGGAACTCCGGGGCAAGGTGTTCGGACCAGCCCCGGTCAGGCCTGAGCTGATTTGCCAGAGCCTCGACCGGATGCATGGTTACTTCTCGTCCTGATGAATCTCGACCTTATGCTCCGGACGCATGGCCGGGAACAGAATCACGTCACGGATGGACGGACTGTCGGTCAGCAGCATGGCCAGACGGTCGATACCGATACCTTCACCGGCGGTGGGCGGCAGGCCGTATTCCAGAGCCATGACGTAGTCTTCGTCGTAGAACATGGCCTCGTCATCCCCGGCGTCCTTTTCAGCCACCTGGGCGTGGAAGCGCTCAGCCTGGTCCTCGGCATCGTTAAGCTCAGAGAAACCATTGGCCAGCTCACGACCACCGACGAAGAATTCGAACCGTTCGGTGACGAACGGATCGCTGTCCTTGCAGCGGGCCAGCGGAGACACCTCTTTCGGGTAATCGGTGATGAAGGTCGGCTGAACCAGCTTGTGCTCTGCCGTAGCTTCAAAAATCTCGATCTGAGCCTTACCCAGCCCCCAGTTGTCCTTCAGCGGGATGCCGAGCGAGTCTGCGACGCGGCGCGCGCTGGCTTCGTCACCCAGTTGACCGGCCTGGATGTCCGGATTGTGCTCAAGGATGGCCTCCACCACAGTCATGCGACGGAACGGTTTGCCGAAATCGTATTCGACAGTTTCGGTGTCGCCATTGGCCAGTTCGCGGGTGTTGACCACGGTCGTGGTGCCCAATACCTCCCTGGTAATCTGGCGCAGCATATCTTCGGTGAGGTCCATCAGGTCGTTGTAATCCGCATAGGCCTGGTAGAACTCCACCATGGTGAATTCCGGGTTGTGCCGGGTGGACAAGCCCTCGTTACGGAAGTTGCGATTGATCTCGAACACCCGCTCGAAGCCGCCCACCACCAGACGCTTGAGGTACAGCTCTGGCGCGATGCGCATGTACATATCGCGACCAAGCGCATTATGGTGAGTGATAAACGGACGTGCAGTCGCACCGCCCGGAATCACCTGCAGCATCGGCGTTTCCACTTCCATGAAGCCGCGGGCGTTGAAATAGTTCCGCATGGCATTGATCAGGCTCGTGCGAATCTGGAACGTCTTGCGAGTTTCCTCGTTCACCATCAGGTCCACATACCGGTGCCGGTAGCGGGCTTCCATATCGGTCAGGCCCTTGTGTTTCTCCGGCAGCGGACGCAGTGACTTGGTGAGCAGGACATACTCATCCATCATCACATACAGGTCACCCTTGCCGGACTTGCACAGGGTACCCCGGACTCCAACGATATCGCCCATATCCCAGTGCTTTGTGTCTTTCTGCACGTGTTTGGTGGCATAGATCTGGATACGCCCGGTCATGTCCTGAACCACTTTGAACGCTTTCCGATCCAGCATCATGCGACCGGCAATGGCCACCTTGATATCCAGCGCTTCCAACTCTTCCTTGCTCTTGTCGCCGTATTTCTCCTGCAGCTCGGCTGCCGTGGCGTCGCGACGGAAGTCATTGGGGAACGGATTGCCCTGGGTGCGCATGTCCGCCAGCTTGGCGCGGCGCTCGGCAATCAGCTTGTTGTCCTCGTGCTGTGCATTCTGAGTGTGTTCAGTCATGTTGGCTCACTAAAATCGGGGATGTCCGGGTTCGTCTGGCGCTGTTGCTTACAGCGCCATCTTCAGGCTGGCTTCGATGAACTTATCGATGTCACCATCCAGCACGGCCTGGGTATTGCTGGTTTCCACCTTGGTGCGCAGATCCTTGATACGACTGTCGTCCAGCACGTAGGAACGGATCTGGCTACCCCAGCCGATGTCGGCTTTGGCGTCCTCGGCCTTCTGCTTCTCGGCGTTGCGCTCCTGCATCTCGCGCTCGAACAGCTTGGCTTTCAGCTGTTTCATGGCCTGGTCTTTGTTCTGGTGCTGGCTTCGGCCAGCCTGACAGGCCACGACAATGCCGGTGGGGTTGTGGGTCAGACGAACCGCCGATTCGGTCCGGTTAACGTGCTGACCACCAGCACCGGAGGCGCGGTAAACATCCACGCGCAGATCCGCCGGATTGATTTCAATCTCGAAGCTGTCGTCCACTTCCGGTGACACAAATACCGAAGAAAACGAGGTATGACGACGGTTGCCGGAATCGAACGGCGACTTCCGAACCAGGCGATGAACGCCGGTTTCAGTGCGCAACCACCCGTAGGCATAGTCACCCTGAATGTGGACCGTGGCGCTCTTGATGCCGGCCACTTCACCTTCCTGCAGTTCGACAATCTCGGCTTTGAAACCGCGACGCTCAGCCCAGCGCAGGTACATTCTCAGCAGCATGTTGCCCCAGTCCTGGGCTTCGGTACCTCCGGAACCAGCCTGGATATCCAGGTAGGCATTGTTGGCGTCCATCTCACCGGAAAACATGCGGCGGAATTCCAGCTTCTCGAGTTCCTGATCCAGGCCGCCAAGATCCGACTCGATCTCCTCAACGGTACCTTCATCGTCCTCTTCCACCGCCATGTCCAGCAGGCTCTCTGCATCAGAAAGACCGTTGGTCAGGTTGTCGATGGTCTTGACGATCAATTCCAGATCGGCGCGTTCCTTACCCAGCCCCTGGGCCCGCTCGGGATCGTCCCAGACGGAGGGCTGTTCCAGTTCGCGTTCTACTTCAACCAGACGCTCACTACGCTGGTCGTAGTCAAAGATACCCCCTGAGCGCTTCAGTGCGCTCACGAAGCTCTTTAATCTTCGTCACAATGGGATTAATTTCCATGAAACCCTTACTCGCTCTTGAAAATGGTGAGTAAAAACAGTGGCGGGATTCTACCGGAATTCTGCAGCCAAATCAGCCGCGGTAAACCGAACCCCTAGGCCAGGGGTTCAAGGTGGTCGATCAGCAGCTGCAGGGTTGTCCGGCCACGGAAGGTGTTGGCATCGGGTTTGTAGACCACCCTGGCCCCCGTGCGGGTGAAGTCCGGCACTTCCGGCCCGGTGTTGAAAGCAATACCGTCAACGAGATCGCCGCCTTCCACGGATTTGAGCACCACTTTGAGATGGTTCTCTCCAACAATACGCTGGCTTACCACGTGAAACTCGCCGTCGAACACCGGTTCGGGGAAATGCTGCCCCCAGGGGCCTGATCGTTTAAGAAGCAGGGCCGTATCCAGACACAGTTCATCGACACTGAGCGGGCCATCGGTCACGATGGTGGCTTCCAGGTCCTCGGCGCCCAGGGATTCCCGCACGACCTCATCGAAAGCCCGGGAAAATTGCTCAAGGTCCTCGCGAGCCAGGGTCATTCCAGCGGCCATGGCGTGCCCGCCGAACTTTTTGATCATACCCGGATGCCGGGCATCCACAGACGCCAGAACATCCCGAATGTGCAGCCCTGGAATTGATCGGGCCGAGCCCTTGATGTCTTCTCCATTGTCGTCGCTGGCAAAGGCAATGGTGGGGCGATGGGTTTGCTCCCGGATTCTTGCCGCCAGGATACCAATCACGCCCTGGTGCCAGTCCGGATCAAACAGCGCCAATCCCCAGGGCAATCCTTCAAGATCCAGCGACATAGATGCCAGCAGCTCCTGCGCCTGAGCCTTCATATCCCGCTCGATGTTTCGGCGTTCCCTGTTGAAGGTATCCAGCTCTCGGGCGAGGCGTTGCGCTTCCTGTTCGCTGTCAGCCAGCAAACAGGCAATACCCACGCTCATGTCATCCAGGCGACCCGCCGCATTGAGCCGGGGCCCCACCACAAACCCCAGATCAGAAGAACTGATGGCCGAGTGATCTCGCCCGGCCACCTCAAGCAGCGCAAGAATGCCCGGTCGCGCGGCCCCCTGACGGATGCGACGAATTCCCTGCTCGACAAAGATCCGATTGTTATGGTCCAGCGGCACAACATCCGCCACGGTTCCCAGCGCCACCAGATCCAGCAGTTTGCCCAGATTCGGTTCCGGCGTGGGCAAGCGTCCGCTGTCCCGCAGCCGTTTTCGCAACCCTGTCAGCACATAGAACATCACCCCGACACCAGCGGCGTTCTTGCTGAGGAATTCACAACCGGGCTGATTCGGGTTCACGATGGCGTCCGCTTCCGGCAACTCCTTCCCCGCGAGGTGATGATCGGTGATCACCACCTTGACCCCCAGATCACGGGCGGCCCTGACGCCCTCGATGGCAGAAATGCCATTGTCTACGGTTACCAGCAGATCGGGCAGATCGCCGTCATCCCGCAACCGTTCGATGATGCCAGGTGTCAGTCCGTAACCATCAGAGAACCGGCTGGGTACCCGAAAATCGACATTCCGGAGCCCCAGCATGGACAACCCCAGCATTGCCACGGCGGTGCTCGTCGCGCCATCGGCATCGAAGTCACCCAGGATAACAACGCGCTGCTGTTGCTCCACCGCCTTCGCGAGCAACTCGATAGCTCGTTCCATCCCCTTCAGGGACATCGGTGAGGCGAGGGATCGAAGGGTATAGTCAAGCTGCTCGTCCGAGCTGACACCTCGGGCGGCATACAGACGCTGGAGTATCGGAGGAAGCGATTGCCCCCAGGCCGGAGCCTGCTCCGGCCTGGGGCGTCGAACGATCTTTTTGGAAGTCATGCCGGATCAGGCATTTTTCCAGTGGGAAGCGATGAACTCCTGGACACCGGCAATGTTGTTATCCAGCACGGTGTAACGCTCCTCACGGTCGAACAGGTCTGCCATATGGGCCGGCAACACCGGCTTCACAGTCAGCCCCGACTCGGCAATGGCGTCCGGGAACTTGGCCGGATGCGCGGTACCCAGGGTGATCATCGGCACCTTGTCATCGCGACGACAGTTCCGGGCAGCACGCACACCAATGGCCGTGTGGGGGTCAAGCAGGTACTCGTTCTGCTCGTAGATTTCCCGGATGGTATCGCAGGTCGCCTGGTCGTCCACCGTGTCACTATCGAACAGCTTGCGGGCGTGCCGCCAGCGGTAATCCTCAATACTCACCGGCCCCTTTGCGGCGTCTTCAAGCAGCGTCTTGATGGCCTCGCCGTTACGCCCATGAAGATCGAACAACAGGCGCTCAAAGTTACTGGACACCATGATGTCCATGCTCGGCGACAGGGTGTGCTCCAGCGTACGCTGCTCATAGCGGTTGCCGCTCATGAAACGGTGCAGGATGTCGTTTCGGTTGGTGGCAATGACCAGCTGGGAAATCGGCAGCCCCATCTTCTTTGCCAGGTAACCGGCAAAGATGTCACCAAAGTTCCCGGTCGGTACCGAGAACGCCATACTCCGGTCCGGACCGCCCAGAGCCAGGGACGCCTGAAAGTAGTAGACAATCTGGGCCATGATCCGGGCCCAGTTGATGGAATTGACGGCAGCCAGCTGCGTCTTGCCGCCCAGGAAGCTCTGATTACCAAAGCTATCCTTGACCATGCGCTGACAGTCGTCAAAGTTGCCGCGAACGGCTATGTTGTGGATGTTGTCGCCCAGCACGGTCGTCATTTGACGACGCTGCACTTCAGAAACCCGCTCGTGAGGATGCAGGATAAAGATGTCCACATGCTTGCAGCGGCGGCATCCCTCTATAGCGGCCGAACCGGTGTCACCGGAGGTGGCCCCCATGATCACCACATGCTGGTTGCGCTTTTCCAGCACATAATCCAGCAGGCGTCCCAGCAACTGCAGAGCAAAGTCCTTGAACGCGAGGGTCGGCCCGCGGAACAGCTCCATCACCCACTCGTTGCTGTCAAGCTGGACCAGCGGCGCCACGGCCTTGTGATTGAAGGCCGCGTAGGTTTCCTCCAGCATCTTCCGGAAGTCATCCTCCGGAACCGCGTCATCCACAAACGGATACATCACGTTAAACGCCAGCTCGCTGTATGGGAGCCCGCGCCAACTGCGAATTTCTTCAAGACTGAAATGCGGGAGGGATTCGGGCACATACAGGCCGCCATCGGAGGCCAGGCCAGTTAACAGAACGTCCTCAAAGCCCAATGCGGGAGCTTCACCCCGCGTACTGATGTATCTCACTGGGGTACCTGTCAGTTAAAGTTTTCAGCGCGGATGCGAACCACCTGGCCATCCGTGTCGGCCAGAGCTTCCAATTCTTCGATAGCCTGGTTCATCTGCCGTTCCTGAACCGTGTGGGTCAGGATAATCACCGGTATGCGCCCATCCTTGAGTTCGGATTCTTTCTGCATGATGGACTCAATGTTGATGCCATGCTCACTCAGGATGGAAGAAATGTTAGCCAGCACCCCCGGGCGGTCGAGCGCCGTAATCCGGAGGTAATAAGCCGAATGCACGTCCTCCATGGGCAGCACGGAAAGATCTTCTACTGCTTCCGGCTCAAATCCGAGATAGGGAATCCGCTGCTCGCTGCCGACGGAAACGGCTCGAGCCACATCAACGATGTCAGCGATTACAGCAGAAGCCGTTGCCTCGTCACCGGCGCCTGGGCCGTAATACATGGTCTGGCCAACGGCGTCGCCATCCACCAGAACGGCGTTCAGCACGCCATCGACCTTGGCAATGAGATGGCTTTGGGGAATCAGCGTCGGATGAACTCTCAATTCGATACCGTCCTCACGGCGACGGGCAATGCCCAGATGCTTGATGCGGTAACCGAGCAATTCTGCATGGGCGATGTCGTAAGGGGTAATCTTGGAAATCCCCTCGGTAAAGCCTTTCTCAAACTGCAGGGGAACACCAAAACCCGCGGATGCCAGGATGGTCAGCTTATGGGCCGCGTCGATACCCTCAACATCAAAAGTCGGGTCTGCCTCGGCATAACCCAGCTCCTGTGCTTCCTTGAGCACTTCGGCAAACTCGCGACCGGCCCGCATCTCAGTCAGGATGTAGTTCCCGGTGCCGTTGATGATGCCCGCGATCCAGTCAATACGGTTGGCGGCCATACCCTCGCGAATCGCCTTGATCACCGGAATACCACCGGCCACACCGGCTTCGTACGCTACAACCACACCGGCTTTCTGGGCAGCGTCAAAAATTTCGTTGCCGTGCACGGCGATCAGCGCCTTGTTGGCGGTGACCACGTGCTTGCCATTGCGAATGGCTGCCAAGACCAATTCCTTGGCCGTGTCGTAGCCGCCAATCAGCTCAACAACAATATCAACAGAGGGGTCGTTGACGACATCAAAGATGTCGGTGGTGAAAGGAATGTCACCAAGATCCATATCGTCACGGGGACGACGACTGGCGATTCGGATGATGTTAATACTGCAGCCTGCCCTGCCGGCAATCAGCCGGGCATTACGGGTCAAGACATTGAACGTACCGCTACCAACGGTCCCCAGTCCGCAAATTCCGACACTAACGTCCTTCAAACTATTACCCTCTGATCCCGAAAAATTCACTAAGAGGGGGCATAGTATACTGATTAGGGTGCCACTGATAAGCCCCGGCCTGGAAACGCATCACGACCAGTGCGAGTCCCAGGCCGGCATGGCAGAAGGTTGGAAATCAGAGCAAGCCAAGCCCCTTGGCAAGGTTAGCCGCAGGCACGTACCCGCGCACGATGTTACCGTCTTCCAGAATGATCGCCGGTGTACCGGTCACCCCGACGCGACCACCGAGCTGGAATTGCTCCTGCACCGGGTTGTCACACTTGGCAGGCTCAACCGAACGCCCTCCTTTGGCTGCATCCATCGCTGCCTGCTGGTCTTCGGAACACCAGACCGACACGTATTTATCAAACGACGGCGTACCGGGACCGGAGCGGGGAAAACCATAGTAATTAACGGTGATGCCGTAAGCATTCAACTGCGGAACCTCATCGTGCAGCTTGCGGCAGTAGGGGCAGTCAATGTCCGTAAAGACATCAATCACCGCCTTCTCCTCGCCATCCGCCGGAAAGCTGATCGCCTGCCCATCGCCATAGCTGGCCATCAATTCGTTGCGGCGGTTGGCCCGGGCCTCTTCGGTCACATTGGCGACACCCGCTTCCGTTAACCGAAGCAGATCACCGTTCAACAGATATTTGCCATCGGCTGTACTGTAAATGGTGTCTCCGCTGCTGGTTTCGACCGTGTACAGCCCTTTGGCCTCGGATTCCTCAACAGACTCGATCTTCAAGCCGGGAACCATGGAGGTAAGACGCTCGGCAATAGCATCTTCAACCTCACCAGCCGATACCGACGATGCGATCCCGAAGCCGGAGATCAAACCAACCATAGCAATAACGTTTCGCACATTTAGTCTGGCAACCATAAATACTACCCAGTTAGATGATATTCGGCCGCTGCCGGGCATCGGCAGGCCGCGAAAGGCACGGAGTTGCGACATAGGCATCCGGCAAAAGTTCAGACAACACCATACCCAAAAACACCCCGATCAGCCACGGGGATGATGGGACTGATGCAGGGACTGAAGGCGCTGACGCGCCACATGGGTATAGATCTGCGTTGTCGACAGATCCGCATGGCCAAGCAACATCTGAACAACGCGGAGGTCAGCACCGTGATTGAGCAGATGTGTGGCGAAAGCATGACGCAAAGTGTGAGGAGATAAATGTTTGCGGATACCCACCCGGGCAGCGTAATGCTTGATTCGATGCCAGAAGGTCTGCCGGGTCATGGCGGCAGCCCGGCTTCCGGGGAACAGTGCATCGCAGGTTTGCCCCTTGAGCAACTCGGAACGAGCTTCCCTCATGTAGCGGAGCAGCCAGTCAACCGCTTCTTCCCCAAGAGGCACCAGTCGCTCTTTACCCCCCTTACCGGTAATGCGCACCACGCCTTGGCGAAGGTTTACCTGATCCACCGTCAGACCCGTTAGTTCGGACACCCGCAGGCCACAACCGTACAGCACCTCAAGCATGGCTTTGTCGCGAAGCTCAATGGGCACGTCAGGATCCGGCTCAGTCAGCAACGCATCGACCTCCTCTTCCGTGAGAGCGTCGGGCAGTCGCCGCGGCAAACGTGGACTCTCGATTCGGAGGGTGGGGTCTTCCGATATACCGCCCTCACGCAGGAGGAAACGATAGAAACGACGTAAACCAGAAAGCCTCCTGGCCGCCGTGGACGCCTTCACACCCTCAACCAGCCCCTGGGACACCCAAGCCAGCACATCCGACCGTTTGGCGTCCAGCAACAGGGGCTTACCCGGACGCATGTCGAGCCATTGAGCAAACCTGGCAAGATCGCTCTGGTAGGCAGATCGGGTTTTCTCACCCAAGCCGTCTTCTAACCAGAGCGCATCGGTAAAACGGGCGACTACCGCCTCATCGTCTGGCCTCACGCCACTCACCTCAAAACAATCACTGCGAAAGGATGCCCCAATTTTCGTGCAGGCACAAAAAAGGCAGCCCGAGGGCTGCCTTTTTCTCCAGTCTGCTCAGCAGAGTGCTGATCAGCCCAGCTTCTCCTTAATACGAGCTGCCTTACCAGACAGGTCGCGCAGGTAGTACAGCTTGGCCTGACGCACATCACCGCGACGCTTCACGTTGATGCTGTCGATCAGCTTGGAGTGAGTCTGGAAGGTACGCTCCACGCCCACACCGTAAGAAATCTTACGTACGGTGAAGGAGGAGTTCAGACCACGGTTACGCTTACCGATCACAACGCCTTCGAACGCCTGCAGACGCTCACGGTTTCCCTCGGTAACACGAACCTGAACAACCACGGTGTCACCCGGCGCGAACGCAGGGATTTCCTTGGTCATCTGTTCCGCTTCAATTTGACTGATGATGTTGTTCTTGCCGCTCATCGTAATGCTCCTGATACCCAATCTTTCAATGCCCTGATTATTCAGAGGCACCCGGTTCGTTCAAAATCTCATCCAGTAGCTGACGCTCTTCTTCCGTAAACACCCGCTTTTCCAGCAGGTCGGGGCGCCGCTCCAGAGTTCGCCTCAGCGACTGCTGCAGTCGCCAACGCCGGATCTGATCATGGTGACCGCCCAATAAAACATCCGGCACTGCCTGACCTTCATAAACTTCTGGCCGGGTGTAGTGCGGACAATCCAGCAAACCGTCAGCAAACGAATCCTGCTCTGCTGACTGCGCATGACCCAGCGCTCCGGGGATGAGGCGCGTAACCGCATCAATCACTGACATCGCAGCCAGTTCGCCACCGGAGAGTACAAAATCACCCAGCGACACTTCCCGATCCACCTCGGAGGCAATCAGGCGCTCATCGACACCCTCGTAGCGGCCTGCAACCAGGATCAGGGACTCATTTGAAGCCAGCGACTCCACACCAGCCTGATCCAGTCTCTCGCCCTGGGGCGACAGGTACACCACGCAAGCCTTACCGGGTGCTGATTCCCGCGCCGCATGAATTGCGTCCCGGAGCGGCTGAATTTTCATCAGCATTCCGGGACCGCCGCCATACGGCCGGTCATCCACGGTGCGGTGCCGGTCATGGGTGAAATCCCGGGGATTCCACGCATTAAAAGTAAGGAGCCCGTCCCGGACCGCCCTACCCGTAATTCCGTAATCCGTTACCGCACTGAACATTTCCGGGAACAGACTGACTGCGCCAATCCACACCCGTCAGAACTCCGGATCCCAGTCTACAGTCATACGACCAGCCGCCAGATCTACGTCTTTCACGACCTGATCCGGCAGATAGGGAATCAAACGCTCCCGCTGATCAATAGAAGCCGATGATGCATGCACGACCAATACATCATTGGAACCCGTTTCCATCAGATGATGCACCTTGCCCAGGCACTCATCATTCACCGTGAAAACGTCGAGATCTTCAAGCTGGTACCAGTAGAACTCACCCTCAGGGAGTTCTGGCAACTCGTCAGTCCCAACCCGCACCTCTGCGCCGCAGTAGGTCCGGGCAACGTCACGGTCATCAATACCTTTAAGCCTGACAACGAGCCCCTGCCCCTGGCGACGCCCCTCTTCAAGCTTTGCAGGAATACGCTTACCGTCCAGATCAAGGATCCAATCCCGGTAGTCCAGTATTCCTTCTTTGGGATCAGTGTAGGAATAGACTTTCAGCCATCCCTTAACCCCGAACACCGAGGTAATCCGGCCGATCACAGTTTCCTGCGAATGCTGTGTCATGACCAGACCCCGGCTTGGAACGAAATTACTTAGCAGCTTTCAGCAGCTGTGCAACACGCTCGCTGGTTTGGGCGCCCTGGCCCAGCCAGAAATCAACGCGGTCGCGATCAACACGCAGACGCTCTTCCTGGCCCCGGGCAACCGGGTTGAAGAAACCAACACGCTCAATGAAACGACCGTCGCGGGAGTTGCGGCTGTCAGTGACTGTCAGATGGTAGAACGGGCGCTTCTTAGAGCCGCCACGAGCCAAACGGATAGTTACCATTTAACTAATATCCTGTCCTGTTGTACGAACTTTGTACGCTTCACACCTCGCCAAACAAGGCTGGCGGGAAGACCCATACTCGAAAGGGCCGCTATTCTATGCTAAAAAATCGCCAATGAAAACAGGGAAACGCCCTGTTTCCCTGTTTTCCTTATACGGCATTTTACATACGCCCGAAGGGTGGCATTCCACCACCGCCACCGCCCGGCGGCATCATACCACCCATGCCGCGCATCATGTTGGCCATGGCACCTTTCTTACTGAACTTTTTCATCATCTTCTGCATCTGCTTGTGCTGCTTGAGCAGCCGGTTCACGTCCTGAATCTGGGTACCGGAACCTGAAGCAATACGGCGCTTGCGGGAGTTATTGATCACATCGGGATAACGCCGTTCCTTGGGCGTCATGGAGCTGATGATCGCCTCCATCTGACCGACTGACTTGTCATTCACCTGCTGCTGGGCCATCTGAGCCATCTGCCCCATACCCGGCAACTTGTCCAGCAGACCGCCAATACCACCCATGTTCTTCATCTGCTGCAACTGGTCCCGGAAGTCTTCCAGATCAAAACCCTTGCCTTTCTTGATCTTCTTGGTGAGTTTCTGGGCCTTCTGTTTATCCAGCTTGCGCTCAGCTTCCTCAATCAGGGAAAGCACATCCCCCATACCAAGAATGCGTGACGCCACCCGGTCCGGATGGAAAGGCTCCAGGGCATCGCTCTTCTCGCCCACACCAAGGAATTTGATCGGCTTGCCGGTGATATGACGGACTGACAACGCCGCACCACCCCGGGCATCACCATCCGTTTTGGTCAGAACCACACCGGTCAGAGGCAGCGCGTCATTAAACGCTTTAGCGGTATTCGCCGCATCCTGCCCCGTCATTGCATCGACGACGAACAGCGTCTCTACCGGCTCAACCGCTTTATGCAGCCGACCGATCTCGCCCATCATCTGCTCGTCAATGTGCAAACGACCAGCGGTATCCAGAATCACCACATCAATGTGCTTCTTGCGCGCGGCGTCGATCGCACCCTCGGCAATGTCTACCGGATCCTGGTCACCGGTACTCGGGAAAAACTCAACCCCGACCTCACCCGCGAGCGTCTCGAGCTGCTTGATGGCAGCCGGGCGGTAAACGTCTGCGCTCACGACCATTACCGACTTCTTTTCACGCTCTTTCAGGAAGCGGGACAACTTTGCAACGGTGGTGGTTTTACCCGCGCCCTGCAAGCCCGCCATCATGATCACTGCCGGGGGGCGCGTTGCCAGATTCAGGGAGGCACTGCCATCCCCCATTACCCGCTCCAGCTCCTGCTGGACAACCTTCACGAACACCTGGCCAGGCGTCAGGCTGCGCTGAACCTCCTGTCCGATAGCGCGCTTGCGCACACCTTCAACAAAATCCTTGACGACTGGCAGGGCGACGTCTGCCTCAAGCAGGGCCATACGCACTTCGCGGAGCGTGCTCTTGATATTGTCATCGGTTAGCCGCGCCTGACCCGAAATCTTACGCAGGCTACCGGAAAGTCGGTCTTGGAGATTCTCAAACATTTGGCTCTTCCGTACCCCGGATAAATTAAGTGCATGGTCCTCAGAGCCGGATTAGGCTCCTTGATTCCAGTTGCATAATCGCGACATTATAAACAGACTATCGCACTGAAACGACCGGCACGGTCAAATCGGTGCGACAGACCCACCGTTTTCTTACTTTGCAAAGCATTAAATAAGGACAACATGGGAACGCTGATTCTCGCGGTCACCTCTCTTCTTTTATACAGCGTTGGTACCGCATTGCAGGCGCTCCACTTCAGAGGCCGCTTCAACAGTAATCTAGCCATCACCACCGTCATCGGCGCGCTCGCCCTGATCAGTCATGGCTTACTGATCACCCAGAGTGTGTATCACGATGGTGGCTTTGACTTCAGCTTCTTCAAAAGTTCCGTACTGATCTCGTGGCTCATCGTCGTGCTACTGGTGGGACTTAATCTGCGAAAACCGGTTCAGAATCTGTTTTTAGGCGCGTACCCGATTGCAGCGCTGACGATTATCCTTGCCCTGATTACCCACGCTCCGTCCCGACTCGTTTCGGGAGACAGCTACGGAATGCTCTCCCATATTGCCCTGTCCATCACGGCCTACAGCCTGTTCACACTCGCCGCACTTCAGGCCATTCTCCTGTCTGTCCAGAACCGTCAGTTGAAGCACAACTACAACAGCCTTCTGGTACGCAACCTGCCGCCACTGCAAACCATGGAATCACTGCTGTTTGAGCTGGTATGGGCTGGTGTAGTTGTCCTGGTGCTTGCGATCGCGACCGGCGCACTGTTTGTCGAAGACCTGTTTGCCCAGCATCTCGCCCACAAAACCGTCTTCTCGCTGCTGTCACTGGCCGTTTTTGTTGGCCTCCTGATCGGCCGATACACCAAAGGCTGGCGCGGAATGACGGCCACTCGCTGGACCCTCGCGGGCTGTATACTGCTAATGCTAGCGTTCTACGGCAGCAAATTTGTGCTGGAACTGCTGTTTCAGCGCGCAGGCTAACAGCCTGAGGTTCGCGGCTTGACAGCACCCGCAGGCACCCCCTATTTTCCCAACTTGTCAGCCAAATAAGGACACCACTCTTGAACGAAACATCGCTTACCGCGCTGTTTATTCTCCTAGTTGGCCTCATCATTCTCTCCGGTTTCTTTTCCAGCTCCGAAACCGGCATGATGTCACTGAACCGCTATCGCCTGTCCCACCTGGCCAAGACCGGCCACAAAGGCGCCAAGCGAGCACAGCGATTACTGCAACGAACTGACCAGCTGATCGGTGTCATTCTGATCGGCAACAACTTCGTGAACATCCTCGCGTCATCCATCGCCACCGTCATCGCGATCGAACTTTGGGGTGATGCCGGTATTGCCATTGCCACCATTCTGCTGACGCTGGTCATCCTGGTGTTTGCCGAGGTGACCCCAAAAACGCTGGCAGCCCTCTTTCCGGAGAAGATCGCCTTTCCCGCCAGCTACGTTCTCGCGCCCCTACTAAAACTACTTTATCCCCTTGTGTGGGCCGTAAATCTGTTCACCGGCGCCATCCTGAAGCTTCTGCGAGTGTCGCCAGAAGATGCTGCCAACGATCACCTGAGCCGGGAAGAGCTTCGCACACTGGTGAACGAAGCCGGCAGCCTGATTCCCGCCAAGCACAAGGACATGCTGGTCAGCATTCTTGACCTGGAAAAGGTGACCGTGAATGACATCATGGTGCCCCGTAACGAAGTAGTCGGCGTCGACCTGGATGACGATACCGATACCATTCTGCGTCAGCTCAGAAGCAGCCAGCACACCCGGCTACCGGTGTTCAAAGGCGACATCAATAACATTCAGGGCATCCTCCACCTGAGAAGCGCCTCAAAACTGGTGCAGCAGGAGGAGATCAACAAAGCGATGATCATGCAACTGTGCCAGGAGCCTTACTTCATTCCCGAAAGCACACCGCTCAATACACAGCTTATCAACTTCCAGAAGGGCAAGCGGCGTTTCGGTGTGGTGGTGGATGAGTACGGCGATGTTCTTGGACTCGCCACCCTTGAAGACATACTGGAAGAAATCGTCGGCGAGTTCACGACGGATTACGCCGCCACCAGCCCCGACATTATTCCGCAGGATGACGGCACGTTTATCATCGATGGCACGGCAGCAGTACGAACCATCAACAAAACCCTTGGCTGGAAGCTACCGACGGATGGCCCGAAGACTCTCAACGGACTGATTACCGAGGCACTGGAAAACATTCCGGACACCAACGTTTGCCTGAAGGTCGCAGACCATCGACTGGAAGTGCTGCAAATCAAGGACAACGTGGTGAAGGCCGCCATCGTACACCCGAAAAAACGCCGAAAATCCGGCAAACCGCAATGAGAAGCAGCTAGCCGGGCGAAAGAAACCAGCCGGTGCCAGAATATATGACGAACGTCCCAGCTCGGCGTTTCAGCATGGGCAGTTTGGCAAAAATGCGGTAAATTTAATCAATAACGTAAAATATCAGGATTAAAAGCTCGGTCATGTATCCGGTTGAGGCGCATAAAGGAACCAGCCATGAATAAGCAGCCCGGTATACATTACCTCCGCGAACACAGGGACGCCGCAGCCGTGCCCGTGGAGGTGACACGAATCAAAGACACTGTTGTTGCAGGACTCGGCGACCTGCTGCAGGGCGCCTTCGATGCCGTTGACGACTCGCTGTTTGAGCTGGCCAATAATGCCCGAAGCAACAACGAGCAGAACCGCTATTTCGAAGCCATGCGAGAAATTCGCATCAAGCGAAAGGGTGTTGAAAAGCAGTTTCACGATACCATCGGCTCGCTATTTTCAAACCCTCCACGCATCGGCCAGTTAAATACCGACGCACCCAAGCCAGCGGATACAGCCGAGTCGCTCTCTCTGCTGGGTGACGATACCCTGGAAGAACAGGTCGCTCTTAACGCGATGGCCACCAAGGCCAGGGCCCACTTCCAGGGACAGCTGCTGCAATTGCAGACCCGGTTTAGCGAAGTCTATCCTGGTGCCGGCGAGCAGTCGCCAGTCAATCCAATGGCGCCGGAACACCTCTGCGCCGCCTTCGCAGAGGCGATTCAAAGCCTTGATGTCGACATTCGTGAACGCCTGATACTTCTCAAGCAATACGATCGCTACGTTATCTCAAACCTTGGCATGCTTCTGGACGAATCTAACCGGATTTTAATCCAGGCCGGCGTTATTCCGAATTTCCGCTACCATGGCCGCACATCGTCGTCAGAGACCGCCAGCAAGGACGCCAGCCGAAACACCGGAGTCAAAGCTTTCTCCGAAGCGAGCGCCCAGCCGGAGGACCGAAACAACAGCTTGATGTTTGAGCAGATCCGGCAATTGCTGGCTGACCAAAGGGCCGGCCAAGGCGCCCGACTTCGATCTACAGACCCTAACGTCCGGGTCATCGCAGATCATGAACTTGTGGAACTGCTTAACCGCATGCCCTCGCCAGATCCCCGCCCCATCAGCGGCAACCTGAGCGATGGCGATCCGATCACCATTGACCTGCGACACCTGGTTACTCAACTGATCACCAGTGCGGATGCCGAAACAGGCAAAGACGCGGCGCTGAACGAGGCTGACGAGGACCTGATCAATCTGGTGTCCATGTTGTTCGAGTTCATTTTGGACGACTACAACCTGTCAGCGCCGGTTCAGGTTCTGATCAGCCGCCTGCAAATCCCGATCCTGAAAGTGGTCCTGAAAGACAAGGGTTTCTTCAACAGGTCTACACATCCGGCCCGCCGATTGCTCAATTCGCTGGCTCGCTCCGGAATTGGCTGGAGCTCCAGTGACGAAAAAGCCAGGGACAAGCTCTACAACCAGATTCATAACACCGTCCAGCGCATACTGAATGAGTTTGACGGTGACATTAGCCTGTTTGAAACCCTGAACCAGGAGTTTGACGCCTTTCTGGAGAAAGAAAACCGTCGTGCCTCGTTGGTCGAACAGCGAACCCGGGAATCCGAGCGAGGTCGAATCAAGTCCCAGAAGGCCCAGGAAACCGTCGACCACCTGCTGAAAGAGAAGGTCGCCCGCTACAAGCTGCCCTACACCATCAACAACATCCTGATGAATGGATGGAGCCGCGTCTTGTTTCTCGCCTACCTCCGGGATGACGCAGAGCATCGCTGGAAAGATCGAGTCCGGGTTGTCGATGACCTCATCTGGTGCCTGCACCCGCATCAGGGCGAACACGAGCGAGATCAATGGGTCAGACTCGTCCCCAAACTGCTTAAAGAAATACGCTCCGGACTCGAAGAGGTTTCCTACAACTCCTCACGCCTCGATGACATGATGGGCCAGATCAAAGTGGAGCTGACCGATGCCTTCCGGGCCAATGGCACTATTGAAACACGTCAGGAATCTCCCGCTCGACAGAATCAGGCATCGCTATCCACGGAGGCACTGCAGCACACCGCCGCCAACCATCAGGCGGAGCTGGAAGATGCAACTGTGGCAGAATACATCACCCAGATTGACAACCTCTCGATCGGTAATTGGGTGGAGTTTCGACTGGTCAACGGTGCCAGCTTCCGCTGCAAACTGTCTGCTGTCATTGAGGATGCAGACAGCTTCGTGTTCGTGAACCGGATGGGACTGAAAGTTATCGAGAAGAATCGTATCGAACTGGCCCATGAAATGCGGCGCGGCCGCCTTAAACTACTGGAACAGGGCGCACTGGTAGATCGGGCGCTGAACGCGGTTGTCGGCAATTTGCGGAACAAGACAGCCTGACCCGATGAGGGAACCATCGACCCTTTATCAGAGCGTTCCGGCCGAATACAGGATTGGTCTTGCCTTGTCGATGGCCATCCTGTTTCACGCTGTCTTATTATCCTTCCCGTCGGCCCCGCCCTCAAAGCCTGAAGCCCATCGAAATACCGTGAGGTTTGAACTATTGGCGAGCGCTCGCAGCCCCAGCTCCCTGGCCACAACGCCATCAGAGGGATCAAACCGCAATCCACAGTTCGATATCCCTCCGCTTCAGGACGAAAGGTCTTCCGCCATAACTGAGGCAACCACAGGCCAGCGCAAAGCTAGCGATGTATCGCCGGCAGATACATACCACGCAAAATCAGAGCAGACCAACGCCGCTACGAAACCAAGCGTCATTTCTTCGTCGATGAGCCGCTCATCAGCCAGCAGGCCTCAAACAGAGAATGAACGGAGCGAGGGGGAGGAAAACGGACGGGATACCAATAATCAGGTTTCGACCAACCCTGCGGAGCAAGACCCGTACTTGATCACCCTCGCCAGCCATTTGGGACGAGAGATCGAGAGATTGAGCATACCCGGCGTCAGCCAGCTATCCGAGAAACTATCGCTGGAAGTCGAGCTTCAACTGCTCGGTAATGGCGCGCTCACCAGAGCAAAAATCCTGAAGTCCTCGGGTATCAAGAGACTGGATGATGCGGCCTACCACGCCTCGCTGTCCGCCAGCCCTTACCCGGCACCACCGGCCCACCATGACGACCAGAACCGCTTCGAGGTCGAACTCATTTTTTCCCCGAAACGATTCTGACAGGAATATCAGGCTTCCGTCTGTTTGGCAGCAGCCTTAACCATGGTTGCCAGCTCACCACTCTCGGACATTTCCAGAACGATATCGCAGCCACCAACCAGGTCACCATTGATGTAAAGCTGCGGGTAAGTTGGCCAGCTGGAATATACTTTCAGAGCTTCGCGCAGCTCCTGGTTATCCAGAATGTTAACAAAGGCAAAGCGCTCGCCGCACGCCATCAGCGCCTGAACCGTCTTGGCTGAAAACCCACACTGAGGTGCCTGTGGCGTGCCCTTCATGTACAGAATGATCGGGTTTTCGTCGAGCTGGCTTTTGATAGTTTCGTTAATGTCCATGAACATACACCTCTTGGGTAGATAGAATCGCCCGAAGGCTATTTAACATTCAGTTTGGCAGCATTGTACACGCCCCGCATTCGGCGCACCAAACCCGGAGTTTGCAGGTCCGCAGAAGCACGGAGTGCGCCGTTGTCTTCCTTTTTACGAGGGGCTAGACTTGGAGCCCATTTTTTCCTCGATTTTTCACCTACCCTCGTAAGTTGGGTTTTTGTTGATATGAAGGACCATTGAATGGCGGCAAGGCATTTTCTTACGCTTGATGACATGACAGCGTCCGAGCTGGACAGCTTGGTAAATCACGCCAGCAAGCTCCGGACCGAGTGGCGCGAAGGGAAGGTCCGGGATTCACTGAAGAACCGCGTTCTGTCGATGATTTTCGAAAAATCGTCGACCCGGACCCGGGTTTCGTTCGAGGCTGGCATGGCCCAGCTCGGCGGCTCCGCCATGTTCCTGTCACCGAGAGACACCCAGCTCGGCCGCGGCGAACCCATCGAAGATTCTGCGATCGTTATCTCGAGCATGGTGGATGCGGTGATGATCCGCACCTTTGCCCATGAAACAGTAGAACGTTTCGCCCAAGCCTCCAGGGTGCCGGTGATCAATGCGCTGACCGATGATTTTCATCCCTGTCAGCTTCTGGCTGATATGCAGACCTACCGCGAGCATCGCGGCAGCATCAAAGGCGCGACCGTGGCCTGGATTGGCGATGGCAACAACATGTGCCACTCCTATATGAACGCAGCAGCCCAGTTCGGTTTCCATCTCAATGTAGCGTGTCCGGAAGGCTATGAACCCGATCCGGCCCTGATGGACAAGCACAGCAGTCGCGTTACCCTGTATCGCGAGCCCGCCGAAGCGGCACGGAACGCCAACGTACTGGTTACTGACGTGTGGGCCTCCATGGGTCAGGAAGAGGAACAGAAGGCGAGAGAGCAGGCCTTCAAGCGTTTCCAGATTAACCGGGAACTTATGCAACTGGCCGACAAGGATGCCCTGTTCATGCACTGCCTGCCGGCCCATCGCGGCGAAGAAATTTCCCACGACATGATGGAGCATCCCGGCTCCGTGGTATGGGATGAAGCGGAGAACCGCCTGCACGCTCAAAAAGCGCTGCTGGAATTCCTGATTCTGGGTACGCTGGACTGAACATGACCCTAGGCACCATTGCGCCAGACGACTGGCTACTTGAAGTCAACAACCTGTCTTGCGGCTACGGCGGGGACTCGGTTATCCGCGATGTCAGCTTTGCCCTCAGCCACGGTGACATCGGTTGCCTTCTGGGCCCCAGCGGTTGCGGGAAAAGCACCATTCTTCGGGCTCTGGCGGGCTTTTTGTCGCCAAACACCGGCGAAATCCGACTGCAGTCCCGGGCCATTAGCCTGCCGGGCCGGTCCTTGCCACCGGAAAAGCGAAAAATTGGCATGGTCTTTCAGGACTACGCCTTGTTTCCACACCTGACAATCGCTGACAACGTCGGTTTTGGCCTGAAGGACCTGCCGAAACCGGAAAAACGCCAGAAGGTGATGGAGCTACTTAAACTGGTTCATCTGCAGGACCTGGCAAACAGCTATCCCCACGAACTGTCAGGCGGTCAGCAGCAGCGTGTCGCCCTTGCCCGGGCACTCGCCCCCGAACCCACACTGATCTTGCTCGACGAGCCTTTCTCCAATCTGGATGCAGACCTGCGTCGCAGGCTGAGCCTGGATGTTCGTGAGATTCTCAAAACCCTGGGCATCAGTGCCATTCTGGTCACCCACGACCAACAGGAAGCCTTTGCCATGTGCGACCAGGTGGCCGTGTTGCGAGATGGCCAGATCCAGCAATGGGATGTCCCCTACAACCTGTATCACGAACCCTCTAACCGGTTCGTTGCGAGTTTCGTTGGCCAGGGAGGTTTCATTCCGGGCAAGGCTCTGGGGCCGGACACGATCGAGTCGGAACTGGGGGTTATCGAGGGCAACCGGGCTTACAAATGGGAAGCGGGCACGCTGGTGGATGTCCTCATTCGACCGGACGACATCGTGTATGATCCGGAGTCCACGCTACGACCGAAAGTGGTTGAGAAAACCTTTGCCGGCACATCGACCCTCTACCGGTTCCGCTGCTCAGAGGAAACTGAGTTCGAGGCGCTGTTCCGCAGCCACCTGGATTTTCACCTTGGCGAATCGGTCCCCGTGCGCGTCGAGGCCGATCACCTGATCGCCTTCGAGCGCACGGGCTAACACCCTTTTTAGTTATTGCAAACGCGCTCTACTGCATCCAGCCAGCCTGAATAGAGCGATTCCCGTAATGCGGGCGTCATCACCGGATGGAATTGGCGCTCGCATTCCCAGAGCGCAGACACTTCATCGAGGCTTTCGTACACGCCGGTTTGCAATCCGGCTAGGAAAGCCGCACCCAGAGCGGTTGTCTCGGTCACTCTCGGGCGGTCAACCGTGACGTTGAGAATATCCGCCAGGAACTGCATCACCCAGTCGTTCACTGACATTCCGCCATCAACCCGTAAACCTTCCAGCGGCGCGCCATCGTTCTGGATAGCCCGAACCAGATCTTTGGTTTGGTAACAGACCGACTGCAGACCAGCCGTGACGATTTCCGCGATGCCCGTGTCACGGGTCAACCCCATGATGGCTCCGCGAGCATGAGGATCCCAGTGAGGGGCGCCCAAACCGGTGAATGCCGGCACCAGGTAAACCGGGTTGTTGACCCCCACCGTTTCCGCGTGGGCCGAGGACTCGCTGGCGTGACTGATAAGCTTCAGACCATCCCGCAACCACTGCATGGCCGCCCCCGCCACAAAAATACTCCCTTCCATGGCATAGCATGGCTTGCCATTGAGGCGGTAAGCCATAGTCGTCAGCAACCGGTTTTCCGACCGAAGGGCCTGATCCCCGGTGTTCAGCATGAGGAAGCAGCCAGTGCCGTAGGTACTCTTGGCCATGCCCGGCTGAAAGCAGGCCTGCCCGATCAATGCCGCATGCTGATCACCGGCAATACCGGCAATGGCTACCGGCGCTCCCAGCCATCTTGACTCTGTGGTTCCAAAATCAGCTGCGCTGTCGAGCACGTCTGGCAAAATGGCTTTCGGCACACGGAACAGCTTCAGGAGCTCGTCATCCCAGGACTGATCGTGAATATTGAAGAGCGCCGTCCGGGACGCATTCGTGGCATCGGTATAGTGGGACTGGCCATCGGTCAGATTCCATAACAACCAGCTATCCACCGTTCCGAACGCAAGTTCGCCGTCTTCCGCACGCTGACGGGCGCCATCAACATGATCAAGAATCCAGGCCGCCTTTGTCGCAGAAAAGTAGGGATCGATCAGCAGCCCGGTTCTTTCTACCACCAGGTCTTCATACCCGTCAGACTTCAGCTTTGTACACAATGACGCCGTTCGCCGATCCTGCCAGACGATGGCGCGGTAGATGGGCTCGCCCGTTTGACGATCCCACACCACCGTCGTTTCCCGCTGATTGGTAATACCAATGCCCGACAGGCCCGCCGCTTCAACACCTGCTTTTGCCAGGGCCCCACGACACACGGCGAGTGTACTGTTCCAGATTTCGGTCGCATCATGCTCGACCCAGCCGTCCCGTGGGAAGTATTGGCGAAATTCCTGCTGGTCGACACCAACAATGGTGCCCGTTTCATCGAATACGATGGCGCGAGAGCTTGTCGTTCCCTGATCGATGGCAAGCAGATAGCGACTCATGAGTTCCTCCGGTGATTTTTCCCGGAGTTTAGCAACCCGCTCACCTGAGGGAGAGGACTCAGCACAAAAAAATGGAAGGAAAAGATAAAAAAAGGGCCGGAAAACCGGCCCTCAAAATGACGAATGAAACAAGGAAAGTTCGTAAGAACTACAACCTCAAAAGTCATCCCTTACGGTTTCCATTATTGGGAAAAGCCCACTACACGTCAGTAGCGGTTCTGTAGCCGCTTTGTTACATAAGGTGAGAGGGCGAGAAGTGGCTCACACAATGGCGTCCACCGGCTTCTTGCGGGGCCATACAAGGCTGAAACGAGCACCGCCCAAACGCTCACTTCGGCCGACAAATGCCTGCCCACCATGCCAATACAGAATCCGGCGCACGATCGATAACCCCAGACCATAACCACCGGAGGTGCGAGTCCGGCTATCATCCAGGCGGGCGAAGGCTGTGAACACCTTTTCCCAGTCACTTTCAGGGATACCGGGGCCATCATCCTCGACGTCGACCCGGCAGTTATCTTCATCAATGTGGCAATGCACTCTCACCCTGCCGGCCGCATATCTCCCGGCGTTACCAACAAGATTCTGAATGGCCCGGTGAATATATCGAGGCTCGATATCCGCCATGGCCCACTGCTCTGAACCCTCTTCGATATCCGCCTCAATAGTCAGTGCCGGCCGGATTAACTGCTGCTCGGAGACAACCTGCCGCACCAGATCGGTGACCGATCCTTCCTGAAGAGAAAACACCGGCCCACCTTGTTCAAGGCGGGCATAGGTCAGTATTTCGTCAATCAGTTCATCCAGTTCCTGGATGTCCCCGTCAATACCTTCCAGCTGCTTCTCCAGCCGCTTTTCATCCTCACAGTTTTCAATCATCTGAACCCCGAAACGAATCCGGGCAACAGGCGTCCGAAGCTCATGGGACACCGCATGGATCATTTCCCGCTGAACCTGAACCAGTCGCTGAATGTGCTCTGCCATGCCATTGAACGATGCGGCAAGCCGGGAAACCAATGTACCCGAACCAGACTCGACTCTGGCTCCCATCTCGCCACGGGCAATGCGGACAACAACGGACTCAACCATTCGCAAGTTGTTGTCGACCTCCCGAAGTGCCAGTGCCAGTACCACCGCCAGCACGCCACCGACGGCCATGACAAGCAGAACAATGACGGGCAAGGCCCAGGGATCAAACGGCCGAGCCATGTCAATGCGGAACAACTCCCCGTCCGACAGCTGCATCAACACATGGCCCACGCCGCCAGAGTCGTCACGAAAGAAGACGACACCGCGGCGCAGAACCTGCTCCAGCACTTCATCAGACGGCAGGGTTTCCGGCTCTGAAACCCGGCCTATGCCCACAGCCAGTGCCTCGCCAAGCTGCTTCGCTAGGACCGCCCGGTCATCCGGCATTGCGGCATCGAGATGGCGAAGAACGATCATGGCCGTTGCCTCGGAAACCCCGCGATACAATTCCTCAAATCGAACCTGGATGACCTTGCCATCACCACCCTGGGCAAGTACCCGATAACCTACGCCGTTTTCGAGGGAAACAACCTGATCGTAACCAAGCCGTTCTTCCACCAAGGGCGCCAACTTCAACTCATTGATATCAACAAATCTGAAGTCGTAGCCGGCATGGAGCCAGTGCTCCGGAGCATTCAAATCGGGCTCGGCCTGAAGCCAACGCATCAGAGGATCGGGGAAGTGCTCATGCCAGGCCATGGAACGCACGGCGTTAACCCCTACGAACAGGGCAACGCACAGCAGCATAACCAGCACCATGAGGCCGGCAAAGCGGGCATAGAGTTTGAGAAAAAACGTCAGGGACATGTCACAAACCCTGGTGGGCGTCGCCGGTGAACACCCGGGGTGTTGTCACCGGCACTGAGGGCAGCGGAGTCAGGCTTCCTTAACGAACAGATAACCTTTGCTGCGAACCGTTTTGATGCGTCGTGGGTGAATCGGATCGTCGCCAATCTTGGGACGAATTCTCGATACCCGAACGTCGATGGAGCGATCCTGACCGTCGTATTCGATACCACGCAGGGCGGTAAAGATTTCCTCACGGCTGAGTACTCGGCCGGCGTTGCTTGCCAGGAGCCAGAGCAAGTCAAACTCAGCGCTGGTGAGGTCAATACTCTCGTCGTTAAGCCAGGCTTCACGCATGGAGCGATCGACAACGAGATCGTTGAACTGGAGACGAACCGGTTCTTCACCACTGGCTTTTTCGTCGCCGCCCTGACCGGACTCCGTCACTCGACGGAGCATCGCACGGATGCGGGCCAGAAGAACACGGGGTTTGACCGGCTTGCCAATGTAGTCATCTGCGCCCATTTCCAAACCGAGAACCTGATCGAGATCGTCAGTTCGGGCCGTCAGCATAATGATCGGACCGGTGAAAAACGGGCGGACCCGCCGACAAATGGACAGACCGTCTTCGCCGGGAAGCATTAGATCCAGAACCACCAGATCTGGCTGCTCGTTCCGGATACGTTCAACCGCTGCGCCTCCATTGGTCTCGAGCGTCACCTGCAGGCCGTTACTCTCCAGGTACTCCCTGGTCAGCTCTGCCAGTCGTTCGTCGTCTTCGACAATGAGAATTCGCCAACTTTCGTTCGTCTGTTCCACGCCGTCTATCTCTGATTTTGTTATCGCGGGTTTGGAAAGACCACCTGCCACCGGGGGCCGATAGCCTGATGTTTCAGCAATTATACATGCTGCCACCGAATATACATGGAACAACGCTGCTGTTACACCCCGTGACAGAGCTTAGACAAGATAAGTATTAAATGCCCGTCACAAACATGCCACAAAGCAGAATTAATTCTAACAATCAGGCGCAATTGGTCGTTTTAACTCAGAAAAGCGGACGCCCCTGAGCAACCTCGTCATCGGTCGCCGGCCGACGACCGACAATTTCGAGATCAAAATAGAGGGTATAGCCAGCGAGAGGATGATTTGCATCCACTTTCACCAGATTGCCATCGATCGCCACAACCTTGACGACCTGCGCCTGATCGCCGGTGTTGGTCTGGAACTTCATACCCACTTCCAGCTTCTCAATCCCTTCGAACATCGAGCGTGGCACCTTGCGAATCAACTCAGGGTTATGCTCGCCATAGGCCATGGCTGGCGGCACGGTGACCTCAAGGCAGTCCCCCACACTGCGATCCTTCACAGCCTCCTGAATACCTTCAATGATATTCGGGCTCCCGTAGACGAAATGGAGGGGCTCGCTCCCTTCTGAAGTATCGACCAGATCACCAAGCTTGTTTTTCAGAACGTAGTGAACCGTGAAAACATCGGGTTTGACACTTGCATCAACCATCAGCCGCTTGAATTTCCTGTATTGGTGGGTGGCTCAGTCAGCTGCAGGCCATAAATCACGAGGCGCTGATCCAGCGTCTGCCTCAACCCTTTGGGGTTGGACAATCCCATGCGATCGAGAAGGGGCTGGTAAATGCCCTGCTCATCCCGCGCCCGGATAGCCTGCAATATGGCGCGGAGTTTACCACGACGACTGCCGGTTGCGGCCTTAAGCGCCTTAAGGGCTTTCCCTAACCTCAACTCATCATCGGTAAAATCGCAACCGAACGGGAATGCCGGGAACAGATCGGGCCGTCCCGGCGCAGCCAACGCCTTGCGAACAGCCTCTGGCGTGTTATTGCACCAGGCATCAGGCAATCGAAAGTTCGGGGCGACCTTGCCCGCTTTCTGCGCTTGCTTGAGCAATGAAGCCTGGAAACGCGAGTCGGCAATTCGGATCAGTCGCAGATAGACCTGCTCATCAGGCTGTCCCCGCAGATCGGCAATGCCATACTCGGTAATAACCACGTCCCGAAGATGTCGTGGAATCGTGCAGTGGGCGTAATTGAACACAATGTTGGACAGGGTCTCACCACCGGATTTCCGGGTTGCCCGCATGGTGAGGATGGATCGCCCGCCCGGTAACTCATGGGCCATAGCGACAAAGTTGTACTGACCACCAACCCCACTCACTACCCGGCCGTCCGCCAGCCCATCCGATACGGCGGCGCCGCTGAGGGTATACATCATCGCCGAATTAATAAACCGGCCATCGACCCGCTGGGCCGCCTTAAGCCGCTGATTGCCATAGCGATGATCGTAGAGCTGATTGATATAGTTGACGCTGGTCATGCACACCTGAGCGCGTTGTTCATCGGTCATTTCCCGAAGTGCCTGGTAAAACCGTTCCGGACCGACATAGAAACCACCGTGCATGACAATACCGCCTCGTAACCGGTCTCCCAGCAGGTAGGCCTCAATGGCCTTGCGCGCGTCGGGGTTATCCAGATCACCTTCCACAGAGTGCTCGCCAATGAGCAGTCGGCCACCCCGAAACTCCACGGAGTCCTTGAGAACCCCCAGGCTCACCAGCCAGGTCACGTCTCTGGACCGGAAAGGTGAATCAATCAACTGGTGCTTGCGAAGCACGTCCAGAGACTCGATGGTAATGGCGTCGCTCAGCTCCCCGCGATTGATCAATTCCTGCAGGTCCGCATTGTCGTAAACCTGACGTTTCAGGATGCCGGCCTGCATCAGATACAGGAAGCCATCCACCATCATTTCACTGCAACCATAGAGCCCTTTTTCGAAGGTTCCTGTCCCTCCTTCTGCAGCGACCATTGGAAATTGGCCCGCCACATCAAGGTGATCGAATACCGCCTGCCAATCCGGGTTCTGGGTGTGACGGAGAATTGTGCTGTAGACCAGGGCCGCACCCAAAGAGCCGATACCCACCTGCAGGGTACCGCCATCCCGCAGCAACGCGCTGGCGTAGAATCCGATCAGATGATCCTCGGGACTGATGGCCAATGCCGGAGCCGAGAACAGCGGGTAGTCCGTGGAAGGCTGCTCAAACACCACATCGAAATCCGTCTCGCCGACGGCGGCGTGATTTCCCATGTAGGGAAGATTCCGGTTTATTTCCGCCACCAGGGCCACAGGCTGCCCACCCGCTTCCCGCTCCCGCATCAGCGGAATCAGGTCCAGCGTCAGATCCGGATTGCAGCTCAGGCTGGCCCGCCCCGGATCGCCCGCACGCTCTCCGGGAGACACCATTTGCGCAACCACGTTGATCCCCTGGGACATCAGGTCCCGCACGGCATGGGTGTAATTGCTGCTGACGTAATGACGCTGCTGGGGCTTGTTGTTCAGGTAACTGCCTGCCTTGAAGAAGAACTCAGAAACCGTCACGTTGGGCGGCAGGGCATTACTGGACACCGCCCGGGCATAGGCCAGCTCGGGGATCTCACCGTACAGGCGTTCGGTGAAAGGCTCGAGGAAACGCTTCTCGAGGGAGGAACCTCCTCTGGGAGCAAGTAACGACAGAGCCGTTACGATGTGCAGCCTGATATCCGGATCGGCCTTGGCGCGCTCGTAAAGAGCGTTGGCAAACCGAACCGGTTTTCCCAGCCCCAGGGGCATACCGAGAGTAATGCTCTTGCCAACCCGACGAATGACTTCGTCGACGCAAGTCTCGACATCATTCAATCGACGACCGCTTTCCTGCGCCATTCCCAAGCTCCTTCTTATTCTCAGCCCGTTGTTTGACCAACGATGATCACATGGCCGATCAGGAGTGGCAATGTACCCGGAGGGGTTTTGTGTTTTTTTTGATCAGAAATTTAGAGAAACACTGATCTGGATCAGAAGATCCACTTGAGATTGAGGCAGGCGCCTTCGTTCAGCAGAGCAACGCCATGGTCTGGCTGGGCAGGTTCGGAAGCAAAGCGCTTGTCGTCATCTCGGCGGGACAGGGACCAGGTCAGGAGACGGGAGCCAAGCTCGGATAAAACACCGACCGAAACGTCGTCATTGTCATTGCCGGCGAGGCGTTCCTGGGCGCCGATAATCCCTTCAACGGCACTGCTTTCCGAACGCTCTTCAAAGACACGCTCGTCGGCTTCGGCACGAACCACAAAGGCGACCAGATTGAGAACAAGCAGTGCGACAAATAGACGAATAATCATGACACTTCTGAAACCTGAAAAATCGAAACGCGATACGGATATCAACTAATTCTAAAGTCTAATGATTGTGCGCCGAAAAGGTGTGAAGTTGTACACAAAGCAGTCATTTATTTGTCATTTTTTAACTTTCTTTTTGTCAAAAAATAATCCTGAATATTTCCGGATGTAATCGGAGCTGCCTTTGCCCCGACCTGGTGCCGGGGCAAAGGACCCAAAAGAGAGCGTCAAGGACAGGGGTAAGTAAATGTTTGGTGGAGATTTTCCAAAGACTCCAACAACTCTTCGCTGAGCTCGATGAACGCTGACCCCAGGTTTTCCTGAAGCTGCTCCAATGTCGTCGCACCAATGATATTACTGGTGACAAAACTCCGACTATTTACATAGGCCAATGCCATCTGTGACGGCGACAACCCGTACTCTTTCGCCAAGCCCACGTAGGCTCGGGTGGCAGCCATTCCTTGCTCGCCAGTGTAACGGCTAAACCGCTCGAAGAGCGTCAGTCGCCCGTTCTCTGGCCAGACATCGCCAAGATATTTCCCGGACAGCATGCCAAACGCCAGAGGCGAATAGGCCAAAAGCCCAACACCCTCACGATGGGCAACTTCGGCAAGACCAACCTCGAAAGAACGATTCAACAGGTTGTAGGGGTTCTGGATACTGACGGGCCTGGGCCAGTCATTTTCCCGGGAAAGACGCAGGTACTCCATGGTCCCCCAGGGGGTTTCATTTGACAGACCAACATGACGAACCTTGCCCTCCCTGACCAGTTCATCAAGAGCCTCAAGAGTCTCTTCTATGGGAGTGAAATGTTCATTCGCCTTGTGCTCGTAACCCAGCTTCCCAAAGAAATTGGCGACCCGGTCTGGCCAGTGCACCTGGTACAGGTCGATATAATCGGTCTGCAACCGCTTCAGGCTGGCCTCACAGGCCTCGCGGATGTGGTTGCGGGTAAGACGCGGCCCATTTCTCAGATAGGTCAATCCATTGCCCGGCCCCGCCACTTTGGAGGCAATCACCAAATCGTCCCTGCGCCCCCGGCGTGCCAGCCAGTTGCCCAGATAGGTTTCCGTCAGGCCTTGGGTCTCCGCGCGGGGCGGCACCGGATACATTTCGGCCGCATCAATAAAATTCACACCCTCCGAGGTGGCTAAATCCAGTTGCTCGAAGGCTTCCTGCTCGGTGTTCTGTTCGCCCCAGGTCATGGTCCCCAGGCAAATCAGACTGACATCGAGATCGGTCTTACCCAACTTCCGGGTTTCCATAGCAGCTCCTTGTTGATGTGTGACATGAAGAATGGTGGGGGTCGCGCCACGCCCGCGGGTTTCAGTCGAACAATCTCAACTGGGTCACAGGCGCATCGTCATTGCGGAAGCGTACGCCCATTCCAAGCAACCGGACCGGACGGTCGCCCTCGGCGACTAACTCCCGAAACAAAGGCAGATAGTCATCGAGCGCTGGCAACTCAATATGTTCGCGCACCCTTTCCAGCGTATGAGTAGAGAAATCACTGTAGCGTACTTTGACAAACAGCTTGTGGATCGGCTTCTTCCGGCCTTTGCGGGTCAAACGGTGAGTCAGGTCGTCCACCAGCGATGCCATCACCGTTTCACAGGCCGCCCGGTCGGGTAAATCCTGGGAAAACGTCCGCTCAACACTGACCGACTTGGCCACCCGGGAAACCACCACCGAACGCTCATCACGCCCATGGGCCATTTCGTAAAGGCGGTAACCCTGTTTGCCAAAGCGATCAATCATTACTTCCGGCGCCAGAGCCCGGATGTCACCACAGGTTTTTATCCCCAGACCGTACAGTTTTTTGGCCGTCACCTCCCCCACACCAAAAAGCTTTTCAACAGGCAGTTCCATCACAAAGGCATCAACATCTTCCGGACGGACGACAAACAGTCCGTCGGGTTTTTGCCAATCACTGGCAATCTTGGCGAGGAATTTGTTCGGAGCCACTCCCGCCGACACGGTGATGCCCACCTCCTCGAGGATGCGCGCCCGCAGTTTCCGGGCCATCAGCGTTGCGCTGCCCCTGCAATCAGAAACGTCAGTGACGTCAAGAAAGGCTTCATCCAGAGACAAAGGCTCTACCAGGTCGGTCATTTCCCGCAAAATGGCCATCACCTGTTGCGACACAGCCCGGTAACGCGCCATATCCGGCGGGACCGTCACCAGGCCCGGGCACAGGCGGCGTGCCTCACTGCCAGGCATGGCAGAACGAACCCCAAATGCCCGCGCTTTATAATTACAGGTAGTGACCACACCCCTGCCCCCGTCGCCGCCCACCGCCAGGGGAACATCGCGCAATGAGGGATCGTCACGCATCTCCACCGCTGCGTAAAAACAGTCGCAATCAATGTGGATGATTTTGCGCTGACTCATGGCTCAGGGCTCACAACAAGACACATGTACATTCATACAGCCTTGTATCTTAAGCTAACATACAGAGAATGTCAGGAAGCGTAGTCATCGCAACACAAAAACATCGCGAGGCCCCATGAGCAATCCAATCCCAGAATCCCGTCGCACTGAAATCGAGGCGGCCGCTTTTCGACGCCTGGTAAAACACCTGCAGGAACACACCGATGTACAGAACATCGACTTGATGAACCTGGCCAGTTTCTGCCGCAATTGCCTGTCGAAATGGTATCGCGCCGAGGCCCAGGAGCGTGGCTTTGACATTTCCGATCCGGATGCCCGGGAAGAAATCTACGGCATGCCCTATGACGAATGGAAAAGCCGATACCAGTCTGGAGAAAAACAGCAGGCCCCCAAGGAATGATCGTCAACGAAGCTGTACGCATCCACCTGGCGTCGCTGGCTGCAGGTCATGGCGACTTTGCCGGGACGCTGGCACTGGTTGAGCGCTTCTTCGATTATCAGCCCACGGGTTTTCATAATGGGCCTCTCGCTAACGCGCCGGGCGAAAACTCCGGCTCCTGCCGGGTGTTCGCCCTGGGGCGGTACTGCAACCTCCCCGAGTCCGACACGCTTTCGCTGTTTGCCGAGCACTACCAACAGGTCATTAACGACCCATCGGGCAGCAGCCATGCTAACATCCGGCAGTTCATCAGTACTGGCTGGTCGGGCATCCGCTTTGACGTCGAACCGCTCCGGCCGCGCCCAGCGCCCAACACCACGGAAGAGAAACATTCATGACCGATAACGCCAAGGCCGGGGTTACACAGGTTTTCCAGCTCAAGAGTGCCAGCCTATCCATTACCGCTATAGAGCTGTATTTTTTCGATAACGACGAGTTTGAAGCCACACTTCGGGACAAAATCAGTCAGGCCCCGGGCTTCTTCAAGGACATTCCCGTCATCATTGCCCTGGAAAAATACGAAGGCCTGGACAGCGAACTGGATTTTTTCAAGATTATTGGCATCTGCCGCCGGCATAACATGCATGTCGTGGGTGTTCGCGGCGGAACCGACGATCAGCGACGCCTTGCCCGTGGTGCTGCACTGGCGTTGCTGCCGGCCGCCGGCCAGAAAGAACCGGCCCGGGAGCCCGACCCTGCACCAAAACAGGCCCAGGAGGCATCACCCGCTGCCCAACCCGCAGTAGAGGTCAAATCGAGCGAAGCCGTGCCGGCAAGGGTTGTCTCCCAGCCAGTTCGTTCGGGCCAGCAAGTGTACGCACCCGAGGGCGATCTGATCATTCTGGCCCCGGTACAAGCCGGCGCGGAAGTCCTCGCGGGCGGCAACATCCACGTGTATGGGCCACTGCGGGGCAGAGCCCTGGCTGGCATCCATGGCGCCCAGAACGCCAGAATTTTTTGCCAATCCCTTGAAGCAGAGCTTGTGTCCATTGCCGGACACTATAAAATTTCAGAAGATCTTCAGAATGACGGCTGGAAAAGCGCGGTTCAAATCCAGCAAAAGGACGATTTGCTGGTGGTAACGCCACTAGACAAAGCCTGACAGTAAGACAAAATACAACAATAGAAGCATTCATTCGGCATATTCCGACGAACTCACCGCGATACAGGAAATGAACCTTGGCTAGAATCATTGTCGTCACCTCAGGAAAAGGCGGCGTTGGCAAAACCACCACCAGCGCCTCAATCAGCACCGGTCTTGCCAAGCGCGGCCACAAAACCGTCGTCATCGATTTTGATGTTGGCCTGCGAAATCTGGACCTGATCATGAACTGCGAGCGACGGGTCGTTTACGACTTCGTCAATGTCATTCAGGGAGAAGCCTCCCTCACCCAGGCACTGATCCGCGACAAGCGGGTTGAGAACCTCTACATTCTTCCTGCCTCACAGACCCGGGAAAAGGAAGCCCTGACCAAAGACGGCGTGGAAAAGGTGATCAACGAGCTGTCTGAAAACTTCGACTACATCGTGTGCGACTCACCTGCGGGCATCGAGCACGGCGCGCTGATGGCGCTGTACTACGCCGACGAGGCAGTTGTCGTTACCAACCCGGAAGTGTCCTCTGTCCGTGACTCCGACCGCATCCTTGGCATCCTGCAGAGCAAATCCCGTCGCGCCGAGATGGGTCAGGATCCGGTCAAGGAACACCTGTTGCTGACTCGCTATAACCCGGCCCGGGTTGAGCGGGGCGAAATGCTGTCCGTTAACGACGTGGAAGAAATTCTGGCCATCCCCCTGCTGGGCGTGATCCCGGAAAGTCAGGTCGTGCTTAATGCATCCAACCAGGGCGTACCGGTCATCCTGGAGGAAGAGAGTGACGCGGGCCAGGCCTACGATGACGCAGTCAGCCGCCTTCTGGGCGAAGAGCGCGAGCACCGTTTCATGACAGCCCAGAAGAAAGGCTTCTTCTCCCGCATGTTCAAGGGAGGTTAAGGCATGAGCTTCCTTGATTATTTCCGGGGCAGCAAGAAGAACACCGCCAACGTCGCCAAAGAGCGCCTGCAGATTATTGTTGCGCACGAACGCGGTCAGCGCGAGCAGCCGGACTATCTGCCGCAACTGCAGCAGGAGCTTCTGAATGTCATTCGCAAGTACGTGCAGATCAGTGATGACATGGTGCAGGTAGAGGTTGACCGGAACGACGACGTCTCCGTTCTGGAACTCAACGTCACCCTGCCCGAGCGGTAATTCGCCAGAGTTCGCCCTTCGCTGGTGGTCCCGACCGGGGCCTACCAGCGGGCGTAATGGTCTTCCATCAGGCCTCGCATGCCCCTGATGGCGATGCTCTCTCCGTCATCGCCTGTCATCTGGCCCTCAAACGTCCCGATAAACTGCCGGAAGTTGGACGCCAGCACGAGCGCATTCAGCTTTTCCTTGCGCACACCTCCGGGTTGAAAGGTCAGATCAACCCGCCCGTCATCGGTCGTCACTCGCCAGGGTTGCTCAGGGTGATATCGGTCAAAGTCGAAACAGGCGATACCCAGCTTCACACAACGGCCATCCAGCCACAGCGCATTTTCGGTCACGCCAGTTTCATTCACCCCCGCCGCCAGATTCAGCCCTATCGATCGCCCATCGGGCAACTGACCGGCCATGCAGGCCCAGTTCCAGGCTGTCTCCCGCCGCATGAAACCACAGCTCCAGTCCACGGAGCCGCGGGTTGCCTCATCAGTACGCCAGACCTCCTGCCCCCAGCGGACCTCACCATCCACTGCGAGCCCAGCTGATTTACGTGTGAAAACCCACCCGTTATAGCCAGCCGGACTCACCAGGCGAAGCGGATCCGAATCCTGCCGGAGCGTCAGGTCTACCTGAATATTCCCGGGAGCCTTCACCTGGATGTGCCGTCCGGCCACATCGGGCATGATACTCATGCTGACCTTTGCATTGGCGAATATCGCCGCTCCGCGCTCCGGCAGGGGATCAATTTCCACCCCCCGCGCCAGTGGCGCCAGGAACGACTGTTCATGCAAGGTTCCGGTCGAGAAGTCGTACAGGTAGAAAAACCCATTGGCCACCAGCTTGAGATCGACGATCGCGATACCAAACACCCAGTCGGCTCCCATGACACTGACAAACTGGAACTGGTTGAACCGCCAGCGCCGCGCCCATCGGGATCGGGGCCGGTCCATAACAGTTCGAAGGTCATAGTCCTGGAAATTGATCTCTTCGACAGCTCCCTTCAGGAGACCCGGGGTAATCTTTCCACACTCATCAATCAGTTTTTCGACCATCACAAATCCGTCAGCTTGGGCCATTTCTCGCGAGGACACCGCCAGTGAGATACCTGGTTCACAATCCCCGGTTTAAGAAAACTGAACAGCCCGACACCCATGCTAGACTCGGGCCACAATTGTCAAGGAAGCATACTTCATGAGAACTACCAGAGCCCAGAGCATTACGGGCTGGATGGCGGCCATGGGCGGCACACTGCTTGCCTTTTTCGTTTCCGCCTCCACTGCGAGCGCAGAGTTACCTGCAGAGAACGCCAAGGATTGGAAACTGCGCCAGGAAGTCGGCAACATCCGGGTCTATACCATCGACCAGTCCAATTCCAGTTTCAAGGCGTTCAAGGCTGAAGCGCTTCTGGACACCCCCATCGAAAACCTGATGGCGGTCATGATCAACCCCGGCTCCTGCCTGGAGTGGGTGCACAACTGCACCGAATCCTACGCATTTGGAGAGGGCAATTTCCACGACCGCTACGCCTACTCGGTCAACAACATGCCCTGGCCAGTCACCGACCGGGATTACGTGCTTCGCATCCGGACTCAGGGTGACGAGGAAACCGGCGAAATCATCATGGACCTCAATGCGACCCCGAACCAACGTGAGGAGTTCAGGGACCGGATTCGCGTCGACCGCTCCGACACCCTCTACCGTTTCATCCCCAGAGGCGAGCAGACCCGAATGGTCTGGGTTCAGCACACCGACCCAAACGGTTCCCTTCCCGGCTGGCTGGTTAACTCACTTCTGGTGGACATTCCCGTCCGCTCCCTGCAGGCACTGGAACGCGTCGCTAACAAGGAACGCTATCAGGGCTATGAACTGGTCTATGACGAGACTGGCAAACTGACCAGTGTTCGCAACTCAGCTCGTTAGCAAGAAGGGGATGACTCGTCTCCGGTGAGACGATAAGCTTGGGCAAAAGAACCACAAAAGGCAGGCACCGATCCATGACGGTTCTCGCTTACGAGATCATGACTCCCAGCATCAAGGCTGTTCCCCAGGCCTGGACCATGGACCGGCTCGCCCGCTTCCTCATCGACAACGAAATAACCGGCAGCCCGGTCACCAATGACCAGGGCGACATTGTCGGGATTGTCACCCTCAAGGACATCACCGAGTTCCGCTGGAATGCCAACCGGTCTGAAACCGATAACCGTCTGACCCCGGAAGAGGAGGAAGAGGCCAGGCGCCTGCGCATGTTCATTTTCGAGGAAATGAGCAAAGTCCCGGTGGAAGTTCGGGACATCATGACCCCCAGCGTCCTGTCCGTCGACGAACAAACCCCGGTTCATGACATCGCGGACATCATGATGCGCGAACACCTGCACCGGATCTTTGTAAAAAAAGATAAAAAAATAACGGGAATAATAACCACATACGATATGCTCAAGTTAATCTCAGACAAGGAACTGATGCAGCGATGTGCCCTGTAACAACAGCTTGACCAGAGAGGTAGCGCGACCTATGCCCGGAGCACCTGAAGCTCACAAGAAGATGTACGTCCTCGACACCAACGTCCTGATTCACGATCCCAACGCCCTCCTGAATTTTGAAGAACACGATGTCATCATCCCGATGACAGTCCTCGAAGAACTCGACAACCTCAAATCCGGCAAGCAGGCCGTTGCCGCCGATTGCCGCCAGGCCATCCGAAACATCGACAAACTCCTCGGCGATGCCACCCCGAAGGAAATCGAAAAGGGTGTTCCCATTGTCCGTGCCGAAAAAGCGGATCCATTGGGCAGGCTACTGATTCTGATGAGCACGCAGCACTCCGAGACTCACTCGCTGCCAGAGCACCTGAACGACAACAAGATCATCAATACCCTTGCGGCCCTGCAGGAAAAGCACGAAGGCTATGAGATCATCCTCGTCAGCAAAGACATCAACATGCGCCTGAAAGCTCGCGGGTTCGGTGTAGAAGCGCAGGACTACCACAACGACCAGTTGCTGGACGACATTGACCTGTTGCCCAAGGGCTACCACGAGTTCCCCAACTCTTTCTGGGACACCATTGAGAAAGTTGAAACCGTGCAGCGCGAAGGTGTTACTGAACACATCCTCAGGCGAGAGGGCGCGCTGGCACAGTTGCACATCAACGAGTTCGTGATTGACGAGCAGGGCTTCGTGGGCCGGGTTACCGACCTGTCCAGCGATCAAATCGTCATTCGTGACCTGCATCAGCACGACCTGATGGATGAGGAGGTCTGGGGTCTGGTGCCACGGGACATTTACCAGGCACTGGCCCTGAACCTGCTGCTGGACCCGGAGGTCCATCTGGTGAACCTGACCGGCTCTGCAGGCTCTGGTAAAACCATCCTGGCGCTGGCCGCCTGCATCGAAATGACCGTGGCCAGCAAGCTTTACAAGCGCATCATTGCCACCCGCTCCACCCAGGGTCTGGATGAGGACATTGGTTTCCTGCCGGGCACCGAAGCCGAGAAAATGGAGCCCTGGCTGGGGGCCATCGTGGATAACCTCGAAGCCCTGCACGAAGACGACGAGAACATGACGGCAAGCGTGGATTACATCCTCAGCAAGGTGCCACTGCACTTCAAGTCGATGAACTACATCCGGGGCCGGAGCTTCCAGCACAGCCTGATCATCATCGATGAGTCACAAAACCTGACGCCACACCAGATCAAGACGATCATCACCCGGGCCGGCAACGGTTCCAAGGTGATCTGTCTGGGTAACCTGGCTCAGATCGATACCCCGTACCTCAGTTCCCTGAGTTCAGGCCTGACCTATATGACCGAGCGCTTCAAGAATTTTCGTCACGGCGGACACATCCATCTGCAAGGCGTGCCCAGATCGGCCCTGGCGGAATACGCCGAAGCCAACCTCTAACTCAAAACACCCCAACCGGGAATTTACCGGTTGGGGTGTTTGCTCAGGGCTACAGATGCCTTTGTCGCCCACAGGGCGTTGCTGTCTCTGGCGTCAGGCGGTCGCCACCTTCTCCGCCCGCTGGCGCTGCAGCAGAAACGCCACAACCGCCAGCGCGATACCGCCAAGATCGGTCCAGACTCCACCTTCGATCATCAGTAGGGCCGACGCAATCAGCAGAAGCCTGACCAGCCACGGCGCCGCAGCCCGGGCAAACCAGCCCAGCACACCACCGGAGAGCAGATACACACCAAAGGTCGCCGTGATCAAAGCCCGCACAATGTCAAACCAGCCTGCTTCCATCAATAGCGCACTGTTGTAGAAGAACATGAACGGCACGATGAAAGCGGCAATTCCGATCCGGAAAGACGCCACCGAGGTTTCCATGGCATTGGCTCCCGAGATGCCGGCGGCGGCGTAGGACGCCAGGGCCACCGGCGGTGTGATGGCTGACACCACGGCAAAGTAGAACACAAAGAAGTGCGCGGTGAGCGGATCGATACCCAACTGCACCAGGCCCGGTGCCACCACGGATGCCGCCACCGCGTACGCAGCGGTCGTGGGCATGCCCATACCGAGCAATATCGAAATCAGCATGGCAAAGATGAGCGCCAGCAGATGACTTGCCTCCGCCAGGTCCAGGAGCAACACGGAAAAGCGAGCGCCAACCCCGGTCAGTGAAATGACCCCAACGATCACTCCCGCAGCAGCACATACGGCGATGATCTGGACCGACATGTAGGAGGCGATTTCCAGGGCCTTGAGAACACTACGCCATCCCATCTTGTTCGGTGACAGCCAGCTCACCACCGCCGCTGAAACCGTGGCCAGGGTGCCCGCCCGGATTACCGAGTACCCCTGAAACAGGGCCACAATCAGAATCAGGATGGGGATAAACAGGTATACCTGCTTGAGCAGACGCTTCAGGTTCGGCAACTCGTCTTCACGCATGCCGCGCATGCCAAGTTTTTTCGCCTCGAAGTCCACCATGAAAAACACAGAGGCAAAGTAAAGGATGGCCGGGATGATGGCGGCGATAGCAATCTCGGTATAAGGGATACCGGTGATCTCCGCCATGATGAACGCGCCCGCCCCCATGATCGGTGGCATGATCTGACCACCGGTAGAGGCGGCCGCTTCGACGGCACCCGCCGACTTCTTGCTGTAACCCACCCGTTTCATCAGCGGTATGGTCAGGGAGCCGGTCGATACAACGTTTCCGGCACTGGTGCCGTTGATCATGCCCATCAGACCAGAGGCAAAGATAGCGACCTTGGCGGGACCACCCCGGGAGCGACCAGCGGCCGCAAAGGCGAAGTTTACGAAATAGTCCCCGACCTTCGACGCCTGCAAGAAGGCCGCGAAGATGATGAACAGGATAATGTAAGTCGATGACACTGCGGTCGTAGGCCCGAGAATACCCGCGTCCGTATAGACCTGGCTGAAGAAGCGCTGCACGGACAGCCCCGGATACCCTAGGAAGCCCGGCAGATAGGGCCCTGCAAACACGTAGCCCAGAAAGATCAGCCCTATGACAACCAGTGCGAGGCCCGCGACCCGACGGGTCAACTCCATGATCAGAGCGGTGCCGGCAATCGCGGCGAATGAAATCCCGATGGGCGCAAATGAGGTGCCCGTGGACATCCTCATGGAGGTGTTATAAACCACCAGCAGGTAACCCGCGACCACAATTGAACACACCACCAGGACCAGGTCCGGAAGACTCAAGTGTTCACGATCACGCTGATGGAACCAGGTAACCAGTATGCCGAGCCCGGTCGCGGCCAGCAGTGGCCAGCCGAAATGCCAGGTTTCCAGTTCGGCAGGAATCCGCATGGTTCCACTCTGGATCATCCCGTGGAAAACATACACCTGATAGAGCGCGTAAAGGGCCGGAAGCATCAGCACCCAGGCAGCCCACGTGGTCCAGCGCCGGCGATGCCAGCCTTCTTCAATCGTCACAAATCGCGCGCCGGCATACAGGATGAAGCCAAGCACCAGCGCGCCGGCGATATGCACGATGCGGAAGGACCAGGTTTCCAGTGGCGCAATATTCAGGGTATACAGGTGAAACGCGGAGTAAACGATCGCCAGGAACATCACCAGCTTGAGCAATCCGCCGGTAAAAAGGCGCCTGTTTGCCTCGACAGGTTCCTCGTCCACATCGTGGGCGAGCATATGGTCAGCGTCTTCTGGCAAAGGGGTACTGTTGTTTTTCGGATGCGTGTCTTCGGCCATAAATCAACCTTGGTATGCGGGAACTGCCGCCGGCAAATATAAAAAGGGCCACGCTTGTGGCCCTTCACTACAGCTGGTTACTACTTGATCGCGCCGTCTTCAATGGGAAAACCGTTCTCATTGAACCAGCGAGCGGCTCCTGCGTGCCACGGCAACACGTTGTTCTTGTCGTAGTTCTCAGGAACGGAGTGGCGGGCGGCCTTGTGGATGGATACCATCTTGTCGTTGTTTTCCATAGTCAGCTTGGTAATTTCATACACGAAGCTTTCCGGAACGTCGCAATTGACCATGGCGAAGTTCCACATGGAGACAACCCGGGACGGCTCGTCCAACGACTGGTAGGTTCCTGGCTGGATGTTGAACTCGGAAACCGGAAACGCCTCGGTAATCTTGGCCGCTTCCTCATCGGTCATGCTGATGATGTTAACGTCGGTCTGAGCCTCAAGCTGGCTTACGGCAGGCACTGGCACACCGGCTGCGAACGCAACGACGTCGATCAGACCATCCTGGAGCTGGCCACCAAGATCAGACCAGCTACCGTTGCGGCGCTCGAAGTTGACGCCCAGAGTTTCCATCATCCGGGGGAAATAAGTGTCTGACGTGGAACCGGCAGGGCCAAAGCCGATGGTGGCACCGTCCGGAATATCAGAAATAGACTTGATGCCGGAACTGGACAGAGCGGTCACCGAAAACGGCGTTTCGTACATCGGGAACATGGCGCACACATTGTTCATTTTCATACCTGGCGCCAGCGGACTGTTGCCGTCCATGGATTCCCGCGCAGGGCCAAGCGTGGTCAGACCAAACTTGAGGTCGCCGGTGTGCACCAGGGCCATATTCTGCATCGGACCACCCGTGATTTCACCGCCGCCGGAAACGCCCAGGTTTTCGGCAACAAAGTTCGCCCAGCCAGATCCATAGGCAAAATAGGTTCCCCCCTGACTGGCGGTTCCAACGGTAAAGCTCTCCGGCCAGCCTTCACGGTCCTGAGCCGAAATCGGAGTTGCAACAACGATAGTAGAGGCTAGCGCAGCCAGAACGGCTTGTTTTTTCATGGTGATCGATCTCCCTTTCTTTATTGTTTATCAGTACTGAGCAAGAAATGATATAGCCCTGCCCGCCCTGATTCGATTCGGGCCAGGCGCACGGAGATTACCTCCAGCATTCGGTTTCCAAACGCAAAACTGATTAGGAAACATCCCGTTATCAGTCTAGCTGGGATATTCGGAGAAAGGTCTAGGACGAAAGTCGAAGGGAATCACCAGCGCCCCTGAAGCGTCGCAACCAGCCGCCGGCTTCCGGCCCGGTTCCGATGCTCACACAGGTAAATTCCCTGCCAGGTACCAAGGGCAAGGCGCCCCTGATGAATGGGTAGCGTCAGCGAGGGGCCGATCATGATGCTTTTGATGTGGGCAGGCATGTCGTCCGGCCCCTCCATGACATGGGCATAGTGCGGGGCATTCTCTGGCACCATCACGTTGAAATGACGTTCCAGATCACCCCGCACATCCGGATCAGCATTTTCGTTGACCGCCAGCGACGCGGAGGTGTGCTGAATGAACAGGTGCAGCAGCCCTACTTCACAGTGGGTCAGCTCCGGGGCCTGTGCCAGAACCTCATTAGTCACGAGATGAAAGCCCCTGGGCAGGGGCGAGAGCTCAATGATAGTTTGATCCCAAATCATCCCACGCCTCCCGGACACAGGCCTATCGTTGCAAATCGTCCCACGGATGCACCGGAACAACCGCATCGGGCGATTCGTTTTCCAGGGAGCTTCGGAAATAATCCATGGCCTTCTCCGCCTCGCCCAGCTCCTCGAAACGGGCGATGTGATAGATCGCCTCCCCCTCGTTCACCAAGGGGAGGTTATTCACACAGATCACGATGCCGGAACAGGGCGACAGCACGGTCGCTTCGGATTCCCCGAAAGGATCTGCCACCATGGCCAGACGCTGGCCTTTGCGTACCTTCTGCCCAAGCCAGGCAATGGGACGCATGATGCCGTCAATGTCGGCCCGCACCCACTGGGATGTAACGGCCGTTTCCGATCGGTTTTTGGGCGCCTTGGGGGCTTTTTTCACCGGGATCATTTCCAGTTCCCGCATTACCCGGATCACTCCCCGGGCACCGCTGGTGATGACCACCTCGTCAAAGCGTAGGGCTTCGCCGCCTTCAAAGGTGATGACGGGAATGTCCAGAGAATCGGCGTAGGCTCGCAAGCTGCCCTCCCGCAGTCCGGCCTTGATGATGATCGGCGCACCAAAAGCGTTGGCCATGCGTTCGGTTTCCGGGTTGTTCAGCTCAGCACGGATTTGCGGCAGATTAAAGCGATGAATGGCTCCGGTGTGCAGATCGATGATGTGAGTGACTTTCTCCATGATCTGGGTGCGCAGCAAGTACGCAATGCGCCCTCCCAGAGAACCGGTTTCATTGCCCGGAAAACACCGGTTCAGGTCCCGGCGGTCCGGCAGGTAACGGGTGCGTTGAACGAAGCCAAAGATGTTTACGATGGGAACCGCCACCAGCGTTCCCCGGAGATGCCGGAGTGCCGAGTTCTTCAGCACCCGGCGAATGATTTCCACGCCATTGATCTCGTCGCCATGAATCGCGGCACATACCATCATGACGGGGCCGTCCCGGCGACCGTGAATCACCTCCACCGGGATATGCAGCGGCGTATGGGTGTAGAGTTTGGCAACCGGCACTTCGACGGTTTCCCGCGTACCCGGTTTTATCAGCGTCCCTGCTATTTCAAATGGCTCACGAGCCATACATCATCCCCGCCCTTTAGTTCTTGTTTTCCACGGCTTGTAGTTCTTTTCGGTCCAGTTGATGATCATGCCGGCGACATTCTTGCCGGTCGCACTCTCAATGCCCTCCAGCCCCGGTGAGGAATTCACCTCCATCACCAGTGGCCCACGGCTGGAACGCAGCAAGTCCACACCAGCCACATTCAGCCCCATGGATTTGGCCGCCATGACCGCCGTGCGCCTTTCTTCCGGAGTAATCCGAACCAGGGAGGCCGTACCACCACGGTGCAAATTGGAGCGGAATTCCCCGTCGGCCCCTTGCCGCTTCATTGCAGCGATGACCTTGTCGCCGATCACGAAGCAGCGAATATCCGCACCGCCCGCTTCCTTGATGAACTCCTGCACAAGGATATCGGCTTTCAAGCCCATGAAGGCCTCAATCACACTCTCCGCCGCCTTGCGGGTTTCCGCCAGCACAACGCCAATACCCTGGGTGCCCTGCAGCAACTTGATCACCACCGGCGCACCGCCCACCATTTTAAGCAGCTCGGGCACGTTATCCGGCTTGTTGGCAAAGCCTGTCACCGGCATGCCCACGCCTTTTCGGGCCAGAAGCTGCAGTGAACGAAGCTTATCCCGCGATCTGGAAATTGCGACCGACTCATTAACAGGGAAAACCCCCATCATCTCAAACTGACGCAGCACAGCCGTGCCGTAGAAGGTGACCGAAGCACCGATCCGGGGGATGACCACGTCAAACCCGTCCAGAATTTCCTCGTGATAATGGATCTGGGGGTTGGCGGAGGTGATGTTCATGGAGCAGTGCAGGCAGTCGATGACATGTACTTCGTGCCCCCGATTGATGCCCTCCTCCACCATGCGTCGGGTGGAATACAGATTCTTATTCCGGGATAAAACCGCAATTTTCATACGTCAGTCCTTAGGTCCGGTTCTCCGGCGAGGTACGAGGCTTCAGGGTGGACAACAGCGCGTCTGGCCATTGCCGTACGTCCCAACAACATCCGGAAACGCATGGAATCCCTGTTCGTTAGTGTCATTTCAACGGGCCAGCGCTGCTGCCCGACAACCAGCGTTGTTTCGATCACCAGGCGCTCCTCACGGTGGCCACCGGAGTCGGATACCACACGTTCATCCAGAATCCTGGCATCGCATTCAATCACTTCATGCAGATCGTTTTGCACCGGATGGACCCAGAATCGGACCCTGCGTTCACCGTTTTCCGTGTAGGGCTCCGTGCGAAACGCGTGCAGGCAGGACGTTCTGGCGCCCGTGTCCACTTTGGCTTTGATCCGGTTGATATCGAGGTCAGGCAGTGCGACCCATTCTCGCCAGCCCAGGGCTATTTTGGCGCTGTCGGTGACCTGCTCATCAGGCTCGATGCCTTTCTCATTTTTCGTCGACATCCAGAATTTCCTTATTATCTTGAGTGTCCGGTCCCAGAAGCTGAACGCGGAACGGTGCGGAGTGGCTGCCCGCGTAGACACTGGTATGTGGGAAGGGGATTTCGATGCCTTCGCGATCAAGCATTTTCTTGATGGCCACCATGATGCTGCTACGCCCATCGAGGACTTTGTCCTGCGGCACCCAGACGGAAAACTGCACGTCTACTGACGATGGACCGAAGGCCGTGACTACGACAAAGGGCTTTGGCTCCTCAAGACAAACCGGCTCGTTTTCGGCCAGTTTGAGCAACAAGGTTTCCACGCGCTCTACATCTTCAGCGTAGGCAATCCCTACGACCAGGTCGAGCCTGCGTATCGGGAACCTCGACCGGTTCACCACTCTGGACTTGATCAGGGTTTCGTTCGGAATACGAACGTAAAGGTTGTCCGGCGTGCGCAGTTTGACACTCAGCAAATCGATCGCCACCACCTCACCGATGGTTCCCTCCACCTCAATCACGTTACCAATTTCGAAGGATTTCTCCATCAAAAGGAATAATCCGCTGATCATGTTGGACGCCGAGGTCTGGGATGCAAAACCGAGGGCAACGGTCAGGATACCAGCTGCCCCCAGCACCACATCCAGGGAAAAGCCGGCTTCCCTAAGGGCCGCCATGGCAAACAGCAGGACCACCACATAAAACACCAGGCGCCGGATAACGACATTATGGTGCCGGGATGTGCGGTCCCCAATGAGCCGGGAGATACTCCTGGCTGCCAACGAGCCAAGTATCAGCCCAAGAATCACCAGAAACGCCGCATTCAGCCACTGGCTGAGGTCAGTGCTGATCCATCCGAACAGGGCGTCGGTGCCCGCGTTGTCTTCCAATGTCTGCTCCTTGAATTACCCGAACATCCGGTCAAAGGCCCGAATCAGTCGGCCACGGGAAACCCGCTCCCGGGCCGGCCCAACTTGTTGGGCGTCTCCGGCCGCCGGCATCAGGGCCTGGTCCACACGCAGGGTGGCAGAATTCATATCGGTTTCACACTCCACCGTCACACCAGGCGTCCACAGCTGCCCCTTCGAATTCAAGTGGAGCGACAGCAACGGCGTGGGAAGGCTGAAGCGCTCCAGCAGCAGAGGCTCCTTTCGTCGGTTGATGATGGTCACCGGGGTAATGGCTCGCCAGGGTCGCTTGGGCACCGCTTCCAGCACCAGACGTGCAAAACTGGCCGATGAATAACAAAGTTCGCCTTCCATTGTGTTGGGACCAACCCAGGTCATGGAGGGCACCGCCAGCGGGACTTCCGTCAGAACCGACTGACTCTCACCAACACAGACCTTCATCCACACTAGGGTTCCAACGTAAATCACACAGCGCTGACCGGCAGGTATGGTCATGGCCTGGTATGGGCGGATCACCGTTGGCAGGGAGGCGACCGCCGGGATGAAAGTAACGGATTCGGTGTCCGTATCGGTGGTCCGGATAAACCGCTGAAGCGGAACGTCGGTTGAGGGCAGCACATGGCTGACGCCTTCCGTCCAGGTGACCGGGTCTGTTCCCGATTCCAGGGTCTGAGCCCTTACCTGCCATTCGCGATCCAGCAACGTGATCCAGAGGCGAACCTGACCAAGCTCATGATACTGGGTTTGCCCCGACGACAAACTGTAGGGCTTTGCCCACACGCCGTCACTACGGCCCTCGGCTACCGAATCCATGTCTGCTGGGCATCTCCTGTAACAATGAAGCGATACGGCGTCTACTATAATCCAAACACTCGCCCACAACGAATACCCAAGTCTGTGATTTCATTGAATCAATTAGTCGTAGTTACGCCTATTCGCTCCCCGACCACCCAACAGGACAGACGATGAAAGAACTGGTCTGGTTTCGTAACGACTTGCGGGTCGCCGACAACCCCGCCCTGACAGCGGCATGCAAACAGAATAACGGCGTACAGGCCTGCTTTGTGGTCACACCGCGCCAGTGGCAGGAACACGACTGGTCTCCCGCACGGGTTCAGTTCGTGATCGCCCACGCCAACGCTTTGGCCGAGGACCTGTCCGCGCTCGGCATCCCCCTGACGTTTATCCAGGCCCAAACGTTTGACGACAGCGTGGAAAAGCTCGAACAGTTTTGTCGGGAACAGGGCATTGTCCGACTCCACTTTAACGAGGAATACGGCATTAACGAACGCCGCCGGGACAAGGGCCTGAAGCAACGGTTGGACGAGCTGGGCGTGGATGTCTGCAAGTATCGCGATCAAACCGTTGCCCCGGTGGGCGCGGTGCTCACCCAACAGGATGAACCCTACTCCGTATTCACTCCGTTTTCTCGGCGCTGGAAGGCGTGGATTGAGGAAAACCAGCCGGTGGTTCTGCCTCGCCCTTCGTCGCAAGGTGCAGCGATCAAGCCAGAGAAGCTGACCGACATCCCGGACGCTTTCCGGGAGGCCCCCACGCCCCTCGTCGAAACCGGGGAAACCGCCGCGCATCAGCAACTTGAGACCTTTCTCGAAGAATCCGCCGGTCGGTACAAAGAAGACCGGGATTTCCCGGCTATTGATGGCACCAGCCAGCTTTCGCCCTACCTGGCCAATGGCGTTCTGTCCGGCCGGCAGTGCCTGCTCGCCGCCCGGGAAGCCCAAGGAGGCGGAGGCAACCAGGAGGGATACGTCACCTGGATCAGCGAAATCGCCTGGCGGGACTTCTACATCAACATTCTGTATCACTATCCCCGCATCAGTATGCACCGGGCCTTCAAACAAGAAACCGAGGCCCTTCAGTGGAACGATCCGGGTGATACATTCGAGGCCTGGAAAACGGGTAACACCGGGATACCTGTTGTTGATGCCGCCATGCGCCAGCTCAACAAGACAGGCTGGATGCATAATCGCCTGCGAATGATCGCCGCGATGTTCCTGACCAAGAACCTGTTTATTGACTGGCGGCTTGGCGAAGCCTACTTCATGTCCAAGCTGGTGGATGGATTCCTGGCCTCGAACAACGGCGGCTGGCAGTGGAGTGCCTCAACCGGAACCGATGCGGCGCCCTACTTCCGGGTGTTTAACCCCACCACCCAGAGTGAACGGTTCGACCCGAAGGGGCTGTTCATCCGCCAGTGGGTGCCCGAACTGGCGAAACTGGATAACAAGCGGATTCATGACCCCGGCAAGGGGGGCGTGATTCCCGGCGGGTATCCCAGGCCAATCGTGGACCTGAAGGAAAGCCGAAAAGAAGCAATAGCCAAGTTTCAGGCACTGAAGGATTGATTCAGGGGGGGGCAGGCAACTCAGGAGTCTACAGGAGAGACTGGCAGGCCTTGCCAGGCTCGACATACTCCCAGCTGCGGTCACTGCAGACCGCACACCGGGCACTCAGGATCACGCGCCAGCTTCATCTCCCGCCATTGCATGTCCCAGGCATCCAGAACCAGCAATCGCCCGACGAGCGGTGTCCCCACACCCGATACCATCTTGAGGGCTTCCATGGCCTGCGCCGAACCGATCATGCCCACCAGCGGTGCAATCACACCGGCCTGGGAGCAGCTCAGGTCTTCATTGCCCTGCTCGGGGTACAGGCAGTGGTAGCAGGGGCTTTCGTTATCGCGAGGATCAAACACCGCGAGCTGGCCTTCGCCACGGATGGCCGCACCGGATACCAGCGGCACACCGGCTTTCACGCAGGCGCGATTCAGGGCGAAGCGGGTGGCAAAGTTGTCACTGCAGTCCACCACCAGTGATGCTGCGGCAACCTTTTGATGCAACAAGTCCCCATCCAGACGCGCCGTGATGGCTTCCACGGCCACCAGCGGGTTGATCTGCCGCACCCGCTCGGCCAGGGCAGCGGCCTTCGGCTCGCCAAGTTGCAATTGATCGAACCCGATCTGCCGCTGCAGGTTGGCCAGCTCCACTATGTCGTCATCAACCAGGGTGAGGCTCCCTGCACCGGCAGCTCCCAGATACAAGGCAACGGGGCAACCCAGTCCGCCAGCGCCAACCACCAGAATGCTGGCCTCACGCAGCTTTGCCTGACCTGCCACATCAAAACGGGGCAACAGAATCTGCCGGCTGTAGCGAATCAGTTCCTCGTCGCTGAGCATGGAATTGTCCTTATGTTTGCGGTTCCTTAACGCCCTTGGAGGGCCACTGCCCGAGCGTCATACGCTCTTGATTACCATAGTCCTTTCGGCTTTCAACTGCACCAAAACCTCGATCTCGGAAGAGCGCCTGTACGGCATTCGCCTGATCGTATCCGTGCTCCACCAGCAGCCAACCGCCGGTATTCAGCCAATCCGGCGCCTGGTCGACGATCAGCCGCAAATCGTCCAGTCCATCCTGTCCGGCCACCAGCGCAGATGTCGGCTCAAAGCGCACATCGCCCTCCCCCAGATGGTGGTCATCCGCAGCAATGTAAGGAGGGTTCGACACAATGAGATCGAACCGACCTGGCGGCAGGCTCGCAAACCAGGAACTCTGGAACACCTGCACCGGCAGCCCATGCTCCCGGGCATTGCTCTTGGCCAGCTCAACCGCTTCTTCGACAACATCGCAGGCGGTCACCTGCCAGTTCGGTCGTTCACTGGCCAACGCCAGCGCGATGGCGCCGGTACCGGTGCCAAGATCCAGGACATTGGCTGATTCGGGAAGATCAAGTGTCAGGGCCTGCTCCACCAGACACTCGGTATCGGGACGGGGAATGAGGGTAGAAGGGCTTACACGCAAAGGCAGCGACCAGAACTCCTGATGGCCGAGCAAATGGGCGATCGGTCTGCCCGTGATACGGTCGAGCACCAGCCGCTCGAAGGATTCCGCCTGCTCCGGAGTAATTAGCCGCTCGGGCCAGGCACGAAAACTGGTACGACTCAGGCCGGTGATATGGCTGAGCAGAAGCTCTGCATCCAGCCGGGGGCTGTCACCGCCGATGCGCTCAGCGACCTTTCTTATCAGACTCTCACAGGTCAGTGAGGATTTACTGATCATCAGACAGCGAGGCGAGGAGTTCGGCCTGGTGCTCCTGCTGCAAAGGAACCACCACCGCGTCGAGATCACCGGACACGACCTCGTCCAGCTTATACAGCGTCAGGTTAATCCTATGATCAGTCACCCGCCCCTGGGGGAAGTTATAGGTGCGGATACGCTCGGACCGGTCACCACTGCCCACCAGGCTCTTGCGGGTTTCCGCCACTTCCTTTTGCTGGCGTTCAATTTCGACATTCTGCAACCGGGACGCCAGCAGACTCAGGGCCTTGGCGCGGTTCTTATGCTGGGAACGCTCTTCCTGACACTCCACCACGATGCCCGTAGGCAGGTGGGTAATCCGGATGGCGGAATCGGTTTTGTTAACGTGCTGACCACCCGCCCCAGAGGCACGGAAGGTATCCACCCGCAAATCCGCTTTGTTGATCTCCACCGCTTCGGCCTCATCGGCCTCGGGCATGACGGCCACGGTACAGGCCGAGGTGTGAATACGACCCTGGGATTCTGTTTCCGGAACCCGCTGAACCCGGTGGGCGCCGGACTCAAATTTCAACGCGCCGTAGACGCCCTCACCACCGACCCGGGCAATCACTTCCTTATAGCCACCGTGCTCGCCTTCACTCTCACTCAGAAGCTCCACCTGCCAGCGCCGCTTTTCAGCGTAGCGGCTGTACATGCGGAAAAGATCGCCGGCGAAGATCGCAGCCTCATCACCGCCGGTTCCCGCACGAATCTCGAGGAACACACTCTTCTTATCGTTCGGATCCTTGGGCAACATCAGACGCTGGAGTTCTTCATCCAGCTCTTCGCTCCTGGCCTGGGCCGCCTCCAGCTCCTCGGCAGCCATTTCGCGCATATCTGCGTCGCCATCCTCAGCCAGCTCCCGAGCGGCTTCAATGTCCGCAAGCGACTCCCGCCAGGCCTTGAAACATTGAACAATCGGCTCAATCTCGGCGAATTCCTGGGACAGCTCCCGGAATTTACTCTGATCGGAAATGACCGAGGCCTCGCTCAGCAACGCGCTGACCTCCTCGTAACGATCACTCAGATGATCGAGACGGTTTTCAATCGATGGTTTCATAGTTTTTCCGTGGTGGTCGGCTCGTCGGCTTCCAACGCGTCCAGCTGATGGAGCTCACGCAGCCACTCCGTGACCTCAGGGCGTCCTTCGGTGGTCGCTTTACGCACCTGGACCGAAGGTTCATGCAACAGTTTGTTGGTCAGGCCTCGGGCGAGGCTTCGCAGAATCGTCTCAGGGTCGCCGCCGCTGCGCAGTGACCGGAGAGCTTTCTCCGTTTCCATATCACGCAGAATCTCGGCACGGCGCCGGAACTGCTTGAGCGTCGAAACCGCATCCAGGGCACGCAACTGCTTCTGGAAATCCTGAACCCCTGCAGCCACCAGGTTTTCCGCCTCACGGGCAGCCCCTTCGCGGGAACGGATATTCTCTTCGATGACCTGGCGCAGATCGTCCACGGTATAGAGGTACACGTCATCCAGAGACGACACTTCCGGCTCAATGTCCCGGGGAACGGCGATGTCCACCATGAAATAGGGTTTGTGCTTGCGGGTTTTCAGGGCCCGCTCCACCGCGCCTTTACCCAGGATGGGCAAGGAACTGGCGGTAGAGGAAATGATGATATCGACGTCTGCCAGGTGTTCAGGGATATCGGACAACAACAGGCCCTGCCCACCATACTGGCCGGCAAGATTCTGCGCACGTTCCAGGGTGCGATTGGCCACCAGAAACTCGGTAACGCCGGCATCGGACAGGTGCTTTGCCACCAGCTCGATGGTATTGCCCGCCCCGATCAGCAGCGCTTTGTTACGGGACAGGTCGGAAAAGATATGCTGGGCCATACTGACGGCCGCATAGGCGACAGACACCGGGTTCTCACCGATGGCGGTCTGGGTCCGGACACGTTTTGCGACGGAGAAGGTCTGTTCAAACAACCGCGACAGGAAGGACCCGCTGGCCTGGTTTTCCCGCGCCAGGGCATAGGCGTCCTTCAGCTGGCCGAGAATCTGGGGTTCGCCCAGCACCATGGAATCCAGCCCTGCAGCAACTCGCATCATGTGACGAACCGCGTCGCCATCCCTGTGCACATAGAAGGACTGTTCAAGATCCGCCACATCCACATCATGAAAACCAGCCAGCCAGCGCAGGACCAGCGGTGCACAGTCGTCATCACCGGCCAGGTAAAGTTCGGTGCGGTTACAGGTGGAAAGGATGGCTGTTTCACTGGCGCCGGAGGCGGCGCGGAGTTCGGTGAACGCCTCGGCCATTCGCTCGGGCGTAAACGCAACGCGCTCGCGCAGCTCCACGGGAGCAGTACGATGATTGATACCGAGCGTAACCAGTGCCATATCGGGTTTGAACAACCTTACGGATTCAGGGGATATTTTCCGGCATTTTACCGGTCAGAGCCTGCTACTGCCACCATAAAGCCCTGTCGATTCGGGAAGTGCGGACAGGTTGGGCAAGATGAAAGGCTTATGCCATTATAGGGGCTCGGCCACGGCTGCGTGCTTTCTCGGCGTATAACAGTTATTCGCGGCCGTTACGCTTGACGCGCTGTCGACATAATCATGGGAAGATGCATGTACAAATTCGCACCACTGCTGACCAGCTGCCTGATCGCACTTTCGCTCACGGGCTGCGCCAGCCTGACCGGCCCTAACGAAGAGCCGGCAGAGCAAAAGGAACCGGCTCCAGCCGAGGCCGCAGGCGAACAGCAAGAAGCCATCGAATACGCGGAATTCGAGCCGGAAGTACTTTACCTCCTGCTGTCCGGGGAAATTGCAGCTCAGCGTGGTCGCTACGACATCACCCTCGTCAACTACCTCCAGGCCGCCAAGCGGTCCCGCGACAAGGGAGTCATCTCCCGCGCGATGCGGATTGCCCAGTCGCTTAATGGCGACAACGCACAGCAGCAACTGGCCAACCTCTGGCTTGAGGTCGAACCAGACAGCGTGGAGGCGCATCGCATCGCTGCCATCCAGGCGGTAAAAAGAAATGAACTGGAAGCGGCGCTCGGGCACATGGAAACCCTGATGGACCTGGGGGCCGATGCCGACTTCGACGCCCTAGCCATCATGGCCAGCAACCTTCCTCCCGAACGGCAGGCAGAGCTTCTGGCCCTTTACAAGGAAATGGCCGAGCAGCACCCCGAATCGGTGGAACTGGAATACAGCACTGCCTTACTGTTGAAAATGAACGGCAGCCCTGACGAAGCTCTCAGCCGCGTAAACGCCCTACTCGAGGACAACCCGAACTTTCAGCCGGGCATCACCCTCAAGGGCGATCTTCTCTACCAGACCGGACAAAAGAGAAAAGCCCTCGACTATCTGCTCACCAACACCCGACGCTACCCATCCAACCGCCAGATGGGCACCCTGTATGGCCGTGTACTGATTAACGAAGGGGAGGTTCGCGCCGCGCAGGACGAGTTCGATCGACTGGTCAACCAGTTTCCGGATACTCCGGGCCTGCGGTTATCCCATGCACTGGTGGCCATTGAAAACGGCGAGACAGATCTGGCTCGGGAAGACCTCACCCAGCTGATTGAAGAAGGTCACCATATCAGCGAAGCCAATTACTACCTCGGACGGATCGAAGACGGCGAAGGCAACATCCAGCCCGCCATCAACTACTATGGACGAGTGGCAGAAGGCAATTTCTACTTTTCCGCACTGGCTCGAAAGAGCGCGCTTCTTGCCGAGAACGATCAGCTCGACGAAGCAGTCAGCAACATACGCAATCTTCGCGAGGCCAACCCGGCACAGGATGAAAATTATCGCCTGCTGGAAGTCAACTTGCTGATGGAACAGGAAGAAGAGCAGACTGCGCTCGAAAGCGCCTCCCGAGCAGTAGAACTCTATCCCGAAAACATTCAGATCCGGTATGCCCGGGCCATGCTGCTGGACATGCAGGGGCAAACAGCCCCGGCGGAGGAAGACCTCCAGCTCATCATCAACCAGGATCCGGGCAACTCGGTAGCCCTCAACGCACTGGGCTACATCCTGACCACCAAGACTGACCGGCTGGACGAGGCCCGCAATTACATCGAACGGGCCCTGGCACTGGACCCGGAGAACCCGGCCATACTGGACAGCATGGGCTGGGTCCTGTTTCTTGAGGGCGATGTAGAGCAGGCACTGGACTACCTGTCCCGGGCATGGTCCGAATACACCGATCCGGAAATCGCCGCCCACTATGGCGAAGCACTGTGGACAACTGGCGCGCGCGAGCAGGCCCGCATCATCTGGAAAGAAGGGCTGGACATGGATCCGGATCACGAGATTCTCAGGGAAACCATCGAACGACTGACCGAAAGCAGCGACAATTAATGACACAGCTGATCCGCTTCTGGCTGCTCCTTCCATTGATCGCTCTCGTTTCCGCCTGTACCACCATACAGGTGGAACCATTACCAGAAGGCATGACTGAGCAACCCCCGGCCAACTGGACCGGGCGAAGCGAACAGCTTCGCCAGTTCGACCACTGGCGGTTGATGGGTAAACTGGCCATCCGCCAACCCTCTGACAGTGGTACGGCCCTGATTAACCAGTGGGTACAGAAGGGCGAGGTTTACGACCTCGCCCTGTCGTCATCGTTCCTCGGCATGGGCAGCACTCGACTGAAAGGTACGCCGGGATTCATTGAACTGACCCTTCCCGGTGGCGACATCTACCAATCCGGTGATCCGGAAGCCCTGGTCGAAGCAGCCACCGGCTGGCAACTGCCGCTGAACCATCTGATCTGGTGGATACGTGGACTGCCTGCCCCGGGCGAGGATTTTCGACTGCTGTTCGGCACCGATCAGCAACTGGCCATCATTCGCCAATCCGGCTGGGAAATCCGCTACGACCGCTGGCAACAATTCTTGCCCAGCCACCCGAGTCTGCCTGCGAAAATCACCGCCCTGAAGGACGACAAACGGGTTCGACTGGTCATCAGCGATTGGCGAGAACTCGGAAACACAAAGTGAAGACCTCGATTACCCTGCCATCTCCGGCAAAGCTGAACCTGTTTTTGCACATCGTTGGCCGCCGACCGGATGGCTATCACGAACTGCAGACCCTGTTTCAGTTTCTGGATTACGGCGACGACCTCACGTTCACCCTGACCCCCGACCAGCCGGGAGTCCGCCTGACCGAATCCCTTCCTGGCGTTACAGAGGAAGACAATCTGATCATCCGGGCAGCCAATGCGCTGATCGACCAGGCCAGGCACCCTCTTCCGGGCGTAGCCATCAGCATCGACAAGCGCCTTCCCATGGGGGGCGGACTTGGAGGCGGGAGTTCCAATGCTGCCACCACACTGGTAGGGCTGAATTACCTCTGGGAGCTGAACCTGTCTGCCGATGCACTGGCGGACATCGGCCTGAGCCTGGGCGCCGATGTGCCGGTATTCGTACGCGGCCATGCCGCCTTCGGTGAAGGCGTTGGCGAGCAGCTCACACCAGCCAATCCTCCCGAAGACTGGTTCGTTGTTCTCAAGCCAGACTGCAGCATCAACACCGGCAAGATTTTTTCCGAGGAAGGGTTGACAAGGGACACCCCGAGAATCAAAATAGCGCCCGCTTTTGAGGGAGACGCCTCGAGGTACCGAAACGACTGTGAGGATGTAGTTCGCAAACTGTATCCTGAGGTTAAAGAAAGCCTGGACTGGCTGACACAATTCGGACCTGCAAGATTAACCGGAACCGGGGCTTGCATTTTTGGACGTTTCCCGACAGAATCCGCAGCCCGGATTATCTGGGAAAGCAAACCCTCCGGCATCACGGGGTTCGTAGCTAGAGGGGTGAACATTTCACCTCTACACGAAAAGCTGACAGAGCTAAACTGATGCCAAGAAAGCACGATACTGGGGTGTCGCCAAGTGGTAAGGCAACGGGTTTTGATCCCGTCATGCGCAGGTTCGAATCCTGCCACCCCAGCCACCTCTCTCCCGCTCGCTCTGAATCAAACGCTGATACTGAGAAGGATGCCGTCGTGTCCAAACTGATGATTTTCGCTGGCAACGCCAATCCGGAACTTGCCAAGGCCATCGCGCAGAAACTGCACATTCCCATGGGCCAGGCCACCGTTGGCCGTTTCAGCGACGGCGAAACCGCTGTCGAAATCAACGAAAATGTGCGCGGCCATGATGTCTTCATCATCCAGCCGACCTGCTACCCGACCAACGATAACCTGATGGAACTGATCGTGATGGCTGACGCACTGCGTCGTGCTTCCGCGACTCGCGTTACTGCGGTAATCCCCTACTACGGATACGCACGCCAGGATCGCCGGGTACGTTCTACCCGGGTCGCCATCAGCGCCAAAGTCGTTGCCGATATGATTTCCAGCATCGGCGTGGATCGCGTACTGACCGTCGATCTGCACGCTGACCAGATTCAGGGCTTCTTCGACATTCCAGTGGACAACATCTACGCCACCCCGGTCATGCTCGAAGACATTGAAAAGCAGCGTTTTGAAAACTTCGTCGTGGTTTCACCAGACGTTGGCGGTGTCGTTCGCGCCCGCGCCGTGGCGAAGAAACTTGACGACGCCGACCTGGCCATCATCGACAAGCGTCGCCCGAAAGCGAACGTAGCCCAGGTCATGCATATCATCGGTGACGTCAAAGACAAGACCTGCATCCTGGTAGACGACATCATCGATACCGCCGGCACCCTGTGCAAAGCGGCCAACGCGCTCAAGGAACATGGTGCTTCCCGCGTCGTTGCCTACATCACCCACCCGGTACTGTCCGGACCGGCTATCGATAACATCAACGCCTCCACCCTGGATGAACTGGTTGTCTGCGACACCATTCCGGTGGATGACAAAGCCCGGAATTGTGATAGAATCCGCGTCCTCGGAATGGCCGGACTGCTGGCAGAGTCGATTCGTCGCGTCAGCAACGAAGAGTCCATCAGCGCCATGTTCGATAACGCCTGAACGACGTCCGGGAAACCGGGTTCAGGCCAGGAACGCAGTTAACGGATCGGGAGCCTACCATGGGCTCCCGATCCTTTTCGTCGGTCGGGAAAAATTTCCCGGCTATATTAACCATCATCTGAACCGAGCCTGGTCGCGGGCCGATCAGATGACACGTGAGGTAATACCATGTCTCAGGATTTTGTGATTGAAGCATTTCCTCGTGACGATCAGGGGAAAGGTGCGAGCCGCCGCCTGCGTCGCGAAGAGCGTAAGATTCCGGCCATCATCTACGGCGGCGGAAAAGACGCTGTTGCCATTTCCATCTGGCACAACGAGCTGAAGAAGGCCCTCGAAAACGAAGCCTTCTTCTCACACGTTCTGACCGTCGATATCGCGGGTAAGAAAGAAAGCGTCATCCTGAAGGACCTGCAGCGTCACCCGTACAAGCCGATCCTGACCCACGCTGACTTCCTGCGTGTGGACAAGGACCACGACATCCACGTCAACGTACCGCTGCACTTCATTAATGAAGAAACAGCGTCTGCCGTGAAGAATCAGGGTGGTATCGTGACCCACCAGATGAACGAAGTAGAAGTGATCTGTCGCCCGCAGAACCTGCCTGAGTTCATCGAAGTGGACATGCAGGACGTAGAAATGGACCAGGTCATTCACCTGAGCGACCTGAAACTGCCCAAGGGTGTTGTTATCGCTGCGTTGCAGCAAGGTGAGGACCACGACCTGCCGGTTGTTGCTATTCACATGCCCAAGGGCACCAAGGCTGACGAAGCCGAGGACGCCGAAGGCGAAGGTGAAGGCGAAGAAGGCGGCGAGGAGTAAGTTCTCCCGGGGCGACGGCACATGGCACAGGACATTCTCATGGTGGTGGGGCTGGGTAACCCCGGTTCCGACTATGAAAATACCCGCCACAATGCCGGCGCCCTGTTCGTCGAGGCACTGGCCCGCCATGCGGGCCAGTCGCTGCGCCCCGAGCGCAAATACCACGGGCTGTACGCCCGCATTCACTGGCAGGGCATGGACCTGCATCTTCTGAACCCCACCACCTTCATGAACCGCAGCGGCCTCTCCATCAAGGCACTGGCGGATTTCTTCAAGATCACCCCCGAGCAGATTCTCGTCGCCCACGACGAACTCGACCTGCCACCCGGTACCGCCAAGCTGAAAAAAGGCGGCGGACACGGTGGACATAACGGCCTGCGGGATACCATCAGCCATCTTAGCACTCGCGATTTCCAACGCCTGCGCCTCGGTATCGGACACCCCGGCGACAGCCGACAGGTGACCGGCTACGTTCTGGGCCGTTTTGGCAAGCGTGAGCATGAGCAACTGGACGCTGTGATTGATGAAGTGATTCGGGTGTTACCGGATGCGGCCAATGGCAAACTGGCGGCTGCCATGAACCGGCTGCACAGTTTCAAGTCCGAGTAACTCTTCCCCCTGCCCGAGGGCCTGGCGGCACCAACTCCGTATTCCTCCTACTCGCACCCCGGTGCCTCGACCGGTATAATCCTGCCACATTTTTTCAAGCATCAGCAGAGGCATTCCATGGGCTTTAACTGCGGCATCGTTGGCCTTCCCAACGTCGGCAAATCCACCCTGTTCAACGCGCTGACCAAAGCCGGCATTGGCGCCGAGAACTTTCCGTTCTGCACGATTGAACCCAACGCCGGCGTGGTCCCCATGCCGGACCCGCGCCTGAACAAACTGGCCGAGATCGTCAAACCCGAGCGCGTGGTGCCCACCTCCATGGAATTTGTGGACATTGCAGGCCTGGTGGCCGGTGCCTCCAAGGGCGAAGGCCTGGGCAACCAGTTCCTCGCCAATATTCGCCAGACCGATGCCATTGCCCACGTGGTCCGCTGCTTCGAAGACGACAACGTTATCCATGTCGCTAACAAGGTACACCCGGCTGCCGACATAGAGGTCATCAACACCGAACTGGCGCTGGCCGATATGGACACCGTCGAGAACGCCATCAAACGGGTACAGCGCGTCGCCAAGAGCGGTGACAAAACGGCCAAAGCCCAACTTGAGGTGTTCGAGAAACTTCTGCCGGTGTTGAACGAGGGTAAGCCCGTGCGCGGCATGGATCTGGCCGACGAAGAAAAAGCGCTGATCCGGGAGCTGTGCCTTCTGACCGTCAAGCCCACCATGTACATCGCCAACGTCAGCGAGGACGGGTTCGAGAACAATCCGTACCTGGATGAGGTAAAGGCCATCGCGGCAGAGGAAGGCGCCGTTGTCGTGCCCATCTGCAACAAAATTGAAGCCGAAATTTCCGAACTGGAGGATGACGAAAAGAGCATGTTCCTGGATGAAATGGGCATGGAAGAGCCTGGCCTGGACCGCGTGATTCGCGCCGGCTACAACCTGCTTGGCCTGCAGACCTATTTCACCGCCGGCGTTAAGGAAGTCCGCGCCTGGACCACCAAGATCGGCGCAACAGCGCCCCAGTCTGCCGGCGTGATTCATACCGATTTCGAGCGGGGCTTTATTCGGGCAGAGGTGGTCAGCTACGACGATTACGTGGCAGGCAACGGCGAAGCCGGTGCCAAGGAAGCGGGTAAATGGCGCCTGGAAGGCAAGGATTACATCGTTAAGGACGGCGACGTTATTCACTTCCGTTTTAACGTGTAATTTTTGCTGGAAAAAGCTGGCCGGAGGCCTTGACAGCCCCCGCACAAATGCTGAAAATACGCGCCTCGTTTGGGGCGATGCCCAGAACGATTTGGCAAGGTAGCTCAGTTGGTTAGAGCACAGCACTCATAATGCTGGGGTCGGCGGTTCGACTCCGCCCCTTGCTACCAGTTTTTCGAAAGCCCGCTTCCTAGCGGGCTTTTTTTTTGCCTCCATGGTGACCCGCCCTGACAAGAGCTAGTCGACATATCGACTCCCGCGACGAAACATTGAACCAGCTCCGAAAAAGGAGTCCGCAAGGTAGGCTTTCCAGCCCGTCGCGTCTACGATGGGAAACGAAGAAAACACACGTGGAACGGATACCCACCTATGCCCCAGGATTTCAGCGGCCCCAGACAGATAAAACTGCCCGGATACACATGTCTGGCGTTCAACGAACACAGTAAGGGTGTCCCCGTTGTTCTGATCCACGGACTGATCAGCTCGGTGTATTTCTGGCACCCGCCCCATTTATCCGTGTTTGGCGACCGTCCGGTCTACGCCATTGCCCTGCCCGGGCACTACCCCTCAGCAAGCCTTTCAAGCTCAGAGCAGATTAACGAGCAGCGACTCACGAACGCCCTGCTTGAGCAGATTGACACACTGATCGGCGACCAGCCATGCATCCTGGTCGGCCACTCCACAGGCGGGCAGGCCGCCCTTTTCGCCGCAACCCGGCATCCTGATCGTGTCCTGGGCGTCATCGCGATGGGAAGTGCCTTAACGGGGCAGGAAGAAAACGGGGTATATGCCGCCTTTCAGTGGCTGGCAACCCGCTTGGGCCAGATGGGGCTAGGCCTCGTGTCCATGATTCTGAAGATGAATTCCCTCTCGAAGCCCATTCATCGGCTGTTCATGCGGGATGTCGTGGCCTCTCCCGGGGAGTTTTTCGCCCACGCGGAGTTTCCGGGTTACCTGCAGTACTATTTCCCGGCGATGCAGAAAACCTGCCGGCGTTCCATGGGCATCTACTTCCGGGACCTGGTGAGGCTGGACCTTACCCCTCACCTGCCATCACTCAAGCGTCCAGCTCTCGTTCTATGCGGTAACAAAGATCCGTATGTTTCTATCGAGCGCACACACGAACTTGCAGATGCCGTTCCTGGCTCGCGAAAGGTGTTCATTGAAGGAAGTGGACATATGCCGATGTTCGAGAACTGGCCGGCGTACTCGAAAGCCATCACTGAGTTCATTCAGGGAATTCAGGACCACGGCCGGACCAAGGCGCAGAATCTGGTCGACAGAGGACACCCTCCGATTCCAGCCATACTTGGCCCATAACTAAAGAGTTAATGTGCGATCATCGGCACGTAAACCTGCACACTCCTCGCCCCTAGTAATACCGATTGGCCATCAGATCATTTTGCCCACCAGAGACCTGAATCCAGGCAGCCAGGGCATCGCCATCAGCACCCAGGGCGATGCCAGGCTCAAAGGGAGCACCGGAAACACCACTGATGCGTTCCCGGTCTTCCCACGCATTCTCGCCACGATCAAAACTTCGGGCATTTATGTAATACCCACCATCCTCACGCTGCACCCACACCACAACGGCATCGCCGTTGGCAGCCGCAACCTTTGGGTAGTCGGCCCGGTCAGCGGTGTTCTGAAGGTTGGTGATTCCCTGCCAGCCACCACTGAACCGGTTTACCTGAATGCGATAGCGTCCGTCACTGAATTGTCGCCATGTAACAAAGGCGTTGCCGCGACCATCCGTTGCTATGTGGGGCTGAACACCGTTGGGGACGCCCGAGCCGATACGCACCGCACCCGACCATCCTCCTGAGCCCACCACGCGACTTGCGTAGATATTTTGGTTGCCACCATCCGACTGCCTCCAGACAACAAAGGCCCGGCCTGACTGGTCCATCGCCAACTCCGGTGGGGCCGCGGAGTTCACGCTGGGGCCAACGGCCTCCGGACCACGCCATCCTGAACCTGTAATGAATCGATTCGCGTAGACAGTGAAGGTATTGAAGATGTTGAAAAGACTAACCCGCTGTCGCCAGACGACCACCGCGTTACCACTGGCATCCATGGCGACTTGCGGCCGGCGACTGTGATCAGAAAGGTTTTCAAGACGCACAGGGTCACCCCAGTCGCCCCTTTCCGGCGCCAACCGACTCGCGTAGATGTTGTTCGAGAGAGCCCCACGTTGCTGCCAGACTGCGATAGCCCCACCCCGGGCGTCCATAGCCACTCTGGGGTTACTGGCGTCGTCACCCCCGATGCGGGTGTCTTTTTCCCAAATTCCACGGCCTGCGTCGAATCGTCGGGCGTAGACGCGATCATTGTTCTCCTTACTCCAGACCACCACCGCATTGCCCGAAGGATCCATTGCCACATGGGGCCTGGCGCTGTCTTCCACCTTCCCTTTGATGCGCTCGATACTGCGCCATGAGCCGTCATCCCCATCGAAAATTCGGGCATACAGGTCCTCGTCCTGGACCCAGACAACAATGGCATCGCCTCTTGCGTTGCTGGCCAGTTGGGGCCCGATGACCGGGCCTGAGTCTGCGTCCAGGGCAACCGCGTCTGCCCAATATGGCCCGGAGGTGGTAAAGGACCATCGGTATGCTTCCCCCAGGGAGCTCCCGTTCAGATCAGCAACCTGATCATCCACAACCGCGTCGATGAGGGCTGTCTTTGGCAAGCGGTCTTCCGGTGAAAAATTCAGGGTATTGGTTTCCGCATCAAACCGAACGGCGCCGGGAACAGCCTCACCACCAGCGCTCAGCGTCAGGCTGCTGCCGGAAATACTGGTACCAAGGATGTCTTCACTAAACCGGACGCTGATATCAGCGGTGCGATCGACCTCGCCGGCATTGTTTTCCGGCGTAGTGGCAATAACCCGCGGCGGGCTTAGACGGGGTTCCGGGCCGCCGCTCGGGTCGGGGGCAGATCCACCGGACCCCGGATCGGCCCCGGGTATCTGGGCCGCCCCGGAGCCGGTGTCCTCTTTAAAGGTTGTCTCACTTTCGGTACAGCCAAACACGAGAGCACAGAGCGCCAGGATCACAGCGCTGGACGACGGTTTGGTATTCATGGCTCGGCTTCCTTGATCGCGCCAGGCGGAAGGTCGAAGGTCTCTTGGTGTCCAATTAACCAAGTAGTATAGAAACAATGTGATACTACGCACACTTTAAAACAACATTAAGAATGGTCTGCCCTGCCTTAGTCGCAGGCAGCCGCTCAGTGGGGCAACTCCAGCCGCCCCAGGGAGCGCCCACGTCAGTCATACCGGTTCGTTTGCAGCGCACTTCCGCCGTCGTTCACTTCAACCCAGCCAGCTACTGCGTCGGCATTCGGAGCCATCACGATCTCCGGCGCAAACAGCTCTATGGATGCACCGCTCAGGCGGGTGATGCTCCCCCACCCCCCTTCACTGGCCACGTAGGTCCGGGCTTCCGCGAAGAATCCGCTACCCTCACGCTGAGACCAGACAACAACCGCATCACCGCTTCCGCTGGTGGCGATACTGGGCATATCGGCCCGCTCAAGGTTGGCCTGTATCGTCGTCGCTCCCTGCCAACCGCTGCTAAACCGGTTAACCTGGATGCGAGAGCCACTGTTGTCGTAACGCTGCCAGACCACAAAGGCATTTCCCGGGCCATCGGCTGCTATATCCGGCCGGGTGACGCTGGCACCGGCAATACCGATGCGTTCAGCCACGCCCCAGTGACCAGACTCCGTCGTGGACGTCGCATAGATGCCCTGACTTCCGCCATCGTTCTGGCGCCACACGACGAAAGCCCGGCCCGCCGAGTCCACCGCCACCTGAGGTGACGCGACCGAATTGACGCCGTCACCGAGCGCTGCCACGCCCTGCCACACTCCGGAAACAAGCCGGTTGGCATGAACATCAAACGTGCTGAGGCTGCCGAAGGCAGACACCCTCTGTCGCCACACCACGACGGCCTCGCCATCGGCAGTCATGGCAACCGTGGGTTGGTGGCTTTCGTCGGGATGAGTATCAATCCGATCGAGGGCTGCCCAGTTTTCACTGCCTGCGGAAAGACGGCCGGCGAAGATACTCAATGCCTGGCCATCGCGCTGCTGCCATACGGCCAGCGCATTACCTTGGGCATCCATGGCCACCTGCGGATAATCTGCCTCCCCGGCCAGATTGCCAACACGGCGTTCGCTTTCCCAGCTACCCAGCAGGGTGCTCCATCGCCTTGCGTAGAGTGCCCCATCGTCAGCGTTATTCCAGATCACAACGGCATCGCCCGTCGGGCTCATGGCAGCATGAGGCCTCGCTGTAGCGCCGGCATTGCTGCCCACACGTTCTGCACTCAACCAGTTTCCGGAGGCTGCATCAAAGCGGCTGGCGAAGACATGCTGGTTCTGCACCCACACCACGAGGGTATCGCCGTCGTCATTGGCAGCAAACTGCAGGTTCGAGAGCGGGCCGGAACTGACTTGCAGCACTTCCCCATCACCCCAGGAAGCGCCTTCGGTCATGAAGGACCAGCGGTACTCGGCACCCAGCACATTGCCTTCAATATCCGCCACGCCCTCGTCGACGGTTGCCTCTACCCGAGTCGACTTCGGCAGCTTTTTCTCTGGCGTAAAGGCCAGAATGTTGGATTGGGCATCGAATTGCAGAGCCCCATCGACTGGCTGGCCATCGGCACTGAGAGTCAGGCTGTTGTCACTGACACTGGTAACCAGAATGTCTTCTCCAAACTGGGCACTGACCGTATCCGTCCGGTCAACGTCGAGCGCTTCACTTTCAGGCGTTGTAGCAATAGCGATCGATGTTGACGCTCCCACCAAAGGCTCCTGGAATACCAGCGGTTCGAACGCAAGTGACTGCCCCTCAACGAGCAGTGGACCTGTATCGCCATCAGGTTCCGGCTCAGGTTCCGGTTCTGGCTCCGGAGGTGGCGGCCCCGGCTCCGGTTCAGGCTCCGGTTCCGGCTCAGGTTCCGGCTCAGGTTCCGGTTCCGGTTCCGGTTCCGGCTCAGGTTCCGGTTCCGGTTCCGGCTCAGGTTCCGGTTCCGGCTCAGGTTCCGGTTCCGGTTCCGGCTCAGGTTCCGGTTCCGGTTCCGGCTCAGGCTCTGGTTCCGGCTCAGGCTCTGGTTCCGGCTCAGGCTCTGGTTCCGGCTCAGGCTCTGGTTCCGGCTCAGGCTCTGGTGGTGGCGGAGGCGGAGGCGGAGGTGGTGGAGGTTCCGGTTCTGGCTCCGGCTCCGGTTCAGGCTCCGGTTCAGGCTCCGGTTCAGGCTCCGGTTCAGGCTCCGGTTCAGGCTCCGGTTCAGGCTCCGGTTCAGGCTC
>NZ_JAIOUO010000012.1 GCF_019931195.1 Marinobacter sp. F4216 | reverse complement strand
TGTAAACACCCCTGTTTCAGTTGCACCGCTGATTAGAGTTTTCCGCCCGTTGGTGTTTCGCCAGGTATTCCCATGGCGTCAGGTCTTCCAGTGAATCGTGGGGGCGCTCATCGTTGTATTCCGTCATCCAGGATTCGGTCAGTTCTCGGACTTCGGTGAGATTCCGGAAGACATACATATTCAAGATCTCGTCCCTGTAAGTCCGATTGAAGCGCTCAACATACGAATTCTGAGTTGGTGTGCCCGGCTTGATAAACTCCAGCTCGATACCGTGTTGCTCAGCCCAATCTGCCAAGGCAATCGAAAGGAATTCAGGACCGTTATCCATGCGTAGTTTGGTCGGGTAGCCTCGCCAAGCGATGATGCGTTCCAGAACCCGTATGACCCTCGGTGCTGGCAGGTTCAGGTCAACCTCGATAGCCAGTACCTCCCGGTTAAAGTCGTCCACCACGTTAAACGTCCGGAACCGGCGACCACAGAACAGGCTGTCGCTCATGAAATCCATGGACCAGCATCGATTAACGGTGGCTGGCACGCTCAATGGCTCCGGGTTTCGTGTCGGGAGTCGTTTCTTGCCCCGTCGTCGTTTATTCAGGTTGAGTGCACAATACAGCCGGTGTACCCGCTTGTGATTCCATCCATGGCCCCAGCGTCGCAGCACCTTGAACAGCTTGCTGAAGCCGTAGGCGGGATAGCGTTCAGTCGCGCTTTGAAGTGCTGCAATCACCGGTTCATCCCGGGAGGTGTCCGGCCGATACCGGTACACAGAGTCACTGATGCCAGCGATTCGGCAGGCTCTGCGGATGCTGACGCCGTGAGCCTGCTTGAGGTAATCCACCAGTTCTCGTCGAACGGCTGGCTTTACAGCTTTTTTTCGATCACGTCCTTCAGCAATTTGTGATCCAGGCTCAGCTCGGCGTACATCTGCTTCAGCCGGCGGTTTTCCTCTTCAAGCTCTTTGAGGCGCTTCACATCAGAGGCCTCCATGCCGCCGTACTTGGATTTCCAGTTGTAGTAGGTCACATCGGAGATGCCGTACTCCCGACACACTTCCTTGACCAGGCGACCGCCCTCGACCTCCTTCAAGATCTTGACGATCTGTGACTCGCTGTACCGTGATTTCTTCATGCTGTTCTCCGTTTGCCTCATTGTAGGCCGGAGAACTCTAATTACGCATGCACCGATTTTAGG
>NZ_JAIOUO010000011.1 GCF_019931195.1 Marinobacter sp. F4216 | reverse complement strand
GATGACAGCGTCAGTGTGGACGAAGACACCACCCTGAACAGCACGGTGGCGGGCAACGACAGCACCACCAGTGGCGGGACCCTGAGCTACGCGCTGGCCACCGACGCCAGCAACGGTAGCCTGACGCTCAACACCGACGGCAGCTTCACCTACACGCCGGCGGCCGACTATCACGGCGGTGACAGTTTTACCTACACGGTCACAGACAGCGTCAGTGGTGAGAGCGCGACTCGGACCGTCAGCCTGACCATTAACCCGGTCGACGATGCGGTCACCATGAGTGGCGACACCAGTGGCACCGGCAACGAAGATACCGTCATCAGCGGTATGCTGACGGCCAGCGATAGCGCCGACGGCCTGACTGACGGCACCTATTTCACGGTCTCGACGGACGCGACCAACGGAACGGCTTCGATCGACCCCGAAACCGGGCTGTGGAGTTACACGCCCAGTGCTGACTTTAACGGCAGCGACTCGTTTACCGTCACGGTCACCGACGATGATGGCTACACCGACACCCAGGTGATCAATGTCACCGTGACCCCGGTGGTCGACATTGTCGATGACAGCCTGATCACGAACGAAGAGACGGCGATCTCGGCCAACGTGCTGACCGGCACCAACGGCGCCAGCGCCGACGGCTTTGAGGGCACACCGACCCTGACCGGAGTGACCAACGGCAGTAACGGCTCGGTCAGCTTCCTGCCTGATGGCACGATCACCTACACGCCGGACGCAAACTTCAATGGCAACGACTCGTTCACCTACACCATTACGTCGGGTGGAGTGACCGAGACCGGGACCGTGAATGTCACGGTCAACGCCGTTACCGATCTGACGGCGCAGGACGACAGCGTCAGTGTCGATGAAGACACCACCCTGAACAGCACGGTGGCGGGCAACGACAGCACCACCAGTGGCGGAACGCTGAGTTACGCGCTGGCGACCGACGTCAGCAACGGCAGCCTGACGCTCAACACCGACGGCAGCTTCACCTACACGCCGGCGGCCGACTATCACGGCGCGGACAGTTTCACCTACACGGTCACGGACAGCGCCAGTGGTGAGAGTGCGACACAAACGGTCTCCATCACCGTCAACCCGATCAACGACACGGCGGTGTTCAGCGGCGATACCTCGGGCAGTGGTGATGAAGACACGGTGATCAGTGGCAGCCTGAGTGTTGCGGATACCGCCGATGGCATGACCAGCCCGAACTACACGGT
>NZ_JAIOUO010000010.1 GCF_019931195.1 Marinobacter sp. F4216 | reverse complement strand
GGTATTAGGAGTCTGACGATGACCTACTCTCGCATGGGCAATGCCACACTACCATCGGCGCAGGCCTGTTTCACTTCTGAGTTCGGGATGGGATCAGGTGGTTCCGGGCCGCTATGGTCGTCAGACAAAACGGTTGATCACTGGGAAGGACGAGATAAATAGTGATGATGATTTCGCGTTATCCGCAATTGTCTTGGGTGTTATATAGTCAAGCCGCACGAGCAATTAGTACCGGTTAGCTCAACGCCTCACAGCGCTTACACACCCGGCCTATCAACGTCCTGGTCTTGAACGGCTCTTTAGGGACCTCGAAGGTCCAGGGAGATCTCATCTTGGAAGGGGCTTCCCGCTTAGATGCTTTCAGCGGTTATCCTGTCCGAACATAGCTACCGGGCAATGCGTCTGGCGACACAACCCGAACACCAGAGGTTCGTCCACTCCGGTCCTCTCGTACTAGGAGCAGCTTTCCTCAAATCTCCAACGTCCACGGCAGATAGGGACCGAACTGTCTCACGACGTTCTAAACCCAGCTCGCGTACCACTTTAAATGGCGAACAGCCATACCCTTGGGACCGGCTTCAGCCCCAGGATGTGATGAGCCGACATCGAGGTGCCAAACACCGCCGTCGATGTGAACTCTTGGGCGGTATCAGCCTGTTATCCCCGGAGTACCTTTTATCCGTTGAGCGATGGCCCTTCCATACAGAACCACCGGATCACTATGACCTGCTTTCGCACCTGCTCGACGTGTCTGTCTCGCAGTTAAGCGGGCTTGTGCCATTACACTAACCGCATGATGTCCGACCATGCTTAGCCCACCTTTGTGCTCCTCCGTTACGCTTTGGGAGGAGACCGCCCCAGTCAAACTACCCACCACACAGTGTCCTCATCCCCGATAAGGGGACCAAGTTAGAACCTCAAACATGCCAGGCTGGTATTTCAAGGTTGGCTCCACCCGAACTGGCGTCCGGGTTTCAAAGCCTCCCAGCTATCCTACACAAGCATGCTCAAAGTTCACTGTGAAGCTATAGTAAAGGTTCACGGGGTCTTTCCGTCTAGCCGCGGATACACCGCATCTTCACGGCGATTTCAATTTCACTGAGTCTCGGGTAGAGACAGCGCCCCCATCGTTACGCCATTCGTGCAGGTCGGAACTTACCCGACAAGGAATTTCGCTACCTTAGGACCGTTATAGTTACGGCCGCCGTTTACCGGGGCTTCGATCAAGAGCTTCGCACGAATGCTAACCCCATCAATTAACCTTCCGGCACCGGGCAGGCGTCACACCCTATACGTCCACTTTCGTGTTTGCAGAGTGCTGTGTTTTTAATAAACAGTCGCAGGGGCCTGGTATCTTCGACCGGCTTCCGCTCCACCCGCAGGGGCTTCACGTACACACCGGCGTGCCTTCTCCCGAAGTTACGGCACCATTTTGCCTAGTTCCTTTACCCGAGTTCTCTCAAGCGCCTTGGTATTCTCTACCTGACCACCTGTGTCGGTTTGGGGTACGGTCTCGAATCACCTGAAGCTTAGAAGATTTTCCTGGAAGCATGGCATCAATGACTTCCCGCTCTATGAGCAGTCGTCGTCACGTCTCAGAATTGAGGACCCGGATTTGCCTAAGTCCCCTTCCTACTCGCTTAAACCGGGACAACCGTCGCCCGGCTCACCTAGCCTTCTCCGTCTCTCCATCGCAGTGATCCAAGGTACGGGAATATTAACCCGTTTCCCATCGACTACACCTTTCGGTCTCGCCTTAGGGGCCGACTCACCCTGCGCCGATTAGCGTTGCGCAGGAACCCTTGGTCTTCCGGCGTGCGGGTTTTTCACCCGCATTGTCGTTACTCATGTCAGCATTCGCACTTCTGATACCTCCAGCATGCTTTACAACACACCTTCGCAGGCTTACAGAACGCTCCCCTACCCCGCATACAAAGTATGCAGCCGCAGCTTCGGTGACCAGTTTGAGCCCCGTTACATCTTCCGCGCAGGCCGACTCGACTAGTGAGCTATTACGCTTTCTTTAAAGGGTGGCTGCTTCTAAGCCAACCTCCTAGCTGTCTGAGCCTTCCCACATCGTTTCCCACTTAACTGGTACTTGGGGACCTTAGCTGGCGGTCTGGGTTGTTTCCCTCTCCACGACGGACGTTAGCACCCGCCGTGTGTCTCCCGGATAGTACTCACTGGTATTCGGAGTTTGCCTGGGGTTGGTAAGTCGAGATGACCCCCTAGCCCAAACAGTGCTCTACCCCCAGTGGTATTCGTCCGAGGCGCTACCTAAATAGCTTTCGGGGAGAACCAGCTATCTCCGGGCTTGATTAGCCTTTCACTCCGATCCACAAGTCATCCCCTGGCTTTTCAACGACAGTGGGTTCGGTCCTCCAGTGCCTGTTACGGCACCTTCAACCTGCTCATGGATAGATCGCCCGGTTTCGGGTCTATGCCCAGCGACTAAGTCGCCCTATTCAGACTCGGTTTCCCTACGGCTCCCCTAGATGGTTAACCTCGCCACTGAACATAAGTCGCTGACCCATTATACAAAAGGTACGCCGTCACCCAACAAGTGGGCTCCGACTGCTTGTACGCATACGGTTTCAGGATCTATTTCACTCCCCTCACAGGGGTTCTTTTCGCCTTTCCCTCACGGTACTGGTTCACTATCGGTCAGTCAGGAGTATTTAGCCTTGGAGGATGGTCCCCCCATGTTCAGACAGGATATCACGTGTCCCGTCCTACTCGATTTCACTGAACTCAGGTTTCGGATACGGGGCTATCACCCACTATGGCGGCACTTTCCAGAGCCTTCTCCTACCAGTTGTCCAGCTTAAGGGCTAGTCCCCGTTCGCTCGCCGCTACTAAGGGAATCTCGGTTGATTTCTTTTCCTCGGGGTACTTAGATGTTTCAGTTCCCCCGGTTCGCCTCTTACACCTATGTATTCAGTGCAAGATACCGACCCGAAAGTCGGTGGGTTTCCCCATTCAGAAATGTCCGGATCACAGCTCGTTTGCCAGCTCCCCGAACCTTATCGCAGGCTTCCACGTCTTTCATCGCCTCTGACTGCCAAGGCATCCACCGTATGCGCTTAGTTGCTTGACTATATAACCCCAAAACAACTGACCCAGAATGTCCGCCGTCACCAGGCAAGCCTGATGTCGATGTTCATTCGAGACCGTCATTCGAAGCTATAAACAACCACTTCAACGACACACCGGATAACGCTTGAAATCGTTATCACTTTGAACATTTTCTCTCGGAGATAATGAGAGAAAATATTCGTCTATCTCGTCCAATTTGTTAAAGAGCAATTCTGACCCAGTGATCAGAAAGAAGAGCTTCACTTCGGAAACGCTTGTTTCTGGACACTGACCGAAGTCAGGGTAAGTATGGTGGAGCTAGGCAGGATCGAACTGCCGACCTCCTGCGTGCAAGGCAGGCGCTCTCCCAGCTGAGCTATAGCCCCAAATAAACAGCTACCTTAAATTGTTCATCCCAGGCATTCACTAACGCCGAGCTGAGCAATTGGTGGGTCTGGGTGGACTTGAACCACCGACCTCACCCTTATCAGGGGTGCGCTCTAACCACCTGAGCTACAGACCCAATGGCATGGGCCTGCTAGACCCGTTGCTCTCTTTAATTAGCCAACCAAGTAATTCGTGTGGACTCTGACCGAAGCGTTCGGCTTCGTTTAAGGAGGTGATCCAGCCGCAGGTTCCCCTACGGCTACCTTGTTACGACTTCACCCCAGTCATGAACCACACCGTGGTGATCGTCCTCCCGAAGGTTAGACTAACCACTTCTGGTGCAATCCACTCCCATGGTGTGACGGGCGGTGTGTACAAGGCCCGGGAACGTATTCACCGCGACATTCTGATTCGCGATTACTAGCGATTCCGACTTCACGCAGTCGAGTTGCAGACTGCGATCCGGACTACGATACGTTTTGTGAGATTAGCTCCCCCTCGCGGGTTTGCAGCCCTCTGTACGCACCATTGTAGCACGTGTGTAGCCCTGGCCGTAAGGGCCATGATGACCTGACGTCATCCCCACCTTCCTCCGGTTTGTCACCGGCAGTCTCCCTAGAGTTCTCAGCCGAACTGCTAGCAACTAGGGATAGGGGTTGCGCTCGTTACGGGACTTAACCCAACATCTCACGACACGAGCTGACGACGGCCATGCAGCACCTGTCACTGCGTTCCCGAAGGCACCAATCTATCTCTAGAAAGTTCGCAGGATGTCAAGGCCAGGTAAGGTTCTTCGCGTTGCGTCGAATTAAACCACATGCTCCACCGCTTGTGCGGGCCCCCGTCAATTCATTTGAGTTTTAACCTTGCGGCCGTACTCCCCAGGCGGTCTACTTAGTGCGTTAGCTGCGCCACTAAAGATTCAAGATCTCCAACGGCTAGTAGACATCGTTTACGGCGTGGACTACCAGGGTATCTAATCCTGTTTGCTCCCCACGCTTTCGCACCTCAGTGTCAGTGTTGGTCCAGGTAGCCGCCTTCGCCACTGGTGTTCCTTCCTATATCTACGCATTTCACCGCTACACAGGAAATTCCACTACCCTCTACCACACTCTAGTCAGACAGTTCGAAATGCAGTTCCCAGGTTAAGCCCGGGGCTTTCACATCTCGCTTACCTAACCACCTACGCGCGCTTTACGCCCAGTAATTCCGATTAACGCTTGCACCCTCCGTATTACCGCGGCTGCTGGCACGGAGTTAGCCGGTGCTTCTTCTGTAAGTAACGTCAAGCCTCATGGGTATTAACCATAAGGTTTTCCTCCTTACTGAAAGTGCTTTACAACCCGAAAGCCTTCTTCACACACGCGGCATGGCTGGATCAGGGTTGCCCCCATTGTCCAATATTCCCCACTGCTGCCTCCCGTAGGAGTTCGGGCCGTGTCTCAGTCCCGATGTGGCTGATCATCCTCTCAGACCAGCTACGGATCGTCGCCTTGGTAGGCCTTTACCCCACCAACTAGCTAATCCGACTTAGGCTCATCTGATAGCGCAAGGTCCGAAGATCCCCTGCTTTCCCCCGAAGGGCGTATGCGGTATTAATCCGAGTTTCCCCGGGCTATCCCCCACTACCAGGCAGATTCCTAAGCATTACTCACCCGTCCGCCGCTCGTCAGCGGGTAGCAAGCTACCCCTGTTACCGCTCGACTTGCATGTGTTAAGCCTGCCGCCAGCGTTCAATCTGAGCCATGATCAAACTCTTCAGTTTAAATCATTCAGCGATCCGAAAATCGCAAATCTTGCTCAAGACAAAACTCAATTTCGACGAGTCACTGTCCTGATATTTCGTATCCGAAATACCTCGGCCAGCGCCCACACGAATTACTTGGTTAACTTTTTAAAGAACGTTGAGCCGTTGCTCAATCAAGGCCGCGTATTCTACA
>NZ_JAIOUO010000001.1 GCF_019931195.1 Marinobacter sp. F4216 | reverse complement strand
CGGTTCCGGTTCACCCGGAAAAGGCATTCTCGGCTCGCCCGGCGACGGAGCAGCCCTGGGAGGAGGAGCCGTATCCGGGTCCTCCTTGAACGTCGTTTCGCTCTCGGTACAGCCAAACCCGAATGTGACCAGCACCCACAAAGAGGTCCTGAACAGCGGTTTGGTTTTCATTGCTCGGCTTCCTTGATCTCGCCAGGCGCGGGACATCTTTGTCCCCGGGTAATCTAGCAGTATAGGAAATACGTGACGTACCGCACGTTTTTCGCGACAGATAACCCCCGAAAAAGTGACGGTGACATCCCCCCTTCTCCCCGCATCGACATTGGCATAAGCTCCCTACTCTGCCGAGGAGAACCGTATGTCTGCCGATGAAGATGTCGCTGGCTTTTCAGTCGAGCGCCTTGAACGCATTGCCGCTTATCTGGATCACCATTACCTGCAACCGGGCAAGCTTCCTTGTGCCGTCACGCTGGTGGCCCGCCACGGGAAAGCAGTATGGCAACGCGCGCAGGGCTGGATGGATGTAGAGCGCCAGAGACCCCTGGCTGATGATACGATTTTCCGGATCTACTCGATGACCAAGCCGGTCACCTCCATTGCCATGATGCAGCTTTATGAGAGAGGCCTGTTCAAGCTGGACGATCCCGTGCACCGTTATATTCCGGGGTGGCAGCGTCTGGAAGTCTACGACAACGGGCACTGGCCCGATTTCCAGACCCGTTCTCTCAGCAAGCCGATGACCATTCGGGATCTGATGACCCATACTTCCGGGCTGACCTATGGCTTCCTGGAGCAAACGCCGGTAGATGCCGCGTATCGTCGTCTGAAGCTGGATGGCAGCGGCACCCTGACGCTGGACAAGCTGATCCAGCGCCTGACCGATCTGCCACTGGAGTTCTCACCCGGTACTGCCTGGAATTACTCGGTATCCACCGATGTGCTGGGTTACCTGGTCCAGCAACTATCCGGCCAGTCGCTGGCTGACTATTTCCAGCAGCACATTTTTCGCCCACTGGGCATGGACGACACCGGTTTTCATGTTCCACCAGAGAAACGATCGCGCCTTGCCGCCTGCTACCTGCACCAACCGGGTGACCAGATGAAGCTGCAGGACGACCCGGAGCGCTCCCGCTACTTGCGCGAACCCCGTTTCCTGTCCGGGGGCGGGGGACTGGTGTCCACCCTGGACGACTACCACGCTTTCGCCCAGGCTCTGTGCCAGGGCGGTGAATACCGCGGGCGCCGTATCATCCGCCGTGACACCCTGGATCTGATGCGCCAGAACCACCTGCCGGACAATAAAGACATCCCGGCACTGTCGATCGCTCCATTCAGTGAATCATCCCGAATTGGCAATGGTTTTGGGCTCGGCTTTGCCGTCAGAATTGCCGAATCGCCCCACTCAACCGCGGGCTCCATTGGCGAGTTTGGCTGGGGAGGTCTGGCAGGCACCTATTTCCAGGTTGACCCAGCCAACGAACTGGTCCTAATTTTTATGACACAGTTGATGCCTTCGTCGGCCTACCCGGTTCGGGAGGAAGTCCGCAAACTGGTATACGACGCAATGATCTGACCGGTAACTTACCGGACACGATTCAATCCAGAAAGGAATTACCCAACAACACCAACAACCAACCTGCAAGGACGTTGCAATGAAACTCGAAACGCTCGCTCTGCACGCCGGATTCAATGGCGATCCCACGACTCATGCGGCCACCACGCCCATCTACCAGACCACATCGTTCACCTTTGACAATACCCAGCATGGGGCTGACCTCTTCGACCTGAAAGTCCCGGGCAACATCTATTCGCGCATCATGAATCCAACCAATGCGGTGCTGGAAGAACGGATGACACAACTGGAAGGTGGCGTCGGCGCACTCGCACTGGCCTCGGGCATGGCCGCCATCACCTACTCCCTGCAGACGATCTGTAAGGTTGGTAACAACATCGTCAGCACCAGCCAGCTGTATGGTGGCACCTACAATCTGTTCGCCCATTCATTGCCCAACCAGGGCATTGAGTGTCGCATGGTGCCCCACGATGACTTCGACGCGGTGGAAAAGGCGATCGATGAGAACACTCGCGCCCTGTTCTGCGAGTCCATCGGTAATCCGGCGGGCAACATCGTCGACATTCAGCGCTGGGCCGAGATCGCCCACCGCCACGGCATTCCCCTGATGGTGGACAACACCGTCGCAACCCCCTTCCTGTGTCGCCCCATCGAGTACGGTGCAGATATCGTCATCCACTCGCTGACCAAGTACATCGGTGGGCACGGAACGACCGTGGCGGGCATCGTCGTGGATTCCGGCAAGTTCGACTGGAAAGCCAGCGCCGACAAGTTCCCGATGCTGAACGAGCCGGATCCGTCCTACCACGGCGTGGTGTACACCGAAGCCCTTGGCCCTGCCGCCTTCATTGGCCGATGCCGGGTCGTCCCCCTGCGCAACACCGGTGCGGCCCTGTCACCGTTCAATGCCTTCCTGATCATGCAGGGGCTTGAAACCCTGTCTCTCCGTATGGAGCGCCACTGCCAGAATGCCGAGACAGTTGCCAGCTTCCTGGAACAGCACGAGGCGGTTGAGTGGGTCAATTATGCAGCCTTGCCGAACAGCCCCTACAAAGCCACCTGTGACAAGATCTGTGGCGGCAAGGCCTCTGGCATCCTGAGCTTTGGCATTCGGGGCGGGCTGGAAGCCGGTGCAAAATTCATTGATGCCCTGCAGCTGATTTACCGTCTGGTGAACATCGGCGATGCGAAATCCCTGGCCTGCCACCCGGCGAGCACTACCCACCGCCAGCTGGGGCCGGATGAGTTGCGCAGCGCCGGCGTCAGTGAGGACCTTGTCCGGCTGTCCATTGGCCTTGAACATGTGGACGACATCATCGCGGACATCACTCAGGCACTGGCGGCTTCCCAGGCCTGACCCAGACACCGGGTACGACCAATGTCGTGCCCGGTCGATCCCCGTGATTGCCCGTACCCGCCTTGTATCTCCGGGGGCCGGACATTACTCTTAAATGCCCCGCAAGCCTCAACAAAAGAGTCCGGTTGGAATGAGCGACAGCGCAAAACCCCGCATTACCAGTGGTTCCAAATTTCGCAGTGAGCACGGCTTTTCTGCCATCAAGGATGGTGTGAAGCGATCCTCCGGCGACAACTCCGAGAACCGCCCGCTGGAACGCAAGCCAAAGTGGCTGCGGGCCCGCATGCCCGGCGGGGAGCGCTATGAAGCCGTTCGTCGCAACGTTCAGGAACACCGACTGAGTACCGTTTGCCAGGAATCCCATTGCCCCAATATCGGCGAGTGCTGGACCGCGGGCACCGCCACCATCATGGTGATGGGATCGGTCTGTACCCGGGCCTGCAAGTTCTGCGCTGTCGACACCGGGAATCCCAAGGGGTGGCTGGATCACGAAGAGCCCGAGAACACGGCCAAGTCGGTCGAACTGATGGGGCTTCGCTACATCGTGCTCACCTCCGTCGACCGTGACGACCTTGCCGATGGCGGTGCCAGCCACTACGCCGCCTGCGTGGCGGCCATCAAACAGCGCACACCCGAAGTGGCGGTCGAAGCACTGACCCCCGATTTCGACGCGGTAATGTCGGACGTCGAGAAAGTGGTGGATTCAGGACTCGACGTCTTCGCCCAGAATGTCGAAACCGTGGATCGGCTGACCCATCGCGTCCGCGACCCGCGCGCTGGCTACCAGAAAACCCTGAGTGTTCTGAAACACGCCAAGGAATACCGCCCGGACATCCTGACCAAGACCAGCCTGATGCTGGGCCTGGGCGAAACCGAGGAAGAAATCCTGCAAACCATGGACGACCTGCGTGCCATTGGCGTGGATATCCTTACTCTGGGCCAGTACCTTCGCCCGACACCCAACCACCTGCCGGTTGAGCGTTACGTCACCCCCGAGGAGTTCAACCGGTACCGGGAAATCGGTCTGGAAAAAGGTTTCATGGAAGTGCCGTCCGGCCCCATGGTCCGCTCCAGTTATCGGGCCGACAAGGTGTTCGACAAGAACAACCTTGGCCTGGCGGTGCCAGACGTTCCTGCGTCGGCCAATGCGATGCAAATTCCTGTCAAATCCCTCGACTGACGCCCACGGATCGCCGATAACCCGCCCCGAAAGGTCACAGTTTACCGGCATTTATGGCAAACTCTGCGCTCGTTTTTGCGCAGAGTTGTCCATCCATGAACCGGCTTTCCAATCTGTATAATCGCCTGATACTGCCACACCCGCTGATGGTGCTGGCCGCCCTCGCCCTTCTCTTGGGCCTGGCAGCCCTTCGTTTTGACCAGTTCCGCCTCGATGCTTCGGCCGAATCCCTGGTTCTGGAGAACGACCGATCACTGGAACAGTACCGTCAGGTGAACCGGCGTTTTACCACCTCCGACGATTTCCTGGTGGTTACCTACACGCCCCACGACACGCTTTTCTCCGAGCAGGGTCTGTCGGATCTGCGCGGTCTGCGGGACGAACTTCAGGCACTGGACGCCGTTGGCTCGACCAACAGCATCCTCAATGTGCCACTGCTCCACAGCCCGGACCTGACGCTGGACACCGCCGACTCGGAAATCAAAACCCTGGACGAGCATGACGTTCCGCCTGAAACCGCGCGCGGTGCCCTCCTCAACAACCCGCTGTACCCCAACCTGCTGATCAGCGAGGACGGTCAGACCACCGCCATTCAGGTCAATCTGCCCACTCCAGAGAAATACTTTGAATTACTGAACGAACGCAATCGACTGCGTGACCTCTTGGCCGCCGGCGATGCAAGCGCCGAGCAACAGACTCAATACGAAAGGGCGCGGGACGCTTTTATCGGTTATACCGAGCAACTCGGAAAGGAGCGGGACGCCACCATTAATCGCGTTCGAGACATTCTCGACCAGCATCGCCACAAGGCTGATATTCACCTTGGCGGTGTACCCATGGTGGTTTCGGACATGATCCGGTTTATCCAGAACGACCTGTCCACCTTCGGTCTGGGCGTTCTGGTGTTCCTGTTGGTGACGCTGGCGATCATCTTCCGCCAGTGGCGCTGGGTGCTGGTGCCCCTGCTGTGCTGCAGCTTTACCGTGTGGTTGATGATTGGCTTCCTGGGCTGGGCACAGTGGCCGGTGACGGTGATTTCCTCAAATTTCGTCGCCCTGCTGCTGATCATGACCCTGTCACTGACCATCCACCTGATCGTGCGCTACCGGGAGTTCCAGCACGACGAACCGGAAGCCGCCGCCCGCGATACGCTCCGCAAGACCGTGTATGCCATGGTCAAACCCTGTTTCTACATGGCAATCACCACCATTGTGGCGTTTGGTTCCCTGACCTTCAGCGGTATCCGCCCGGTCATTGATTTTGGCTGGATGATGACCCTCGGCCTCGCCGTGGCCTTCCTGATCACCTTCGTGGTCTTCCCGGCGCTTCTGGCGTTGCTACCGCCGCCTCTTGACAAGCGGGTGACCTCCGACCGAATTCCCTTTACCGATGCTTTCGCCCGCTTCACTGAACGGTTTGGCTCCCTGGTGCTCGTGGGATCGATGGTCATCGCGGTGCTGTGTGTGATCGGTATCAGCCGACTGACCGTGGAAAACAGCTTCGTCGATTACTTCAAGTCATCGACGGAAATCCACCAGGGCATGGTGACCATCGATAACCGGCTGGGCGGCACCACGCCGCTGGATGTGGTGATTACCGACGACCTGCCGCCTGAAGACGCGGCCGTGGATGGCGACCCCTTTGCCAGCAGTTGCGATCCGTTTGTCGACGATTGTGGCGGCGCCGAGGAGTACCGGGACACCTGGTACACCTATCAGAAAATGAGTCGGCTGGAGAAGGTCCACAGTTATCTGGAGAGCCTGCCGGAAACCGGCAAGGTGCTGTCCATCGACACCACTCTCGCGATTCTGGCCAGGATCAATCAGGGCGAACCTCTGGACGCGCTGGAACTTGCGTTTGTACCGGCGGCCGTGCCGGATGATCTCAAGGATATCCTGCTCACGCCCTACATTTCCGAAGAACACGACCAGGCCCGTTTCAGCATCCGTATCCTGGAAACCATGCCAGATCTCCGGCGCCAGGCGCTGCTGGATCGCATCAGAGAGCACCTGACTACAGAGCTGGACTTCGAGGATGACCAGGTGCTCTTCACCGGCATGACGGTGATGTACAACAATATGCTGCAAAGCCTGTTCGACTCCCAGATCAAGACCATTGGTGTGGTGCTGCTGGCCATTCTGGTGATGTTCCTGCTGCTGTTCCGGTCGCTGAAGCTGGCGCTGGTGGGTATTGCCCCCAACCTCATTGCCGCCGGATCGGTCCTGGGGCTGATGGGTTGGCTGGGCATTCCGCTGGATATGATGACCATCACCGTCGCGGCCATCACCGTGGGCATTGCCGTCGACGACACCATCCACTATATCCACCGGTTCCGTGTGGAAATCCGCAAGGACGGTGACTACCTGGCCGCCATGCATCGCTGCCATCGCAGCATCGGCCAGGCGATGTTCTACACCTCCCTGACGATCATCTCGGGCTTCTCCATCCTGGTGCTGTCAAACTTTATTCCGACCATCTACTTTGGCCTGTTCACCGGCTTCGCCATGTTCATGGCACTGGTTGGCGCACTGACATTGCTGCCGCGCCTGATTGTCCTGACCAAACCCTTCGGTCCGGAAGGCAGTTCCAGCAACACCCAGACTGCCAACTGACACAAAAAAGGCCGCATCAAATGATGCGGCCTTTTCATTTCAACGATACAGGCAGAGCCGTATTACTGCCCCGGCTGCTGCATCATCTGACGCTGTTGTTGCATCTGCTGTTGCATCTGCTTCATCCGGCGGTCCAGTTCGTCACGCTGCTCATCAGTGAACACGCTGTCTACTTTGGCCTGCATCAGGGTCGACAATGCAGCGATTTCACCAGTCAGCTCGCCCAGCTCCTCGGCACTTTCACGAATCGTGGCTTCATCGTAGTCGGCCTTGATTTCGGCCTGCAGTGCTTGCTGTAGTGTCCGGGCTTCCTGCTGAAGCTCGCCAATCTGCCCCTGCATCTCGTCAATAATGCCGCGGATCTCTGTTTGCTGGTCATCCGACAACCCTACCAGCTGCGCCAGCTGATCTACCTGGTCGGGCTGACCAGCCGGGGCCTGCGCAGCTACCGGCGCTGACAAAGACAGAGCGATGAGTGCCGAACCAATCAATTTACCGAGCTTCATAAACTTCTCCGTTAATAGGGTGGCCTAACTCACGAGACCACAAACATGTATTTTTCTCGTCACAGGTCGTACACCCTAAAACATCCGGGCCCGCCTTTGCATCCCATTCCTGCCCCTTTGTGGTGGATTTCTCGTATGAATTTCCGTTTGGCGCTGCCCGGGTGACTCACACCCGGGCAGCCTTCAACAAGTGAAAAACTGGCCATTCCCCTTCATAATGGCGCCGTTCAATCATCGGCGGAGTAGCAATCATGGCAATTAACTGGTTTCCCGGGCATATGCACAAGGCCCGCAAGGAGATCAAACAGGTCATGCCCCAGATGGATCTGATCATCGAAGTGCTCGATGCCCGGATACCGTTCAGCAGCGAAAATCCGCTGGTGCCGGCCCTGCGTGGAGACAAACCCGTCATCAAGGTTCTGAACAAGCGCGACCTGGCGGATCCGGAGATCACAGAACGCTGGCAGACCTGGCTTGAGCGCGAGCGGGGGGTTCGCACCATCACCCTCACCCACAACCAGCGCCACGAAGCCCTCGGCATCCTTGAGCTGGCCCAGGAGATGACGCCCGACCATGATCTGCAGAAAAGCGCCCTTCGGGTAATGATTCTGGGCATTCCGAATGTCGGGAAATCCACCATCATAAACACACTGGCTGGCCGCCCGGTGGCAAAAACCGGCAACGAGCCGGCCGTTACCCGGGCCCAACAGGCCATCAAGCTGCCGGATAACATCCTTTTGTACGACACCCCGGGTTTTCTCTGGCCCAAGCTGTCGCCGGAGGCCAGTGGTTACCGGCTTGCCGTCAGCGGTGCCATTCGCAGCGCCGTGCTGGATTTCGAAGACATTGCCCTGTTTGAAGCAGACTACCTCATACAGGCATACCCAGAGCTCGTGCAGGCGCGCTACGGAGTGAATCCATTGCCGGAAGACGGACTTGGACTCATGGATGCCATCGCAGCCAAACGGCGCTTTTTCGGTCGAGGTGGCATACCGGACCTGCACAAGGTATCGGAAGTGCTGCTGAACGAATTTCGCAGCGGCACATTAGGCCAGATTTCGCTGGAAACACCAGAGATGGTGGAACAGGAGCTTGCTGAGGCCGAACGCGAAGCCGCTGAAAAAGCCGCCCAGAAAGCTGCTCAGAAGGATGTTAAGAGGAAGAAGAAAGACCGCACCGGCAAACGTTAAACCAGCCGGTGGTCACGTATTCGGATGGCAGGGCATCGAACATGTCACGGGCCGTTCGTACAAAATGGGGCTGGTCGTAGAATCCCGCGTCCAGGGCGAGCTGGGACACGGTTTTTCCCCGCTCCCAGTGGGCCAATACCTGGTTCACCTTCAGGTGCAACAGAAACCGGCGCAGGGGAACGCCCACCTGCTGCCGAAATAAATGGCTGAGCCGCGACGGTGACAGCCCCACCGAAGCCGCCAGTGAAGCCACCTGAATTCTTTCAGGCAACTCGGCCCTCAGTAATCCACACACCTGTTGAACCCGGTCATCCAGTGGTTCGGGCCTCTCGCCCAATGCCTGCAGGATATTCAGCAGAGCCTCATGCACCCCGGCACAGCCCATGTCCGCGATGCTATCCAACTCCTCTACTGAGTGGGAGACCTCAACCCAACTCCGCTCCTCAAGCAAATGACACAGCGAACGCCAGTAACGGCTGTCCGGGTCCAGCTGGGCGCACCACATTCGGGTATCGCCTGGCTCCAGGGACTGCTCCACATCCGGTGCGACGAGCGCAGCGCGCGTCATTCGCCAGTGGCCATCCACGCGGATACGGAAACACCCATCCAGCCCCACCAGCCAGGACGCACTGATGTGCCGGTGCGGTCGATTGGGCATCAGGCGCCCGACCACGTGCCAGTGATCGGGCCATAGAAACAGGGTGCCGTGGGGCGATTGCTGCATAACCAAGCCAGTCATAAATTTCGTTGTCTGCCCGAAGCATACCGCAGGCCGGCGCAATCGCCATCCGCTACCAGCAAACCGTCAATTAATGGTTCTGGGCTGGTGTGTTGCCACCGGTACCCTGGGCGTGGGGCACGGGAATCCCCAGCTTGGCCGCAAATTCAACACTGACGAAAATCGGGCCAATCAGCAGAAACACCAGGTCTTCCACGAAGGACGGCTTCTTACCCTCGACCTTGTGGCCGTATACCTGAACGACCCAGGCCAGCACCCAGATAATAAGACTGGTCCAGAACAGCGACCATCCCGCGGCCTTCACACTCAGGATTGCCCAGACGGACACCGCAAACCAGCCCACCATCAGCAGGAATACCCAGAACGACAATCGCAGGTACAGAATGCCGGAGAGCACGCCCAGCAGGGTGGCGCCGTTTACCCATTCCGCCGCTGCCCCACTCAGGCCGAGCCAGCTACCAATGGGCACCAGCCATAGCAGGCCCAGAGTCGAGATAAGAATGGCGGGTACGCAGACAATATGAATCCACTGATTGAGTGGATTCTGGTGGCTGTCTCCGTAGTCACTCAAAAATTGCTGCAACGAACGCATGTCAATTCTCCTTGTTGTTGTTCCATCAGATACCGTCACTTTACCAGTAGATAAACTCTCGGACTTGTACGAAACAGCTATGGCTCGGAAACCAGCGCGAACGGCCGTCTCTTACCAAGGTCAAATATCCCCCGGAGCACCCAGGGCCTACACTGTCCCCTATTCCACGATTTCAACCGCCCCGATGCATTAAACGGGGCAACAGGAGGAGCATATGAGACGCGTTGTCGTCACCGGCATGGGCATCGTGTCCTGTCTTGGAAACAGCCTGGAGGAGGTTGTTGAGAGCCTGAAACACGGACGGTCCGGCATCGGTTTCAATCAGACCTACGCCGACAAGGGGTTTCGCAGCCAGGTTTCCGGTTCACCGGACATCGACATATCCGTTATCGACCGGAAGATACGGCGCTTCATGGGGCCATCCGCCATGTACAGCTACCTGGCCATGGAACAGGCCATCGCCCAGGCCGGCCTGACCGACGAGTTGATTTCCAACGACCGGACCGGGCTCATTGCCGGTTCCGGCGGCGCCTCCTGTTCCAGCCAGGTGGAAGCCACCGACACAATGCGGGAGAAAGGCGTCAAACGTATCGGCCCGTATATGGTGCCGCGCATCATGACCAGCACCGTATCGGCGTGCCTGGCCACGGCCTACAAGATCCGGGGTGTGAACTATTCCATGTCCTCGGCCTGCGCCACCAGCGCCCACTGCATCGGCCACGCCATGGAACAGATCCAGGCCGGCAAGCAGGACATCGTGTTTGCAGGCGGCGGTGAGGAAGAAGACTGGAGCCTGACCATGATGTTCGACGCCATGGGCGCACTTTCCACCAAGTACAACGACGCCCCTGAGACAGCCTCCCGCCCGTTCGACGGCGGGCGCGATGGTTTCGTGATCGCCGGCGGCGGCGGGATGATGGTATTGGAGGAACTGGAGCACGCCCGCAAACGCGGTGCAACGATTCTGGCGGAGCTGACCGGCTATGGTGCAACGTCAGATGGCTACGACATGGTCGCCCCCTCCGGCGAGGGTGCCCAGCGCTGCATGCAGCAGGCAATGGCCACCATTCGCGGCAAGGTGCAGTACATCAATGCCCACGGCACCAGTACCCCAGTGGGGGATGTGGCGGAAATGGGCGCATTGCGAAACACCTTTGGCGATGATGTGCCCGCCGTCTCCTCAACCAAGTCCCTTTCCGGGCATTCCCTGGGCGCCGCGGGCGTACACGAAGCCATCTATTCGCTATTGATGCTGCAGCACGGATTCATTGCCGGAACCGCCAATCTGCAGAATCTGGATGAAAAGATTCAGGGGCTGCCTATCGTGGGGCCCGAGTCCCGGGAGGCCGATCTTTCCACCGTGATGTCGAACAGTTTCGGGTTCGGAGGCACCAACGCCACCCTGGTGTTCGAAAAACTGATGGACTGAATCTTCGGAGGCACCAGCCGGGCCTGTGTCTCACGGCCCGGCAATACGTCAGTCCAACGATTGGCAAAGACACCGTTACGTATTAAGGTACGGGTTTGTCAGGGATAAGAACGAACGGATCGTCTCGCTATGGCCCAACCTATCCGGCTCCATCGGACCTCCTCATCACTCAAAGCCTCATGTCACCAGTGCAGTCTCAGCAATCTGTGCCTGCCTCTGGCTGTGGAAGAAAATGAGCTTGATCGGCTGGAAGACATTGTCCAGCAAGGGCGCATTTTCAATCGTGGTGAGCACATCTTTGATCAGAGCACGCCGTTCCGCGCCTGTTTTGCAGTGCGCAGCGGGTCCGTCAAGACCTCCATCATCACTGAAAGCGGCGAAGAACAGATTACCGGGTTCTTCATGCCGGGCGAACTGGTCGGGCTCGACAGCATGAGCCACGAGACCTATGCCTGCACCGCACGGGCCCTTGAACGCACCAGTATCTGCGAGTTTCCGGTTGATAAGCTGGAAGAGCTGACCGGCAAAATGCCGGAACTTCAGCACCACATGTATCACCTGATGAGCCAGGAAATCCAGAACGGCCATCAGCTGGCCATGTTGCTGAGCAAGAATACGGCTGAGGAGCGCATCGCCGCTTTGCTGCTGTCCCTGTCCTCCCGTTTTGAGCGTCGTCGGATGTCAGGCACCCACTTCAGCCTGCCGATGGCTCGCAGTGATATTGCCAATTTCCTGGGCCTTGCCGTGGAAACGGTGAGCCGGGTCTTCACGAGGTTTCAGAACCAGGGACTGATCAAGGCGCGAGGCCGGGACCTGGAACTGCTGGATGTGGATGCTCTGCAACTGGTGGCTCGCGATTCTACCCGGCAGGACTGACGGCCGGCCTGGTTAGTTGGCCGGCACCCTTTCCGCTTTCGTTGCAGGCTCTGTCAGCATGGCGGCTTCGTCCGCCAGAAACGACCGCCAGGGCTGCTGCTTGATGCCAAAGGTATTACGGATTTTGGTGCAGATTAACGTGGTATTGAGCGGTTCTAGCTGAGCCCAATCCGGCACGTCATCCACGACCCTTGTGCTCTCCGGGATACCGGGCAAACCCACAATCACCTGTCCCAGTTCGTACAGATTCACCTCTTCGGCACCTGCATACTGGTAGGTCCCCCAAACCTCAGCGCCGCAATCGAGCTGAAGAATGACAGCAGCCATCACCCGGGCCAGATCGGCCACGGCAACCGGCAATCCCCGGCAGCGACCCGGCATGGACAACGCATTCCCGGCAGAGGCGCTCGCCTGAACCTTGCGAATAAACCGCGACAGACTCCACCCGGTACGCAAGATAATGTGCCTCGGCAACAGCGTGCGCAGAGCCTGTTCACACTCCCACTGCCAGTTACCCAATTCATTGAAAGGCTGCCCCGGGTTCGAGGTGATGTAGCCCCTCTGCTTGCGACCATCGAAGACATAACACGAGGACAACTGGAACAGGGCAATGTCCCGGTCCCGGGCACATTCGGCCAATGCCACTGGCAGGGAAAAGGCAGCCTTGTGGGTGTCTTCCGGATCTTTCTGGGCATCCTCCGGATCCACCAGCCAGAGTGCGTTGACGATCAGGTCGGTGTCTTCCGGAACCCAGCTCTGTACCGCTTGCAGATCGGCGCTGGCCGGGTCACTGACCAGCAGTGGAGTCACCTGCAACGGAGTGTTGCGCAGGCGTTCGAGCAGCAACGTCCCGAGTGGACCATAATCATGAACAACAAGTACGTGCACGACGAATTAACGCCTCCAGACTATTACAGATATGACGGCAGCCCCGAAAAGGTCAGCCAATGGCTTCTTGAAGCCGAGGCATACAATAACAGCTTGTCCGGGCTACCGGCAGTTTATATCGTTATCTTCACTTATGAGTAAGTAACAGGAAACAAGATGCTGAAACAACAGAGCCACATTGTGGCGCCGATTCCGGATGAACTACGCACCCGAGCTCTGTACACCGTCAGCCAGCTCCGCAGCCGGGGCAAGGCCGACAAGGAAGCCATCGATCAGCTTTACTCCCTGATCGTCGAACTGACCGAGAACGGGCTCGACTTCTTCTTCATCGAACCGCTGCGCCGCCTGAGAGCGGGCAGCATGATGATGGGCATGGCCAACATGGGCATCGGCAGCATGCTGAAAGGCAGCAAGATGGTGGTCCACAAAGTGCTCAAGAAGCTCGACGACAGAAGCCTGGCGGCCATTCTCGATTTCATTGAAGAAATCATTCACGAACCCGAACAGGCCTGATTAAAGCGTCTGCTATTGATACAGCCTGGGAACCCGGGCTGTAATGCCGGTCAGCAACTCGTAGGCAATGGTTTCGGCACAGCGCGCGACGTCATCCACACTGACGTTTGGACCCCAAAGTTCCACCGTGTCGCCCTCGGCAGCATCCGGTGCCCCACTCAGATCCACCGCCAGCATATCCATCGAGACCCGTCCAATCAGGCGGATTTTCTGCCCCCGAATGGCCGCCGGAGTGTCGGTGCCGGCATGCCGGGGATAGCCATCCCCATACCCGATACTGACCATACCCATTCGCATGTCACGATCGGCAATAAAACTGGCCCCATAGCCAACGCTTTCACCCTTGCAGAGGGTACGCGTGGAAATGAGCGGCGCCTCGAGGGTCATCACTGGCTTGAGCCCGAGCTCGGGGCCAGTTTTAGCCGCCATGGGTGAGCTGCCATACAGCATGATCCCTGGCCGGCTCCAGTCAAACAAAGGCTGACCCGGGATAAAATGCGCGCCGGAGTTACCCACACTTCTCATGTAATCCGGCCAGGGCGCTGTTGCGTCCACGAAACTGGCGGTCTGCTGGGCGGTCATCGAACTCGACTCATCGTCGGCGCAGGCAAAATGGGTGACAAAGCCCAACAAACTTTTGTTTGCGCCAATGGCCTCCAATCGCCCCATCACATCAGCCAGCCCTCGCGGCGCATAGCCGAGACGGTTCATGCCGCTGTTTACTTTCAACCAGAAGGGGCCGCGAGAGACGCTTTTTTCGAGCCAGCCAAGTTGCTGCTCACTGTGCAGGACCGGCTCAAAGCCTTGCTCAGCGCAACGCTCGATGTCGCCAAATTCATGAGGCCCCTGCAACAGAACCACCGGCAGGGTATGCCCGGCACTGCGAATTGCCTGCGCCTCCTGCAGGCTGGCCACCGCAAATTTTGGCGCCAGATCAGCCAGCGCAGAGGCGACCTGAACAATCCCGTGCCCGTAACCGTCCGCCTTGATCACGGCCATGGCTTGAGCAGAACCGGCCCGTTCCGACGCCAATTGATAGTTGTAGCGCAGGGAGTCCAAGTGAATTCGTGCAACAGTACTTCGCGGCATTAATACTCTCCGTCAAAATCGCCATAATCACCGTGTGCCAGGTCTTCGAACTTGGTGTACTTACCAATGAAGGCCAGGCGAACCGTACCAATAGGGCCATTACGCTGCTTACCAATGATGATTTCAGCAATGCCTTTGTCCGGCGTGTCTTCGTTGTAGACTTCATCCCGGTATACGAACATGATGACGTCCGCATCCTGCTCGATCGCCCCGGATTCACGAAGGTCCGAGTTTACCGGACGCTTGTTCGGGCGTTGCTCCAGACTCCGGTTGAGCTGCGACAGAGCCACTACCGGGCAATTCAATTCCTTCGCGATACCCTTGAGCGAGCGCGAGATTTCGGAAATTTCCGCCGTCCGGCCTTCGGTATTGCCCGGCACCCGCATCAGCTGCAGGTAGTCCACCATGATCAGGCCCATCTTGCCGTCATTTTCCCGGGCAACACGACGGGCGCGGGAACGCATTTCAGTCGGACTCAGTCCCGGGGTGTCATCGATGTACAGGGGCTTATCCTTCAACAGGCTCACTGCCGATGTCAGCCGGGGCCAGTCGTCTTCTTCGAGCTTACCGCTTCGCACCTTGGTCTGATCAATACGACCGAGCGACGACAGCATCCGCATGGCCAGAGAATCCGCGGGCATTTCCATACTGAACACAAGAACCGGCGTGCCCGTACTGATCAGAGAGTTCTCTACCAGGTTCATGGAAAACGTGGTCTTACCCATGGAGGGACGACCCGCCACGATGATCAGATCCGCCGGCTGCATACCGGATGTCTTTTCATCCAGATCCCGGAAACCGGTCGTCAGCCCCGTGGTTTGTTCGCCGGATTCAAACAATTCCTCGATACGACTCAGGGCCTTGGTCAGGATCGGGTTGATCGTCTGTGGTCCCGTGCCCTGTTTGTTACGGGACTCGGCAATCTGGAACACACTCCGTTCTGCCTCATCCAGTACCTCATCACTGGTGCGCCCCTGTGGATTGAACGCAGAGTCTGCGATAGTCCCGGACACCTCGACCAGCTGACGGAGCACCGACCGCTCGCGCACGATAGTGGCGTAGGCCTTGATGTTAGCCGCACCCGGAGTTTTCTCGGCCAGCTCCGCAAGATACGAAAGTCCGCCGGCGTCTTCGATATCACCCGCGCGCTCCAGAAACTCGGCCAGGGTAACAACATCCAGGGGCTCACTTTCGCTGGCGAGACGTTCGACGGCACCGAAAATCAGGCGATGATCCTGACGGTAAAAATCCTCGGCGGAAATCAGTTCCGAGACCTCATCGAATCGCCGGTTATCCAGCATGAGACCGCCCAGGACCGCCTGCTCCGCCTCAACAGAATGCGGCGGCACTTTCACACGACTGGTTTCAAGATCAGTAGTAGAGGATTTCAGATTGGACTTGGCCATAACGACGTCTTCAGTTTGATACCACGAAGCTGACAGTTTACGGGCTGGGCTTCGATTTTGGGAGTGCTTGTTTTTGCCATGATACATACAAAAACGGGCCCGGAGCCATTGACGGCCCGGGCCCGTTTACATCAAGCCAGGCCGGAAGATTCCGGCCCGCCAGAGGGACGTTGACGATTACTCGGCAACGACCGCCAGCTTGATGGTCACTTCAACATCAGAGTGCAGCTGAAGGTCGATGTCGTACTCACCAGTAACCCGCAGCGGGCCTTCCGGCAGACGCACTTCGCTCTTCTCTACCTCGGTACCACCGGCAGTCACCGCATCCGCGATGTCACGCACACCGATAGAACCAAACAGCTTGCCTTCATCACCCGCTTTGGAAGTGATGGTGAAGGACGCACCTTCCAGAGCCTCTGCGCGAGCCTGGGCAGCGGCCAGCTTCTCAGCGGCAGCCTTTTCCAGCTCTGCACGACGCTCTTCAAACGCCTTCACGTTCTCTGCGGTAGCAGGAACGGCTTTGCCATAAGGAAGCAGGAAATTACGACCGTAACCGGCCTTAACCTTAACCTTGTCACCCAGTGAGCCAAGGTTTGCAACTTTCTCGAGCAGAATAACTTCCATCTCGTTAACCTCTTCGTGCTTTATTCAGCCGGTCCGGAAGGCTTGATGCGCCCCCGAAAATCCAGCCAGCTATCCACAAAAGCCAAAAACACCAACAGAATCATCAGACTTGGCCCCAACAGAACCAGAGCGATGTAAAACATCACCAGCCATTGGCCACTCAGCTGCTTACGTCCCACGAAACCATGCACCAATGCCACGCCAGCAATAAATAGCGGTGTACCCGCTACCCAGACCAGCAACATGGCGTTAAGCCCGAGCATCGGGCCAACCACCATGACGACCGCACAGCCCACCGCAATGGCAGGTGACAATCGCAGGGCATGGAATTCCTCTCGGAATCCGCCGGGGTTATACAGCCCGGCTTGCCAAGCCCTCGCCAGCATTGTCATGGCAATACCCGTTGCCAGGTACGTGCCCGCCATGCTGGCGTTCATGGTCTCCCGAACGACTTTTTCGAGGTTATCCCCGAGTGTCTGGGCGACCTGGGCATTGTAGTCTTCGTAAAAACTGACCCCGGCGCGGACCAGTTCGTCCAGCAATCCGGGATACACCACAGGCAACAACAGGCCCGTGATGATGGCCAGAAAGCTCCCCGCAAGCAGGGCTCTTTCCCAGGACAGCGTGGTTCTGAGCACCGACGCCATCAGCATTACCTGAAGCAGCACAGCCAGAGCCGTTGGGTCCTGCCCAAACCAGCTCCAGCCCAGCGCCGGAAGCAATGCCCAGAGGCCAATATTGAACCCCTGGCTGATGCCAAGCCTGAGAATCACCAGACCGACAACAGCTGCGCCAATCCAGAACAGCAAAGGCAACGCCGTCGTTATGACGGCTACCCCGCTGGCCTGCAGGGGACCTCGCATTACATACTGCGCGAGTGCACGCATGGTCCCAAGTCCTGTCTATCTGTTATTAGTGATCGTGGCTGTCCGAGTACGGCAGCAGTGCCAGGTAGCGGGCACGCTTGATAGCGGTAGCCAGCTGACGCTGATAACGTGCTTTGGTGCCGGTGATGCGGCTGGGCACGATTTTGCCGGTTTCAGTGATGTAGCCTTTCAGGGTGTCCAGATCTTTGTAATCGATCTCTTTAACACCTTCTGCCGTGAAACGGCAGAACTTACGACGTCTGAAAAAACGAGCCATAACGGTAACTCCTCAACTCCGATTAATTACTCTTCTTCGTCCTGGGTTTCAGCTTTACGGCGATCTTCGCCTTCAGCTGAACGACGCGGACGATCCTCTCCACCGCCACGACGGTCTTCACGGGACTCGGCAGCTTTCATCGGAGACAGGTCGGTAACTGCTTCATCACGACGCAGAATCAGGTCGCGGATGATGGCATCGTTGAACCGGAAGTTGTGAGTCAGCTCGTCCATAGCGGCCTTTGAACATTCAATGTTCATGAGCACGTAATGAGCTTTATGAATCTTGTTGATCGGGTAAGCCAGGTGACGACGGCCCCAATCTTCCAGGCGGTGAACCTGACCGCCATCTTCACTGATAATACTGGTGTAACGCTCGATCATCGCGGGCACCTGCTCGCTCTGATCCGGGTGCACCATAAATACGATTTCGTAGTGACGCATGAGTTCTCCCTACGGATTTAACAGCTTCCTTTTCGACCCACGGGCGAAGCCTGCGAGCCAAACATGAAAGCAAGGAGGAAACAGCCGGAGCTGTCAGTTTCAATTTTTTGCTTTCGGTTCAGCCTCATACGTACCGAGACTGACCGAAGGCGAGACGCGGAGTGCCTGTTATTCAGACAAAAACACGCCACCCCCAGAAAAAGGGGTGACGTATTCTAGGCACCCAAAGACAGATGTGCAAGCATTAACCAAGTCGCTGGCGTAGCGCTTCGTACAGGCAGACACCGGTAGCCACAGAGACGTTCAGGCTGTCTACATGGCCCAACATGGGGATATTGATCAGTTGATCACAATGCTCCCGCGTCAGCCGGCGCATACCCTTGCCCTCAGCCCCCATCACGAGCGCAACGGGACCCTTGAAATCAGCCTGATAGAGAGTCGCCTGAGCCTCCCCTGCGGTTCCGATCAGCCAAACCCCCTCGTCCTTTATAGTCCGCAGAAAACGGGCAAGGTTGGTCACCCGAACGAAGGGCACGGTCTCAGCCGCTCCGCACGCAACCTTACGCGCCACAGGTGTCAGCGAGGCAGACTTGTCTTTTGGAACAACAACTGCCTGAACCCCAACCGCGTCGGCCGTGCGCAGACAAGCCCCGAGATTGTGGGGATCCGTCACACCGTCCAGGACCAACAAAAAGGCCGGGGCATCGGCGGCGGAAAGCATCGAGAGCAAGTCATCTTCCGTCCACTCACGGCTCTCGCTCACCGCCGCAACAATGCCCTGGTGAACCCCGGACACCCTTTCATCCAGCTCTCTCCGGTGCACCACTTTCCAGGCAACACCCAGATCCTCCAGCGCCTCAGTAATCCGTCCGACGCGCTTGTCCTGCCTTCCGGTCTGGATCCAGACCCTTTGCAGCCTCTCGGGCTCTCTTTTAAGCACAGCTTCAACGGCGTGCCATCCAAACACATAATCTTTCGACACGAGCTAAGGCCCCTGTTACTTGCTGGATTTTCTGGGGCGGCGCAGCCCGCCCGATGAGCGATCACCATCCCCTTTTTGTTTTTTTCCGGCCTCACGGGCCGCCTCGGCCACCAGGCGATCTTTGGCACTGCCGGCTTTTGGCTTGCGGCCGTCCTTGCGCGCTGACGCAGACTGCCCCTTGGACGACGACTTCCGACGACCTGTTTTCTTGCCAGACGCTTTCTCAGCACGCTTCGATTTTTTACCGGCCTCACGCCGAGATACCTCGAGGGCATCAAGATCTGCTCGACGGCGCCGCGGCTGACTGACCAGCTCCAGGTCGATCTTCCGATCCTCGAGATCCACTCGTACCACTTTAACCCGGACTTCGTCCCCCAACCGGAAGCTCACCGCTGTTCTCTCACCGATCAGCCGGTGTTTCGCCGAATCGTGATGGAAGTAATCACCACTGAGGGTGGAGACATGCACCAACCCCTCGATGTAGACATCGTTCAACTCCACGAAGAAGCCAAAGGGAACAACTGCGGCAATGATGCCATCAAATTCCTCACCGACGTGATCCCTGAGGAACTCACACTTCAACCACGCCATAACATCCCGGGTGGCATCGTCGGCCCGGCGCTCGGTCATGGAGGTGTGTTCACCCATCTGAACCATTTGCGCATGATCGTAGGGGTATTCAGCCAGTTCCGGATCCTGGTGGGGAGGCGTCACCACATCCTTGGTCACGTCCGGATTATGAATCCGCGACTTGATTGCCCGATGAACAATCAGATCCGGATAACGACGGATGGGCGAAGTGAAATGCGTATAGCTGGCAAAACCAAGCCCGAAGTGTCCGCTCTCGTCGGGACTGTACACAGCTTGACTGAGCGACCGGAGCATCACCGTCTGTATGACGTGGGCATCCGGGCGATCAGCCACCTGAGCAAGGAGGGCCTGATAATCGGCGGAGGTCGGCTTGTCACCACCCCCAAGGAACAAGCCAAGCTCCCCCAGGAAAAGGCGCAGAGCCATCAGGCGCTCTTCCGAAGGACCATCGTGCACCCGATAGAGCGCCGGCATTTTGTGCTTTTTCAGGAATCGGGCCGTCGCCACATTGGCGCACAGCATGCACTCTTCGACAATCTTGTGAGCATCGTTGCGATGGACCGGCACGATCTCTTCAATTTTGCGCTGGGCATCAAACACGACCCGGGTTTCCGTCGTCTCAAAATCAATGGCACCACGCTCTGTTCGAGCCTTACGCAACAACTTGTAGAGGGCGTACAGGTTATGCAGATGTGGCAACAGATCCGCATACTGCTCCGCCAACCGGTAGCCAGGTTCAGAATCCGGCCGCTCCAGCATGTCGCTGACCTTGGTATAGGTCAGCCGCGCATGGCTGCGCATGACGGCCTGATAGAAGGTGTAACCGCTGATACTACCGGCTGCACTGATGGTCATATCCGCCACCATGCACAGACGGTCCACGTCCGGATTCAGCGAACACAGCCCGTTCGACAGTTTCTCCGGCAGCATGGGCACCACGTGATCCGGAAAATACACCGAGTTACCACGGCGCACGGCCTCGTCATCCAGCGGCGAGCCGGGGCGGACATAGTGCGATACGTCCGCTATGGCCACGACCAGGCGGTAACCACCCCGAGGGCGAGACTCACAGTAAATGGCGTCGTCAAAATCGCGAGCTGTTTCAGCGTCGATGGTCACAAGAGGCAGGTCACGAATATCGACACGATTGGCCTTATCCTTCTCCTGGACCTCATCAGGAATGGCCGCAACCTGATCTCCGAGTGCCTGGGACCAGGCATGTGGGATATCGTAAGACCGGATGGCCACATCGATTTCCATGCCCGGTGCCATGTGCTCACCCAGGACCTCAACCACCTTACCGGTCGGCTGACGCCTTATCGTGGGCTGACGCAGGATCTCAACCACCACATACTGACCGTGCCTGGCGTTGCCGGCACTCTCATCCGGCACCAGAACCTCTTGGTTTATGCGACTGTTTTCCGGAACCACGAAATTGATGCCGCTCTCTTTGAAGAAGCGACCGACCGTCTGCTGGGTACGATATTCCAGTACCTCAACAATCACGCCCTCCCGGCGCCCCCGGTCATCCACCCGATCAACCCGGGCTGCGACCCGGTCGCCATGAAAGACTTGCCGCATTTGACGGGCAGTAAGAAAAAGATCACTTCCGCCGTCATCCGGGGACAAAAAGCCGAAACCGTCTTTGTGGCCGATGATTTTCCCGGTCACCAGATCCGCTTCTTCAATGGGCAAGTAAGCGCCGCGTCGGTTGCAGATCAACTGGCCATCACGACACATGGCAATCAAACGACGGCGCAGCGCCTCAATGCCATCTGCAGACGCTTGTCCTAACTCTGAACACAACGTCTCGTGAGTCGCAGGAGCCCCCCGGTCCTTGAGATGGGCGAGGATAAATTCACGACTCTGGATAGGGTTGTCGTACTTCTGCGCCTCACGACTTGCGTGGGGGTCACTTACATTTTTCTTCCTGGAAACCATTCGAATCCTTGTTGAAAGCGGCACGGATGTGTCGTATGGCGTGAAGTATAACGCTGGTAACGCCTCCCTGCCCAACAAGGACTTACCACGGCATAAAACAGGGAGTATTAGCTTGAGAAAATTTTTCCCAAAAAATGTTTGACAGGTTTTGAGGGAATCATTAAAGTACGCGCCATCGGTTGAGGGGCACTCCTCAACAGCGGCAGACGAGCGAAGTTTTCAACAAACCGAGCGGCTCTGCAAATCACCTGCCGAGGTGGTGAAATTGGTAGACACGCTAGCTTCAGGTGCTAGTGGGGGCAACCCCGTGGAGGTTCAAGTCCTCTCCTCGGCACCATTTCTTTCCTCAAGAAATGGCGATATTCCTAAGCGTTCCTTCTAAGATTAAACCCAGATTAACTGCTAGCCTTGTCTATTTTTCTTGCGTGCTTTAAATAGGCGGGAGAAAGTGACGGGGCGCCGTCTATTGAAGGCGCCCGATCAGATGTTCTGATAGTGTATGATAGACGTAGTCTACCTTGGCAAAGAGTCCACCACTGGCAGGCTCAACGGCACGGCTACATTCCTTCGCGCCCCCGTACCTCAGCAAATCAGCTTTGGCGATCAGATTGGGCTGATCTGGCGCAAAGCCAGCACTGTCTACGGTGTTATAAAACATCTGCCACTCGAACCCGTTATCACCAACCACATTCGGCAGGCCGGCCAAATCCTGATCCAAGAAGCCGAATCTCAACAAGCGCTGAAATGCAAAGCCATCACCGGATGGATCCAGACCAAATGAACGCACGTCGAATTCGAGCGCCGTGTCTTCCAAGGTAAGGGTATCTGTAGCAAAGCGGTAAGCCTGGTACGCGCTGACGAGATGATCCGCTTCAGAGTCAGCACTTGAAGGGGGTGGGCAAGCAGTGGGGCTGCCCGTCAACTCCAGTGACGCGAGCTCTCCTCCACCGTTCGAAAGCGAAAACCCCGAGACGGCGCCAGTGGCTGCCGATGAGTTGGAGACATACTCCCTCGAAATGAGCGAATCATTCGCACCACGCATCTGGGCTACCAAGCTCACATTGCCATCATTCACATCCCACGCATATGAGATCTCCGGCACGCCGCCAAGCTCTGTGCCGGCCTCAATACCGAGGTTTTGGTGGCACGTTGTTGCACTATCGAACAAGATCCTCTGATTCTCCCAGTCAAATTCCAGGCGCTCGTCCACATCACGCTCATTCGTGAATTGCATCCAGCTCTCATTAAAGGCGAGAGAAATTGAGGGCAACCATTGAGTATTCAGATTCACCATATACCCGTTGTGGCGGATTAATCGCGCCAGCTCTGCCATTGACGGAACGATGCACCCATCAATGTCCACCGATTCGAGCCGTCCGTCTTCCCGATAAAAAAAAGTAAGCTGCGCCGATTGGTCCAGGCTTGTTCCCGAGACAGGCAAATTGCTCTGACTCCTGGGATGAGCATAGATCCGCTGACTTGTCAGTAGCACGGGGTCGTTAAGGTCAATGGGTACCTCGGGGAGGCTCAGAGCCTTCACATCAACATTTGCGTATCCCCCCGGAGAAGCCGCCTCATCCACCATCTCAGAAAGTGAACTGGCGTGCGCCACCAGAGAGACACCAAGGAGGTGAGCTGCCTCCTTGCTCAACAAACGCTCAGTTCCATCTGAATTAGCCTGCACCAAAACGCCGTTGTAGGTCTCCGGAAACTGGCTTGCTAAAAACCGCGCAAATGCCTGAGCATAGGCATGGGCCTGGTGATCCTCCGCCTGAATATAATCTCGAAGCAGATTCAGGCTGGCGAGCCCCTGTGGCAAGCCACCATCCGCCCCATCGAACAAAAAAAGCATGTCTCGGAAACGCGCCAGCATGGTCAGGGGTGTGACATTTCGAACGCCCGGCGCTGCAGATAACAGATAAGCGCGTTCGACCGGCACGTCTCCATTATGGGCTTCTTCGAGGGTTTTGCCCGGTATCGCCAGCGCAAATAGGGGATAATCCCGAGGGTCAATATCCGGCCCTACTTCGGTAGGAACTTCCAACTCGAGGACATCCAGGGAGAATTCCCCACCCGGGCCGCTCATTGCTGTGGGTTCACCAGATGGAAGAACCACTTCACGACCGTTAGCCAGCGTAATCGTCATTGGCCCCGGTGTGTACTGACTATCCCCGTCGAGGTCCAGCCAGACCCGGGCGCTCCTCAGGTAGCCATCAATCACCTTCCCTGTATAAGGCGCCGGCTCTTCATATTCCACCCCATCAAACTCCCGCCCATCCACAGGCAATACAGCGGACTCTTCGCCGCAACCAGCGAGAGCGACGGCAATTACAGAGGCAGAGAGAGCAGGAAAGCGTTTCATTGCGGCAACCATTTATCCTTTTTAGAGGTTGTGCCGCTACTTTAGGGGAAGTGGGTACCGGAGACCTTGACTGGTTTGGCAAATTGTAAACTTAAGTATCAGAGGTGTTATTTTCGACCGTGGTAGCGCGACGCCTCCGGAGGATGAAGATGCATCCTTCAGATAAGGCCGTTCGAGCATCTCTCAGAAAAGACCTCAAGGCCAGGGATGTCCCCTTGAGGTCAGAAGGCCAGGCAATACTCAGCTTCCTCAGAGACGCTTTTCTGAAATCTGCAGAGACTGCCCCGGAATAGATGGTTAAAACTTTTCCCTGAAGTGGCCACTCTCAAAAGGAGCGAGCCACAATCTCCTTCATGATTTCATTGGTGCCGGCATAAATACGCTGTACCCGGGAATCCGCCCAGGCCCGGGCAATGGGGTATTCCCACATATAGCCATAGCCGCCATGGAGTTGGACACACTCGTCCATCACACGACATTGCAGGTCTGTGGTGTGTTGCTTGAGCATGGCAGCCGTCGGGATATCCAGCTTCTTGTCCAGATGCAGCTCAAGGCACCGGTCAGTAAAGACCCGGGCAGCAGTGATTTCCGCCTTCAGCTCCGCCAGCTTGAAGCGCGTGTTCTGGAATGCGATCACGGGCTTTTCGAACGCCTTGCGCTCTTTCACGTAATCCAGCGTCCACTGCCATGCAGCCTCGGCCGCCGCCACCGCCGCAATGGCTACCTGCAGACGCTCGGCGGGGAGTTCCTGCATGAGCTGAAAGAAGCCCTGCCCTTCCATCGGGCCCAGCAAGTGAGTTAACGGCACGCTCACGTCCTGGAAGAACAGCTCGGAGGTGTCCTGCGCTTTCATCCCTACTTTCTGCAGATTCTGTCCTTTTTCGAACCCATCCCATTCGGATTCAACGAGCAGCAGACTGATGCCCTTGGCACCTTCACGCGGATCGGTTTTAGCCACTACGATGACCAGATCGGCCAGCTGTCCGTTGGTAATAAAGGTCTTGGAACCGTTGAGGATGTATTCATCACCCTGTTTTACCGCTGTCGTTTTGATGCCTTGCAGATCGGACCCGGCGCCCGGCTCCGTCATTGCGATGGCGGTGATCATCTCGCCGGAAACCAGCTTGGGGAGGTAGTGCTTTTTCTGATCTTCAGTGCCGTGATTGAGAATATAGGGCGCCACGATGTCTGAATGAAGGCCCCAGCCAATACCGGACAATCCAGCTCGCGAGACTTCCTCCATGACCACAGCACTGTACCGGAAATCCGCGCCGACACCGCCATATTCCTCCGGAATCGTGGGGCACAGGAACCCGAGTTCTCCGGCCTTGTGCCAGAGCTCACGGCTGACCTGCCCATCCTTTTCCCACTGCTCGTGGTAGGGCGCGGCTTCCTGCTCAAGGAATTTTCGGACAGAATCCCGGAAACTCTCCAGATCGGCATCGAAAAGGGTGCGTGGAATCATGTGGAACCTCGGTACTTGGCCAGTGTTGTGTCTATATGGCACCAAGTCTCGGCCGAGGGGGCTCAGGTCTCAATGGTGAAAACCATCAATCGGGCTGACCAAAAGCATCGCTGCCGCCCGAATCAGCTGTCCCGTTTGCGCTCCGCACGTGCTTCACCCCAGCGGGGCATCAGGGTTTGGGGAATATCAAGATGATCCAGAAGTCGGGCCACCACAAAGTCGACCAGGTCCTGGACTGATTCAGGTTTGTGATAGAACCCCGGACTGGCCGGTAAGATCACCGCACCCATGCGGGTGAGCTTGAGCATGTTTTCCAGGTGAACTTCCGAGTAAGGCGCTTCCCGGGGAACCAGAATCAGAGGCCGGCGCTCTTTCAGCGCCACGTCCCCTGCCCGTTCGATGAGATTGTTGCTGGCACCGGTCGCCAGAGCAGACAGCGTACCGGTGCTGCAGGGACAGACAATCATCGGCGCCTTTTCACCGGAACCCGACGCCGGCGGCGCAAACCAGTCTTCCCGACCGAACACCAACACTTGCCCGGACTCGGCTCCGGCCCATTCGGTGAGGGCCGACTGCATGGCCGGAGGTGTGCCCGGGAGCTTGAGATCGGTTTCAGTGGCGATTACCACCTGTGCCGCCCGGCTCACCATCACGTTGACCCGGCAACCGGCCGCCACCAGACACTCCAGCAGCCGCAACCCGTACTGGGCTCCGGACGCTCCCGTTATCGCCAGATTGATCGTTCGAACCTGTTCAGACATCCCGTTCATCCCCGTTCCTGCGATCTCAGCCAAGACGACGCTTCAGCTCGCCCACCAATTTGCCGTGAATTCCGCCAAAGCCACCATTACTCATGATGACGATGTGACAAGGCCCTGACAGATCTGCAAGCGCCTGATCGATCAATCCCTCCACGGTGGATTCAACGCGATGCTGGTCTGACGTTGCTCCGGCAGCGCACCACTCCGACACCAGCGTTTCCAGCCAGTCCATGTCGTTGAGATTCGCCCACAACACCTGATCGGCCGCCGCGGCGCTCGGCAACAAGGTTTGCTGGTGAACCCCCTGTTTCATGGTGTTGGACCGGGGTTCGATGAGCGCCACGATGGGCTCCTCGCCTACCTGCGCACGCAGTCCTTCGAGCGTGGTGGCTATCGCGGTGGGGTGATGAGCGAAATCATCGTAGACGCGCACACCTCCAACATCCGCCAGAAGCTCCATGCGTCGCTTAACCCCGGAGAAACGACACAAGGCAGCCACCGCATGATCTGGAGTCACGCCCACATGCCGCGCTGCCGCGATCGCCGCCAGCGCATTACGCACATTGTGCATGCCGGTTTGCGGCCAGTTGACCGTTGCGACCGGCTGCTCATGATGAATCACCATGAACCGGCTCCCGTCTTCTGACAACAGCTCGGCACGCCAGTCCGAGGCCCGGGAAATCTCACTGCCGATGGCCGTATCCTGCACCGGGCTCCAGCAGCCCATCGCGAGGGCGTTATCGAGGTGCTCGTCCACTGCGGGGCGAACAATCAACCCTTTGGAGGGCACAGTGCGGACCAGGTGGTGGAACTGCCGCTCGATGGCTTCGACGTTGTCAAAAATATCCGCATGATCGAATTCCAGATTGTTCAGAATCAGGGTATGCGGTCGGTAGTGAACAAACTTGGAACGCTTATCAAAAAACGCACTGTCGTATTCATCGGCTTCGATGACAAAAAAATCGCTCTTGCCCAGCCGGGCCGACACCGGAAAGTCTTTGGGCACACCACCAACGAGATATCCCGGCTCGAATCCTGCCTGCTCCAGTATCCACAGGAGCATGGATGTGGTTGTCGTCTTGCCATGGGTGCCCGCCACCGCCAGAACCCAGCGATGGCGCAGGACCTCACGAGCCAGCCATTCTGGTCCGGACATGTAATCGATATTCTGGTTGAGCACCGCCTCAACCTCGGCGTTACCCCGGGACATGGCATTGCCAATCAGCACCAGATCCGGCTTCGGTTCCAGGTGATCGGCACTATACCCTTCCATCAGCTCGATTCCCTGCGCCTCAAGCTGGGTGCTCATGGGCGGGTAGACCCCCTGATCCGAACCGGTGACCGTATGCCCCAGCTCTCGGGCCAGGACAGCCAGACTCCCCATAAAGGTGCCGCAGATGCCCAGAATATGAATATGCATGCCAGAATACTTCCTTAGTCTTAAAGTCCGACAAGACTCCCGTATCCGTTCCACCCCGTCAAGAGCCGCGCCATCCGCAATCCTGCTCATGAAAATCGGCGCCTTTTGGCGTATCATCTGCGCGATTATCGAACCAGCAGGAGGCTTCAGCCCAAGATGGCCATCAAGAATGCATTCTACGCTCAGTCTGGCGGTGTGACCGCCGTCATCAACGCCAGTGCCTGTGGCGTCATCGAGACCGCCCGCAAACATCCGGACAAGATTGGTAAGGTTTTCGCCGGTCGCAATGGCATTCTGGGTGCGCTTAAGGAAGAGCTGATTGATACCAGCCTGGAGAGCGACGACGCGATTCACCAGCTGATTCATACACCGGGCGGCGCCTTTGGCTCATGCCGCTACAAGCTCAAGAACATCTCCGAGAATCGCCGTGAATACGAGCGCCTGATCGAAGTCTTCCGTGCTCACGACATTGGCTATTTCTTCTATAACGGCGGCGGCGACTCCCAGGACACCGCGTATAAGGTGTCCCAGCTCGCCGACAAGATGGGCTACCCGATTACCTGTATTGGTGTGCCCAAAACCGTCGACAACGACCTGCCGTTTACCGACTGCTGCCCGGGCTTTGGTTCCGTGGCCAAGTACATCGCCACCTCCACCCTGGAAGCCAGCCTGGACATCAAGTCCATGTGCGAGACATCCACCAAGGTATTCATCCTTGAAGTTATGGGCCGTCACGCTGGCTGGATCGCAGCAGCAGGTGGCCTGGCAGGCCAGCGTGAAGGCGAACCCCCTCACATCATCCTGTTCCCGGAAATTCCGTTCGATCGCGAAGCCTTCCTGGCTCGCGTTGACCACTGCGTCAAAGAATATGGCTACTGCGTCATCGTGGCATCCGAAGGCGCCCAGTACGAAGACGGTCGCTTCCTCGCGGACGCCGGTGCCAAGGATGCCTTCGGCCACACACAGCTGGGTGGCGTCGCGCCGGCGCTGGCCAACATGGTAAAGCAGGCACTTGGCCACAAATACCACTGGGCCGTCGCAGACTACCTGCAACGTAGCGCCCGCCACATTGCCTCCGGCACCGACGTTGAGCAGGCCTATGCGGTAGGAAAGGCGGCCGTAGAAATGGCCGTTAGCGGCAAGCAGGCGGTTATGCCAACCATCGTTCGCGAGCAGGGTGGCCCCTACAGGTGGAAGATTGGTGAAGCGCCCCTGAGCGAAGTCGCCAACCAGGAGAAAAAGATGCCTATCCACTACATCACGGATGACGGCTTCGGCATCACTCAGGACTGCCGTGAATACCTCTCCCCGCTGATTGCCGGTGAAAGTTTCCCGCCGTTCGATAACGGCCTGCCACGGGTCGCCAAGCTGAAAAATCAGCTGGTGGACAAGAAGCTGAAAACCGACTTCGAGATTTAATCCGCTCCAAAAAAACGCCCGGCCTGAGAGCCGGGCGTTTTTTATTGGTGCGCAAATTCAAACGCTCAACTTGCCAGCACTGCCTCATTCTCACGAACAAAGGCGAAGAAATCATCACACCCGCCGATGTACCGGTCTCCCACCAGAATTTGCGGTACCGTGTAAACCGGTCGACCGATCTTTGCTGCAATATCTTCCTTAGTCAGACCCTCTTCCATCATATCCACCCAGGTGAATGGCAGCCCCTTGGCTTCACACAGGCCTCTCGCCCTCAGGCAGAAACCGCAACTGGCACGGCCGTAGATAGTAACCTGATCCATAACTCACTCCTGCGCATCAGCGTTACTGATGCATGCTAATAATTGATGGCGGAATGATCTCACGACTAAGAAATTTTGAAAATTGAGGCTTTAAATGACAGCCATAGGGCGGAGCCATGGATGACGGACTTTCGCCCGTGTAGCGGACGGCCCAAATTGGCCTCAGCGCGATCACAAAGACAAAGAGTTTGAATTGGAGGGAGAGCTGTCTCATCGTATGAGATTACTTTCGTGAAGAAATTTGAAATCTGTCCTCAAGGAGACCCGATTGGCGTATTTAACGCTCTTCCTGACGGCCTTCGCCGCTGCCACCCTTCTCCCTGCGTACTCTGAAATTCTGTTAGGCACACTCGTCAGTCAGGGACTGTCGTACTGGTGGCTCTGGTTCTGGGCCACGCTCGGCAATACCCTGGGCTCCGTGGTTAACGGGGTTATCGGCAGGCAAGTGGACCGTTTCAAGGAAAAACGCTGGTTTCCCGTCACTGAACAGCAGCTGGAACGGGCGCGGGCACGCTTCAACCGCTATGGTCAGTGGTCCCTGCTGCTGGGCTGGCTGCCACTGGGCGGGGATGCACTGACACTGGTGGGCGGCATTATGCGCGTGCCGTGGCTCAATTTCGTCATTCTGGTGGGCATCGGCAAAGGCCTGCGCTACGCCTTTGTGCTCTGGCTGGTTGCCGAAGCGTCATCGGCCGGATCCTGATACAGATATTTGCGCAGCAAATGTTCGCCATTGAATTCCGAGTGCAGGACGGCAATGAAGGTGTAGACGCCAATCAGTTTGCGGTTCAGGAACACAAATTCTTTTGGCGGTACCCGGAAATATCGGCTGATGGCTGATCGAGCTGCTCGGCGGGCGACCCTTGATGGCAAGTCACTCTGTTTCCAGCGGTACTCTCCCTGCCCGTTGACCGCGTCGTCGGGCCACTCACTGTGATCTGGCGCCAGCGGCTCCAGCACCGACATACAGACCGAACCAAAGGTTTCCAACACTTCGTCCGGCCAGTCCCGGCTCATGAAGCGAAGTTTCACGCCCCCGTCGATGACCGCATCCAGATCGTTCTCGTAAGAGGCTCGAATCATCTGGCGCACCGGATCAAGGAACTCATCGGTATAGGACTGCACTGCACCGAAATCCAGCAGGACGACACGGTCGTAACCCGGGTCGTCACCGTCCTCGCCAGCGAAACGGATCCGGTAATTGCCAAAGTTGGGATCGGTCTGGATCTCCCCCCAGACGAACAGCTCCCGAAAGAACAGCTCCAGCGCGGCCTTGCCCAGCTCACTCCGCCGCTCCAGAGGCAACTCCCTGACGGCTTTCGAGTTGAGCGAGTGGCCATGCTCGAAGGTGGATGCAATGATGTGGGCGGTCGAGTACTCCTGCAACACACGCGGTACGATGAAGCGCGGGTCGGACGACAGCATCTTTCGGAATTTCTCGGTGGTTCTGGCTTCCAGGCGATAGTCCACCTCGCGGTGCATCATCTCCCGGACCTCTTCCAGCCAATCATTGAACTCGGGACCCATGCTGACCAGCCGGGCCACTTTCAAGAGCTGGGCGACGGCATTCAGATCACTGTCCACGGCATCCGCCACCCCTGGATACTGGACTTTCAGCACCAGTTCCAGACCATCGCTGCGACGGACCGCCCGGTGCACCTGCCCCAGTGACGCAGCTCCGATCGGATCGGGATCCACGTCCAGTTCGGCCAGTCGATCGCCTCCCAATTCATCCTTGAGCACCTTCTCAATGGCTGGCCACTCCAGCGATGTCGTTTGATCTTCCAGCGTGTGCAGAGCTTCTGTGACTTCCTCGGGCAGGAAGTGCTCACCATACAACGCCATAACCTGCCCGATCTTGACCACACTGCCCTTCAGCTGCCCCAGTTCGTGCACCAGGAAACGGGCCTGGTTCGACAGCATCGCGCGATGCTTCTCTTCCCGCTTTTCCTTACTGCCTATCCAGTTGGTGGCCATATGCGAGGCCATACGTGTACCAGCGAAAAGACCAGCCCTCGTCAGGCTGAGCCTGCGCTCGAAGCTGCCGGTCTTGATGCGGGAGACAGATTTTCCTGAACGTCTGGATGACATGGGCGACCTATCCGGTTCCGAGAATTTTGCCGTTCACGACGGCTTGGACCATTATACGAATAGCTGCGCGGCGTAACCTAACCGGTCCGCCAGCAGCAAAACGGCCTCCAGGCCAATGCGCCTGCAGTGCCGAAACGGTAGACCTGTGTATTGGTTACAGTTTACGCGTGCATTACGGTTCTGGCCCAGCTTAGCGCTTCAGAACCGAGACAACGAGCGGTTACCTGGCAAATGACAAAAACAACAAGACAAATCATGAACAGAGACACACCAACGACGCCCGATACCGGCGAATGTCGGGTTCCAGGCGAAATCCCGGTACCGATCCTGATCAATTGGCTGACGGCTGCCGCCATTCCGCTGCTCGTACTCTTTGCCTGGCGCTCTGGACTTCAAGGTGACTGGATCACCTCGCCGCTGCTACTCACAGTGGCAGTTCTGCTCGCTTTCAATAGTGTCCTGTACTGGACGCTCGAGAACATCACCCTGCTCCGCCGCGGCTTCCTCATCCTGATTACCGCGTTGTTCACATACCTGGCCGTGCAGGGGCCGGAAAATGGCGCGGCGATCCTCTGGCTGTTTGCCTACCCACCCATTGTTTTTTACATTCACGACGCCCGGACCGGTGTCATTGCCTGTGCAGGTGGTTTTATTGGCCTGGTGTTGCTATTCAGTCCCGTCGGTGACGCCCTGTTTGCCCCTGCCCATGACCCGAGCTTCCGGCTGCTGATGCTTGCCGCGCTGGGGTTCGAGATGTTCACCTGTTTCGTACTGGACCAGAGTCGTCGCCGGGCCCGGCAGGAGCTGATCAGCCTGGCGTCGAAGTTTGAATATGCGGCCAAGCACGACACCCTCACCGGCCTCGCCAACCGCCGGGAAGCCGTAGCGCAACTGGAGCAGGAATTCGCCCGTTATCGACGGAACGCCCGCACGTTCGCCATCCTGCTCATGGACATCGACCTGTTCAAATCGGTGAACGATACCCATGGTCACCATATCGGCGATCAGGTGATTGTCTTGGTGGCCCAGACCCTGCGTGATCAGTGCCGCAAGATCGACACCATTGCCCGCTGGGGTGGCGAGGAATATCTGGTGGTGTTGCCTGAAACGGAAACCGGGGAAGCCCTTCAGATGGCCGAACGTATTCGCAAGCAGATTGCGACCTCATCCATCGATGTGGATGGTAAGCCAGTGGCGGCCACGATCAGCGTTGGCGTGGCCAGCATTCATCCGTCGGAGTCCATTGACAGTCTCCTGCAGCGCGCCGACGAGGCCCTGTACAAGGCAAAATCACTGGGACGAAACCGGGTCTGCGCCCACGAGGCCGAAGCCCCCGCCTGACGCCTAGCAGGCGGGACCAGGACCTACCAGCCCTTCCGGTGGTCAACCTCTGATGCGTCCAGTCCCTCGCACAAATGCGCGACCAGCCGCCTTTCGAGATCAGCCACCGTGGCACCCGGAACAGAGTCCCTAACCTGGCTCATGGGCATACCGGCGTAGCCACAGGGGTTGATTCGGGCAAAGGGTTCCAGGTCCATATCCACGTTCAAAGCCAGTCCATGGAAGGAACATCCCCGTCGAACCCTCAGACCAAGCGAAGCGATCTTGGCATCACCGGTGTAGACCCCGGGTGCATCCGGTCGGGGTGCTGACTCGATATCCAGCTCAGCAAGTGTTCGTACAAGCGCCTGCTCAATCTTGTCCACCAGTGCGCGAACTCCGAGCTTGCGCCGGCTCAGGTCGATCAAAAGGTAAATAACCAGTTGGCCGGGGCCGTGATAGGTCACCTGCCCGCCCCGGTCGACCTGGACGACCGGAATATCGTCCGGTGCCAGGATGTGCTCAGCCTTACCCGCCTGCCCCTGAGTATAGATGGGCGGATGCTCCAGGCACCAGAGCTCATCCACGGTACTGTCGTCGCGATCCGCCGTGAACGACTTCATGGCTTCCCAGGTTTCCAGATAGGGCTGTTGCCCAAGGGAACGAACAATCAGATTCTTCATATCGTGATGAAAACAACAGCCCTCTGGATAGATACTCTTGCCGGGAACGCCTAGGAGCCCAGCAATGGAAATTTGAAATTTTCAAAACCGTCGGAAGCGTAAACGGTGCAACCATTGATGCAGTTGGCCTCATCACTGACCAGGAACGCAACCACATTGGCGATTTCCTCAGGCTGGGTAAACGTCTGGCGCATCTGCTCCCGACGGATATGGTCCCACAGCCCAAGCTCTTCGTATTTGCGCAGCAACGGCGTATCCACTCGCCCTGGTGCAACCGCACACACCCGGATGCCCGCCGGACCAAGCTCCAATGCGGCGCACTTGGTCATCATGTCTACGGCGGCTTTGCTGACGTTATACGTAAAGGTCAATTCGGATGCCATATGACCATAGACCGAGGAAGTGTTAAGAATGACACCTCCGGTTCCCTGCGCCCTGAATTGCCGTGCGCCCGCCAGAATGCCGTAATACACGCCCTTCTGATTTACCGCCGTCACGCCCTCAAAATCCGCAATGGGGTCGTGATCAAGCAGCGGCTTCGGAACACCGATTCCCGCATTGTTGATGACGATGTCCAGATGCCCGAACCGTTCTGCCGCCCGAGCCATCATTCCGGCGACCTGATCGTAGTCGGTCACATCCACGACCAGCGTATCCACCGCATCGCCGTGTTCTGCCTTTACTGCCGCCAGCCCTTCCTCTGACAGGTCAACCGCCAGTACCTTGCCGCCCTCACTGACCAGCTTTTTCAGAATTTCCAGGCCTATTCCACCGCAGGCGCCGGTCAGAACCGCAACTTTTCCATTCAGTCTGTCCATCTTACCCCCCTCAAATACCAACTGAGTTTTGCTCAACCATCAATGTAGGCGGAAACCTGGCCTCTGAACAGGAATGGTAGTGACAGGGAAGAATGTCGCAGATCAGTGAAAACAGCCAGACCAGAAACCATCGTGCCTCTGGCCCGGGCAACAGGCGGAAGTTATTGGAGACGCAAAGCGCCCTCAAAGCACCATATGTACGCGGCCACTGGCCTTGAGTTCCTCAAACAGCGCTTTGAGTTGGGGCTCGCCGGTGGCGACGATCGTCAACTGGACCGATGAAAACCGGCCCTTGCTGCTCTCGTTGACTGAAATACGGGATTCGTCGATACCGGGTGCGTGACGCTCGACCACCTCGACCACAAAGTCGGTGAAATCCGGCGCTGCGTTTCCAATGACCTTGATGACATAGTCACAGGGAAACTCGATTTTCGGTGCTTTCGGCTCACTCATGCCGTGATACTCCCCAGGGGACGCTGGTCACCCTCACTGAAATAACTGGAAGAAGAAGAGCTTGATGGCGTCCCAGATGCGTTTGATAAAACCACCTTCCGGCACATCGGTCAGCGCCAGCACCGGCTGATCCACCAACACTTCTCCTTCAAGGGCTACCCGGACACGGCCAAGCTCGTCTCCCGCCTTAATGGGGGCCTTGATGACAGAATCCAAGTCCACGGTGGACTCAAGGTTGCCGCGGGAACCTCTCGGTATGGTGACAAAGGCGTCCTCAATCAAACCAACCGACAACTGGTCAGACTGACCACCCCAGACCCGGGCTTCCATGAGCTCCTGGCCGGCACTGAACAGACGCTCGCTCTCGTAGTAGCGGAAGCCGAAATTGAGCATCTTCTGGACTTCCTGGGCGCGGGCTTCGGCACTGCTGGTACCCATCACCACGGCGATAAACCGGGTATCGTTGCGCTTGGCTGAGGCCACGAGACAGTAACCCGCTTCTTCCGTATGACCGGTTTTCAGGCCATCCACGCTGTCATCACGCCACAGCAGACTGTTCCGGTTGGGCTGGCGAATGTTGTTGTAGGTGAACTGTTTTTCAGCGTAGATCGGGTAGTTTTCCGGGTAATCGTTAATGATTGCCTTGGCGAGCAGTGCCAGGTCGTAAGCCGTGGAGTAATGGTCTTCCGCCGGCAAACCGGTGGCGTTGGCAAAACTGGTGTCCTTCATGCCCAGCAGTTGGGCCTGCTGGTTCATAATATCGACGAAGGCCCCTTCACTGCCGGCGACGAACTCCGCCAGCGCCACTGAAGCATCGTTGCCAGACTGAATAATGACGCCCTTGAGCAGGGTTTCCACCGGTACGCTGGTACCTTCACGCACGAAAGTACGAGATCCCTCAGTCTTCCACGCCCGAACACTGATCGGCACCATATCGGACATACTGATCCGGCCCTCGTCCAGCTCCCGCTCGACGATGTACGCGGTCATCATCTTGGTCAGGCTGGCCGGTGGCAGTCGTTCATGGCTGTTTTCCTCCATGATGATCTGACCACTTTTCGGATCCATGAGTACGTAGGAGCTGCCGGCAATCTGGGGCGGCGATGGGATCAGCACGGCCTGGGCCAATGCGTTGCCCGAAAGCAGCAGAATAAGGATCACGGAAAAAGAATGAAGCAATCGTTTAAGGGCCATGAGTCTTTTCGTTCGTCGTCAGGTGTGTTTCGTGGAATTCGAAATCAGTGATGATCAGTCAGTACGATGGTCTGTGAAAACCCGCGGTCTTCCAGCAGACTCTGTGTCCGCCGGGCGCTGTCTTCATCGATAAACGGGCCTACCTGCACCCGGTGGAAACGTCCGGCGCCGGTGTCAATCGAACGAACCCGCATCGGGTCCTGGAGTACGGCGCGCGCCTGCCCGAGAAGCCGCTCGGCCGGATCCCGGCTGCTGAACGAACCCAGCTGGACAAACAACGCCTGGTTGGCTGAGCCGACCAGTCCACCGGCCGCAACGGGGTTATCCGCGGGTCGTACGTTGTCTCCGGGCACAAACGGCTGGCCTGCGAGGAACATGGAACCATCAGGCCGGACCGTAATGGCTGCCACTTCAACCCGTGCGGTGCCCCGGGCCTGGTATCCCAGTTTCTTCGCCGCAGCGTAGGACAGATCAATCAGCCGATCACCGTGAAAAGGGCCGCGGTCATTCACACGAACAATGACCGAGCGTCCGTTGTCCAGGTTCGTTACGCGCGCATAACTCGGAATTCTCAGGGACTTATGCGCTGCTGTCATGGTGTACATGTCAAAAACCTCGCCGTTCGAGGTCTTGTGACCGTGAAATTTTTCTCCATACCAACTGGCCGTTCCGCGGGCTACATAGCCGTCGTTACTGCCAAGCACATTGTACTGTTTGCCCCAGACGGTGTAGGGAGATTTATTGCCCGCCCGCCTTGGTTTCTCATACATCGGACGGGCATCCACCAGCCCTGAGGCATCGAAATTGCCTGCCGGTGCGCGGTCCTGAGTCAGGGTATAGCGTGATGAATGGTCAGTTTTCGGTGCCGAACCACATCCGCCCAGCACCAACGCACTCACCACAAACATACATGAAAACAGGAGCCTGTTGTTCACCGTCCGGATTTCCTCTTGTTATTCGCCAGATCAATGCCGCTACTGGACTTGCTTCTACATTGTAACGGGTTATATCTCAGATTCACCATTACCCTGCCGCCACGATTTCCTCGCAGGCTCAGGCAGTAATCATTCTTCGGTGTGTCTGGATGGACATGAGAACACCAAAAGCCGCCATCAGAGTCACCCCCGACGTTCCCCCGTAACTGATCAGGGGCAGAGGCACGCCGACCACCGGCAGCAGCCCACTCACCATGCCGACATTGACGAAAATGTAAATAAAGAAGGTCATGGTCAGGGCACCGGCCAGCAACCGGCTGAAGGAATCCTGCGCGGTCACGGAGATGTACAGGCAGCGCAGGATAATCAGGAAATACAGAATCATGAGTACGGTCACCCCGATGAACCCGAACTCTTCCGCCAACACCGCCACGATGAAATCCGTATGGCTCTCCGGCAGGAACTCCAGGTGAGACTGGGTGCCCTGCAGCCAGCCTTTGCCCTCGATGCCACCGGACCCGATGGCGGTTTTCGACTGAATGATATTCCAGCCCGCGCCGAGCGGATCACTCTGGGGGTCAAGCAAGGTCAGCACCCGCTGCTTCTGGTACTCGCGCATGACGAAGAACCACATGGCCGGCGCAGACACGCCCACCAGCGCCGCGAATGCAGCAATGAGCTTCCAGCTGATGCCGGCAAAGAACACCACAAAAATGCCGGCCATGCCCACCAGCAACGAGGTACCAAGGTCCGGCTGCTGCATGATCATCACCATCGGCACCAGCACAATCGCCAGACCGACGAATACATGCCGGTTACGAGGGGGTAAATAGTGCCGTGACAAATACCAGGCCGCCATCATCGGAACCACCAGCTTCATGATTTCCGATGGCTGGAACCGGGGCAGCCCCGGCAGTGCCAGCCAGCGCTGGGCCCCCTTGGCACCCACCCCCACCAGCAGGACAGCGATCAGGGCGCCGACACCCGCAATGTAGAGCCACGGCGCCCAGCGCCGGAACACTGCCGGGTCAAGCTGAGCGAAAACGAGCATGACGACAAAGGCCACACCCAGACGAATGCCCTGCGCCTTGACGACATCGATGTTCCTGTCAGCTCCGCTGTACAGGATAAACAACCCGCCACAGACCAGTGCGGTCAACAGGAACAGCAGGAGCGGATCAAGATGCAAGGCCGCCCAGATGCCTCGCGGACGCCCCAGCCCGCCGTTTCCGGCAGAATCTACAAGATCATTCGCTGCCATCGTTTACTCCCTGGGATCGTACATCACTCACCAGCGACTCTGGCTGCTGGCCAAACTCCAGCAGCCAGGCATCAAAAAGCTCTCGGGCAACCGGTGCGGCCGTGCTGCTGCCTCCGCCGCCGTTCTCTACAATGACGGCTACGGCAATCTTTGGATTGTCCACCGGTGCAAAGCCCACGAACAGGGCATGGTCTCGCAGACGCTCCCTGATTTCCTCGGCATCGTATTCTTCATCTTCTGCCAGACTGAACACCTGAGCAGTCCCGGTTTTTCCGGCCATACGATAGGACGAATCCGCTCCGGCTTTGCGTGCGGTGCCCTTGCGACCGTGCATGACCTCCTCCATGGTCCTGACGACAAACTCCCAGTCATCCGGGTTATCCAGTTTCAGCGGCTCGTGGGTTTGTTCCGGCAGATACGTCTCTACCGGCGTATCGCCCTCGATATCCCGCAGAAGCCGCGGCTCAGACCAGATGCCACGATTGGCAATCAACGACGTAGCGGTTGCCAGCTGCAGAGGGGTCGCCAGCATGAAGCCCTGACCTATCCCCAGGTTAACCGAGTCCCCCGGATACCAGGGCTCATTACGCATGGCCCGTTTCCAGTCCCGGGAAGGCAGCAAACCACTGAGCGCCCCGGAAACATCCAGTGCGGCGTCTTCCCCGAAGCCAAAGTGGGACAGGTAGCTGTGCATGGTATCCACGCCCATTTTCACAGCCACCTCATAGAAATAGATATCGCAGGACTCCGCCATGGCATCCATCAGGTCGACCCAGCCATGACCACCGCGCTTCCAGTCGCGATACCGGCGCCCGCTCTCGTTCAGACGGAAATAACCCGGGTCCCAGATGGTGTAATCCCGGGTAGTTACGTCACTGTCCAGTGCGGCAATCGCCAGCATCGGTTTGAGGGTGGAACCCGGCGGGTATTGCCCTCTCAAGGCTCTGTTGAACAGTGGCTTGTCCCGGCTCTCGCTCAGGGCCCGGTAATCTTTGACACTGATACCGGTCACAAATTTATTGGCGTCGAAGCCCGGCACGCTGGCCAGCGCGAGGATTCCCCCGGTCTCCGGCTCAATAGCCACGATGGCACCACGCCGGCCATCCAGAAGTTCGTGAGCCCGTTGTTGCAATCGCAGGTCCAGATGCAGTTTCAGGTCTTCACCCGGCACCGGATTTTCCCGCTCAAGCACCCGGAGCGTCCGCCCTCGTGCGTTGGTTTCTACGTGCTGGTAGCCCACCTGACCGTGGAGAATTTCCTCGTAGAAGCGCTCAATCCCGGATTTGCCGATGTAGTTTGTGCCGGCGTAATTGACCGGGTCGATGCGCTGAAGCTCGTCCCGGTTAATGCGGCCGACGAAGCCCAGGGCATGGGCCGTCAGTTCGCTGTGTGGGTAGTAGCGGACCAGCTCTGCCTTGACCTCAACCCCCGGCAGCTCGTGTCGGTGCACCGCCAGACGGGCGATTTCCCCGTCAGTGAGATCGTAGCGGAGCGGGATTTCCTGGAACGGCCGACGAGGCTCGCGAAGCCGGCGTTCGAATCGCTCCAGATCCTCTTCGGACACATCGAGAATGTTACCCAGGTTGGCAATGCTTTCGTCCATGCCGTCAACCCGCTCTGGCACCAGGGTTACGCTGAATACGGGCCGATTTTCGGCCAACAGAATGCCGTTACGATCGTAGATCAGGCCACGGGGAGGCGGAACCGACTGCACTTGCACCCGGTTCTTGTCGGAAAGCGTGGTGTAGATATCGTGTTCGATTACCTGCAGCTGGTACATACGGGCCAACAGCCCTGTCAGGCAAACGAACACCAGCGTCAGCATGACCATGGTACGACGCTGGAAAAGGCGTCGCTCTGCGGCGGTATCCTTGAATTCACCCCACGGCATAATAACGTCCTAGGCCCGGTGATAAGGATGGTTGCGGGTGATCGACCAGGCCCGGTACAGCTGTTCGGCCACCACAATACGAACCAGGGGGTGAGGCAGGGTTAGCGGCGAAAGTGACCATTGCTGATCGGCCCGTTGGCGACAGGCGTCGGCCAAACCGTCCGGTCCGCCAACAAAGAAACTGACGTCCCGACCATCCTGCTGCCAGCTTTCCAGCTGACTGGCCAGTTTTTCAGTGGTCCACGGACGGCCACCTACCTCCAGTGCAACCACCCGGTCTTTCGGACCAGCGGCGGCCAGAAGGGCGTCACTTTCCTTTTGCATCAGTCTGGGGATATCCGGGTTTTTGCCTCGGTGGGCCATAGGAACCTCCACCAGTTCCAGAGGCAGCTCCGGCGGCATCCTGCGGGCGTAATCGCTATACCCCGTACTGACCCAGTCGGGCATCTTCTGCCCCACGCAGATCAGACGTAAACGCATGCTTATTCGCTGCCCGCAGCACCCAGGTCCGGAGCATCTCGCCAGAAGCGCTCCAGATCGTAGAATTCCCGCGTTGCGGGCATCATGACGTGGACAACAACATCCCCAAGGTCGACCAGAATCCAGTCGCTGGTGGCACCGCCCTCAACGTTGCTGGCTCGTACGCCTTCTTCCTTGGCGTCCGCGACCACTGAGTCGGCCAGAGATTTTACATGACGGTTAGACGTTCCGGATGCCAGAACCATGAAGTCGGTAACGCTGGTACGGTCACGGACATCAATCACACTGACGTCCTGTGCTTTTACTTCTTCAAGTGCGTTAACGACGAGATCTTTCAGCTGCTCTGCGTGCATAATCACCCTGTTAGACGGGACCTGCCGGAATGGCATCCCCATAAGCCCTATTCAGACGCGATTGTAGCACTAAAAGTTCCTGTCGGGGCACGCACTGTACAGTCCCTGAGCACGAATCTCCCGCCAGACCGATTCAGGAAGTAAATAACGGGGTGATCGACCGTCGCCAATGCGTGCGCGTATGTCGGTGGCCGAAATGTCCAGCAACGGCAGGTCGAGCGCCAGCAGTCTCCCGCACGGCCGGTCATACAACGCCTCAGGCGCAGACACGCCCCGTTCCGCCAGCAGCCGGGCCGGCTCACCATGCGCATCCAACTGGTAGCCGGGCCGCCGAACAATAATGATGTGGGCAAGCTCGGGGATCGCCCGCCACTCCCGCCAGCGGTCAAAGCCGGCAAACGCATCGGTACCGACGATGATCGCCAGCGGCGTGTCCTGCCCTCGCTCCGCACGCAATTGGCGCAGGGTGTCCGCCGTGTAGGACGCCCCACCCCGCCGTAGCTCGCGATCATCCACGACCAACTGAGGCTCACCATCGACTGCCAGCTCCAGCAGGCGCAAACGTTGCTCGGAAGAGGCGCCTGTCCCGCCACGGTGTGGTGGGATATGGCAGGGCATCAGATGGACTTGTTCACCACCGAGCCGATCACTCACCTCCAGCGCCATGCGCAGGTGACCATGATGCACGGGATCAAAGGTGCCGCCGTATACGAGATGCATGGAGATCAGGTCCGGATGTGGCCGTCCCCGAAGACCACGTATTTCTGGGAAGTCAGTCCCTCAAGCCCAACCGGGCCGCGGGCATGGATCTTGTCCGTCGAAATCCCGATCTCGGCACCCAGGCCATACTCGAACCCATCCGCAAAGCGAGTGGACGCGTTTACCATCACCGACGCGGAATCCACCTCGGTCAGGAACCGGCGGGCCCGGGTATAGTTCTCAGTGATAATGCTGTCCGTATGCTGGGAGCTGTAGCGATTGATGTGCTCGATCGCGCCATCCAGCCCGTCCACCACCCGAACGGCCAGGATTGGCGCCAGATATTCGGCTTCCCAGTCGCCTTCCACCGCCGCACCGGCCTCAATCACTCCCCGGGTCCGGTCACAGCCTCTCAGCTCCACACCTTTAGCCACAAACTCGGACGCCAGCATCGGCAGGATATCCTCGGCGATTTCCGCATCCACCAACAGGGTCTCCATGGTGTTGCAGGTGCCGTAACGCTGGGTTTTGGCATTGACCGCTACACGAATCGCCTTTTCCGGATCGGCATGGCTGTCGATGTACACGTGACAGACACCATCCAGGTGCTTGATCACCGGCACTTTGGCGTCCCGGCTGATACGCTCGATCAGCCCCTTGCCACCCCGGGGTACGATCACATCCACATACTCCGGCATGGTAATAAGCTCACCCACGGCAGCCCGGTCTGTGGTCTTGATCACTTGCACCGCGGTTTCCGGCAGGCCGGCCTCCGCAAGGCCCTTAGCCAGGCATTGAGCAATGGCCTGGTTGGAATGAATGGATTCGGAGCCACCGCGCAGGATGGCCGCATTGCCAGATTTCAGGCACAGACTGGCGGCTTCCACCGTCACGTTCGGGCGTGATTCGTAGATGATGCCGATAACCCCAAGCGGCACGCGCATTTTGCCAACCTGAATTCCGGAGGGGCGGTAGGTCATGTCGGTAATTTCACCCACCGGATCCGGCAGCGTCGCGACCTGGCGCAACCCCTCGATCATGGTGTCGATGCGCTCCGGGGTCAGTTCCAGCCGGTCGAGCATGGCTTTGTCCAGTCCACGCTGTTCGCCGTCTCGCAAGTCCTTTGCGTTGGCCTCAGCCAGCTCAGTGCGGGCTGCATCCAGCTCGTTCGCAGTTGCCAGCAGGGCGTGGTTCCGCACCGCGGTGGTGGAACGAGCCACCTCGCTTGCCGCCGCACGGGCCTGCTGCCCGATTTCGGCCATGTAAGCTGCTATATCCATTCAATTACCTTCACGTTTTCGAGCAGAATTCAGTAATAAGAGCTAACTTTACCTTGCCCGATTCAAGTACGCACCCTAAACGGATATGATAGCGACGCAGCAATGCCAACACGTCAGGGAGCAGAGAGGAAGGACACCATGGCCCAACTGGCCGAAAAATTCCTGTTGAGCAAATTGTCCCGCGCCGGTTTCGTGGCTCTGATCGCCATTGGCGTACTTGGTTTTACCCTGGGGAAGCCTGTAACCGCCGTCGCAGCGATTGCCGGAGCCGGCATTGTCATCTGCTCCAGGACCTTCCGTCTCAATCGAAAGAACGCACCCTGGCCCCGTATCCAGCAGGTTCTCTACTTTGCTTTCCTGGGTTTGCTGATCGCCAGCCTGTGGACCGGCCCCTGGGAGCTCAGGCACTGGATTTACGCTCTGCCACTGCTGACCTTCGCGCTGCTCCCGATCGGCATCGCCGCACTGATCAGTCTCTTGGTACTGGCCGTGGTGATCGTTACTCTGCCACTGGCTGAAGGCGAGCCGGAGCGACACCAGATGATCAGTGCCTTCCTGCTAACGCTGCTGCTCTCCGCGCTGCTGGTTTTCCTCAGGGAATACAAGGCCCGCCAGCTGGTGCCTCTGCGCCGGACCGACGAACTGACTCAGGCCGCCAGCCGGGAATACCTGTCCGCTGACCTGCACAAGGAGATTCAGCGCAGTGAGCGCGAGGGCATCGACATGTCCATCATCATGATTGGTCTCGATACTCATCTGACCGATCAGGCACCCCCGGACAAGGACATCCGTTCCATCCTGCCACGCATTGGCCGCTACCTGCACTCACAGCTCCGGGATTTTGACACCTACTACCGGGTGGCCGATCTCCAGTTCCTGATTATCCTTCCGGGTGTGCCTACAGCGGATGCCATTGCCCGCTCGGACACGATCCGAAAGGGCCTGAACACACTTCTGGAGTCCTACTCACTGAAACTCACCGTCAGCGCCGGGATCGCCGGGCTGAACATTGGTGACGATGCCGACAGCCTGCAACAGAGCGCCGCCAACGCCCTGCGCCGAGCCCAGCAACAAGGTGGCGACCGCACCCAGGCTTACAGTGCCTGGAGTCAGGCGGCGCCTTCCGGACCGGCTTCTGCGGAGGGGACCGCCTGATGACCGAAACGCAACTTCGCACCTGTACCCACGGCATCGGTTACGGTCTCGCCACCCTCTTTATTTTCATGCTGGCCCTGCAGAACCTGCGTTACGGGTTTTACGAGCTGTTTTACCTGGCGGCGACGCTGGCAGGCCTTACCCTGATCGGCCTCGCCTACACGATCCTGTGTCGTCAGCGCCAGCTGTCGGCCAAGGGGCACCTGCTGCTTCTGATTGGACTGAACAGCGGTCTGCTTGCGGCCCTTGTCACCTTGGACAACGCCGGCATCATCCACTGGGCCATGCCCCTGCTGGTGCTCAACCTCCTGATACTGCCTCTGCGACAGGGGGTCTCCTTGTCGCTGCTGCTTCTGCTTCCGGCCTCCGCCATCTTGCTGTTCGAAGGCCCACTGATAGACGCCATTACCCGCATTGCGGGCCTTTTCATTCTGCTGACAGCAGCCGCACTTTACATCTGGCACTACGACCATATGGCGCAATCCGCAGAAGATCTGGCGATTACCGATCCCGTAACCGGCGCCCACAACGCACGCTTCCTGGACGAGTCGCTGCAAAAAGAAATCAGCCGCGCCATCGCCACCGGTCATCCGCTGTCGGTGATTAATCTCAGCATTGATTATGTTGACGAACTGGTGGACCTGCATGGTAGGAACAGCCTGCAGACGCTCTACCAGGACATGACCGGACAATTGTTCACGGTGATTCGTGCCGGCGACACACTGTACTCATTGAACGACACCGAGTTCTTCCTGATTCTTCCGTTCACGCCGGAAGAAGGGGTTCGGGTCATCGCCGAACGAATTCGCCGGACCATCTCCGAACACCACTGGCCTGACATTGGCAAGGCCACCGTTTCGATTGGCTGCACAACCCGAGGCAATGGCGACACCCGCACCGACGCCCTTCGCAATCGCGCCAACCAGGCCATGCTCAATGCCAGGAAACGGGGTTCTGATTCGGTCTGGTTCAGCGCGGGAGAGACCGTTACGGCATGAACGACGGCTGGCTAAGCGAGCTGTCCGCCTGGCTGACCCTGCACCCCGGCTGGCTGGCCCTCGCGCTGTTCCTGGCCGCCTTTATTGAATCCCTGGCCATCGCCGGTGTCATTGTGCCCGGCGTCGCCATCCTCTTTGCCTTTGCAGCGCTGGCAGGCCAGATCGAAATGCCTCTGATCCAGGCGCTGATCTGGGCCGGACTCGGCGCAATCGCAGGCGATGTTCTGAGCTTTGCCATCGGACGCAAACTGCAGGGCAGATTACATACCGTCTGGCCATTCAGCCGTTATCCCGCGTTGATCTCCAAGGGTGAATCCTTTTTCCTCGAGCACGGCGGCAAGAGCGTGGTGATCGGTCGGTTTGTCGGGCCGGTGCGACCTGTCATCCCGTTGGTGGCCGGCACTCTCAGCATGTCCTGGCAACGCTTCCTCACCTTCAATATTTTTTCCGCCGTCGGTTGGGCCCCGGTGTACATTTTGCCCGGGTTTATGGTGGGCAGTGCGCTCGCGAGCGAGATCAGACCGCCTGCCCACTTTTACCTGGTGGTGGGCATCAGCCTCGCCGCCGTAGCGGTGGTCTACCTGCTGCTGATCCAGTTCCAGCTTGGCCTCACGGATGGCGGACGACTCTATCACTGGCTGGAAGATAAGATGGGAAAGTACGACGCCACTCATCGTTTCTGGCGCCTGTACACCAACCACCGCCCTGCCCGCGCCGGGGAGTTTCCTCTGGCCTCACTGATCCTCGCAGTGGGTGCAGCGGGGCTGCTGCTGATCTGGGGACAACTCGCCACCCAGACCGACGCTCTGATTCCGTTCGACCAGCAGGCCCTGCACTGGTTTGAACAACTCCGACAGCCGCTCCTGGAGGGGCCGGCCATCGCCGCCACCATGCTGGGGGATGCTCCCGTGCTGCTGACTGGCGCCGGCCTGATCTGCCTGACCCTGGTATTTCGGGGGTATTATGCCGCAGCGCTGCATGTGGCCTTTGCTGCCTTACTGACCTTTGTTCTGGTCTGGCTGCTGAAATCATCCCTTGGCATTGTCCGCCCCGAAACCGTCGCCAACCCACCGGACTCGGGGGCCTTCCCGAGCGGCCACAGCGCTGGCATCACTGTATTCGTCACACTGCTGGCCAGCTTCGTCGCCGCTGAAAGCAGACCGGGAAAGCGCTGGCAGGTGTATGTGCTGTGCTCACTACCACTGATCCCCGTCGCACTCAGCCGACTGTACCTCGGGGTGCACTGGTTTACGGACATCATCGGGGGGATTTTACTGGGGCTGGCCGTCACCGGCGCGGTAAGAGCCAGTTACAGCCGCTATGATCGGATTCACCTGTCGCCAGACCTGTCGATGACGCTGGCAACACTCGTCTGGGCCGGGTTCACAATCAGCTACATGATCACGAACTGGCCGGTCGCACAGGCCAGCTTCCAGCCACTCTGACCGGCATGTGACTACCCCTCTTCCAAGGCTTCCAGCAACTCCTGAAGCCGACTGAGGCGTTCAAGCGGGTCCTGCAACTCCACCAGTCGCTGTTTTTCCTGCTTATCAAACGGCAGCAACTCGGTCAGTCGCCATCCTACCTGCCGGGCATCTCCGTAATCGACGTCCATTTCCAGGTCACGCACTACCGGATGCCTGAAAAGCGCCCGGAGTACTGAGGGCAGCTCCCCAAACCGCTCCGGCACATCGCTGTCTGCCTCGTCGAGCAACATTTCCACATCACCGATATTCAGGCCATCTTCCTGCTGCCAGCTGCGCACGACCGTGACCTTGGCAACACCCTCGGCAGTGATACCCAACAGGCCATTGTCCAGCTGCTGGAAGTCGATGATCCGGACATAGGTGCCAATATCGTAAAAGGCCGCAGCGGAATCCGTTTCCCTGCCATCCCGAAGCAAGACCACGACAAATCCGCGATCCTCCTTTAAACAACGGGTCAGCATGTCGATATAGCGGGGTTCAAAAAGCTGTAAAGGTATCCTGCCCTTGGGAAGCACGATGGAGTTCAGCGGAAAGAGAGGTACATTCATAGTTACAGTGGGCCCCGTCGGCGACCAGACATAAAAGAATTAGCGTATGGACAGCAGTTGCTGCACATCTTCAACACGAGCCCGTGCCTCCGTCAGTAGCTGGAGACTTTTCGAGGCATTGAGTCCCAGTGCTCCAAGTCTGCGGTAGGCAGGTACTTCGGTGAAGGGTGGCAGCTGGGCACCCTGATGCGAGCCAATCATCGAGTGCATCTGCGCGACAATAACGACATCCACCAACTGGGGGGACTCTTCCCTGCATTCGAACTGCCAATCCTCAGCATGCCGGGCGGATTCGACAAACGCTGACGGAAACGACCAGCTCTCCAGCACTGAGGCACCCACATCACCGCGAAGTTCCCGGACTACCTTGGCGAGCAGCGATTCCTCTTTACACAGATTAGCATGCCGTTCGGAGTGAACCAGTACCGGGACCGAGCCAATATCGTGCAACAGTCCAGCAAGCATGGCCTCTTCCGGATTCAGCCCGGCGATCTGGTCCGCCAGCACCCAACACAGCGCGGCAACTTCCCGGGAGTGTCGCCAGAGTTGCTCCATGGCAGATTTCAAAGCAGGGGGCAGCGCCGTGGATACCTCACGCATGGCGAAAACCGTTACCAGCTGACGTGTCGTTGGCATGCCGAGGCGGAGCACTGCGCCCCGGACGCTCGTCACCTCACTGAACCCGCGGTAAAGAGGGCTGTTGCAGGCCCGAATCAGCTTGGCTGCAATGGCGGGATCCGCAGAGATGGCTTGGATCACTGCCTCCGGCGAGGAGCTATCATCATCCACCACCCGACAGATCTTCCAGGCCACATCGGGAAGACTGGGTACCGTTACCTGATTGGCCCGGAGCTCGCTATAAAAAGACATGAGCAGCGCGTGTTCACGGTCTTCATCCATTACCGCCACCTCATGCGAACCGCCGTCAGGCCGAGCCAGTGGCGCTTCCTGCAACAACTGAGTCAACATGCGTCCCTCAACAGACACGATCTCGCAGGGCGCGGCAGCAATGACATCATAAAGCCGGGGCTGTAGCCGGGCGATAGGTGCGGCAGCCTCGGGCGAATGGGCGTCAACCAGGGTTTTCTGACCGTCGCCGGCCAACAGCTCCACCATGCCTTCCAGCAGGAACAGCTGTTTGCCGTCCCGTCCACCCCGCTCCGCCAGCTTCTGACCAGCTCCAAACTGCCGGTGCTCAACCCGACTGGCCAATAGCACCAGCTGGTCATCACTGAGCCGGGCCAGCGGCCCGAACTCCCTGAGCCGAGGGAGCAAGCCATCTTCTGCGGCCATCGGCGACGTTATGCTCCGACCCTCGGTCATTTTTAGCTACTCCCGTTGAAACTTTTCAAGAAATGCCGCCCCTCAAAACATCCATGCGAAGGGATTCTAATCTGGTATTCTTCATTTTTGCACAATGCCTTACGATAACGTCCAACTGAAATAAAAGAGAGATCACAGCACCATGCCACAGTATCGATCGCGGACATCCACTGCCGGCCGCAACATGGCCGGCGCCCGAGCCCTCTGGCGCGCCACCGGCATGAAAAACGAGGACTTCGGCAAACCCATTATTGCGGTTGCCAACTCCTTTACCCAGTTCGTGCCGGGCCACGTCCACCTGAAGGACCTGGGCCAACTGGTGTGCCGCGAAATTGAGGCCGCCGGCGGCGTTGCCAAAGAGTTCAACACCATCGCCGTGGACGATGGCATCGCCATGGGCCACGACGGCATGCTCTATTCCCTGCCCTCCCGCGAGATCATCGCCGACTCGGTGGAGTATATGGCGAACGCTCACTGCGCCGACGCTCTGGTATGCATTTCCAACTGTGACAAGATCACCCCGGGCATGCTGATGGCCGCCATGCGCCTGAACATCCCCACCATATTCGTTTCTGGCGGCCCGATGGAAGCCGGCAAGACCAAGCTCTCTGAACACAAGCTGGATCTGGTAGACGCCATGGTGATTGCCGCCGACCCCAGTGCCGACGACGAAACCGTGGCCGAATACGAGCGCAGCGCGTGCCCAACCTGCGGCTCCTGTTCCGGCATGTTTACTGCCAACTCAATGAACTGCCTGACCGAGGCCATTGGCCTGGCCCTGCCGGGTAACGGCTCCATGCTGGCTACCCACGCCGACCGGGAACAACTTTTCCTGAAAGCCGGACGTCAGATTGTGGAGAATACCCGCCGCTATTACGAGGAGGACGATGCCAGCGTGCTGCCACGCAGCATTGCCTCCATGGCCGCGTTTGAAAACGCCATGACCCTCGACATCGCCATGGGCGGCTCCACCAACACCATCCTGCACCTGCTGGCAGCCGCCCAGGAAGGCCTGGTGCCGTTTACCCTGAACGAAATCGACCAGCTTTCCCGACGCGTGCCCCAACTGAGCAAGGTGGCCCCCAACTCACCGAAATACCACATGGAAGACGTGCATCGTGCCGGCGGCATCATGGGTATCCTCGGCGAACTGGAGCGGGGCGGACTGATCAACACGGACCTGCCCACCGTCCACAGCAAGACACTGAAAGAGGCACTGGATACCTGGGACATCATGCGCTCCCCGTCTGCCGAGGTGGTGGAATTCTACAAGGCAGGCCCGGCCGGCATCCCGACCCAGACCGCCTTCAGCCAAAGCACCCGCTGGCCCAGCCTCGATGGTGACAGGGAGAACGGCTGCATCCGCTCCGTGGAACATGCGTACTCCTCCGAAGGCGGCCTGGCCGTGCTCTACGGAAACATTGCCTTGGACGGCTGCGTGGTCAAAACCGCCGGCGTGGACGAAAGCATCTTTGTCTTTGAAGGTTCCGCCCGCGTGTTCGAGAGCCAGGACTCTGCAGTGGCCGGCATTCTCAGCGATGAAGTCAAGCCCGGCGAGGTGGTTATCATCCGTTACGAAGGCCCCAAAGGTGGTCCTGGCATGCAGGAAATGCTGTACCCGACCAGTTACCTGAAATCCAAGGGCCTGGGTAAACAATGTGCGCTGCTGACCGACGGTCGTTTTTCGGGAGGTACCTCGGGCTTGTCCATCGGGCACGCCTCGCCGGAAGCCGCGGCCGGCGGCGCCATTGGCCTGATTGAAAACGGCGACCGCATTCGCATTGACATCCCCAACCGCTCCATCAATGTGCTTCTGGATCAAAGCGAACTGGATCGTCGCCGCGAGGCGCGGGACACCAGAGGCTGGAAACCAGAACTGGCTCGGGACCGCAAGGTATCTGCAGCGCTCAAAGCCTATGCCTTGCTTGCCACCAGCGCAGACAAAGGCGCGGTTCGGGACCTGAGCAAACTGGACTAACCATCCAGGCACAAAAAAGCCCGCCAAACCGGCGGGCTTTTTGCGTTAGGCGGGGCGGTTTACCACAGTGACCAGCCGTCGTCCTCGTCTTCTTTGGCAGCGTCTTTGGCCGCTTTTGTGTCGGCGGTTTTGGTTGTTTCAGCCGATGCGGAGGCCTGTTCGGTCTTGGCCGGCGCGCTGCTTGTGCTGGCCGCAGCAGCAATCTGAACAGATACGATACCCAGCGCTTTCTTGGTGGCGTCATCAATCGCACCGGTGACGGCAATACCGCTGTCCATCTGGAATTTCTTGAGCGCCGCCTTGGTGGCGTCGTCCATTGTCGGGCTTACGTTTGCGATGCTGTATCCTGCGCCGTAAAGAGCGTTTTTCAGTGCAACGGTTTCATCTGCGGCAAATGCTGCGGGCGCCAACCCGAGCATTGCAGCCGCGCCCACCGCAACCGCCATACGGCTCATAGGATTGATTGTTTTTTTCATGCTACTCACCTGCATACTCCTGATATCTCACCGATACCCATTCTTTATTGTTGTGTGGTGCCGATCTCCACAGGCTGGGGCAAAGTGTGAACATCGTATCACACTTTACAAGAAGTTCATCTTGGACCGGATTCAGCATCACCCGGCTCACCGGCTGACGGTTCCTCAGCCTCTGAGTCCTGGCCAAACTCACGAATGAATATTCCCCAGAAGGCCATGAAAAGGGCAGCGACCAGCGGCCCCATAACAAACCCGTTCACCCCGAACATTACGATTCCTCCCAGGGTCGACAACAAGACAATGTAATCGGGAAGTTTCGTATCTCGTCCGACCAGCACAGGGCGTAACAAATTGTCTGCCAGACCGATGACGACAACACCGAATACCGTCAGTACCACCGCCTGCACAACATCACCAACGGCCGCCAGATACACTGCCGCCGGCACCCAGACCAGCGCCGCCCCGACCGCCGGCAGCAGCGACACGACGGCCATCACGACGCCCCAGAGCAGTGCGCCACTGATCCCAAGAATCCAGAAAATGAGACCACCAAGTGCGCCCTGAATGATGGCTATCAGCAGGTTGCCTTTCACCGTCGCCCGGGTTACCTCGGCAAACTTGGCAAACAGCAGGCGTTCACGCTCATCCCCCAGCGGCAAGGCCCGGATAATCAGCTCCACCAGCTTGTCGCCATCCCGCAGAAGGAAAAACGCGAGATACACCATCAAGGCAAGTCCCAGGAAAAACTGGAAGGTGTTCTGTCCCACGCCAATGGCCTGCTTGGCCAGGAACTGGCTACCGCCGACAAACAGGCTGACGGCACGATCACGAAGTTCAGCGAAATCAACGCCGAAAGGCGCCAGGAAGGCCTCGATCGCAGGGAAAGAATCGTTGACCTGATCGATGTACTCACCGGGCCGAATTTCCCCACTCTGGATCCGCTGATACAGCCCCACTCCCTCGGCAATCAGGGAGGTCACCAGCACCAACACCGGAATCACCACGATCACCATGCAGCAAACCAGGGTAATCAAGGCATTGAGGTTCGGTCGGTCGCCAAGCTTACGGATCAGTAATTGCTGCACCGGATGAAAAATGAGTGCGATCGCAACAGCCCAGAAAATGGGACCAAAGAACGGCTTCATCAACAGGACAAAAGCCAGCGACACCCCAACTAGCAGGGCCAGAAAAGTCCGTGTTTCCAGTTTTGCGTACATACGGTCGCGATTCCCTTACCAACGAAACGATCGAAAACAGAGGACGGCAAAGGTGAGTGATACCTGCCGTCGGGCCTAGCGTATCATGGTGGCATGGCCATGACAGACCACTTCGGGTTATAGTGGTCGGCTGTTGATTGATATTTAAACAGGCTGTTCTGGTGGAATTGGAGCAATTTACCGAAGAGACGGCCCTGGAGGCCGCGACTGAACTTCGCCGGGTTCTGGCTGCCCGCACTCACCGCCGCAAGGTGATGGGGCAAGAAGTCGTTGTTCCTGGCCAGCTGGGCGAAGCCCTGCAGCTGCCACGCACCATCAACCGTTTACAAAGCAAACAACAAAAACAGCGGGAACTGGGTCTGAGCGAATTCCAGGAGTTGTGGCCAACCCTGTCGCCATCCACCCGAGAAAAAGTACTGGGCGGCATAGGCTGGTACGACCCGAAGGAACTGGATTGGGACGACAAGCGCTCCAATCGCCGGCCGGTTGTCGACCCCAGCAACTAACGCGTCTTTCATCCCGCAGACTTTAAACTTTCACATCCTGTCCATACTGTGAAATAAACAGGAGGATTTTATGACTATGAACGAACAACAAATCTTTACCGCGGTCGCCGCTGAAAACAGCGCCGTCCCGACGCTTTTGTGTGGACATTGCCACTCCACGCTATCAAGGGCAAAAATTTTCCGAACCGAACGCGATACCGCCGCGCCCGGCATTGATTGCCAGACAATTGGCTACTGCTCAGCAGACGATTGCGGTGCCGTTAACTGCTGTGACGAGGCCATGAGTGCCTTCGAAAATTGTGACCAACTACTCGGCCTTGCCAGCTGAATCAAAGCGGCAACGCACTGTTACGCAAGTCAAACACATAAACCCCCTATCTGAATTATCCTTCCTTTCTACGATTGCCCCGGAGGCTTTTAACCGTTAACCGGCCTCCGGCAATCTCGCAACCAATCAGTCAGGACAGTCGATGGCATGCGTATTCTGAGAACCGATGAAGGCCGCTTTGCGGACCTCCCGGACTACCCGTTTGCGCCAAATTATCTGGATGTGGCTCCGAACCTCAGGATGCATTATGTCGACGAGGGTCCGGCCGATGCGTCTCCGGTTTTGATGCTGCACGGTGAGCCGTCCTGGTCTTACCTGTACCGGCATATGATTCCGCTGGTTGCCAATGCCGGCCACCGGGTACTTGCGCCCGATCTGATTGGTTTCGGCAAATCCGACAAGCCCGCCTCGGTGGATGATTACAGCTACGACCGGCACATGACCTGGCTGGTGAACTGGCTGGATCAGCTGGAACTGAGCAACATTACGCTGGTATGCCAGAACTGGGGCTCACTGCTCGGATTGAGACTGGCGGCGGAAAACCCGCGCCGGTTCGACCGGATCATCGTTGGCAACGGCATGCTGCCTACCGGTGAAAACCGCGTGACCACCACCTTTACGCTCTGGAAGACCTTTGCCACCCACAGCCCCTGGCTGCCCATCGGGCGGGTGGTTCAACTGGGGACCGACCGGATGCTGTCGAAAGGCGAACTGGCGGCGTACGAAGCGCCGTTCCCGTCGGCGGAATACAAGGCCGGCGCCCGGGCTTTCCCCAGGCTGGTACCGGTTTCCAGTGACGACCCATCCAGTGCGGCGAACCGCGAAGCCTGGCGGGCCCTGGAGAAATGGCGCAAGCCCTTCATCACCTGCTTCAGCAGCGGCGACCCGATTACCCGGGGCAGTGATCGCTACATGCAACGTCGCATTCCAGGTGCCTATGGCCAACCGCACACCACACTTCGCGGCGGCCACTTCCTGCAAGAAGATTCACCAAGGGAATTCGCCAGCATCATCACCGATGCACTGAAATCCCAGAGGGCGGCCTGAACAGCCGCCCTTGCTGGGCATCAGCCGAACACAGTTACCGTCTGGCGGCTGAGCGCCACCAGTTCACCACTGGCGGTCCAGATGCCGGCATGGGTGTGGCCATACCCTGCTCCCGCCTGGTCAATGCCGGCTTTGTACAACAGCCAGTCACCGGACTTTATTTCGGGCCGGGGATGCAGGATATCCAGTGCCCAACTCAGGGAGCTTGCCGGCGCAGGCCCTTTCAGATGCGGCAACAGTGCCGGCGGCCAGGCATCCACCAGTGCCACGATATGAGCATCCTCGAGTGATAGGGGTTCATCCCGGAATTGCATCCAGCCGCCCATTTCTCGTCCGCCCTTGCCGCTGAGCGGCATGTGCCCGAACGCCCAGCGCATCTCAATGTGCTGGGTGAACGCCGGTGTCACGCCCTCGATATAGGGCAAGGCCTGACACTGTTCAACAGGGGTTGCCTTGGGCGCAGGCAGGGCATCCACCTGCACCGCGGATTCACGATCTCCGCCAAAGCTAGCCAGACATACCAGCCGCGGCTCACCGTTCTGGACAATTCGCCCCTGAACCTGGGTCACAGCCCGCCCCTCTCGCAATACCTCTGCCTCGCAGCGGGCTGGCACACCTGGCGCCACAGGACCCACAAAAGACGTCTGCAAAGAACGCATGGCACGGCCCTCGCCGACCAGCGCGGCCATGCGCTCAAAGACCAGCGCCGCAAGGAGGCCACCAAAGCTTGCCCGCCCTTGCCCCCAGCTTCCGGGAATAACCAGCTCGTTGTCTGAGCGCACCGCCGCAAGCAATTGATCAAACGTCATCGGAAACCCCATTAGCAAGCTATCAAAACCGAGAGACTGCCCCACCCGGCGCCTAAAATCAACGTTCGGGCACCGGCAACTACCTACAATGCACCGGCTTCCTCACATATCAAACCAGCGCTAAAGCGACTATACTCCGTTCACGCCATGCATTGCCTGTCAATGCGTTACCCTTCCGAATTCCGAGTGAATCAATGTCAGATATTTCCTTCGCCGAGCTGGGTCTTGACCCGGCAGTGCTTGAAGCCGTAACTGAAGTGGGCTACGAAAAGCCTTCACCCATTCAGGCTCAATCCATTCCAGCGTTGCTGGCCGGCAACCATCTCCTGGGCGTCGCCCAGACCGGCACCGGAAAAACCGCCGCGTTCGCCCTGCCACTGCTCAGCCGCATTGACGCCACGAGCCGTGATCCCCAGTTGCTGGTTCTGGCCCCCACACGGGAACTGGCCATTCAGGTAGCAGAAGCCTTCACCACCTATGCCAGCAAGTTCAGCCAGTTCCACGTTCTGCCCATTTACGGTGGCCAGGACTTCCAGCCCCAGATCCGCGGCCTGAAGCGTGGCGCCCAGGTTATCGTGGGCACGCCGGGCCGGATGCTGGATCACCTGCGCAAGGGCACTCTCAAGCTGGACAAGCTCAAGGCGCTGGTGCTGGACGAAGCTGACGAGATGCTTCGAATGGGCTTCATTGATGACGTTGAGGCCATCCTCGCGAAAACACCGGATAACTGTCAGCGGGCGCTGTTCTCCGCAACCATGCCGCCGCCGATCAAGAAAGTGGCCCAGACCTACCTGCGGGATGCCACTGAAGTAAAAATTGAAAGCGAAACCCGCACCGTCGAGCGCATTGCGCAGTACGTGCTGCCGGTCTACGCCGAGCGGAAGCTGGACGCCCTTACCCGGATTCTGGAAGTGGAGCCGTTCGACGCGTCCATCATCTTTGTCCGCACCAAGGCGGAAACCACGTTGCTGGCTGAAAAGCTGTCGGCACGGGGTCACGGCGTCGCACCGCTCAATGGCGATCTGAACCAACGCCAGCGTGAACAGACCGTCGAAGATCTCAAGCGGGGCAAAAAAGACATCATTATCGCCACCGATGTGGCAGCCCGTGGCCTCGATGTACCCCGGATCACCCACGTTATCAACTACGACGTGCCTTACGATACCGAGGCCTACATCCACCGCGTTGGACGTACCGGCCGTGCCGGTCGAACCGGCAAAGCCATTCTGCTGGTCACCCCGCGGGAGCGCAGCTGGCTGCGGACCCTGGAGCGAGCCACCAACTCGCCCATGCAGAGCTATGAACTGCCATCGCCCAAAGAACTTCTGGAAATGCGCGAGCAGCAGTTCGAAACCCAGCTGATGGGTTTTGCCGAAGACGCCAAGCTGGCCAAGGCCATTGCTCTGATGGACGACATTGCCGAGCGTAACAACATGGACATGGCCATGGTGGCTGGCGCACTGGCCTGCTGGATGGAAACAGCTCAGCCAGGCTCCCTGCCACTGGAGCAACCCGAAGCACTGCCGGTGGTATCCAGCAAGCCGCCCCGTCGGGACGGTAAAGGCGGACGTCCGGGTGGTGATCGCCGCAAGGGTGGTTTCAAAAAGGGCGGCCCCAGAGGCCAGGGACGTGATGGCGGGCGTGGAAAGCCGCCCGGGAAGGGAGGCAGTCGAAGCGGCAAGCCGGCGGGCAAGCGCCCGCCTCGTAAGGCCTAAGACCGACGCTGGTAAACGACGAAGCTGTAGTCGTAGGGATTGTTGTCGGACGCGGAGAAATCCTCCCGTCCGATTTCCTCCCAGCCATCCCAGTTCACTTCCGGGAAGAACGCATCCCCTTCAACATCCGCGTGCACCTGGGTGATGTACATCCGGTCCACCTGAGGCAGAGCTTCGGCATAAATCTGCCCTCCTCCAATAATCATCACTTCGTCCACGCCATCCAGCTGGGCCTGAGCACCGGCTTTCAACAGCGCCTCTTCCAGCGACGCCACACGCACAGTTCCTGCCGGTACCGGCCAGTCATCCTGGCGCGTAATGATCAGGTTCATACGGCCGGGCAAGGGTCGACCAATGGAATCCCAGGTCTTGCGCCCCATGATGATCGGCTTACCCATGGTAGCCTGTTTGAAGTAACGAAGATCACCCGGGAGATACCAGGGCAGCTTGTTGTTGCGGCCGATGACCCGGTTCTGGGACATGGCCACGATGAGGGCTTTACGCATGTCTAAATTCCTATGAGGCGGAGGCTGCAAGGGAGCGAGGGGGATTTTCCAAAAAACGCCTCAAGGCATCCCTGCGCGGCTTGGGCTCCGCACATTTTTGTAAAATCACCCTCTCACCCTTGCGATCAAGACCTGAAGTCGGTCCGCTTAAATCAGATGGCAATCGGCGCCTTGATGACCGGATAAGGGTCATATCCCTCGAACTCGAAGTCTTCCAGTTCGTAATCGAAGATGGACTCCGGCTTGCGCTTGATCACCAGTTTCGGCAGAGCCCGCGGCTCACGCTTGAGCTGCTCGAACACGATGTCGTCGGTCAGGTGGTTCTGGTACAGGTGACAATCGCCGAAGGTGTGGACAAACTCGCCCACATCCAGATCGCACTGCTGGGCAATCATGTGGGTCAGCAAGGCATAAGAGGCAATGTTGAACGGCACGCCCAGGAACAGGTCGGCGCTGCGCTGATAGAGCTGGCAGGACAGCTTACCGTCGGTCACGTAGAACTGGAACAGGCAATGGCAGGGAGCCAACGCCATACGGCCTTTTCGGACGTTGTCCTGCGGGCTGATGGCTTCATCCGGCAATTCGGCCGGATTCCAGGCGGACACGATCAGTCGGCGGGAATTGGGCTTGGTCCTGATTTGCTCAATGACTTCGCTGATCTGATCCACTACTCGGCCATCCGGGCATTGCCAGCTGCGCCACTGCTTCCCGTAGATCGGGCCCAGGTCGCCATCTTCCAGTGCCCACTCGTTCCAGATGGACACCTTCCGCTCTTTGAGCCAGTTGTTGTCGGTGGAGCCTTTCAGGAACCAAAGCAATTCGTAAATGATGCTGCGCAGGTGCACTTTCTTGGTGGTCACCAGTGGAAAACCTTCCTGCAGGTTAAAACGGATCTGGCGTCCGAACACCGAGCGGGTACCGACCCCGGTCCGGTCGCCCTTATCAAACCCATTATCAACAACGTCCTGCATCAAATCGAGATAGGCCTTCATTCAGCATGTCTCCGGTAAGCAATCAACATCAGGGCAATACCCGCAATAATCATGGGGGTGGACAGCACCTGCCCCATGGTCAGCCAGTCAAACGCAAGGTACCCCAGTTGTGGGTCCGGCTGACGAAAGAACTCCACCATAAACCGAAACGCCCCATACGCAATCAGGAATGCACCGGACACGGCCATTCGCGGCCTTGGTTTGGCAGAGAACCACCAGAGGATGACGAACAGGGCTACGCCTTCCAGGGCAAACTGGTAGAGCTGGGACGGATGGCGGGCCAAGCTGTCTGGCGCAGTACGGAAAACCATTCCCCATGAGACATCGGTCGGCTTGCCCCACAGCTCACCGTTGATGAAGTTACCAATGCGGCCAGCGCCAAGGCCCACTGGCACCAGCGGTGCAACGAAATCAGCAATACGCCAGAAACCGGCACCCACCTTGCGACCGTACCACCACATGGCCAGCATCACGCCCAGCAGGCCGCCATGGAACGACATGCCCCCTTCCCATACGCGGAACAACCAGAGCGGGTCCGCCAGGAAGGCGTCGAAGTTATAGAAAATCACATAGCCAAAGCGACCGCCCAGAATGACGCCAAGGGCAATGTAGAACAGCAGGTCGCCCATCTGCTCTTCATTGATGGGCGACCAGGGCTTGCGGGTACGCAGACGGCCAAGCCACCAGCCCACGACAAAACCGACCAGATAGGTCAGGCCATACCAGTGTATTTTGAACGGACCAATGGCAATGGCCACCGGGTCAATCTGCGGATGCTGCAGCATCAACAACCTCTCAACTCAGAAGAAAACGAAGCCCGACCAGTAAAAGAAATACCGCAAAGATGCGCTTGAGCAACATCGCGTCCAGCCGGTGAGCCAGCGACGCACCTACTTTGGCGAACAGCACACTCGTCGCGATAATGCCCAGCATCGCCGGCAGGTAAATAAAGCCCAGACTGTATTCCGGCAGCGCGGCATTGTTCCAGCCCGTCCCGATATTACTCAGCGCACCGGCTACGGCGATAGGCAAACCACACGCGGCCGAGGTGCCAACCGCGCTCTGCATCCGCACGTTGCACCAGTTCAGGAAAGGAACGGTCAAGGTGCCGCCACCGATGCCAAAGATGGCGGACGCCCAGCCGATTCCACCGCCAGCCGTGGCCAGCCCGGCGTTACCGGGCACATCTCGCCCTGGTTTCGGCTCGGCCCCCAGCAGCATCTTGATGGCCACGAGGATGACAAACACCCCAATGACCATTTCCAGCACTGGGCCACTGAGCAGGGACGCTGTCCAGGCACCCAGGATAGCGCCAATGACAATGCCGACCGCCATCGGGCGAAATACATCCCACCGGACAGCGCCACGGCTGTGGTGTGAACGCACCGAACTGATCGAGGTAAACACAATGGTGGCCAGCGACGTACCCACGGCGAGATGCGCCGCCACCTCCGGACTCACCCCCTGAATTCCGAAGCTGAAAATCAGCACCGGTACGATGATCAGGCCACCGCCAATACCAAACAACCCCGCCAGAGTGCCCGCCAAAGCCCCAAGCGCCAGATAGGAAACTACTACGTACAACAGACTCATCGGCGTATCCCTACCCCAGGAAAACAAGGCTGGTATGATACACACCGCAACCGCCAACTTCATTACTTCCGGGAGTACCGACCAGCAGCATGTGTCTGATCGCGTTTGCCCTTCACCAGAACCCCCACTTTCCACTGGTGGTCGCCGCCAACCGGGACGAGTTTTTCCGCCGCCCGACCGCCCCGATGGATTGGTGGACGACGGACAACGACATCGCCGTGCTCTCGGGCCGCGACCTGGAGGCCGGCGGCACCTGGCTGGCGATCACCAGGGATGGTACGGTCAGCGCAGTCACTAACGTGCGGGATGGTTCGCCCGAGCGCGGGCCAAGAAGTCGGGGCGAGCTGCCGATCCGGGCACTGGCGGAGCCACCAGCCGAATTCCACTCAGAACTCTCAAGCGCCACTGACCAATACGCCGGCTTCAACCTGATTCGGCTGACCGACCAGTCCGGCTGGTACTACAGCAATCGGGATGCGCACCCGGGCCGCTCCGTCCACCGGGGTGTCTATGGCCTGAGTAATCACCTGCTTCAAACGCCCTGGCCGAAACTCCTGCGCCTGCGGGAAGCCGTCGGCACTCTCGTCACTTCGGCGTTCCCGGACGCCGACGAACTGCACAGCCAACTGCGCCGACTACTGCAGGACACCACCCCGGCGCCCGATCACCTCCTACCCGACACGGGTGTCGGGCTGGACACCGAACGTTTTCTGTCCTCACCGTTCATTGAGGGCGACACCTATGGCACCCGCTGTACCACGATTATCACCCTGTCGTCCGCCGGGCACATGACCGTCAGCGAACAATCCTGGGGCCCGCAGGCAAAGCCCCTGGAATGCCGTCACTTCCACTGGCAGCGATAACCGTAGCGCTCTGATATAATCCGCCCAATTCTCATATCCACTTTCTGACATCCTCCCGGAGACCCCGATGGCTGAAGAACAAAACGCCACCACCATCGCCGATTTCGAAAAATCCCTCGATGAGCTGGAAAAGCTGGTCCGGGATCTGGAGCAGGGCGAGCTGTCGCTGGAGCAGTCACTGGCGGCGTTCGAACGCGGCGTGAAGCTGACGCGGCAATGCCAGCAAGCCCTCAAGTCCGCCGAACAGCGGGTGGAACAGCTGGTGCAAAACAGCGACGGGTCGCTTGAGACCCGTCCCTTCAGCCCGGACGACAACAGCCAATGAGCAAAGGGAAACACTCGGGGCTGGATTTCCTCGATGCCTGCCAAGCCCGTGTCGACGAAGAACTGGATCGCTGCATCGAGCGCAGCAGCGCCTCCAACCGGCTCCAGGAAGCCATGCGATACAGCGTACTTGGCGGCGGCAAACGTGTTCGCCCAGCCCTGTGCCTGGGCGCCGCCAGCGCCGTTGGACACACGGGCGATAACGCCCTGGTGCCGGCCTGCGCCCTGGAACTCATCCACGCGTACTCACTGATCCATGACGATCTACCCGCCATGGACGATGATGACCTGCGCCGGGGCCGGCCAACCACCCATATTGCCTTCGATGAGGCCACCGCCATTCTGGCGGGCGATGCCCTGCAAACCCTGGCTTTCAGCTGGCTGACAGAGACCGGAAGCTTTGATGCCGAGACCAGGCTCGCGATGGTTCGCGAACTGGCCCGGGCAAGCGGGCACAAAGGCATGGTCGGAGGACAGGCCATTGACCTGGAATCGGTCGGACAAAAGCTGACACTCAGCCAGCTGGAAACCATGCACCGGCACAAGACCGGCGCACTGATCGAAGCAAGTGTTATCCTTGGAGCGCTGTCGAGCGGCTCGGTTTCGGACGCAGCGCAGGCCTCACTGACAGAGTACGCCAAGGCACTTGGCCTGGCGTTCCAGGTTCAGGACGATTTGCTGGATATCGAAGGCGACACTGAAATCATCGGCAAGCCTCAGGGCTCCGATATGGCGCGAGACAAACCCACCTACCCCGCGCTGCTTGGCATTGAAGGTGCCCGTGAGCATCTCGACGCGTTACTGAACCACGCACTGAACAGCCTGCGGGATTTCGGCCCCGAAGCTGATCCGCTGAGGGCCATGGCCAATTACATAGTGGCAAGGACCCATTGATCAGGGGCGCCCAAAAAGCGCACACTCAACGATGACAAAGTAGCAGTGACTGGCCCGATAAGTGTGAAACAGCCCGACCTGTTCCCTTATAATGCCATCCTGTTGCCGAATACTCTGGAATAGACCCGAGCAGATGCAGGAAACCTACACCTTCAAGGAAATCCCCTCTCAGCGGCCCAATACCCCGTTGCTGAACCGGATCGATTCACCGGCCCAGCTTCGCGACTTGCCGGCTGAGCAGCTCACCCAGCTCGCCAGGGAGCTTCGGGCCTTCCTACTGTGGTCAGTCGGACAGACCGGTGGCCATTTTGGCGCTGGCCTCGGTGTACTGGAACTGACCGTTGCACTGCACTACGTCTTCAACACCCCCGAAGACCGGTTGGTCTGGGACGTGGGTCATCAGGCCTACCCCCACAAAATCCTCACCGGTCGCCGCGAACAGATGGATACCATCCGTCGAAAGGGCGGACTGGCCGGTTTCCCCAAACGGGGCGAGAGCGAATACGATACCTTCGGTGTGGGACACTCCAGCACCTCCATCAGCGCAGCCCTGGGCATGGCCATTGCGGCCCGCATGCAGAACACCGGGCGCAAGAGCATCGCAGTAATTGGTGATGGCGCAATGACCGCCGGCATGGCCTTTGAAGCCCTCAATCACGCCGGTCACCTGCACGCCGACATGCTGGTGGTACTGAACGACAACGACATGTCGATCTCCCACAATGTAGGCGGCCTGTCCAACTACTTCGCCAAGCTGCTTGCCAGCCGGACCTACAACCAGATGCGTGACAGCAGCAAGAAGGTGCTGCAGAGCACACCGCACCTGATGGCCCTGGCCAGGAAGACCGAAGAACACTTCAAGGGCATGATTGCTCCCAGCACTCTGTTTGAGGAACTTGGGTTCAATTACATTGGCCCCGTCGATGGCCACGATCTGCCCCTGTTGGTGGAAACCCTGGAGAACATCCGGGAACTGGACGGCCCGCAATTCCTGCACGTGGTCACCACCAAAGGCAAGGGCTTTGCCCCGGCGGAAGCCGACCCCATTGGTTACCACGCGATCAACAAGATTGAACCGGTTCCCCCCAGCAAACCGGAACCGGTTCCCGCCCAGCCTGCACGCCCCAAATACGCCAACGTGTTTGGCCAGTGGCTGTGTGACGCGGCGGAGCAGGATGATCGGGTAGCCGGCATTACCCCGGCCATGTGTGAGGGTTCGGATCTGCTCGAATTCTCGAAGCGTTTCCCGGATCGCTATTTCGATGTCGCCATCGCTGAACAGCATTCAGTGACCCTGGCTGCTGGCCTGGCCTGTGATGGTGCAAAACCAGTCGTGGCGATTTACTCCACCTTCCTGCAACGGGGCTACGATCAGCTCGTGCACGATGTCGCCATCCAGGACCTGGATGTTCTGTTTGCCATTGACCGGGCTGGCCTGGTCGGTGAAGACGGCCCCACCCATGCTGGCGCCTTCGACATCAGTTATCTGCGTTGCATTCCGAACATGGTGATCATGACACCGTCGGATGAGAATGAGACCCGGCAGCTGCTGCACACCGGGCTGGTCTACAACGGCCCCGCCGCCGTGCGTTACCCGCGAGGCACTGGCCCCGGCGCAACGATCGAGCAGGCGCTCTCCGGGTTTCCGATAGGAAAAGGGCGCACCGTACGGGAAGGCTCAGGCATTGCAATCCTGAATTTCGGCACCCTGCTGTCATCCGCACTGGAAGCGGCCGAAGCATTAGACGCCACCGTGGCGGATATGCGCTTCGTGAAACCCCTGGATGAAGCGCTGGTGCTTGAGCTGGCAGAACAGCATGAGCTGCTGGTGACACTGGAAGAGAACACCATTGCCGGCGGCGCGGGCAGTGCGGTCACCGAATTCCTCAACAGCCAGGAAGTGGTGATGCCGGTTTTGCAACTGGGCCTGCCTGACGTATTCATCGACCACGGTAAGCACGGTGAACTGCTGAGAGACTGCGGACTGGATGCCAAGGGCATCCTAAAGGCTATTGCCGAGCGGATGGAACGGCTACAGCACCAGAGCCTGAAAGTGGTGAAGTAGAGGGTTCAGAGCCCGACGAACTGACAATCAAAAGCCCACAGTTTGGTGGGCTTTTTTCGTATCCGCCGGGCAAGCTCCGTCAGTCTTCAGGGTCGTCGTCCTGATGGGTATCGAGCCAGTGCCCAAGCTTGTTTTGCTTGGTCGCCAGATAACTTTCGTTATGGGGATTCTGGCCGACATGCAGGGGCACCCGCTCCGCGATGGTAATCCCGTATGAGCTCAGGGCCTTCACTTTGCGCGGATTGTTGGTCATCAGCCGCAGGCTTTTGATACCCAGATGCTCCAGCATATCCTTGCACATGCTGTAGTCCCGAAGATCCGCAGAAAAGCCCAGTTGCTCGTTGGCCTCAACCGTATCAGCTCCCTGATCCTGAAGGTGGTAAGCACGAATCTTGTTCAGCAGGCCGATACCGCGGCCTTCCTGGCGAAGGTACAGGAGAATGCCACGACCTTCCCGCGCAATACTGCGCAACGCTTCTTCCAGCTGATAACCACAGTCGCACCGCATGCTGTAAAGCGCATCACCAGTCAGGCACTCCGAGTGGGTTCGCGCCAGCATCGGTTCATCGCCATCCAGCTCTCCCAGGGTCAGGGCCACGTGCTCTTTGCCCGTGCCCGGCTCCTCGAAACCGTGCATGTCGAACACCCCGAACGGGGTTGGCAACCGGCAAGTCTGGATGTAACGAACAGCCACAGTCATTCCTCGTGGTTCAGTCAATCGGGCGCGCATTCTAACACGCACCCCTCCCATGGCGTAGCCCTACCAGAATGGACAGACCAGACGCCCAGAAATGTCCGGAGCTTACGTTAACTGGCGGTGAACAGATTATCCCTGTGCAATCCAATGGCCACTGCGGCCGCCTTTTTTCTCCAGTAACCGGACCTGACCGATTTCCATGCCCCGATCCACCGCCTTACACATATCATACAGCGTCAGCGCGGCGACACTCGCGGCAGTCAGCGCTTCCATCTCAACCCCGGTTTGCCCGGCCAGCTTGCAACGGGTGAGCACATGAACGGACGCGCCATCGTCGCCGGGGGTTAATTCAACCTTCACGGAGGTCAGGTTCAGCGAGTGGCACAGCGGAATCAACTCGTGTGTTTTCTTGGCCGCCATGATGCCGGCGATCCGGGCGACCGCGAGCACATCGCCCTTGGGGTGCTCGCCCTCGACAATCATGGTCAGCGTCTCCGGAGCCATGCGAATGGTCGCCTCGGCCCTCGCCTCACGCTCGGTCACAGCCTTGTCTGTGACGTCCACCATTCTGGCCTCGCCCTTGTCATCCAGATGAGTCAACTTGCTCACATCGATCCCTCATTTCTGTTGAAAACGCTTACTCACAGTATGGCAGGCACCCGATTGTCAGGCCCCTACCTGGTCAATCTTCCGAACACCAGAAACGGATTCCCGCTATTCCCTGACCACCTCTCTCTGTCGCCTTGGGCACATCAGAAGCGCTCAGGCCGCCCAGTGCATAAACCGGCACCCTGGCGCGCTGAGCCATCTCCTCAAATGCCAACCACCCGATCCCCGGGGCTTCGGGATGACTGGGTGTGGGCAGAACCGGGCCAAGGGTGACATAGTCCGCCCCCAGGGTTTCCGCGTGCGCAACCTCCTCAGCGGTGTGGCAGGACACCCCAAGCCACACGCCGGATGGCACCGGCCGCGCATCCAACACCCTGGCCTGGCGCCAGGGAAGATGCAGGCCGGCGATGCCAGGCAGACCCTCAAAACGGTCCGGGGCACCATGGACGATCAGGCCGGCACCGGCAGACTGGCATGACAACAACACGCCACCCACCAGTTTCCGATACCGCTGTACATCAAGCTCCGGCGCTCTCAGGACCAGTAGGTCCGGTCGTTTGCGCTCTAAGGCACGGCAAAGCTTTCCGGCGCTGTCACCATTAGCCTCAATGGAACCACTGATCGCCAACTGGCGAGGCAGACGAACAGCCCGGATAATCGGTCGGTTCGCTGCGGGAAACTCTTCATCACGAAAGTCTTCAGGCCGGAGCCACTCGATGGGCTGCCCTTCCCGCCCCTCTGGCTCGCCCTCAGCCTCGCTCGTACGCCAGACATCCAGAAAAACCTGTTTATCGCCATAGTCGTGGCGAATACCGATGACCGGCTCCAGCGAAGCCTCAGGCACCGACAAACCGGTTTCCTCGGCAATCTCCCTCACCAATGCCTGCTGACCGGTCTCGCCCGCCTCAACCTTGCCCCCGGGAAACTCCAGCAAACCACCCTGATGGGTGTGATTTGGACGCCGGGCAATCAGCACCCGACCTTGCCGCTCGATCACAGCAACCGCGACGTGGACTTCCTTCCTGGCTTTGGTGACGTCGGTCATGGTCAGGTTCGGTACTCCGCATTAATGGTGACGTAATCGTGGGACAGGTCGCAGGTCCAGACAGTCTCATTGACCTGTCCGCGCTTGAGATCGATGGTGATGGTGATTTCTTCCTGATCCATGACCGCCTGACCACGCGCTTCCGAATAATCCGCTGCACGACCGCCATTTCGAACCAGGCAGACGTCTCCGAGGAATATCTCCAGGGCGTTCAGGTCGAGATCAGGCACTCCAGCACGACCGACCGCGGCGAGAACCCGCCCCCAGTTCGGATCCGAAGCAAACAGCGCGGTTTTGACCAGCGGGGAATGAGCAACGGTGTACGCCACATCCAGGGCTTCCTGGGAAGCTTTCGCCCCCTGTACGTCGATGGTGACAAACTTGCTGGCGCCCTCGCCATCTCGAACGATGGCATGGGCCAGTTCCAGATAGACCGCCCAGAGCGCGTCACGAAGATTGTGCAAAGCTGGACTGTCCGCCGTAATCTCTGGGCCGGAGTAGTGCCCGCTGGCGACCAGCATGCAGCAATCGTTGGTCGAAGTGTCACCGTCAATGGTGATCCGGTTAAAGGAGCTCTCCCCCAACTCCAACGCCAGCGTGCGTAGCAAGCCGGGCTCAATCTTCGCATCGGTGGTGATAAAACCAAGCATGGTCGCCATGTTGGGACGGATCATCCCTGCCCCTTTGCTGATGCCCGAGATAGTGACTGTGTGGCCATCCAGATCGATTTTACGGGTAGCCCCCTTGGGCCGGGTATCGGTGGTCATAATCCCGGCGGCTGCCTCTCGCCAGTGATTCTCATCCACGTCGGCGAGCGCCTGAGGGATGGCACCTGTAATCCGTTCGACCGGCAGAGGCTCGCCAATCACGCCCGTTGAAAACGGCAAAACCTCTTCAGGACTAACCCCGGCTGACTTTGCCAGGGCTTCACAACAGGTTCTGGCGTCGGCCATACCCTGAGCCCCCGTTCCCGCGTTGGCATTACCAGTGTTGATCAGCAGGTAACGTGGCGGTTTCGCGGCCAGATTCTCCCGGCTCAGGGTAACCGGCGCTGCGCAAAATGCGTTCTGAGTGAAAATACCGGCCGTCCTGCTACCAGGCGCCAGTTCAAACACCACCAGATCCTTACGGCCGGGGGTCTTGATACCCGCGCTGGCAACACCCAGACGCACGCCTTTTACCGGTAAAAATTCAGGCAACTCTCCGGGGCCTACTGCCATTGTCTCTCTCCTCTGACAATCCCAAACCAGACGATGTAAAACGGAAAAACCCGCAGCCTGATAACATCAGGGTGCGGGCTTGAACCTCCGAGTCAGTGCCGGCGATCAGCTGACCTTACCATGGCACTGCTTGTATTTCTTACCGGAGCCGCAAGGGCACGGTTCGTTCCGGCCCACTTTACGCCCCTCACGCACGAACGTTTCCGGCGTAGCCGGTTGTGCCGAACCTTCACCAGAGTCGTCACCCTGGGCCTGGCTTTGTGCCGCACTGGTTTCGTCGTGGCGCAATTTTGCTTTCGCCAACTCTTTCTCAAGAGCCTCTTTACGGCGACGCTCTACCGCTTCCATTTCTTCCTGGCTCTGAACACGCACGTGACACAGGATCCGGGCCACATCGCGCTTCATTGCCTCAAGCATTTCCTGAAACAGGTTGAACGCCTCGCGTTTGTATTCCTGTTTCGGATTCTTCTGGGCGTAGCCACGCAGGTGAATACCGCGGCGCAGATGGTCCATGTTGGACAGGTGCTCTTTCCAGAGCGTATCCAGCACCTGCAGGAAAACCTGCTTCTCAAACTTGCGCATGGCTTCAGCGCCGGCAATCTCTTCCTTCGCCTTATAGGCCGCGACGATTTCGTCGAGGATTTTCTGGCGCAGGGTCTCTTCGTGGAGCTTGCTGTCTTCGTCCAGCCACTTCTGAACCGGCAGCTCGATTGCCAGCTCGGACTGCAACTGCGCCTCCAGACCCGCAACATCCCACTGTTCTGCCATGCTCTGGGGCGGAATGTATTCGCTGATCAGTGAATCGACCACGTCTGCGCGAACAACGTCGACCATATCGGAGACGTCTTCCGAGGACATGACTTCGTTGCGCTGCTCGTAGATAACGGTCCGCTGGTCGTTGGCTACGTCATCGTATTCAAGCAGGGTCTTACGCATGTCGAAGTTGCGTCCTTCAACCTTGCGCTGGGATTTTTCAATGGCATTGGTGACCATGCGATGCTCGATGGCCTCGCCCTTCTTCATACCCATGGCCTGCATCAGGTTCTTGACCCGCTCAGGCGCAAAGATCCGCATCAGGTTATCCTCCAGTGACAGGAAGAAACGGGAAGAACCGGGATCGCCCTGACGACCGGCACGACCGCGCAACTGGTTATCGATCCGGCGAGATTCGTGACGCTCGGTACCGATGATGTGCAGACCACCGGCTTCCAGCACCTGATTGTGACGCTCGGTCCACTCGGCTTTCATGCGCGCGACCTGCTCTTCGGACGGATCGTCCAGGGCCGCCACTTCGTATTCCCAGTTACCGCCCAACACAATATCAGTACCCCGGCCCGCCATATTGGTGGCAATGGTCACGGCACCGGGACGGCCCGCCTGGGCAATAATGAGCGCCTCAGACTCGTGCTGTTTGGCGTTCAGGATCTTGTGGTCAATGCGGGCCTTTTTCAGGAGCATGGACAACAATTCGGACGCTTCGATGGAGGCCGTACCTACCAGGATGGGACGACCTTCGGCCGTTACGTCCTTGATCTCATCAATGATCGCGTGGAACTTCTCTTCCTGGGTCAGGTAGATAAGGTCATTGTAATCAATCCGCTGGATCGGCTTGTTGGGCGGAATCACCACCACATCCAGGCCGTAAATCTGGCGGAATTCGAACGCTTCGGTATCGGCTGTACCGGTCATGCCGGCAAGCTTGTTGTACAGACGGAAGTAATTCTGGAAGGTTGTTGAAGCCAGGGTCTGGCTCTCGGCCTGGATGTTGACCCCCTCTTTGGCTTCGATCGCCTGGTGCAGCCCTTCACTCCAGCGACGGCCCGGCATGGTCCGGCCGGTGTGCTCATCGACGATAACAACCTGTCCGCCCTGAACGATGTAATCCACATCTTTCTGGAACAGGTGATGGGCCCGCAGTGCCGAGTGCACGTGATGGAGCAGGCTCAGGTTCGAAGCGGAGTAAAGGCTTTCTCCTTCAGCAAGCAGTTCCTTTTCGAGCAGCAGCTGCTCTACTTTTTCGTGACCGGACTCGGTCAGCTCCACCTGGCGGGCTTTCTCATCGAGGGTGAAATCACCGCTGGCCTCGCCTTCTTCGGAAATTTCGCCTTTATCAAGAAGCGGAATCAAGGTGTTAATGGACTTGTACAGCTTGGAGCTGTCTTCGGCCGCACCGGAAATAATCAATGGGGTCCGAGCCTCGTCGATGAGGATGGAGTCCACCTCATCGACGATGGCAAAGTTCAGGCCTCGCTGGACCTTATCTTCGCTACTGAACGCCATGTTGTCGCGCAGGTAGTCGAAGCCGAATTCGTTGTTGGTACCGTAGGTGATGTCAGCCTGGTAGGCCGCGCGCTTTTCTTCGGAAGATTGGCCCGAAACCACAACGCCCACCTGCATACCCAGGAAGCGGTAGAGTTTGCCCATCCACTCGGCATCCCGGCGGGCCAGGTAATCGTTCACGGTAACAACATGCACGCCCTTACCGGACAACGCGTTCAGGTACACCGCCGCGGTCGCCACCAGTGTTTTACCTTCACCGGTCTTCATTTCCGCAATCCGGCCTTCGTGCAGGGTCATACCACCGATCAGCTGGACATCGTAATGGCGCATCCCCATAACCCGGCGGCTGGCCTCTCGAGCAGTCGCAAACGCCTCTGGCAGAAGGGCGTCCAGTGTCTCGCCTTCGTCCAGTCGACGACGGAACTCAGCGGTCTTTCCTTGCAACTCGGTGTCGGACAAATTACCCAGCTGTTCTTCAAGCTCATTGATGCGCAAGACATCTTTACGCATCCGCTTGATCTCTCGTGAGTTTTTACTGCCGAACATCTTTGTTGCAAGCTTTGTGAACATATACCACTGCTTCTTTGGTTTAACGGGGGAGCCGGCATTCTAACCTTATTTCGTAACAGGAAAAAAGACGACCCTGTTTAACGAGGCGAGTGCCAGACGACGAATGCGCAGAATCCGACGGTGCGGACGCAAGTCCGACCGACGGAGTGAAGTTCAAAACAAGGAAACGAACAGATGCGATAACGCCCGCATCACTTGCTGGAGCGGGCGATATATTTGACCGGATCTTTGGAGCGACCGTTGTGCAGAACTTCGAAATGAACATGGGGACCGGTTGATCGGCCTGTACTACCCATCAGGGCAACAACCTGACCTTTCTGAACCACATCTCCCTTGTTAACGACGACTTCCTTGCAGTGGCCGTAACGGGTCACCAGGCCATCGCCATGATCTATCTCAACGAGGTTCCCATAACCATAACGTTCGCCCGCCCAGGTCACGACACCGCCGGCGACAGAGATGATGTCACTGCCATCTTTGCCGGCTAAATCCACGCCATCGTGCCAGGTCCGCTTTCCGGTAAAGGGATCCGATCGGTAGCCATATTTGGACGACAACCAACCCCAGGTGATCGGCCGACCCTCGACGTACATCTCTTCATCGAGTTTTTGCCGTGAGGCCAGCTTGTCCAGCAAGCGCAACTGCTTTTCCCGGTCTTCGATCAGGTTTTCCAGTCGTCCAATCATGGACATCAGATCAGGCGCAGAAAACGACTCCTTATCGCCCGAATCTTCCGGACCACCTACGGCAGCGGGCTCACCGAAACTGAACTCCTCACTGGCGACCAGTCCGGATTCCACAAATCGTTGACCGAGTGCATCCAGACGCAACAGGCGCCCCTGCATCTCGCCGAGGCGAAGGGTCAGCGCATCAATCTGCTGCTGGGCCGCCTGCTCAACTTCAGCCAGTTCGACCTGCTGCTCGTCCAACCGCGCTTCCCAGTGCGCAACCAACCCGGACGGATTCGCTGCCAACGCACTCGCCTGGTTCAGAGCAAACTGGTACCCGGCCCAGCCGGCAGCACCAATCAACGCCGACACCAGCACTACCATGCCGACAATCAGCATGCCGTTCAGTGTCAACACACGGGACCTCCCGTGGTGCTTGCCAACAAGAATAATGTTCATATCATCATTTGAATCTGTCATTGAGCTGCAACCTCCTGTCCATGCTGTTGCGCTCGGGAACTATCCACGGGGCTTGCCATCCATGACAAAGCGTTGCGCCAAAAGGCACGCACCCGGGTACAGCTGTTAAGTTACCCTGAAAGTAAAAGAAGTCTAAACTAGGGACTACGCACAAACCGTGCCTAAAGTGTAACCAAACGTTAATGGATCCGCGAGAGAAACGCCTACATGTCGCGAAAAAACGCTCAAAAAACGGGCATCGACAGCCTCAGCGGAGCGCCCGGCCTCAACGAACTTTTAAAGAAAGCAGAACTTCATCGCCAGGCTGAATCCCAGGTTCTGGAAGCCATTCCGCCAGAACTGGCCCAAGGCACACGATTCGTCAGTTGCCATGAAGGCGAACTGATTTTATCGGCAGAGAATGCCAGTAAAGCATCCCGAATCCGGTTCCGCCAGCATGAAATAATGGAAAAGGTACGCGCGAACGAATTGTTCCAGTACGTCTGGAAGCTCAAGGTGAAGGTGGCACCCCCACGTTTTAGCGAACGTCCAGCGCACAAAAAGGAGCCTTTGAGCAAAGAAAATGCCCGGCTCCTCAAAGAGGAGGCCGGGCACACGAAGGATAAAAAACTACGCGAGGTTCTCGAAAAACTCGCTAGTCACGTTCGTGACTGAAACACTTTATCTCAAGCCGGAGCGGCCAACACGGGCTTCATGTAAGAGATAGGCGCGGTCGCTTCGTCATCGAAGGTCACCACTTCCCATGCATCTTCTTCTGCCCGCAGCTTACGCAGCAGCTTGTTGTTCAGGTCGTGACCGGACTTGATGCCACGGAACTCACCGATCAGGCTGTTGCCCAACAGGTACAGGTCGCCGATTGCATCCAACACTTTGTGCTTGACGAACTCGTCGTCGTAACGAAGACCGTCTTCGTTAAGGATCTTGTAGTCGTCAACCACAATGGCATTGTCAACACTTCCACCCAGAGCCAGGTTCATTGCCCGCAACTTCTCGATGTCCCGCATAAAACCAAAGGTCCGAGCGCGACTCACTTCCTTCACAAACGAAGTACTTGAGAAATCGACGGTAGCGGTCTGTGCCCGCCCCTTGAAAACGGGGTGATCGAAATCGATGCCGAAGCTGACTTTAAATCCGTCGAACGGAAGGAAAGTCGCCTTCTTGTCACCTTCTTCGATGGTCACTTCACGCTTGATGCGAATAAACCGCTTGGCAGCGTCCTGCTCGGCAATGCCGGCAGACTGAAGCAGGAATACGAACGGTCCGGCGGAGCCATCCATAATCGGCACTTCAGCGGCGCTGAGTTCCACAAAGCAGTTATCGATGCCGAGACCAGCCATAGCGGACAACAGATGCTCTACCGTCGCCACCCGGACACCGTCTTTTACCAGCGTCGTGGACAGCGTGGTCTCACCCACATTTTCCGCACAGGCACGGATCTCGGCCGCTGGCTCGAGGTCGGTCCTGCGGAAGATGATACCCGTGTCAACGGGTGCAGGCTTCAGGGTCAGGTATACCTTTTCCCCGGAATGCAGTCCTACACCGGTGGCACGGATCGTGTTTTTAAGTGTCCGTTGTTTGATCATCGATTCATCATTCCGTCACAAAAATTCGGTATTCAAAGCAATTATTCCGCTCGAAGAATACCAGAAAGCGAAACTGAACACCATTTGACCAATTTGGCTTTGCGTCAACTTTACAATAAGCCAACGCTTGGTAATCAGTGCGTTACCCTGCCTGAAGGCCCTACTCCCTTATCTGGGCCCTCTCAGGGATTCTTCCTCACAAGCTATCAGTCTGCCTGCCGACGGAGGAATGCGGGAATATCGAGATAGTCGACTCCCTGCTCTTCGCTTTCCTTGCTCTGGTCAATGGCCACATTTCCCTGAGAAGCCGCACGACGACGGAGAACAGCCGGACGATCCAGTTGGTTGTAGTCGGTCTTGCCATCCAGGCTGCGAGTATTGTCCACCACCTTGGTCGGCTTCTCGCGCTCGCCACCCAGACCGGTGGCAACCACGGTCACCTTCAGCTCCTCGGTCATTTCCGGATCGATCACGGTACCGACAACCACCGTCGCTGCGTCAGAAGCAAACTCGCGAACAATGTCACCAACCTCGGAGAACTCGCCCAGGTTAAGATCCATACCGGCAGTGATGTTGACCAGAATACCCTTGGCACCCTGCAGGTTGATGTCTTCCAGCAGCGGGCTTCGAACAGCGGCTTCAGCAGCCTCACGAGCGCGGTTTTCGCCAGTCGCCCGACCGGTACCCATCATGGCCATGCCCATCTCGGACATCACGGTTTTCACGTCGGCAAAGTCGACGTTGATCATACCGTTTCGGGTAATCAGATCGGCAATGCCCTGAACAGCGCCCAGCAGCACGTCGTTGGCGGCGGCGAACGCGTCCAGCAGACTGGTTTTCTTGCCCATGACCGCCAGCAGTTTTTCGTTCGGGATGGTGATCAGGGAATCGACATTTTCTTCCAACTCCTTCAACCCGGACTCGGCCACGCTCATACGCTTGCCGCCTTCAAACATGAACGGCTTGGTGACCACGGCGACCGTCAGGATGCCCAGTTCCCGGGCGACATCCGCCACGATCGGCGCAGCACCGGTACCAGTACCACCGCCCATGCCGGCGGTGATGAACACCATATCCGCACCGTTCAGGGATTCGGCGATACGGTCCCGGTCTTCCAGCGCTGACTGACGGCCGACTTCCGGGTTCGCACCCGCGCCCAGGCCCTTGGTGATGTTGCCGCCCAACTGAATAATCTGGCGGGCGTCCAGGTCGGTCAGGGCCTGGGCATCGGTATTGGCGCAGATAAACTCAACGCCTTCCACGTCGCTATTGAGCATGTGACGAACGGCGTTTCCACCGCCGCCGCCTACACCCACGACTTTTATCACAGCGCTTTGCTGGACGTTATCTACAAGTTCAAACATTTCCCCAACTCCTTCGTGTGAGTTCTCAAGCCTTTCAGGCTGTTGTTCACGATTATATTTTCGAGATACCTTCGTTTACTTCACTTACTGCCAGATGGATACCGTCAAAACTGACCGGTAAACCAGGCCTTCATTCGCTCAACCAGCGATGGTGTTTCCTCGCTCTTGAGCACCGGCGTCCGCCCCAGATCCATCTGGCGGAAGCCGTGAATCAACAACCCGACGCCAGTGGCGTAAATCGGGTTATTGACAACTTCGGTCATGCCCGACACCGCCTGCGGAGACGCAAGCCGGACCGGCATGTGGAAAATTTCCTCGGCCAGCTCCACCACACCTTCCATGGTGGAGGAACCACCGGTAATCACGATCCCCGCTGGAATCAGGTCCTCAAACCCTGACCGGCGCAGTTCAGACTGCACCAGGGTAAAGAGCTCTTCGTAACGGGGCTCGACCACTTCTGCCAGCGCCTGACGAGACAGATCCCGTGGGGCCCTGTCACCCACGCTCGGAACCTTGATGGTTTCATCGGCACCGGCCAGCTGAGTCAGTGCACAGGCGTACTTGATCTTGATCTCTTCCGCGTTCTGGGTCGGCGTGCGAAGCGCCATGGCGATATCGTTGGTCACCTGGTCCCCGGCAATGGGGATCACAGCGGTGTGGCGGATCGCGCCGCCGGTGAACACGGCAATGTCGGTGGTACCGCCACCGATATCCACCACGCATACGCCCAGCTCTTTTTCGTCCTCGGTGAGGATGGCGTGGCTGGAAGCCAGCTGCTCAAGGATGATGTCATCGACCTCGAGGCCGCAGCGCTTGACGCACTTTTCGATGTTCTGCGCCGCGTTCACCGCGCAGGTCACCAGGTGCACCTTGGCTTCAAGACGCACACCGGACATACCCAGGGGTTCCTTGATGCCTTCCTGGCTGTCAATGACGAACTCCTGCGGCAGGATGTGCAGTATTTTCTGGTCGGCGGGAATGGCTACCGCCTGGGCAGCATCGATCACCCGGTCGATGTCCGCCTGGGTCACTTCCCGGTCCCGAATGGCGACGATGCCATGGGAGTTCAGGCTCTTGATATGGCTCCCCGCGATCCCGGCATAAACAGAGTGGATCCGGCAACCGGCCATCAGTTCGGCTTCTTCCACCGCACGCTGGATGGCCTGAACGGTGGTCTCGATGTTCACGACCACCCCGCGCTTCAGCCCCCGTGAGGGGTGGGAGCCAATACCCACGACCTCGATGGTGCCGTCCATTTTGCGCTTACCGACAATCGCAACTACTTTCGACGTGCCGATATCAAGGCCGACAATCATATTTTCCGTTTCAACCGATGACATGTATCTCACCAAACCGTGGTCTGAATTAACCTTTCTTATGATCTCGGACTGGAGGCAGGCTCCGCCGCCTTCCACTGCACTGCCACACCGTTGGTGTATCGTGCGTCCACCCGACTGACTTCTTCCGACCGGGCAACCAGCCGGCTTTCATAAACGTTGATAAACCGCTCAAATCGTTCTTCCACCTGGTCCCGGCCGAGGACGACCTCAATACCGTTACCGAGTTTCAGAGTCCAGGCACCACGCTCCTCCAATGCGAGCCCTGCCAGGCCCAGACCGTGTTCAAGCAGGCGCTCACTGAGCGTCTGGGCCATTCGGATGACATCACGCACCCGCTCGTCCGGCCCTGCGAGGTAAGGGAGCCTGCCCGCAACCTGCAAATTGGAGGGCGCGAACACCTCGCCAGTCCGGCTTACCAGCCGGCCGTCACCCCAGTACGCGAGCGGCTTCTTCTCGCGAATATCGATTTCCAGGCGATCGGGCCAAACCCGTCTGACCGCTGCCGATTCCACCCAGGGGCGCTGCTCCAGATGCGCTTTGATCTCCGACAGGTCCGTGGCGAAGTAACTCTTGCCAATCCAGTTGCCCGCCGCCCGCTCGATGGCCACCCGGCTGTCGCCGATCAACTCGCCTTTCACATCCACGGCCAGAATCTGCTGATCCATGGCGCCGAGTATCTTGCCGGTACCCCAGGGCACCATCGCCGCCAGCAAAACGATCACCGCTCCCATACCCACCTGAAGCCAGGGCACGGCGCCCAGCACTGCTCTGAACACACCGAACCGGTCCCGCTCAGGCTCAAGGGAGGTCGCCCCCCTTCGCCGCGGGGGATCGGGCGGAACCGCCCGACTCCGGATCAGCAAATGTTCAAGCATTGGCCTCCTCCAGGGTGTCCTCGAGGATACGCACCACCAGTTCCTCAAAGCTGATGCCCGCGGCCTTGGCGGCCATCGGCACCAGGCTGTGATCGGTCATACCCGGCACGGTGTTCAACTCCAGCAACCAGAACTGCCCATCGGCGTCCTGCATGATGTCTACCCGTCCCCAGGTCCGGCAGCCGACAACCTGAAACGCATCAACAGCCAAATATTGCAGTCGAACCTCGTCGTCCGGCGACAGGCCACAGGGAATCTGGTAACGGGTGTCATCAGCCAGATATTTGGCGTCGTAGTCGTAGAACTCGTGGTCTGTGCTCAGGCCAATCGCCGGCAGGGCCTGGCCCTGCAGCACACTCACGGTAAACTCCGGCCCCTCGATCCATTCTTCGACAAGCACCAGCGAATCCCGTTCGGCGGCGGCACGATAGGCACTGACCAGTTCGTCGGCAGAGCGCACCTTGCGAATACCGATACTGGAGCCTTCCCGGGAAGGCTTGACGCTCAAGGGTGTCCGGAGTTCCGCGACAATCTGTTCGGCTTCGCCTTCGGAGGCCATGGTCCGGAACTTCGGCGTTGGCAGTCCGCAACCTTCAAACACGTACTTGGTGCGCAACTTGTCCATGGCCAGCGCCGAGGCCAGAGTCTCACTGCCGGTAAATGGAATGCCCGCCTGGGACAGAATCGCCTGCAGGGTTCCGTCCTCGCCGCCACGGCCATGCAGCGCGATAAAGACCCGATCAAAGTCCGGATTCTCGACGGTCTTCAACAAGCAGCCGCGCACATCTACGGAGAAGGCATCAACGCCAGCGGACAGCAGCGCAGACAGCACGGCCTTGCCACTGTTCAGGGAAACGTCCCGCTCGGCGGAGTCACCACCCATAAAGACCGCCACCCGGCCCAGTTTCCGGACAAGCTCCGGATCGGCCTGATACGCTTGCGGCTCAGTACGTTGCATATCACTCACCAGAAATCACTCCCGCTGCAGCCAGTCTTGCAGCTACACCGCCAATATCGCCGGCACCCTGCGTGATCAGCAGGTCGCCGTCCTGGAGTACGTTTTTCAACAGACTCTCAATTTCGCTGTTCTCTTCCACGAAAACCGGCTCCACCTGCCCCCGCTGCCGAATACTCCGGCACAGGGCGCGGCCGTCGGCACCGGTTATCGCCGGCTCGCCGGCGGAATAGACTTCCATCAGGAGGAGGCCGTCCACTTCCGACAGCACCCGGACGAAATCCTCGTAGAGATCCCGGGTCCGGCTGAACCGATGCGGCTGATAGAGCATGACCAGCCGACGCCCGGGCCAGGCATCGCGGGCAGCTCGAATCACCGCCTCCACCTCGGTGGGATGGTGGCCGTAATCGTCCACCAGCGTGACCGAGCCGTTCGGCGTTTGATAATCGCCATACACCTGGAAACGACGCCCTACGCCGGCAAAACCGGACAGCCCCTGGCAAATGGCATCATCGGCCACACCTTCATCGGTGGCGACGGCGATGGCCGCCAGTGCGTTCAGTACGTTATGGCGGCCCGGCATTTTCAGGCTCACGCTCAGATCACTGCGGCCACCGGGGCGTTTAACGATGAACCGGGTACTCAGTCCATCAGATTCAATCTGCTCGGCCCGGTAGTCCGCCTCCGGGTTGTCGATGCCATAGGTGATGATTGCCCGGGAAATCCGGGGGATGATCTCGCGCACGTAGGCATCATCCACGCACATCACCGCAACGCCGTAAAACGGCAGGTTGTGCAGGAAATCCACGAACGTTTGCTTGAGTTTTTCCACATCGCCGCCGTAGGTGTCCATGTGATCGGCTTCGATGTTGGTCACCACGGAAATCACGGGCGTCAGGTGCAGGAACGACGCATCGCTCTCGTCGGCCTCAGCCACCAGATAGCGGGAACCGCCCAGCTGGGCGTTGGTACCGGCACTGTTCAGCTTGCCGCCAATCACAAACGTGGGGTCCATACCCGCCTCGCCCAGCACCGACGCGATCAGGCTGGTAGTGGTGGTTTTCCCGTGGGTTCCCGCCACCGCAATGCCGTGACGGTAACGCATAATCTCCGCCAGCATCTCTGCACGGGGCACGATCGGCACACGGCGACTGCGGGCAGAAACCACTTCCGGGTTGTCTGCCGCTACGGCCGTCGACACGACCACGACGTCAGCCTTGGAGCTGTTCGCTTCGGTGTGGCCAATGTGAATTTCCACACCCATGGCTTTCAGACGTGCCGTCACTGCGCTTTCTTTCAGGTCAGAACCCGACACATCGTAGCCCTGGTTCTTGAGCACCTCGGCAATACCGCTCATGCCGGCGCCCCCGATACCCACAAAATGGATGTGGCGGATCCGGCGCATCTCGGGCACCTGATAAACCAGTGGCTGATTGCTGGCATCAGTCATTGGCGGCCTCCAGACAGTAATTCACAACTCTCTCCGTTGCGTCAGGGCGGGCCAGAGTCCGTGCGGCCTTCGCCATATTCATTACCCGGTTGCGATCCCTGGCCAACCCCGCCAGCGTTTCCGCAAGACCTTCTGCTGTCAGTTTGCTCTGGGGGATCAGAATCGCCGCACCGGCGTTTACCATTTGCTGCCCGTTCTTGGTCTGGTGGTCATCCACCGCATGAGGGAACGGCACCAGGATGGCGCCGGCGCCTGCCGCACACAGTTCGGACACGGTCAGTGCACCGGAGCGGCAGACCACGATGTCCGCCCACTCGTAAGCCTCCGCCATGTCCTTGATGAACGGCTCGACACTAGCCTCAACCCCGTGACGTTCATAGGCCGAACGGGCCTGTTCAACTTTCTTCTCGCCGCACTGATGGCGAACCTGAGGCCGTTCTGCCTCGGACATCAGCGCAAGCGCCTCCGGTAGTGTCTCGTTAAACACCTGGGCACCCAAGCTGCCCCCCACCACGAGCACCCGCAGGGCCCCATCGCGCTTGGCCAGGCGCGTGTCCGGGTCAGGCAGCGCTGACAGCCCCTCGCGAATCGGGTTACCAGTGCAGCGAGTTACCACGCCGGCCTCAAAGCTGCCCGGAAAGGCTTCCAACACGGTTTCCGAGAAGCGAACCAGCAAACGGTTGGTCATACCGGCAATGGCGTTCTGCTCGTGGATCACCAGCGGTGTCTTGGTCAGCCAGGCGGCCACCCCACCCGGACCAGTGACAAAACCGCCCATGCCCACCACACAGTCGGGCTTGATCTGGCGAACAATGGTGAAAGCCTCACCCAACGCCCGCATCAGACGGAATGGTGCCAACAAGAGGGCCAGCTTGCCCTTGCCCCGCAGGCCAGAAATGTGGATGAGAGACAGGGGGATGTCGGTATCACCAATCAACCGCTCTTCCATGCCACCCTGGGCACCCAGCCAGTGGACTTCGTGCCCCTTTTTCTCCAGCGCCCGGGCAGTTGCCAGTGCCGGGAACACATGCCCCCCGGTGCCACCCGCCATCATCAGGAAACGACGAGGTTCAGTCATACACAGCACCTCCCCGAACTCTGGGCTCCGTCTTCGCAGCGGCCTGCCGCTCTTGATCCAGCCGTTCCATTTCAATCCGCGCCAGGACACCGATGCACACGCACACGATCATCAGGCTTGAACCACCGTAGCTGACGAGCGGAAGTGTCAGCCCCTTGGTCGGCAACAGGCCTGTGCTGACGGCAATATTGATGGTGGCCTGGAGGCCGATCAGCAACGTCAGGCCATAACCGAAACAGGCACCGAACGGCATGCCGGCTTTTTCCGCCCGACGGGCAATCACGAATCCGCTCACCACCAGAACGGTGAACAGCGCCAGGACGGCCAATGATCCAATCAGACCAAACTCCTCGGCAATGATGGCGAAGATAAAGTCGGTGTGGGCCTCCGGCAGATAAAACAGCTTCTGAATGGAATTGCCCAAACCAACACCGCCCCAGTCACCGCGACCAAACGCAATCAGGGACTGGGTCAGCTGGTAGCCACTGTCAAACTGGTCTTTCCACGGATCCAGGTAACTGACCACTCGCTTGAGACGGTACGGCTGCGTGACCACCAGAAGGGTGCCCAGAGCACCCAGCACCACGATCAGGGGCACAAATCGGGTCAGGCGGACACCACTCAGGAAAATCATGCCGGCAGCCGCGGTCACCAGTACCACGGTGGCCCCGAAGTCCGGCTGGATCACCAGCAGCATGGAGGCCACACCCAGCACAATGAGCGGCTTGAAGAATCCCATCCAGGTATTGAGCAGCTCATCCCGACGACGCACGACATAGCCGGCGAGGTAGGCAATCAGGCACAGCTTGGCAACTTCCGACACCTGGATATTGAACAGGCCAAAAGGAATCCAGCGGGTGGAGCCATTAACCGTCCGGCCCAGAGGCGTCAGAACCAGTACCAGCACCAGCAGGCCAATACCAAGAAGCAACCATCCGCTGCGCTCCCACCAGGCCATCGGAACATTCACCGCTACCAGCGCCATCACGCAGCCCATGGCAGCGAACAGTATCTGCCGGACCACATAGTGGTAGCTGTTGTTAACGGTCTCGGTGGCCATGTCCATGGACGCAGAGGAAATCATCACCATACCCAGCACCAGCAACGCGATGGAGCTGATCACCAGCATCGGCAGCGGACGAATGTCACCCAACCATTGATTGTGATCTGGCATTGCTACCCCTGCCTGCATCACAAAGCCTCCACCCGAGCGCGGAACTGGTCTCCGCGGTCGGCATAGTCACGAAACATGTCGAAACTGGCGCACGCCGGGGAAAACACCACCCGGTCGCCCGCGTTGGCAAGCTCCCTGGCCGCTACCACAGCGTCCGCCAGCGAGTCTGCGAACTGAATATCGACACCGTCGCCCACCGCTTCTGCAATCAGGCCCGCATCCCGACCAATCAGCACCAGGGCCCGACAATGCTGGCGAACCGGCACCTGCATCGGTGCAAATTCAGCGCCCTTGCCATCGCCGCCGGCAATCAGCACGATCTTGCCCTGATCGGGCACGAGGCTTTCAATAGCCGCCACCGAGGCCCCCACATTGGTGCCCTTGGAATCGTTGATGTAATCCACACCATCCAGCTCACGCACAAACTCGCACCGATGAGGCAGGCCACGGAACTTGCGTGCCACATCGAGCATGACGTCCATGGGCAGGCCCGCCGCCATGCCCAGCCCCAGCGCCGCCATCACATTGCTCAGGTTGTGCCGGCCCATCAGTTTCAGCTCGCTGGCGAGCAGCAAGTTGTCCAGACCATAGGTAATCCAGGTACCCTGATCATCATCCCGGGTACTGAAGGTCTCCGGGTTTACCCGATTGAAGCCAAAGCAAATGAACGTCAGGGTGTCTCGCGCCATCGGCGTGCTCAGCGCGTCGTCCAGGTTGACCACCGCATTGCGACAGCCCCGGAAAATCCGCTGCTTGGCCTGGTAATAGGCCATTTTGTCCGGATAACGGTCCATGTGGTCGTCGCTGATATTCAGTACTGTCGCGGCCAGGGCGTTCAACTCTTCGGTGGTTTCCAGCTGGAAGCTCGATAGCTCCAGCACATACAGATCCGCGCCCCTGCCCAACAGGTCCAGCGCTGGGGTTCCGATGTTGCCGCCAACTTCGACCTTTCGGCCCGCTGCCCGGGCCATGTCACCGACCAGGGAAGTCACCGTGGTTTTTCCGTTGGAACCGGTAATCGCCACAATCGGCGCGTCTGCCGCCTCGGCAAACAGATCAATATCCCCACGGATTCGGGCACCGGCCTGAGCCGCTCCGGCGATGGCCGGCTCGGCAATACTGATACCGGGGCTGACCACAAGCTCATTGAAACCGCGGAAAAGTTCCGGATCGAACGGCCCCAGGTGAATGGCCACATCCGGCCATCCGGCCTTGAGCTCATCCAGGCCCGGTGGTGCGTTACGACTGTCAGCCACCGCAATCTCACGGCCTTGTTCGGACAGATAGCGCACGCAGGAAAGCCCGGTTTTACCGAGCCCTACGACCAGCGTGCGACGATCCGAAACAATGACACTCATAATCGCTACGTACCCTTAACGAATCTTGAGACTGGCAAGGCCAATCAACACCAGAACAACGGTAATAACCCAGAAACGGACAATCACCCGGGGTTCCGGCCAACCTTTCAATTCAAAGTGATGATGCAATGGCGCCATGCGGAAAATCCGCCGGCCGGTAAGCCGGTAGGAGCCCACCTGAAGAATCACCGAAATGGTTTCCATCACGAACACTCCGCCCATGATGAACAGTACGATTTCCTGCCTGACAATGACCGCCACCACGCCGAGGGCGGCACCCAAAGCCAGCGCACCAACATCGCCCATGAACACCTGCGCGGGATAAGTGTTGAACCACAGGAATCCCAGCCCGGCACCAACAATGGCGCCACAGAATACAATCAGCTCACCGGTACCCGGCAAATGAGGGATCAACAGGTAATCGGCAAACTGGGCGTGTCCCGACAGATAAGCAAAGATGGCCAATGCGGCCGCCACCATTACCGTGGGCATGATCGCCAGACCATCCAGGCCATCGGTCAGGTTGACCGCGTTACTGCTGCCGACAATGACGAAATAGGTCAGCAAAATGAACACCACCGGCCCGAGAGTCAGCGATACCTGCTTGACGAACGGCACGTACAGGGACGTTTCCTGAGGCAAGGCGGCGCTCATATACAGGGCAATAGCGGCACCGGCACCAATGACCGACTGCCAGAAATATTTCCAGCGGGCGGGCAGGCCGCGAGGGTTGCGCTCAACCACCTTCCGGTAGTCATCCACCCAGCCCACGGCGCCGAACAGCAGCGTGACCAGCAGGGTGACCCAAACATAGCGGTTGCTAAGGTCGCCCCACAACAAGGTACTGATGCCAATGGCGACCAGAATCAGCGCACCGCCCATGGTGGGGGTGCCGGCCTTGCTCAAATGGGTTTGCGGGCCGTCGTCCCTGACCGCCTGACCAATCTGGTACTGGCTGAGCTTCCGGATCATGTAGGGACCGATGATCAGGGAAATCAGCAGGGCCGTGAGCGTGCCAAGTATCCCCCTCAGGGTGAGATACTGAAACACGGTCAGGGCCGAGAAATACTGTGACAAAACCTCTGTTAGCCAGAGCAGCATGAGTTATTCACCTTTTTCCGAATTCCCTCCACCACGCGATCCATGGCGGAACTGCGAGAACCTTTCACCAACACCGTCATGGGAGGCTGCTGGCTGGCAACAATCGCCTCAACAGCCTCGTCGTGGGTCTGGAAACTTTCTGCCGCTGAACCGAATCCCTGGACATAGCCCTCGCAGCCAGGCCCGACGGTCAGCAACCGATCAATATTTTGTTTGCGGGCGAACTCACCCACTTCGTGATGCAACGCCAGGGCATCCTCGCCCAGTTCTGCCATCGCACCCAGCACCGCAACACGTTGCCCATCTCTTGAGGCCAGCACACTCAGTGCTGCCTTGATAGACGACGGATTCGCGTTGTAGCTGTCATCAATGACCGTCAGCCCCGGCGCCAATTGCATGCTCTGCAGGCGCCCCTTTACTGGCTGCAGCGCTCCGAGCCCCTCAACGATGGCATCGTCATTGGCACCCAGTTCGCGGGCAGCTGCAATGGCGAGGGCCACGTTGGTGAGATTGTGCTCTCCCTCGAGCGCAAGGTACACCGTGCAACGCCAGTTTCCGGGGCCAGTTACCCGCAGGCGCTGACCTTCACCATCAAACGCCTCCGCGACGCTGCGATAATCGGCTTCCGGGTGGTCAAGGCGGCTGACACTGGCCACCCGGCGCCCACCGGCGCGGGCCTTCCACTGGTCAAAGGCCGGATCGTCACGATTCAGTACCACCAGACCGCCGTCCTCGACGCCATCGATGATCTCGCCCTTGGCGAGAATGATGTTCTGGTAACTGCCAAAGCCCTCAAGGTGCGCCTGACCCGCGTTGGTCAGAATGACTGCCTGGGGCCGGGTAATAGCCACGGTATGGGCGATTTCTCCCAGACCACTGGCACCCAGTTCAATAGCACCGTACCGATGTTCAGGGGTTAAACCAAACAAGGTCAACGGCACGCCGATGTGGTTGTTCAGGTTGCCCGAGGTAGCCAGGGTCGGCCCCATCCGGGACAGGATCGCTGCGGTCATTTCCCGAACGGTGGTCTTGCCACTGCTGCCAGTCACCGCCACCAGTCGCGCAGCACTGGCGTCGCGATTCCCGGCCGCCAGCCTGGCCAGAGCATCCACCGTATCCGCCACCATGAGCTGGGGCAGATCAACGGATGCATCTTCTGTGTCCACCACGGCTGCGACAGCACCCAGTTCTTTTGCCTTCTGCAGGAACCGGTGCCCGTCAAAGTTGTCACCCCGCAGCGCCACGAACAGCTCGCCGCGCGCCAGTGACCGGGTATCCGTAGAGACACCAGTAAACGTGCTGTTCTCCAGCCCTTCCGCAGAGCTGGTCGCGCCCATCCATTGGCGGGCTTCTTGCAGTGAGAAAGCGCGCATCATGACGCACCTCCCTGGTCTTTCAGTGCCAGCTGTACCTGTTCCGCATCATTAAACGGATGCTTGGTACCCGCTATGTCCTGGTAAGTTTCATGGCCCTTGCCGGCGACCAGCACCAGATCATCCGGCCCCGCCATCTGCACGGCATGACCGATAGCCTCGGCCCGATCATGAATCACCGTTGCTGTGTCCGGTGAGCTGAAGCCGCCAAGTATGTCCCGAACAATGTCCGAGGGGGCTTCGGTTCGGGGATTGTCATCCGTGACGATGACAATGTCGGCACCTTTTTCTGCTTCACGAGCCATTTCCGGCCGCTTGCCGGAGTCCCGGTCGCCGCCGCAGCCAAATACACAAATCAATCGACCTGCCACATGAGGCCGCAACGCGGACAGTGCATTGGCCAGGGCATCGGGAGTGTGCGCGTAATCCACCACGACCCGGACACCATCGGTGCCAAAAAAGGATTCCAGCCGCCCCGGGGGCGGAGTGAGACTCCGCACGGCCTGCTGCACCCGCTCAACCGGGGTCCCCAGGCTCAGGACCGTTGCCATCGCCGCCAGTAGGTTACTTGCGTTGAAGCTGCCCATCAGCGGCACGGAAATAGCAAAAGCCCCCCACTGACCGTCTACCGTTGCCTTGAAACCGTCATCCGTCGGGGCAAAGTCAGTGAGCCACAATTCCGTCTGGGATTCGTGCAAACTGTAACGAACCCGATCGCAACGACCCTGAAGCTGCTCGAACAGTTGCCGTCCGAAGGGGTCGTCAAAATTGATCACTGCGAAATTCAGTTCTTCACGGAAAAACAGCTTCGCCTTGGCTTCGCCATAGGCATCCATGGTGCCGTGATAATCCAGGTGATCCCGGGTCAGGTTCGTGAACACCGCGGCCCGGAAGACCAGATCCGCGACCCGCCCCTGATCCAATGCATGGGAAGACACTTCCATGACCGCAGCCCGGCCACCGGCACTGACAATGCGCGACAGTTCCCGGTTCACTCGCACGACGTCAGGCGTAGTATGGGTGGACGGCGTCAGAGCGTCCGGCATGCCGTACCCTACCGTCCCCATCACGCCACAAGGCATCCCGGTAGCGTTGAGAAGGCCTGCAATATATTGAGTAACAGATGTTTTTCCATTGGTCCCGGTTACACCCACCAGCGCAAGCCGCTGGGAGGGATGCTCATAGAACCGGTCGGCAATTTTGCCCAGCAATCCGCGCAGGCCAGCCACGGGCACGACCAGAGCACCGTGATACTCACGACACTCACCGGCCTGTCCTGACTCCAGAAGAACCACCGTTGCACCTGCAGCCACGGCATCACCGACGTAATGGTCTGCTGGCGTAGTGGTACCCGCCAGAGCCACAAACGCATCACCGGATTTTACATCCCGGCTATCCGTTTTCAGGCCATGAATGGTGACGTCGAAGACCGACGGCACCGGAACAATATCGTGTAGCAGCGTACTGAGGGATGTGATGCACATAGGTTTAGCCTCGCTCCCCAACCGGCAGGCCGGCCGTCTGACGACTCCCAACCTCCAGCTCAGGCTTCACGTTCAACAGGCGGAGCGCATCACTCATAACCCGTGCGAAGACCGGCGCGGCCACCTCCCCACCATAGTACTCTCCTGATTGCGGCGCATCGACCGCCACAACGGCAACAATCCTGGGATTTTCAATCGGCGCCATGCCGGCAAAAATCGCCTTGTATTCGCTATCCTGGTAGCCCTGCTCGCCCACCAGGTGTACGGTTCCGGTCTTGCCGCCAGCGGAGTAGAAGCCCGGCTGCGCGCGCTTTCCGGTACCGTTTTCAACCACTTCGCGCAGCATGTTCCGAACCTGGTGAGTCACCTTTTCCGAGATCACCCGGTGGCCCTGCGGCTCGCCGTCCAGCTTGATCAGACTCAGGGGATGACGGATGCCTCCATTAGCAATGACCATATACGCTTGAGCAAGCTGTAAGGCATTAACACTCATGCCGTAGCCGTAGGACAGCGTCGCCTCTTCCACCGGACGCCATTTGGGCGGAGACGGCAGCACGCCCACCGCCTCACCGGGGAATCCAATACCCGTTGGCTGACCGAGACCAAGCCGGCTGTACAGATCACGAATGGCATCACCACCGATGTCCGTGGCGATCTTGCTGATACCCACGTTGCTGGACTTGGCGATGATATCGGTCAGATCCATCACACCGTAATTACGATGATCCCGGATCGTAAAACGACCAAAGCGCCGGAACCCCGGCGCCGTATCAATGGTGGTTTCCGGTTGATAGTTGCCCGATTCCAGGGCCGCCGCCATCGTAATGGGCTTCATGGTCGACCCGGGTTCGAACAAATCCGTGATCGCTTTGTTCCTGAGATTTTCCGCCGCCAGCTGATTTCGGTCATTCGGGTTGTAAGCCCCCTGATTCACCATGGCCAGCACTTCGCCGGTGTCCGAATCCAGCATCACCAGCGTGCCGCCTCTCGCGTTGTGGGCGTTCACGACCGCCTTGAGTTCGCGGTATGCCAGATACTGGAGACGCAGATCGATACTTAACTGGAGGCCGTTACCCGGGCGGGCGTCACGGATCAATGTAAGATCCTTGATCACGCGTCCCCGGTTATCCTTGAGCACCCGCTTCTTGCCCGGCTCGCCAGACAACCACTGGTTATAGGCCAGTTCCATTCCTTCCTGACCACGTTCATCAATATCGGTAAAGCCAACGACGTGAGCGGTCACTTCGCTGGCCGGATAATAACGACGGTATTCCTGTCGTGAGTACACCCCATCGATATCGAGTTCTGTCACCTGTCGCGCCAGTCCAGGCTGTACTTTCCGACGTAGGTAAATGAATTCCCGTCCGGCATAGCGTTTCAGACGCTCACGCAACGTGGCTTCATTCAGTCCAAGCAGACGGGCGAGATGAGTCAGACGGTCCTGATCCGGATCGATTTCAGAAGGGTTTGCCCAGATGGTCTGCACGGGCGTGCTAACAGCCAGGGGCTCCCCGTGCCGATCAGTGATCACGCCACGATGAGCGTCAATCGTTTCGACCCGGATGGTTCGAACGTCACCCTGCTTGCGGAGAAATTCGTTATCAACGACATGCAAGTCAACCAGGCGCCAGCCGAGCACCCCCACCACCAGCAGGAAAACACCCAGCACGGAGCCGTAACGCCAGGCTTTCAGACCAGACGCCAGCCGCTGACTCCATGTCATTGTTGTTCCCTGACCGGACAAATCGATCACCCCGACGATTATTGTTATCGCTAATTATTTTTGGTTTACCGGCGCAACCATCGGCACCAGCACAATATCCTCACGCCCCGGAACCACCATGCCAAAGCGTTCCGCAGCAAGTTGTTCGACCCTGCCATGGGCACTCAGTGCACTTTGCTCCAACAGCAGCTGGCTCCATTCCCGCTGGTAGAGATCGCGCTCATCCTGTAACTGGGACAACGTATTGAAGAGCTCACGGTTCTTGTGGGCGCTGACCACCACGCCAATGGACGATGCCACCAGCACAGCCACCAGCACGAGGGAAACGAGCACACTCCGCTCCCTGGTCGCACCGAATACCTGCCGGGAAATACGGACGGCCGTCGCTACACCGTCGCGAACCCGAACTTTGCTCGACCTTGCGGCCTTTACAGGCTGTTCTATGGCTACAGCACCCATCAAGCCATCCCCTGTGGACTCTTAATCGTTGTTAACGCGCTCAAGCACCCGCATAACGGCACTTCTGGCGCGAATATTTTCTTCAATTTCGCCGGCACTGGCCTTCATGGCCTTGCCAACCAACCGGAACGCGGAAGCTTCCTGCTCCGCGGTCACCGGAATGCCTTTCGGGAGCCTTGGCCCCTTGGCCAGATCCCGCATAAATCGCTTGACGACCCGGTCCTCAAGCGAATGAAAACTGATCACCACCAGACGACCGCCCGGAGCCAGACGCTCCGCTGCCAGCTTCAGCCCCCGCTCCAGATCTTCCAGTTCGCGATTAATAAAGATGCGAATGGCCTGGAATGTGCGGGTAGCCGGGTGTTTGTGTTTTTCCTTTTTCGGCACGGCGTCCGCCACCAGTTCCGCCAGCGCCCTCGTGGTCTCGATCGGTTCCTCCTGCCGGCGGGCAAGCACCGCCCGCGCAATCCGGCGGGAAAACCGTTCTTCCCCATAGCGCCAGAGCACGTCAGCAATCTGCGCCTCGTCCGCCTCGGCCAGCCACTGCGCGGCACTCGGCGACTGGGTCGGGTCCATCCGCATATCCAGCGGCCCGTCCCGCAAAAAGCTGAACCCGCGCGACGCATCATCCAACTGGGGAGACGACACCCCGAGATCCATCAACACACCGTGTACTGTCTCCCAGCCGCGGGACAGCAGTGCCTGATCAAGATCAGCAAAGGAGCCGTGAAACCATGCAAACCGGGAATCACCTTCCGCCAACTGCTTCGCCGCGCGAATGGCCTCAGGGTCTTTATCGATGCCGAGCAATTGGCCGCGCTCACTCAGGCGCTCGAGAATCAGCCGGCTATGTCCACCGCGCCCGAAGGTGCCATCGACATAAAGACCTTCCGAATCATTGACGAGATAGTCGACCGCCGAGTCCAGAAGGACCGATCGGTGAGCAAAAGCCGCCCCGTCCTTCTGGGTGCGATCGTCCGTCATAGGCTGAGCGCCTCCATTTCCGGCGGCATTTCATCGTCGTCGGATGACTCATCCAGCCAGGCAAACCAGCGTTCCTCACTCCAGAGCTCCAACTTCTTTCCCTGACCAATCAGCATCAGCTTTTTCTCTAGATGGGCGTAACTTCTTAACGTGGGGGGAACCAAAATTCGCCCCGCCGTGTCCAACTCCATGGGTGCAGCGTTACCAAGCAGCAGGCGCTGAAGCCGACGAGCAGCCCGGTTCATGTTGGGCAGTGCTTCAATTTTCGGGCGCAGCTCTTCCCACTCGGGCTCCGGATAGATAAGCAGGCACCGCTCTTCATCGGCGTTAGCAGTCACCACAATGCGACCATTACAAAGCTGCGCGAGCTCTTCTCGCACCTTTGCCGGGATCGCCAGGCGCCCCTTCGCATCCATGTTGATGGCATGACTGCCCAGAAATCTGCTCATTTGTCCCGTCTTTTGGGCTACCGTGCCCACAAAAATCCACTAGAAACCACTTTTTCCCACTTTTGCACACTATAGGAACACACCTCATACAATGCAAGCGCCGACAATAGCGCCACACCATAAAAAAAACCCTTTAAGACAATAAGTTACAGAGGGGGATTGAGAAAAAAGAGAGACATTAAGGAAAGAAAATATTAAAAATCAACCACCTGCAGAATGAAACGGACATACAGGATGAGGTTTAAGAATTTTTGGCTATAATGAGAACTGTCTTCAAAAGATGCACATAGCAACCCTTGAAGAGAAGAAGTGAGAGCTCGCCGATAAGCCGGGTTCTGTCGTGGACAGTCATTCATCTAGGACCTGCGTCACCACAGGTCTCAAGCAACCTACCCGAGTCCAGCGCGGGCCACGCCATAGGACTCCTATTTGGTCTTGCTCCAGGTGGGGTTTACCTTGCCGTGCCCTGTTGCCAGTCACGCGGTGCGCTCTTACCGCACCATTTCACCCTTACCGGCGCCCGAAGGCGCTTAGGCGGTATATTTTCTGCTGCACTTTCCGTCGGCTCACGCCGCCCAGGCGTTACCTGGCACCTTGCCCTGCGGAGCCCGGACTTTCCTCCCCCGGCGAAACCGGCGGCGACTGTCTGGCGAGCTCGGGCGAGACAATACTCTCGCCACCTCAGCCTTGCAAGCGAAACTCATTCCCGGCTAACGATCCTTGAGTTCAAGCGCCCGCTGGTACATCTCGTTCTTGGGGCGCCCCGCCAACTCGGCGGCCACCTTGGCCACCTTTTTTACCGGCAGCTCGGGCAACAAAAGCTGCAGCAGTCGGTCCACATCGAGCTGCGAGGAATCATCCGCGCCCCCGGTCGACTCGAAGCCGCGTACCATAACGACAAATTCACCCCGGCTGCCATGAGGATCGGCCTCCAATGCCTCACGCACCTCTGCGATGGTGCCGGCATAGAAGGTTTCAAATGTCTTGGTCAGCTCTCGCCCCAATACCAGCTCACGCGTTTCGCCCAATACGGCTTCCATATCCGCAACAGCATCCAGAATTCGGTGGGGGGATTCATAGAACACCAGGGTGGCGGATTCACGCCCCAATCCCTCCAGCGCCGCCCGCCTCCCGGCCCGCTTCGCCGGCAAAAAGCCAGAAAACAGAAATCGATCGGTGGGCAAGCCCGCGGCGCTCAGAGCCGCAACCAGGGCACAAGGACCAGGAACCGGTGTCACGCGACACCCTCGCTCCCGTGCAATTCGCACCAGCACAAACCCCGGATCAGAGATCAGCGGTGTTCCTGCATCGGAGATCAACGCCACATCCTGACCACCCTCAAGCAGAGCGATGAGCGATTCGGCGCGATCCTTTTCATTGTGATCGTGCAGGGCAATCAAACGCTTCTGGATCCCCAGATGCTGCAGCAGACGGCCGCTATGACGGGTATCTTCTGCCGCCACCACATCCACCGATGCCAGCACCCTCGCCGCCCGCGGCGACAGGTCATCCAGATTGCCGATGGGAGTGGCAACAATGTACAGCGTGCCGCCAGCCTCCGACCTTTGCTGACCAGCCCCTTCAACACTTGAATTCAAAGCACACGCCTCACTGTTGTTGTAAGCCACACGATGACACTAACGTCATGTGAATCGATACGGGAACTGTTAAACTTGCCACCGTTAGATCGGTGCCACAAGCCCAATTATCCGGAGTATTCAGAGCTTGCCATGACCAGAACCCGTATCCACCACCGAGCCCTTGCCGCCATCTTTGCCATGGCCCTCATGTCCGCCGGGTGCGCCAGCGTGAACCTGCAGTCCCATGTTGCACAAACCCCGGAACAGGCCCTCGAGCTAGCCCAGCAGGAAGCGAACCGTGATACTGCACAGCGCTATCTGCTGCGCACGGCAAGCGATTTCCAGGACACCGGTGACCACCAGGCCGCGCGCACCATACTCCAGAACGCCCAGCTCAGCCAGCTCCCCCCGGATCTGGCCAATGAGAAACGCCTGCTCGCCATGGCAAGCGCAACCACTCTTGAGGATAGCCAGTGGGCACAGACCCTGGCTCAGGATCTGACGCCCCAGAGCATTACCTCCTACGAAACCGCCCTCATTCCCAAAGCAGCCTCCTTGCAGGCTGAAACCTTTGCACTGGCCGGCGACCCTTTGTCGGCCGCAGCGACCCTGGTGCTTCTGGGCCAGACCGACAGCTCCACCAGCCCTCAGCGCATCCACGATCAAGTGTGGCTTTACCTGAAAGAGGTTCCAGACCAGGAATTGCAGGCTGCGTCCAACATGGCGATCGGGTATGAAGAACAGGGCTGGTTCGAACTCGCTTCCGCCCTTCGATCCCCGGGCATGGAACTGGATGACCAGGGCCGGGCAATTCGTCGCTGGCAAAATGACTGGCCCGGCCATCCGGCAGCCCAGGTATTACCCAGCGAACTCGGCCTGATCGCAACACTGGTTGAAAGCCGCCCCGAAAACATCGCACTGGCGCTGCCTTTGAGCGGCCCACTCGCTACGGCTGGTGAAGCCATCCGAGACGGCTTCCTGGCGGCCTACTACCTGGACGCCTCCGTAGACCGCAGCACCACCGATATCCGCATCGTCGACACGTCCAGCGGCCCCTTTAGCGAGGTATACCAGGAACTTGCCCAGCAGGAAGTGGACCTGATCGTCGGCCCACTGGAAAAGGACGCGCTGATCGGCCTGAGCACCATGAATACCCTGCCAATCCCAACCCTAGGCCTTAACTACCTGCCCACGGACACGCGCATTCCGGATGGTCTCTACCAGTTCGGCCTGTCCGCCGAGGATGAAGCGAGACAGATCGCCGATCGCCTGAGTGCAGAAGACATCCGGAATACGCTTGTCCTGATTCCTCAGGGCGAATGGGGCGACCGTGTCGAGAACGCCCTCCGGACCCGGCTGGACGAAAACGGCGGTGTTGCACTCGACATCCAGCGTTTTTCCCGCGACGACAACCTCAGAGCGGTGACAGCCGATCTTCTCGGCATCACCGTATCCCGGGACCGCGCTGTGGCAGTAGAACGAACCATTGGCCAGGACGTGGAGTTCGAACCCCGTCGCCGCCAGGATGCCGAAGCCATCATCATGGTGGCGGATCCAACCATCGCACGACAGTTCAAACCACTGTTTGCATTTTACTTCGGCGGCGAGCTGCCGGTGTATTCCCCGTCCATTATCTATGAAGGCAATCCGGATCCGGCGCGGGACAGAGACCTCAACCGGGTCAAGTTTACCGACATCCCCTGGACGCTGAAGGACAGCCAGCTGAAGACCACCGCCTCACAACAGCTGAACAACACACGGGGACAACTCGGTCGCCTGTTTGCCATGGGGGCTGATGCCTGGCAACTGAGTAAACGGCTCCCCCTGCTGCGCCAGGTTGAGAACTCTTCTCTGGAGGGCCAGACCGGCGTGCTCACCATGTCTGACAACGGCAGCATCCGGCGCCAACAGCTCTGGGCCCAGTTCCAGAATGGCGCGCCACGCCTGTTGCCAGACCTTGAGCCACCACTGGTCGAAACCCCAGAGGTTGACGAGGAAGCCGGCACAGAGATGCCACAAGACCAGTAACACCCAAGGACTTAACACATGATGGCCAGGGAAGGCTCCAAAACACTGGGGGATCACTACGAGGGCGTGGCCGAGCGCTATCTGACCCAGAAGGGTGTACGGGTAGTCGGCAGAAAGGTGACAAACCGGGGCGGCGAAATTGACCTGATCGGCTATGACAACGAAACCCTCGTATTCTTCGAGGTTCGCTTCAGGGGCCATGGAAGTCTCACGGACCCGGCCAGCTCGGTTAATTACGCCAAACAGAAAACGCTGCTCAAGGCCGTTTCCTTCTACCTCCACAAGCATCAGCTCTGGAACTCCATGAGCCGCATTGACGTCATCGCCATACGTCCAGGGACTGTCAAAAAATACCGGGTACAATGGATCAGAAATGCAATTGAGGCAGGTTAACAAAACACCATGACGGACACCGAGCAACTCATCAACCAGTGGTTTGCAAGCCATATGGAGCACACCGCGATGGCCGCCAGCAGTGCAGGCCCGGCGATCGAAACGGTGGCAGACGCCTTCGTCCATGCGCTGCTCCAAGATGGCAAAATCATCACCTGCGCCAACGGCACGTCCAACATTCTGGCCCAGTACTTTTGCACCGCCCTGCTCAATCGCTTTGACCACGACCGCCCAGCCCTGCCAGCGATTAACCTAGGTGCGGACGCAACGACCTTCTCTGCCATTTGCCGGGATAACCGCTTTAACGAAACCTTTTCACGGCAGGTACGAGCGGTTGGCAAACCTGGCGACCTGCTATTTGTCATCGCCGACGACGGACACAAGGCCAACCTTATTCAGGCCATCCAGGCCGCCCATGATCGTGAAATGAATGTGGTGGTCCTGAGCGCCCGGGAGAAATCCGACATCACGTCCTTGATGCACCCGGAAGACCACGAAATCGCACTTAACGATGTGCCATCGACGGAAGCAGCACCATTGCTGCTGGTGATCATCAACGCACTGTGCAGCCTGATCGATGCCAAACTGTTTGGCGGATAAAGAAAAAGCCAGCATTTAGCTGGCTTTTTCTGAGGGGTATTACTTCACTACTTTGAGGGTTGGACGCCCCGAAGGCCGCTCCTCTTCTCCCTGCCGGGAGTCCGGCTTGCTACCGGTACCATCCGGGTCAGGCGATCCCGGCTCATTCCCAAAGACCATACCCTCGCCATTTTCCTTAGCGTAGATGGCAATGACTGCGTGCAATGGGATAAACACCTGCATGGGAACCCCACCAAAGCGGGCACTGAACTCCAGCGCCCCGTTACCAATCACGAGGCTGCGAACCGCCCCCGGGCTGATGTTCAGTACAATCTGGCCATTCGCCACATGCTCGGTTGGTACCTGAACTCCCTGAACGCTGGCATCCACCAGAATATAAGGCGTGCAGTCGTTATCCAGAATCCACTCGTTGAACGCACGAACAAGATACGGTCTGCTGGCCGTCATGGTGATGTTGCTGTCTGCCACGAACTCTCTCCTGGCCCCGACGGGAACCGTTCAATCAGCCACGCATGTCTTCTTCAACATCGGACAGGCTTGCCTTGAAGCTCTCACGACTGAAGATGGTATCCATGTACTTCTGCAGCGGCTTCGCCTGCTTGTCATTCAGATCGATGCCAAGCGCGGGCAGGCGCCAGAGAATCGGCGCGATACAGCAATCAACAATGGTGAACTCTTCGGACAGGAAGAACGGCATTTCGCCAAACAGCGGTGCAGCCGCCAGCAAGCTTTCCCGAAGCTCTTTGCGGGCTGCATCAGACGCCTTGGCACCCGGCTCAGCCAGAATCTGGTCAACCAGACCACACCAGTCCTTCTGGACCCGATGAATCATCAGGCGACTGTTCGCGCGGGCAACAGGGTAAACCGGCAGCAGCGGAGGATGCGGGAACCGCTCGTCCAGATACTCCATCATGATATTCGGCTCGTAAAGCACCAGATCACGATCCACCAGGGTTGGCAGGGCGTTATACGGATTCAGATCAGCCAGTTCCGCGGGCGGATTGTCCGGATCCACATCGACAATATCGACGGTTACACCCTTTTCGGCCAACACAATGCGCACCCTGTGGCTGTAATGACTGGCCGGGTCAGAGAAAAACGTCATTGATGACCTCTTGGTCACAACGCCCATAGAATTACCTCACGAGTAAACAAACCGGGAAACCATCCCGAAAAACGCAAAACTCCAGCAGGACAGATACTGCCTGCTGGAGAACAAAGCCGGGAATTATACCCTATTTCTTAGTGCACGTCCTTCCAGTACTCGCGGTTCAGCAAGTACGCAAAGATAAAGAAGATCGCGACAAAGATCAGGACAAACATCCCAAGGCGCTCACGCTCAACACGGATGGGATCCGCCATGTAGGACATGAAATTGGTCAGGTCGTACATGGCCTGATCGAACTCTGCCGCCGACATGCTCCCTTCGATCGCGTACTCCGGACAAACATCACCGTTATTGATGTTACCGGACAGTGGCTCCACGCTGGCGTCAACACCAATGCTCGGCTCCACGGCACACAACCCCTGCAGATCAACCATAACGTGAGGCATACCAACGTTGGCATATACCACGTTGTTCACGCCCAGGGGACGGCTGTCATCCTGGTAGAAACCACGCAGGTAGGAGTAGACCCAGGACTCGCCACGCAAGCGGGTTTCCAGCGTCAGATCGGGGGGCGGCGCGCCAAACCAGTCAGCCGCCATGTCCTTGTTCATGGAGTTCTTCATCAGCTCACCGATCTTGGCGCCGGTGAAGATAAGGTTCTCCTCGAACAACTCCGCGGGGATCTCAAGGTCATCGGAAACACGCTTGTAGCGAGCGTATTCCATGGAATGACAGCCCATGCAGTAGTTGGTGAACAGGGCTGCGCCGCGCTGCAACGATTCCTTGTTGGTGTGATCCGTCTCGATGTGATCAAGCGGAACGGATGCGCCCGCCGCCAGTCCGAGAGCTGGCAGGGCTGCTATGAAAAGACCAAAAATCAGCTTTCTCATTATCCTGTCACCCTCTCTGGCACTGGCTTGGTTTTTTCCATGCGCGTGTAGAACGGCATCAGAATGAAGTAGAGGAAGTAGAGCACGGTCAGGATCTGGGCGACCATGGTTCGACCCTCTGTTGCCGGAACCAGACCGAGGTAACCCAGCACCACGAAGCTGACCACAAAGATCGCCAATGCAATCTTGCTCAGCACGCCCTTGTAACGCATGGAGCGAACCGGGCTGCGGTCGAGCCAAGGCAGGACGAACAGGATCGCAATCGCCGCACCCATCACAACCACGCCCCAAAATTTCGCGGACAGACCAAACAGGTCGACCGTAACCGCACGCAGCATGGCGTAAAATGGCGTGAAGTACCAAACCGGCGCAATGTGCTCTGGCGTCTTCAGCGGGTTAGCCGGCTCGAAGTTCGGTTTCTCAAGGAACAGGCCGCCCATTTCCGGGAAGAAGAACACCACGATAAAGAAGATAAAGAAGAACACACCCACGCCCAGCAGGTCGTGAACGGTGTAGTAAGGGTGGAACGGGATACCATCTTTCGGAATGCCGTTTTCATCCTTGTTTTTCTTGATATCGATTCCGTCCGGGTTGTTCGAACCCACTTCGTGCAGCGCCAGAATGTGCAGAACCACCAAGCCAAGCAGAACGATTGGCAAGGCAACCACGTGCAGCGCGAAGAATCGGTTCAGGGTGATACCGGACACCAGGTAGTCACCACGAATCCAGAGCGACAGATCTTCACCGATTACCGGAATAGCACCGAACAGGTTAACGATAACCTGGGCACCCCAGTAGGACATCTGCCCCCAAGGCAGCAGGTAGCCCATGAAGGCTTCTGCCATGAGCACCAGGTAGATCAGCATACCGAAGATCCAGATCAGCTCACGCGGCTTCTGGTAGGAGCCGTACATCAGGCCACGGAACATGTGGAGGTAGACCACCACGAAGAACGCTGACGCACCGGTGGAATGCAGGTAACGGAGCAACCAACCCCACTCGACGTCGCGCATGATGTATTCGACCGAAGCGAACGCACCCTCCGCGGAAGGGTTATAGCTCATGGTCAGCCAGATACCCGTGATCAACTGATTCACCAGCACCAGCATCGCCAGCGACCCGAAGAAGTACCACATGTTGAAGTTCTTCGGCGCGTAGTATTTGCCAACGTGCTTGTTCCAGGCGTCTATGACGGGCAGACGTTCATCCACCCAGTGAAGTAGCTTTTGCATCACGCCGCCTCCGGATCAAGACCAATGGTAAGAGTCGCGTCATCGTCAAAGCGATAAGGCGGAACCTCCAGGTTATCAGGAGCAGGCTGCGCACTGTAGACGCGGCCAGCCAGGTCGTAGCGGGAACCATGGCACGGACAGAACAGACCGCCCAACCAGTTATCGCCCAGATCCGCAGGCGCGACTTCCGGACGATAGGACGGAACACAACCGAGATGAGTACAGAGCCCGACCAGAACCACAAATTCCGGCTTCAAAGACCGGTAAATGCCGTCAATGTACTCGGGCTGCTGCGGTGCCTCGGATTGGGGATCCTTGACCGCATCGTTAAGTTTTTCAATGTTCGCCAGCATTTCTTCGGTGCGACGGATTATCCACACCGGCTTACCGCGCCACTCGACGGTAATCTGCTGACCTGGTTCAATCTTACTGACATTGACGGTTACCGGCGCACCTGCCGCTTCCGCTTTCGCACTGGGATTCCAGGACGCCACAAACGGAACCGCTGCACCAATAGCACCGACGCCACCCACCACGGACGTAGCGCCGATCAGAAACCGACGTCGACCCTGGCTTACGTCGCCATTACTCATTATGGTCTTCTCCCATCAGGCGATGTCACAGCCTGCAAGAAAGCCGGCAATGTGCATCAAAAAGGACTTCACAACCCAAAAATATAAGCGCCCAAATGGTAATGAAATTACCAAGTGCTTACAAGTCGGACACCTCCGGAGGAGGCCGCCCAATCTGCGCTAAAAACGCCTATTTACAGACCTGGATCAAAAAAAAACCCGGTCAAACTGACCGGGTTTTCTGGGTCCTGCTCCAGCAGAATTAACGCTTGGAGTACTGCGGACGCTTACGTGCTTTACGCAGACCCACTTTCTTACGCTCAACTTCACGAGCGTCACGGGTAACGTAACCAGCCTGACGAAGGGCCGGACGCAGAGTCTCGTCATAATCCATCAGGGCGCGGGTCAGGCCGTGGCGAATAGCGCCAGCCTGGCCACTGATACCACCACCTTTTACGGTGATCTTGATATCAAAGCGATCTGTGGACTCCGTCAGAACCAGCGGCTGACGAACGATCATCCGCAGAGTCTCACGACCGAAGAAATCTTCGATAGAGCGACCGTTGATGGAGATGTTACCGCTTCCCGGCTTGATAAACACCCGTGCCGAGGATGTCTTGCGGCGACCAGTACCGTAATTTTGTGCTACAGACATATCCGCCTTCCGTTAAATGTCGAGTTCTTTGGGCTGCTGGGCTGCGTGAGGGTGCTCAGCGCCGGCATAGACTTTCAGCTTTTTGAACATGGCGCGGCCGAGCGGGCCTTTCGGAAGCATGCCTTTGACAGACTTCTGAATGATTTGCTCGGGAGCCTTGTCGACCAGCTTCTCGAAGTTGATGGACTTGATTCCACCCGGAAAGCCGGTGTGACTGTAGTACATCTTGTCAGATGTCTTGTTCCCAGTAACCCGGACCTGGCCTGCGTTGATAACAACGATGTAATCGCCAGTGTCTACATGAGGGGTATACTCAGGCTTATGCTTGCCCCGCAGACGACGGGCGATTTCGGTTGAAAGACGACCCAGCGTCTTGCCGGCTGCGTCTACAACGTACCAGTCACGTTTTACTGTTTCTGGTTTCGCACTCAGAGTCTTCATTGATTCCGCCTTGAACGCTATAAAAGAAACGTTAAAAACACCGCCACCGGTACTTGACACAACATCCGGAGGAGGCTCGATATTTAAACTTACTTTGGCAGTGACACCGTTCGGGGCTGAGACAGTGACATCGCCTTGAAAAGCCAGGGCGCGAAGTATACTCGAACGCCCCAGGAAAGCCAACCCTAACCCCGTTTGTTTCGTTATTCCCCTACGTCGCCCGGTTGCCAGCCGTAAAGTCGGCGCACATTATCCAGCAAACGAGGGGCAAGCGACGCCACCGTCTCGCCTCGAAGTTCAGCCAGGGCCTCGAGCACCCGCCCAAGGTACGCCGGTGAATTCCGGCCCCGCTCTACCCCTTCGGGCGCCATATCCGGCGCATCCGTTTCAAGAACCAGGCTATCCACGGGCAACCTGGTCATCGTCTCCCGGGTTTTCCGGGCCCGGGGGTGGGTAATCACCCCGCCAACCCCAATGAAGCACCCCTGGTCAACTAACTTGCAGGCCTGCTGGTAGCTGCCGGAAAAACCGTGCACCAGAGCACGACCACGCCACCGGGCCCGATTCAACACTCCATGGACTTCATCATGGGTTCGAACCGAATGAATCACTAACGGAAACTGCCGCCGGGCAGCGATAGCAACCTGCGCCTCGAACCACGGCAACTGGGCATCAAGATCACCGTGCAGGCGGTCCAGACCACACTCACCTAACGCCACACAGCGATCGGGCCTCTCACCAAGGGCCTCATCGAGCGCCCTCAGATCGTCATCGCTGTGCTCGGCGACGAACCAGGGGTGAATACCCAAGCAGTAATACAGCCCGTCCTGGGCGTGGGCTGTATCCCTGACTCGCCCCCAATGACCACGCCGGACGCCGGGAATCACCAGACCGGCAAGACCCTCGCGCCGTGCCTTCGACAGCTCTGCCTCCCGACAACCGTCAAAGCGCGGAAAATCCAGGTGGCAATGGGCGTCGATAAACTGCACAGTCTCTCCCGACCGGGCGCGTCAGTGCTCCCGGGTCTTGTGGAACTTGATGTCCGGATAACGCTCCTGCGCCAGATTCAGGTTCACCATGGTCGGCGCGATATAGGCGAGCCGATCACTGCCATCCAGTGCCAGGTAGTCGTTATTCTTGCGCTGAAACTCATCCAGGGTGCGCTCGTCCGAAGCCGTCACCCAGCGCGCCGTCGCCACGTTAATGGGCTCGTAGATGGCTTCAACCTTGTATTCGCTCTTGAGGCGGGCAACCACCACATCAAACTGCAGGACACCGACTGCGCCGACAATCAGGTCGTTATTACGCTGCGGACGAAATACCTGCACCGCCCCCTCCTCAGACAGCTGAATCAATCCTTTCTGAAGCTGCTTGGCCTTCAAAGGGTCCTTGAGGCGAATGCGACGGAAAAGTTCCGGAGCAAAGTTCGGAATGCCGGTGAACTTCATGTCCTCGCCAGCGGTGAAGGTATCCCCCAACTGAATCGTACCGTGGTTGTGAAGCCCGATAATGTCGCCGGCAAAGGCCTCTTCAGCATGCTCACGATCACCGGCCATAAAGGTCAGCGCATCCGAAAAGCGAACATCCTTACCAATTCGCACGTGACGCGCCTTCATGCCCTGCGCGTACTTGCCCGACACAATCCGCACGAAGGCAATCCGGTCCCTGTGCTGCGGATCCATATTCGCCTGAATCTTGAAGACAAAGCCAGAGAAGCCATCCTCCGTCGGCTCCACAGGGCGCTGATCCGTTTCCCGGGGCTGCGGCGTAGGCGCCCACTCAACGAGGCCATCCAGCATGTGATCCACGCCGAAGTTACCGAGCGCCGTACCGAAGAACACCGGTGTCAGCTCACCTGCAAGGAAGGACTCCAGGTCGAACTCATGGGATGCCCCCTTCACCAGCTCGATCTCGTCCCGCAGATCGGCAGCATAGGCACCGATCACTTCATCCAGCTCAGGATTGTCCAGACCAGCAATGATCCGTTTCTCCTGGATGGTATGCCCCTGCCCCGACTGATAGAGAATCACTTCATCCCGAAGCAGGTGATAGACCCCTTTGAAGTTCTTCCCCATGCCGATGGGCCAGGTAATCGGCGCACAGGCAATTTTCAGAACATCCTCAACCTCGTCCATCAACTCCACCGGATCGCGGGTATCGCGGTCCAGCTTGTTCATGAAGGTAAGGATCGGGGTGTCCCGCAGACGGGTAACTTCCATCAGCTTGATGGTTCGCTCCTCAACACCCTTGGCACTGTCGATGACCATCAGGCAGGAATCCACTGCGGTGAGGGTACGATAGGTATCCTCCGAGAAATCTTCGTGCCCCGGTGTATCGAGCAGGTTGACCAGCTTTCCGCCATAGGGAAACTGCATCACGGACGTGGTCACCGAGATACCACGCTCCTTCTCCATCTCCATCCAGTCAGACTTTGCGTGCTGGCCGGATTTCTTCCCCTTTACCGTCCCGGCTTTCTGGAGCGCCTGCCCGAACAGCAGAACCTTTTCCGTAATCGTCGTTTTACCGGCATCCGGGTGCGAGATGATCGCGAAAGTGCGGCGATTGGCCACTTCCTGGGAGAGCTTCGACATAGCGTAAAGGCAACCTGAATCAGATGAGATTAAAGGCGGGTATTATAGGGGCTAAGAGAAACTGACGCGAACCGGGGAAATAGGTTAATCCCGCAGGCTAAAGGCCATTACCCGAGCATCTTCCCGTCCCTCGGCGGCCGGATAATAATCGGGCCGGCGGCCGATCTGCCGAAACCCTTCACTCTTATAAAGATGGTAAGCCGCGTCGTTGCTGACCCGGACCTCGAGGATGATCTGCCAGATATGATCAAGGGAGGCCTCTGCCACCAGGTGTCGAAGCAGCCGCCGACCGATACCCTGCCCCTGAACCTTTGGAGACACGCACAGATTGAGCAGGTGCGCCTCATCAAACAGGTAGGCGACAACGGCAAATCCCAACAGACGCTCTTCTGCCCACGCAGTCCACAGTCGATAGTTGCCACGGAAGCTGTCCCGAAAAATGGCTTCCGTCCAGGGAAAACTGTGGCCCTGACGCTCGATTTCGAGCACATCCGGCACATCGACTTCCAGCATCGGTTTAATGCGGACGTCGAAATCTGAAGCTTTCTGCTCTGACATATTAACTGGCGAAGGGTTTCAGTTGCTCCCACAATGCTCGCTTCTGATTGGGATCCGACGCAAGCTCTGCCAGCGTCAGCGGAAACTGGACGTCCGATTTACATCCGGCGAGACGCTGAAGCCAATCGCCTTCCGCTTCGGGCAGAAGCGCCCCTAGGACTATGACCTTCTGCCCCTCAATCTGACTCAGGGCATGCTCCAGTACCGATTGAAGGTCCGAAAGAGCGTTACCGGGGGCCCGAAGGTTATTGAATAGCGGCCAGCTGATGGGCCCAGACGATTCAACGGAATGCTCCCCGATGCTTTTCAGGATGTTCTCCGCCAGTGCCTCCTGCAGCTTGAGACTCGCCCCGCTCGACAAATCAGAAATCAGGACAAAGCGCTTGCCCTTCCACAATTTCAACGCCAGCTTCAGGGGCGCCGCAGCTGACACCGCCTCGACGTCTTCGACCAGGGGCTGTTTTTTTGGCGCCGACACCTCTGGCTCCGGAGCCTTGACTGGAGACGCAGACTTTTGCACCGGTTGCGCGGACTCCGCTCCGGACTCCTTACCACCAACCAATGCCTGAAGGTTTGAAACCCGAGCCTTTGCCGCCCCCTTGTCAGCGGGCGCGGCTGGCTTCGTTAACTGAGCTGGCCTGGCAGGAATCGGAAGGTCGGCAAGCGCCTCATCAGCCCGGCTATCGGTAGCTGGCTCCGACTCATGAAAGACGAACTCTGGGCTTGGCGCGGCACCGGGCAGGGGCTCCCGGGCATACCAGAGGCTCACCCCGACCATGCCAAGATAAAACTGCCGTTCGTTTTCCGATCGAATCATAGCGACTACTCAGACACTACCGTTTTGGGTTCAGACATCCGATACCTGGGGATGCTGACGAATACCGCCACTGCTAATGAGGTTAAGCGCCTCTATATAAGCCTTGGCGGACGCGATAATAATGTCGGTATCCGAACCCACGCCATTGACGATCCGGCCTCCACGTTCCAACCGGACGGTCACTTCGCCCTGGGCATCAGTACCACTGGTGATGTTATTTACTGAATACAGCTGCAGATTGCAGCCGGAATCCACCTGGGATTCGATCGCCTTGAATGTGGCATCGACAGGACCGCTTCCTTCAGCTTCAACCTTGTGCTCTTTTCCATCGACCGTCAGCGTCAGCTCGGCCTTCGGGATAACACCGGTCTCAGAGCACACCCGCATGCACACCAATCCATATCGTCCGACGTCTTCTTTTTGCCGCGTATCACTGGCAATCGCCTGCAAATCTTCATCAAAGATTTCGTGCTTGAGATCAGCCAGTGCCTTGAAGCGGGTAAACGCCTCATTCAGTTCCGTCTCCGTCTCGAACTGAATGCCTAGTTCCAGCAACCGGGTGCGGAACGCATTGCGGCCTGAATGCTTACCCAACACGAGACTGTTGGTGTGCCAGCCGACATCTTCCGCACGCATGATTTCGTAGGTTTCGCGGTGCTTCAACACACCATCCTGGTGAATACCGGATTCATGGGCAAATGCATTCGCTCCCACTATCGCCTTGTTCGGCTGTACCGGGAAGCCAGTGATGGTGGAAACCAAACGGGAGGCTGGGACGATGTGCGAGGTATCTATACCGGTATCGATATGGAACAGATCCTGACGAGTGCGCACTGCCATGACAATCTCTTCAAGCGAGGCATTACCGGCCCGCTCGCCCAGACCGTTTATCGTACATTCAACCTGGCGTGCACCATGAGATACAGCCGCAAGGGAGTTCGCTACAGCCAGCCCCAGATCGTTGTGACAGTGCACGGAGAAAATAGCTTTGTCGGCATTGGGGATCCGGCTCATCAACTGCCCGATGGTCTCCCCAAACTGCTCCGGAATGGCGTAGCCAACCGTATCCGGGATATTGATGGTGCGCGCACCCGCGTCAATCGCCGCCTCAATGACTCTACAAAGAAAATCCAGCTCGGAACGACCGGCATCCTCACAGGAAAACTCGACGTCTTCTACGTGGTTACGGGCTCGTTTAACCGCGCGGACTGCCTGCTCGACAACCTCATCCGGCTCCATTTGAAGCTTGTGCCTCATATGAATGGGAGAGGTCGCAATAAAGGTATGAATTCGCCCCTTCGCAGCTGGCCGAATCGCCTCGGCGGCGCGATCGATATCTTTATCCAATGCGCGCGCAAGGCTACAGACCGTCGACCCCTTGATGGACTCCGCAATGGCCTTGACCGCCTCGAAATCCCCCTGACTCGCGATGGCGAAGCCCGCCTCAATGACATCCACCCGAAGCTTCTCCAGCGCCTTCGCAATCCGGAGCTTCTCCGCCTTGTTCATGGTGGCGCCGGGACTCTGCTCTCCATCCCGGAGAGTGGTATCAAATACAACCAGGTGATCGTTGGTGGACATTCCTCGACTCCATCAAAAATACTGTCTCATGATCGCAGGAGTATATCACCCGAAACACGTTTTTGCGGGCAATAAAAAACCCCCGGCAGCGGTGCTGTCGGGGGTTTTGGTATTAGGAGTCTGACGATGACCTACTCTCGCATGGGCAATGCCACACTACCATCGGCGCAGGCCTGTTTCACTTC